>NZ_JAHBGI010000039.1 GCF_018500185.1 Litoribacter ruber | reverse complement strand
TGTCTAAAACGGAGGTCACTGGGCCATAGTTTACGCTGATACTGGGCCAGCCATTCCGGGAATCAACGGACCAAAAATCAGGCGTTGTTTCCGGAGGTCATTGGGCCATTTAATTACGGCAACCCATTCGAATTCCGGAGGTCATTGGGCCACTTTCCATGATAATTATTAGCCTTGTAGTTTTTAAAAACAATCTACATGGCAGGACAAAGAATAAACATCATGCAATTAAGAAGTTTGATAGCATTTAAGCAAAAAGGCTTGAGCAACCGAAAGGTGGCCGCCCTTTTGGGTGTCAACCGGAAAACCGTAGACGAGTACATCAAGCGGTTTAAGGAACTCGGCTTGGGGTACGGGGAGCTCCTGACTCTTGAGGGAAAGGATCTGGAGGAACTTTTCACCCAAAACAGCCAGACGGAAAAGGAACGGTACGAACAGCTTTCCGGACAGTTCCCACACTTCCAGAAAGAGATGAAAAAGCCCGGCTGCACCCTGCAGGCACTTTGGAAGGCATATATTGCAAAACATCCGGAAGGCTATAAATACAGCCAGTTTACCTGGCATTACCGGCAATGGAGCAAACTCCACCATGTTAGCGGAAAGCTGACCCACAGGGCCGGAGAAAAGCTTTTTGTGGACTTTTGCGGCAAGAAACTCTTTTATGTGGACAGGCATACCGGCGAACAGATCGATGTTGAGGTTTTTTTGGGGATCATGCCCTGTAGCCAATATACCTACGTCAAGGCCGTGGCCAGCCAGAACCGTGAAGATTTTATCAGCTGCCTTATCCATTGCCTCGGATGGATAGGAGGTGTCCCCTATGCGGTGGTGCCGGACAACCTTAAGTCTGCCGTAAGCAAAAGTTCAAAATATGCCCCCATACTCAACAAGACTTTTGCCGATTTTGGACAACATTATGGCTGTGCACTTGACCCCACACGCCCTTACAGCCCACAGGACAAGGCCCTTGTCGAGCGGACGGTAACCATTGTCTATCAACGGATATACTACCCCCTGAGCAACCACACCTTTTTCAGCCTGGCCGAGCTCAACGATGCCATTGCCGACAAATTGGTGGAGTTCAACGATTACCTGTTGAGCCACGGACAGGGCAGCAGGAGGAGCCAGTTCATCGATATTGAAAAAGAGTTCCTTCAGCCCCTGCCAAGTGGTATTTATAGTATCAGGAACTATAAAAAAGCCACAGTCCAGAAAACCTCCCACGTCTTCATGGGAGAGGACAAGAACTATTACAGCTGTCCCCACCGCTATATCGGGCTGGCCGTGGAAGTACAGTACAATCAGGACATAGTGGAGATCTTCCACAGGCAGGAAAGGATAGCCTTCCACAAAAGGAGCTTCAAAGCAGGTCACTACATCACAGTGGGCGACCATATGCCCAGCAGCCACCAATACTTCAATGAATGGAGCCCCGAATTTTTTCACCGGAGAGCCCAAAAGGTCGGTCCCCACACCCAAGAGTACATCGGCAGGCTGATCGGACAGTATGACTATCCCGAAATTGGCTACAAGCAGGCCCAGGGGATCCTTGCCTTTTTGAAAAGCTACGAACCGGAACGCCTGGAAAGGGCCTGTAAAAGGGCTCTGGGATTCGAAAAAGCCTCTTACCATACCCTTGAAAGGGTGTTGCAGAACAAAATGGATATGGAGGAGATCCCCTTTCCGGAGGACCGAGTGACACCTGAACACAAAAACATCAGGGGGCTTTTCAGTTGAGCGGCTTCAACCCATCTACATTAAAAACCAATCCATATAAACTATGAACGAATACAACACAATCGAAAAATTGAAACAGATGCGCATGGGGGCCATGGCCGAACTTTACCACAAACGGCTCACCGAAAACCTTTACAAAGAATTTTCTGCCGATGAGCTGTTGACCTTGTTGGTCGACAGCGAATGGGAACAAAGGCAAAACAGGACGATTGACAACCTAATCCGCCAGGCCGGTTTCAAGCAGGCTTCCGCCGCCACTGACATCGATTACCATGCCTCACGTAATCTCGACAGGTCGGTGTTTGAAAGGCTGCTAGGGCTTGGCTTCATCCGCAACAGGGAAAACATCATACTTACCGGTGCCACAGGTTGCGGAAAAAGTCACCTGGCCCAGTGCCTCGGCGTAAAGGCATGCCAGTTCAGGTACAAAACACTTTATTACAATACCTCGAGATTTTTTGACACGGTCCGGCTTGCAAAGCTGGAGGGCACCTACCATAACCTACTTAAAAAGCTGGAAAAAACCGCGGTATTGATCCTGGATGATTTTGGACTGGCACCCATGGACACCCAAGCCAGGCATGCCCTGATGGACGTTATGGAGGACAGGTATGGGAAAAGCTCTACCATCATAGCCTCACAGATCCCGGTGGCCCAGTGGCATGCTACCATCGGAGATGACAGCATTGCAGATGCCGTTCTTGACAGGCTGGTATACTCCTCCCACAGGATAGAACTGGAAGGGGAATCTATGAGAAGTAGAAAGAAGTTGGACAATTAAAATATAATCCCATAATTGCACATGGAAAGTGGCCCAGTTATTCCCGTAATCACTGGCCCGGCATGCTCCGTAATCACTGGCCCATCATCGCCGTAATAGACA
>NZ_JAHBGI010000038.1 GCF_018500185.1 Litoribacter ruber | reverse complement strand
TCGGGGAGGTTTGGGTTAAATTGGTAGACGGGCATGGCATCGACAAAGAAAGCCGAACCGCTAAAGTTTGTAGGCATGCCCTGCTGGCCCCAAAACTCGGAATATTTTGAAGTATAATTAGTACTTCCGTTGGTGCCGATAAATTGGTTTCCCATGGTTGCTCTTAAGTCCCAGTGGTTGGCTATGTCCCTGCTGTAATCAAAGGTAAATACCGGCAGAAGTCGAAACTCAAGATTCCGGTATCCCATTTCGTTATCCATATATACAAAAGATGGCCCTACTCCAAACGCTACATGGTCACGGATGTGCTGGGCTTGCAGGGAAAGGCTTAAAAATAAGCCGNACTCCAAACGCTACATGGTCACGGATGTGCTGGGCTTGCAGGGAAAGGCTTAAAAATAAGCCGAGGAGGAACACTAAAAGTGATTTTTTCATAAAAGTGATGATTAATCAATCTATAAAGTAATGTCCTTTTAGTTTAAGAAGCAAATCGGTTTAGGAGTTTATGTCCCGACGCTGCGCGAATCGGGACGGTTTAGAGGGTTAGTTGATGAAGGCCTGCCTGTCGGGGACTTTATGTTCTTTCTTACATTCACACCTTTCCGCATCCATATGTAGCTGCAGCGGGCACTGTTCACGTTCCAAGCCCTGTGCGCTGAGCACTGAGAGGGGATTCCGCAGTTGATGTAGTATCTGCTTCAAGCGTGGATCCCTGCCATCTTTCCATTACCTTCTTTCATCCCCCAGTGCCCAGTGCTCAGCGCGCAGTCCATGACCGGGAGCTGGGTCCCTGAACGAAGCCGAAAGGGAGCCGAAGGGCCAGCGTCTTTTTGATCCCCCAACCTTTCTCAGAATTTACATGGTGCGTCCCTCTGGGACTTACAGGGGGAAGTTGGCTGCAGACCGCCGGTTGTCACCGGCGGGTATTATATCGGCCGCTCCTAGCGGAGCTGTAAGAAGTGAAAGTAGTATTGTGAGGTCTCATTTTACGGCAACTTGATTAACTCATTTTAATGAGCCGATAGGGTGGGAGGGGATTAAATTATGCTTCAACAATTTGAACAAAAAAAAGCTCAATCATTTGATTGAGCTTAATACTGAAGGGAGAGGGTGATAACCTGCGAGGTAATTTACCTACAAATCCAGACTATGCTTTCTCCCTTTATATTTTTGTGTTATCTTAATACCTTGATTATTTAATACAAATATAAGTATAATGATTTTAAAATGCAAAAAATCAACCTTCATGATGGCCTTTCCCACCTAGAGGCATTTTTAATTGAAAAGTTACAAGAACTGTGCTACAACCGAAGTCTGGATAGTTATAGGGCTAAACATTTAAACCCAAAGCAGTCCGTAAAAGAATTTTATGAACTACTGAATGATTGGCAAGCGAATAAAATAAAGGATTTTAAGTCTATTCTTCTGTGTAGGGATGAAGTGGTACATTTTCTCCTCAACGAAGAGACTTTAATTTTTGATCCACTATCCAAGAAGGGGTTAATTGATTCCTTAAAAAAGGTTAAAGATGAAAACTCAGACCTTGACTTATTGGAATATAGGCTTTTTAACATGTTGGCAAATAACAATGATTATTTACCCAATCTTCTTGACGCAATTGAAATGATTTTGGATGACCCTAAGGAGGATGAAGGTGATAGAATAGTGCAATTAAAAATTCTTGACAGGCTTATTTCTTACAGTATTACTGAAGCAATTCAATCTAACTTAACAAAAAGTTATCTGCACAAGTTGATCCAAGCAATTTTTATTTTTAAAGAAGATTTTATTTTTAAAGATTCTTGGTCACAGTTTAAAATCATTCTTACCAAACAGGAGGAGATAAAGTTTAATATTATATTTAAAGTCAAAGCGTCAGAAAAACAATTAGAAAACCTCATTAGTGAACAAATCACTTTTGAGGTAGATAAAGGTGTGGTTGGAGAAAGTCCACAAGCAAAGATTCAAAATTTCATAGTTTCTAGAAAAGGGTGGAGGTTTTTAATATTTGAAGTAGATGCGCTAGATTATTATCATGCTCTTAAAATTGGAAAGGCTAAATTGTCTAAACAGTTTGACAGGATACATTTGGGATATAGCAATTTGAATCTTACTCTTCATGAAACTGCGGCTGTAATTAATGATGTTCATAAAGAGAAAGGAAATTTACAACCTCTTTATTATCAAATTGATGGGTATTATAAAAGCAATGGGGATCAACATAGAAAATTTCTTTCTGAACTGGAAGCGATTGAGGAAAATAAAAATGTCAAATACGAAGTTAAAGATCGAATTAATTCGGCACTAAGGCATTTAAGATTAGGAAATGAGGCTTTAGAAATTGAAAAGAAATTTATTAACTACTGGATTGGATTGGAGTTTGTGTTTTCAAATTATGATAAAGACACCAGTACCTTTAGGAGGGTAATGAAGTTTCTTCCCATAATACATAGTCTTTACTATGTGAAAAGAAATTTATTACACCTTCATGAAACATTAAAAACTTTTCAAATTGATAAGGATGTTGAGGGATTTGATGATAGTTTAGACTATTTTAAAGAAGGGTCTACCTTTGACATTATAAAAGGATCCGCTATAGGAAACCATCCCTTACTCGCCTATCGCGTGCAAAGGTTGAAAGCCCATTTGGTTAATAATAGTGAAAGTAGAAAAAAATATTTAAATAGGCATAAACAAAATATTGAATGGCATATAACCAGGCTATATCGGATCAGAAATAAAATAGTTCATGATGCTGCAATAATTGACAACCTTGAAAATCTAACCGGGAATCTTCGATACTATCTAAATTTTATTTTAAATAAGCTTGTTGAGTACTTCGAAGAGTGTCCCCCAAAACCACTTGATAACAAACAAATTGGTATGGATGATTTCTTCTACCATCATTTAATGCTTTGGGAGGAAGTTGAAAAAGAGAAGTTTGATTTGGGGAAATTAATTCATTTAAAGTATACAATTGAGTATTTAAGTTAATGATGAATGAAGTGATAAAAATACACAGATTTTCACGGATGGGGTTGAATGTCCTTCTCGCCATTTACCCTCATCCCCGCCAGTGCTCATCGCTTCTTCATATAACGCGCTTATGCCCTTGTACTATCTATAAATAAATGGTTGAGCGGAGTCGAAACCATCTGAATCTTTAACTATGTAGTTCGATCCCTGAGCGAAGCCGAAGGGAGATCGGGTTCTTCGTTCACGTTCCAAGCGCTGAGCTCTGTGCCCTGAGCACTGAGAGGGGATTCCGCAATTGATGTGGTATTTACT
>NZ_JAHBGI010000037.1 GCF_018500185.1 Litoribacter ruber | reverse complement strand
CAGGGTTTAAATTAGACCCTGACCGCTCTACTCTACTGGCCCATTTCCACCGACTTCCGACAAAAAAAAGGCAGCCGTATCACAGCCACCTTTTCCCGTTGTTCAACCACCCTTGTTTCCCTAATGAAACAAAGCTTTTTTAATCTCAGCCAAATGATCCTCCGACTCCATGTTGGCCAAGACAATATCATGTATCTTGAAGCCCAGCAGACTGCTGCCCAGCTGGTTTTCAAGGAAAAATTTCGATTCCAGTTTGTGCATGCCCAGGTACTTCTCCTCATCCCGTTTGCGGAAGGTGGCGATGGGCACGATGACCTTCAGGCCGTTGACCACCCTGTTGATAAACTGCAGGTGCACCTTCACGTTGATGGCATAATCCACATCCTCGAGCGCCTCCCTGCCGTCAAACATGAAAATAAAGGCATCCCGGTTTTCCAGTTCCTCCCTCATGCTGTTGGCCTCCCACCTGTGTACCAGCGGGTCTTCCAGCTCAATCCTCCGGTCCCCATCCACCAGCACCGTCCGGTTGCGGCTGGGCTTGTTGTAGGAGCTGATCTTTTTGACCAGGGAAACCTTGTGGAGGTAATCCGCCAAAACGTTTTTCGGCCTCTCCTCCAGTCCCAGCAAACCCAAGGACACGCTCTGCTCCCCCGATTCAAAGAGGCAAAACCCCTTGGTGCCGGTAAACATAAAACTGCTGTCTTCAAGTAATACAATCGGGATCATAGCTCCTTGCTGGAATTATTACCCTACAAACCTACCCAACTGCGATTATCTTCCCATCCCCAATTGACAAACGCCCCTTTTGACAAACAAAACGGGGGTTTGGGTGAACAAGATTGGAGTCGACAGTCCGCAGTCGGCAGTATATAGTCCATAGTTACGTCTTTTCGACCGACCGGAGGGAGTGCTTGCCCGCCGGGGCGGGGAGAAATCTCGATACGTAAATAATGACGTGGTTGTCCGCCTCCCCCGGGAGGTAAACTGCGCTGTTGTCCCGCCATTGGTCGGCCTCCCGAGGTAGGTAAACTTCGCCTCCCCGGCTAAGTTGTCATTGTTGTCATTGTTGTCATTATTCTACCTATTTGCAGCCATGGGTGGGATGAGAGCCGCTCAACGACAACATTCACGGTTGGGTGCACGTAAGTGGCTTTCGGTCCAAACGAAGATCCTTTTCAAGGCGCAGCCTCGAAAAGACCACCGTACCTGTTTCCGTTAAGCGGCCTTCGGTCCAAGACGTGACTGACCTAAGGTGGAACAATGACAACTGATTCCGCGAAGCGGAAGAGACAACCACGTCGCCCTTACGTTCGTTAGAACCTGCTGGGCGCGGACCCCCACATCCGACATCGGACATCCGACATCGGACATCATGCATCCGCCATCCACCATGCTAACCACCACCCCATATCGCCCCATACACCAACCCGACTGGGAGAGCCTCCTCCAATCCAGCCGCAACGGGACCTTCATGCACTCCCGAAACTACATGGATTACCACAGGGATAGATTTGAGGACTGCTCGGTGATTATCCATCAGGACGGGAGACCCGTGGCAATTTTTCCCGCACACTGGGAAGGAGGTAAGGTTTATTCGCACAAAGGCCTCACCTTTGGTGGGTTGGTTTTGGGGAATGGAGTGGGAGATGAGGAGATGGAAAAGGTTGTCGGGGCATTGATCGACCATTTCAGGCGTGAGGAGGTTTCCGAAATCCATATCAAATGCATCCCCGATTTCTATTTGGAAGACGGGCAGGACAGATTGAGGAAGGCCCTCCTGAAGTTTGGCGCCACCCTGACAGCCATCAATATCATCCATGCCGTACCCTTACCCAGTACAATAGGGGAAAGAGCTGATTACAAAATCAGGAACTCCCAGCGTATTTCCCCCGAAATCAGGAAAGCCGATTCCTTCCAGCCCTTCTGGGAAAAGGTGCTCATCCCGCATCTGTACAATAAATTTGGCAACCGCCCCGTACATTCCCTGCAAGAAATCACGCAACTCGGACAGCATAATCCCATAGAACAGTGGGACCTGTACCATGAAGGAGAGCTATTGGCAGGCACAACGCTGTTTGTCGACAAGCACGTAGTAAAAGCCCAATACACCGCCACCACCGAAAGAGGCAGAAAGCTCAAAGCGCTGGACTACCTCTTCTTCCACCTTTTTGACCTCTATGGCCATAAAAAACTCTTCAACCTCGGCACCTCCTACCATCCTGGTACAAGGGAGTTGGTTCCTGGTTTGGTTCACTGGAAGAAATCCTTCGGTGCTTTGCCTTATGAGAGCGACAACTATGTGATTATCCTATAAGATTTCACGCCACGACGCCACGAGTACGCAGCGGCCGCAACGTGGGTGTTTCATTTGTCATCATTCATCATTCTACATTCATTATTATTCTCGACTTTAGCAACGTGGTTGTCCGCCTCCCGCGGGAGGTAAACTGCGCTGTTGTCCCGCCATTGGTCGGCTCCGCCTCCCCGGCTAGGTTGTCGTGGTTGTCATGGTTCTACCTATTTGCAGCCACGGGCGGGATGAGAGCCGTAAAACGAGAATATTCACGGGTGGGTTCACGGTCTTTGCCTCAGGACGGATTCACGTAAGCTACCCTCATCCTTGCCGAAGGTCCTTTTCGAGGCGCAGCCTCGAAAAGACCAACGTACTTGTTCCCGTTAAACGGCCTTCGGCTCAAGACGTGACTGACCTAATTTAGAACAATGACAACCATGACAACCTAGTCCCGCAGNCGAAAAGACCAACGTACTTGTTCCCGTTAAACGGCCTTCGGCTCAAGACGTGACTGACCTAATTTAGAACAATGACAACCATGACAACCTAGTCCCGCAGGGACGAGACAACCAGTCCCGGTGAGCAGAGTTTACCTCCCGGGGGAGGCGAGCTCGGGACGGACAACCACGTCATACTTACGTAAGTAACCTCCTGCTGGGCGCGAGAATCCTACCCGGCACCCAGTGCTCAGCGCAACTTATATCCCCGCACCCAAAGGATTATTCTCTTCGGATCATCTCCCTATCACTTCCAGTCTAGGCGTGGATCAACTCCCTCTTCCCCTTGGACCTAAATAACGTCTAGACTGGACCCAGTCTGCTTCTGATTAGCCTTATATAACAGGGACAGTCGGGGGAGCCTACACCCAATAGAAACGCCTTACTAAAGTAGCACTAAAGCTAGGGTAAAGCTGGGGTAAAGCTGGGGATAAGTAGATTAAACTCTGTCATCCCGCTGCCTTTCCCCTATACCAGTCTAGCATCAACGTTGGGGTAACGTTAGGGTAACGTTGGGGATATGTAGACCTAAGGTGTATTTTACCTCGTAGTTGTCCGCTTCGCCGTTGTCCGTCCCGTGGGTCGGCTTCGCCTCCCCGGGACTGTTGTCGTTGTTGTCTTTGTTCTTCTTCCGCGCCCAGCAGGAATTTACCTACGGCTGGGATGAAGGCTGCCACAACCCACCTTCATCCACTTCATTATTCATCATTCGATATT
>NZ_JAHBGI010000036.1:2555-4752 GCF_018500185.1 Litoribacter ruber | reverse complement strand
AGGGCCGTATTTCAAGGACGGCTCCACAGCGCCTGGCGACGCCGCTTCAAAGCCTCCGGCCTATCCTACACATCGTTTGCCCAATGCCAATGTTAAGTTGCAGTAAAGGTTCATGGGGTCTTTCCGTCCCGTTGCGGGTACGCGGCATCTTCACCGCGACTACAATTTCACCGAGCTCATGGCTGAGACAGTGCCCAGATCGTTACACCATTCGTGCAGGTCGGAACTTACCCGACAAGGAATTTCGCTACCTTAGGACCGTTATAGTTACGGCCGCCGTTTACCGGGGCTTCAGTTCAGCGCTTCTCTTACGATAACGCCCCCCCTTAACCTTCCGGCACCGGGCAGGTGTCAGGCCTTATACTTCGTGTTGCCACTTCGCAAAGCCATGTGTTTTTGATAAACAGTCGCCTGGGCCTTTTCACTGCGGCCTTCCCGCACCGAAGTGCGGGATAGGCGCCCCTTCTCCCGAAGTTACAGGGCCATTTTGCCGAGTTCCTTAGCCATGATTCACTCGAGCACCTCAGGATTCTCTCCTTGACCACCTGTGTCGGTTTGCGGTACGGGCCCTTATACGCTTGACGCTAGAAGTTTTTCTTGGAAGCCCTTAGGATCACTATNGCCATTTTGCCGAGTTCCTTAGCCATGATTCACTCGAGCACCTCAGGATTCTCTCCTTGACCACCTGTGTCGGTTTGCGGTACGGGCCCTTATACGCTTGACGCTAGAAGTTTTTCTTGGAAGCCCTTAGGATCACTATCCGATTGTCCGAAGACGCTCGGTACTATCGGCTTTCGGCTAAAGACACGCATTTGACTATGTCTCCAATACCTACAACCTTCAACGCGGTATTCCGTCACCGCGCGGATCTTTCATCACTCCGTCACTCCGTTGCCTGTATAAGGGGTACGGGAATATTAACCCGTTGTCCATCGACTGCCCCTTTCGGGTTCGCCTTAGGTCCCGACTGACCCTGATCCGATTAGCGTTGATCAGGAAACCTTGGTCTATCGGTGGGCGGGTTTCTCGCCCGCCTTATCGTTACTTATGCCTACATTTGCTTTTCCAACAACTCCAGCGCACATCGCCATGCACCTTCGCCGCCGTTGGAATGCTCCCCTACCACTGTCCGCCTGAGGCGGACNCGCCATGCACCTTCGCCGCCGTTGGAATGCTCCCCTACCACTTAGACCGATGTCTAAATCCTTCGCTTCGGTACCACACTTGATGCCCGATTATTATCGACGCCCTGCCGCTCGACCAGTGAGCTGTTACGCACTCTTTAAAGGAATAGCTGCTTCCAAGCTAACCTCCTGGCTGTCTCTGCAGCTGGACCACCTTTGTTCAACTTAGTGTGGATTTGGGGACCTTAGCGGAAGGTCCGGGTTCTTTCCCTCTCGGACAAGGACCTTAGCACCCTTGCCCTCACTGCCGGTTCTGTATGGCGGCATTCGGAGTTCGTCAGGATTTGGTAGGATGTGACTCCCCCTAGTCCTATCGGTAGCTCTACCTCCGCCATACAATTCCCGACGCTGTTCCTAAAAACATTTCGGGGAGTACGAGCTATTTCTCAGTTTGATTGGCCTTTCACCCCTACCCACAGATCATCCGGAAACTTTTCAACGTTTATCGGTTCGGTCCTCCACTCTGTTTTACCAGAGCTTCAACCTGTCCATGGGTAGATCACAAAGTTTCGCGTCTACCCCCACTGACTAAGCGCCCTGTTCAGACTCGCTTTCGCTCCGGGTACGGAACTTAATTCCTTACCCTCGCCAGTGAGGAGTAACTCGTAGGCTCATTATGCAAAAGGCACGCCGTCACCCCACTGAAGGGCTCCGACCGCTTGTAAGCGCACGGTTTCAGGTTCTGTTTCACCCCGTTATTCACGGTACTTTTCACCTTTCCCTCACGGTACTGGTTCACTATCGGTCTCTCAGGAGTATTTAGCCTTACCGGATGGTGCCGGCAAATTCAACCGGGATTTCTCCTGTCCCGGCCTACTCAGGATACCCGCCTCTGAACATCACCTTCCATTACGGGGCTGTCACCCTCTATGGCGGACTTTCCCATGTCCTTCATGTCTGCGATGTCTTCGATTATGCAGGTCCTATTACCCCGTACATGCCGTAACATGCACGGTTTGGGCTGTTCCGCGTTCGCTCGCCACTACTTACGGAATCACTGTTGTTTTCTCCTC
>NZ_JAHBGI010000035.1 GCF_018500185.1 Litoribacter ruber | reverse complement strand
TATCAGCGTAAACTATGGCCCAGTGACCTCCGTTTTAGACAGTCTATCCTGTATTGGCTGTATTGGTCTTTATCTTTTTCATAAAACCATTTCATGGAGAACTTTAAAGCTGAGCTTTTATTTGATCCTGGATTGCCAATTATGCACATAAAAAGTATAGGCTTAAGCTGTGCGCTATTTTCCAAGACGGAGACTGAGCAATTATTACCGATTGCGAAACCATAAGAGAACAAAATTGCTGATGCCAGGTAATCAGGATGTATTCCCCGTCCAGCAGAAATTTTACTGATGATTTCTTGAAGCTCTTTTGGATAAATATCCAGGGGAAAAGAACAGTGGTTATTATTGGATCCTAAGACCGACTGAAGGTTTTGTGATAATTGAGGAAATTTATTATTTGAGGTCATATGAAGAAATTTTAGACAATAGAATTCCACGCTCCAATTTCCAGGAGCTTTTTTCTTTATTAGTGAAATTTTATTATTTATTAATTAAAGTATTTTTTGTGAAGTAACCCGAGTTTGAAAATGCGATCAGAAATCCTACCCAGAATGGCTTGGAAAAATATGACTTCATCGATTCCATAAAATGCATGAATGCAATTAGGAAGTTTTAGGGCTTTCACGTACAACAGTGATTCACCTATTTCTAGGAGAATATTTCGTTTTTGAAAGGAAGCAGTAACAAAATAAAGCTTGTGAAATCCTTGATCTACATTGCCTCTTCGGATTGATTCAAAAAAAGCTTCAAATTGAGCAATATGAGCTTTTTCGAGAGGGACTTTATTTTGAAGGACAAGATTAAAGACTTGATTATAAAATCGTTGGCAATCTTTTATATCATTAAGGGTTGCAATTTTTTCCCTAAAGAGATCTATCTCCCATTTGGGAAATTCATGTTTTTTGGGCATATTTGTACTGTATTTAAATGTGTGTGTGTAAACCGTTTAAAGACATTGGAGCCTATTTGATTCATAGCGCTCTTGAAAAGGAGAGGACCCCAATCCTCTCCTTTATTTTTAGCTTTCATATTCTCCTGCGAAAAATTTTTCAACTTCACTTTGATGGATGAATCTCCTTTTCCCAAGGAACTTTGATCTAAATTTAATTCCTTTAGCTTCAGCACATGCTTCCATTTTCGAGACAGAATAATGAGATTTAACCCCTGTGGCCTCCATGAAATCTTTCAAAGGAAGCCATTCATCTTTGGTCGATTTTGGCTGACTTTGTAGGCGGGAAATTTTCTCTTCGAGAATTTGGAATTTTTCTTCAAGCCATTTATGGCTGTTAGATGAAAGGACAATGAAATTTTCTTGATTCATAGCTATTATGATTTGTTTGAATCAAAAGTAAAGAAAAATTTATAAAAAAGGTGAACAAATGGTTAAAAATGTTCAACTTTTTACATTATTCTTTGGATGTTAGGTGTTTAAATTCCAAATACGCTAATATTTCATCATCTAGCATTTGATTAAAAGATAATTTAAAATTATGTAAGGTAGATCCCTCGTCTACCTCCATTAACCTAAAGGATAACTTATCAACTTCCTCCTCAGGAAATTTTCCCTGAATTAAAAGAAACTCTTCGTAAGCTTTGAATACCTCGTAATTATTCCTTTTTTGAATAATTTCTTCGAAAATCCTCGGGTTAATTGTTTTAATAAATCTTATTAGGCGTAAAGTTCTTACTTTATCAAGGATATAAAGGGAATCAACAGATTTACTGACCAAGATTTTCTCTACATCATATTTCACAATTTGCTTATCAAAAAATGATTCCATACTTCCTAAAAAAGAATCTTCCAATATTGGGTCCAAAAGAAAACCCGGTTTAAAAGGCAATTTTAATTTTTCTTCAAAATAATCCCTAACCTTTTCAATATAATTAATTTCTTGGTTAATCAATTTATCCGCAATTTCACGACTTTCCCTTAAGGCCTCAAGCCTAAAAGTGTTGGAAGAAACATATCTTATGCCGAGTCGAGACGCAAATACAGTTTTGGCTTTTTTGTAACGGACCTGGACTTGAAGTGGGAAGCCAGTTGGAGCCTTACCTATTTTCTTTACCTCATCCCCATGGTAATGAATAATGGCTAATTTGCTTTTTTTCTTTGTCATATTACCTTTGGATAAATCCAATTATCCTTTGATAGGTTTCTATAGTATACATTTCGGTATAATGGTTTTTCAAAATAGATTTTATTTTGTGGCCAAACATTAATTTAATATCATTTTCTGCCATACCCAACCTATCTGTCCATGTTCCGCAGGTTTTTCTCCCAACAACATTTGTTAAAGCCTCTGAAAAACCAATCCTTTTGGCAAGGGTTTTCAAATGCTTATTGAATTCATGGCTGGAGAGTGCTGTTGAAGGAAAAATGGTTTGGCAATCAGGACAATAATATTTAAAAAAGACCTCTTTTGCCGTATTATTAAGAGGTATCCAGAAGTGTCGACCATTTTTCTTCCTTTCCCCCTTAAGCACTATTGCTTCTTGGTTCTCCTCTAATATATGTTGATCAAAAGCCTCTTTAGGATTTAATTTCAATAAATCGCCGTAATACAAAGAAGTGTTGCAGAGTAATATCAAAATGTCTCTCGCATATTCTAGGTTTCTTTCTTCTGGCGTAAACTCAAGTTTTCTTAACTTTAGATAGTGACGGTCATTTAAATAGACAATTTTCTCAGGTGTTTTGCTAGAGTCGATATCCAAATTGTCAAAATATCTGTGTTTAACTTGAATTCCATACTGGTCACAATAGTCCCTGTAAACCACCTTAAGCCTATCCACATATTTTTCAACCGTCACATCTGCCATCACTTTTTCAGACCTGATAAAATCTACATATCCCGCTACGAACTCCTCATTAATTTCAGACATGGATGCATGCATTCGGTACCTCGTGATCTGCTTTTTTAAAGTGATATAAACCTTTCTAGTAGTTTCGGGGGATTTGCATTTTTTTCCATGGGTTAAATAATAGTCAATATATGACACAATAGTATCACTGGCCCCAGGTGCCATCCCCCCATTAATACCTTTTATTCTCTTGCCTAAAAATTTCACTTCATAAATCTTTTTAAGCATTTCAGACGTTAGGGTTTCATTCCGATTGGAATACTCTTGGATAATCCCTTTCAAACTATGAATAGCCTTTGCAATAGAGCGATTGTGGGATTCTGCATAGGGGTAGTGGCTGTTTACCCATTTGGAATCCTTGCCTGACCATGCCTTTGCAGGAATTTTTTCAAGACCTAGGTTGATGTACTTTCGAACTTTTCGATTAACGCATAGATATATCGCTTCTCCTTGGGAAGATTTTTTCCCTTTTGGATTCAACACAGCCTTTATCTTGAAATCGATCATATCCAAAAATAATCAAAAAAATGAGGGGGACAAAAATGGGGACAAAACCACCCGAATTTGGCAAAATCAAATAGACTCCAAACCACTCAAAAACTGCCTTAAAATGCACTAAAACAAAAAAAGCCAAGCATTTCTGCTTGGCTGAGTAGCGGGAACAGGACTCGAACCTGTGACCTTCGGGTTATGAGCCCGACGAGCTACCAACTGCTCCATCCCGCGATATATCTTAACAATTGATTTGTCGCTATTTTAGTTCATTAAAACCGGATTTTTTTGCCTTTTGCGTTTCCCTTTGCTTTAATGTGATACAAATGTAAGGGGATTTTTTGAGAAGTCAATAGGGTGGGCTTAAAAATAATTGACCCTCCTCACTACAATCTGCCCTTTACTTTGATTTTCAGAAATTTATCACACGACAAAAATTTTCAAAATAAAACCATAATTAATCAACCCTTACAAAAACCTGGTCTTCCACAATCACATCACCTCCTACAATTCCTCCCGGGATTAGGAATTCCCGGTTCTCATTTTGCAATACCAATTCAATCTGCTGGGCATTGTTTAACGCAGGGTAGGAAGTTTCATCATAGGGCCGCAATGAATCTTCACTCACATATGGCTGCTCATAGGGCCTGTAGGCCATAAAAGTAGCCGTTTTGGTCAGGGTATGGCCATTATAGGAGTAATTCCCCCTTTCGATCATGATAAAACCCACAGGCTGCCTTTCTCCTTCCTCCCTCATATAATGCCTATACTCATAGCTGCCATTCGGGTTGAATATATAGTCAACCACATACTCCAACTCCATATATTCATTAAATCCGGCTGACTCCCAGGTCCCCACCAGTTTATTCTCAAATTCATTCGCAGCCTCATTGCAAGCCGTAAACATCAGCAATAAAGCAAAGAGAGGGAAAAGTAAAAACTTCTTCATGTCCGTAGAGTATATTAAAGTCAGGCAATATAGGAATATATTTATTTTATACGGACAACTACTGATTTTCGTTGATAGTGGATAGTCCACAGACATGGGTACCAAGTACCAGGTACCAAGTACAAAGTACCCTCACATCACCACAAGTTNACCACAAGTTGGTTAGCAGCCATTTTGCCCGGCTGAGGCAATTCGCCGTCTTTACTCTCGTGGTCCTCCCTCCGAGCTTCGCTCTTCGGATAGGGTATCAAAACTGTTGTCCCGAGGCTGCGCCTCGGGACGATAGAAATGGAGGCTTTGCCTCCCAAACGTAGCCCTCCGCCGTGAATACCTGGTACCTGGTACGTTGTACTTGGTACCCCAAAATCATTTATTCCAACTGCGAAGAGGCCGTTGAGCCCTTTCCCCTTGGTGCTACTTATTTTTTACTTATTCGACCCTGCCTTTGGCTGGCAGGAAGGTTTGTGCCCCATTTCCTTTCAGCCTAGCGTCGCTTTGCGATTTCTAAACCCCTAAACCTCCCGATCCGCGAAGCGATGATC
>NZ_JAHBGI010000034.1 GCF_018500185.1 Litoribacter ruber | reverse complement strand
CTGTTCTCTGGAAGTTCTAATTGATCGGGATCGCAATGACGCGGGGTCTTCCAAAAATCACGAGACCTGGAAGGCTTGATTCGCGTTCCAGATTGCTTCTCCCGACTTGTTTTTTGGGAGTACAGGTGGGTCGGGATCGCAATGACGGGTACCACGTCATTGCGAAGGAGGTACGGCTCAAGATTGCTTCTCCCGATCTGTCCTCTGGAAGTCCAAATTGATCGGGATCGCAATGACGTGCGGGGTCTGGCTAATTTCACGAGACCTGGAAGGTTTAATTCTCGTTTAAGATTGCTTCTCCCGACTTGTTTTTTGGGAGTACAGGTGGGTCGGGATCGCAATGACGGGTACCACGTCATTGCGAAGGAGGTACGGCTCAAGATTGCTTCTCCCGATCTGTCCTCTGGAAGTCCAAATTGATCGGGATCGCAATGACGTGCGGGGTCTGGCAAAAATCACGAGACCTGGAAGGTTTGATTCTCGTTCCAGATTGCTTCTCCCGATTTGTTTTCTGGGAGTACAGGTGGGTCGGGATCGCAATGACGGGTACCACGTCATTGCGAAGGAGGTACGGCTCCAGATTGCTTCTCCCGATCTGTTCTCTGGAAGTTCTAATTGATCGGGATCGCAATGACGCGGGGTCTTCCAAAAATCACGAGACCTGGAAGGCTTGATTCGCGTTCCAGATTGCTTCTCCCGACTTGTTTTTTGGGAGTACAGGTGGGTCGGGATCGCAATGACGGGTGGGGACGCCGTGCACCCCCTAAACTCCTAAACCTCCCGCCGCGCACCAGCGCCGGGAATAAACCTCTAAACGGTACTCTTGGTACTAAGGATTTTTTTCCCTTACTTTGCATCACTTCAGGCAACTGATTTATAAAGAAGAGGCGAGAGAATAGGCTCCTGGACCCTCTGGCAACCGTCTCCATACGGGAGAAAGGTGCCAAGACCTACCCAAATGGAACTATAAATTAGCATTCATGACTTATCAAAACCCAGAGACCAGCGCGGTTAGAACCACTGCTGGCCGTTCGGACCAACGGACGCATTCTTCCCCCATTTATCTTACTTCCAGTTTTACTTTCGACGATGCCGAAGAGGCTCGGCAGATGTTTGCCGAGGAGATTCCCGGCAATATTTATTCCCGCTACAGCAACCCCAATTCCGACGATCTGATCAGCAAAGTTTGTGCTGCTGAAGGCACTGCCGACGGCGTGGCCACCGCTTCCGGCATGGCGGCCATGTTTGGCAGCATCGCCTCGGTTTTGCAGCAAGGCGACCATATTTTGGCAGCCAGATCGCTATTTGGGTCCACCCACCAGCTGCTTACCCGCGTTTTTCCCAAATGGGGAATCACCCATACCTATGGTGACATCAGCGATATAGGCAATTGGGAAAAGCTGCTGCAGCCCAACACCAAGATGCTCTTTGTGGAAACACCGTCCAATCCTGGTCTGGAAATCATAGACCTGGAATGGCTGGGCAACTTTGCCAAGGCCCATGATTTGATTTTGGTGGTGGACAACTGTTTTGCCACCCCCTATCTTCAGCAGCCGGCAAAATTTGGGGCACATCTGGTAACCCACTCAGCAACCAAATACATTGACGGGCAGGGAAGGGTGCTGGGAGGCCTGATCCTGGGAACCGAGGAACTGATACAGGAAGTGAGGTTTTTCACCAGACACACAGGCCCTGCCATCTCCCCTTTCAACAGCTGGTTGTTGGCCAAAAGCATGGAAACCCTCCCCGTGAGGATGGACAGGCATTGCGAAAATGCGCTGACCTTGGCCAGGTATTTTGAGGGAAATCCCAAGGTGGATCAGGTGAAATACCCTTTTCTCCCCTCCCACCCACAATATGAGATTGCCAAAAAACAGATGAAACACGGCGGAGGAATCGTCACTCTGGAAATAAAGGGTGGGCTGGAAAAGGCCAAGAATTTTATTGACAGGCTTGAGATGGCCTCCATTACGGCCAACTTGGGCGATAGCAGGACCATTGTCACCCATCCTGCCTCCACCACCCACAGTAAACTTTCTCCGGAGGAAAGGAATCAAGTGGGTATAACCGACGGTTTGGTGAGGATATCTGTTGGTTTGGAGCACGTGGATGACATCATTAAAGATATTGAGCGGGGTTTGGGGTAAAATTAAACGTTTATTTTCATGACTAAACATTGACTAGAGTACTGGTTTTCAGTAAATTGAATCATACTTTTTAATTCTCTCTTATCGGTCATCATGAAAAACAATTTCCTTTCTAAGCAATCCAAAAAGCAATTGGGGGTGGCAAAGCTTGCCACCCCTGTTTTGGAATCCAGCGGCAGCGAGATTATCTATGCAAAGTTGAGGCAATTTGCTTGTTACCTCCTGACTCTAATCAATAAAACGTATAGGTTGGTTTTATATAAATTAAACCCACCACCAAAGTTTACCACTGCGCTGATTACGCGATCCGGGAGGGTGCGTTTGATTGATAGTGAGCGCCTGTTTGTGTACAGTCCCAAAAGCCGTAACACTTTGCTTCCCCTGTTTTTGGAGGATTTTTTTAGGTTTTTCGACATACCTATGATCTCTACGGCCCGAATAAAAGGGAAATCCTACTTTAAGGAAAGGTTTTATGGCAGGGAGCAACTCCATGAGAGCTATCGCTGCCATGTCTATTTCAGGCAGATTTGTCAGAAGTATTCCCAGTATCTTTCCTATAGAAAGGGGCTTCTTATGCCCGATCTTTTTTGGGGCACGATGAACATACTGGACAGGACACTGAAATCAGAAACCTTTTCGGAATTTATTGCAGAGCAATTTGACAACCTGCTTTGGGCCGAGGAGCATATGCTGTACTATCCAAGCCACGGTAACCTGCGATCAGAAAAAGTCATCGTTTGCAAGAAGCGGTTTTTCATCCTGAACTTGGTGAACTTTGGTATGCTGATGCCCGGCTTTTATGATGTGGTCATCCTACAAAATGATCTCAAATCAAAAGATGTCCTGCTGGATGAAAAAAGTGAGGAATTTATAGAGCAATGTGTAGCCCTTTCATTTGATGAAAAGTCCAACCTCAGCCCACAGGTAATCCATTTTATAAGTTGGGTATTTTGGGCAGCCAATATGATTGAAAAGCAGGGGTCCGAAATCCTTCCAGAGCTTGTGGAATGGTGGGAAGGGTTTTACCTGGAGATACTGGAAAGTAATTTGATGGAAAAGTCGAAGGTCCGATGAAAAATAGGACACATAGGAGTTTTGCAGAGTTTTCCCGATAGCTATCGGGAGAGTTTCGCGGAGCTTCTTCGCGGAGAAAATTGGTCACAAAGTCGAACAAAGTTGTTTAAAAAATAAGTCGCACGAAGCTTCATCGCGGAAATGACTTGGCCACTGAGTTTAAAATGAGTTATGGCACTGAGGTTTCACAGAGTCCCTTTTTCACGAAAGAAACCGGGTTCAATAAAAGTAGCGTTTTTAGTATTTCATTCGTCTTAAAAGAAAAAGGCGATACCATGAGAACTTTCCTATTCTATTCTGCACTCTTCTTAATTGTGGCATCCTGTGTGGGACAGGAAAACCCTGAGGAGAATTTGCCCAACCTGAGGGCTTTAAGCCATTATGAAAAGGAGCTTTCCAAATCCAGCCAGGCTTTTGCGCTTGATTTTTTTCAGCAGGTCAGCGATCCCAATGAAAATCAATTTTACAGCCCCTATAGTGTCCAATTGGCTTTGGCAATGGCCATGAATGGGAATGTCGATGAAATTCTGGAGGAGTATCTGGAAGCGTTGAGATTCGAAAACTTGGATATTGAAGATGCCAACCGCGCCGCCTTGGAATTAACCCAGTACCTGAAGGATGTGGACCGAAAAGTGAAGCTGAATATTGCCAACGGCATTTGGTACGATCGGAATCTTAATGTGAAGGTTCCCTTCAAAGAGCGGATGGAGCATTATTATCAAGCCAATATTGATGCGGCTGATTTCACTTCTCCCCAGGTAGTTCGAAATATAAACGACTGGATAGACAGACAAACAGAGGGCTTGATTAAAGACATGCTGGACAGTATCAGCCCTGATGCTGTGATACTTCTTGTCAATGCAATATATTTTAAAGCCGAATGGAAATCCCAGTTTGACAGGAACCTGACCACCAAAAAACCTTTCAAATTATCCAATGGAGGAAATGTGCAGGTGGACATGATGAGAACCAAGGAAGCTGCCAGCATACGGGCCTCTTATGGAGTCGATTATTCCTATCTGGAAATCCCTTACAGCACAGGTCAATATAGCATGGGAATTATCTTGCCTGAGAACGTAGGGTTGGAGGGCATCAAAGAAGAGTTGATTCTCAGCAATTTGGAAACCTGGAGGGAAAACTCTCATGAAACCTCCGCAATTCTGGAAATGCCAAAGTTCAAGATGTCCTATAAGGTAGAAAACCTGAACAATGACTTGATGGCAATGGGTCTGAAGACTCCTTTTGTGGGTCATCCAAGAAACTTTTCGGAGCTGTTTGAACAGCAACCGGGTCCATTGAAAATCAGCCGTGTGGTACATGAGGCTTTAATAGAGGTAGATGAAAAGGGCACTGAAGCGGCTGCCGCCACGGTGGTGGAAATAGTGGTGACGAGCCTGCCCTCCGGTCCACGGGTGATCAGCATCGATAGGCCGTTTGTATTTTTCATCCAGGAGAAGGCCTCTGGGGCGATATTGTTTATGGGGCAGCTGGTGAATCCGGGGGAGTTGTAAAGTGGAAGTACGAAAACTTCTTCATCGCGGAAAGAAAGGGGGCACAGAGTTTTTGTACTGCGGTTTACTTGGTACTCATGGTTCCTAGTACTTGGTACCAATCGTAAGTATGAAATTGAAGATGAATGATGAGTGATGAATGATGAATGTTGAATGATGAATGGTGAATGGTGAATTATGAATGATGAATGGTGAATGGTGAATGATGAATTATGAATGATGAATGATGAATGGTGAATGATGAATGGTGAATGATGAATGTTGAATGAGGAATGAGGAATGGTGAATGATGAGGAATTATTCTCGTTACACTGATGCCCCATACAAGGAGCGGA
>NZ_JAHBGI010000033.1 GCF_018500185.1 Litoribacter ruber | reverse complement strand
ATCTGAGATATCTGTGGTGAATATGGGTGACCCGCCGAGGACCAAAGGTGTGATGAGAGCTGGTCAGTGAATAAAATTGAAGTAAGTGTACTGAATATAAGGTAGTAAAAAATTTCTCGCGGCGGCGCAAAGTAAAAAAACGCAAAGGCCGCAACGTAATTCCTGAGACAACATTCTAAAGATGTCTTACATTTCAAGAAATAATTACCTGTGGCAACCTCTTTCAGTGCTAACGTAAAGGTATTTTATCATTAATAAATGAAAAAAAACAAAACATATAAAGCAGAAATTTCTCCGCGAAGAGGGACTCTGAGAAACTCTGTGAAGAGAACTCTGCGAAACTCTGCCTGCCCGCCGTGGTGGGTGAACCTTTTTATTTTCATCATTTTTCCGCTTTCTCTCCAAGCCCAAACCCTCCCCGTAGGCTTCCCGGTCTTGGAAGAGAGTCTAAGAAGGGCCCAATTATTAGGTGAACTGGACTCCACCGTCTCGTTTACCCTCCGCCCCTTAAACCCCAGGCAGCTCACCTCCTACTCCGACACCTATCAGGTCGGGAATTTGGTCAGTGAGGACACCCTGCCAAAGAGCAAGATGCAATACCGCTTCTGGAAAGAAAGAGGCCGGGTGCAGCTGCTTCCCTTCCACCAAGCCATAGAATTCAACACCCACCACCCCTACCCCCAGGTCAATGGCCCCATGGTAGTCAACCGTGGTTTTCAGTCTTATAGCAGTGTTGGGGTATATGCAGAAATAGGGCCTTTAAGTATTCAATTTCAACCGGAACATATTTGGGCGCAGAATAAATCTTATGATATCGGAAGATCCAAGAGCATTTATACAGAATACCTTGAAAGATGGGGAGATAGTTCATATTCTACCTTTCTGTTAGGTCAAAGCAGTATCCGTCTTAATGCTGGAGCTTTTTCCGTTGGGGCATCCAATGAAAATATTTGGTGGGGACCAGGACAGTTTAACAGCCTAATGTTTACCAACAACGCTTTCGGTTTTCAACATTTAACTTTAAATACCCGAAAACCGGCAAAAACATTCATTGGATCCTTTGAAGGTCAAATAATTATAGGAAGACTTGAAGGGTCTGGACTTTCCCAAAGATTTATGCATAGTCTTGTTAACGATTGGCGGTATGTTAATGCAATTTTACTTACCTACCAACCAAAATGGATATCAGGCTTAACATTAGGTGGTACCAGAGTTTTCCAACAATATGATTCATTTAGAGGTGATTCTTTTGCGGACTATTTTCCAGTAATAAACCCATTTCAAAAAGTGGAAGCAGGATTTGATATGGATGCTGATGGAAGAGACCAAAAAGCGTCTATTTTTCTTCGATATGCCATTCCAAAAGCAAAAACTGAAGTGTATTTTGAATATGGCCGTAGGGACCATGCTTATGACTGGAGGGAATTTGTCTCAAACCCTGAGCATGCTAGAGCCTATTTGATGGGTTTTACCAAGTTATTTAATCTTGAATCAGGAAACTTAATCCAAGTTCGTGGTGAAATGCTTCAGCAACAAGAATCTATCAATATTTTGGCTAGATACCCAAATACCACTGGGGGAGGGAGTAACTGGGCAGGACATTCCCCTGTACGACATGGATTCACTCATTTTGGACAGATGGTAGGCCCAGGTATTGGCCCCAGCAGCAATATTCAAACCCTTGAAACTGCGTGGATCAGCCGAAATAGAAAGTTAGGAGTTCGCCTGGATAGGTTAAACAGGCATCAGGATATATATGTAAAGAACTTCAATGACGCCACCCAGAATGGTCGCTGGGTGGATCTGAATCTGGGCTTGTTGGCTGATTGGCAGTTTGGACGCCTTTTCGTGAGCTCGCAGTGGTATTTCATCAATTCGCTGAATTACCAATGGAGGCTCGACCCCAGCAGCACCGCCGAGTTCCCAAAAGGCATGGACGTGTTCAACTTCCAAAGCACGATACGAGCGGCTTACGTATTTTAAACGCAAGCTATTCCCCCTTTCAAGCGTCAGTCCCGAGAGCGGAGCGAATCGGGAGGGGGCAGGGGGGATGTCGAAGACGAAACAAATAAGTCACTAAGTCGCACACCTGTCCCGAGTAGTCCCAATAATTATCGTGGACGAAACAGGAAGTAAATGAGGGCACAAAGGGCTCAAAGGAAAATAAGGGCACAAGGAGGAATGGGACATTGTGAATTGAAAATGAGGAATGAGGAATTAGGAATGGGGAATGGGGTTGCTCCATTTCATTCTTAATTCCCAATTATCAATTCTTAATTAAAATAGGTCACGAAGTAGCACAATGGGAAATGGAGAATTAAAAATGAGGAATGAGGAATTAGGATTGAGGAATGGGATTGCTCCAGTTCATTCTTAATTCTTAATTATTAATTCTTAATTCAAATTGGTCACGAAGTAGAACAATGAAGAATGGGAAATGAGGAATGGGGAATTGTGAATTGAAAATGAGGAATGGAGAATGGGGAATGAGGAATGGGGTTCCTCCAGTTCATTCTTAATTCCTAATTATCAATTCCTAATTAAAATAGGTTCATTCTTAATTCCTAATTATTAATTCTTAATTCAAATTGGCAGCTTTCAGTTTTAAACCTTAACCCATAAACATGCCGAAGGCATAATAAACGGATTCGTAAACAGGCTGAAACCAGAATAAGGCTGGATGCAAGAAATACATAGTACTTTGTACCTAGTACTTAGTACAACTAGATAGATTATGAAAAAATTACTATACCTATTTTTATTCGGACTACTCCCAATGGTAAGCTGGAGCCAAACCACCCCCATGGGCACCCCGCTCATGGAGGAATATATGAGAAGGCAGCAGCTGTTGGGCAAACTGGATCCAAGCGTCTCTTTCAATATCAGGCCCCTGTACCCCACGCAGGCGTTTGGGTTTGAAAATGCCGTAGACCTGGACTCCACCTTTACCTCCACCGAGTCCGAATACCACAAGCCTCTTGGCACCAAAGGCAGGATGATCATGATGCCGGCGGTGCTTCGCAGCCAGTTCAATTCCAATTATGCTTTTGGCAACAATGATGGCCCAATGATTCCCAATCGAGGCCTGCAAACGCATGCCACCGTAGGAATATATGCGGAATATGGAAGGTTCAGCCTGCAGGTACAGCCTGATCTGATCCATGCCCAAAACAGGGAGTACCAAGGCTTTCCGGAAGAACACTGGGGTAGCACCTGGCAGGAATACTATGATTTCCTCAACATGATAGACCAGCCCGAGCGCTACGGCAACGGGCCCTACACCATGTTCTTCCTTGGCCAATCGAGCTTGAGGTTCAATATGGAGCATCTATCCTTTGGGATTTCTTCCGAAAGCCTCTGGTGGGGGCCTTCCAAAAGGCACTCCCTGATGATGAGCAACAATGCACCGGGTTTTCTACACCTGACCCTCAACACCCGCAAGCCCATCGAAACCAACATTGGTTCTTTTGAAGGGCAAGTTATAGCAGGGCGATTGGAGTCATCAGGCTTTCTGCCACCTAATCATTTGCTTTCAGAACGTTACCAGATGCTCTATCATCCCAAGCGGGATGATGAATGGAGATATCTGGCAGGCATTATCCTGTCCTACCAGCCCAAATGGGTGAAAGGCCTCTCCCTGGGGTACAGCAGCGTGTCACAGATGTACTGGAATGATATGGACAGGTTTGGCGATTTCCTCCCTATATTCAATGGCGACAGAAGAGCAAGATCAGTAAGCAGCCCTGCGGTAGACCGCCGCCAGCAGATGAGCACGGGTTTCTTCCGCTGGATGATGCCTGAAGGCCATTTTGAATTCTATGGGGAATACGGCAGCAATGGCAACAGCAAAAGGTTGAGAGAATTTATCGTGAATCCGGATGAGGGAAGAGCCTTTACCTTGGGGTTTGTCAACCTGCACCCCCTGAGCAAAAAAGACCAGTTTCTGCAGGTCCACATGGAAATGACCCTGACCGGGCAGACGGTTCGCCGGGGCATCCGCGAAATGAACAGCTGGTACATCCACCCCCATGTGCGCCACGGCTATACGCATCATGGGCAGGTGCTCGGCGCAGGCAACGGCACCGGCTCCAATACCTTCTTTGGTGAATTGAGCTGGATCAAAAACTTCAACCGCATAGGCTTCCAGTTGGAGCATATCACTTATAACAATGACTTTTACTACAAGCGCTTTGAGATCATCAAGGACTTCAGGAGAAAATATGTGGACATCGTACCTTCCCTGGTGGCCGACTGGAGGTTTGGGAATGTATTGCTTTCCTCCAGGTTCCAATACGTGAATACCCTGAACTACAAATGGTACCTCGAAAACGACCCCGACTTCTACATGACCCCTGGGCTGGACAGAAAGAACTTTGTAGCGAATGTGGGAGTGGCGTATATATTTAAATAACCCCACCCGTCACCTCAAGGCACTTTGTTTTGCAAACACACCCAATACTACGACGATATGATTTCTCGCGGCGGCGCTGCGAAAATCGCTGCGATCGCTGCGAGAACTTTTATTCGTCATTAGTAGTGAAGCGAAGCGGAATCGAGAGGTCTGGATACGTAATTAAATGGTCACTAAGGCCACCAAGTTTAAAAGAAGGGCACAAAGACCTCTTCGCGGCAAGAAAGGATTCACGCTGCGGCACAGCAGAAAAAGGCGCCACGGGCGCACCGGCCTCGACTCGGAGTGAAATGGGGCCACAATGTGCACTAAGTAAAAGATTGGCGCAAAGGGATGAGGAATTAAAAACAGGGAATGGCAGAAAAGTGAGCTCAGAAGCCCAAAAAGCCCCTGCTGGCAACCTTCATTTTTAAACCTTAAACCTTAAACAATGCCGCAGGCATGATAATCAATAACCCAACATCCATCCAACCCGTGGCGAAGCTCCTTAATCCGTTAATCCCATCAACCATTAAACCATGATCAAATTCCTCGATCTCCAAATAGTCAACCAGCCCTACGCCAAGCAAATGGCAGATGTGGCTGCACGGATAATTGGATCAGGGAATTATCTGCAGGGAGACTCTACGCATAAATTCGAAAAAGAACTCTCAGCCTATATCGGTTCTTCATACGCCATTGGCGTTGGTAATGGGATGGATGCATTAAGGCTGATTTTGAAAGGTTATATAGAATTGGGACAGTTGCAGGAAGGCGATGAGATCATCGTGCCGGCCAACACCTACATTGCTTCTATACTTGCCATCACATCCAATGGCTTTAAACCCGTGTTGGCTGAACCCCATCCCCTGACTTTCAATCTGGACTTGGAGAAGCTGGAAGGACATATCACGCCACGAACCAAGGCCATCATGGTTGTTCACCTTTATGGGCAGACTTGTTGGGGTCCTGAGATAGAGCAGCTCAAAACCAAGTATGGTTTGAAGATCATCGAGGACAATGCCCAGGCCATAGGCACTGAATGGGAAGGCACAAAAACGGGGGCCTTTGGGGATGCTGCGGCCTTCAGTTTTTACCCTACCAAAAACCTCGGTGCCCTCGGTGATGCAGGAGCTGTTGCCACAAATGATAAAAAGCTGGCCTCCACTATAAGAGCATTGGCCAATTATGGGAGTCCTGAGAAAAATGTACACGTTTATAAAGGCTACAACAGCCGAATGGATGAACTGCAGGCCGCTTTTTTGTCGCTCAAACTATCAGACTTGGACAAGGCCAACCAAAAGAGGAGGGAAATTGCCACCACTTATATCAAGCATTTGTCTCCTACCCCCTTAACAGTCCCAAGCCTACCTTCCCTACCCCAGACGCATGTTTGGCATTTGTTTGTGGTGCTCCATCCGGAAAGAGACAGGTTGAGAAGATTATTGCTGGACAAAGGCATCGAAACCGCCATCCACTACCCCACCCCTCCGCATTGGCAGCCTGCATTAAGCGAATTTAAACACCTCAATCTCCCCATCACCGAGAAGATCCACCGGGAAGCTTTGAGTTTACCGCTGAATACGGGATTGACGGATGATGATGTTGAAAGGGTGATAATTGGAATAAGGGATAGCTTGTAAGATTCACCGCAAAGACACCAAGGAGCGCAAAGCAATTTTTTTTGGGAGTATTTCATAAACTGTGTAAGTCCGATTTTAGGACTT
>NZ_JAHBGI010000032.1 GCF_018500185.1 Litoribacter ruber | reverse complement strand
AAACAATTAATCAATACTTACACACTTATTGGGATAGTGTCGCAATTAAACCTTTCAGGTCTCTTGAAATTTGATATACCTGAAGGGTTTTTTCGTCGCATTGCGCCTAACCCCCTAAACCTTCCCGCAGGGAAAATAACCTTCTAACCCACTTAGTCTATCACGTCCTAATTTTACATTACATTTTTTTCTCTGCGACCTTTGATCCTCTGCGGTTAGCTTGTCGTCCTTTGTACCTCGTACTTCCTAAACCATTTCTTCCGCCGGTTTCACCGGACTCAGATCATTAAGCTCTTCCTCGGTAAACATCCTAGAATGAATAATAAACCTTATCCCCATGGGAATCTCAATGGAAAAACTGCTGCCCCTGCCTTTCGTGATATCAAGCGTCAATTGGGTGTGTTTCCAGTATTCAAACTGATCCTTACTCATAAAAAAATCGCAGCCATACACCTCCCCGAGCCATACATCGCTGCCGCCAACCTTGAAATCACCCTTCTCAAAACACATAGGCGAGGAACCATCACAGCAGCCCCCGCTCTGATGAAACATCAACTCCGTCCCAAACCTTTTCCGCAAGGTGTCAATAGTCTCCATTGCCGCCTCCGTAATCTTTACCCTTTCAGTCATATTTTTGTGATTAAAAGTCGATAGTTGATAGTCGATAGTTCATTGGAGAATGTCCAATGTCTACTTCAACGATCGATATATCGTTTTAAGGAATTACCCTTTGTGTCCTTAATTTAAACTTGGTGCCACTTAGTGACCATTTGGAATTATAGAAAACTAAAAAGAAAGCCCACCAAATTTCATGGCAGGCTTCCATCTCCCGTCTTCGGTCTTCCGTCTCCCGTCTTTTCCCTAAAAGAACCCTAATTTATTCTTATCATAAGAAATCAACATGTTCTTCGTCTGACGGTAGTGGTTCAGCATCATCAGGTGGTTTTCCCTGCCAAATCCGGACTTCTTGTACCCACCAAATGGCGCATGGGCAGGGTAGGCGTGGTAGCAGTTTACCCAAACACGGCCGGCCTGGATGGCTCTTGGAACCTGATAAAGTTCGTGGGCATCTCTTGACCAAAGCCCCGCACCCAGACCATACATGGTGTCGTTGGCGATCTCAATGGCTTCCTCCACGGTTTTGAAGGTTGTCACACAGGTCACTGGACCAAAGATTTCCTCCTGGAAGATCCTCATTTTGTTGTTGCCCTTGAAAATGGTAGGCTGAACGTAATAACCTTCCTCCAAGCCACTGTTCAAGCTGGCTTTGTCGCCCCCGGCTAAAACTTCCGCTCCTTCGTCTTTGCCTATTTTGAGGTAAGACATAATCTTTTCAAACTGGTCGTTGGAAGCCTGGGCGCCCATCATGGTGTCCTCAGCTAGAGGATGGCCCATTTTTATGGCCTTGGTTCTTTCAATCACCTTGTCCATAAACTTGTCATAAATATCTTCATGAACCAGTATTCTGGATGGACAGGTACACACTTCACCTTGGTTGAGGGCAAACATTACAGCGCCTTCCACCGCCTTGTCGAAAAACTCATCATCAGCGTCGGCCACTGATTTCATAAAGATGTTTGGCGATTTGCCGCCCAGCTCCATGGTTACAGGAATGAGGTTTTCAGAGGCATACTGCATAATCAAACGGCCCGTGGTAGTCTCGCCTGTGAAAGCTACCTTGGCAATTCTGTCTGAAGTGGCCAATGGCTTGCCGCACTCTGGACCGAAACCGGTGACCACGTTCAGCACACCTTTTGGCAGCACATCGGCAATCAGTTCCATCAGCACCATAATGCTGGTAGGGGTTTGCTCGGCAGGTTTTACCACCGTACAGCAACCTGCAGCCAAAGCCGGAGCTATTTTCCAGGTGGCCATCAAGAGCGGGAAGTTCCAAGGGATAATCTGGCCAACCACGCCAAGTGGTTCGTGCAGGGCAATACTCACCGTATGCTCATCGTGCTCACTGATGGTGCTCTCATCTGCACGGATCACGCCTGCAAAATACCTGAAATGGTCTACCACCAAGGGTAAATCCGCTGCTCTGGTTTCCCTCAAAGCTTTTCCATTATCTATGGTTTCTATACGCGCAAGCATTTCAAGATTCTCCTCTACAATGTCTGCTATCTTGTTGAGGACTTTGCTTCTTTCGGCCGCTGGGGTTTTCGACCAGCCAGGAAAAGCCTTGTGGGCCGCATCGATGGCCTTGTTTACATCTTCCTTGTTGCCGCGGGCCGCTTTTGAAAAGGGCTTGCCATCAATTGGAGAAATGTTGTCAAAATATTCCCCCGAGGATGGAGCCACCCATTCCCCTCTGATGAAATGATCATATTGTTCCTTGATTTTTGGCCTATCTACAGGCTGGGATTGGGTTAAAGTGTCTGTGCTCATGATTGTTTATTTTAGGGTTATTGTTTGAAAGCTGGAAGACCGGAGACCGAAGACCGAAATTTGACATCCCTTCTCCCAAGATTTTCCGCCAAGGGACTCTGTGAAACTCTCCCGATAGCTATCGGGATAAATTTTGCCAAACTCCTCTGTCTGCCCGCCGGGGCGGGTATTCCTTTTTCTTCCGTCTTCGGTCTTCCGTCTCTTTCCCAAATCTCCCTTATTTTTCTGTTAAAAAATCTACTTTTAATTTCATTTTATATACTTCTCCGATCTTTCTTCAAATTCAATAGTATTTTTTGTAAATTTCTGATATGAACCACTATAACCAGATTGCCGGGGTGCCTTGGCGGAAAGAAAAGGACCTTCATACCTTGGTGGAAAACAAAACCACCTATACTTTAGACAACTGCGAACTGAATATTTTTGAGACCCACCAGTCGGCCAAAAACATCAACCTGGTGTTTGGAGACTTGGTGCTCACCACCATGTTGCGCGGCAAAAAAGTCATGCACCTTTTTGATAAACCCGGTTTCGACTACTTGCCCGGGGAATCGGTGATAGTGCCCCCAAACGAGGTGATGAAAATCGACTTCCCCGAAGCCCAATGGGACAACCCAACCCAGTGTATAGCCCTGTCGATCTCCAGCACCATGATTGAAAACACTTTCAACCTGCTCAACGAGCGCTTTCCCGACAAAATGCTCCAAGAGGAGTGGGGGGTGAATACAGACTATTTCCACCTGATCAACAATGCCGATCTCAGCGAAATCATCAACAGGTTCATAAAAATTGGCATCAAGGAGCGTTCAAAGGAAAAGGATGTGATTGCCAGTTTGGCGTTGAAGGAATTGTTGATCCGCCTCTCCCAAACCCAGGCCCGTGAAATGCTGGAGCGGACCTACAGGGAACTTTCCAGCTCCAACCGCCTGGCTTTTGTAGTGGATTACATCAAAAAGAACATCAGGGAAGAACTGTCCATGGAGGTACTCAGTGAAAAGGCCTGCATGAGCAAATCCCATTTCTCCAGGCTATTCAAAGCCGAACTCGGCATCAGCCCCTCCGAGTACATCCTCAAAGAGAGGCTCAAACTGGCCAAAACCTTCCTGCTCTCCTCCAAAAATCAAGTACAGGAAGTCTGTTTCATGGCGGGCTTCAAAAACATCAACTACTTCATCCGCGCCTTCAAACAAGAATTCGGCCTCCCCCCCAAAGCCTTCAGCCTCAAGAGCAAGAAATAGACTCCCCTCTGGTCGGTCGAAATGATGCAAGTGGGGGGCGCTCCGATTCCTGAATTATACTCCTTGAGACTAGGCGAAATGACGCGAGTAACTGCTGCATCTTTTGCGTCGCCTCGCGCCTAAACTCCTAAACCACGTTACTCATCCCAAATTCACACTCAACACCGGGATATCCGACTTATACAACACCGTATCCGTCACTCCAATCTGATAACTCCTTGCCGCCTTCCTGTCACTGCTGGCAATCGCAATAATGCCAACTTGGTTCATCTCCGAAAACTGCAAAATCCCTTTTTCCACCTCGGGGGCATTGAAAATGTGCTTGTGCACAATCTGGTCATGCTCCCCGACGAGAAAACTGTTCATCGCCTCCATGGCCTTATCGCTATCAGAGTTTTTGCTAGGAGTATTCACATAAACAAAATTGAGGCTGGCCTCGAGAAACTTCACCAGAGGTTTCAACTTCAGGTAGGCCGGCTTGCTGTCAGGAGAGAAGATCGAGGCAAAGGCAATCTTGCGGATAGAGCTGCTGTCCACCACGGACTTCACCGCCAATACCGGACAGACCGACTGGCGGATCACCTTCTGCAGGTTGGAGCCCAGAAACTTGTCCGGCTGGTGGCCCTTTCCATAGGCCCCCATCACGATCAGGTCCACATTCAACCTTTTGGCATTCTCCAGGATCTTGTTGGAAGGCAACCCGATGTCCACCAAGGTCTCCACCGGATTGGTGCTGATGGCGTGTTCAAGTACGAAGGTATCCAGCTTTTCCTTGGACTCGGCTTCCAGTTCCAGCAGCTCATGGTGCTGGGCACGCTTTTCATCCGAAAAACTGGCCCAGTCCAAAGGAGAATTCACAACATTGAGGCAGGTGATATGGGCATCACCCTTGGCGGCTATCTTGACCGCACTGAGCAGCGCATTTTCCGAATAGCTCGAAAAATCAATCGGTACCAATATTCTTTTCATAGTTAATAGGGGTAAAAACTACTGTTGAAACATACTCCGAATTCTAAGTAAGTTACTAAAAATTAGGGACTAATGCGCAGTTAGCTCCGGCAAAGTTTCGTGGGGGTTCGGGTGTGAGTCCGCGCCCAGCAGGAGTCTAGTTTCGTAAGAGCGACGTGGTTGTCCGTCCCTTCGGGACTCAGTTGTCATTGTTGTCATTGTTCCACCTAAAATCAGTCACGTCTTGGACTGAAGCCCGCTTAACGGGAACATTTCCGTTGGTCTTTGCAAGCTGCGCTTTGCAAAGGACGTTCAGCAGAACCGAGAGTAACTTACGCATCTCCGTCCCGAGGCGAAGCCGAGGGACGATGACCGTGAACCCAACCGTGAATGTTGTTGTTGAGCGGCTCTCATCCCGCCCGTGACTGCAAAAAGATAGAACCATGACAACCATGACAACAGCCTCGGGGAGCCGAAGGCGACCCTCGGGGCGGACAACTATGACAACCACGTCGCTCACATCACTCCCTTACCACCACGTTCCACTTGCGCACAAACCACTTTGTAATCAACCCATTCTTCACATACGGATCATTCTTGGCAAAATCCTCGGCGACTTCGGGAGACTGTGCCCTGAAAACCAGAATCGCCCCATCGGCAGGATTCTCCAAGGCCCCCGCCATTAACAGGTCACCCCGCTGCCTTGCATCGTCCGCCAACCTCAGGTGCTCCTCCCTAAAGGGTGTCCGCTTTTCAACATAATTTTCAATGGTAGTGTAAAATAGAATGTAGTGATTTCCTGAATCCATAGTATATGTTTGTTTTGATTTCTGATCATATTTCCGCCCCCAGCAGGTCCTTACATACGTAAGAGCGACGTGTCCGGCTGCCCAGGCAAGGCCGGCAGGCGGGCATGACAACCACGAAATTTCATCTCCTAGCTCTTTATCACCATCAGCGGCACATGCGTATGATACGCCGTTTCCACCGTATGACTCTTGCTGAATAGCTGCTCAAAGAAACTCCGGGACTTGCTGAACATTACCAACAACGTATCCGGATGATCGTTTAAAAACTTTTCCAGCCCCTTGTTAAAATTCTCATCCTTCTGGTTGAAATAATCAAAATGCAAATGTGGTAAAGTCTCCGTAAGGTGACTCTTGAAACCCTTGAAACTGATTTCGGTGTCAAAATTCCCACCCTTGTCAATATGCAGGACCTCATAGGGCAGACCCAACGGGGAAGTCAGTTCAATCAGTTTTTCAATTGCTTTGGGGTCCTCCTTTTTAAGTTCCACCGCTACGGTGATGTCTTTCAGGCGGTCAAACCTGGCGCTGTTTGGGATCGCCAGCACAGGCGTTTTGGTTTCCTTGATCACATCGGCGGTGTTGGAGCCCAAAAGTACCTTCTTGATCCCACTGGCCCCCTGGGTGCCCATCACGATCAGGTCGCTCTTCATCTCCCGCGCGGCCGTGTTGATGGCCGTGCTCACCGTGCCCTGCACGATCAGGTAATCCATTTTCAGCCCTTCGGTATTCTTTTCCTTGATGGCCTTCTTGAGATACTTCTTGGCATCCTTCTCAATCTGATGGATGATCTGGGTGGCCTGGGCAGCAAAATCATACACCGCATAATAAGAAAACAGCAGCATAATCTCCCCTCCGGTTTTCATCACCAAACCCTTGGCAAACTCCAAAGCCACATCAGCATTCTCCGACAAGTCTGTTGGCACTAGTATTTTCATAGCTAAAAATTTATAGAGTGGTTAAAGTACCCGATTAAGTTACCTAAAAATCGTGGAAAAAGAAAGCGTGGGGTAGGGTGTCCGCGCCCAGCAACTTACGTACAGCCGTCACGAGGCGCAGCCGAGAGACGACCACCGTAGCCCCACCCGCAAATGTTGTCGTTAAACGGCTCTCAGCAGCGAACGTGGCTGCAAAAAAGTAGAACCATGACAACCACGACAACAGCCCCGGGGAGCCTTGGGCGACCCACGGGGCGGACCCTCCCTTAAGTAATTCCCTGCTGGGCGTCTAAGTAGAACAATGACAACCACGACAA
>NZ_JAHBGI010000031.1 GCF_018500185.1 Litoribacter ruber | reverse complement strand
AGTTTTATGAACCTGAGATAATCACCCAGGATTTTGGGTTTTTAGTTGCCGAAGGATATGTGGAATTGGAAGGGAAGTCGACCTTGAAATTGGGCAGGACGGTAACCGTGTATTCAGAGCAGTCCATTAATCCAATCAATAATGCCACCGTATTTCTTGCCGGATCAGAATCAGGAAGCTGGCAATTTGCTTTGGAGGAGGATGGAACATATGCAATGGAGGGCACTTTGCCTAGCGATCAAGATTATCAGCTTCGGATTCAAATTGGGGAGCATGAGCAATATATTTCAGATTGGATGCAGCCAGCCATGGCCCCGCTAATCGAAGGGATGTTTTTCACCCGCGAAGAGGATGGGGTATATATTTATTTGAATAGCCGTGGAGAGGAAAATTATTTTCTGTGGACAACGGAGGAGACTTGGGAATATAGGTCGTGGTTTAATCCAATGTATAGATATGACCCCTTTACCAACACTATTGTAGAAAGGGAAAAGAATATAAACCTTTGTTATCAGCGACTCGAAACGGGAGATATTATTCTCGGCAGTAGTGCACAATCCAGTAGCGGGGAAATATTTGGAGTAGAATTGATGAGAATTCCGCTGTATTCGGAAAAGCTGGGTACACGGTACAGCATAGAAGTGTGGCAAAGGCCTATAGACAAGGATGCCTTTGAATTTTGGGAGTCCATTCGAAAGAATACGGAGGATTTAGGTGATATTTTCAGCCCTCTCCCCGCATTCTTGGGAAGTAACCTAAAAAAGGAAGGTGATGAAGACTACCCCGTAATTGGATATATCAGTATAGGAAAGTCGGAGAAGAAGCGGTTGTTTGTGGAGTTTGTGGACATCATGCCATGGTCTGCCAGAATCTCTGATTACAACCATTGCGTGATGGAACCCGATACTTTACAACCTCATCAATATGCGGATTATTTTGGGAGGCCTGAAGTGGAGGTAGGGTTACCGGTAATTCGGGAAGGAAGAATTATTGGTTGGAACTATACATTTACCAATTGTACTGACTGCCGATTGAGAGGTGGTACTATTGAGAAACCCGATTATTGGGATAATTACTAATGATTTATGAAACGAACCTGCATACTTTTAATTTCACTTTTCCTAGTGGCTACGTCTCAGCTTTCGGCCCAGGATGAGCTGAAGGTTTTCTTGGGAGAGGATATCCTATTATCGGGTGATTATACACAATTAGGGATTTATGCCAGTAGGGATCAGAAGCCCAGTGATGTAAGGGTGGCCTATTTCGAGCTTTTTACAAAAGAAGGCTTGCCGGTAGTTCAGGAAATGGTTTATCTGAAAAATGGTTTGGCTGAGGCTGTTTTGAGATTGCCTGAAAGCATTCAAAGCGGCTATTATTTGTTCAGATCTTATACAAGCGATTCCGATTTCAATAATTTTAAATCATTTCACCAGTCATGGGTAGCTGTAATTAACCCTGATATACCTCCGGCTATTTTGCCCGATTCTTTATATAATCAAACAGGTTCATCAATAGAAAAAGTGAGTCTACAGGCCGGAAAAAAGGAGAAGGTGATTTTGGATCCAAAAGGTTCGGGAAAGTTGAACTTTGTAAAGGTTTCCCGTCAAATTGAAACCCTTACGGTGCCATCTGAAGTCGAAGTGGTCACTTCTTCCAACATCAACCCCAAGTTTAAAAATGAAAGGGAATTAGCCGGTCACGTGGTTAAAGTGAAAGGACTTCAGCAAGGGGAGCATGTATTCCTGTCCAGCATTGGAAAGGTAAATGACTTGTATTTCGGCGAGGTTAAAGATGATGGATACGCCTATATCTTTATGGATGGGGAAAAAAAATATCACACCTTGCTTCTCCAGTCAACCCAAGTCTCAGGAATTGAAATTGTGTCTCCTTTTTGGGAGTATTTCCCGAAGGTAGAGGATTGGCCGAGCCTGCAAATTACCGAAAAGAGTCTGGAATCGATAAAGGAGATGGCCCTGCAAAAAGAAGTCAAAAAACATTTCTTTTTACCCGACACCACCGATGTGACAAGGGTTCAAAAGATTGCTGATGCCTATGCGATTTATGATTTGGACGACTACAATCGATTTGAATCCTTGGCTTTGACATTTAGGGAATACATCCCAGAAGTATTGATCAGAAATAAAAGGGGGAAAATAGAGCTCCGCATGCGGACTCCTGGGAGTATCACCAAAGAAAACCCTCTCGTGATTTTAGATGGAGTGCCGATTTTTGATATTGATGCCATCAGCAAGTTTGACCCAAAGGACATAAGAAGAATTGAAGTTAGCAACCGCTATTATAAGCTGGGGAGTTTGCAATTGTACGGCATTATCAATTTGTACTCTTTCAACAATGATTTTGCAAATTTCCCCATTGGATCAGAAGTAATGATTTTGGATTATCCGAGTCCGCAGCCCAGTCTTTCATGGAATTTTCCAGAGCATTCAAACAAGCGGAACAGAAGCCCAGACTTCAGGTCGCTGTTACACTGGAATATTACTCAAACAGAGAATAAAAATATAGAAGCCGTCAGTTTCTATACATCTGAATTAGAGGGGTTGTTTTCTGCAGAATATTATTCTTTGGACGATACAGGCAAATGGGTAAAAGCTATTGATTATTTTGAGGTGAAATAAATAAATAGTTAATTTTCCCTCAGATATTTTTAAAATTTAATTAATTAGTTAAATTACCGTGAATTTAACAGCTTATTTATGAGAAAACCTATCTCTTTAGCGATAGCAGGACTTTTTGTGCTTACGCTTGCTTCCTTCTCTAGGCCTAGCAATGGCAATTTGGAAGAACTTACAGAACGCATCATTTCACTTTTACGCAATTACGTAGAGGAAACCCCAGAAGAAAAGGTTTTTCTGCACATGGATAAGGATTATTATGCTGCCGGAGAAGACCTCTGGTTTAGTGTGTACCTTACGGCAGGTAGTCCTGATGTGCTATCACCTTTGAGCAAGGTAGTGTATGTGGACCTTTTGGATAATAAAGGAAAACTGATCAGCCAAAAAACGGTGAAGATGCAAGAAGGTCATGGGTTTGGGGATTTCAAACTTGATCCTTTTTTAGCTGAAGGAGTGTACCATATCAAGGCCTACTCCACTTGGAGCAAGGGTTTTGGCGAAGGGCAGATTTTTGCCAAGGCCATAGACGTCCTTGATCCTTTAAATATGGATTTTCAGCCCCATGCTGATATTTCTTTAGAAACTGAAAATGAAAAAGTCAACTATAAAGCAGATATCTCAGCAGTAAATTCCAGGCTCAAGCCACTTTCGGGCAACCTTTCCTATGAAGTATTAAATAGAAACGGTGTGTTGAAAACCGGTGAGGTGGAACTAGGTGAGGGTGGTAAGGCCATGTTAGAGTTTCAGCTGGGCTTGGAGGATGTAAAAAGCCCTACCTTTTTGAAGCTAACTAAAGTCGAGAACGAGGAGTTCAAGATTGAAAGACAGGTGCGCTTGGGGTATCCCTTGGAGGTTGTAGATATGCAGTTTTTACCGGAAGGAGGGGAACTGATTGCAGGGTTACCAAATGTGGTAGCATTTAGAGCGGCTTATCCCGACGGAACGCCAGCAGAAGTTAACGGTGAGATTACCATAGGTGAGGAAAATATTCCTTTTGCTACGAATGTAAACGGATTAGGAAAAGTAAGCCTAAATCCCCAGCCGGGTAAAGGCATGTCTTCAGCCATCATTAAAGATGACGGGAAAAAGGTTAAGGTTTCCATGCCTGAAATAAAAAACAAAGGCATTAATCTTACAGTGGATTCCAGAAACCCGCAACTGTTGAGTTTGCTTATCCAAGCCAGTAATTATGGTGATATTGATCCCCAGATGGAGGGCTTGCTCGTGGTACATGCCAGAGGAAGAATCGGCTACATGCAAAAACTGGATTTGCGTGCAGGTGTGACTGGGGCAAGGGTGCCGAAAAACCAATTGCCAAGTGGCATCAACCAAGTAAGTGTTTTGAGTCCAGAGGGGGTGCCACTGGCAGAAAGGTTAGTTTTCGTCGATTTCGAAAACGTGCCTGAGATTGAAATTGAAGGTTCCAAAATGGACTTTAAGGGCAGAGGAGAGAATTCTGTAAAGCTGAAAATGAATGCCGATGTTTTTGAAGGTGGAAAATACAGTGTGAGTATCACAGATGCCTCTAACCCTCAACTTGGAGGTGGAAGTAATATATTAACCTATTTGAAGTTTGCTTCTGAACTGAAAGGAAACATTTCAGATAAGGATATCTATCAAGATGACCGTTTGGACGCCAATGCAATTGACCTAATTCTATTGACCCATGGATGGAGAAGGTTTGAATGGGAGGCGGTTTTTGAGCAGCGTTTGAAGAATGATGGCTACATCGAGGAAGGAATAAATGTAATTGGCACCATCAAGCCTAAATCCAAAAGAGCTCTTGCCGGTGGTACAATGAATATTTTTAGTAGGGGTGAGGAAGAGGAGTTTTTGATGGCCGATTTTAGTGAGACTGGTCAGTTTATCATTGATGCGCTGGATTTCCAAGATACGACTACCCTGGTATTGACTGCTGAGGATGGCAAGCATAAAAAAGCCTTGGATATCACCGTCGATCCACCGGTATCCAAATATGAGAACTGGGAAGGCTTTCAGCCCTTATTGAAAAGCCACATCATCAATCCTACATTTAAAGACTATTTGGAGTCTGCAGATAAACAGAGAAAAGCCAACTTTGCATTTGACGATATGGACATTATGGACTTGGATGAGTTTGTAGTGCAGACAAGACAGATTGCCGACGAAAAGGATGGCATTACCAGAATGTATGGTCAAGGGGATAAAATCTTGAAGACTGCTGATATTCCTGGGGTCGAAAGCTACGGGACGATTTTTGAAATGATGATGGGTCGTCTTCCTGGAGTTAGAATTAAGCCGGATATTATGAGTCCTGTGGTGACTATTAGAGGTCAAGGATCTTTAAGTACCCTTCAGCCGATTTTTTTACTTGACAATGTTCAGGTTGATATCGATGTAATCAATACGATTAATCCTCGGGATGTGGATACCATTGAGGCATTTACTGACGGTGCATCCAATGCGATCTTCGGCTCTGCAGGTGCTGGGGGTGTAATTGCAGTATATACCAAACAAGGCGGAAATGCCTATAGTCCAGAAGAAGGTGTGCTTCACACCAAGTACCCGGGGTATTCCACTGCAAGGGAGTTTTATATGCCAAAATACGATGAGGAAAATTCCTCCAAGCCAGATTTCCGTACTACCCTATACTGGAATCCGCTTGTAAGCTGGAATGGAAATGAAGCAGAAATAGCTTTCTACAACAATGATATTTCAGATAAGTTTAAGGTGGTCGTGCAGGGAATCGATCAATTTGGAAGGCTGTCCTATGCGGAGAAGGTGATTGATTGAAATACGGGGTGAAAGTACTACGCTGAAGCAAATGGGCCACTAAGGCCACAAAGTTTACACAAAGTTACCCAAAGGCTCCTTCGCGGAAAGATAAGGGTCAATAGTTTATCCTATTCTCATAATTCTGAAAATCATATTTATTTAGGTTTAATATTTTGATTTAAAAGCTCCAGGGTAAATTCTGGAGCTTTTTTTAATTGTTTACCCAAGAAAGTATTGTAAATTAATAAACATTTAGTTTAATTAGACGTATTAATTTATTAGTACATCCCAGTTTGATTTTTAGAGTTTTTTATGCGTAAAAAGAAAGTAAGTGTTTTCCTTGTAGCGATTTGTTTTATGATTTTCGCCGCCCACAAACCCAAAGACAGTCTCGAGGAGCTTTCCGAAAGAATCATTTCTCTCTTAACCCTCTATGTAGAAGAAATTCCCGAAGAAAAGGTGTTTCTTCATCTGGACAAAAGCCATTACGCGGCCGGAGAAGATGTCTGGTTCAGTGTTTATCTCACCGCGGGAAGTCCCGATATTCCCTCTCCTTTGAGCAAGACGGTCTATGTGGACATGCTGGACAACAGCGGGAAGCTGATTGAGCAAAAGACCATAAAAATCGAGGAGGGGCACGGCTACGGGGACTTTAAACTTCCGTATTTTTTTCCAGAAGGGCTTTATCATCTCAAAGCTTACTCTACCTGGATGAGAGGCTTTGGTGAGGAGCAGGTTTTTTCCAAAGAGATAGAGGTGCTGGAACCTCTGAACATGAACTTTCAGCCACAGGTAACCTTTGAGTTTGGTTCAGGCGAAGAGGAGGGGGATGTAAAATATGTGGGCAACATCAGGGCGGTCGACAAGGATCTCCGCCCGTTGAGGAATAAAAAACTGACATACCAGCTGTTTACCACTAAGCTTATTTTGGGTGAGGGAGACCTGACGCTGGACGCCGAAGGGACCGTAGGGCTTGAACTCTTCCTCAGTGAGACTGATCTGCACACTTCCGTTTTCCTGAAGTTGATGTTTGAGGAAAACGAAAACTTTCAAATCACCAGGCAGTTCCGGCTGCCTTTTCCCGAGAGTGTGATTGACCTGCAGTTTATGCCGGAGGGGGGAGAGATCATAGAAGGCTTTGCCAATAAGGTGGCTTTCCGTGCGGTGTATCCGGACGGCACACCTGCGGAGGTCAAAGGGGAGCTCAGAGGCCCCGAAGGATTTAAGGAGGATTTTGAGACCAATGCAAACGGTCTTGGATTTTTGACCTTCACTCCGGAAAGCCCGGATTATAAAGCCTACCTGCTGACTGAACAAGGAGAGGAATACCCAGTGGAGTTCCCTGCTATCCAGGCCAAAGGGGTGAACCTTATCGTGGATGCCAGAAACCCCGAGATTCTCAACCTGTTGATTCAGGCAAAGGAATATGCTTTTTTTGATGCCTACAAGGAGGGCCTTTTGGTGGTGCATGCAAGAGGAAGGATTGGCCATATGCAAAAACTTAACCTTTCAGAGGGTGTGGCTGGGGCCAGAGTGAATAAAAGCCAGCTTGCTCCGGGAATCAACCAAGTGACTTTTTTCAATAGCGGTGGGCAGCCCTTGGCCGAGAGGCTTGTTTTTGTGGATTTTGAGGATTCTCCTGCAATCAGGATTGAAAGCGAAACCGTAGATGTAAAGGCAAAAGGCAAAAACTCTCTGAAGCTGAAGATGGATGCGGAGGTTTTTGAAGGGGGGAATTACAGTGTCAGCATCACGGATGCTTCCGGTCCCATTGATCACAGTGCTTCCAATATCATTACCTATCTGAAGTTTTCCGCTGAGTTGAAAGGAAGGGTTTCCGACCGCGACCTTTTTGTGGACGGGAAGCTGGATCCCGCTGCAGTAGACCTGATCATGCTGACCAATGGCTGGAGAAGGTTTGACTGGCAAAAGGTTTTTGGAGAGGAATATAGGAACCAGTTACATATTGAACAGGGAATCAATATAATGGGTGAGGTAAAGCCAAAATTTAAATCGAGAAAGGGCCTGGAAGGAGGTACTCTTAATGTATTTAAAAAAGGCCTGGAAGAGGAGTTTATCGTGGCGGAGTTTTCCGAAAACGGCAGGTTCATCATTGATGCCCTTGATTTCCGGGACACCACTACCCTGGTTTTGTCCGCAGAGGACGGGAGGCAAAAGAAAATGCTTGAAATATCCATCGATCCGCCTTTGTCCAAAGAAGGAAAATGGGAAGAATTTGAACCTCTTTTCAGGAGCCACATCATCAATTGTCTATTACGGCGATGATGGGCCAGTGATTACGGAGCA
>NZ_JAHBGI010000030.1 GCF_018500185.1 Litoribacter ruber | reverse complement strand
TTTAGTTTAGCATTAGTAAGAAGAATAAATTTTTTCATCACTTTGGTTTGATCTATATAGTGATGTTGGTGAGGATGGGGTCAACGGATTGAGGACGGGTAAAGATGCCTTTGCCTTTACGTTGGGATATCATGCGGATGATTTCAAGCCTATCAATCCGAATGTGGTTACTTCTGATCAGCGGGATCAATTGTGGAATAGATATGATGACCAAAGAAATACATCAGGTCTGTATAATGGTAATATCGCTTGGATGAATACAGATTTACCTGGGTTAGAAAGTAACCCAATGCAGGCTATGGTGTACTATTATGACCAGTTGCATAGGATTGTCGAAGCAAGAAGCCTAAGGGAGCATGGACCNCTGGGTTAGAAAGTAACCCAATGCAGGCTATGGTGTACTATTATGACCAGTTGCATAGGATTGTCGAAGCAAGAAGCCTAAGGGAGCATGGACCGAATGGTTATGCAACGAGGACTTCAACTCCCAAAGCTTATGATGTTGATTATAGTTATGACGGAAATGAGGACCGAGCGTTAAGGATTGCTCCGGTGGAGCAATCTAGCTCGGGGCCAGGTTGTAGGGTGGGAATAACTTTAAATAGAAGGAATGAACAAGCTACTGTGCAGGATGATTTTGAGTATAGTTATTATGAAAATACTAATAAACTCCGAAATTTAAATCCTACTACTGGGAACAACTATCAATATGATGAGGTAGGAAATTTAGTAGCTGATGTCTCGGAAGGTATTAATAGTATAGAGTGGACACCTTACGGGAAAATAAGGGCAGTCAATAAATCAGACGGGACCAAGCTGGAATTTAGGTATGATGCAGCGGGTCAGCGGATTGAAAAGAAGGTAGGGGAATCGGTTCAGAGGTATGTGAGGGATGCCTCGGGCAATCCTATGGCGATATATGAAATGGATTCCTTGACCGAACAATCAATTTATTGAAGCTCCAGAATAGGAATCCAAGTTGCCAGTTCACAGCAGGGATAAAGGAGCCTGGGAGAAAAGCGGTATTATCTATCAAATCACCTTGGTAATGTTCTGGCGGTTGTTACTGATAATATTCACCTTAATCAGGATAGTACTTGGGCGCAGGTGAGTAGTCTAGCGGATTATTATCCGTTTGGATTGGCGATGGAGGGGAGAGGGAATCAGGATACGACAGTGTATAGGTATGGGTTCAATGGAATGGAGAGGGATGATGAGTGGAAGGGTGAAGGAAGATCATATGATTTTGGTGCAAGGATATATGATCCGAAGGTGGGGAGATGGTTGAGTGTTGACCCCTTGGCAGATAAGTACCCCTCTATTTCTCCATTTGCATTTGTCACAAATAGCCCTTTAAGATTTATTGATCCTGATGGTAGAAAAGTTGTTTTTGCTGAGGGAGTGTCAGATGAGTTTAAAAAACAGTTTTCAGAAGCAGTAAAAATTTTAAACAAATATGGGTTAGGGGGTATGCTTGCTAAGCTACATGCCTCAGATGTAGAGTACTATATTGATGAAGGGAGAAATGTAGGAACATTTGATTATCAAACTAGAACAATCAAGTGGGACCCAAAAATGGGAGTCATAACTAATGAAGGGCAATTATTATCCCCAATAACAGTTTTCAACCATGAGGTTGACCATGCCTTACAGTTTGACACTAAACCAGACCAATACTTTAAGTATAGGGGAGAAAAGGATTTAGACTATAAAAATTTAGAGGAAAAAAGAGTTATTACTGGATCTGAGCAAAAGACTGCAAAGAAATTAGGAGAAATTAAAGAGGGTGAAGTTACTAGAAAAGACCATGAGGGTTCTCCTATAAGAACTAAAGGAGGTCTTTCAACAGAACTAGAAGATGATTAATTGAAAAAGCTATGAAGAATATTTTTGTGTTATTACTGGGTATATTGAGTTTTTGTGATAACTCTGATAAAATAGATTATTTAGAAGTTAAAAAGGTTGATTTTGGAATTACTTCAGTATTTACCATTAAATGCGATAATTTTGAATATTCCTTCCAAGACCAAATAGAGTCACATATAATAAAAGATAAAGAAACAATTTCTAAATTTGAAAATTGGATTAATTCATTAGAATCGGATTCTTCAGATTATCATCCAGATGTTAGAGTAAGAATTACAATATTTTATGAATCAGGTAAAAAGGATGTGATTTGTATGAGCGATCTAGGTATTTTGTATAACGGGAAGTCAAAAAAAATGAATTTTTGTTTATTAAATTACTTAGAATCACTTTAATAAGTAAAAACTTTGCGAATAAATCTTTAACAGTACGATACGGTAAGTGGCGTGCCGAACGGTACGCAGACCTTTCCGGCACAGACCCCGGATGCGATTCCAAGGTTTTAATAGGTTTACCACAGATTACACAAATTAACACAGAGTTGGATTTTGAATTTGCGTGTATCCGGTTAACTTTAGGCCTATTAAAATTAGGATAAGTTTTAGCTTTAGTTTTTAAATTAAAAAATCTGTGCAAATCAGTGTTATCTGTGGTGAACCCATTACACGCCCCCGTATCCGAACTAGCTTTTCAATTCACCACAGAATTCACAGATTAACATAGAAATTGAGTTGTTTTGACAAGTGCAAAGAATCCACCTGCTATAAGGCAGGTTCTGTTCCACAGAAAAAAAAATGATGGCACAGAAGGGGATCTGTGTAATAAGCTGCAACGTACCCAATATGAATTATTTACTTATAAAATCTGTGTTAATCCGAGTAATCTGTGGTGAACCCTACAGCTATACCCGCTACGATGCCAAGGGCAGGGTGACCGAGGTGGGTGAGCTGCTGAGCACGGAGCCTATCGACAGCCTAAAGGCGAAAATTAATACATTAAATTTTCCAGATCTAGGTGAATACACTGCCTATGATATCACCAAAACGGTATATGACAAGCCCCATACGCATAGCGACAGTACTTTCCTGCAGGAGAATCTTAGAAGCCGTGTCAGTTGGACGGCGATGATCGAGAAAGATCAACCTGATACTGTTTTCACGCTGTACAGCTATGATGAGCATGGTAACGTCAAAGGATTGCTCCAGCAGATCCCTGGCCTCGCCCCAAAGCGTACGGAATACGTATATGATCTGGTGAGCGGGAATGTGAATTTTGTGATGTATCAATTTGGGTACGATGATCAATTCATCCATCGGTATAGTTACGATGCAGACAACCGGATAGAGTATGTGCATACGAGTACGGACGGTTATCTGTGGAACAGGGAAGCTACATATCACTATTATCCACACGGACCGCTTGCTAGGGTTGAACTTGGAGAGTATAACGTGCAGGGACTTGATTACTATTATACTTTGCAAGGCTGGCTGAAGGGTGTGAATATGCCAGGGGAGGGTGATCTTGGAGCAGATGGAGTTAACGGGCTGAGAACAGGTAAGGATGCTTTTGCTTTCACGCTGGGTTACCATGCCGATGACTTTAAGCCGATTAATCCAAATGTGGTGACAAGTGACGGAAGGGATGGGCTGTGGAATCGGTATGATGAGCAGAGAGGTACTAGTGGGCTGTATAATGGAAACATTGCATGGATGAATACAGATTTACCCGGTTTAGAGCAGGATCCCATGCAGGCGATGGTGTATCATTATGACCAATTGCATAGGATTGTGGAGGCCAGAAGCCTTAAGGAGTATTCAAGTAACGGATATGCAACTAGGACTAGTACTCCTAAAGCATATGATGTAGACTATAGCTATGACGGAAACGGTAATTTGCTTACATTAAATAGAAGGAATGAACAAGGTAGTGTACAGGATGCCTTCGAGTACAGTTATTATGAGAATACCAACAAGCTGAGGAATGTAGATGGCGGTTCGGGTAATAATTATACTTATGATGAAGTTGGTAATCTAATTTCTGATTCATCGGAAGGGATTACAGGTATAGAGTGGACACCATATGGTAAAGTTAGATCAGTGAACAAGTCTGATGGAACTAAGCTTGAGTTTAGATATGATGCCGCAGGTCAGCGGATAGAGAAAAAGGTAGGGGAATCTATGCAGAGGTATGTCAGGGATGCCTCGGGCAATCCTATGGCGATATATGAAATGGATTCCTTGACCGAACAATCCATTTATGGAAGCTCCAGATTAGGAATCCAAGTGGCCAGTTCACAGCAGGGATACAGGAGCCTGGGAGAAAAGCGGTATGAGCTATCAAATCACCTTGGTAATGTTCTGGCGGTTGTTACTGATAATATTCACCTTAATCAGGATAGTACTTGGGCAAAGGTTATTAATATAACTGACTATTACCCATTCGGGTTAGCTATGGAAGGAAGAGGTTATCAGGATACTACTGTTTATAGGTATGGATTTAACGGAATGGAGCGTGATAATGAGTGGAAGGGAGAGGGTAGGTCATATGATTTTGGGGCGAGGATTTATGATCCGAAGGTGGGGAGATGGTTGAGTGTGGATCCCCACGCTAGTAGTTACCCTAGTCTTTCTGGATATTCAGGTTTCGCAAATAATCCATTAATCTATATAGATCCGGACGGTAGGGATATCATACTTGTTCATGGGACTTGGACAAGTTCAGCTACATGGGAAAATCCAAGAGGAATAAGAAAGGCCTCTAATAATTTGTTTAATGACGATAAATTTGGGAAAGCATTTGATTGGTCAGGAGATAACTTTAGCGGTGCAAGAACGAATGCAGCAATTGGATTAATTGACCACGTAAGAACTCAGATGAAATCTGATGACTTTAATGGTTCAATTACTTTAGTCGGCCACAGTCATGGAGGAAATGTTTCAATCGAAGCTTTAAATATGATGACTGAAATGAAGGAGTTTGATAATATTGAATTTAACTTACTAACTATTAACACTCCCGTTCGTGATGATTATCAATTATCTGAAAAAGCCTCAGAACGAGTTACTCATGCAAACGTTTATGACAAGAAAGACCCTGTACAGATTAATGGAGGAAATAGTACTTGGAATAAACTTTTTGGTTTTTATCAAAGAGGTACAAGAATAGGGAATAGAATAGGTCAGCAAAAAGGTTCAGGAGAGCTAGGTCCTGCGGGCAGAGTATATAACAATGCTCAGCAAAACATAAGTGTTGATAATGCTCAAGGTGTAACAGGAGATTTTCATAACTCCCACAATAGGACTAATGATTGGATAAATAAAACTGAGGACAAATGAAGTATTGGATTTTTTTTGTTATTGTGATTAGTTTAAGTAGTTGTTTCGATAGTAATATAAATACACTTGAACATGAAAGAGTAAAGTTTAAAAACTTGCCAAACGAAGTTATTCATTATCTTAGAAATCCAGACGACTATCACGATGGTATACTATACATGTTAATTGAACTGCCAAAAGGTAAGAAAAATAATTATAGATTAGAAACAGTTAAGACATGGATAGGACCATGGGAATCTCATAAAAAATTAATTAATATCAAGACAAATGTTTATTATAAAATTGATCAAGGAGTTCCTAGGCCATACATTGTATTTGAAAACAATCTTTATGTGCCTGATAGGTATAATATATTTACTACTGTGGATGACTTAAACTCTTTAGAGTTTATTCGATATGAATTGAAATAGTTTAAAAGATAAATATTTATTCCTCAGTTGATATCATTGTTACTGTAGATTTCAATTACAGATATGACGCCATCGGTAATTTGACTTCTGATGAGAAGGAGGGGATTACCAATATAGAATGGACGCCTTATGGAAAGATAAGAGCAGTTAATAAATCTGATGGGACTAAATTGGAATTCAGGTATGATGCCGCTGGGCAACGTATTGAGAAGAAGGTAGGGGAATCGGTGCAGCGGTATGTGAGGGATGCGTCAGGCAATCCGATGGCAATTTATGAGGTGGATTCTTTGACGGAGCAGTCGATATACGGCAGTTCAAGATTGGGTATTCAGGTGGCCAGTTCACAGCAAGGATATAGGAACCTGGGAGGAAAGCGGTATGAGCTAAGCAATCATTTAGGCAATGTATTAGCAGTGGTTTCAGACAACATCCACCAATCTTCAGATAGCACGTGGGCTGAAATTATCAATCTGACTGATTATTACCCATTCGGGTTAGCCATGGAGGGGAGAGCTTACCAAGACTCCTTATCTTATAGATACGGGTTCAATGGGAAAGAAAATGATTCAGAGACGGGTACGCAGGATTATGGGTTTAGGATTTATGATCCGAAGATTGCGAAGTTTTTGAGTGTGGATCCTTTGACTAAATCTTACCCGATGTTGACACCGTACCAGTTCGCATCAAATAGGCCGATTGATGGGATTGATTTGGATGGGTTGGAATATTGGAATTCAACAAGTATATATTCAGAAGGTATAAATGTGGCCGTGGGAAATTTTTATGGATTTAATTTGGGTATTTCAAACGGTACTGCCTGGGATATGATTGGTAAAACCCAATTTAAAACCTATACTGCCGTATGGCCTGGTAACCAAAATTTAAGTGAAAGTAGTACAAATCCTAAAATTATTGGAGGAGCAGAAATAGGTATTGATGGAGGTTTCAACTTTGCATACAAGAAACCGACATTCTCAAAAGCAATGGAGGCTATAGGCATGTCAATGAGTACAGTAAGTGCTAAATGGGGGCTAGGAGGAAGTGTGCAGTTTGGGAAAAATTTGTTTGGAATTAGAGTGGGGTATGGTATAGGAGGAAGTTTTAAAAGTGGAGACCAATCTGTGGTTTTTGAATCTATTTCTATTTCAAATTCAGAAGCTAGTAAAATAAGACTAGGTGAAGATTGGATATTAAGTGAACCATCATTTTACAGAAACAGCCAAGAAGGCAGTATAAGGGCCGAAAGCCAAATTATTATTGATGGAAAAGGAAGTGGGATTAAGGTTTATAGTAATGCTGTTGAGTCAGTTAATGATTCTGGCAGTTTGGAATATAAACCAGATGGAATTTGGAAGTCTAGATCGTATTTTGAAAAAGAAAAGGAGTATAAATAATAACTTTCATAGATATGACATTTAATTTTAAAAGATTTTTAATTTCAATAATAGTAATTTCAATAATTGTTCCAGTCATATGGTATGGGTATGTAGGATATTGGCAGCTTAAAACCAAACGATTATATGTAAAGGCAAATTCAGAATATGAAGTAATGTATGGTTACCATACTAAAATAAATAAAATTGATCAGACTTTGATTGGGAGGAGTAGAGAAGATGGTAGAAAGTTGGTACATTATTATTCCAAATTAAATGAATTAAAGTTCGTTAAAAGGGATACAATCGTTTATAATGGAGATACTTTGTATAAAGATCCGATTTCAGTCCCTGTTCCAATCAATTATGTAGGAGTAAAAACAAGAATATATGTTTCTTCGGATGAAAAATTTAAGGAGGTTGTTAAAGGTTACGTGTTTAATGTTGAATGCTGGGGTTATTTTGTTGCTTATATTCCATCAATTAATATCCATGAAACAGAACCTTCTGAAGAGCAATATATTGATTTTATGAAATATGTAGACCAACTTCCAAAATCCAATAGTAACAGATTTGGTTCATTAAGTCCTTACGGTTTTTATTGTAATTAAGCAGATAACATTTATTTGACTAATGAAAGTGTCTTCCTTCATGAAAAACGTCATTAGGTTTGAGCTGGACCGCCATGATCGAGAAGGACCGGCAGGATACGGTGATTACGTTATATAGCTATGATGAACATGAGGACCGAGCGTTAAAAATTGCTCCGGTGGCCCCGAAAGCTTTCGGGGTTAGCGAGGAGCCTGTCCCGAGAAGCATTTGCGGATCGGGAGGCCAGGTTGCAGGGGAGGAAAGGGTTTACTTCAAAAGATCCCGTGACTGGCCCCTAAGCGTACGGAATATGTATATGATTTGGTGAGTGGGAATGTGAACTTTGTGATGTACCAGAATGGGGATTTGACTATAACTCACCACAGATGTCACAGATTCACACAGAGATAAAAATTAATAAAGAAGTCAAATACACACCTGCCTCGGCAGGATTTGTCCCACATATATTGGATGGATTCCTCTGAGGTGAAGTTTGGATGTGAATATACCGGGTGATGGTGATCCTGGTGCAGATGGAGTCAACGGCCTGAGGACAGGTAAGGATGCCTTTGCCTTTACTTTGGGGTATAATGCGGATGATTAATGAATAAGCAAATTAGGTTAAGCCGATGGCTTTATATGGTGGATTAAGAACACCTTCTAGAAGAATTGCAAATCCTTTTTATCCCGACCGCTGCGCTTATCGGGACCACTGAAAATGGTGGTCTGGCTTCGGAATTGCAAATTCCGAAGAGCAGGAGAGTGGGTTTATAAACTCCATAGTTTATAAGGTTATCCCGAACACTTGACATTCACGGCTTGGTTGATAGGTTTAAGGTCCAGAAGGGAATAGCTGCGCTGGATTCCCTTCTGGACTGATTAATGGATTAGGGCTGGAGTATCTTACGTTAATCCGTTAATCCATTCGGCCCATCACCTTTTTATTCCCTAACCTCCTAAACCTCCCGA
>NZ_JAHBGI010000003.1 GCF_018500185.1 Litoribacter ruber | reverse complement strand
CAGGGTTTAAATTAGACCCTGACCGCTCTACTCTACTGGCCTTTGTGGCCATTTTCTTACAGGGTCTCCCGTCTCCTACCTAATCTCAATATCAAAAGGCAATCTTACCATCAGTCCATCGTACTTCTTGATTCGCTCTAGCTGTTGATAAAGAAAATATTGATCGCTTCCCAGTTTGAACTTCATGTATCTGCTCTGAACGTCCCTGGAAAACTCACTCAAAAACCTTTCGATAAATGTTTTTTGCTCTGGGTAATATAGCACTCTATAATCATCCGCTACCCCAGCTTTTTCAGCAGCGATTCTCACCGCATCATCCAATCCTCCGAGGATGTCCACCAAGCCGTTTTCCTTAGCCTGCAGTCCACTCCAAACCCGACCTGAGGCAACTTCCATTACCTGTTCTTTAGTCATATTTCTGCCGTCAGCCACTCTTTGGAGAAAGGTGTCATAGCCGTCTTCTACTTGGTTTTGCACAATTTGCTTTTCAGCTGGGCTGATTGGGCGTGTTGGGTTCATGAAGTCAGAGTATTCACCAGTGCCCACCTCATCGGTGGTGATGCCCAATTTGTTGTTTAATAAGCCTTGCATGTTAAACCACAAACCAAAAATCCCGATCGAACCCGTGATGGTGTTGGGCTGGGCTACGATGGTGTCGGCAGGAGCGGAAATATAATATCCTCCAGATGCGGCAAGCTCCGACATGGAAGCAATTACAGGCTTTTCTTTTTTGGCCTCGGCCATCTCCCTCCAGATCACCTCAGAAGCCAATACAGAGCCTCCAGGACTATTGACTCTCAAAACAATGGCTTTGATGTCCTTGTCTTTTCTGGCTTTTCTCAGTTCATTTGCAAATTTGCGGCTGCCAATAGCCCCTTCACTATCACCAGATACAATTTCACCTTCAGCCACGATCACGGCAATTCGGTTTTTGGAAGACCTGTTTTTAGTTTCCGCCGTTTTATTTATGTTGGTGACATTCACCGTGCGGATGTCTTCGTCTTCCTTCATTCCAAGCTTTTCCCTTAACAAGTCACCGACTTGATCGCTGTACCAAAGCCCATCCACAAGCTTAAGATCCAAGGCGTCTTGGTTTTTGCGGACAAGCATCTGATCATTGATTTCTTTCAGCCTGGCTAATTCAATGTTTCTGTTTGCTGATATTTTCTGAAGGGCAAAATCATTGAGGTCGTTTAAAAATACAGCCGTCTGAAGCCTATTCTCCTCACTCATTTTCTCCAGCATGAAAGGCTCTACTGCACTTTTGAATTCACCTACTCTGAAAATTACAGGCTCCACCTCAAGCTTTTTGAAAAGGTTGGTGAAAAATATAGAGGTGGAGGAAAGTCCGTTAAATTCCAAGGCTCCCATGGGATTGAGGTAAACCTCATCAGCTACCGAGGAAAGAAAGTAACCTCCTTCGGTAAATAATTCGCCATACGAAACGATAAACTTTCCAGATTCCTTAAAGGCCTCCAATTCATCGCGTAATTCCAACAGTAAGGCTGGTCCTCCTCCGAGCATTACGCCAGTCTGAAGGTAGATGCCTTTGATATTATCGTTATCTTTGGCCGTTCTGATAGCCGTCTTAAGTTCGTTTAATCCTACTGAGGGTACTGAAGAGAAAGGCCCGATGGAAGGAATCGCCAATGGGTCTTCCAGCGCCCTTTCCACTAGAAGCTTGTTTTCAAGGTTGATGTGGAGAAGGGTGTTGTCTTTGATGTTTACTTTATCTTCGGAGGAAGCCACAATGCCGATGAAGCCTATGAAGATAAAGAAGGCGATAACCGTGAATAGGAGCAATCCTACAATGGTAGCCAAGACATTACTTAAAAATCGCATAAGAGAACTGATTATTAATAGAATAGTCGAAATTAATTCTTTTTTTGTGAATTCCTGCTATAAATCACACTATAAACACCAGTATGAGTCAAGTAGTTTTATTGCTCGGGGGAAATATAGGGGATAGGTTGAAATATTTGTCCCGAGCCAACTCCGAAATACAAAAAGTTTTCTCCATCAAAAAGCTTTCCGCCGTGTATAAGACAGCCCCTTGGGGAACAGACTCCCAGCAAGCCTATCTAAATCAGGCCATGGTGGTGGATACTGATATGCCCGCACAGGAAGTATTGGAAGTGATTTTGGGAATTGAGCAAAAGCTTGACAGGGTGAGGGAGCAAAAGTGGGGAGATCGTACCATGGATATTGATTTGATCTATTATGAAGATCTGGTGATCCAATCAGAAAACCTTACCATTCCTCATCCTTTGATGCAGGATCGACGATTTGTGCTTATTCCTTTAGTAGAGATTTTGCCGGACTTTGTCCATCCTGTTTTTGGGAAAAGTACCCGTAAGTTGCTGGAGGAATGTTTGGATAGAAGTGAGGTGAGCCAATTGGACCAATAAAAAAGACCGATCCCCATCGGTCTTTTTTTGATCATTCTGCAGTGACTGGATCAATGATTGATTTCACCTCGGTGATGACATTGGCCGGAAAACCTCCCAGCTTGGCATGCTCACGAAGAAGCTCCTCATTGGGCGAAATGTACACGCAGTAAATTTTGTCTCCAGCTACATAGCTGTGGATCCATTGTACAGCTGGACCCAATTTTTCCAACACTCCACAGGAGGTCTGTGAAATGGCCTTTAGTTCCTCGGCAGACAGCTTGCCTGCGCCTGGAACTTCCCGTTCAATTAGGTATTTAGGCATGGTTTATTTTGGCAAAATGCTCTTAGAACAGAACCTTAATTTACGAAAAAAACAGCCCTAAAAAAAGCCACCCGAAGATGGCTTCTATAACTTTAGATACTGGAAACTTCTGCTTCGCGGTGGATTTTTTTCACCAAACCTTGAAGGACTTTTCCTGGTCCGCTTTCGATAAACTCCGTGGCCCCGTCAGCCACCATATTTTGGACAGACTGCGTCCACTTTACGGGAGCCGTTAGCTGGGCGATGAGGTTTTCTTTGATTCTATCCACATCGGTTACCGCAGTGGTACTTACGTTTTGGTAGATGGGGCATTTAGGCCGATTGAAAGTAGTGGCCTCAATGGCTTTCTGCAGTTTCTCTCTGGCAGGCTCCATTAGCGGAGAGTGGAAAGCACCGCCCACTGGAAGTGGGAGGGCTCTTTTTGCGCCCGCTTCCTTCATTTTCTCGCAGGCTATTTCAATGCCTTTATTACTTCCAGAAATTACCAATTGGCCTGGGCAGTTGTAATTGGCTGCCACTACCACTTCATCTTTAATGCTGGCACAAATTTCTTCCACTTTGGAATCTTCAAGCCCCAAGATTGCCGCCATTGTGCTTGGATTGATCTCGCAAGCCTCCTGCATGGCCAAAGCCCTTTGGTAAACTAACTTCAAAGCATCATCAAATGATAACACACCATTGGCAACCAAAGCTGAAAACTCACCCAATGAGTGACCTGCAACCATGTCTGGGTTGAAGTTTGGAGAGGTCTCCGCCAAAATTACGGAATGTATAAATATGGCCGGCTGGGTTACCTTGGTTTGCTTAAGGTCCTCTTCAGTGCCATTGAACATGATGTCGGTGATATTGAAGCCAAGAATTTCATTGGCATGGTCAAAAATCCTTTTTGCCTCCGGGTTGGATTCATAAAGGTCTTTTCCCATCCCTACAAACTGTGCCCCTTGTCCAGGGAAAATATATGCTTTCATAAATAGGTGGTTTGGTTTAAATGCTCGATTGGGTGCAAATATAATAAGGATGGATTAAATGAAAGAAGACCGAAGACGGAAGACCGAATTTATTCCTTCTTCGGGCTCCCGTCTTCAGTTTCCGGTCTTTTACCTTATAATCTGGATATTTCCTTTCAGCTTCTGTTCTCTGATACCTTCATCAAGGGTGTCAAACTGGACGGTGCCGGAATAAAAATAAGTTCCTGCAGGCAGTTCTTTGCCGTTTTGGTCGTGCCCGTCCCAGTTGATGTAGATACTGCCCTCTGCGCTGGTTCTTGAGTTGTATTCAAAAACCTGGACTCCCCAGCGGTTGTAGATTTTGATTTCCACCGCCTCTACAAAGCGGGGGCATTTTTCAAAAGGATTATCAAAGGCCCTGAAGGTGTCATTCACCCCGTCGGAATTAGGCGTAAACACGTTTGGCAGCTCATAATTTGGACAATTGTCAATACAAACGATCTCACTCGGGTCACTGACATTTCCAGACCTGTCCACGGCCACAAGGTAATAGCAACCTTTCAAGCTACTCAGACCCTCAATTCGGGTTCTTAGTGTGCTGGAACTGAATGTGCCTATTTGCTCAAATGTGTTTTCCTGACCTGTCTCGGAAAAGAACAGTCTATACTGACTCAATTCATCGTCACAGTCCCCACTTACATCCGGTTCCCAGCTTAGGTCATGGTAGAAATTGCTGAAATTACAAGGCTTGTCCGCCAAGAATGAAGTACACTCAGGTCCCTCATAAGTCAATACGGGAGGGCAGGGGAGCCTGTCATCATCTGGTCTCACGCACACCACTTGCGAGCGGTTGACCAATGGGTATTCCAGGATTTCGATGTTATACGCTCCCAGTGTTTCTACATAATAGCAGTATTCAATATTCTTGTTCAAAGGTACTCCATTGTGGCTTCCGTCATCAAAGAAGGTAAAACCTTCGGAAGTTACATTTACTTCCCCGATCAGGGTAAAGGTCTCCTCATCAGAAGAGTCCGGGTCGGTTCGGTTACGGTAAACCCTATGCGGATATTGGCTCATGGAGTTGTTCCAAGGTACCTGGAATTCCCAATTCAGCTCAATGGCTTCATTCAAAATAGTTGGCTCAAGCCTAACGGATGAGGCCCTGCTTGAGGTGTCTATTCTCTCTCCACCATTTAGCAGGATAACCCTGTAATTGTAAATCTGACCGACGGTATTTAAGCCGGTGTCGGTAAACAAGGTATCCGAAGTGGTAATTACACTTGCTTCGTTGTCATTACCCGTAAAGCTTTGCGCTCGGATCAACTCATAAGTATATGGGCCAGGGAATTCTTCGGTATCAATATCGTATGGAGGTGTCCAACGCACAATTATTTCACCGTTCTCTGTGTCCGTTTGGTCTATGTCCACATTGGTGATCACAGGCACATCCACGTCCAGGGTGATACAAAATTCCTCAGATACTATACTTTCTCCACTTCTTGGCTGCGGAAAAGTAGAAACCAGTCTGTAGCAATACGTGTTGCCTGGGCTAAGGCCTTGGCGCTCATTATCATCTAGAAAACTGAAGGTCTCCATATCGGTGGTGCCGATCAGTTCCCAACCGTCTCTAATGCCGGTTTCACATTCATCAGGTTCGTATGGGTCGCTATTTAACCTCCGCCAGACTTGCATTTCCTCGGCGGAGCCGCTACATGAGTAAGGGTCCCAACTTATCTGGGCACTCCTGCCAGGTTGCTGTTCGACCTCCTCTATGACTGGAGGTGGCCCGATGACGGTAATGTTCCATGTTCGAATATCCACTAGCGCCGGCCCCGACTCCGGCCGGTCTGTTATTCGTATTCGTACTTGATAGGTTCTTTCCCTTACGTGATTACACACGGTCTGCCAGTCGAAATTGATCACACCTGGGGAAGACTGGAATACGGCAACCGGACTATAAGTAGCAGGTGAACTGGATATTTCAATAGGGTCGCCAAAAACCTCAATTCTAATGTCATCACCATCGGGATCACTTCCCTGTATGATTTCCTCTATCCTAGTACCCGCTTCCACGCAGAGGTCGGGGGGAAGGATGAGTTCAGGCCTTCGGTTGTCCGTGTGTTCAATAATAATCTGCATATCACGCACCACATAGCCGATCATTTCATACTCCCCATTGATTCTACGCCATTCCTCTATTCTGAAAGCTATATTATATTGCCCCGCTATCCCAGGGGCATCCCAAATCAGATCACCCGTGAGGGGGTCCATCGAAATAAACGGATTGGCAGATCCATCCTCCCGCTGGAAACTGAATTCACTTGAACCAGGGCTTCTGTAGTTGTTTACCGGTCTTTGAAATTCCTGGTTGGGTACAATTACCCTTTCGTCAAAATTATAGGCCAAACTGTCCCCGTCAGGATCATAAGCTCCTGGGTTGTGAATGTACCGCACGTTTACGGCGCCATTGTCTACTGGGGGAATGGTTAAGATGGGAGAATTGTTGACTCCAAAAAACGGGTCTATTCGGATGAAGGTCTCTACATAAAAAGGCGTGTCCACCGAATTGTCCATATTGAGTGTCCCGTCATTACGGTTAAACTCCATAAAACGGATGGTGTAATTGCCGGGACCCTGGTAGGTATGAGTGACCACAAAGGTGTTCTTTTCAATCTGGTTTCCTAAAGGCTCGGAAAAAGAGATGTCGCTTTCAGTGTTAAGCTGGACCGTGGTGCCATCTCCAAAATTAATATTTCCCGGACCAAAACGGACCTGGGAACCGGTGTCGGTGTAGCCTACTACGGTGATTCTATAGGTCAGTGATTGGGTAGAAATCCTCTCTGCAATGATTTCCCCGGCCCTTATATGGGTAGCGGATGCCTGGTACTGAATAGCAAATAGAAAACACAGCGTAAGGAAAAATAAAGATCTGAATTTCATAAAAGGTGACTTAACTACTGTTAGTATACGGATTAAAGTTAAGCAAGTACAATTATTAATGAAACGAAAACCAAAAAATTAACCGCTTGGTTGTAGAATTGATCACCAATTGCAGGGAAAACATCGCCAGAAAAGGGTTATTTAGAACGTTTTAAAATAAGATTAAAGGGTAGGGATAGATTGTTTGATAAGTTTTCCAAATGTAAATTTGGCGGTCAAGTTTAAAATTTAAAAACAATCTATACTAAAACACGAGTTTATGAGTTGGGTAACGAAGACCTTCAACAGTTCGCTGGGCCGCAAATTGATCATGGCCCTCACAGGGTTATTCCTGGTTATATTTCTGATCGGGCACGTGACTGGTAACTTGCTTTTGTTCAAAGATGATGGTGGTCAGGCATTCAATGAATATGCCGATTTTATGACTACTAACCAGTTTGTGCAGATCCTGTCCATCACCACTTATTTATCAGTAATTCTTCACGTTGTTTATTCCATTGTGTTGACCTCCATGAACAAGAAGGCCAGACCAATCGGATACAATCAAGTCAATCCTCCCAAGGAAAGCAGCTGGAACTCCAGAAACATGGGCATCTTAGGTACTTTCATCCTAATTTTCTTGGTAGTTCACCTTCAAGGTTTCTGGTATCAGATGCACTGGGGTGATATGCCAAAAGTAACTTATGACGGGGTAGTATATAAAGATCTTTTTGAAATTGTGGTTTTTGCTTTCCAGCAAGAATGGTTGGTAGCGCTTTATGTGATCTCCATGATCCTGTTGGGCTTTCACCTGTATCATGGTTTTGAGAGTGCCTTCCAAACCCTTGGCCTAAACCATAAGAAATATACGCCAGCCATCCAGTTTGTCGGCAGAGCGTTTGCAATCGTGGTACCTGCACTTTTCGCCAGCATGCCACTTTATATATACTTCACCTTGAATTAACCATAAGTAGATATGATACTCGATTCTAAAATACCTGCAGGTCCTATAGCTGAAAAGTGGACCAAGCATAAATTTAACATGAAGCTGGTCAATCCGGCCAATAAGAGGAAGTATGATGTCATCGTGGTAGGTACGGGCTTGGCAGGTGCTTCTGCGGCAGCATCCCTAGCTGAACTTGGCTACAACGTAAAAGCTTTTTGTTTTCAGGACAGCCCTCGTAGAGCGCACTCCATCGCGGCTCAAGGTGGTATCAATGCTGCCAAAAATTACCAAAATGATGGGGACTCCATTTATAGATTGTTTTATGACACCGTAAAAGGTGGCGATTATAGAGCCAGAGAAGGCAACGTGTACAGACTTGCCGAAGTATCTGTAAATATCATTGACCAATGTGTGGCCCAGGGTGTTCCTTTTGCCAGAGAATATGGAGGGCTTTTGGCCAACCGTTCTTTTGGTGGGGCTCAGGTGTCCAGGACATTTTACGCCAGAGGCCAAACTGGACAGCAGTTGCTATTGGGGGCCTATTCTGCCCTTAGCCGCCAGGTAGCCAATGGTAAGGTGAAACTTTATCCTCGTACCGAGATGATGGACATTGTCAACGTCGAAGGAAAAACCAGAGGTATCATCACCAGAAACCTGATCACGGGTGCCATTGAAAAACATAGTGCACACGCCGTATTGCTTTGTACAGGTGGTTACGGTAACGTATTCTTCCTTTCTACCAATGCAATGGGCTCTAACGTGACTGCTGCTTGGAGAGCACACAAAAAAGGCGCTTTGTTCGCTAACCCTTGCTACACCCAGATTCACCCTACTTGTATCCCGGTTTCGGGTGACCACCAGTCCAAGTTGACCTTGATGTCAGAGTCATTGAGAAATGACGGTAGGGTATGGGTTCCAAAGACCGTTGAGTTGGCGCAAAAGCTACGCAAAAAAGAAATCAAGCCAAGCGATATTAAGGATGAGGACAGAGATTACTATTTGGAAAGAAGATACCCTTCTTTCGGTAACCTTGTCCCTAGAGATGTGGCTTCCCGAAATGCCAAATATGTGTGTGACGAAGGAAGAGGCGTAAACGAAACAGGGGAGGCGGTATTCTTGGATTTCCGTGATGCCATCCAGCGTGACGGGGAAGACTTGGTAAGAAGCAAATACGGTAACCTGTTTGATATGTATCAACAGATCACCGGCGACAACCCTTACAAGCAGCCAATGATGATCTATCCGGCGGTTCACTACACTATGGGTGGCCTTTGGGTGGATTACAACCTGATGACCAACGTACCTGGTCTGTATGCCTTGGGAGAGGCCAACTTCTCAGATCACGGTGCCAACAGACTTGGTGCTTCTGCCTTGATGCAGGGTCTTGCGGATGGTTATTTTGTTATTCCTTATACTATCGGAGACTACCTAGCGGGAATGCCTTACGACAAGGTATCTACTGATCATCCTGAGTTCCAAAAGGCTGAAAAGGAAATCAAAGACAAAATCCAGAAACTTCTTACCATCAATGGTTCCAAAACCATTGACCACTTCCACAAGAGGTTGGGTAAGATCATGTGGGAATACTGCGGAATGGCCAGGACGGCTGAAGGTCTGCAGAAAGCTAAAGGCATGATCAAGGAATTGAAAGCTGAATTTTGGAAAGATGTTAAAGTAATAGGTACCAACGACGAACTTAACCAGTCATTGGAAAAAGCCCACAGAGTGGCTGATTTCATTGAGTTGGGTGAATTGATGGTGGACGATGCACTCCATAGAAATGAATCTTGTGGCGGTCACTTCCGTGAAGAATACCAGACCGAAGACGGTGAAGCACTTCGTGATGACGAAAACTTTGCTTATGTAGGAGCCTGGAAATTCGTCGGAGAGGGTGTGGAAGAAGAACTTCACAAAGAAGAGTTGAAGTTTGAAGAAGTGAAGTTGACGCAAAGAAGTTACAAGTAATCAATCATCGAAAAAAGAGAAATTGTGATGAATTTAACCTTAAAAATCTGGAGACAGAAAAACCACAAAGATAAAGGTGGTTTTGTAGACTATAAAGTAAGCGGCATTTCTACGGATATGTCGTTCTTGGAGATGCTGGACGTTTTGAATGAGCAGCTTTCCGAAAAAGGGGAGGACCCAGTGCATTTTGACCATGACTGTAGGGAAGGTATCTGCGGGATGTGTTCACTTTACATCAACGGCCACCCTCACGGACCTCAGCAGACGACCACTTGTCAGTTGCACATGAGATCATTTGCAGATGGAGATACCATCACCATCGAGCCTTGGAGAGCAGCCGGCTTCCCCGTGATGAAAGACTTGATCACCGACCGTTCTGCATTTGACAGAATCCAGCAGGCAGGTGGTTATGTAAGTGTAAACACCGGAGGGGTGCCTGATGCCAACGAGATTCCAATTCCTAAGTTGATTGCCGATGAGGCATTTGATGCGGCGACCTGTATTGGTTGTGGAGCTTGTGTGGCGGCTTGTAAAAATGCCTCTGCCATGCTTTTTGTGTCTGCCAAGATCTCCCAATTGGCCTTATTGCCACAGGGACAGGTAGAGAGAAAAGAAAGAGCGGAGAAAATGGTTGCCCAGATGGATGCTGAAGGCTTTGGTGCTTGTACCAACACCGGGGCATGTTCTGCCGAATGCCCTAAAGGCATATCATTGACCAACATCGCAAGAATGAACCGCGAATACTTCTCTGCCGTAGTGAGCAGCGAAAATACCTGATAGTATTAATTAAAAATTAATAATTAGGAATTAGGAATTAGGGATGGAAATCAATTTTTCATTTCAATTCTTAGTTCCTAATTTTTTTTCCATTCATCCTTAAAATAGCACCATATCACCCCCTTTTTCCACGGTAATTAGGAATTCCCCTTTATTCCAATAAATTGCATGGTTTGTTTAACCAAACAGTCCAAGATGGACCTAAATAATGGCTTTGATAGACCTAATTATATTTTTTGTTTATATGATCGTAATGCTCGGGGTCGGGTATTATTTTATGCGGAGCAATACAGGGCAGGATGACTACTACGTAGGCGGCCGCTCTATCGGTCCTTGGCATATCGGCCTTTCGGTGGTGGCCACCGATGTGGGCGGCGGATTCTCCGTCGGCTTGGGAGGATTAGGATTTCTGATGGGTATTTCGGGAAGCTGGATGTTGTTTACAGGCCTCCTTGGGGCCTGGCTGGCAGCTGTTTACCTAATCCCCAAAGTCAAATCCAATCCTGCTTTTGCCAGCTTCTATACCTTTCCCCAGATTTTCAAACATCTTTACAACAACCAGGTGGCTATCGTGGCGGCCTTGATATGCTTCATCGGCTATCTCGGTTTTACTTCCAGCCAGCTTCTTGCCGGTGCAAAACTTGCCTCGGGAACCTTTGATGGACTGAGCCTCCATACAGCCTTGGTGATCATGGGGATTATTGCCGTGGTTTACACGGTTTTGGGTGGGTTGAAAGCGGTGATCTATACCGATACCATCCAGTGGATAATTTTGCTTTTGGGCTTCATTTTCATCGGCTTGCCCATCAGTTATTACCATGTGGGAGGATGGGAGTCCATCAGGGAAACACTTCCTGATGAGTTTTTCAGCCTTACCAACCTGCGCTGGCAGGATTTTGTAAACTGGGGAGTGACCATCATGCCGATCTGGTTTGTGGGAATGACGCTGTATCAACGGATTTTCGCCAGCAGGGATGTCGCTTCCGCCAAAAAGGCCTGGTTCATTGCTGGGTTCTTTGAGTGGCCCATTATGGCCTTTATGGGGGTGGCTTTGGGGTTGCTGTCACGGGTTGCCTTTGAGCAAGGTTTGATAGAGGCTGTGGGCGGAGAGATGGATCCCGAAATGGGTCTCCCGATTCTGTTGAGCACGGTACTGCCGGCGGGTATCATGGGCTTGATGATGTCAGCCTACTTCTCGGCAGTGCTATCCACGGCTGATTCCTGCCTGATGGCAGCTTCGGGTAACCTTACCACGGATTTGTTCAAGAAATTCTTTGACCGCCAATCGGATAAGAAAAACATGCGTCTCAGCCAGTTATTTACATTAATAATAGGAGCGGTGGCCTTGATGATCGCCCTGCAGATGACCAATGTTCTGGAATTGATGATCTATTCTTATGCTTTTATGGTCTCAGGCCTTTTGGTTCCACTATTGGCGGCCATATTTTGGGGCAATACCAACCCACAGGCGGCAATGTCGGCCATGGTAGGGGGTGGATTGACCACTCTTGTGCTTTCATTGGGCGGTTGGCCGCTGCCATTTGGCCTTGATCCCAATTTATTTGGGGTCACTATGTCTCTAGCGCTATTTTTGCTAGTAAATAAGTTGAAAACTAAAGAAAAACGAAATTATATTATCAAACAATAACCTATATGCTACAACTTAATACCATTACACCATCAGACCAAGCAAATTTCGAACTGAAAGATGAGATTGCAAGCTTTCTCTTCACCCATTTGGACCAATATGGTGATCCAAAAGAAGACATCATGAAGTGTCTGGATTATGCCCTAAACGCGGAACTGAACCGGGGAGGAGGATTTGTGGTAACTGCCAAGGAGGACCAAAAAATAGTGGGGGCCGTTGTGCTCAACGAAACAGGCATGTCAGGCTACATCCCGGAATATATATTGGTGTATATTGCTGTAGACGGCTCCCAAAGAGGTAAGGGAGTGGGAAAAAAGCTCATGGCTCAGGCCATTGAATCTGCCAACGGAGACATAGCCCTGCATGTGGAACCAGATAATCCCGCTAAAAAGTTATATGAGAGCCTGGGCTTTACCAACAAGTATTTAGAAATGAGACTTAAAAAGTAATGGCATTCTTAAACCTTTACAGAGATAAATTAAAAACCAATTTCGATTTCCTGAAAGAGAAATTCAATGATAGCGGGGTTGCTTGGGGAGTAGTATCCAAGCTGCTTTGCGGCAATGAACTTTATCTCAAGGAACTCATCAACCTAGGAGTGGATGAGATCCATGACTCCAGGATCAGCAATCTGGCCAAAGTCAAGGAACTCAACCCCGATGTGCAGACGGTCTACATCAAACCCGCTTCCAAGCGGAACATGGCCGATATGGTCAAGTATGCCGATGTCAGCCTGAATAGTGAACTCTCTACCATAAAATGGATCAGCGAGGAGGCTGTACGCCAAAACAAAAAACATAAAATCATTATCATGGTAGAAACCGGTGACCTCCGTGAGGGGGTGATGGGGGATTACCTGATTGATTTTTACGCCCAAATCTTCGAATTGCCCAATATTGAAGTGATTGGCCTCGGTACCAATCTGAACTGCCTGAATGGCGTGATGCCTTCCACGGATAAGCTTATTCAGCTTTGTCTTTATAAGCAGATTATTGAACTCAAATTCAATAAAGACATTCCATGGGTTTCCGCTGGCACCTCTGTTACCATTCCTTTGATGCTAAGGCATCAGCTTCCCCAAGGGGTAAACCACTTCAGAGTGGGAGAGACACTCTATTTTGGGGTTGATCTTTTTGAGGAAAAGGTAATTGATGGAATGTACGGGGATGTATTTGAGCTTTATACTGAAATCATCGAAATGCAGGAAAAGCCCTTGCTGCCTACAGGTGTACTCGCCGCCAATCCGCAAGGGGATGTGTTGGATATAGATGAAAGCCTATATGGAAAATCCAGTTTTAGGGCTATCCTGGATATAGGACTGCTGGATGTGGATCCCAAATACCTTCTTGCGGAAGATGGTGAATTTGAAATCCTTGGGGCCAGTTCTGATATGCTGATCCTGGATCTGGGAGAAAATCCCAAGAATTACAAAGTCGGAGACCTGATCAAATTTAATCTTAAATATATGGGTGCCTTGGCCATTCTGAATTCTTATTATATAGAAAAGAGGGTCAAATAATTACCTTCATTTATGCTCGTTTTCAATAGCCACCATAAGTCCTTTTTCAGCAAGGCTCTTTATGGTGGCTATTGCCATTTTTGGGCTATTGGCACAGATTTCGTAATAGTTGGGGTCTAAACCAACTATTTGAAATTATGAAAAAGCTAATTTTAGGTGTCTTGGCGGCGGTTTCGCTGTCGTTTTCTGCAAATGCCCAAATGAGAACCCCAGCAGCTGACCAAGTAGCGACTGTAGGTATAAGAGGCGGTGCTAACTTTTTCAATTGGGGTGGAAGTGATGCATCAAACAATGGCTACACCAATAGAACAGGGTTTCACGCCGGTCTATATGGTAACATGTTTGTAACCGACCGATTCTCCATTGAGCCAGGTGCCTATTACTCAGTAAAAGGAACCCAAAATGACGGGTTTGCAAACAGCAGAGCTGTCTTGGATTACATCGATGTGCCTATTCTGTTGAGATTTTATGCCACTGATGGCTTGAATTTCTTCGCCGGTCCGCAGGGTTCTATCTTGCTAAGATCGAGGTTTGAAGGAGATTTGTTTGGAAATACCTTCGTGTGGGACACCAACAATGTAAATTCTTTAGATGCTGGACTGGTTTTTGGTCTAGGGTATAACTTGCCAATGGGACTGAACCTTCAGGGAAGTTATGACCTTGGTCTTACCCCTGTGTTCCAGGACAGTAATGCCGAAATTTATAACAGAGGCTTTAAAGTTTCACTAGGTTATAGTTTCTAACATAAACCAACTTACCATACTGCAAGCTCCTTTTAGGGGCTTGCTTTTAATTTTAAGTCTATGAAAAAGTTACTATTTGCCTTTATGATGGTGTTTTCCGCCATTAGCTTCCAAAACGCCGAAGCCCAGTTTTTACAAGTGGGTGTGAGGGGAGGTTTAAATTACCCGACCATTTCCGGTATTGAAGCTGGGACTTACACAGGATTTCATGCGGGAACATATTTTAGGATGAACGCCCTAGGGCTTATCAGTGTAGAGCCAGGCGTGCAATATAGCCAAAAGGGTTTCCGTGCAGGTGAATCCTCTCCTATGGGAGCTGCAACAGATAGGCTTCATTATATCGATGTGCCTGTTTTGCTTAGAATCACCGTGTTTCCCTTGGTAAATATATTTGCCGGACCACAAGCGTCTTATCTTGTAGGCCGCAATTATAATGGTTCAACCAGCTTTACCACAACAGACAATCTAAGAGATTATGATCTCAGCGGAGTTGTGGGTATAGGCTTGAGCCTTCCACTTGGGTTTAACCTACAGGGAAGTTATGATTTTGGGTTGTCCAGCATAGAATATGATGGAATGGATACCCGACATAACGTAGTCAAGATATCTCTAGGAAAGAATTTTTAGTAAAAGGTACTTACCACTTAAATCTCAACCCTCCTACCTTCTTCCGCTGATTTAAAGATCGCTTCTACAACTTTGATATCTTTCAGCCCCTCTTCACCGGGCACCATCACATCCTTATTCTCTTTTATTGCCAAGGCATCATTGTCCATCTGCTTCGCCTGTTGGTTTTTGATTTTATCACTAAACTGGCTTCCATCAGAGGAAAACCCTTTTAAGCCATTGTAAGATTGGAAAGGTTCCATCCGGAAATGCCCATCCTGTGCGGTGACAATTAGTCGGTTCATGTTGATACCAAAGCTTGTGGCACAATTGGCCATCACCCCGTCTGGAAATTCAAGGATGAAATTCATGGTTTCATCCACTTCGGTAAAGATTTCAGGCCGCGTGGTGCTTTCGTAAGCCATCACCGATATCGGCTCTTGCTGAAGCACATACCGGGCGGCATTAATACTGTACACGCCCATATCGTAAAGCGCACCGCCTCCCATTTCTTTGTCCAAACGCCAGTGGCCAGTACGGAAAGAATAAAACCCTGCCATGGCCTCTATCATCTTGACTTCCCCGAATTTTCTCTCTTCCACCCATTTTTTGAAGTTTTGGGTGTTAGGCTCGTGCTGCATTCTATAGCCTATGGTGAGCTTGACGTTGTTCTTGTTGCACGCATCGATGATAGACTGGCACTCTTCTACCGTTTTGGCCATGGGTTTTTCGCACCACACATGCTTGCCGGTATTGGCAGCTTTGATGGCATATTCAGCGTGCATTCCGCTGGGGAGCACGATGTATATGACATCTATATCGTCATTATTGGTGATGTCATCCATGTTTTCATAATTGTAGACATTGCCATCGGGGATGTTGTATTTCTTTTGCCATTCCGGAATTTTTTCGGGGCTGCCTGTTACAATTCCCGCCAGATAGCAATGCTCGGTCTGCTCCAAAGCTGGGGCCAATTGATTTTTACTATAGCCGCCCAGTCCGACCAAGGCTACGCCAATTTTGTCCTCGTTATTTTGTTTGGGGTTCTTTTTGGAGGATGGCCAAATGAGGGGGAAGCTGGCGAGTGTCAAAGCAGAGGTGGAAAGCATGGTGTTGTGCAAAAAGTTTCTTCTTTTCATATTCGTTTTGGTTCGATAGTATTATTTAACCCATGATCTGCCTGACTGTTTGAATATCGTATTTTGGGGTGGCTCCTTTATGGCTTGCCACATAGGTGCCCAGAGCACAGGCAAAGTCGAGCATGTCCTCCAATTTTTCCCCTTCCAGATAGCCATAAATCAATGCCGCCAAAAATGCATCCCCTGACCCAACAGTGTCCACAACCTCGGTTTGGTACCCTTCATGTTCGAAAATTTCGCCTTTTTGAGAAATCATAGCCCCTTTATCTCCTCTCGTGACGCAGATCAACCGAAGGTCATATGCCTCCTCCAGTTTTTCACAAGTGATCTCTGGATCATTTCCGAACTCATGGTAATCAGCCAAAATCTGCAATTCATGTTCGTTTACTTTTAAAATATCCGTATGCACAAGAATATCTTCCAACAGCTCCAGATCATCAAAAGGTGGACGAATGTTGATGTCAAAAACTTTAAGTGTCGAAGTATGGGATAGGTATTTCAAAAGGGATTTTCGTGAGATTTCGTTCCGAGTGGCCAAACTCCCATATACAAAAACCTCTGACTGGTCAATAGCCTCCTGGGCTTCCTCCGACCAGGTTATTTCATCATAGGCTGCTGGCTCTACGATCTCATACGTGACATTTTTGGGGTCTTGGTCATTCACCAACACCAACCCTGTGGGTAGGGACTCGTGAATCCCTATCAATGAAGTATTTAGGTTTCTTTCTTTCAAAAAACTCAAAAGCTCCTCACCTTGCCGGTCCTTCCCAACCATGGAGATCATAAGGCTCTGAAATCCAAGTTGCTGAAAATGCAATGCCACATTCATAGGAGCCCCACCCGGTATGGATTTATCCCTAAATTGATCAAAAAGAACTTCGCCAAAGCATATGGTTTGTTTCATTGGGGGTAGTGTTTAGGAAGGTGAAAGAAGTAGAAAATTAAACTTTTGGGTTCAATATGTCAATTCGAATTGACTTCATATCATTTTCTTTTTTAAATATACGATTTTTTTAACCCAACTTGTCTGGCAAAGAAAAACCGCTCCCGAGGAAGAAATCCCACGTAACAATTAACCGTGATTTTGCTTTCCGCTACACCTTGATCTCTTCTAGTGATTTGCCTTTCGTTTCCGGCATCACAAATAGCACCCAAAGGAGCTGCACGACCATCATTAAACCGAAAAAGGAAAATATTAATGTTGGGCCGAATTTACCTGCTAGGAAGGGGAAAATGTTGGCTATCAAAGCGGCCAATATCCAATGTGTAAAGGACCCCAAAGACTGGCCTTTTGCCCTCAGCTTGTTGGGGAAGATCTCCGAGATAAATACCCAAATCACACTTCCCTGGCCTATGGCGTGGGCGCCAATAAAGATAAACACGAATATGGGCAGCCAGCCGGATGGGAAATATTCTCCCTGAAAACTCAGAGCCATCAAGGTGAGGGACACGATATATCCTGCCGATCCCACCAACATCAAAAACCTCCTTCCCATACGGTCGATCAATAACAGTCCGAGCATGGTGCAAATCAGGTTGACCACCCCAATCCCAATAGTGGAAAGTAGGGCACTTTCGGTGGCTATGCCGGCCATTTCAAAAATCCTCGGGGCAAAATAGATGATTGCGTTGATGCCAGAGACCTGGTTGAAAACGGCAATGGCAACTGCCATTAAGCTGATATTTAGGTGTTCTTTTCTGAATAGGGAAAAGAAGCTAAGCGAATTTTGTTGCTGCAGGCTCTCAGATTTGGCCCTGGATATAATTTCCTCTGCCGCTTCGGGGTCAGTCTTGGTAAGGATTTCTAAAGCTACTGCCGTATTGCCTTTTTTAAGGACCATCCATCGGGGGCTTTCAGGAACTTTAAAAACCAGCAAAGTATAAATCAAGGCGGGAATGGCTTCCACGCCAAGCATGTACCTCCAGGCATCTATGGTGATCGTAATCCCAATCAGGTAATTGCTGAAATAGGCCATTAAGATGCCGAAAACGATGTTGAATTGGTATAACGCTACCAATTTCCCACGGTCTTTGGCAGGGGCTATTTCGCTGATGTACATGGGGGCCACCACCGAGGAGGCGCCGACGCCAAGTCCTCCCAGAAAGCGGAAAAGCATGAAAGAATACACTTCCGTGGCCATCGCAGAACCCAACGCCGAAATGAAATACAGTACGCCTATCCAGAGCAGAACTTTTTTCCTGCCGTATAAATCAGATGGCAAGCCGCCAAAGAGCGCCCCCAGAACAGTTCCGTACAATGCAATGGCTACCGCCAGCCCATGATACCAGTCACTCAGGTTCCAATTGACCTGAATGGCCCGCTCGGCCCCAGATATCACCGCCGTATCAAACCCAAATAAAAATCCACCCAGAGCAGCTACTATGGAAAGGAAATAAACATATCCTCTATTTTTCATCTACAGACAAAAGTTTTTTTAAATTAGGTAAAAAAGAGAGGAAATGAAAGGGGATGGTTGTACTAGGTACAAAGAGTACTATGTACTATGAACATCCTAGGACAAATGGTTTTGCGGAGAAATTTTGAGGCTATTTGGATTTTGAGCGGTTAAGAAACCCAATCTGGGATTCAATCCGGCCGCTGAGATATGATATTCCACGAAGAAGCTTTATGAAACTTTTTTTANTTTTCTCAAGCTTTTATATTTTTCTCCGCGAAGAAGCCTTTGTGCGACTTCGTGAGAACCCTGACTGCCGTCCTTTAGATTTGCATAATATAACTATTCAAATAAACTGCCTCTGAGACCCGTTAAAGGGTGTTTTTGACATCTATTGGTGAATTATACCTAATAGCGTATCTTAAACAAAAAAAGAATGGGGTGAACTTAGCTGCCGTCCAGGAAAGACCTATTGCCTGTATCAGTCCCCATTCTTAATTCAGTTGCTTCAGAACCAGTTAGAATTATAGGTTTCCAGACCTTCTAAAGGTAATAGTTTTAGCAACTTCACTTTAAACTATTGTAAAGTTATGAAATTTAAAGTTTTTATCGGAATCGATGTCAGCAAATCCACCATTGATGTTTTCCTGAGAAACGGGCGTCTGCATGAGGTGTTTTCCAACGACGAAGAGGGGTTTGCCCAGCTTGTGGAATGGATAATGGATCATATAGGTGAAGTCCTTGCAAGGGAAATACTGGTAGTTTTTGAATCTACAGGCATTTATTCACGGAACCTTGCTGTTTTTCTTAGCACCCATGGTTTCTCCTTTTCAATCGTCCCGGGCCTGGAATTAAAAAGGTCCATGGGCATAAGAAGGGGTAAATCGGATAAGGCAGATTCCGAGTTCATAGCGGAATATGCCTATGAGAAAAGGGAAAGGCTGGCCATGTACGAAATGCCGTCAGCTGTCCTGGAAGAGCTCAAAAAGCTCGTGACGCTAAGAAGTCGTCTGGTAAAGCAAAGGGCCGGCTTCAAGGCCTCACTGGGCGAATATAAAAGAGTTTTCGGTCCCCAGGAAGGAAAAGTATACGCAAAGACACAGGAAGACATGATAGAGTGCCTGACTTTGCAGATTGCCAAAGTGGAGAAAGAGATGATCAGGCTGGTCAATGAGGACGAAATGTTGAAAAACCAATACAAGCTTATAACCTCCATTAAGGGAGTGGGGCCACAAACTGCCCTTGCCATGATTGTGCTGACCGGAGGGTTTACCAGGTTCAGCTCATGGAGAAAGTTTGCCAGCTATTCAGGCACTGCACCCTTTCCCAACGCATCAGGCACCTACAGGGGCAAAACAAAGACAAGCCACCTTGCCAACAAAAGTATAAAGACCCTGCTGACACTATGTGCGGGGACCTCGATACAGCACAACACCGAAATGAAGCTGTATTACGAAAAGAGGATATCGGAGGGAAAAAATGAAATGAGCACACTCAACATTGTGAGAAACAAAATAATAGCCAGGATATTTGCAGTCGTTAACAGGCAATCCCCTTATGTGGATACCCTAAAGTTTGCGGCATAAAATTGAAAAATTGTACTATTTTACTTGCTTTAACCTTAGAATACAGGCAGGTTGGTATTCTTCGTGGCCCATTTTTTCATTTCCTCCCTACCAAAGTAAACGGAAGCATAAATAAAGCTGTGATGAAAGCGAATGAAAGATTGACCGCCCAGCCCAGCAGCCTGAAAGGCAACAGGATCAGCCAAATTAAAGGGTAGAGGAGTATAGCTACCAGCGCAATCGGCCAACACAGGATCAAAAGAATACACCAAAGTAAGAAGTTGGTCATGATTTTACATTTCCATTACCAACTCCAAGTTCTATACCAGAGCCCCTTGAAGCCATTAGAGGACGTTTTTGATGGTTTGCTGTACGGAAATGGGCAATAAAGAGTACACAGGTGGACAACTTGATTTAAGGTACCATTTGCCCTTTCACTAACTTCTCGGAGCGTTCCCATAACTTCCAGGCCAGTTTGTCGGAGATTTGGGAGTTCTTTTTGCCGGGTTTTCTTTTGTGATAATATTCTCCCGGCTTCCATTTATCAGGGTTGGTTACCATCCAGATCAGGGTGTCGGCGCCCTTCTCAGGGCTGATCATGAAGAGGTCTTTTAGGAAAGTATTGTAAAAAAGTTTCGCCAAGAAACCACCTTCCCGGGCAAATCCCGTGGATACCACCCCTGGATGGAAGGATCCTGCTTTTACATTTTCAAAACGGTTTACAATTTCCATGGCGTGCAAAATATTCATCAGTTTTGCCCGTCCGTAGGCTCTCATTGAGCTATACGGTTTTTCGTTTTGGAGGTCCTTGAGTTTGATTTTACCCATATTATTGGCCATGCTGGAGGTGTTGATGACCAGGGCAGCCGACTTTTCCAGACGATCTTTTAAAAGCAAAGTGAGTAAAAATCCACCTAGGTGGTTGATCTGGAAAGTCATTTCGTTACCATCATCGGTAAGTTGGCGGTCAGCAATTACACCGCCCACATTATTGATTAGTACATCAATCTTAGGATGGTTGGCTAGCATGGTGTTAGCAAATTCATGGACAGAGCTCAGTTTCGCATAATCCACCAGATGGTATTCGCAGCCGATTTCTCCGGCAAGCTGCTTGGTCTGGTCAGACCTGCCGGTGATGATTACATTAGCTCCTCTTTTGGCAAAGTCTCTGGCTGCAGCAGCCCCGATACCCGAACTGCCTCCCGTAATGATGATGGTTTTTCCCTCTATTCTTGGCTCCATGGTTAGCTTTATAGTTTTACCTAAAAAGTCTCTGTAGAAGAAAATGTTTAAATTGGAATCCGCCGACGCCTTAAGGTATCGGTGTGAAATTGTAACTCACGGCAAACCTTGCCCCGAGCAAAAGCCGGTTTTGTGCGTTGAATTCATAATTGGCCAACGAAAAGAATGGAGGATCAAAAAGGTTGGAATCCTGCCGGTAATTGATCCAAAGGGCAGAAAGTCCAGTGGCTAACTGAACTATCAAACGTTCTGCAGTCCATCCCCACCCCGTGGATGAAAATAATCATCGGCGCTCCCTAAGGAGCAAGGAGCTCATAATGATTATTGCCATATGCACATTTAAAAATAGCCCAGGTGATTAATTCCACTTTACAATCAAGCATCCAGCTTCTATGTTAAATATTCAGTTTAGTTACTCTGTAAGAAAAGTACTTATCGATCATCTTCATGGCCACGCTGGATGGCATGGCCTTAAATGCGAAATTTCTCAACCCAATGAGTAGGGGATTGGTTAGTTGCCCCATTTTGCCAAGTTTCAAGCTTTCTTTAACGATGCTTTTTGCTCTGGGATAATGAAGTTCTTCATATCGATCAAAAGCCATTTTGGTCAAACCGTATTTTTGCAGGGACTTTGCCAATATATAAGCGCCTTCAATAGCCATACACCCACCTTGCCCCAAATTTGGCGTGGTGGGGTGGGCGGCATCCCCGATCAAAGTGACAGGGCCTTTTGTCCAGCCATTCCGGAGTTTACGGTCCATTATGCCGTTTTTTAGGATGTTATCGGTTTTGCGGATCAGGTCCGGGATGGGAGCGTGCCAACTGGAGAAAAGCCTGTTAAGTTTAGCCTTGGCCCCTTCCGGGCTGTCATCCTGCATGAAATCTTCATTGCAGGTGGCCCACCAGCCATATACTCCATCTTTAATAGGCACTATCCCCACCCTTTGGCCTTTTCCGAAAGTTTCGCTGCCGTAGCCTATGTCAAAATCGGTTTTTACCACGCCACGCCATACGTTGTAGCCTCTGAAAATTGGCTCTCCATCATTGAATACGTGTTTCCGCACTTGCGAATGAATGCCGTCGGCACCAATTACCGCATCAAACACGCCACTTTCGCCGTTATCAAACGTGAGTTTGATCTGCCCATTTTCCAATTGGGACAATTCCTTCAGAGGGCTATTATTGTGTAATTTGGCGTCGAGGTTTTTTAAAAGTATGGCGTGTAGGTCGGCTCTGTGGATGCAGATTACAGGATAGTCAGTTTTGGGCTCCGACTTGCTTAAAATATCTCCGCTATCGGTTTTAAGATACACCGTTTTGAATTCCCCACTGTTTTTGAGAATATCGGCTAGCAGACCCAATTCATCCATTACGCAGAGTGCATTGGGAAAAACACTGATGGCAGCACCTATTTCCCCAAAATCTTCTTTCCGTTCAAATATGTTGATGTCATACTCATCGCTGCCCAAGCATCTGGCAAAGGTCAGCCCGGCAATCCCGCCGCCTATGATAGCTATTTTCTTTTTTTCGATCATGGATTTTAGAAGGACTTAATGGCCTACTCATGATCAAATATAAGCATCTATTGACAGTTCTTTTACCTATTCCATCGTTTACAGCTTCACATATTTCTCGCCGCAGCCCTCAATGCAAACGTAGGTGATGATCAGGGTAGATCCAGTATGCTCAAACGGATAAGGCCACTGAGGTTCGCAACCATCTGGGGAGATGGTGGAATCTGTGAGTGAATAACATTATCTCTTACCAACGTTATTTTAAGTTTTAGGGGTGTCCCGTTTTTCCTAATTAGTCAAAATTTGATTCTTTTGTCCAAAGCTTACTCGATTGGTAGGTTATGTGATTTCAAGAAGGATAGTTTATCCCAATAACCGCGTTGGAAAACGATTTTTCCATTTTGAATCTGAAAAAATCCGCAACCCCGAAGTCCCATTGGGTCCTTCCATTCCAAAATGGCCCATTCCCCATCTTCAAACACGTTTTCCGGTATGCAGGTCATCTCAGCATTGGTAAATTCCTCCTCAAACATTTTCTTAATCGCGGTTTTTCCTTCCACCGGTTCGTTTGCCACTTGATGGTTGATTGCGTGCTCTGCATATAGGTCTGATAAAGCCTCTACATCAGCTCTGTTAAAGGCATCAATCCATTTATGTAAGGTGTCTTTTGGGGTCATTTTGTAATATTATTTTAAGAGTAGGGGATGAGTCTGCGGGGATTTAGGGCTTTTCTTCTTTCTATGATCTGTTTATAAGATTTACGACTACATTGATCATCATTTCTTTTTCTTCAGGTTTACTTTCAACCCTTAAAGGATTGGTCTTTTTCATTTCCAAAAAGACTTGACCCACCGAATCTTTTCTTTAATTCATCCACAGCATGTTTTGCTTCCTCGTAGGATATTCTAAAAGTTGCTTGGATTGGGGTATCGGATAAACTTAATCTTTGATGGTCATAATCATCCAGAATATCCAAAGCAGTCGAAAATTCAGCTAAAACTTCAAATATACCTTTAGTCTGATCGTCTGAACCAAGACTTTGGATTGTTCTATTAACAAGTTTTATTGTTTTTTGAAGTTCGAATAACCTCTTTTCGTTAAACGTATAGCCTTTTACCAGATGATCTTTAATGATCTTGTTGGCCCAAATTCTAAAGGTTGTACCCTGTTTGGAATTAACACGATAACCCACAGAAATTATCAGATCCAAATTATAGATTTTTATCTGTCTCTTTACTGTTCTTTCTCCTTCCTGTTGAACTTGTGTAATTTTTGCACAAGTTGCCTTTTCATCCAATTCAGAGGTTTTGTAAATATTTCGGATATGCCTAACGATTGATGTCCCGTCAGTGCCAAACAATTCAGAAATCTGATATTGATCCAACCAAAGGGTGTCATTTTCAAGAAGCACGTGAATAGTAGGTGCGTCTTGACCTGACTGATAAATTACTATTTCACCTTTTTGCTTCATGAGCTAAATCTGACCTAATTTCATTGCGTTGAGTTTTTGAGATCTTTGATTAAATAAACTTCTTGTCTTCTCGGCAGCTGGAAAAAATTATCAATTGTACTTACTTCTCAAGAAATCTGTAATCTTAATTTCGAAATTAATATAGGGTGGGAAAATTGCACTTAATGCACCTAATAAACCTGACACAAATATGTTCGGGCAACATGCATCAACCATTATTTCGTTATTGCGAAGGGTTATTTGGGCGCCAATTATGCCAGATTTTTGAACAATTATACTTTTAAGAGGCTTAGAACCAAATGTACCAACTTTGTAATTGGGGAATTGACCTTCCAAAGTCAAAAGCAATTGATTGATGTCAGGTAACTGTTCTGCTTTAATAATCAAATTTCTAGTTGTTCCAAATCTAAATTTACGACTTAATCTTGAATTAGTTATGCTCTTGAATCGCATAATTGCCCACAACGTGATTCAGCTTGGAGACGGCGGGCTATCCATGCCGTTTGTTTTAAATTACATGGTTCTGCCCGCTGGAGCCAAGGTGCTGTGTGTGCCTTGAATGGTGAATATAGGTCAAAAAGTTGACCGTTCCAACGGGTGAAAGTCCCTAAGCGCGGGGGTAATCCCGAAATTATCGGGACAGGCTGTCCCGAAGCCAAGCAAGTGGCAAGGTGGTTTGGGGTGACCCATACACTGAAGTAAGCCAGACTGCGGTGTCTGTACTGACGAACAGAGCCTGTCCCGCCCAGCGGGAAACCATATACTGAGGCCATGAGGTCGGATGAGGTGGCACAGCACACCGAAGTCCCAGCCTTCCATAGGGAGGAAGTACCAAAATGGTAGATATGGCAGAGATAGACACAAGGATATTCACCTTACCAAGAGGACTGAGCGTAAAGAAAATATCCTGTGGATATTTTTAGCGAAGGGCCAGGATGCGGGGTGGGTTGGAATAGACTAGGTTTCTATGAGCCAAGAAGTCAGCCGAGGTCATAGTAGTTACCGGTAACGAGCTGTATGATCTACAGAGGTCTCACTGGGTAATGAAGGACTGAACGCTGGATTACGTCCAAACCTGCCTGCGGAAGGCAGGTTCGATGTGGAGTACCGTATTGGTGCAGCCCCATCTTAAGCGGACAGGGTTAACAAATTAATTATGATAGAAAAAGTACTCAACCGTAAGAACCTTTACAAAGCCTACCGACAGGTGGTGCGGAACAAAGGATCGGCTGGGGTGGACGGCATGAAAGTCACCGAATTGTTATCCTACTTGGAAAGCAACAGGGAGAGTATTGCCACATGCATCCTCAACCATACGTACGTGCCTCAACCTATCAGAGGGGTTGAAATCCCCAAGGAAAACGGAAAAACAAGATTGCTAGGAGTCCCCACAGTGGTGGACAGATGGCTACAACAGGCAGCCAGCCAGGTGCTGATGACCAAGTATGAACTCACGTTCGAGGAATACAGCTATGGCTTCCGTCCGCAGAAGAACATCCATAAGGCAGTAACACAGGCTCTGAAACACATTAACGATGGTTATCAGGACATAGTGGACATTGACCTCAAAGGATTCTTCGATGAAGTAGACCACTCAATCCTCCTACAGTTTATCTATCAGCAGGTAAAATGTCCGACAACCCTACGGCTTATCCGAAAATGGCTACGTGCACCAATCCAAATTGACGGAAAACTGCACAGGCGTAGAAAAGGCGTTCCGCAGGGCTCTCCAATAAGTCCGCTGCTGTCCAACATCCTATTGGATGTTCTGGATAAGGAGCTGGACAGGAGAAGCCTGAAATATGTCCGCTATGCTGACGACTTCAGTATCTACACCAAGTCAAAAAGAGAAGCCCGTAAAATGGGCAATGAGATTTACCTTTTTCTAAAAGACAAGCTCAGACTGCCCATCAACAGGGAGAAAAGCGGCATCCGAAGACCCTCCAACTTTGAATTGTTGGGACACGCATTCGTTCCGACTTATCAGAAAGGGGTGAGAGGAAAATACCAGCTGGTGGTGAAACAGAACAGTTGGGAATCCCTGAAACGAAAGCTCAAGCAGATTACCAAGAAAACCAGACCGTACAGTTTTGAGGAACGGCTGAAAAAGCTGGCTGAAGTCTGGCGGGGATGGGTAAACAATTACCGCCTTGCCAGCATCCAAGCAAAGCTTAAATCACTCGACGCGTGGCTGAGAAACCGTCTCAGATATTGTATCTGGTCCCGATAGAATATCGGGAGAAAAAGCCGGAGCGGAAACGTAAAAACCTGATTAGATTGGGAGTGGACCAAGACCATGCCTATGCATGGAGCAGGACCAGAAAAGGGGGATGGGCAGTGGCCCAGAGTCCGATTCTGATTACTACTATCACTTTGTCACGCCTGAGAAGAAAAGGGTATGAATCGATGCTTTCCTATTACCTGAAAACGCAACCTACAATCCAGTGAACCGCTCCCGATGATAATCGGGAAGACCCGTATCCCGAAAGCCTTCGGGAGTGGTGTGAGACTTGTGCGCCGTGGCGTAGGCGCACCGTGGGCTTATGGCTCACGGCCGTCTACTCGATTATGCATAGGCATTTTCTTTAGGGGTTGTTTATTCAAATTGAGTAACCATTAAATGTCATCTATTTTCTGTCCAAATTCCTTTTTGTCTTTAAAGGCTCGTTTGGTCACTTTCAAATCCTTAAAATAACCAATTGTCGCAATGTCTACATATAGTCCAACATAACCCTTCTGATTTTTTCCTAACATCTTATTCACGATGAAAGAAGAATATTTCATGTCATTGATAAACATTTCAGCAGTTTCACCATTCACCTCAATCCGCATGGTAATCCACTCTTCCATCGCTACAGGGGCAGAACCTTCATAGGTTCCTGCCGGGAAATTATCCCTTAAGGTCTGAAATTTATAATCAGGGTATGAAAAATATTGAACAGCATGATTTCTGGCATATTGGTTATTTATTCTTCCTACTTTAGGTCGGAGATAAATAGATTCAAAGGCGGAATCATCTTCTTTTATTCTAAAATATACTCCAATAAAACCTGCAGCTGGAGCATAAGGCGAAGGGTCTTGGAATTTGCTGTACATTTTTACTTCTATCGTTCCGTTTTCAAAGTCATCTAAGCCCAAAAGCCGAGCATAGTGGGTTTCGTCAACAGTTTCTTCCAACCGATTGGCATCAAATGGAAGGGCCTCTAAATCCCGTTCAATTTTCAAAACCTTTTTGCCCTGAAATTTTACAATCTCACCAGTGACATTATGAAGCTCAAAGGTTTGTTTGCCCAGCTTCAAAGTCTGCCAATTTTCAGAACTCTGGGCTACAACGCCATTGTAAATTCCCAAAATTAAGCTTAGGCATGTGAATAATTTAAACATCTTCATTGATTCATTTTTTTAGGTTAATCATTTATGCTCTTACAATTTCAGCAAAGCCTCAGTTTTTGTAACCACTCTGCCCAACGCACCGAATTCATGTAAATCCCCAAATACTTCAATGCGGATAGATTGTTCTAAACCACCTACCTTTACTGCATCAAAGCCATTGTATTCTATTAATTGCTCTATATCCGTATCTATAGAGGTGTGATTTGTAGCATAAAATAAAACTGATTTTTCAGGTGAATGAAAAGCTGCACTTGCTAATGAAGCTGCACCTAATGTACCGAATGCTTTGACCAGTTTTGCTCCCTTTGGTAAGATAGCAGCATTAAGCTGTCCAGCGGATTCTTTTTCACCAATAATTTTTTTGAAACCACCGCTTTCGTCTGGAGCAATAGGATTTGATGGGTCAATGATTATTTTCCCTTGTAGTTCGGTACTAAATTGTTCGAACAATTCCTGAATGGTGTTGAACCAAACAGACAACACAATAATATCTGCATTCTTAATGGCTTCACTTATTTCGGTCGCTGTTGCCAGTGTTCCCAATTCCTTTGCCAATGCTTTTGCATCTTCCAATTTTCGGCTTGCAATAATTACTGGCTGATTCCCTTTGACGAAGTTTTGGGCTAAAGTTTTCCCGATATTTCCTAAGCCGATGATAGCTATTTTTGATGTTGTTGACATACTATTTCTTTTGAAGTTTAACAATAAATTGATAATGCAAAGTTGTGATATAAAGAGCTCTCACTACAATGAACTGGGTCAAGAAATAGTATTGATGTAGTTTAAGATTTTTTGGTTTGCTTGTTTCTTAAACGACTTAAAAATTCGGGTGTAATGCCTAAAAATGAAGCAATTTGTGTTTGTGGAATTCGGTTGGCCAGGTGCGAATAACTTTCTATAAATGATAAATACCTTTCTTCGGCAGAAGAACTAATATTTTGCAATAATCGCTTCTGAAGCGATACAAAGCTATTTTCAATCAGTACCCTAAAAATACGGTCGAACTTAGGAGCTTGAATATAAAGTGACAGCAAATTATCGTGGCTTATTTGTAATACCATTGTGTCTTCCAAAGCATCAATATTGAGTTCAGAAGGTGTTCGTTCGTGAAAACTACCAATATCGCTCAACCACCAATTCTCGGAAGCAAACTGTATAATGTGAGTATTTCCTTTGTCATCAACTTTGTACATACGCACACAGCCTCGAACTATAAAATTGAACTGGTTACATACATCACCTGACTGCAATACATACTGCCGTTTTCGGTACAATCTGGGTTTGAACAAGTCGAACACCAATTGTTTTTCTTCCTTATTAAGAGGAATTAGATTTTGAAAATAACCTAACAAAGGTTCAATTTGTGTTTGTATAATTTTTTCTTCATTCATTCTTTGTCGGTACGAGGATGTTTTATCAGTTCGCTGCATTGCCCACAACGGGATTCAGCTTGGAGACGGCGGGCATTCGGAGCCGTTCTCTTCCAGCCTACTCCTAACTTCTTAAAGATACTAAACTTTCTATTTACTCTGAACCGCCCGCTGTCTTCCAAGGTGATGTTAGCGAACGTATTCTTTTAGTTCCTTCATATTAAAGGACAAATAAATTGATTCTTCAATAGACCAATACTCTCCTTTAAGAAAATAGACTGGACGGCATGGCAGTTTCATAATGGAATCTTGGAAAAGCTTGTTAGTTGCGGGATGCGTGGAGTGCACGATTTTCACTTCCCTTATTCTTCCTGTTTTATCTGACTTAACATTCACTGAGACTTTTATTGATTCCCCTTTCAAATCTTCTATTTCATTAGGATTAAAATTCTTTAAATCTTCCTTATCTGAATAATCACATTCAAAAGACTCAGTTTTTGTTGAATTGACAACTCTTCCTTCTTTAATGGTAAATTTTATTTCCTGTTTATAAATTGGAGTATAAAATGACTGTTCATAAACTTGGTTTTTCCCTGCCCAATAATCTCCATCAACAAAATCTGCTCTTATTAATCCATCGGTAAATTTTATCCCTAATATTTCTTCTATCAATGGATTTAATTGTTTTTCTGAATGGCAATCAAGTACGTTGGATAAATACAGAACATCGTTAATTATTCTCCATTCTGCTCGAAAGCCCTTCCAACAATCAGAAGAAACTACATATTCATCTTTCCTTAACCTCAGGATTTTATCACTTATTCCTTCAATCTTATCTAGTGGAGAATCATAAAAATTTAAAGTGTCCTTTCCAAAAAATAGGACATCACGAATTTGGGAGGTCGCTTTTGATTGATTTGCAACCATAATCAGAATCAAAAATATGTAGATGGGTTTCATCATATGTTCGCTAACGGTTTACGGCTTTGCGATGTGGCGGCATTTTAGCACAAAAGTTCAATAGAATTACTGATGTTGAATCTTGCACAAATGTTTCATAGTAGCACTTCACCCGCCATATTGCAAAACCGATGTTATGCGGTCGGCTTTCGATTTCAGTCAGTTTTATCATTGTCTTTAACAGCAATTTGTCCCGGCTTGAATGGATGGACATTTCACTGTTCCATAGCTACAAAATACACAACAGTCGCCCTGTTTTGGCTTTAATACCTTTTTGCAGCTTTCGCACTCGTAAAAATATTGGCAAGCGTCTGTCGGCATAGTTTCTTCTTTCTTATGTCCACATTCAGGGCAAGTGATAGTTGATTGCAGGATTATGTTCATTTTATTTCTTTTTTGTCGGTTACGGAATAGCCTGTTTTAGTTATGGCTTTTTCTATCTCTTGAATGTCGGTTTGAGTTCTATCAAATTCTATGATTGCGTTGCCGTTGTCGTAAGAAACATTCGTCTTAATTATTCCTGTCAGTTTATTTACTTCGTGATTTACGTTTTCTTCACAACCTGCACAAGTCATTCCGTTAATTGTAAATTCTGCTGTTTTAATGTTTGATTGGTCGGTTATGATTGTTTGACTTTCTGTCTTTGGAAAGAATATGTGGACATAACTTGGAAACGCAAGCATCAGTCCTGCAAAAACTGTTACGAAACCCAAAAACTTTTTTGTCTGAATAAAGGGTGTTTTTTCAGTTGTGTCGCAGCAGTCAATTTGTTTTTGAGGTTTCAGTTTTTGATACCAAGCAAACGCAAGAACCAAAACTGTCAAGCCAATTAAATATGGTCTGAATGGGTCAAGCCAAGAGAAAGTAGAAGCAAGTCCACTTGTTCCAGCCAACAGAGCCAAAACAGGTGTAATGCAGCATAGTGATGCCGAAATTGCTGTCAAAAGTCCAAGTCCTGCAAGTTTATTATCTGATTTCATTTTCTTACTGTCAATGTCGTTGGTTGTTGTCTTTTAAGCTGCCGCATAACGTTTTGGCGCTTGGCGCAGTGGCGGATTTCGGAGCTCTAAACTGTCAATACACCACAAAAGTTGATGCGAGGTAGAATGTTCAATTAACCACTTCACCCGCCATTGAGCCAAACGCCTGTTACCTGCTGTGCTTTCTATTTCCATATTTCCCACCACTTTTTTTCTGTTTTATTGTCTGTCGATTTAGATTTTGTCAATGAAGAATGAAAGAAGTATAACGTTGTTGATGGCTCGCAGTCAGGTTTTACAATTACTCCACTTTCAACTAACTTATTAAAATCTTCTTCAAGTTTTTCCTTGTCAAGATACTTTTTGTATTTGTCTGGTCGTGAAGATACAAACTCACCAAGACGCCATAAATCAAAACCATCATAGCGTTGCTCTGGAAGAAATGCAAAATCAAAATCTACGGAAGTGTTGTCGTCAAAGTCAACCGCTAAACCAATTCCGTGAAATGCATAACGTTTGATGTGATACTTTTTCAAACTACCTACTTGCGGATAAATTTTGTCGTGTCTGTATGCCGTCAACAAATCTGTTCTGTTGAATTCTTGCTTAAAAGCATTCATTACTCTTTCAACATTTTCTTGGTAGTCAGTTATTAGGTCAACAAGGGTGTAAACCTTAAATGACTTTCTTAACTCTGTCACAAGTGGATGGATTTCGTTAGCTAAATCTTCACCGTCCTTATGAATGAAGTCGTCCCAGTCGCAAGTGGGAGCAAACCACAACCATAAATCATTCAATTGGTCGGTGTCACCTGCTTTAAGTTTGTTTAAACTTTCTCTAAGTGCTGAATGAAATTCTTGTGCAGATAAAAAATTGTTGGAGTATCCACCCGAAAACTGTCCCGCTAACTTCTCTGCCTCGTCAAGAAGTTTTAAAAGTCGTTCAAGTTTTGAGTTGTCTAATGTCATTTATTTTGTCTGTTTACTTTGATGTTATCAGGTCGTTCAGCATTGCAGGTAACGTGATTCAGCTTGGAGACGGCGGGCATTCGGAGACGTTCGCTTCATGCCTACTCCTAACTCCTTAAAGGTACTGATTTTCATAATTACTCGATACCGCCCGCTGGATCCAAGGTGATGTTACCTGCCGTAATTATCGCACTTTCTTTACAAGACTTCCTTTGTTGTCGTAATATTCTTCTGTCATAAGTTGATGGTCTGATGAATATTCAAGCCACTTACCAAGCCTTATGATGTCATAATTACTTCTCTTTCCAAAGGTTGTTACTTCTTTGATTTTTGTTCCGACGTCTTCGCGTTGTTTCCACACATAAGTGTTTACATGGGTTTCCAATAAAGGTGCGTATAAGGGTCGCTCATAAACAACCTCACCTGAATAGTCAGGTCCATACATTTTATAGCACCACAACACAATGTCAATTCCTTCTATTGGTTTGTCAGCATATAAATTTTCATCCAATGGATACCGATTAATTGTTTTGTTCACTTTGAAGTAAAAGTGGATTGTATCGTTGTTGTAGTTCCAATATTCAGAACATTCTCTTGTCCCGTAGTCAAGATTAGGATACATTTTGACTACGCCTTTTAGTTTCAGGTTTTTAATCGAAACAAATTTTCCGTTGGGAAGTCTACCTTCAAAGTCTTTGGTCAAATGAACCTTTGTAACATATTCTGTGCCGTCGTCCTTTTGAACAATTAGCCCTTTTGTTTGAGTTAAACTATAACCCTTGTCATTTTCAAACCTTGAGTCCGAACTAATACAGTTTTTTCCTTGCTCCATGATTTCTACATCAACAGTTTGCAGCGTACTGCTTTTCATTATGTCGGCAAGTGTGGTCTGGCATGGACAAATACTCTCAACTGTAGCTTTTGCAACAAAGGAAGTGTCAACCTTGAAGGTCTTTTGTTCAAATTGATACTCCTGATCCTTTTTTGTCTGTACAGAGCAACTAAAGAAAAGTGTCGGAATGAAAACGGTCAGGAATATTATTTTGTATGGCATCTCTTTTATTATGGCAGGTAACGGAATTCAGCTTGGAGACGGCGGGCATTCGGAGCCGTTCTCTTCCAACCTACTCTTAACTTCTTAAAGATACTGATTTTCATAGTTACTCGATACTGCCCGCTGGATCCAAGGTGATGTTATGGACTGTTTTTTATTAACTGCCTTTCAAAGAAGTAAAAATACTTGACGATATTGTCATATTTTCCTACAAACAATCCATCAACTATTGAAATTTCTATACCATTTGGATATTCCACAACCATATTATATCTTGGGTTACCAGCTGGACTTGATAATTTTTCTTCTGGATAATCCACAATCTTAGCAACTTCTAATAGGTCATTTATTTCGTCAATTATTTTATTATCCAATTTAAAACTCTTTTCTCCTTCTATTTTCGTGTATGCTATTCCATTGTAATTGACTGTTCCATCTGAAAAAATGTATACTTCAAAAATTGGACAAATACCATGACAAGGTTCAACCTCAAAATAAAGCTTTTGAAAATCCATTCTTTGTTTAGGTTCATATTTTAGGAATTGATAATCTACATCATCAATTTTTAATGTCAATTCATTTTCCTTTTTCAGTTTTATATAGCAAGTATCATAGCTATATTCAAAATATTCATCTTTGTTGTCAACGATTAACATTTCATTATTAACAGTGAACTCGAACATGCCTGGAGCATCATAAATTGGATGCAACATTACAGAATCCCTGAATAATAGAATTTTGTCATCGTTAAACCAAAAACCATTTAGTTTTTGAGAAATATGTTCTTCTTCTCTTTTATTGCATGAAAGGAGAGTCAGAAAGAAAAATATGTAGATGGGTTTCTTCATCGTTTTTGAAATAGTCCATAACGTTTTGGCGCTTGGCGCAGTGGCGGATTCCGGAGCACTAAACTGTCAAAACATCACAAAAGTTGATGCGATGTAGAATGTTCAATTAACCACGTCACCCGCCATTGAGCCAAACGCCTGTTAGGTGCTGGCGTTTTAGTCTTTAGTATGTTTTCCGTCTTTGTCAAGCAGATTCTATTTTGTTTCTTCTTTCATTATATTCTTCTTTAAAAAGTGTAGGTGCAACCAAGTCAAGTAATGGAGGTTGTTTCCATAAACTTCGTTTATGGAAATACTTATCAATAAACATTGAGAATGGAACAAGTTTAGACATTCTCATTTGTATGTATTCTTCCAAATACTTGTCATATTCTTCTTGAGATTTGAAGTTTCTCTTTTTTTGTTTCTCTATTTTTTTGTTGTCGTGATAAATGTTTAAGATTTCATGTAGTGCAATGTCGTTGGCTAATCCAACCTGATTGTAGATAAGTGAATCAATATTTACTACAGATAATGGCTTAACATGATGAATAAATAAACCTTCTTCCGCCAACTCTAACAAAGCATCCTGAAACCAAAAATCGATAAGTTCATTAAATCCCGGAGTGTCGTATTGATGGTCGTGTGTAAGCAAAACTGGATAAATGAAAATTTCTTTATAGTGATAATCTGTATCAGCAGAAAATTCATTTTTTAGAACTCTGCGTATGTTGTTTATCAATTGCATAACAGCCTTTGACTTTATTTTTCCATCTGGCAATTCTTCATAGTCCAATACTCTTCCAAACTCTTCTTCATACACATTGAAGTCGAAAGACATTTTTTTATTTGCTGCAATTAAGAAGTCTTTTGATTCAACAAGTAAAATGTTTTTGCCCTTTCTTACATAATAATCAGGTGCAGCGACAATTTTCATATTTTCCAATTCTTTACCTGAAAACCGAATACATTTATCAGGATATATACTTTCCATTACATTGTAGCAAAGTATTTTTTCTGAAAATTCGTCACCGTAGAAACTTTTAATTTCCTTAATCTTTTGAGCTGATGGAAGAGTTTTATTTACATCTCTCAAAAGGAAATAAACACCTTTGAAAATCTTTTCAACCACAAATAAATTGAAGATTATGCGGTAAACGCCATCTTTTACTTTGTAAAACGGCTTTGCTCTAGTTGTAAGAAAATCATTTTGGTCAAGTTCATCATTTTCCTGAATCATTAGCTTTTCAATAAAAGCACAGCCTTGTTTAAAATTGTCTCCTGGTTCTACAACAATGTCGGTATGTGCTTCTCTTTCATTCTTTATTGCAGGAATGGTTAATGGCAAAAGACTTTTTAAATAGTCTTGCCATGTTGGGCAATTAAAATAATTTAAAAATGCAGCTAATAGGGGTTTGGTTTTTTCATGAGATTCAAGAAACTGAAAGAGATAAATAGCCTTAATCATTTGTGTTGTCCAAATCTGATTGATGTCGTAGTTTGATTTATCCGAAACAGGATATTGCATACAAAACAGCATCATTGGAATTTTTAATTCTTCATCACTTTCCTGTGCTGATGGAAAGGCAACAGCTTGTTTTTCGGTAAATTCAGTATTTAAAGCCAAGTAAGCCTTAAACAAATTAACTTCTAACTCAGCTTGTGTTTGGGTTTCAGGCTCTTCAGGCTTTGAAAAGTAATATTCAAAAAGTCTCAAACTAGAATAAGTGTTTATTATTCCTATTCTAACACCTTTCTTTTCAAATTCCTTTATTCTGTCATAAACTTGGTTTGCAAACTCGTTGTTTTCTGTTCGGAAAAACATTCCAAGAAACTCCTTATTGTCGTCAAACTTTGATTTATGATTTTTGAAACCTAAAAAGAAAGCCGCTGCATTTAAAATCATTTCTCTGCTGCTTCCCGCCAAATACTGTTCAAAAGTTAGTCTTTCTTCTGTTGGAAAGGCAACTTCAAATTCTAGGATTTGTTCCATGCTAACTGAGTTGGCAATATATGATTTGTCTGTCGTCAAAATGGGTTGCTTTTTTTTATGTCGGTCATTTTGTTATTACACGGTAGTTCTCTACGCTTGCACCTAACGGGATTCAGCTTGGAGACGGTGGGCTTTCGGAGCCGTATTCTTCAAGCTTACTCCTAACTTCTTAAAGATACTGATTTTTATAGTTACTCGGAACCGCCCGCTGTATCCAAGGTGATGTTAGCGAAATGTTGCTTTTTTCACTTTCTTGCTTGATACATAGCAAATGCTGTATTTTTTACATATTCATTTGGGTCATTTTGCATATTATAAACGATTTCTAATGGGGTTATTTTATTTGATGCAACTGCCATGCGAACCTTAAATTCAGAATCAGTCGAAAGCTTAATTAGTAATTCTTTTGAATTAGTCTTCCAAGCAATATTTCTTCTAACTTCTATATTTTCTGATTCCGACAATCTTTCTTGAAAAGAGCTGGGGAGATTTTGATGAATAGCTATGTTTGAAATAGCTCTGATATCTTCTTTTTTCTTCGCTTTTTCATAAAGCTTGATAACTTCTGTTGAATCCAAAGATTTATCCTCTGTTAATTCGTATAAATTAGAACTTTGGATTTTCCGCAATTCTGTAATTCCTGTTAATAAAACAATTATAAGTCCTGATAAGATATATAGAATCAGTCGTTTTGATTTATGTTTGGAAAATAAAACTACTAAAGAGGTTATGGCCAGGGTAAGTGCAGCAAAAAACAAAAACAAATTAATGAGTAAGCCTGGTAACATGAATAAAATAAACAAATTACTTTCATTTATCTCAAACCCATTAATTTCTAGAAGCAGGATATAAGTCAATACCGCAACTAATCCTATCGCAGCTGAGAATATCAACCGAGTACTTTCTTTGTAAAATTTCATTTAGTCATCACTTTCGTTGGTGTACTACCTTCCTGCAATTTTCGCTAACTTGTTTATACCCCTCACGCTTATGAGGCTTATCCCCCCAATTTCGGGGGGATAAGCCTCATAAAGCAGAGGTTTTTGTCAGGGTATAATGATACTAAACTTTTCTTACAAATCTTCAAACGGTGACCTGATTTTTTGAAGACTTTTTATACTTACGTGCGTATAAATCTCCGTGGTTTTGCTGCTGCTGTGGCCCAACAGCTCCTGTATATACCTTAAGTCTGTGCCGTTTTCAAGATGGTGGGTGGCAAAGGAATGCCTTAACCAGTGCAGGGTTACCGGTTTATTGATCATGCTTTTGGCCAAAGCCTGTTTCAGTACGTTCTCCAGACTTTTTTCGCTGTATTTTTGCCCCTGATTTTGCCCCTCAAAAAGATATTCGACAGGCTTTTCGACCTTGTAATATTCCCTCAGCAATTCTATTATTTTATCAGGCAAAGGCACAAACCTGTCTTTTCGACCTTTGGATTGCCTGACCTTCAGCATTTTTCTTTTAGAGTCTATATCCAGTATCCTTATATTTAATAATTCACTTCTCCTTAATCCACAAGCATATATCAAGGAAAGCATTGCCTTATGCTTGATGTTTTTGTGGGCGTTAAGTATTTCCTTTACCTCCTCTTTACTTATAACGTTTGGAAGCAGTTTGGGCTTTTTCGGCCTATATACGATCTCCGGATCCAACTTCCTCTGCTGCCTGTTGCTGAAAAACAGCTTCACTGCATTGACGACCTGACTTTGGTAGGAAGCCGAGTACTTTCTGGCAAGCACATATTCCTTGTTGAAACGCTCCAAGTCTTGGTTGTCTACATCCTTGAGCGGCTTGTTCTTCAAAAACCTGAAAAAGGTGGTAAGGGCGCCAGAATAGGTTTCGATAGTGGATTCAGCATACCGCTTGTTGCGCAGCCAGTCAATAAAGGCAGCCACTTCTTTTGCTGATTCTGTATCCAACGGTTCGAGCTCTGGAATTAAAGGAGCAGGTTTTGGTATGGCTACTTTCTTCAATTGTGAATAGTCCAGCCAAGCTTTTCCCCGCAAAGCCTTTAAAAGCATGTCAAGCTGATTGTCGGAATATGGTACATACCAAACTTTCTGGAATGTGTCCCAATGACAATCAGGTAACAGTTTTACCGCTTGTTTTAGCTCTTCATCATAGGGGAAAATTAACTGGATAACGGGTGTTTTGTGATTAAACCCATTTTTCAAAAAGATCTTCTTCATATTCAAAAAAATTAGCTACCTAATTTAATAAATCTTTTTGATTATTAGATGAGCTTTCTTCTGTCATCGGTCCTGCCTCTGCCGAGTCAGGCAGGCTTCGGTCTTCCGTCCACTCAACTCAAGGATGATGGCAAGCAGTCCCTAAAAGGCCTTTTAAGCGCTATTCCAAACTGCTTTGCCAAACCCCAGCCTCCACCACATACGCCGCGTCAAACTTCCGTCTCCCCACTTCAAATTCCTCGGGTCCTGAGCAGATCAGGAACTCGACGCCCAGGGCGATTGCGTAAAATGCAAAATCCCCATCGGGCAGTTCGGCTGCCAACTCCAGGTCGATCGGAAGGGATTCCACGGGGATAGTATGGGACTCGGTCAGGTTGCTTGGTGGACTGTCGTTTTCACCCAGTGGGCCAAACTTGGTGGCCAGGAGGAAAAACCTCAGATGGGTGGCCGCACTGGGCAGCTGCAGATCCCCTGCCGCACGGAGCTGTGAAAAACTGACCTTCCAAGTCTGCTCCGTCCTTTCTATCCTTGGTTTGACCTTTACCACGTTGGAGAATTTGGATTTGTCGTTGAACTGGAAGTTTCTCATCAAGTCCCAGCCTCCTTTGAGCAGGGTACGTTCCCCACGGGAGTTTTCGGGGTCTGACTTCAGGATCCGGTTTAGGACACTGGAGAGCCTACTGTGCAGTTTGTTTGGCGCACAGCGCAGACTACCCGGCCATAGGGCCAGCTTGAGCTGGGATACCATGCTGGCAGCGCTCCCAAACTCGGCCATGTTTTCCCTGGTCCGGGCAAAACCGGCCTCCTTGAGGATCCGCTCCCTGCTGGCCCCGCCCTTGGTCTTGGCAAAATACCCGTCTTTGTTCTTGTAAAAAACAACCTCACCCAGCTTGCCGGTGAGCTTGATCAAGCCTTCTTGTTTAGCCATATAAGTTTAAGTTTAAAGGGACACGGAGGTTCCTACGTTGAAAATGGGCCACAAAGTCACACAAAGTTTTAAATAAGTATCACAAAGTCTCAAAATAACTTAGTGCGACTTTTTATTTGAACTTCTTCGACTTCGTGGCTTGTTTTTTTCCGCGATGCAGCTTCTATGTAACTTCTTTTTTAACTCTGTGCAACTCTGTGTCCCTTTTTTCCGCATACGGATTCCGTGTCCCTTTGATGGACGTCATACAGTCCCCAAGTACACGCTGTTGGACAGGTTGTGGGTGATGAGACTGGATTTGCTTCGGCTGTTGCGGCAGCTGAAGGCGATGTAGGCGTGGAGCTTGCCACGCCGCTCCTCCGGTATGGGCACATCCATCAGCAGGCTTTCAGCCGATCGCGGAGGGCCCTCCACCAGGTAGTAGGGCATGCTTTCCTCCAGGTCGTACAGGAGAACCAATACCTGATCCTTTGCCTTAGCATTGCCCGCGCCCACATTGTTTTCCCAGGTGAATTTCACCCTGCCATCCTCCGTCCAGCCCACTTGGGGAGCTTTGGGGCCGGTCAGGTTGCCTGAACTGATCAGTATTTGGTTGGGGGCAAGGGCCAAGCCGGTGTCGTGGTGGACCAGCGCATGGTTCATGATCTGCCCCGAGGCCTCGTGGTACCCTGTCCGGGCGCCCCTGATGCCGTGTTGGTGAGTGAAGTAAACCAGCTGCCGCAAAGGTTCCAAAAACCAGCGGGTGAGCCGAAGCTTTTCCTGTTGGTGCAGTTGGGCAGGGGTTGAAGGCTTTTTTTCGCTTTTGTCTTTTTTAGCGGGAGCCGATCTTACGTAGGTGACCCCGTTGATGGTGTAAAAAATCAGGTTGCCCACTTTACCGTTCAGGCCCTGATACTGTTCTGGTGCTTTCGCCATGAGAAATTTGGATTAAGAAATGGTTATAAAAAAGTACGCTACTCCAGGCTTCCACTCAATTCCGCAACCTTGTTGCCCGATTAAAAAACGCCTAATCCATATCTGAGGTCAAAAGCCAAACGAATATAGCAAAAACATTTGATATTCCAAATATATACGCAAATATATTTCAGATTTTGCAATAATCTGAAACAAAGATTATTCTGCAATGCACTGGCAAAACTAGAAGTTGCTTAGAAGATGGTTAGAACATGCTTAGAGTATGGTCAGAAGAATATATGGATTTAGTCTAGGTTATTACTCATTTTCCAAATAATGTAAAATCAGTTTGAGAGCAGGATTTTCTGGTTTGACAGAGGGAGGATGCGGTACTGGACCAAACCCTTGTTAGGCTTTGTGCCCCATTTTAATTTGAATGGTGTAAAGTAGTTTGGGTCCGAATAGAGGCAAGTCTGCAGTTAAGCAGTTAAGGATTAGTTTTTTGGACGGAAAAGGAAACGGTTTTTTTAATGTAAACATTCTAGGGTTTTAGTTTTCTTAACATCTCTTAGGTTTCATTAAGTCTAATCTGGGAATGGAATCTCTACCTTTGGTCTATAGGAAATTTTAATTACATGATTATGAAGAAATATTTTACTCTTTTTATACTTTCATTCCTGATATTCGACGGTGAGTTGATGGCCCAGCAAACCATTGAATTAGAGCTGTATGGAGGCTCGGCTGTGTCTCATTTTAGTGCGGAGGTGGGTATGCATCGTGAGGAATTTTTCTTTGGGGCAATTAATTTTTATTCGAAATGAGAAGTTTTATAATGTTAATTTTTGCTGTGGCTACCGGCAACGTGTGGGGGCAAGGGCAGGTAAGTGGATATGTGGAGGATAAAGGCAGCGGTGAAAAGCTTTTTGGCGCTACCATTTTGATTGAAGGAACTGGCCGCGGTGCCCATACCAATTTCTACGGCTTTTTTAGCCTTAACCTTCCCGATTCCACTGCTATTTTAAGGGTGTCGCATGTGGGGTACAAAACCCAAACGGTAAACTTGGATATGGCTGCTTCCAGGAAATTGACTGTGGGGCTACAGCCACTGGATGATCTTGACGAGGTGGTAGTGGAGGAAAACAAGGAGCTTTCCTTCGAAAGGCAGGTGCAGCTCTCCTCGATCAATATGCCGGCCCGGCAACTCAAACAGTTGCCTGCAGTAGGCGGTGAAATAGATCTGATCAGGGGGATCCAACTCATGCCGGGGGTGCAGGGCGGAAAAGAGGGACTTACGGGCATGTATGTAAGGGGTGGCGGCCCAGACCAGAACCTGATTCTTCTTGATGGCATCCCCCTTTATAACGTAGGGCATCTGGGAGGGATATTTTCTACCTTCAATCCAGATGTGGTGGCGGATGTCAACCTGATGAAGGGTGGCTTTCCTGCCCGGTATGGGGGGAGACTGTCCTCTGTGCTGAATGTGAAAATGAGGGACGGCAACCGAAATGAAATGCGCACGGAAGGGGCGGTGGGGCTGGTCTCAGCACGGATCAGCAATGAGGGGCCTATCAATAAAGGCAAGGGTTCTTATATCGTGGCTCTTCGGAGATCTTATGTCGATATGTTTACCAGGCCTATAGCCAGAATTGCCTCGGGAGGGAGCCATGGTTTTGGTTACACATTCTATGACTTCAATGGCAAGGCGAGTTATGACCTGTCTCCAAAAGACAAAATTCAGGTGACTGCCTACAGCGGCCACGACAGGGGAGTGGTGAATGCGAGGGATACGAGCAACATCAGGTCAAGTAATTATTTCAAATGGGGAAACCAATTGGCCACTGTAAGGTGGAATAGGGTTATTTCCGACCGGCTTTTCTCTAATACCACGGTGGGCTATACCAATTATATTTTTGATATCGCCACCGATCACAGCAATCCCGAGGAAGAGCATTTCTATCATTTTGGTTACCAATCAGGGATCAGGGACTGGAATCTGAAATATGACCTTGAATATTACCACAGCAAAAGCCACCTGTTTCGGGTAGGAGCCCAGGCCATCCATCACAAATTTACCCCTGGGGTCAATGCCATAAGGAGCACAGATCAGGGTGTCCAAATGGATACTACTTTTGGATCGCAGAATGTGAATGCCTGGGAGCTTTCCTATTATTTGGAAGATGAATGGACGCTCAGCGACCGGTTTAGTGCCAACCTCGGAGTTCATTTCAATAATTACTTCGTGGAAGGTGAACAATATTTTTCGGCACAGCCGAGAATGACTGCGCGATACCAAGTAGGCCCAAGATCGTCTTTAAAAGCCGGGTTTGCCCAGATGCAGCAAAATGTCCACCTATTAAGCAGCACCGGTGTGGGGATCCCGACGGATTTATGGGTGCCTGCCACCTCCCGCACCCGGCCGCAGCAGTCTTGGCAATACACGCTAGGATACCATAGGATGTTGGATAAAGGTTGGGAGTTTTCTGTGGAAGGTTATTACAAAAACATGACAAACCTTATCGCCTACTCCGACGGCGTCAACTGGCTGGAAGGTGCAGCGGACTGGCAGGATCAAATTGAAAGAGAAGGAGAGGGACGGGCCAGGGGCATTGAGGTGCTGCTTCAGAAAAAGGAGGGCCGGTGGAGTGGATGGCTGGGGTATACCTTGGCCCAGTCAGAACGCAGGTTTGACAACATTATGGATGGACAGTTCTTCCCTGACCGTTTTGACCGAAGGCATGATATAGGCTTGACAATGGCTTATCAGGTGAATGACAAAGTGAGCTTTTCAGCCTCTTGGACTTATGGTACAGGGGAGGCCATCACCTTGGCAGAAGGGCGCTACCAGGCCTATACTGAGCCTCCGATTGGGCTGTCAGGTGGATTGACGGGTCCTAATCGATATGTTGAGCATTATGAGGGCAGAAATAATTTTAGAATGCGGTCCTACCACAGGGCAGATTTTGGGATAAGATTCTCCAAGGATAAAAGATGGGGTGAGCGAACCTGGAATTTAGGCTTTTACAATGTATATAATCGTGCAAACCCCTTTTACTATTATTGGTCGGGAGGCACCAATTTCTTTGGCGTAAATGCGGGAGGCACCATGAGGTTGAGGCAGATGGCCCTATTGCCCATCCTTCCAGCATTCAGTTATGAATTCAAATTATATTGATGATGAAAAGATTATTTTGGGGATTGATTCCCATGGCTTTGTCGGGTTGCATGGGATGGATAAATCAGGAGGTGGAAATAGACCTGCCCGGACATGAATCAAAGATTGTGTTGAATGCCCTGCTTAAGGATGGGGATACCCAAGTGAGGTTGGGAATACATAAATCGTATGGTATGATGGATGAGGGCTCAATAAAGGATGGTTTGCCCAATGCCAATGTGCAGATGAGGGTGAATGGGGAATTAATAGAGCGGTTTAGCTTTTTTGGGGGAGAGGATGACTACACGGCTCCCTATCGCATTCACGTAGGGGATAGCGTAGAAGTGGAAATTGACGCCCCAGGATTTGCCTCAGTTAGCAGCTCCACAGTGGTGCCCGTGCCGACCGAGCTGATTTCTGCCAGGTTTGGAGGTGTAGATAGGGGATTGGGAAGTGTGCCACAAAGGGAAGTGTTTTTCAGAGTTGCTCCGCCAGTGGAGGGCAAAAGCTATTATGTGCTTAAGTTTGCCCAGCAAAGAGAGGGTCAGCCGATGAGGACGGCCATACAGTTGACCTCCAACATTCCTTTCATCACGCCCATGCATCCTTTTAATGTTGGCTTTGAGTCTACTCCCACGCAGGGGACCGAAGCTGAGATGGTGGTTTTGGTAAGTGAGCTCTATTATTCAGGGACCCAAGAGGGTTTGGAAAGTTACCTGATATTGGAAACGGTGAGCAAGGAGTATTACGACTATGTGACCACCTATTATTATCACTATACCAACCAGAGCCCCGATATTTTTGGTGGCGAGCCCACCCCCATGCCCAGCAACATTACTAACGGCTACGGCATCTTCGGTGCGGCATCGAGTCATATGGTTAGGATTGAGTGATGGGGGATGTCGGATGTCGGATGACAGATGTCGGATGCCTGATGAAGGGTGTCGGATGTGGGATGAAACACTGCTTCGCGGAAGCAAAAGGGACACCCACCCCGGCGGGCAGGCGGTGTTTCGCAGAGTATTAAATGGGGTTTCACGGAGTTTTCTTTTTCGCAATAATTAGAAGAGACCTTGAAGCACTAAATTTTGCAACCACGCCAGATGAGATGAGATCATGATTTCTCGCAGCGCCGCAGCGAAACCGCAGCGGTCGCGGCGAGAAATTGGTTTCAGATACCTTAATTTTCTTCTTTCCGCATCTTGCTTTCTTGGCGGTGGACATTTTTCTTCGGCTATGAGAGAAACCTTTCCTACGTATTTGGTTTCTTCATGAAGTCAAAGGCTCCTTTTCGTAGGTTGATGTTATGTTCTAAGTAGGCTTTGAGGCAGGCGAGGAAGTTGGCCCAGCCTTCGGTGTTTTCGATTAGCCATTTTAGGTTGGCTTCATTGATATCCTTTTCTTTTTCTTCTACCCGCACAATGACTGATTTGTCCGGTTGTACTTCCAAACTTATTTTTACAGTCGTTTCCTTATCCCAGACAAAACTGATAGAGAGATTCTTCTCGATGGCAACTTGGTTAACAATACATTCATAATCTGGGAATTCCGGGAATTTCCAAATGAGTTCATTTCCCTCCTCAAGCCATCCGGAAGTTTCAGAAAGGAAATACTGGGTAATCTTTTCAGAATTTACAATGCCATCAAAAATCTCTTCAATAGGCTTTTGTATTTGTATAGCGGCTTTTGGAGTTAATTTCATAATTCTATTAGATCAAAGCTTGTAGCTTGAAAAACTATTATCTGGATCTACCTTCAAGAAATACAATAAGATATTAGTGTCCACACACAGCCTATGTCCACTCATTTCTTAACTTTTTCTGATATTCTAATGGGTCGATGTCGATTTTAAGTTTTCCTGCATATTTCCAAATATCTCTCTTTGAAGATTTTGAAACAACTTCATCAACCCGTTTTTTTATTTCTTCTTTAGAAGTCCCTTTTTTTATGATAGTCACAATAATTAATCCTTTTAACCAATATAACAATTCTTTATCAATTTTGATTGGGGTGGGGGTAGAATTCTTCATTGTGCCATTCCTCTTGCATTTCACGCCGAAGAATCTGAAATTGTAGTCTTTACCAACCCTAAAAACCAGTACACATGACACTGACACATGCGCTAAATAAAACCGACTTTGGATCGAAGGAGAATATTGGGAAAGTGATTTCGGAACAGGAAGCCCTTGAGCTGCTTTCCGATTGGGTGAAAAATGACAAATTGGCCTTTCACATGAAGCAGGTGGGCCATCTGATGAAAGCATATGCCTTACAGCAAGGATATGAAGATCAGACTGTCCATATGTGGTACCTAGCTGGGCTCCTTCATGACGCGGATTGGGACCAGTGGCCGGATGAGCACTGCAGCAGGATCATCGAAGAACTGGAGTACAGGGAAGTGGATCCACGGATCATTAAAGCCATTGCCTCTCATGGTCCTAGGTATTTTGGAGTGAAACCCGAGTCTGAAATGGATAAGATGCTTTATGCCTTTGATGAGCTTTCCGGCTTTGTCCACGCCTATTCCCTGATGAGACCCCAAGGTTACGAAGGTATGGAGGTGAAAGGGGTGAAGAAGCGACTTAAGGATAAAAGTTTTGCCGCCCAAGTAAGCCGCGACGACATCGCTGACGCCAGTGAAAGATCCGGAATACCGGTGGAGGAATTGATCAAATTTGTAATTGTGAATCAGCTGAGAGGGGAGTGAAAAAACCTGCCAGTTTTTTTTGAAAATTCGAAAACCTGGCAGGTTTAATCATTAAAATACGCTCTTGACAATACCCCCATCTACCCGCAGGGCGGCGCCGTTGATGCCGGAGGCTTTTGGGCTGCAGACGAAAGTCACCATGTCGGCGATCTCTTCAACTTTCAACAGACGACCCAAAATTGAGGTGGGGCGGTTTTCTTCCATGAATTTCTTCATGCCCTCCTCTATGTCCATGTCCGAAAACTGTTCCTTGATCAGTTCCCTTACACTTTCTGTGTCGGTGGAGCCGGGCATCACGGCATTTACCGTCACGTCTGTGCCGGAAGTGAGTTCTGCAAGGTTTCTGGAAATGGAAAGCATCATGGTTTTAGTGGCCCCATAATGCGCCATATTGGGATCAGGGTTGACGGCCGTTTCGGAGGATACAAAGATAACCCTGCCGTTTCCTTTGTCAATCATCTTTTTGCCATAATGCTGGCTCAGCCTTACCGCGCTCATGATATTGACATCGAAAATGGTCTGCCAGTCCTCTTCTGTTTCTTCAAAAAAAGGCTTGGCCTCATAGAAGCCTACATTGTTGATCAATATGTCTACATCGGGATATTGCTCGATAATTTTATCGCAATCTTCTTTTTTACCCAGGTCACCAATAGCTTTTTTAAATTTGGTGCTGTTGGTTTTTTCCTGCAGTTCGTTGATGGCTTCACTGACTGATTCGTCAGACCGCCCATTGATAATCACTTCTACGCCCTCTTTGGCTAGGGATTCGGCAATCGCAATTCCAATCCCTCCCGATGAGGCTGTGACAAGGGCTGTTTTGTTCTCCAATTGTAAGTCCATAATTTATAAGGTTGTGGTTTAAGTAAATAACTGCTTATATAAAAGGTTAGAGCTGGAATTGTTTAGATGGGAATAGGGCGGGAGACTGGAGGCCGAAGCCTGCCTGACTCGGCAGAGGCAGGACCGAAAGCTGTACGCGGAGAGGATGGGCACCCACTCCGCCAAAAAAAAGCCACCCGAATTGGGTGGCTTGATGTTCTTTGATGGGAAGTATTAAGATTGTCTTTCTTCGTTTTCGGAGTCGATGGAATCTTCGGTTACGGCTTCGAGTTCGGTTTCCTCTTCAGGGTCGGCATCTTTTTCAGCTCTTGCTTTTTCGTTTTCCGAACGCACCTGGTCGCGGCGGGCCTGCTCCTCCTTTACCTCACTCACAGGTCTCAGGTTGGAAGGAGGGGGAGGCAGAAGCTCCTCGTCATCTTTTTCGTATGGGAATACCTCTACAATCGGGCTTTCCACAATGTCAGGCACATTGAAGGAAACCAGCATGTTGCTCATGGATTCGTAGATCCTTTCATAGGCCTCTTTTACATGGTGGGCGGTGATCAGCATGTACTGGGTCACCTTTTTCTCCTTGCCGCTGTCGGCATCGGCCACCACGTAGGTGATTTTACATTTGTGCCAAATGTCGATGTCATCGTAAGGGAAAACATCCACAATATTGCTTTTGCCGATACTGGTCACCTGGAAATCCCCACGGATCACACTGCCCAACATATCGTAAATCCTGGCTTCAGCTTCGGTAAAGGATACCGCATCCACCAAATACTGTTCTGACACATTTTTGAGCAGTCCCTGCTCATTTTCCTTCGCGTATTTTACTTTACACAAAAACCAAGTTCTCATTGAATTCTATCTTAAGATTGACTGGCTAAGGTAAACATGAATTTGAGAAAGCGCAAAAAGATGCGGCGGATTAATTGGCAGAATTTTTTCTGTATAATTGAAAACATCATTTTTATTACTTTATATTAGTCAAAAAAGACACCCTACATGTGGAATAAACTTTTTTACAGTTTCCCGATACAGCTCTTGATTCTGCATCTGCGCAAAAACATCCTGCTGATCGGTATTTGGGTGCTTCTTGCGGTCATCGCACTCGAGGGGTTTGGCAAGGTATTGGGCATTCCATACCTCTTTCTGGATCCCGAATACCTCAACGAAGTCAGCTGGGTGGGTTTTTTCCTTGTGGGGATCGGTTTTGCCATCTATACGATGGCCTTCCATATGACGGTATATATCATGGATGCCTCCAAGTTCAAGTTTCTGGCCATCCTGCCCCGTCCCTTTCTGCAGTTTTGTGTGAACAATGGTATTATCCCGCTGCTCTTTTATGGGGTCTATATTTTCGCAGTCATCCGGTTTCAGCTGGACAATGATCTGGAAAATAACTGGCTGATTGCCCAGTTTTTACTCGGATTTATTGGTGGTACTTTGCTGACTTATATATTGCTTTTCACCTATTTTGGGTTTACCAATAAAGATTTCTTTTTGCTTTTTGCCGATACTCTGGATAAAAAGCTCCGAAAAACTTCCATCCCTCGGGCCAATGTGATCAGCAGGTACAAGGATCGGAAGAAAACCCGTGAAAAGGTGTTGACCTATCTGGATACTTCTTTAAAACTTCGGGAAGTAAGGCAGGATTTGTTCAGGTTTGAGGGAAACCAGTTGCTGCGGGTTTTTGACCAAAACCATCTCAACTTGTTTATTCTGCAGACCTTCCTGGTGATCTTTATCTTATTCCTTGGTTTTTTCAGGGAGGAAAAGTTCTTGCAATTTCCAGCAGCGATGAGCTCCACGCTGCTCTTGGCCATCCTGACCATGGGGGTGGGGGCAATCAGCTTTTGGTTGCGGGGATGGGCCACACCTGTTGCCATAGCCTTTTTCGTGGTGATCAATATGGCATCAAAAACCCCTTTGCTCAACCGGCCCCATACGGCTTTTGGACTGGACTATACCATAGATCCCAAAAAATACAACCTGGCCACGGTAAATGAAATCCTGCACCAGGATACCGTGCAAAAAGACAGGGAAAGAACATTAGAAATCCTTAACCGCTGGAGGTCCAATTTTCCCGAAGGGGAAAATCCCAAAATGGTGATGGTGGCCACCAGTGGAGGAGGGCAGAGGGCCGCGCTGTGGACGGTGAATGTGCTGCAACATGCGCATAAGCACACTAATGGAAAACTGTTTGAGCAAACCCGTCTAATATCCGGTGCCTCAGGCGGAATGATAGGGGCGGGATTTTTCAGGGAGCTATACCTCCGATCCTTGCAGGACCCAATGCTGGATATCACTGATTTCACATATTTGCAGCAAATTTCCTCGGATAACCTGAACCCTATTATTTTCACCTTATTGGTCAATGATCTGTTGATCAGAAACCGCTATTTTGATTATAACGGGAGAAAATATCTCCAAGACAGGGGGTATGCCTTTGAAAGCCAGCTTAACATCAACACAAATGGGATTTTGGACAAACCTATCAGGGAGTATGAAAAACCTGAAGGGGAGGCCCTAATTCCCATGATGCCTATCACCCCGCTGATTATCAATGATGCGCGCAAATTGTTTATCTCGCCGCACTCCATGAGCTACATGGGTATTTCCATGGGAAGGGCGGATGGATTTAGGGAGAAAAGCCAGGGAATTGATTTTAAAAGGTTTTTTGCAGCCCACGATGCTGATAACCTTAGGTTTATCAGTGCATTAAGGATGGGGGCCACCTTTCCCTTTATCACGCCAAATATACAGCTGCCCTCTGAACCTCAGATGGAGATCATGGATGCCGGGCTTTCTGATAATTTCGGGGTGCAGGATGCCATGAGGTTCCTGTATGTTTTCAATGACTGGATCAGTGAAAATACCTCCGGTGTGGTGCTGCTGACCATTAGGGATTCTGAAAAGTTTACCGACATCGAGCCCAAGCTTCCTCCTTCCATTTCCCAAAAGCTGGTAACCCCACTCAAAAATATTTACATCAATTGGGATAATGTGCAGACGCTTCACAACGAGGTGCTGTACAATTATATGAAGGAAATCCTCGCTGTGGAGATGGAAAGAGTTGAATTTGAGTATAGCACCCGCTCCTATTTGGAAGAGCGGGAAGGCTACCTGGACAAACCGGAGGAGCTCAAGCAGGAAGAGGTCGAAATCCAGCGGGCATCGCTCAACTGGCGATTGACCGCCAGGGAAAAGCGCTCTATAATCGAAAGCATCCACAGCCCTTTTAATCAAAAGTCACTCAGGCGACTCGAGGAAATGTTTGGGTCGGATTAATTGACCTCCAGTTCCTCTTCCAGCATTTTGATTTGCTCTGGTTTACCTACCACATAGACGATATCGCCAAGCTTGAACCTGGTGTCTCCGGTGAGATCGGTGAAGGTTCGTCCCTTGCGTTTGATGGCTACAATATTGAGCCCCAGGTCTTCTCTGATATTCATGTCCTTCAGCTTGACACCGATGTAATCCCCGGAATCCTTTTCCACCTTGAGACTGACAAAATTGATCTCCGGCAGGTCAAAACCAAACTCTGATGAAGCCGTGCCGGTGGGGCTGCGGAACATTTCATAATTATGGCTTCGGACTTCCTTGGTGAAATCTTCCACGTCATGCCGGGGCACCAGGTACTTGTTGAGCACCCGGGTAAAGATTTCGATGCTGGTCTCAAACTCCTCCGGGATGACCTCGTCGGCGCCGAGTTTGATATTCTCATCAATTTCATTGACATACCTAGTTCTTACCATTAGGAAGGCATTTTGGTTGAAATGGCGCACATTTGCGATGATCCCTTTGGTGGCATCACTATCCGATATAGCCACCACTACCACTCGAGCGCTATGGATGTTGACATGCTCCAAAACGGATTCATTTGCCGCGTCGCCATAGATAATGGGTTCCCCGTTGGCCGATTCTGTGCGCACGGTTTCGGGGTTCATCTCGATGATGGCATAGGGGATATTTGCCCTTTTGGCTGCGCGGGAAAGGTTCCGGCCATTGAGTCCATATCCTATGATGATCAGATGGTCTTTGAGCTCGTTGTCTTCTGCCAGACCAGGAGCTGGTTCAGAGTTTCCAGTTTTGATTTTCCTTTTCAGTTTGGCCGGCAGAGGTACCCTGCATAGCTTGTAGGCAAAATGCACCCTTTTCTTTAACACAAAAGGGGTGATGGCCATGGTGAGGATAGAAATTGCCAAGAAATATTGGTAAGTGGTATCATCTAGCAGGTTGTACCTAAAGCCCTCTTTTGCCAACAAAAGGGAAAATTCCCCCACTTGAAAAAGGGAAAAGCCTACTATAAAGGCCTCCTCCAGCGAGGCACCTATGGATTTGACGGCTATGGAGGCTATGATAAACTTTACTGCAAATGTTAGCAACACGAGTCCGGCGATGATGAAAAAATGCTCATAGAGGAAGGTGACGTCAAACAACATCCCCACAGACACGAAGAAAAAGCTCAGGAAAATCTCCCTAAAAGGCAAAATTTTACCCGTGGCCTGGTGGCTGTAGTCGGATTCGCTGATGATCAAGCCAGCCAAAAATGCCCCAAGTCCTAGGGAAAGACCAAGTAGTGAAGTCAGGTAAGCTACCGCAAAACAGGTAACAATGATGGTCAAAAGGAAAAGCTCTGCATTCCTTGTTTTGGCTACCCTAAAGAGGAGGTTGGGCATCAGGTATTTGGCGCTCAGGATGGTAAGCAAAATCACCAAGGCTCCCTTGAGGGCCATGTACATCAGGGAAAGGGCGACATTGTCCGACTCTCCAGCCAGCATCGGGGTGAAGAGCATAAAAGGCACGATGATCACATCCTGAAAAATCAGAATGGCCAAGGTGGTACGCCCCGAAATGGTATTCACCTGTCCGGCTTCTTGGAGAAGTTTGAGTACTATAGCGGTACTACTAAGTGCAAACAGGAATCCGAAAAAAACGGCAATGTTCCAGTCGAAGCCCAAAAAGTAAGTGAGTAGGGTAGTGGCAGAGATAGTCAGCCCCACCTGCAGGGCGCCACCAATGAAGACGGCTTTTTTGATGCTCAGGAGGCTCTTGAGGGAAAACTCCATCCCTATGACAAATAGCAGTAAGATGACGCCAATCTCTGAAAGTACTTCCACAGCAGTGGAGGCCGTCACCAAAGAGAGTCCATAAGGGCCCGCAATAGCCCCTGTAAGCAGAAACCCTATAATAGTCGGGATTTTAAACCTGGTAAAGATCAGGATCACCAGCGTGGCCAATCCAAATATTACCACTATATCCGAAAGCAGTGGGAGTTCGACAGATGCTAAAATTGGAGTCATGTAGTGGTGGTCGCAAATTAGGTGAATTACAAAAATAAGCTAAAAGCTCGAAAGTGGCGGGATAAAAGAAAAAAATGGGGGGGGAGGAGGAATTCTGAAATTGGAATTGAAATGGGGCACAAAGGGCACGAAGTTTAAAAGAAGTAACGCAAAGGCTGCTTCGTGAAAACATATTAGAGGGCGAGATTTTAAGCCCTCCTTTTACTAGCCCATAATTTATTAAATGGATGTTGAATTAGAGAATACCATTCCCACTTTTTTAATCTTAGTACATAGTACTTCGTACCTAGTACAATTTTTCAATACGCAAACCCAAACCGCTTATAAATAAAATGCATCAGCCAAGCTGGACCGATCAGGAGGAACTGTACGTCTTTGATGAAGGAGGGTTTTTTGCCCTCTATTTTGTGGCCGTAGAATTGGAAAATCCAAGCCAGGATGAAGATGATCAGACTGACTGCCCACAATGGGACCGGTGAGAGGATGGATATCAGATTGGCTACTGCCAGGCAGATGGCCGAAAATAAAAACATGCCCAGTGCCAGGGGAGGCGAAAGCAGCGCATAATAGATCAGTACAATGGCCAGCACCAATGTCGCCCAGTTGGCGAAGTTGCCCAACAGGGGCTGGAGATTTTCCAATGGACCCTGGGGAATGCTGAAAACCAGACCGACAATGCTGAAAAATATAGCCGGCACACAGACCCAGTGGATAGTTTTGTTGGTAGGGTTCTGGTGGGTCACCCCGTATTCAGCCAGTAATTCATCAATTTTTCTCATATTCCCATGGGTATAAATGTAGCTTGTATTTTAATCCATCCATTAATATACTAAATTGGGCTGAATATTTAGAAACAATTTTATGAATAGATGTCGGATGTCAGATGCACCACAGGTTCGGTCATCCTGCATCTCACATCGAACATCCGACATCGGTCATCTGACATTTAACATCATATGCTAAGCTACTGGGAAAAGAAAAACTTTATCAATTACGATTTCATTGTGGTAGGAGCCGGGATTGTGGGGCTCTCCACGGCCATTCACCTCAAGGTCAAGTTCCCCAAAAAATCGGTTCTGGTGTTGGAAAGGGGGATTTTTCCGAGTGGGGCAAGTTCCAGAAATGCAGGTTTTGCTTGCTTTGGAAGTCTTACCGAAATCTTGGACGACCTCTACCACATGGATGAGGACGAGGTACTGGAACTGGTAGCCAGAAGGTTTAGCGGCCTGTCGGAAATCAGGGAGGTTTTCGGAGACCATGAGTTGGGCTATGAGTCCTTGGGCGGTTATGAGATGTTCAGAGAAGAAGACCATCGCAGCCTGGAAAAAATTTATCTGGTCAACTCCCTGCTGAAGGATCTATTTGGGGAGGATGTTTTTCATATGGAGAAGAACGTAAAGAAATTCGGTTTTTCCCCCGCCGTGAAAGCTGTTGTGAGGAATGACCTGGAAGGGCAACTGGATTCAGGTAAGTTTCTTAAAGCCCTTTGGCGGAAATGCCATTCCTTGGATGTGCAATTACTTACAGGGGCCGAGGTGACAGGTATCGATCGGGAAAATGGGATTGTAAAAGTGGATAACCCAGTTTATAGTTCCCAAATTGAGTTTTTTGGCCAAAAAATTGCCATTTGCACAAATGCATTCACCAAACAGCTTTTGCCTGAAATCGACATGAAGCCCGGCAGGGGTACTGTGCTGGTGTCGGAACCTATACCCGGGCTGGCCTGGAAGGGGGCTTTTCACTTTGATAAGGGTTATACTTATTTCAGAAATGTGGAGGACAGACTTTTGATAGGTGGAGGGAGAAATATGGCCTTTGAAGATGAGGAGACGGATATTTTTGGTGTAAACCAGGTGATCAAAGACTATCTGGTCAAGCTGACCAACGAGGTGATTTTTCCGGGGCAGTCAGTGAAATTCGAGATGGAGTGGTCAGGCATCATGGCCTTTGGCAGCAATAAAACTCCCGTAGTGCAAAAACTTGATGAACGTACAGGGGTTGCCATACGAATGGGCGGAATGGGAGTAGCAATAGGTTGGCAAGCCGCCAAAGAGTTGGTAAACCTGTTTGAAAAGGCATAAAATCCATTATTTTTTATTAATTTCAACGTTTGTAAAATACTGAAGTACACTTGATGTTGACAAAACAGAAGCAGCCAAGCTTATTAGAAGCATTATTCCCGATAGCATTTCTTATAGTTTTATTGGTCATCAATATTGGCATTTTTGGTACCGACGGGCTTTCCGGCTCCAACCAGATGGTCTTGGTGATTTCCTCTGCTGTCGCGGCACTGGTTGCGGTTTTCAGACTAAAAATACAATGGGAAACCCTGCAGGACGGGATCGTCAAAAGCATCAGTGCGGCCATGTCGTCCATCTTGATTTTGCTGCTCATAGGTTCCCTGGCAGGAACTTGGATGCTCAGTGGGATCGTGCCGGCCATGATCTATTACGGCCTTCAGATTCTAAACCCCACCATATTCCTAATTGCCGCCTGTATTGTCAGCGCCATAGTATCCATCGCTACGGGAAGTAGCTGGACGACCGTGGCCACGGTAGGGGTTGCCCTGCTCGGTATTGGAAGGGCGCTGGGTTTTGAGGAGGGCTTGATCGCGGGTGCTATTATCTCTGGCGCTTATTTTGGGGATAAGATGTCTCCCCTTTCAGATACCACCAATTTGGCCCCGGCCATGGCGGGTACGGATCTTTTCACCCACATCAGACACATGGCCAAAACCACCGTGCCTTCCATCATTATTGCCCTGATCATATTTGGAGTGATAGGCTGGATGAGCAGTGCGGAGGGGTCCGTAAGACAGGTGAAACAGATTTCTGAGGTGATCTTGGAAAGGTTTCAAATCTCTGGCTGGCTATTTATTGTACCTGGGGTGGTACTGTTGATGATATTGAAAAAAGTGCCCGCTGTGCCAGCTCTGTTGACAGGAGCTTTGCTTGGCGGGGTGTTTGCCATAATTTTCCAACCCGATATCATTGTGGCGCTTGCCGAGGAGCCTGATAAAGGCTTTGCCTACCAGGCCTTCAAGTCGGTGATGATGGCCCTGTATGGAGAAATCAGCGTGGTCACCTCCAACGAAGTGGTAAATGAACTGCTGATCACAGGAGGAATGGCCGGTATGCTCAATACCATTTGGCTAATTATCTGTGCGATGATTTTTGGGGGAATTATGGAGGAGAGCGGCATGCTAAAGGTTATTGCCGAGGCAGTGATCAGAAAAGTACATTCCTTGGGCTCCCTTATAGCTTCCACAGCCGGTACCTGTATGTTTTTCAACATCACTACTTCCGATCAGTATCTGGCCATTTTGGTGCCGGGAAGGATGTATGCCGATATTTATAAGAAAAGAGGTCTGAAAGGAGAGAACCTCAGTAGAACTTTAGAGGACAGTGCTACTGTTACCTCTGTGCTGGTGCCCTGGAACACCTGCGGGGCGACTCAGGCGTCCGTTTTAGGCGTGGCTACCTTAACCTACCTGCCGTATTGTTTTTTCAACATAATCAGTCCGTTCATGACCATCCTGTTCGGTTACCTGAACATCGGCATCAACTATTACTCGAAAGAGGAGATGGAGGAAATCAAAGAAAAAGAAGAAGTGGCTGTATGATCCCATTAAGAATATCCAAAACAGAAGTAAATGAATTACCGTTGGGTCAGTTTGAGGGCGATATTGTCCTAGTAGACGAACCCAAGGGCTTACCCGAATTGATAAGAGAGCTGGGCCAAGAGAACAGGTTGGGTTTTGATACGGAGACCAGGCCTGCCTTTCGAAAAGGGGTGATGTACGATGTGGCCTTGCTGCAGCTTTCCACCCCAGACAAGGCTTATTTGGTCCGCTTAAACCAGGTTGGATTTTCCGATCCATTGAAAGAACTTCTGGAGGAGCCTTCCATTGTGAAAATAGGAGCCGCAGTGAGAGATGATCTCAAAGCCCTCAAAAAGCTCAACAAATCCTTCCAGCCAGAATCCTTTTTCGACCTCAACGAAGAGCTCAAGAAAATAGGGTTTCACAATGTGGGTGTGCGAAACCTCAGTGCCATGGTTCTCAATATCCGTATTTCCAAATCCGAGCAGGTATCCAATTGGGAAGCCGACCTTCTCACCGAAAAGCAAAAACGCTACGCCGCTACCGATGCCTGGGCCTGCCTGGAAATTTTCCATGAACTGGAGAGGAAGGGGTATTTGGAGGAGTTGTTTAAGAGGGGGTTTTGATGGACTATGTACTAAGTATTATGTACTAAGTATTATGTACTAAGTACTAAGTTAGGGCACGTGGGGGTACCAAGTACCAGGTACCAGGTACCACGTATTCGCGGCGGGGGCATTGGCTGCGCCAATGGTTTGGTGTCATTTCTTGCCTTGATGTTTTATTCACTTTTTCCACGTAGAAGCTCTGTGAAACTCCATTTTAAACCCTGAGAAACTCCGTGACCCATTTCTTACCGCGAAGAGGTTTACGGTCCTGTTAGATCCTAAATTTACTTGACACTTTTTCTCTGGGTTCTCTGAGGCTCCTCTGTGGTTATTTTGCCCCTTCTTCCTTCGTACTTACAAAATCTTAACCGACCCGATATCCCCTAATTTCTCCTTGACTATCTCGTAATTGGCTTCTCTTACTCTGATGGCCATTTTGCAGGTGTTGTCGAAGTCTTGGGATTTGATGGTGAGGTCGTAATCTTTGATCAGGCGCATGACATCGTTCATGTCCAAGTAGTCAAAAGTGAATTTGATGGGGAGAGTGACAATCTCTGTGATGATCTGATTGCTTTCAATGGCTTCCGCCGCTGCAGATTTGTAGGCCGTGATCAGGCCACCCACTCCCAGTTTTGTGCCTCCAAAATAACGTACCACCACAATTAGTACATTAGTGAGGTTGTGCGAGCGGATCTGTCCAAGTATGGGGTCTCCAGCCGAATGGTTGGGCTCCCCGTCATCATTGGCCCGGTATTGATCCTGATCCTTTCCCAACATGTAGGCATAGCAGTGGTGCCGGGCATCGTAGTATTTTTTGCGAAGCGCCTCCAACCTTTCCTTGATTTCATCCTCATCACTCACTGGATAGGCAAAAGCTAAAAATTTGCTGCCCTTTTCTTTATAAAGGCTTTCTGATTCTCCGGCAAGGGTTAAGTAGGTGTCGTCCATAGAAAGTGCAAGTTACTAGATAGCTTTACAGGAATCAATTATTTCCAGCTGATCAGGACCAAAGCAATTAATGACATGGCCACGCCAAGCAGGTTAATGGGCATGAGCCTATCTTTGAACAGTGTAACGGAAACCAAGGTGCCGCTTACGATTATGCCAATATTGACCAAGGGATAAATCAGGGCCCCGTTTCCGCCATAGGCTTCCAGGCTTTTGAGCAGGAAGATCATCGAGAAGTAATTGGGCAAGCCCAACATCAGCCCTCCCAAAATGGCTTTTCGGGTGATTTTAAGTTTTAAATATAAGAGCCTTCCCATTCCCCAGCAAAAGGTAAGTACAAAGATAGAAGTTACGAATACCGCATCTTCGGCGGGGCTCAGATAGCGGATGTTGGCCAAGTTGATGAGCGTGTCCAGCATGCCGCCCAAGAGGAAGATGGAAATGGGGAGCAGCAAAGTCGCTCCTCCTGGAAGGTTGATGTCCCTTTTTTCCTTTTTGATGGATGCCAGCACAATGGCTACCAATGCCAAAGCTATACCCAGATAGTTAAGTGCTGTGAAAGCCGCCTGGCCTTTGGAGAAAATCAAGAGGCTAAAGGATACTGGGATGACTAGGGATAATTTGGACGCTATCGCCCCTACGGTGACTCCGAAAAGCTGGGTCACTCTGGCCATTAGGGTAAAAGTGAGAATGAAGGCAAAGCTCAGAAACATTGCCAGATAACCCCATGCGGGAAAAGCATTTATGTTACTGAAATAGGTTTTCAGGTCCCCAAAGTCGAATAGAAAGCCGGTGAGGACACAGAAGAAATAATTCATGGTGATGGCCGGAAAAGTCGGGATGCCCAGCCTGGGATAAAGGCGGAAAACCACAAAGATGAGCAAGTTGGCCAGGATACAGAGTAATAAATAAATCATGGGCGGTAAATTTTGGAAGAAATAGGCAAATAAAAAAGCTATATTCGTCTCTATGGTGCCATTAGTTACTGTTATCTGTACCTGCTACAACCAGGAAACCTATATCCAGTCCGCCTTGGACAGCGTACTTGCCCAAAAAGGGGTGGACGTAGAACTTTTTATCATTGATAATGGGAGCAGGGATGGCAGCAAGGCAGAAATTGAAAAATGGCTGGCCAAACATCTCTCTTTCCATCCCAAACTGATTTTCCGCAAGGAGTCTATCAATTACTGCAAATCCTTCAATGAAGCCCTTCGGGAATGTCAAGGTGATTATCTGGTGGACCTTTCGGGAGATGACAGGTTGCTTGACGGACATCTGTCCAAGTCCATCCAAAAGCTTGAATTGCATCCTACGGCTGCGGTAAGCTTTTCGGACGCCTTACTGGTGAAGGGGGATACGCGCAATAAATTTTATGAGATAAACCGGTTTGGCCCGCCCATAAAAGAGTTTGGCGACGTGTACCTCCATGTGATCCATCAGTACTGCATATCGACTGTAACTATGGTATTTCGAACGGAAATGCTAAAGAATATCGGCGGATACGATGAGGAGTTGGTGTATGAGGATTTTGATGTGCTTTGCAGACTGGCGAGGCTGCATCCGTTTGTATTCAGTGATTATGTGGGCGTTGAGAAAACCCTCCATGCCAATGCCTATTCCCAGCAGCAATACCGCTTCCGAAACTCTGAAATGCTCTGGAGTACCCTTAAGGTCTGCCATAAGATCCATAAAATGAACCAAAATGATCTTGAGAACCGGAACCTGAAACGTCGAGCCCTGCATGAAGCCAAGCACGCGCTGCTGTCGGCTAATTTTAAGGTGGGGTGGAAGTTTTTAAAGATGGCTTTTAAAAAGAGATTCCCCCAAAAGCGTCAAGGCGCATTGAAAAGTGGAAGGTTCGCACAGATTAAAAAATCCCATATAAGATGAGGGCGGGTTTTGAAATGTATTCCTTATTTTAGACAAAACAAGTCAAAATAATGTTGTCAAAGAAATAACTATTTTGTCATGCTCAGCTTTGGAGAAACTATCAGAAAACTAAGGCAAGAAAGGAATTTGTCATTGAGGACAGTTGCTACAACTTTGGGAATTGATCAGGCAATTTTGAGCAAGGTGGAACGTGGGGTACGGAAGGCAACTCGGGACTTTGTATTGAAGGTTGCTGCATGTTATCAAGTTCCTAAAGAAGATTTACTATTGACCTGGATGGCTGATAAGGTGGTTTATGAACTAGGAAATGAAGATCAAGCCTTGAAAGTGTTGCAGGCAGCTGAAGAAAGGGTGGCGTATATGGCCTTTGAGAAGATTGACCGAAATGAAATTTTGAATAAAATCAAAGAATCCATTAGTAACTTTAAGCAAATTGAAAAGGCATGGATATATGGATCTTTTGCACGGAAAGATGATGGACCAAATAGCGACGTTGACATTGCGCTTCAAGCGGATTCTACTTTCTCATACTTTGATTTGATGGAGGTGCAGCATCAGCTGGAGGAGTGCATCAAACGTAAAGTGGACGTTGGTTTTATCGATTCCTTCAAGCCCTGTATTTTTGAAAATGTTAAATCAGATCTTGAACTGATTTATGAAAGATAGGCACCAAGATAGTCAAACCAGACTAGTACATATTCTAAATGCTATTTATTCCATTGAAAAATACGTAGAGGGATTAGATGAATTCACTTTTTGCGAAAATAATCTTGTTCAAGACGCTGTTTTGATGCAGTTTATCATTATTGGAGAGTCTATCAATTATGTGGAATGTGAAAAGCTGGATAAATACGATTATCCGTGGTATAAAGTGAGTTCATTCAGAAATATGATTGCCCATGAATATTTTAATATTAAGATGATTGCCGTGTGGGAAACCATAAAGAAAGATTTACCGACATTAAAAGAAATGGTCAAATTAATTTTAGAAAGTGAATTTTGAATTTTAAGAATACTCAGATTTCCAACCGAACTAGGGTTTGGGACTAATTATCTTCGTAAAAATCAGACTAATTCCAGGTAGGTTGATCCTACTTTGTAAGCTTGCTTCCATCCGTGTATTTTTAGCCTTAAGTTTACATTTCCCTTGTGAAACTTCTTTAAAACTTGGTGACCCTTTGTGCCCTTATTACCCCACCACCACTTCTAAAATTCCATTTTTGTTGAAATACCGCTGTGCAACCTTCTGCACATCATCTGCCGTGAATTGGCGGATGAAGGCGAGTTGCTCATCGTAGAAGTCGAAGGACAGGCCGGCCTGGTTGACGTTTTTGAAACGGCTGATCAGGTCGAAGGCTGAGCTGAAACTGGACAGGAAGTGGCCGATCATGTAGTTTCTCACCGTTTCCAGTTCATCGGTGCCTACATGGTGCTGTTGCAGCTTGTCAATTTCAGTGTACACCTCATCAATCACCAAGTCGGCGTTGCCTTTCTGCACGTCAGCCATCACTATCCAGTAATCGGAAAGCCTTAAGCTGCCTATTGAGCTGTATATGCCATAGGTATGACCCTTGTCTTCTCGGATGTTTTTGATCAGCCTGCTGCCAAAATATCCCCCCAATATGGTGTTGAACACCGTCAGTGCATGGTAGTCGGGGTGGGTTTTAGAAATGAGGTGCTGTCCTAGGCGTAGGCTGCTCTGCACTGCCTTGTCACGATTTTCCGCAATTCGGCGCTCGGGATAAATGTCATAGTCAGGGAGGGTGCCTTCCATGTCTAGCACGGTCAGGTCCTCAAAGTTTTTGGCTATCGCTTCAACCTGGGCATCGGAAAGATTTCCGGTGATATAGATTTCCGGATTGACCATGAGGGAAGTTTGATAAAAGTCCACCAAATCCTGTCTGAATACATTTTGGACATCCACTTCCTCCCCTACAAAGCCGTAGGGGTGCTCTTTTCCGAATAAAGCCTTTCTATAAAGCTGGTTGGCCCTGGCGCCAGTTTCTTCTCTTTGGATAGAAATGGTCAGCTCCTTTTGGGATTTCCGCTTGGCCAGTTCTTTTTCAGGAAATACGGCTTCGGTAAACAGAGACCTGAAAACCGGCAATACTTCCATGAAATGTTTTTTGGTAGTCAATAACGACATCCCGCTTTGCTCAAAGCCGCTGATAACATTTACCTCTGAGGCATAATGGTCAAAAAAGGAGTCGATTTCGGCCGAACCCATGGTTTTGGTTCCTTCCAGCAACATATGCAGGGTGAAAAATGGAACCAAGGCCTTTCCTGAGGGCAAAAGGTGCTTGTTGGCCTCGGTGATTACTTCCAGCTTGACCGCGTCGATGTGCGGGGTGTGGATGAAGTAAAGGTTGATGCCGTTTTTTAAAGTAAGCTTGTTTGGGTGGGTAAGGGTGATGTTTTGGGGTATCTTAAATTCGGGTGCTTTGCTCCGGTCTAATGTCATTATCTTGGAATGTTATAGGCTAGTGAGAATCTTAACGTCTCAGCTAAAGGATGGTTTTGAACCTGAGGCACTAAATAGGAGAAATCAAACCCAAAGCGCTGATAGTTGAAGCCCACACCCATGGTGAAATATTTTCTGCCGCCTTTGTTGATGTTTTCGTGAAAATAGCCCGTTCTGACCATGAATTTCTGGTCATAGGCATACTCCGCGCCAAAGGAAATCATGAATTCCTGCATCTCCTCTCTGAACCCTCCTGGGGCATCAAAGAAGGATCCGAACATTCCACTGATCAAAGGCCTATTGGGGTCTCGGCCGCTTTCAATGACCAGATTTCCCTGATTATCGGTCACCAAATTCCCTTGCTCATCTCTAGCATAAATTGGAGGTGTTGGCACCATGAGTTTGTTGAGATCCAAAGCCAAAGTTAGCCTGTTCATTTCATCCAAAGGAATGTCTAAAGCTGTACCTATTCTGAAATTGGTAGGAATGTAGTCCAGGTCCTCAATGCTGTTGTAGGTCAATTTCGGGCCGATATTGGAGATATTTACACCCCAAGACCAGAAGGCTTCCTGACCAGCTATCGATACCTCATCGCGATAATAAACACCGATGTCTGTTCCTACACTGACCCCGGGCCGGCCTTCATTCCCGCCTCCCGCACCAACGTTTCCGCTTAGGTTGGAGTGAATAAAACGGGCTGAAATACCCAATGACAATACATCTGATAATTTCCTTGCATATGTACCACCTATGGCAATGTCTCTTGGGGTAAATTCACCAAGTTCATTTCCTCTGCCGTCGGTAAGTTGAATGTCACCCATATTGAAATAGCGCAGGTCTATCCCAAATGCGGAAACATCATCAATTCTTTTATATCCAGTTAGGTAATTCAATGACATATCGGGTACTAACCTTCCTAGCCAGGGGCTGTAAGAAAGTGAAAAGCCCATTTGATCATCAATGAAAGCAAGCTTTGCAGCATTCCAATGCGCGGAATTGGCGTCAGGCGTGGTAGCCACACCCACATCCCCCATGGCGGAATGACGGCTATCCGGGGCAAAATTCAAAAAGGGAACGGCTGTAGTAATAGGTCTACGGTTTCTGTCCTGACCGGAAAGCAAAGCTGAGTTTTGCGCTCGCAGGGAAGTTGCCGTAAGAAGAAGCAAGGATAAAAAAGTAAATCCTTTGAAAGAGATTGAATTTATTTTCATTGAATAATTAGTTTCCCGCTCTTAGAATCAGAAGTTCCGTCGGCTTCTGACCGGAGCTCTAGTTTGTAAATATAAGTCCCTTTTGCCGGATATTTTGTTTTGGTATGCAAAAAAATCCATTCTAGGTCATCAAGCTCCGCATTAGCATGAGGATAACGCTTGGAATAGGTGAAAATTTCACCACCCCATAAATTATAGACTTTCACCTCAACCGAGAGATCCTGTCCTGGGCGGTTGTGCTGCAGCCTGAATTGTGTGCTGCTGCTTGCCGGGTTGGGGTATATCATCTGACTAAGGATTTGGAGGTTCCTGCTGCCTTCTACCACAAATTCCAAGGTAGCCGTGGAGATGTTGCCATGGTTATCATATGCCGAAAATTCCAGCGTATTTACCCCCTCTTTCAGGTTGTCCAGCACTGTTGCGATTACTCCAGTCTTATAGCTGTTGTTTTTGGCCCGGTATTGCTGGGCTAGGACTGTTTCCGATCCCCCGTTAAGGGTCAATCTGGGTTGCCAGGCAGGGTTTTTTTCAGAAATGGAAATCCCGCTTTCGTCTTCCAAATAGATGAAAAGCGGACTTTGAGTGGAAGGGATGATGCTTCTATGGGTTTCAGAATCAAACAGGCTGAAGCGGATTTTGGGCCCTTGGCTGTCGGTTGAAGGAGGCCCTTGGTTTTGGATCAGCAGCTTGTCAGCACTGAAGGCGCTCTCGCCGGTTTCATCATGGGCAAAAATCTTCAATAGGATATCACCAGCCTCACCGACTTCTGGAAGCATGATTTCTGTTTTCATAACACCATTTTCAATTTTCCCCACACCCCGAAATAGGGTCTGGTTTTCATCCAAATAAGTGGTGGCAGTTTCAATATTTCCAAGGGTCTCCTTTCTCTCCGGCTGGCCGTAAATGGAGAGGATAAAGCTGCCGTTGAAATTGGTAAGATGGCTGCCGGTAAGCGGGTCGGTAATGAGTGCTTCAATGGCTGTGTTTTCAAAGGTGCTTAAAGTATCCACTTTTCTTTCAGCAATCGAGAGATCAGGTTTGGAAGCGGTGAGCTCCGGCAGGGCAATGCGCATAGAGGGATCGCCGATGAGGGAAAAGCTCTGGTTATTCTGGTTGGTAGAGGCGGTATTTTTGGTTTCTTTATAAATTTCCCCCAAGGTCAGGTTTTCACCATATGGCTTAAGAAAAGCCGCTTCCAAAAACGCCCTATTAATGGCATAATTGGAGGAACTAAATACGGGTCTGCCGGTGGTGAGTAGGGCTATGGCACCTTTTCCGGGACGGGTGAGCATTTCCTCTGCCCCGGACCTCAAAAACGGACTGTCCTGCCTGCCAAATTCACAGGTGGCCGTTACTAATATGGGAAGGTTTGCCTGTGTAGGCCAGTTGTCCAGCTGGGATACATGGAAAACCTGCTCTGCCGTGAGTACTTCCTCATTACCGTGACCCACAAAGTTTATCAACAAGACACCTTCCCGGACCTTTTCAATCAGGTTTTTTGCCGCCGCGGGGTAGCGGTTGTTTTTTTGGTCCTTTTCAAAATTGTCCAGATAGAGCTTGTCCAATACAAGTTCGGGATGGTTTTCATGTAAAAAGGCCGCGTGACGCTCGGAGTCATTGAGGTGGAGGTGGTTGTCCCCGTCATCGGCAAATAGAAGGACTTTCCTCTGCCATTCACCGCTGTTTTTTTCAACATTATCATAGGCAATCAATTTGTCCACCATATTCACTGCCTCTTGAACATTGATGGCCGGCAATCGGCCAATACCTACTTGAAGGTTTTGGCTGGCAAAATCTAGCTGGGCAAAATAGTCATCCGTGCTGTATGTCGCCAAAGGGTTATGGCTTTCCTTGGAGGTGAAAGTGGGAATTAGATTTGGCCTCCCACCCACAACTCCTTTATAATCAAAGGTGCCTTTGCCCATTAAAAGCACATGTTGCAACTGGCCATTTTGGTGGTATTCCCTGGCTATGAAATTTCTTATGGCCGCTATGTCCCTGTTTCCGTAGCCATAGGCATCGTAAATCGCAGGCAAAACGACCACGTTGGCCTTTATTCCCTGTCTGGATCTATGCTCAGCCAATCGCCTGGCCTGGTTTTGCAAAAGTGGAACAGTTATGATCAGCAGGTTGGCATCCAAAGCTTCATTCTTCAACTGCATATCCGCTGCTTGCACACTTGAGATGGCCTTGACTGAGTTCTGGTCGAAAAGGGCGATTTTGGGAGAAATGAGGGGGTGGAGGCCTGATTCCAGATTTTGGATGTTTCCATCCGCTTCAATTGCCCACGTATATTTTCCCGCAGGGGCAGAAATTTGCTTGCTATTTAACAAATGGTAAATCCCGGTTGATTGATTGCTGAGCACCTCGGGGAGGCCGATGGTCACATAATCTATGTAGCCCATGCCGTTGGAGTTGGAGCTTTGATATAAGAAACTCGCTTTGACACCTGTGGAGGCATTGAAAGAATGGAAACCACTCGATCTGGCTGTTCTGCCCTTGATGCCATAGGTGCTGTTGGGGATGGCCTCAAAAGTCAGCTGCTCCACTTCCTCATCGTTGAGCCTGAATGTATAGCTGTTGCTGCCCACCGATTGCCCCAGGAGGTTGAAATCGTAATAGATGGGGTGGGAGGCGGTGGAGGCGTTGAAGAATAGATTTTGCAACTGACCATTTAGACTGCGATTGCCCCACCATTGCCTGCCGGAGTTGAGCAGGTTGTGGGTTTCCTCTTTTTTTGTGAGAAGTTTGTAAGCAAGTGTATTTACTTCCCCTTGATGATTGGAACCAACCGTTTCGATTTGCCTTTCTGGTGGCAAACCGGTTTGGATCAGATAATAAAGTGTGTCGGAATAGGGGTGATGATGGTATTCAAGGTCCGGCTGGGTGAAATGCGGGCCTGATGCATAAAAATACAGTTCGCCATTGATCTCCATGGCGGGGATTTCATTCAGAGTGGCAAAGCTGCTGTCCAGTTCCGATGGCAGGCTGCCCTGATACCCGAGGATCCTGAGTTGGGAAATATCCCCGCCTAATTGGGAGGCCTGCTGGGAAGTGATTTTGTAGATGCCTTCTTCGGTGATTGGAAATTTAAAATAGCTGCTTTGGGCCATCAGGGAAAATGGCCCGGCCAGACAGGTAATGAGCAGAAATAAAAAGTGGTATGACCTAAATTTTCCCATCGCTTTGCACGAGCCTTTCAATCATCGACAGCACAATGTAGGAAATAATTATGAAAGGTATACCTGCCAGTCCAGCGAATAAAAGACTTGCCACAGCAATAAGGATGACCAAATACCTGAAAACATTTCCTTCAAGGCCAAATGACTTGAATTTTAGGGCAATCAATGGAAGCTCGGCCACCAATAAGTAGGACATGACCAAGGTGAGTACTACCAGAAATACCGGGTTGTAGATTACATTGGACGCTGTTTCTGATTTTTCGGCAAGGAATGGCAACGTGGATAGCAATAGCGCCGTAGCCGGGGTAGGCACGCCAATAAACCTATCGGTCTGACGGGTGTCTATGTTGAATTTTGCCAGGCGGAATGCTGACATCACCCCAATAGCAAAGCCTATAAAAGGCAGATAGGGCTCAGGGGAGGAGCTTTCCAGCATTTTGAAAATGATAAAGCTTGGCAACACCCCAAAAGTGACCAAATCAGCTAGGGAATCCATCTGCTTTCCCATCTCACCGGAAACATTCAGGAGCCTGGCTGCAAAGCCATCAAAGAAATCAAAAAAGGCCGCTGCAAAGATGAAATAAGCGCCAAAGGTTATTTGCCCTTCTAGAACAAAATAAATCCCGGCCATCCCTGAAATCAGGTTCAAAGCTGTCAGGGAGTTGGGAACGTGTTTTTTGATCGTCAAAATCTGGCCCTTTCTCCTACGAATGGATTGTGGATTTTCTCCTGTCCAATGGTGGTCTCAGGGCCGTGACCCGGATATACCACTGTCTCATCAGGAAGGGTAAACATTTGGGTTCTGATCGCATTTAGGAGTGTATCGTGGTCGCCACCAGGCAAGTCGGTACGGCCAATACTTCCTTCAAATAAGGTGTCTCCTCCAATGCAGTTTCCTGATTCTTTGTGATAAAACACCACGTGTCCAGGGGCGTGACCGGGTACCCATATGACTTGTAGGTTGGTGTTTCCAAACCTGACGTCTTCGCCTTCTTTGAGATATTCATCGATGGCAGTGGGCTCAAATTGCTGGAAGCCGTAGTTGGAAGCGTATGACTCCACTGACTTTAGCACCACCTCATCGTCGGGGTGTACGTGCAAATCCACACTGTATTTCCTTTTGACAAATGCATTTCCCAGCACATGGTCAATGTGGCAGTGGGTGTTGAGCAGTTTGACCACCTTTAGTCCTTTGGAAAGAATGAAGTTATGCAGCATTTCTTTTTCCTCCTTTTCGTAACAGCCAGGGTCTACGATGACAGCCTCCTTGGTTTCGTCATATAGGACATAGGTGTTTTCCTGAAAAGGGTTGAAGGTAAAGGTTTTTATTTCTAGCATGTTGGAATCATTTTCATTGAATGCCAAAAATAACAAAGAAAGACTTTAATTTTGGGCATGGAAGTAGATTTTTTACTCATAGGGCAGGGGCTTGCCGGTACAGTTTTGTCACACCGCCTGATTCAGGAAGGAAAAAGCGTTCACTTAATCGATGAGCCTAAAGCCAACCTAAGCACCCGCATTGCAGCTGGTCTTTACAATCCCATTACGGGAAAGAAGATGGTGAAAACGTGGCTTGCTGATTCTCTTTTTCCTGAAATAGGCCCTCTCTACCGGTCTTTGGAAAAGAAACTGGATGCCCATTTTTTCCATCCCAGAAAGATTTATAGACCTTTTTTGTCCATTGAGGAGCTCAATGAGTGGATGGGCAGAAGTGGGGATGAAAATTTTCAGGATTATATCGACCAAGTTATCAGCAAGCCACTGTATGAGGAGGTGGTGAATCCCTACGGTGGGGTGATGTTAAAAAATTCTGGTTATGTGGATCTAAATCGTATGCTGGACAGCTACCAGCAATATTTACTTGGGGAAGGTCTCTTGACCCAGGAAAGATTTGACGAGGAAAAGCTTACAGTATTGGAGGCCTATGTGGAGTACAATGGGATAAAAGCTTCCAAGATTGTTTATTGCAATGGTCTTGGATCACTGGACAGCCGTTTTTTCAACTTTTTGCCATTCGCCCCGGTGAAAGGGGAGGTGCTGGAACTGGAAGAGGGATTCCAGCCTGAGGAGATCATCAATAGGGGTGTTTTTAGAATTACACTTCCGGACGGCAGATTGAAGGTGGGTTCTACTTATAGCAAGCATGATCTGGATACGGGGGTGACCGAAAGGGCCAAGGAGGAGATTTTGGAGAAATATGATAAGTTAATCCGTAATGGGGAGAAAAAAATAATTTCACACAGCTACGGCATCCGGCCTGCCACCAGGGATCGTAAACCATTTTTAGGTAAACATCCTGAATATGAAAGCGTTTATATCTTTAATGGATTTGGGGCAAAGGGCGTTTCGCTGGTGCCTTATTTAAGTAAAATGATGACCAATCTATTACTTTTAAATCAGGAAGTGGATAAAGATGTTAATATAAGTCGTTTTTTTAAGTATATTTAAGAGAGTGTTTACCCTACATACATGAAGCTGAGATTACTGTTAGTATTGAGTTTTGTGCTACTTTTTGGTTTTACTCCTGAAACCAAAGCGCAATTTGACCGGGAGAGGTTCGGAAAAAACCGTGTTCAACATAAGAATATGGAATGGTCGTACTATTCTTCCAATAATTTTGAAGTTTACTATTACGACGGAGGCCAAGCCAAGGCCCGGATGGCGATTGACTATCTGGAATCCCAATTTGACCGGATCACCCAGATGATTGGGTATGTGGCTTACACCAAGCCGAAGGTCTTTATTTACAATTCGCGCGAAGACCTCCTTCAGAGTAATCTCAATCTCAACAAAAATGAATACACCGTAGATGGTCAAACCTATTTCAGCAAGCTTCTGGCTGAAGTCCCCTTCACAGGCCAATATCCCGAATTTAAGGAAGAGTTAATTTATGGGGTGTCCAAGGCCATCATCGAGGAAATGCTTTACGGCTCATCCATTGCCGATGCTTTCCAGTCCAATCTGATCAATAGTTTCCCGGAGTGGTTTGTAGATGGAGCAGCGCTTTATTTGGCAAAAGGTTGGAGCAGGGAGATGGATGATTTTGTCCGCCACTACCTTCACAACAATCCCCGGCCGCGAATGCACAGATTGAGGGATGAGGAAGCTGGATTGGTGGGGCAGTCCATTTGGAACTTCATCGTGGAAAAATACGGACGTAGATATATCTCCAGCATATTAAACCTCAGTAGGATCAACAGAAATGAGGAAAACAGTATTGCCAACACCATAGGGATCAACTACCGCAACTTTTCTGATCAATGGAGAGGGTATTATGTGGGACTGAACGAGCCGGTATTGTCAACTTTTAAAAGTATCAATGAGGATAAGGTAATAACCACCACCAGCCCCAGAAGGCAGGGCAGCATAAACGATGTGAAGTTCAGCCCTGACGGGAAAAACCTTGCCTATGTTCAGAACACCAACGGTAAATACAGGGTAGTGGTGCGTGACCTGAGTTCGGGAAGGGAAAGAGCCGTTTATAGGGGGGGATACAATGTGGACGACCAGCGGCCTAACTTCACTTCCCCAGTAATTGCCTGGAAGGATACCTTGAACTTAGCCATTGCAACTTTTAGAAGGGGAACCTCCACCTTGAGACTTCGCGCTATTGACGGCAGCGGTCAAGATAAAATCTTCCTGAGAAATCTTACCCAGATCTTGGATATAGACTTTAATTCCAATGGCCGCAACATGGTGCTTTCTGCCATTTCAAATGGCAAAACTGAAATCTATACTTTGAACATGAGAGGACAGGGGAGAAGGTTGACCAATGATGTGTTTGACAACATCAGTCCGGTATTTTTAAATGACAGCACGATAGTGTTTTCTTCCAATCGTACCGATTTGCCCGACAGTCTTTTGAATGAACGGATTTTTGATATTTCTAATTTAGCGGATTATTATAACCTTTTCCGAATTGACGTTGGCGATTCGGTGGTCACCACAAGACTGACGAATACCAATACTAAAAACTTTAGGCCAAAGGTACTCAATAGGAATTTTGTTTTGCATTTAAGCGACCAGAGTGGGATCATGAATGTGAGTAGGTATGGGTTGGGATCCTCGGTGTCCAGCCAGGTTTCCGCCTTCAACAAAAGCCTGATAGCATTTGACTATTCTCCCCAAACCAACCAGTGGGCCTATTCGGTACAGGATGGTATCCAAAGTAAGTTGGTGGTGGAGACATTTCCCAACCTAGACCAATTCACGCCTAGCACACCCAGGGTGCAATTGGCTCAGGCCAAGTTGCTAAACGAACGGACAGCTACCAGAAGAGATCGCAGGGAGACACCGGCCGAACGCCGAACCCAGCAAAGGGCGGTTCGACCAGATGAGGTGGTTACGGATACCATAACCCCAGCGCCTACAGTGGATATTAACCTTGACGATTTGCTGATTGGCGGCGGTGGTGTAGCTAGGGATACCGTGCCCACTACTCCACAAACTGGTACTATCAATACCGATAGGCTGCGGTTTGAAGGAAGAGGTGGGATAGATACAGATAATTATGTGTTTGATACGGTACCAGAAATCGATAGGTCAACACGCCTAGCAGGTGCAGGGAGAAGTTCAGCCTTGGATGCCTATAGGCAGCAGACCATGCAAAAAAGAGTGACCGGACCAAACACCTATGTGCCTAGATTTATTGCCAGCAGTCTGAATACCAATTTTGTTGTGGATCCGCTTCGTGGATTTGGGGTTAGCCTCAACGCCGAGATGACAGACCTTTTGGACAACCACGCCTTTAGAGGCGGAATCATGACCACCCTAGATTTCAGGTCTGGATCGGACGTGTTCTTTGAGTATGAATATCTCAAGCAGAGAATTGATGTAAGGGGAAGGTTTGATAGAAGGGCGGTATTGTGGTCTGAAGGAATTGAAACCTATCAGCGCTATGTACTGACCAAAACCGAGTTAGGATTTAGCTATCCTTTCACGGTTCACTCCAGGGTTATGTTGGCTCCTTTTGTGGCAAAAACTCAGTATTTCAATCTAAATCCGGATTCCATTATCAGGGGAGGGGAAGGAATGGAAAACAGGCTTGATATCAACTATGCGGGTGGTAGGGCTGAATTTGTGGTGGATAGAACCAACCAGCTGGGCTTGTATATGCAGCAAGGCTTCAAGGGTAAAATCGGGTTCGTCCACTACCAAGGCCTGAATGAAAGCCAGCGCTCTTTCAGCAATGCTTACCTGGACTTGAGAAATTACCAGAAGGTGTCCAAGAATATCACTTTGGCAACCCGTCTCTTTGCAGGCTCATTTTTTGGGAACAATCCGCAAACCTACATGGTGGGCGGAATGGACAACTGGCTCTTTAACCAGTTTTATGAACCTCCAGCCAATAGGCCAGAAGCCAGTCCAGTGAGGAACCCTACAGGAAGAGAAAATACCAACTTGCTGTTTGCTGAATTTGTGGATCTGAGGGGGTATGATTACGATGAGATCAGGGGGAATAATGTGATCACCTTTTCAGCTGAATTGAGAATCCCTATTTTCTCCTATTTATCAAGAGGGAATATAGCCTCTAATTTCGTGAAGAATTTCCAGCTTGTAGGTTTCTATGATGCGGGTTCATCCTGGAATGAAGCTGCGCCGTGGGAGAGAATCAATGATAGAAACACCGAGGTGATAGATACCGAAGGGTCACCTTTTAATATTACCGTCAACAATTTTAGCAATCCATGGCTGCAGAGTTATGGTGCTGGCTTGAGGACTGTTTTGCTCAATTATTATGTGAAATTTGATGTGGCCAGGCCTGTGAGGGATTATACTGTGGAGAGACCGAGATTTTATGTGACGTTGGGGTATAATTTTTAGAAGACGGAAGACGTAAGAAAAGTAGGCCACAAAGGCCACGAAGGGCACAAAGGGCACAAAATTAAAAAGAAGTAACAAAAGAGCCTCTTCACGGAAATAATTTGCAAAAAGATTAATTGGCCACAAAAGACACTTAGTGGAAAGGAAGTACACAAAGGCTTCATTGCGTAGAATTTGCAGAGTTACCATTTCGGGTATTCTTGACGGAAGACCGAATGATGAGAGAAAACATTAAATATTGAAATAAGAAAGTATGATTAAATCTATGACGGGCTATGGTGTGGCCAATCTTGAAAATGATGACTACATCATAAATGTTGAGGTCAAGACTTTGAACTCCAAGTTTTTGGATTTGTCCTTGAGGAGTCCGCGACAATTTAGCGATAAAGAATTGGAAGTAAGGAATGTCGTAAATGGCATTTTAGAAAGAGGCAAAGTGAATTTGACTATAGAATTTACGGCCAAAAAGAGCAACGAGCTGCCCGTTTCAATCAATGAGGAGCTTTTTGAAGCCTATTTCGAAAAGTATGCCACCATGGCCGGAAAGGTTGGGGTGGACAGTCCTGAGCTGTTTAAAATAGCCCTTCAGTCTCCGAATGTAACCTCAGTGCTAACTGAATCTGCTAGTGGGGACGGGGATTGGGAAGTGGTGAAAAGGGTGATGGTGGAGGCTTTGGAGCACTGCGATGAGTATAGAAAGGACGAAGGGGCAGTGTTGGCCAGAAAGATGGAAGAGAACATCAGCATCATCAGGGATGGACTGAAGAAAGTGGAAGTTGAAGACCCGATCCGAAAAGATAGGATTAAAGAGCGGATTAGAAATAACTTCAAGGAATTCTTGGACGAGAATTCATTTGACGCCAACAGGTTTGAACAGGAACTTATCTATTACTTTGAGAAGATTGATATCACAGAGGAAATCGTGAGGTTGGGCACCCACCTTGATTATTTTGACAAAATCCTATCAAGCGATAAGAGCCAGGGTAAAAAACTTGGTTTTATCAGTCAAGAAATCGGTAGAGAGATTAATACCATTGGATCGAAGGCCAATGATGCTTCAATTCAAAGACATGTGATCATCATGAAGGATGAGCTAGAAAAGATAAAAGAGCAGGCTTTGAATATCCTTTAAGGTAGAATAAGTGGTTGGAGGATTAAGGGGTTAAAATAAAAAAGGGACTTAGAAAAGTCCCTTTTTTATTTTGGTTTTGATTAGCTCAGTTTGAATCTGATCGGTAGTCTCATTTTTACCCTTACTGGTCTACCTCTCTGCTTACCAGGGGTCCATTTAGGTGCTGCTTTTACTACTCGGATAGCTTCCTCATCACAACCGCCCCCGATACCTCTTAGTACGTCAACGTCTTGGATTGATCCATCCGTGTTCACAACGAACACTACGTAAACAGTACCTTCAATACCCATTCTTCTGGCTTGGGTTGGGTATTTAAGGTTGCTGGAAAGATACTTGTTCCAACCTTCCATACCGCCCTGAGGCTGTGGTGGGTTCTCTACCACGTCAAAGATCTCATCAGCTTTCTCTTCAACTGGTGCGTCAGAGATTTCAACTTCCTTAATTACGGTCTCCTCTTTAACATCCACATCGAAGTTTACTTCGATCTTTTCTTCAATTTCAACCTCATCAGGGATCTCCTCGATGATAGGCTGCTCTACCGGTGGTGGCGGTGGAGGTGGCTGTTCCGTAATCGGAATATCTAGTAACTCCTCGAAATCATCGTCAATCGTGCCCAGATCCTTCAATGCTAGATCGTCATAAGACTTCCACTCAAAGGCTAACAGGACAAGACCAACACTGACCATAAGACCCAGATTCAGGAACATGCCCGATTTTCTGGTTAAGTCAGCCTTTTCTGTCTTTTTAGCTTCCATGTTAATTTCCTTATAAAGGTTTAAATAAGTTTACTTTAATGTTAAAGAGATAACAATTGTAACTATTTTATTTCACTTATACAAGCTTACTTTTACGCTTGTGCAAATAATAGAATAGAACGGCGCCAATTGTCACCCCGAGTATATTGAACAGGATATCCCAATAATCAAATGAGCGGCCCGGTACCAATCGCTGTATATACTCCACTAATATAGCAAAAACAACTATAACAACTAAGAAGTTCGGAATGTATTTGCTTTTTTTTATTCTTTTGTCCGTACGATCATTAAATACTCTTGACCAAAGAAAGGCCAAAACCATAAATAAACCAAGATGGACAAGCTTGTCCGCACCGGGAGGCTTGGGGACATCTGGGATAGATGAACCGGGTGTAAGCAACCCTATCAGCAATAGGATAGTCCAAGCCAGCGCCAGTAGCAGTCTGTTTTTCACTTATTGTCCCAATAGTTCTCCGTACTCCTCGGAAGAAAGTAGGTCTGACGGAAGATCGCCATCCATTTTCACTTTGATCATCCAGCCTGCACCATATGGATCTTCGTTGACCATTTCAGGGCTGTTTTCAAGTTCTTCGTTGAATTCTAGGATTTCACCAGATAGGGGCATAAATAAATCCGAAACAGTCTTTACCGCCTCTACTGTACCAAACACCTCACCGTGCTCAATAGTTTCACCGACAGTTTCAACCTCTACATATACAATATCGCCCAATTCTCTCTGCGCAAATTCGGTGATGCCAATTGTAACAGTGTCGCCTTCAATTTTTACCCACTCGTGATCTTTAGTGTACTTTAGTTCTTTTGGGAAGTTCATAAAATTTTGTTTATACCTGTCCAAAAATACAAGCTTTCGTTTAATGAAAAAACCTATTGGGATAAATTAAATCGTAATTGTCCACCAAAGGCGGTGGAGCTTCTACGAAAGGCTGTGGAAACCTTTGGGTCATTGATAGTTTTGTCAAAATACAGGGTTACGCGCAAATTTTGATTTATTAAGTAACCTATGGTAGGTCTAATCTGAAAATTGAGGTTTCCGTTGGTCAAGGTGCTCACTTCTTCGATTTTCCGCTGAATCGTTTGGGTATCCACGATCCTGGTAGATAGCCGGATTTCCAAGTCATTGTCTAGTACTTCCTGCTGCCCTCGGATTTTGAAGGGGATGCGGACACCAGCCTTGGTATAACCTAAGTCAAACCTGAAATCCTTGCTACTCTGCTCCGTCACCTGGGCATTGGAGAAATTAAGGCCTATATTCCGCTCGGTATTGTATTCGAATCCGATATTCATCCTGTCTTTAGTCAAAAGATTGACACCTATTAGCGGTGCAAATCTTTCCGATACCACGATTTGGTTCATGATAAATACGGGAATAAACTCCCCGAATTCGTTGGTCAAGGATGCAGCTGGGAATTGATGGACCGTATTATAAAGTTCCAAACCATTTTGGTAAAGCAAGCTGTTGGAGAAATTGCTGACATCATAGCTTGATGTATAATTATGCGTCAGGTTGATGCTGGAGAAATATTCCTGCAAAGCCGGGATCCTGCCCAGTCCACGGTATTCCACTCTCCAGTTGGGTATAGGAATTTTAGGGAAAGGGGAGAGTCCGATATCGTTAACATCCTGACCAGAATAGGCGGCAAGGAAGGATGGGATCAAAACATCCTGACCGTTGAGTTGGTACTCTCCGGCAGGGTTTTGGGCTGCCAGCCTTTGCTGAATCACAGAGCGGTATTCTTCAAATCTCCTAAACAAAGGACTGTTGTTTTGCCTATCATCACTCGCAAAAGCAGTCCGAATCAAACTGTAACTTATGCTATATGCACCTATTCTGTTTGGATTGATGGATAAATATTCGTTGTCAAAGAGTTCATCCCTTCTGAAAATCTCATTGTATTCACCCATTTCTCTTTTTCTTGCGTCCAGGTTTATTCTAAAATCCCTTATGGGTTCTATTAAGGCATTCACCTGGAGGTTTATCGTTTGACTCTGCCTAAATGTCTGAGTTAACTCAGTACTAGGGGCCAAGAGTCCCTGATTGGCCAAATCATACCTTACCATCGGATTTTGGGAGCCCATCACAAAACCAAGCCCCGGGTTCAAGAAGCTTCTGTCCATGCCGAAAAGCCCCGTGTTTTCCATGTATCCTGGCAGGAATGTGCCTTCCACAATTCCATAGCGGAAATTGACTTCTTTTACCATCATGGCAAATTTGAGCAGGCTGTTCACAGGGCTTTCCGGCGAGGAGGTTTCCTCCTGTCTTTGCCTACCTGGAATGGTAGGCCGCCTGGGTGCGGTTACTTCCCGCAGTCGCTTGTTTTTGCTGTACAGCTTCGCAAAATCCAGTTTCCCGTTGACACTTCGGTCACGGGTGTTTTGGATCACATTTCCCAAGGTATCCCTTTGTCCTATGGCTCCAGTAAACCAAGCGTAGGTGGCCTCATACCGAAGGTCGGCTTTGATCCAGTCTGTGGCAGGTAGTTTATCCAGAGGCACGGCATAATTCAGCGTGGCCTGGTGGTGGTAATTGGTAGTCCTGCCCAGTCTGAATGCATTTAAGCGGACTGAATCCATCTTGGCCTGGGTATTCAAATCCCCTTCAGGTTCATCTACCACGGCATTGATGCGGCTATTAAAGTCGAAGCGGAGATTGTTAGTCAAATCCCAGTTTAGACCATAAAAACGGTTGATGAAAAAGCTTTTTTGGAAGAGTGGATCTACTCCTTCAGTTGTCAGCCTATCATTTCTATACTGGGTGCGCATAAAGCTTCTATCCACATCTAACCTGGCCGTAAGCATTGAAGGGGTGAGGTTTAGATTGAAATCTCGGATGAGCTGCAGGTGCTTGCTGCTTAGAAAACCCATGTTTTTGAACGGTTCAATGACCACCGGGGTGGGCTGGAAGTTGTATAGGATGTTTCCGCGATAGGTTTCCCAATCATAGCTTTCCGTACGGATATTGGTTTGCCTCACTGTTCCGAAAGAGTAGGAAAAAGCCAGGTTTTCCAGGTCATAGAAACGGCTTTTGGAATCCTCGTTCCGTTTGAGTTTCCTGACGTTATTGAAAGAAATGTTTCTTCGCTTGACCTGATCAAGAACCAGCTGCCTATAGGCTTCCCTTTCTTCCTCGGTTTGGAATTTGGAGAGGGCTAGTTCAAAAGGAACATCGGCATTGAGAGGATCAAATTCTGGTGTGGTGGTGGTGTTTTCCATGCTGATGTACATGGGTACACTAATACCCAAGCCTTCCGGCAGTATTTTGTCCACATTCACATTAGCTGAAATGTCATATTGGGTCGTGGATTCCCTTGCCCTTTGGGAAAGTCTAGTTTCCAAGCCGCCAAAGCCAAAAGTATTGTGGCGAATAGAGGAGCTGATCACCGCCACATCGGCAAGTTGGGCGTTCATTCTTGCATTGGCGGCCCAGCCTGAGCTTCTGTTGAAGTCCGTAACCCTCAACTCATTGGCCCAAATACAAATGGAACGGCTGGCACCCCCCGTGGAGCCAGGATTTTTGATACCTATCATCATCCCCTGTACAAAACTCAGTTCTGGACGTCCGATCACAGTCACACGGTATTGTCTTATCTGGGCAGTAAAAGGCAGGTTTTGCGGAACACGCTGTTGGTCACGCTCGGCTTTTACGCCCACTATTTCATTAATGGCAATGTCAATTTCATTTTCCAAAGGCCAAATTTGCCGTGGGTCTCTTGTCCCTCGCGGAGTAAGCATCAGTGGCACCTCAATCTCATAATAGTTGTCAGTGTAGTCGGTTCCCAACCTAAGGAAAGCTGTAATTTCACCGTTTTCAGCATCATCACTGTCAGCATGAAGAAACATTTTCAACCTTCCGTACTGGACAAGGTCCTCATTTACATTTTTGAAAACCGCCCGTGCATCTCTAGCGGCAAGGTTGTCCACGCAAAGCTGCAAGGACTGCTCGTTCAGCTGCCTTTCCACCGTGGAGGTATTGTCCCTGTCCCTCGTGAAACCCGGAGGTAGCACATAGGGGCTCATGTTTTCGCTGCCCTGACCGTTTTCCTCGATATTCACCACGCCAACTCTGAAATTGGACAAGTCCGGCTCAGGAATTTCAGCGAAGCCTCTCTGAAAAAGTGATTCCTCGAAAGTTCTCCACTGGCTGCCCACCAGTTGGAATTTGGTCATTCTCAATACCACAGGTTGCTCGAAATCCGTCAGGTAAGTTCTCATAAACCTGATGGACTTGAACCCTGAAATGTCTCCCTGGGTGCGGTGCGGTTGGCGAACCGGAATACGGAAAAGATACCAGTTAACCGACTCCCCATTTTCGATGTGGGTCACTTCATCCACGATATAATTTCGACCAGGCCGCATTTCGGATGGGCGCAGTTCCAAGCTATATTCGTAGTAGCTTTCTACCTCATTGATGGTGTTGTCATTGTTTAGATCCTCATTGTCTGGCACGTTGCTTCCTGAAGGGGTATACGGCAGGTTTACATTGGAAGTGATGGGGGTATTGCCTTCCATACCGTTAAACTTCTTGTAACGCTCGAGAATTTTGACATCATTTTGGTCAAAGTTGTTATCAAGATAATATTGGAAGTCATCGGCGGATGGATCCTGGATGATTTCCTGCAAAGCCTCTCCAGCCACACTCAATCGGTTGATAAAACGGTCGGCAAAGAATGCGGCTTCTTCTTCACTGCTAAGTCCATCCAGACCCACGTCTTGATTTTCCCGCGCTTCTGGGGAATTGTCAAACGCCGGTGTGAGGAATTGTTGTCTTGTGATCCGACCCCATTCATTTACCACTGTTTGCGATTGATCGCCATCCTCTGGAAGGCCATTTTCGAAGGCATGACGTCCATCACGGATAATGTCTTCTGACACTTCACCAAGGTTGAACACCAATCGGCCACCTGTGGTGTTGTTCTCATTAAAAATACCATCCAGCACTCTACCATTTTCACCCCCAATGAAGGGATCCATCAACCAGAACTCAATATACTCAATATTGGTCCGGTCAAAATCTACCTCTGAGGTAATAGCTCGGGTGATACCCCCATAATTCTGCCTTGGATTGGGCAATAGGCCATCAGGGGTAAGGCTTGTATTGTAATTATACATCCCTCTCTCATGGGGGAAATAGGCCATTTCAAAAAGGGGCTCTGGGGTAATGATAACATCCCTAAATCTCTCCCTAAATATCTCTTGAGGGATTACTCTTCTGACATAATGGTTTTGCCTATCCTGGCGGGTAATATTGGAAGGAACACCAGGGCCTGATTCTCTATAAAAGACGTTATCTATGGTGTACCAAGCCAAGCGGGCTCTTCTGTAGGCATTGCCAAGTCGGTCCTCAGATTGGAAGCTGAGGTCAAACCGGTTGTCGTCAGTGGCAGGAGTGGCTGCCAGGCTCCAGCTTTGGGGGTTGGCTCCCAAGCTGAATGGAGTTACTGCATTTTCAAAATCGTCAATGTATGAAGTCCCTTCACCGTTTACCTGATTGGATGTGCCAGGGAGCAGCTGGGCAAATTCCCCGCTGAATTGGAACAAGGACTTTTCCTTGGTATTAGTAAACGGTAATGCGTCAGTAAGTTTGGTCAAAAACCTAGATTCATCACTATAATTCACATCCAATCCCCACATGCTGTTACGGATAGTCTCGTTGCCGGTGGCGATCCTGGTGATGTTGGGGCGTTCGTTAAGGTATAAAAAGGTACCCCCCAAAGTTAGGTTATCATTGAAAATATAATCAAATCTTGTACCCAGCAAACTTCGTGTCTGGAAGCTTACCAGATCGGCTTTTTCAAAACTGATGGTAATCCTCTTTCCTGAAGCCAAAATGCCTTCATTGATAATGATTACCCGTCCAATATTATAATCAACGGTATAATCCACCCCTTCGGTCAATGGTATATTTCCCGCCTGCACCAATACCGACCCCTCGGAAATATTTAAGCCGGGCAGCATGATTTCAGATGCTGACCCGGCATTTAAGCTGCCGACAATGAAATATTTATTGAGTCTAGTCACCAATTCCGCATCAGCTTGAGTGGTGCGGTACAAGGTGTCAAAAACATATTTGTCAACCAGATTTGCCTCGCCTGGTTCGAAAAAACTCTCCAGCCTCTGGCCAAAAGGTTCCAAAACGGGAAAAGCCATAAGACCCCGTTCGGGCATTATGGTCAGGCCAGGCACAAAGTCAAAGTTGCCATCCGGTTGGGGGTCATTTTGGGGGTTGAGGTTATCCAGTCCGGTTAACCGGATAAGCGGTCTATCCCGCACATTTTGCCCTTCCAGTAAGCTGGGGTTATCCAGACCGGTTCGGTCATCTCGGTAGATTACCTGGAGTTGGAAACCTTCCCGCTGGATTTGGTTGGCGTTCAGGTTATAGATGTTTTTCATCATCAGATCCCACGTAGGCAATCTGGTGTTGATGCTTGCAGGGCGGAGCATCTTTAGGAATAGAACTTCGTTTTCTGGCCTGTTTTGGTAATCTTCACTCAGTTCACCCACCTTATAGGACCTGCCATTATAGGTGTATTCGTAGGATACAGCCACTACCTCATCGTTTTGAAGCTTTCTGAAAAGCGAGAGATATCCCAACTCTCTGTGGAAGGTGAATTCTGTTTGGGCAAGTTTCCTTGCCCCATTGATCTGTACAAAGTCGGTTCCTCTAGTCAACCCAAGACCGCTTTCGATTGCCTGACCGGCATTGTCAAATGAACGGTAGGCACCATTTCGGGTAAGGTTGTTGAAAAGGTTGTTGGCATCATTGGAGTTAGGGGAGGAGGAATTGCCCGTTCCGATGTTTGGATTGTCGGGACGGTGGATCCTTTGACCCTCTGCAAGGTCGGTAAAAGCTATGAAATTCCTCAACGTTTCCGTGTTGTTTGCCCGGTTCATGATGTAAACTTCCACACGGGTGATGTTTACTCCTGAAAGTACCTGAGGTAAACCTCTGAGCCACCTTTCATAATTGTCCCTAAAGAAATGCCCTAGGAAAAAGTGTCTATTTTCATCATAATCTGAAGCTCTCAGTTCAAATGGCCGCCCTTGGTTTCCCCCTTCCAATACAATCTCATCCCTACGTCCCCTTTGGGTAGAGGCTACGGTAGTCATGAAAAGTTTACCGAACTGCAGTTGGGATTTGACGCCAAAAAGGTTTTGTGCACCTTGGATCAAGCTATTTTGAACCGGCATGCTGACATTACCGATTTCGATGGACTTCACAATATCTTCCTCAAAGCCAGTATATTCCACTTTCAGTTGGTTCTGAAAATCAAATGAGTTGTTGGAGTCGAAATTTGCCCCGATTCTCATCTTTTGGCCCAAGGTTCCATTGACCGCCATCTGGATCTGCTGGTCAAAGTTGAAGCCCCCGTTTCTCTGCTGCCGGATGGGGATGGCAGGGTTGTCGATTCTTCTGTAAATCCCGCCAAAGTCCAGGTTGACGTTTCCGTTGGGAACAATGTTGATCTCATTTCCCCCAAACAACCTGTCAAAAGTAGGGCTGACGGTCATAGGAGGGATAAGGCCTCTTCCACTGACGGCACTTTCCCCATCTTGGCCTCGGGAACGGTTTCTCCAATATTCCTGCCTGATCCTTAGCTCCTGCATTTTGGAATAATCATCAAAATCCAAAGTGTATCCTGGACCAACCATTGTTGAATCCACTTGATCCATAATCCGGTACCTCATGGTGGTGTCCATTTCTACCTGCACTTCTCTCTGGGTAGGGGGGGCAAGTAGAAAAGGCGATTGCCTTCTCATCAAGGGATTTTGAGGAGGAAATAGGGGATTGGTATTAAAATTGTTCCATAACAGGAATGACGGCTGTTGTTGCCGTTGAATGAGGCTGTCCAACCTTGAAGGTAAAGTATCCGTAGGAATAGTATCTTGAGGAATAATGACAGGGCCTTGTTGGGCGTGTCCGGAACTTACAGGTAAAAAAAATACGAGCAACAGCAAGATGTACCCTGCTGTTGAAAAATGGATTCGGGTTAAACTCGAAAAATAATATGAGTTATTAAAAATCAATCGTACTCTCCAAGATTATGTGGACTTTAAAGATGCCTTAATTAATTCTTCCAAAGAAATATCTGGGCCGGTTTTTTTTAAGATTTTGTCAATATTTTTTTCGGCGGTCGCTTTCGGAAAACCTAACGTTATCAATGCTTGCAACGCTTCTTTTTTGATTTTATTGCCACTATTTAGGAATCCAGTACCAGTTATTGGCGCATCCCCTAAAGCGTCTCTCTTTATCTTGTCTTTTAGTTCTAATACAATTCTTTGAGCCGTTTTGGCACCGACACCTTTAACCCGTTGGATGGTTTGATGGTCGCCATTGGCTATCGCATATTCAAGTTCTTCAGAATGAAGAGAAGACAGAATCATCAGGCCGGTATTGGGGCCGACGCCACTGATCGATATTAGCAGAAGAAACAGCTTCTTTTCTGCCTCTTCCTTAAAACCATACAGAACTTGGGCGTCCTCTTTGACATGCAAATAAGTGAGGAGCAAAATTTGCTCCTCATCTTTAATTTTTGAATATGTAGTAAGGCTAATCTTTACCTCGTAGCCGATCCCGTTGACATCTATGATGACAAACGTGGGATCCTTGTAGGCAAGTTTGCCTTTCAAATATGCAATCATGATTGATTTTGTGTTTGGGCATCCACTACTGCTATTGCCACCATGTTTACGATATCACGGATAGAGCTTCCCAGCTGAAGGATGTGTACAGGTTTGTTCATACCCAAAAGGATTGGTCCGATTGCTTCAGCATTTCCGAGTTCGGAAAGTAGCTTGTAAGCAATGTTACCAGCACTTAGGTCAGGAAACACCAGGGTGTTAGCCTTTTTCTGTGCCATTGCACTGAAGGGATAGTTTTCCTGTTGGATTTCCTCGTTGATGGCTACGTTGGCCTGCATTTCACCCTCGATGATCAAGTCTGGGAACTGCTCCTTAGCCATTTTGGTGGCCAGTGCAGTTTTGGTAGGCACATCACCTTTGGCAGAACCAAAGTTAGAATAGGATAGCACCGCAACTCTTGGCTCAATATCGAAGAATCTAACCGCATTGGCGGTCAAACCGATGATTTCTACAAGTTCATGTGCAGATGGATTTACATTTACCGTAGTGTCAGCAAAGAAGTAAGGACCTTTGTTGGTGTTCATAATGTACATGCCCGCTACCCTGTCCACGCCTTCTTTTACTCCAATTACATGAAGGGCAGGAAGGATGGTTTTTGGATAGTCTTTGGTAAGACCTGAGATCAAAGCATCAGCTTCTCCCATTTCCACCATCATGGCCCCGAAGTAATTCCTCTCCCTCATCAGCTTTTTGGCCTCATGGGGGGTGATGCCTTTTCGCTTACGTTTTTCATAAAGAATTCTGCTGAAATGGTCGATTTTGGCATCATCCTCAAATGGATCGATAATCATGGCATTTTGTAAGTCCAGTGAATGCTCCTCAATCAGCTGCTTGATTGTTGTACTGTTACCCAAAAGTACTGGGATGGCAATATTCTCATCTTGAATAATTTGGGCAGCCTTAAGGATCTTGATGTTATCAGCTTCGGCAAATACAATGCGTTTAGGGTTTTTCCGCGCCCTAGAGATAACTCTTGACATCAATCGTTGGTCGATACCGATTCTTTCCTGAAGTTCAAGTTCGTAAGCTGTCCAATCCTTAATTGGGTTTTTGGCTACACCTGAATCCATAGCGGCTTTGGCTACGGCAGGGGCGATGGTGGTGATCAACCTTGGGTCAAGCGGCTTGGGAATGAGGTACATAGTACCAAAGCTAATTTTGCTGTCACCATAGGCCTTATTTACAATATCCGGAACAGGCTCCTTGGCTAATTTAGCGATAGCTTTAGCTGCAGCCAATTTCATTTCTTCATTGATTGCAGTGGCTCTCACGTCCAGTGCCCCACGGAAAATGTAAGGGAAGCCCAATACATTGTTCACTTGGTTAGGGTGGTCGGATCGGCCTGTAGCCATGATGATGTCCTCGCGTGCCTCGATGGCCAATTCGTAGGGAATCTCCGGGTTAGGATTGGCTAATGCAAATACAATGGGATTTGGTGCCATTTGGCGAATCTGATCTTGAGAAACAATGTTTCCGGCGGAAAGACCAAGGAATACGTCCGCATCATTCAATGCATCTGTCAAAGTATTTATGTCCCTGCCAGTGCTGAATTCCTGCTTGATGGTATCCAATCCCTGACGGTCGTTACGGATCACACCTTCTTTGTCACACATGACCACGTTTTCTCTCTTCACGCCCAGTGACATGTAAAAACGGGTACAAGAAACAGCGGATGCTCCTGCACCGTTTACGACCAATTTGATATCTTCGATTTTCTTGCCTACCAGTTCAAGGGCGTTCAATAAGGCTGCTCCTGAGATGATGGCTGTGCCGTGCTGGTCATCATGCATCACAGGAATCTTCATCTGCTCCTTGAGGGTTTGCTCAATCACAAAACATTCCGGTGCTTTGATGTCTTCAAGGTTTACCCCACCAAAAGTGGGCTCAAGGGACTTGATGATCTGGATAAGTTTTTGAGGATCTTTTTCGTCGATTTCAATATCGAATACATCGATACCGGCAAATTTCTTGAACAAGACGCCTTTACCCTCCATTACAGGCTTGGATGCTTCGGGACCTATATCCCCCAGACCTAGTACTGCGGTACCGTTGGAAATTACGGCAACCAGGTTGCCTTTGGCAGTATATTTATATACGTTTTCTTTATCTTCAGCAATTTCGTTGCAAGGTTCCGCCACGCCGGGGGAGTAAGCTAAAGCCAGATCCAACTGGCTTGATAGGGGTTTGGTGGGGATTACTTCAATTTTGCCTGCCTTACCCTGGGTGTGGTAATTAAGGGCATCTTCTTTTCTGATTTTAATAGCCATAAAAGGTTTGTTGGTTTGTGCTGCTTAATCGGCCTCTTCCTCATTGGGAAATTCAGTGGCCAACAATATGGTTTCGATCTCTCTCAACGACTCCCTGTGGGCTTCGTTGGGATAATAGACAAAACCCTCCATATAATAGATCTTCCCTTTTTTCTCATCCACCACAATGTAGCTCAAAAATGAGCCACCCATGCTGTAGGTGTTGGTTCGCCAAGAGCCTCTCATTTCCACAGCATAATTGCCTTGGATGTTGAAATTGTTGAACAGCGGTGGTTCCTCACGGCGCTCGGTGACCAAATAGGATTCCCTGTTATTTGGGTCCCCAAAGATATGGTTTCTAGTAATGCTATTCCTAAATTCGACCAGATTTTCTGGGAATAATTGGTCTTCTGACTTATAATCCGTCTGGTAGAAAAACAGACTGATGTCAGGCCTGTCAGCTGTAGGGGTGGGTTGCCTGGCCCATATAAAATTGTTCTCATCCTTTACCAACTGGTAGGATGCCGGGATGTTGAGGTTGATGTCAAACTTGTCCTGCCCCAGTCTCGAAAGCTCCCCGCTTTTTCTCTTTAATATTGTTCTACCTAGTCTTTCCCTTTCTCTTACCTGAAAAAGGTTCTGCAGCTTGGATTTGTTTTCCCGCAAATTTCTTATCAAATCATTCTCAGTGGTTCCAAATAGATAAAGCACTTCCTGACCCACTGCAAACTCATCCTTACTTCTAAGCATGAACATGGTTGGATCATCGGCTACCATTTGCCTGGATTCCTCATTGAACTGTTGGTTGATTTTTTGGCTACCACCGCTTCTATCATCAAAAGAAGTTACATACACGATGTTATTGGCCAATTTGAGCATCCTGGTGATGGATCTGGGGTCCACTCTTCGGACTGAAAACAGTCTTTCAGACCTCATGATACCTTTTATGTCTTCTTGGAAAACTTCTCTTACTGCTTCCCCGGCAGGGCCCTGCCATTTGGTGGAGTCAATTACGACTAGTATTTCTCCTATGGCACCACGGGCTTTTGGTTTATTGGATGAGCCGTTGCCCCCTTCGTCATCTCCTTCACATGAAAATATAAACAAAGCAGATGCAATGAGCGAAAGGCTCAGGATTATTCTTCTTAATATCATTTTGAGTATAAATGGATGATTAACCCTACAATTTAAGCAAATTTTAAATTAAGGGAAAATGGCAGGCTTAATAAATTAGTTAAATGATCTTAATTAACCAATGATAAGCTTTTGGCCCGGTTTGATAGAATTGTTGTTCAGATTGTTGAGCTTCTTGATCTGGTCAATGGTGACCCCATCAAGCTTGCGGGAAATCAGCCATAATGAGTCCCCAGGCTGTACGGTGTAGGTTTTGGAGGAAGCGTCAAAAGCATTGCTCGAGGAGCTGCTCGTTGGCGTTTCGCTGCTTGCCAGATTTCGGCTGAAGGCAGTATTGCCTTTTGGATAAATATAAAGCACCTGGCCTATTCGTATTGTGTTGGAAGAAAGGTTGTTCCAGTTTTTCAGATTGGTAACGGTTACACCATGGTTCTGTGCTATTTTTCCTAAAGCATCCCCAGATTTCACACGGTAGGCTACTCTGTCGTTGGTCAGAGAGGATTGTGGGGTGTAATCAGATTCCTTGATGGCTACAAGCCTGGCAGTGGGGATATTTAGGCTATCACTGATCCAGTGTTGGTTTTCGGCGATGTACTGGGCCTTTGCCTTTGGAACTTTTAAAGCAAAATGCTTGTGGCTTTCTGGGATTCTTCGATCAAGAATGGATGGATTCAGATGGTCCAAATCTTCAATACAAATGCCTGTGATTCCGGCAAATTGTTCCAAATCCATGGACTTCTCAAATTTGATGCGCTCAAAGGCAATAGGGAATGCAGCATCTTCCAAAATCAAATTATGGTCATCTGCATGGCGAAGGACATACATCATGGCTTGGAATTGGGGTACATACCCACGGGTTTCTTTCGGAAGGAAGTCATATACACCCCAGAAGGTGGTTTTTCCTCCTGATTTTCTGATGGCTTTTCTTACATTTCCAGGGCCACAGTTATAGGCAGCAAGGGCAAGCTCCCAGTTGCCAAACATTTTGTGTAGTGATTTTAAATACTTTGCGGCCGCTTCGGTGGACAGCTCGGGATCCATGCGTTCATCGATATCTTGCGTAGCATGCATGTTGAACATTCTGCCGGTGGCTGGCATAAACTGCCATAAACCCATTGCGCCAACTCTGGAGCGGGCTTTTGGGTTGAGCCCGGACTCGATGATAGCCAAAAACTTGATGTCGTCAGGCATATTGTGACGGGCAAGGGCTTCTTCAAAAAGGGGGAAATAGGTGTCCTTTCTCTCAAGGACCATTTTGGTGTAAGAACGGTTTCTTACCGTAAAGTAATCAATGAACCCATAAATCCTTTCGTTCAACTCGAAGGGCATATCCGTGTCCATTTTCTTGATTTTTTGTTTTACCTGATCATAGGTAAAGTCCGGTATATGCTCGTAATCATATACCGGATATATCATTTCCTCTTCCTCCTCAGGCTCGGATTGGTTAAGGATTTCCAACAATTCCTGACTATGTGCCTTAGAAAAATAAATGGCGTTTAGCAATAAGCCTAAAACGAAGATTTTAAACAAATTTTTCATAATCAGTACTGTGTTAATTTAATTCGAAGCTGACAAATACTCTGCAAATGCATATAAATCTGCCTCTTTGAAGGAGTTGGCCATTATCTGAAGCCCAATCGGAAGGCCTTTTTCATCCTTGCCATTGGGAATGGATATGGCTGGCACTCCTGAAACAGATGCCTGTACGGTAAACAAATCCTCCAAATACATGGCTACAGGGTCATTGCTATGCTCGCCAAACTTAAACGCCGTGGTAGGCGTAGTCGGCATAATGATGTAGTCATATTTATTTAAGAGGTCCTCCGTAAAATTCTTAATCAATCGTCTAACTTTCTGCGCCTTGGTAAAATAGGCGTCATAATAGCTAGCACTCAAAACAAAAGTCCCTAACATAATACGTCTCTTGACTTCCTCTCCAAACCCTTCTGATCTGGTTAACTTGTACATACTCTCCAAGTTGTGAGCGTTAGGAGTTCTGTAACCAAATTTCACGCCATCAAATCGCGAAAGGTTAGAACTTGCTTCTGCAGTAGTCAAAATATAGTAAGTCGGCAACACATAATCAAGCAAAGGGAAGTTTACTTCATCCACTTCATGCCCTTCTTTTTTCAACCTATCAAGTACTTCCAGGGTGTTTTCCTTGATTTTAGGTTGTAAAGCGCTGGAATTGATGGTTTCTTTGAGATAGGCGATTTTTACAGGCTTTCCGAAATGCAATAATTCGCTGTAATTAGGAACAGGTTTTCTGGAAGCGGTGCTGTCAAAATCATCCGGTCCGGCGATGGTTTCCATCACGCGGGCATTGTCCTTGACATTGCGGCTAAACACGCCTATGGTGTCAAAAGAAGAGGCATAAGCTATCAGGCCATGTCGGGAAACACGGCTGTAGGTTGGCTTGGTGCCCACCAGCCCGGTGAAGGCGGCAGGTTGCCTTACCGATCCACCAGTGTCGGTGCCCAGGGATACGGTACAAAGGTTTGCCTGAACGGCTACAGCTGATCCACCGGAAGAACCCCCAGGGACCCTGGTGTTGTCCAGGTCATTAAGCACTTTGCCGTGAACGGTGTTTTCATTGGAAGAGCCCATGCCAAACTCATCACAGTTCAGGCGGCCGATGATAATGGCATCCTGGTCGATAAGTCGCTGAACGGCTGTGGAGGTAAACTGGGATTCAAAGCCCTCAAGAATTTTGCTGGAAGCATTGACCGTGTGTCCTGCGAGGCAGAGCACATCTTTGATGCCCAATACCATACCAGCCAGTTTTCCGGCTTTCCCAAGTGCAAGTTTTTGGTCAATCTCTTCGGCTTTTTGCAAAGCGGATTGCTCATAAACTTCAACGAAGGCGTTGAGATGCGCCTTCGTTTTAATATTGTTGAGGTAATAATTGACAATCGATTTGCAATCGGTTTCCCGATTTTCTAACGATTTCTTTATTTCGTCAAATGAAAGAAATTTTTCCAATGTATGCTGCTTTTGCTTTTAGTCTTTTCTTTTGTCTTTTAGACCGTCCTCTAAATCATCCTGAATTTCCTTGGTCGCATCCTTAAACTCTCTAATACCTCTACCCAAGCCTCGCGCCAATTCAGGGATTCTTTTTGCTCCGAACAGAAGCACGATCACTAGAAAGATCAAGATTAGTGAACCGCCTCCTATATTTGGTAAGAAACCCAATGTCATCATCATGATAAGTAAATTTATGGTTTATAATTGATTGCAAAGATATCACAGTGGTATTTCAACACAAAGGAAATACTTACAGTTCTCTATCTTTTTTTTAAATATACGAAATTCTGCGCATTATTTTTTAGATAACCAAATGGTTGGGTCCATCACTTGAAGCCCTTTCCAGGTTTGGAAATGCACTTCTGAGACGCCATTGGACGAATTGGTGTGTACCGTACCTATGGGAGAGCGGGCTTTCACTGATTCTCCGGATTTTACACTAATGGTCTTTAAGCGGCTATACATGGTGTAGTATTCTCCATGTTTGATGATGACGGTGCCGCCCATTCCAGGTACAGTGGTGATTTTGGTGACCACGCCATCGAATACAGCTCTTACCGGCTCGTCATTGTTGGTCTGGATATCCACACCATCATTAGTCTCTGTAATCCCTTTTAGGGTAGGGTGGGGGTAAGTACCGTATCTCTTGGAGATAAAACCTTTTTCTACCGGCCATGGAATGTTGCCCTTGTTTCCTGCAAAGTTGCTGGAAAGCGCTGCAGCTTCCGGTGTCATAGGAAGGCTGGAACCAGTTGATTTGGTAGCCTTGCTGTCCTTTTTCTTGGCCTCTGCCTCAGCCAGTCTGATTTCCTCCTCAATTACCCTTGTGATCAAGCGGTTGAGTTCTTCCTGCTGTTTTTTATGTGCGGCGATGTCTTTTTTGATTTCCTCTTCTTTCTGTGCAAGGGAATTGACAATTGATTGCTGCTCCTTCTTCAAAAGGTCCAAAGCTCTTTTCTGCTCTTGTTCTTTTCGCAGTACTACCTGCTTTTCCTCTTTTTTATTTTCTAACTGACCCTGTTGGGTTAGCAGTTGCTGGTTGACTTTCTCAATTTGCTCCACCTGCTTTTTTCGTGCATCGCTATATTGCTTGAGGTATCTCAAGCGCATATAGAATTGTTTGAATGTCGATGAGCTAAACACAAAGGTAAGCACAGTCACCCCGCTGTTCAGTTTGGAAGAGGTGTACACCATGGAGGCATATTCCTCTTTAAGGTTCTTCAGGTCGTTGTGAAGGGACTTGATCTTCTGTTCGGTCTCCCGGATTTCCCTGTTGAGGAGATTAACCTCTTTGTTGATGGTAGAAATATAGGCCGTTTGGGTTTCAAGTTTTTTGTTAACGGCATTGAGCTCACCCATGCTGGCTTGGCGCCTGGTGGATGTCTGCTTGAGGATACGGTCAAATTCCTGAAGACGCTTTTGGACTTCAGATTTTTCCTTTTCCAGCTGTGCTCTTGATTTTTTGGTGGTTTGGGCCTCCGATACGGTATAATTTCCTAAAACAATTAACCCGATAATTATAATTAACTTAAAAAAACTTCTTAGCGGCATTCTATTTAATAATTATAAGGGAAACTTAATGGTTCATCCAGCAATTCTACCCGATTCACTTCTAAGTTAACGGTTGTTTCTTGAATTCCATTGCCATCGGGGCTTTCGAGCATCATTATAAGTAATACTCTATGAGCAAATGGTTGGCTCTCCAGGTCTTTAAATTCAGGATAATATGCCGAAATCTTGCCAGGGTGGGAGCGGGAGGTAGTTTCCATGGAAGTGACTTTCCCATGGCTTACATCCACCTTGGAATGGTACTGTATATAATCCCTCATTTGGTCCAATTCAAAATTCTGCCCAATCCGAAGTAACCGGTCGCGATAGCTGAATTCATGGGGAATATTGGCAAAAAGGATGTTTTGGAACAGTTCCAAGGAAAGCTTGATGCCATATTTCTCCTCAAACTCCTCATAGGAAAGGTCCACCGAGTTGCCGTTTATGCGGTCTTTGAGACGGATTTCCTCACGGGTAATCAAGCCTCTGGCAGCTTCAATGCCTAGGCCTGGGGTGATGCTAAACCAAAGTGCACTATCTTTTTTGGCGCGCAAATTCATGGTGCCCCTGGTTGTTTTACCGTTGGGCTCTTCCAGCACGATTCTGGCTCGGGCGCTCAAATACTCGTATTCTAAATATTCCGGGTTAAACTCCTCCATGATCTCGTCGGAGGAGTACAGCACCGGTCTTTTGGCACAACCAAAGGTCAGCAAAATCCCGGCTATCAAGACCAATCCTGAAAGCTTATTCATAATATTGCTTGTTCTTGATTTTTTGGGCCAATAATTCGGTCACTTCTTCCTTGCCTTCTGCTTTTTTCCAATATTTCAGGGCTTCTGATTTCTGGCCCAACTGATAGAGGATGTCTCCATAATGCTCGTACATGATGCCACTAGGGGAATCATCAGCCGCTAAGGCTTTTTCCATGTAGTTTTTGGCCTGGTCAAACTCCTCTAGCTGGAAAAGAACCCAGGCATGGGTATCCAAGTAGGTGGAATTGTCCGGGAATTTCCTGACCAGCTTCTCTGACATCTGCTTGGCCTTATCCAGTTTTGACTTTGAAAGGGAAAGGAAGTAGGCGTAATTATTTAAAATATGCTCATCATTGGGGTTGATCTCCAATCCTTTGTCATAAAATTCATAGGCTTTTTCCTGCTCACCCAAGCTGTGGTAAGTATCCCCCAGTTGGCCATAAATGAGTTGAGAAAGCTGTTTGTTTCTGCCTCGGTTCAACTTGTCAGCCTGCTCTAGGCTTTCTTTAGCTTCCTCATGTTTTTTCTGTGCCGCCTTAGCCGTACCATCAAAAAACCAGAACTCAGCCCTGTCAGAAAATTCATCCACCCCGATTTCTGTATATTTTTCGATAGCTTCGAAATCCTGGTCCATTTCAAACTTCAGAGTAATGACACTTTGTAGCGCATGGGCATTGTCCGGCTTGATGGAAATGGACTGCTGGTAATATTGAAGAGCTTTTTCTTTATTGCCGGCAAACAGCTCACGGTCCCCCAATACGGTCTGCACATCGGCATCATTGGGGTGCAGGCTGACCATATGGCCTTCCAGCTCCTGGAGAAGCTGCTCTCTGTCATCAGTTCTAAATTCCTGCATGAGCTCGGCAAAAGCTTTCGCTTTCACTTCTCCTTCCAACTCAGGACTCTCAAACGCTGTTCGCAGGTATTCATTGGCTTTTTCCCGCTCTCCTCTTTCCTTATAAAGGGTAAAGGCTGACATTTGAAGTTCGGGCTGTTGGGGGTAAGTTTCCAAAGATTCTTCAACCAATGTCAAGGCCTCATTTCCTTTTCCGTTGTTGAAAAGGATCTCTACCAGCGCCAAAACGTAGGAGCTGTTGCCCGGGTGGGCTTCAATTAGTTTTTCTCCTTCCTCAATGGCTTTATTGAGGTTGTTTTTCCTCAGATAAATACGCTGCTTTTGCACTGTAAGCTGCTCGACCACCCCATAATATTCCTCGGCTTGGTCCAATGCGGACAAAGCATTGTCGAAATCCTGTGCTGTCAGGTATAGGGAGGCAAGCTCAAGTATGTAGTGCTGATTGTCATCAGAGCTGTCCATCAAGCCCTGTAAAACCTCTGCGGCTTGGGCAGGCTTGTTTTTCTTTTTATAAACTTCCGCAATCAGCAGATTATAATATTTGTTTCCGGGATCCAGTTCAATGGCTTCTTTTCCAAGTTCAAGCGCCTTGTCGGTATCATTTGCACGGGCCAGGATTTCAGCCATCTTGAATTTGATAGCAGGCTCATTCGGTTTTAGCTCTTGGGCTTTGCCAAAATAGAAATAGGCCTTGTCGTACTCCTCCAGCATCATATAGCGCTGTCCTTCTACAAACAGGCGGTCACCTTTGACATTTTTGTCTAACTCCTTACGCTCTTTGCGGCTCAGTTTTTCTTGGGCAAAAGTGTCTCCAACCCCTAAAAAACAGGCGATGCTGAGGGTCAAAACGGCTTTTGAAATGTTATTCTGGAATAAGTTCATATGCAATAATTGGCCGAGGCTGGATGCTGGAATGCCTCCTGTCCTTTTCGGTTACAAATTTAGTACCTTTTTGGTTCAGTTTTGATTAGGAGGCACTCTGTTAAAGTTTTATAACATTTATCCCTTGCCGGTGCTGCCGTAGCCTCCAGCACCTCTTTCGGTATCGGAAAGAATTTCGGCCGCTTCCCACTTGATCTGCTCGTGTTTGGCCACCACCATCTGGGCGATACGCTCCCCGTTTTGAACGGTAAAATCTTCATTGGACAAGTTGACCAGCAAAACCTTCACTTCACCTCTGTAGTCTGCATCAATGGTACCTGGAGTGTTGAGGACTGTCAACCCGTGTTTGTAGGCCAGACCGCTTCTAGGTCTGATTTGGGCCTCATACCCGGCCGGTAATTCGATAAACAATCCGGTGCCGATCAGTTGTCTTTCCAAAGGCTTTATCGTTACCGGAGTTGCAAGATGCGCCCTTAGATCCAGTCCTGCGGAAAGCTCGGTCTGGTATTGGGGTAAGTCATGACCGGAATTGTTGATTACTTTTATGATCATCGGTTTATTTCTTTAAGTTTTTAACGATTAAATATAATTCCTTTTTTTCCAAAAGGGCAACCATTACCAAAAACAGGAGGATAAATGAGTTTTGTGCCAAGAAGGTCAAAATGAAATTTTCAAAACTAAGGTAGAAACCAGCATAGCTTAATATAATGGCCGCTACCACATAGGTAAGATCTCGGCCTGTTTGATAAGGAATGGGGTAATATTTCTGACCAAAATAATAACAGACCACCGTCATGGAAAGATAACAGGCAAGCGTGCTCAGTGCCCCGCCCATAAAACCAAGCACGGGAACTGCCAAAACGATCACTAACACCGTTATAATAGCCCCAAGCATAGTTATGTAAAAGCTGTATTTGGTTTGGTCAGTCAGCTTAAACCATATACTGAGATTATAATAGATGCCCAGGAAGAGGTAACCCACCAGCAGCACAGGTACGATATCCAAGGCGATCATATATCCTTCGCCACGTAATATCATGGGGCCAATCCAATTGAGGTTAACCGCCACGGCAATCATCAGGGTGGTGCAGAAAATCACAAACCAATGCATGACTTTGGCAAAGAGGGCTGGACTGTTTTTGTCCTGGGATTGGTTGAAAAAGAAGGGTTCAGCGGCAAACTTGAACGCCTGGATGATCAGGTTCATAAAGATGGCAAGCTTAAACGTGGCCCCGAAAATACCGCCCGCTTCTCTGGGAGAAAGATGCGGATATAAATCATCTGGAAGAACATATTCAAACAGTAACCTGGAAAAAACCTCATTAGTAACTCCTGCCAGACCCATGAATAAAAGAGGGACCGCATAGTGCCACATAGGTTGCAAGATTTCCTTTTCAAAGCGAAGTCTGAATCTCCCGATTATGAAGAGCATCAAAGGTACCACTAGGGCGTTGGCCAAAAGGTTGGCCAGCAAAATATATTCAATGCCTTTATCTGGACTGTAGTATTTGGCTACCACCGGCTGAAGTTGGGGCAAGAGGTCTCCGGTGAAAACGTGGTAGGAAAATACTATAAGCAGCAGGTTGAACCCAACGTTTAAGCCGATATTGAAAAGCTTGACCAGAGCAAAGGTCAATGCGCGGTTTTCGGCTCTTAGTTTGGCAAAAGGAATGGCTAGTACCGCATCAATGGTAAGGATCAGGGCCACCCATTGAAACAAATATCCCTGCCCGGGATAATCCATCAGGTTGGCAATGTAGTCGGCTGATAAAAACAACAGGGCTCCCAGCGATAGGGAGGTGGTCAGGATCAGTGACTGCACATTGGAGAAAACCCGGTTTGGGTCAAGTCCTTTTCCGGTAGAAAACCTGAAATAGGAAGTCTCCATGCCATAGGTGAAGATGATATTCAGAAAAGCTATGGCAGCATAAATGTTGGTAAAAGCCCCCACGTCCTCCTTTGGGAGGTAAGCGGTATAGATGGGGATAAGGAAAAAGTTGATAACCTTGCCCAGGATGCTGCTGATCCCGTACACGGCCGTCTGGCCTGCTAGCTTTTTCAGTTGACTCATGGGCCAAAAATAAAAAAAGGGGACTTACTCCCCTTTGAATTCTGGTTTTCTTTTATCCAAAAAGGCGGAAGTGCCTTCTGCAAAATCATCCGATTTGACGCATCTCGCAAAGCTGTTAGCCTCGATGAGGTAGCCGTCCTCTTCATTGCTGTAGACGGCATTCACGCAGTCCACAATCATCCCGATGGCCAAAGGAGCCTTTTCCATGATTTTGCCCAAAAGAGCTTCGGCTTTTTGGATGGCTTCTTCCTTGTTGGTAGCTACATGGTTTACCAAGCCTAAGGTGCGGGCTTCTTCAGCGCCAATCATGTCACCGGTCATCATCAGCTCGTTGGCTTTTCCTCTTCCGATTAGGATGGTAAGTCTCTGCGTGCCACCATATCCCGGGATAATACCCAGATTTACTTCAGGTTGGCCAAATTTGGCATTGGCAGTGGCGATTCTCATATGGCAGGCCATTGCTAGTTCACATCCGCCGCCTAGTGCAAAACCGTTTACCACGGCGATGACAGGCTTGTGGCAGGATTCGATCATCTGGAAGATTTCCTGACCGTTTTCGGCAAACTTGCGGGCGTTTACCTCGCTGAGTTCGGCGATCTCGCTGATGTCAGCGCCAGCCACAAAAGCTTTCTCACCGGCTCCGGTGATGATCACGGCTTTGATGTCGCGGTTGTCGTTGACCTCGTCAAAAATGTTTTTGATTTCATCAAGGGTGTCAAAATTTAAAGCGTTAAGCTTTGATTCCCTCTGTATGGTTATAAAAAGTATCCCACCTTTATTCTCGGTGTGGACGTTTGTAGATTCAGCCATTAGTCGTTTTTAATGTTGAGCTTCAAATATACAAGTACGTAAGGCAATCACAAAGCAAACAAACCAAAAATGATTGCCAAAACCATTATTGTCTTGATTTTTATTAGCTTAAAAACTAACCTAATTAATAGGTGGAGTGTTGCTAAATTATGATAGGTGGCTCCTGAAGTCTGCCTTTTTTTCCTATTTTTGTGTAACTCAAAATAAATCGATAACCAAATACATATATATGTCTTCTAAAAGAAAAATAACCGTAGCCTACGGAGATGGTATTGGACCAGAGATTATGAAAGCCACCCTCAACATCCTTGAGGCTGCCGGCGCTCAAATTGAAACTGATGTCATTGAAATTGGTGAGCAGGTTTATTTGAAAGGGATTAGCTCGGGCATGGAGCCGAGTGCTTTTGAATCTCTAAAGGAAACAAAGATTTTTCTAAAAGCCCCGATCACTACCCCACAGGGTGGTGGTTTCAAGAGTTTGAACGTTACCACTAGAACCTCTTTCGGACTTTTTGCCAATGTGAGACCATGTAAGGCCTATTCTCCTTACATCAAAACGCATTACCCAAAAACTGATTTGGTGATCATCCGTGAAAATGAGGAGGATCTATATTCTGGGATTGAGCACCGCCAGACGCAGGAAGTGGTGCAAAGCTTGAAGCTTATCTCCAGACCGGGTTCTGAGAAAATCATCCGCTATGCATTTGAATATGCAAAAAAATACGGACGTAAGAAGGTGACCTGTATGACCAAGGACAACATCATGAAGTTGGCCGACGGTCTTTTCCACAAAACCTTTAATGAAGTAGCAAAGGAATACCCAGAAATCGAAACAGACCATAAGATCATCGATATCGGATCTGCGCTAATCGCTGAAAGACCTGAAATGTTTGACGTAATCGTTACTCTCAACCTATACGGTGATATCATTTCTGATATTGCGGCTCAGGTGACGGGTTCGGTAGGTCTTGGAGGTTCTGCCAACGTAGGTGAAGAAGTGGCGATGTTTGAGGCGATCCACGGATCTGCTCCTGATATTGCTGGCAAGGATATGGCCAACCCGTCTGGTTTGATTAATGGTGCCATCATGATGTTGGTGCACATTGGACAGCCGGATGTGGCTGAGAAGATTGCCAATGCTTGGATGAGAACTTTGGAGGACGGTATCCATACCGGCGATATTTATCAAGAAGGTCTTTCTTCCAAGAAGGCCGGAACGCAGGAATTTGCTCAGGCTATCATCGATAGGTTGGGGCAAAAGCCACAAAATATGGCTGAGGTTGCATTTGACAAGTCTGCGACAGAACCTATGAACATCAAAGTGACCAAGAAAGATAAGGCCAAAAAAGAGCTTATTGGCGTGGATGTCTTTGTGGAGTGGGATGAGGAAGGCAGAGATCCAAATGCACTTGGTGACAAACTTAGAAAAGCCGATGCCGATGGTTTGAAACTACAATTGATTACCAATAGAGGCGTAAAAGTTTATCCTGGAGGAATGAAAGAGACTTTTTGCACCGATCATTGGAGATGTAGATTCTTGACTTCCAATCAGGATGCAGTAACGCACACCCAGATTTTGGATTTGTTGAAGCAGGTGGAAGGGCTTGGATTTGACTTTATTAAAACTGAAAACCTCTATACTTTTGATGGGGAGAGAGCATATTCTCTTTCTCAGGGAGAGTAAGGTTTTCAAAATCAATACTAAAGCCGGGAAGCAATTCCGGCTTTTTTTGTTTAGTTGGGTTCAATTGGGTTTAGTTTTTGTAATGAAAATGTACTGAAATCAATAAAAATTTACGCATGAATAAGATTGTATATTTATTTGCATTGGTAGGGTTGATTTTCACCGCCTGCAACAATGATGATGAAGTGCCAGCCGGAGTGACCATAGAAGGGGAATGGAGGATTGCCAGAATCGATTATCAAGGATTTCCTGCTGATTTTGATGAGGAGGATGAGGAATTCTGGGAGACCACCTATGTTTTTGGTGCGGACAACCGCTTTACCAAAATATCCGGCCGTGCGGGTTTTACCGGTGAAGCCAGTGGGACCTACAGCAGAACCCAGCCTAACCCTGAATTGGATCTTGATGAGGTAGAGGGTTATTACTCCTTGAGTTTTGAAGTTGGGGGAGAAACCGTTGAGTCCTGTGGCAGCCAGACAGGGGAAAGCTTTACCTTGATGCATACAGGAGAATTAATAAATGAATTGGCGCCCTGCGACGGACCCAATCTCTATTACACCAAAGTAAATTAAAAAAGGGAGGTTAATCCTCCCTTACTTTTTCAACTACCTCTTCGGCAAGGTCCACCATGTCAAATTCATTCGGAAAATTCCTGTTGGTAAGGATGATGACGCTGAGGTTTTTTGAAGGGATTCTATAGAAAATGTTTCTGAAACTTGTGCTGCTTCCTGTGTGGTATATCACTTTTTCTCCTTCCCAGTTTTTAATATGCCAGCCTAAACCGTAATTAATTTCTTTTTCGTTATTCAATTTGCCCTGGGTGAAGGTTTGCTCGATCAGTTCTTTGGACAAAACGGTTCCCTCGTATAATGCCTGGTCCCATTTCAACAAATCCTCAACATTGGAGTAAATTCCTCCATCACCCAGCACAGCGCTGGTGCTGCTTTGGTCTCTTTTTGTCCAATTCCCGTCCTTTTTGTCATAGCCGTAAGCTCGGTTGGATACTTCATTTTCGCCTCTAACATAGGCTAAGGTGTTACTCATGTCCAGGGGCTGAAATATATTCTTTTCCAAATAATCGGGAAAGCTCATTTCGCTGTATTTTTCCACAATAAGCGCTAATAAGGCATAACCGGTATTACTATAACGATACTCTTCTCCGGCAAGGAAATATACTTTTTCCTGTTGTCTGATCAGATCCAGTACGCCATCGTCCATAATTTGGTGGTTCATTGCTGTATCCGGAACGAACTCCTCATAATCCCAAAGCCCTGAAGTGTGGTTGAGCAGGTGGTAGATTTTGATGTTTTTCCCATAGTCCGGAAAATCCTCAAAGACCTCATCCAGCGTCCATGACAAGTTGACTTTATCCTGATCAGCCAATTGCAGGATAGCTGTTGTGGTAAATTGTTTTGATATGGAGGCCAGTCTAAAGTTGGTTTTGGAATCTACCTTTTGGCCCAACTCCAGGTTGGCCAGGCCAAAGCCCTCTTGGTATATAAACTCCCCTTCTTTGATAATGGCAACAGAGGCTCCGGGATGCTCACCCTGATAGTCTTCGAAGATTTTTTCAAGGGCAGAATGGTCTTGTGCAAATGATGAGCTGGCGGCAAATAGTGTGAAAAGCAATAGGGTGTAAAATTTCATGATCGTTTTTTGAAAAGTTTGTGTAAAATAGCCATAAGCTAAGTCAAAAAAAAAACTCCCCAACATTTCTGCTGGGGAGTTTCATTAATTCGGTCTCCCGGTTTCGGTTCACGGTCTTCCGTATCCCGTCTTCTATTAGCTCATTTGCTTAGCCATTCTGTTTCTCTCATTCTCATCCAAATAGATTTTTCTCATACGGATGGTTTTTGGAGTGATTTCAAGGTACTCATCCTTTTGGATGTATTCCATGGCCTCTTCCAAAGAGAATTTCTTAGCAGGCGCGATCTTGGTGTTGTCATCAGAACCAGAAGCTCTCATGTTTGTCAATTTCTTACCTTTTTGTACGTTTACCACGATGTCATTGTCACGGCTGTGCTCTCCGATAACCTGACCGCCGTAAAGCTCTTCTCCTGGATCCACGAAGAATACACCTCTATCCTGAAGTTTGTCAATAGCATAAGCAGTACACTGTCCACCTTCCATAGAGATGATAGAACCGTTTATTCTGCCTGGGATAGCACCTTTGAAAGGCTCGTAGGCTGAGAACCTGTGGTTCATGATCGCTTCTCCTTGAGTGGCTGTCAACACGTTGTTTCTCAATCCGATCAAACCTCTAGAAGGAATTCTGAATTCCAAGTGCTGAAGATCACCTTTTGGCTCCATGATCAAAAGTTCGCCTTTTCTCTGGGTAGCCAATTCGATCACTTTACCAGCAGTCGTCTCAGGTACATCCACTACCAAGGTTTCGATTGGCTCAAGTTTCTGACCGTCTTCTTCTTTGAAGATCACTTGAGGTTGTCCTACCTGAAGTTCGTAACCTTCTCTTCTCATCGTTTCGATCAAGACTGACAAGTGAAGAATACCTCTACCGTAAACCAAGAACTTGTCCTCGTTATCAGTAGGCTCAACTCTTAGGGCAAGGTTTTTCTCCATTTCCTTGAAAAGTCTATCTCTCAAGTGTCGGGAAGTTACGAATTTACCTTCTTTGCCGAAGAACGGAGAGTTGTTGATGGTAAACAACATGTTCATCGTAGGCTCATCGATGGAAATTCTTGGAAGTGGCTCAGGATTCTCCAATGCTGCAAGTGTATCTCCAATTTCGAAATCTTCAATACCTGTCACCGCACAGATGTCACCGGCATTTACTTCAGTTACTTTATGTTTTCCAAGACCTTCGAATACGTGAAGTTCTTTTACTTTTACTTTCTTGATGCTGCCGTCAGCTTTGCAAAGGGAGATTTGTGCGCCTTCAGTGATGGTGCCTCTCTTAACTCTACCGATGGCAATTCTACCTACGAAGTTGGAGTAATCCAAGGAAGTGATCTGCATCTGAAGGGAACCTTCTTCGATTTTTGGCTCAGGGATGTGCTCGATGATGGCATCCAAAAGCGGAAGAATGGAGTCTGTCTGGGTTTTCCAGTCTGGACCCATCCAGTTGTTTTTCGCCGAACCGTACATGGTCACGAAATCCAACTGCTCTTCGGTCGCGTCCAAGTTGAACATCAAATCAAAAACTGATTCATGTACTTCGTCAGGACGGCAGTTTTCTTTATCTACCTTGTTTACCACCACGATAGGGGTAAGGCCAAGGTCAAGGGCTTTGCCCAATACGAATCTTGTCTGCGGCATTGGACCTTCAAAGGCATCCACCAAAAGGATTACCCCGTCGGCCATTTTCAATACACGCTCCACTTCACCACCGAAATCGGCGTGACCTGGGGTGTCAATGATGTTGATTTTATGGTCTTTGTAACGAACAGATACGTTTTTGGAAAGGATGGTGATTCCTCTTTCTCTTTCCAAGTCATTGTTATCTAGGATCAGATCGTCAAACTGTTGGTTCTCACGAAAGATTTTTGAGGCATGGATGATTTTATCAACCAAGGTAGTTTTTCCGTGGTCAACGTGTGCGATTATCGCGATGTTACGAATACTCTGCATGATAGGTTATTAAATTGAGGTGCAAAAGTAAGAAGAAAATTTCGATTAATTTAGTTCCTTACTTGTAAGTCAGCAGAATATATAGGTCTTCAGGATTAAAAATAATTCCATTGTTCAGGAAATTTGACCTGTAAGTGTGCGTTTTTGCTAGCTCTGGGGCAAAAAAAAGAGGTTCGGCTTTTTGGCCGAACCTAGTAAATGATAACAGAAATTTAATTTCAAACCCTGTACTTCTCAGTCTTTTCCTCCATGGAAACCCCGCTGTCTTTGCGTGCATGGATTCGGTAGAATATCAGTACCTCGTCGGCACCGCCGTTGAAGACTGCCTGCTGAGCATGAAGGGCCACTTCCATAAGTTTTTCCTGAGGGCCTTCCATCACCGTTTCGAAGGGTGTCACCTCATATTTCACTCCTGATTCCTGGATTACCTCGATAGCTTTTTCTACAAGGTCATATGATTCCTGTGTCTTACTTTTGGGAATAATCTGCAACCCAAGATTAATAGTTTCCATAATTATAGTTGTGTGGTTTTCTTTATATAAATGTTTGAGGTGGTTTGCTGTAATAAGGCAAATTTAACAATTATTTTGCCAAGTACCTCTTTAATGCTATTCGTTGTACTGGCTCATTGTCATGTTTATTCCGATGGTGCAGAAGCCCTTGACCATTTCGGCGGCTTTATCCATATAGATGGGCAATTCCTCGATCTCCTGCTGGGTCCATCTGCCCAAGACGTAATCTGCCTGCCGGCCCTTTGGAAAATCATCACCTATGCCGAATTTCAGCCTGGCGTAGTTCTGCCCTCCTGTCAGCTCTTCTATGCTTTTGAGACCATTGTGGCCGGCTGATGAGCCTTTGGCGCGCATCCTCAATTTGCCGTAAGGAAGGGCCACATCATCCACGATGACCAGCACGTTTTCCTTGGAGATATTGAGCTCTTTCATCCAGTAATTGACAGCCTTCCCACTGAGGTTCATGTAAGTGGTTGGTTTGATCAAATGGATGTGGCGGCCTTTGAATTTGAAATCAGCCGTGAAGGCCAGCCTGTTGCTCGACCAGGAAGCCCCTTCCTTATCGGCAATCCTGTCCACGGTCAGAAAACCCACATTATGTCTGGTCAATTCATATTCCGGCCCAATATTGCCCAGGCCTACGATTAGGTATTTCATAAATAAAAGATATGGACAGAAGACGGGAGACCGAAGACGGAGTAAGTTTCGGTCTTCCGTCTCCGGTCTTCAGTCTTTTCATTAACAAAAAATCCTGCCTCGGCGAAGAGGCAGGATTTCAAATGGTATTTATAAAGAATTAAGCTTCAGCTTCAGCTTTCTTACCTCTTAGCGCTCTTGGGATACCGATCGTAGCGATAGATACGTTAGGGCTGGTAGTGATTTCGAAACCTTCAACTTTAACTTCTCCAACTTTAACAGACTTACCTAGGTCTAGGTGGGAAATGTTTACTGGAATATAGTCAGGAAGATCTTTAGCGAAACCTTTAACCGTAACCGTTCTAGCTTTCAATTCCAACTTACCACCTTTCATGATACCTGGAGAAGAGCCTTCGATTTTTACTGGGATATCCATCTTGATGGCTTTGTCATCGCTGAATGCCAAGAAATCAGCATGCAACAATACATCACTCACCGGGTGGTACTGAGCTTCTCTCAAGATAGCTTTTACTTTAGTCCCTTCGATGTTTAGGTCCACCATGTGAACGTCTGGAGTGTAGATCAAGTCCTTGAAAAGGATAGCAGGAGAGTGGAAGTGAATCTGCTCTTTGATACCTGGTCCGTAAACCACACATGGTACGCTTCCTTCTTCACGGATTTGAGTCAATTCCGACTTGTCGAGATTTGCTCTTTTAAACCCTATAATCTCTAATGATTTCATAATAGTTTGTTTAGATATATTTATTTAATAAGTTCTTAAATGAATAGAGAACTGATAGAAGTATTGCCAGTCACCGCATGGATGGTTTTTGCAAATAGGTCTGCTACTGTCAATACTTTGATCTTTGAAGATTCCTGTCTTAATGGGATGGTGTCAGTGACGACCAATTCTTCCAATACTGAATTTTCAATGTTCTCGTAAGCCTTACCTGAAAGGACCCCGTGGGTTACCACAGCTCTTACCGATTTGGCTCCTTTTTCCATGATGATCTGTGCGGCTTTGCACATGGTGCCGGCTGTATCGATCAAGTCGTCCACTAGGACCACGTCTTTGCCCTCTACGTCACCGATTACCTGCATGGAGGCTACTTCGTTGGCCCTTTTTCTGTGCTTGTCACAGACTACCATTTCTACTTCAAAATGCTTGGCATAAGATCTAGCTCTTCCCACGCCTCCTACATCAGGAGCCGCGAAAATCAAGTCTTTCAACCCGAGATTTTTCAAATAGGGCACAAAGATAGCTGAACCGTTCAAATGATCCAAAGGAATGTCAAAAAATCCCTGTATCTGGCCAGCATGCAGGTCACAGGTGATGATTCTGTCCGCACCAGCTGATGTGATCATGTTGGCCACAAGTTTGGCTGCAATGGAAACTCTTGGCTTGTCTTTTCTGTCTTGACGGGCATAGCCGTAATAAGGTACTACAGCCACCACTTTATAGGCACTGGCCCTTTTGGCTGCGTCGATCATCAGGCAAAGCTCCATGATGTTGTCGGCAGAAGGCATAGTGGATTGGATCAAGAAAACAGTACAGCCTCTAACTGATTCGTCAAAGCTTGGGGAAAGCTCACCATCTGAGAATTTGGAGATAGTAAGTTTGCCTAAGTCTTTGCCGTACAGCTTGGCAATGTTTTCAGCAAGTTTGTGGGATTGGGTTCCGGAGAAGAGTTTGACCTCGGTCATGGTTTGAGTTTTTACGCGAGTTGATGTTTTTGTTAACGTGGTACAAATGTAACAAAAATTGGTTTTAATGGGAATTTAAATTCTACGTAAAGAATTTTGTTTGGGAGGCTCATTATAAAAAGGGACGCGGAGTTTCGCGGAGTCTAAAAAGGGGGTTTCGCGGAGTTTTAAATATTTATTCTTTGCACCCTCTGGTGCTCTGCGGTTAAAAAAAAGTCGTACTCAAAAAAAAATCCGAAGCTGAAAATATCAACTTCGGATTGTACTGTTGACCCACTAGGGCTCGAACCTAGACTCTTCTGAACCAAAATCAGACGTGTTGCCAGTTACACCATGGGTCAGTAAATTTTACGTTTCGGAGCGTTTTTCCTTAACGGTGATACAAATGTAGGGGGACTTTTCTTTTTATGCAAATCCTGCCAAAAACATTTTTCTGCCTAATCGCTTAAATTACTCGATTTCAGGGCAAAAAAATCCGATAATTTTTTCCTTAAAGAAAAACATTCCGAATCCTTACACAAACGGTAGCCACTAAACACCGATTTTTCAGCCTTGAGTAATTTCCATTGAGTTCCCATACCTTATTATCCAACTTGCAAGTTCATTTGAAACCTATTATACCCGGAATAAGAAAAGATGAGAGGAATTTTGTTGGTGGTGGCCCTGATTTTTGCGGCTGTTTTTCAAGCCTTTGCCCAAACTGAGTTTAAAGGTACTGTATTGGATAAGGACGATGGGGAGCCAGTTTTTGGCGCCTATGTTTTTCTAAAAGATAAAGATGGCGAAACGCTGAAGTCCTCGGTAACTGATTTTGACGGGAGTTTTTCCCTTGGCCGGCCCGCCCAGAAAGAATTTTATCTGGAAATTTCCTATGTGGGTTACCAGACCCTGAGGAAAGATCTGACCTCGGATAGCAGCGGCAACCTGGGTGAAATCCAGCTGATCAATGATGGGCAGTTGATGGAAGCCTTTGAATTTGAGGCTCCCGTAATGGCGGGCGAAGTAAAGCGGGATACCGTTGCCTTCAATGCCTCAGCTTATAAAACTAGACCGGAGGCGGATGCCGATGAGCTGGTTAGGAAGATGCCGGGGGTGATCATTCAGGACGGTACCATTCAGGTGCAGGGGGAGAATGTTGAAGAAATATTGGTTGATGGCAGGCCTTTCTTCGGGGACAACCCTGCGGCTGCCTTGAAAAACCTTCCCGCTGAGGTGATCGAAAAGATCGAATTTCTTGACCGAATCGGTGACGAGGCCCAATTGACGGGCTTTGACGATGGGGAGACCGTGAAAACAATTAACATCATCACCAAAAAGGGGCGCAGAGCAGGTCGCTTTGGGAAGTTTTACGCCGGCTACGGCACTGGCCAGAATTACATGGCTGGAGGTAACATGAACTTCTTCAATGAAGCACAGCGCTTTACAATCCTTGGTCTTAGCAACAACATCAACCAGCAGAATTTCTCCTCCGATGAAATGGCCGGTGCAATGGCCAACAATAACAACCGAAGGGGAGGAAACGACATGGAAGTTGGCCAGCTGCCCGGGATCACCCGTACAAATGCCATTGGGCTAAACTTTTCAGACGAATACCAGGAAGGTAAACTTAAGGTGTCTGGTAGCTACTTGTTCAACCATAGAGATAATGTACTAAATCGAAACTCCAACCGCGAATACGTCCTACCCAATGACAGCCTTCAGCTTTACCGTGAGGACCGAAATAATCGACAGGAAATAGAAAGTCACCGGTTCAACATGCGGATTGATTATGATATCAATGAAAAGCACGGCTTGATTATCCGACCAAGAGCAAGTTTTGATAGGGCGAATTCCATCAATGAGCTGGTGGCGACTAACCTAGTTGATAACCAAACCCCCATAAGCGGTAGCACCAACACCACGAGCTCCCAGCGTGAGAACTTCAACTTTGGCAACTCTTTGACCTACCGTTACAGATTCAATAAGCGGGGAAGGACCTTTTCGACGAATATCTACACAGGTTCATTTAACAACCAAAACCAATCCGACTTAGTAGCTGTCAACCAGAATTTTATAAACAACAATTTGGACAGCCTGATCCAATTTTCGGACAACACCGCGCGTGGCTTCAATTACAATGTCAATTTCAGCTACACGGAGCCATTAGGGGAAAAGTCCCAATTGAGATTCAATTACAGGGTGAGAAACAACATCAGCAGCACCGCTCAGCAAGTGTTGAGGCTGGAGCCCGAAACTTCATTTATCAGGCTGGATAGCATTCTTTCCAATAATTTTGAAAACACTTATCAGACCCAAAGCGCAGGCCTTGGGTATAGGTTTAACAATGAAAAATTGCGCGTATTTGCCAACGTGCGTTACCAGCGAGCGGATATAGACAGTGACAGGACTTTTCCAAACTTTGAAAATACCCAAAGGGACTTTGGAAACGTCTTGCCTAGAATGGTCATCAATTACAGCTTCAGTGATATCAGCAACTTAAGGTTTGACTATAACACCAACACCAATCCTCCGGCGATTAGGCAATTGCAGGATGTGTTGGATAATTCAAATCCGCTTCAGATCTCCAATGGTAACCCAAATCTGAATCAGGAATATAGCCACCGCATCTTTACCCGTTTTAGAAGAATCAACCCAGAGACTAATAGGTCCTTCATGGTGTTTTTCTTCGGTAATTTAATCCAGGATTTTATTGGCAACGAAACCTTCATTGCCTCTGAGGATACCTTCATTGAAGGCGATGTACTCCTCCGTCAAGGCGGGCAATTCAATAGGCCTGTCAATTTGGATAACTTCTGGACAACCAGGACTTATGTAAGTTACGGCTTCCCGCTTTCGTTTATGAAAAGTAACCTGAACATCAATTCAAATTTCAGGATCAATAACCGCCCCGGGATCATCAATGAGCAGAGAAACGATAACATCAACACCACATTGGGTCAAGGCTTTGTGTTGAGTAGCAATATTTCAGAAAGGGTGGATTTTAATATTTCTACCAATGCTAACTACAACATGGTAAGAAGCAGCCTTCAGGAAAGCCTTAACAATAACTTCTTTGAGCAGAGAAACCGATTTGACCTGTTCTGGAATTTTGCCGGAGGCTTTTTCTTCAGCAATAATGTCAATCACCTGATGTACGCTGGACTGGGGGAAGACTTTGACCAAAATATCTGGTTGTGGAATATGGACTTCGGCTTCAGATTTCCGCCAAGCCGAAAGGCCGAAATCAAGCTGACCGTGTTTGATCTTTTGAATCAAAATGTGAGCATCAATAGGAATGTAACGGACGTGTTTGTGGAGGACGTAAGGACCCAGGTGCTTCAGCAGTTCGTCATGCTCACTTTTACCTACAACCTTCGCCGGTTTGGTGGAGTCAATATGGACCTCTAAACGTTTATTAGAAAGAGCAACTAGAGTCTTAACGCGCATCTTCTTCGCTTTTTTCCGAAGGAGATGCGAAGGAGATGTGGATATGATATAAAATAAAAGTGGCTGGCTCCTCCTTGGGGCCAGCCACTTTTATTTTAGGCTTGGTGGGATTCTACCCATTTTCTAGCGTTGACAAAGGCCTCTACCCATGGGGTGATTTCGTCGCCTTCGTGACCGCTGCCGTAATATGGCCAGTTCCAAGGGAACAGGGAACGCTCGATATGTGGCATGATGGCCAAATGTCTGCCGTCTTCAGAAGCAATTCCCGCCACGCTGTGGTCCGAACCGTTTGGAGCGGCTGGATAGGACTCATAGCTGTAGGTCATGCTGATGTTATAGGCATCTTTTCCTTCTGGAAGGTAGAACTTGCCCTCTCCGTGAGCCACCCAAACGCCCAGTCTTTGGCCGGCAAGGGAGTTGAACATCACGGTGTTGTTTTCAGGTATGTTTACATTCACAAAGCCTGACTCAAACTTGTGGCTGTCGTTGTTAAGCATTTTGGCTTTCTTATCATGCTCAGAAGTGATCAAGCCAAGTTCCACCATCAGCTGGCAGCCGTTGCAGACGCCGAGGCTTAGGGTGTCTTTTCTGGCGTAGAAATTATCCAAGGCGGCTTTTGCCTTTTCATTATAAAGGAAGGCACCAGCCCAGCCTTTGGCTGAACCCAATACATCGGAGTTGGAGAAGCCGCCCACGAAAACGATCATGTTGACATCTTCCAGGTTTTCCCTGCCTGCTATGAGGTCTGTCATATGGACATCCTTCACGTCGAAGCCCGCCAACCAAAGCGCATAGGCCATCTCACGGTCACCATTTACACCTTTTTCACGGATGATGGCGGCCTTCTTACCTGATTTTTCTTTTCTTTCGGTATTAAGTTTGAAGGCATCCAAAGATCCTTTCCAATCTTGTGCAAACTGGTAGGATAGGGGCTGCACTTTATAATTATCAAAGCGCTGTCTAGCCAGCTCTTTACCGCTCTGTTGCTTGTCAAGCAGGTAAGATGATTTGTACCAGATGTCTCTATAAGTAGGCACATCAAGGTTAATATCGATGCCATTTAGGTGGACAGTCTGGTCCAACGTAACCTCGGCAAGGGACAGGTAGGAAATGCCATAGTTGTCAAGGACCGCTCTGGTTTTTTCCACGTTATTGACCTGAACAAGCACCCCAGGGTTTTCTGAAAACAAGGCTTTGATAATGTCACTGTTTTTGAACCTTTCCAGCTTGACATTCAATCCGCAGTTTTCTGTTGGGAAAGTCATTTCAAGAAGCGCAGTAAGGATACCTCCCGAGGAGATGTCGTGACCTGCCAAGATTTCGCCTTTTTCGATCAGTTTTTGCACGGTCATAAATGCTTTTGCAAAATACGCACTGTCCTTCACGGTAGGGATGTCATTGCCGACCTTGTTGAGGGTTTGGGCAAAGCTGCTTCCGCCTAGTTTGAAGGCGTCCTTGCTAAAGTCGATATAGAATACCTTGGAGCCATTGATAGGCTTAAGGTCTGGAGAAATTACGTTTTTGATATTGGAGCATTCTCCCACTGAGCTGATGATCACCGTGCCAGGAGAGTACACCACCTTGCCCTCAGGATACTTCTGAGTCATGGATAGGGAGTCCTTGCCCGTAGGGATATTTACACCTAATTCCAATGCAAAATTGCTGACTGCCTCAACTGCTCTGTATAGACGGTCATTTTCACCTTCGTTTTTGGCAGGCCACATCCAGTTGGCACTCAAGGAAACACCTTGAAGTCCCTGCTCGATTGGAGCCCATACCAAGTTGGTCAAGGCTTCTGCAATGGCCAGTTTTGAGCCGGCTTCCGGATCCGCAAGGGCTGCCACAGGCGCATGGCCGATGGAAGTAGCGATGCCTTTATTGCCTTTAAAGTCGATGGCCATCACCGCCACGTTGTTCAGAGGAAGCTGTATGGGTCCGGTAGTCTGCTGCTTGGCAACACGTCCGGTCACCGAGCGGTCTACTTTATTGGTCAACCAGTCCTTACAGGCCACGGCTTCCAGTTGAAGAACGGCTTCCAAATATTCAGTTAGATGGCTAGTCTGATAGCTGACCTCCTCAAATTTGAAGGTAGTGGTTTTGTCCTCCAAGATGGTTTTTGGGGAGCTGCCAAACATGTGGGCCAGATTCCAGTCCACTGGTTTTTCGCCCGTTTCGGCATGCTCAAATTTGAAGTGCATGTCGCCGGTAGTTTCACCCACTACATAGAAAGGCGCTCTTTCACGCTCGGAGATTTTTTGAAGGGTTTCCACATCTTTTTCGTGGATCACCAAGCCCATTCTTTCCTGGGATTCATTCCCGATGATTTCCTTGGCAGAAAGCGTAGGGTCACCTACAGGGAGCTTTTCGATATGAATGGTACCGCCTGTTTCTTCCACAAGCTCCGAAAGACAGTTTAAGTGTCCTCCTGCACCGTGGTCGTGGATAGATACGATTGGGTTGTTTGGATTTTCTGCCATGGCACGGATCACGTTCATGACCCTTTTCTGCATTTCCGGGTTGGAGCGCTGTACAGCGTTCAACTCGATGGAATTGCTGAATTCTCCCGTGGCTACGGAGGAAACGGCGCTTCCTCCCATACCAATTCTATAATTGTCACCGCCCATGATGACCACTTTGTCACCTTTCGTTGGTGTATGTTTTTTGCTGTAAGGGGCACGGGTAAAGCCCACGCCTCCTGCAAGCATGATCACTTTGTCGAAGCCAAAATGCTTGTCGGCCTCCTCATGCTCAAATGTCAACACGCTGCCGCAGATCAAAGGCTGACCAAACTTGTTTCCAAAATCACTGGCACCGTTGGATGCTTTGATGAGGATATCCATTGGCGTTTGGTAAAGCCATTTTCTTTCTGGTAGGTTTTTCTCCCAGCTTCTTCCCTCGGCAGTCCTCGGATAGGAGGTCATGTACACGGCCGTACCGGCCAAAGGAATCGATGCTGTACCGCCAGCCATCCTGTCCCTGATTTCTCCCCCCGTTCCCGTTGCGGCACCGTTGAACGGCTCCACCGTGGTGGGAAAGTTGTGGGTTTCTGCTTTGAGGGAAAGTACGGTTTCGATCTCTTCAGTTTGGAAGAAATCGGCAATTTCCTGTGAAGTAGGGGCAAATTGCTGTGCGTGTGGACCCTTTACGAAGGCCACGTTGTCTTTATAGGCAGAAACAATCCTGTTTGGATGTTCCTGAGAGGTCTTTTTGATAAGTTGAAAAAGTGTGTGTGGTTTTTCCTGTCCGTCAATCACGAAGGTGCCGTTGAAAATCTTGTGGCGGCAATGCTCGGAGTTTACCTGGCTAAAGCCGAAAACCTCACTGTCGGTCAATGGTCTTTCCAGCTGTTTGCTGACCCCTTCCAGATACGCAACCTCCTCATCACTTAGGGCCAAACCTTCAGATTTGTTGTAAGCCGCAATGTCTTCCACCGATTTTACCGGCTCCGGTTGGATGTTGATGGTGAAGATGTCTTGCCCTAGGCCATCGTATTTTGCCTGTAGCATGGGGTCAATCTTTCCGTTTTCGTCAAGGGGGTAAAATTCCTCAATTCTTTTGATCCCATCAATGCCCATGTTTTTGGAGATTTCTACCGCATTGGTGGCCCAAGGGGTAATCATTTCCTTTCGGGGTCCGGCAAAAATGCCTTCAACTGTCAACTGATCCACATGCTTGGCATCGCCAAAAAGCCAGCGGAGTTTGTCATATTCAGAAGTTGAGAGTTGTTGCTGGGCTTCCAGCGCGTAGATTTTGGAATCTTGGGATTGGAAAAAAAGAATCATATCCTGCTTTAGTTGGATGGGGGTTTTAAGAAGGAGCAAAGGTAATCATTTGCGGATTAAAAAATTAACTATGGTGGTGGAAAAAAGGGGAAGAGGTGAAATGATAGCTAATCTTGGGAATGCGTGCAGGAGGCAGTTCTTTTTTTTTAAATTTTATAGCCTGATTAGTGGATTTTGGAAATCTGAGGTGTGTTAGTGGTGTTATGAAATTTTGATTTTTCCAATTGAAACCCCTTCTGGTAAAGCAATACCAGGCAGAGGATTTCAAAAACCGCAAGTATAAATAATGAGGGTAGGGCAAAGATTACCGATAGGAATCCGATTCCGACCACAACGCCCAGAATCCCGGAAATAAGAAATAAGGTGCCTGCCTGCTTTCTCTCATTGATAAAAGCCAACCCAAAAATCACATACATTCCCCCAAATACCACCGCTTCTATAGGCAAATATTCTGGCATGGCATTCCCGAGTATAAAGAATTTGTAAATATCAATTGATGTAAAGATTAAAACCCCTACAGCAAGAAGAGCGGAGGATATTTGCATCAATTTGTTATTGAGCTTTTCCCCAAGCTTATAGAAACCCCACATAAAGCCTGAGAACCCTACCATAACGATGGCTTTTATGCTTGCATACAGGAGACCATTGACTTTTTCTCCCCCATAGAAAGTAAAGTCTAGGCCAAATTCCACCATGGTGGTGAGCAGATAAACGGTGCCTGCCAGAAACGCCAATTGAAACCACCTGTTGTCGTCAGGTTCCGTAGATTCGCTGTGGGAACTCATCTCCTCCTGATTGATTTCGAGGGCTTCCATGATGGCTTTGATGGTAAATGGTCTGGGGGAAACCTCTCCGGCTTCGATTCTCTGGAGGGTGCGAACGTTGAGGGAGCACTTTTCTACAAGTTCCTCCTGGGTCCACCCCTTTGCTTTTCTCCATTCCTGGATGCGCTGTCCTAATTGTGGCTGTTTCATGATTAAATAGTTTTTGATGTCCATGGCAAGTTGGAAAAAAAGGTGGAAATTTGTGTGGAATTTAAAGCGGATTAAACCCGACATTTACACGGCAAAGCGCCAATTTAACAATTAAAGGGGATTTTCACCCGATTTTTTATCACCATGCCGACTCCCATTCAATATCGCGGACTTGAATCCGAACTCACCTTCCAGACTTCCAGAAGCAGTGGCCCAGGCGGCCAAAATGTAAACAAGGTGGAATCCCGCGTCACCCTCAGGTTTAATGTACCCAATTCCATTATCCTTGCAGAAGAAGAAAAACAAAGGCTTTCGGAGAAACTTGACCTGACCACGGAGGGGGATCTGATCATCAAAAGTCAGGAAACCCGCTCCCAGTTGAAAAATAAGGAGATTGCTATTCAGAAGTTTTATGAAACCTTGAAAGGTGGCCTGGCAAAGAAAAAAGTCAGAAAAGTGACCCGTCCGTCGAAGGCAGCTGTGAAAAAGCGGCTGGAAGCAAAGAAACAGCATTCGCAGAAGAAGCAGAACAGGGGGAAAGTGGATTTTTAAGTATAATGATGAATGTAGAATAATGAATGATGGGTAATGAATTTCTGGAAGAGTGACTTTAGGAACTACACTTTTTTTAGGAATCAGCAGCGAAGTCTTCATAAAAAAATAACCAATTAAAAACTCAGGAAACTTTGAACTCTTCAAAAGTTTCCTGAGTTTTGCAGTTCTAAAATGGGAATGAATTGGAAACGAGAGAAAAGATCATAGAAATCACCACCGAGCGGATTGCCAGATTCGGGGTTCGGAGTGTGACTATGGATGATATTGCGAGGGCTGCGGGGGTTTCGAAAAAGACTATTTATCAGGAGTTTGGCGATAAGGAGCAGCTGGTTTATGATGTGTTCACATCCGAGCTGGACCGCGATGCCGAGATGGTAGAGGGTTTTTTCAAGGAGCCAGGCGGGGTGATCGGCCACCTGATCAAATTGAGCAAGTTTATCCGCGATACCTTCACCAATATGCACCCCATGGTGCTCAATGAGATCCAGCGCTATTACCCTAGATGCTGGCAGCAGTTTGAGAAGTTCAAAGAGGAGCACGCTATCCAGAGCATCATCAAATTGCTGGAGGAAGGAAAGCAGGAGGGGATATTTAGAAAGGAGATCGACAGTGAGATTTTGGCCCAGTTGAGAATGGAGCAGATCACACTAAGTTTTGATCCTATGAAATTTCCCCCGGACAGATTTAATCTTTTAAACGTACAGATGCAGTTGTTTGACCTTTTTCTATACGGGATACTCACCGAAAAAGGAGTCAAAATTTACCACGAAAAAATGAAACATCAGGATTTAGAATTATGAAGAGCTCTTTAAAATATGCCGTTTTGGTGATGTTTGCCATCATGGCTCAACATAAGGTTTTTGCTCAGAACAGGTTTGAGTTTAGTTTGGAGGAAAGTATCCGCTTTGCCTTAGAGAATAACGTGGAGGTAAAAAATGCTATTCTGGATAATGCTGCAGCCAAAGCTACGATTGCAGAAACTAGGTCAGAAGGTCTTCCTCAAATTAACATTGATGCTGGGGCAAGTCATAACATGATTATACCTATCACCCCTTTACCGTCAGAATTAGTAGAAGGAGCACCTCCGGGTGAATTTGTTGGGGTTCAATTTTCACCAGCTTATTTGGCAAATGTTACAGGTACTGTAAGGCAAATGATATTCAACGGCTCCTATTTCGTAGGATTACAGGCAGCCAAGACTTTTAGGGAGCTGTCAGACTTTGACAGGGTCAAAACCGAGATTGATGTAGTGGAAAGTGTCAAAAAAGCCTACTATTCGGTATTGGTGAATGAAGAGCGAGAAGGACTTATTAATTCCAATAAAGTAAGGATAGAAGCCTTGTTAAAAGAAACGAATGTGCTTTTTGAAGAAGGTTTTGCAGAAAGGATTGATGTGTCAAGGATAAAGGTGCAATTGAATAACCTTAAAACGGAACTGGACCGGGCCAGGACAGCCACTGATGTCAGTAAGCAATTGCTCAAATTACAGATGGGTATGCCGATGAATGCCGAGCTTATCTTAGAGGATAAAGTATCTGTTTTGGAAGATGATTTTGAAATTGAAGTATTGTTGCAGGAACAGGGGCAGAGGCGAATCGAACTAGATCAGGTGGAGACTACATTAAAGCTTGCCAATTTGGACTTGAGAAATAACAGGGCCCAGTATTTACCCCGCCTTGATGCCAATTACACTTATCAGCGAAATACCTTCGGCGGAAGTGTGGCTGACTTGACCAGAAACAACTGGTTCCCAGGGTCAATTCTAGGTGTGACATTGCAAATCCCTGTTTTCGATGGACTTTTGAAGGCTTCAAGAATTCAGCAGAATAAAATTCAGGTGAGACAATTGGAAAATCAACGGGAATTTACCCGTGATAATATTGAGTTGGAAAGATTTCAGTCTAGGGCAAACCTCATTAATAGTTTAAATGCCTTGGAGGTGCAGAGGGAAAACCGCGAGCTGGCCGAAGAGGTATTCAACATTGCCAGGATCAAATTTCAGGAAGGCGTTGGGTCAAATTTGGAGGTAGTTGATGCTGATGCTGCACTAAAAGAAGCCGAAACCAATTATTATTCTGCCCTGTACGATGCCGTTATCGCCAAGGTAGACCTTGAAAAAGCCCTTGGAATCCTTAAATAATCCGTGAACACATTGTAGTTATGAAGACATATTCAAAATATCTTATTGTTGCGCTTGGCCTTTTAGCATTTGGCTGCGCCGAAAACGGGGGAGACTCCGAGGTGGATCAGAAAAAGCAGGAGCTTGAAAATTACAGAAAGGAAGCTGGAGACCTGAAGGTGAAAATTGATGAGCTGGAAAGGGAAATTGCAGCCCTAGATCCAAGCTTTGCCAGATCGGAGAGAAAATCGGTGTTGATCACGACCACCCAGCCACAGGTGGGCTCCTTCCAGCATTTTGTGGAGGTGACCGGCTCGGTGATGTCCAAAAAGAACGTCAATATTTCTGCTGAGGTCTCGGGTCGCATACAGGAAATTCCTGCCATCGAAGGCATGAGGGTGCGTAAGGGGCAGGTAATCGCCAGAATTGACGACGAATCAGCCAAAAGAAATGTGGCTGAAATCGAAACCCAACTGGAACTTGCCAGAACAGTCTATGAAAGGCAAAAGCGCCTTTGGGACCAGGAGATCGGTACTGAAATGCAGTATCTGGAAGCCAAAAACAGAAAGGAAAGCCTTGAGAAAAACCTGGAAAGCATCCGCTTACAGGAAGACAGGGCTACCATTGTGGCGCCATTTGACGGTACAGTTGAACAGGTAATGGTGAGAATGGGCGAACTGGTTCAGCCGGGTTCCCCGATTGTCAACTTCATAGGTGAAAGCGATCTGTTTATTGAAGGGGATGTTTCTGAGCGCTACGTAGGGATCTTGAGTAGAGGGGATTCCGTGGAGGTTAATTTCCCTTCATTGAGAAAGAACTTCAAAACCAAGGTGACCGCTGTCGGCTCGGTGATCAATCCAAACAACAGGACATTCAAGGTAGAGGTGTTTTTGCCTAGAATGGACAGCGTGAAGCCGAATATGCTTTCTACCTTGAAAATCATGGATTATGAAAGCGCTACTGCTATCACCGTACCTACCCACCTGATCCTTCAGGACAATAAAGGGGAGTATATTTATGTGGTGGAAAACAGTGTGGCCAGAAAGCAATACATCGAGCGTGGCATGACCTACAGCGAGCGAACGGAGATCTTGGAAGGATTGACCGGGGAGGAGACTTTGGTGGACAAAGGATTCCGTGAAGTAGGGGATAATTTTAAAGTGAATATTTCAGCCTAACATGTCGAAACAGGAAGAGAATAAAAAAGGCGTAATCCGGGAGTTTGGCCTTTCCACCTTGGCGGTGGACAACCGGACCAGTGTGGTTATCCTGACTTTGATTATCGCATTTTTGGGGATGTTTGCCTACCGGACCATGCCCAAGGAGAGCTTTCCGGAGATCGTGATCCCCACCGTTTACGTGGGCACGGTGTACCCGGGTAACTCCCCGATTGATATGGAAAACCTGATCACTAGGCCCATTGAGAAAGAATTAAAATCGATTAACAACGTCAAGGATATTTCCTCGACCTCTATCCAAGATTTTTCATCCATAGTAGTGGAGTTTAATCCCAATGTGGACATTTCCAAAGCCCTTCAGGATGTGAAGGACGCGGTAGACAAGTCGAAGAGTGAATTGCCAACAGACCTTGATAGGGATCCCGATGTAATCGAGATCAACACCTCGGATTTCCCAATCATGAATGTCAATATCTCCGGTAATTATACTGAAGAGGAATTGAAGAAATTTGGTGAATACCTGGAAGATGAAATCGAAAAGCTTCCAGAAATCTCAAAGGCTGAGCTACGCGGTATCGTGGAAAGAGAAATCCGCATCGATGCCGATATCTATAAAATGGAGGCCCTAGGGGTAAGCTTCACGGATATTTCTGACGCAGTGCAGGGTGAGAACGTGACCATCTCGGGTGGTAACATCTTGAGCGGTGAGTTTAGGAGGTCTTTAAGGATCACCGGTGAATTCAAAGACCCATACGAATTGCTTGATATTATAGTCAAGACGGAAAACAACAAAATCGTTTACCTACGTGACGTTGCCAATGTAAATGACACCTTTAAGGAAAGGGAAAGTTATGCCAGGTCCAATAAGTTGCCCGTGGTAACGGTCAATGTGGTGAAAAGAAGCGGGCAGAACCTTTTGGATGCTTCCGATAAAATCAAAGCTATTATTGAAAGAGCCCAAGCCAACCGTTTCCCGGAGGATTTGGAGATTTCGATTACCAATGATCAGTCCAAGGATACCCGATCTCAGGTAGACAACTTGGAAAACAGCATTATTTCAGGGGTGATCCTGGTGGTGTTGGTATTGATGTTCTTCTTAGGATTCAGAAACGCACTTTTTGTGGGTATTGCCATCCCGCTTTCCATGTTCATATCCTTCTTGGTGCTGAACAGCCTCGGGGTTACCTTGAACCTGATGGTTCTCTTCTCTTTGATTTTGGCTCTGGGGATGTTGGTGGATAATGGGATTGTGGTGGTGGAGAATGTCTACCGATTGATGCAGGAAGGCAAAAGTCCTGTACGTGCTGCTAAGGAAGGTGTAGGTGAGGTTGCCTGGCCTATTATCACTTCCACGGCGACCACTTTGGCGGCATTCCTTCCATTGGCTTTTTGGGATGATATCATCGGGGAGTTTATGAAATACCTGCCCATCACCCTGATTATTGTATTGGCATCCTCACTTTTCGTGGCCTTGGTCATCAACCCGGTGTTGACGGCCCTATTTATGAAATTGCAGAATGTGAATGACATCAGGCCAAAGAAAAGACCACTGGTCATCGCCTTGATCCTCTTTACCCTTGCGATCATTTCTTATATGATCGGCTGGTTGGCCACGGGAAGCTTGTTGTTAGTCGCAGCGCTGCTGACCATCTTCAACATTTTTGTGATGAGAAAAGCCATCAAATGGTTTCAGACAGTTTTCTTGGTGAAACTTGAGGATATGTATGAAAAAACCTTGGTGTTTGCCCTTGGAGGTAAAAAACCTTACCTGTTTTTCTTTGGTACAGTATTGTTGCTATTTCTTTCCTTGGTGCTTTTGGCCATTAGGGCGCCAAAGGTGTTGTTTTTCCCAGATAACCAGCCAAGCTTGGTGAACATCTTTATTGAAAAACCTATTGGAACCGATATAGAAGCGACCAATCAGTTTGCCAGTATGATGGAAGATGATTTGGCCGATATCTTTTCCAATTATGAGGAAATCATCGAATCTGTGATCACCCAAGTAGGGGAAGGTGCCGGAGATGACCAAGGGCCGAGCATGGCCAGTACTCCGCATAAGGCTAAAATCACGATCGGCTTTGTGGAGTACCAGTTCCGAAACGGTGTCAATACCAACACCATCATGGAGGAAATCCGCGACTTGGCAGACCGCTACCCTGGAGTTCAGATTACGGTGGACAAACAGCGAAACGGGCCGCCAGTGGGAAGGCCGATCAATATTGAAACCAGTGGGGAGAATTTGGATGACCTGATCACTTTTGTCAATTCAATGAGGGAATATATTGCGGATGGCAATATTGAAGGCATTGAGGAATTGAAAACAGACCTAGAGCTGGGCAATCCGGAGCTTGTGGTGAATATAGACCGCGAGCGAGCCAGAAGATTTGGCCTGTCCACTTCCCAGATAGCCAATGAGCTTAGAACGGCTTTGTTTGGCTTGGAAGTATCCAAATATAAGGAAGGGGAGGACGACTATCCGATTCAGCTCCGCTTGGCGGATGAGTACAGATACGACATCAATTCCCTGATGAACAAAAAGATCAACTTCAGGGACAAGTTTGGCAACCAAAGCGAGATTCCGATTGCTTCTGTAGCCGAGATCGAATACAGCTCGACGTATGGTTCGGTGAGAAGAAAAGACCTTGATCGGGTAATCACTTTGTATTCAAATGTAAATGAAGGATACAACCCCACTGAGATCAATGACAGGATCAAAACCATGTTGAGAGACTATGAAATCCCGGATGGTATTTCTGTAAGGTTTACCGGTGAGCAAGAGGAACAGGAAAAATCAGCAGAATTTTTGACAAGGGCTTTGATCATTTCGGTTTCCCTAATCTTCTTGATCATTGTGGCCCAGTTTAACTCCGTCACCACGCCATTCATTATCATGGCCTCGGTAGTATTGAGTACCATAGGGGTCTTTTTGGGCTTAGTGATCTTCAATATGGATTTTGTAATCATCATGACCGGTATCGGGATTATTTCCCTGGCCGGGGTGGTGGTGAACAACGCCATTGTATTGATAGATTATACGAACCTGGTAAGGGAAAGAAAGCGTGAAGAATTAGGGCTTGAAGAAGATGAATTCCTTCCTTATAATGAGATTTTGAGCTCAATTGTGATTGGTGGCAAGACCAGGTTAAGACCAGTGCTTCTGACAGCCATCACGACCGTACTTGGTTTGATTCCATTGGCATTGGGTATGAACATCAATTTTGGGTCATTGCTCACTTCCTTTGATCCTGAGTTTTATATAGGAGGGGACAATGCAGATTTCTGGGGACCAATGGCTTGGACGGTTATATTTGGGCTAACCTTTGCAACCTTCCTTACGTTAGTAATTGTACCAGTGATGTACCTGCTGGCAGATAAAGTAAATATGAAGGCCCGAAAGCTTTCTAAAGTATAGGTTAAAATAAAGGTTGGTGGTTTTTTAAATGTTCAAATCTCCGGGGTGATGCTCCGGAGATTTTTTATGTTAATTGGCTACAAAGGGCACAAGGTTAAAATAAGTTGCACAAAGTCTAAAGTCTATTTTGCGGAAAAGCAAAATTGGCCACTAAGGACACGAAGTTTTAAAGAAGTAGCACAAAGCTTCATCGTGGACAAGGTTTTACCAGAACTATTGGGTGGGAATATATGGGCCATAAAGCACAAAGTTAAAATGAATTTTCAAGAAGCCATTCTCATTTCGCTGACTCCCTATCCGAAGAGCGAAGCTCTGAGGGAGGGTCACGTGAATAGAGACGGTAAATAACAGGAAGGCCTATAAATGGCTTCTCAAAGCAGCCAGTCCTGCGGTGTACCTAGTACGTGGTATTTCGTACTTTGTACCTTTCGTAAGTACGAAGTTAGAAGCACGAGGTATGAAGTGAACATCGGGTCAGTCACGAAAATAAATAATGAATGTCGAATGATGAATAATGAATAATGAAGTGAATAAATGAAGGTAGGAACCCTCAATTGGCCTCCAAAAGCACCCCGACCTATTGTACATAGTACCTAGTACATTGTACTTAGTACAATAATTCATGGTATAAATATTGGTGCAATTTAAGCAAAGCCTAATCTAATGAAGAATAAAATCATTGCGGCCATTTTTGATCTGGATGGGGTGTTGACGAGGACGGCGGTGCAGCATGCCAAGGCCTGGAAGCAATTGTTTGATGCTTACAATGAACAAAGGAAAGAAGAAGGGGAGCAACCCTTTGAGGATTTTTCCATTGAGATTGATTATCCCAAATATATAGACGGCATCCCCCGCTATGACGGCATCCGGAATTTTCTCCAATCCAGAAATATTGAACTTCCGGAAGGAAATGAATCCGATGAGCCCAACGAACTGACCATAAGGGGGCTGGGAAACAAAAAGAATGAATTCTTTTTGAAGGTCATTGAGGAAGAAGGCGTGGAGGTTTTCGAAAAGAACATAGACCAGATCAAGAAATGGAAAGCCGAAGGGGTGAAAACCGCGGTGATTTCATCCAGCAAAAACTGCAAGAAAATATTGGAAGTAACTGGGATTGAGGAGTTGTTTGAAACAAGGATTGACGGGGTGGTTTCTAAGGAGAGGAACATCAAAGGGAAGCCCAGTCCTGATATTTTTTTAGCTGCTGCCAAGGAGTTGGGGGTGGATCCTGAGGAGAGCATGATCGTAGAAGATGCCATCGCTGGGGTGGAGGCAGGAAGTGCTGGAGGATTTGGATTAGTGGTGGGAATAGTGAACGGAGCCAGCAAAGAAGAGTTACTTAAAAACGGGGCCGATCTGGCCGTGCAAGATTTAACAGACGTCAAACTGAATTAACCATATATGAGAGCATCCAAGGAATTGCCTTCCGCAATTGAAAGAATTGATGATTTTAAAAAAGCTTTTCAAGAGAAGAAACCGCTGATATTTTTGGATTTTGATGGCACACTTTCCCCCATAGTGGAAAACCATGAGGATGCGGAAATCTCGGCTGAAATGAAGAAAACGGTACAGGAGCTATCCAAAAAGTATCAGGTGGCCATCATCAGCGGGAGGGGGTTGGAGGATGTGAAAGATAAGGCTGGGATTGCTGATATTTATTACGCGGGTAGTCATGGTTTTGAGATTTCCGGACCGGCAAACTTCCATGAAGAAAACGATGAAGCCCAAGAAGTGCTCCCCGCCTTTGATGAGCTGGAGCCAAAATTGAAATCAGCGCTTGAGGACCTGAAAGGCGTGAGGTTTGAACGCAAAAAGTTTACCCTGGCGGTGCATTATAGGAAATTGAAGGAAGAAAGGGAAACTGAGTTTTTGAAGATGGTGAAAGATTGCCTGAAAGACTTTCCCAGGTTGAATATGGGGGAAGGAAAAAAAGTGGTAGAGATCAAACCAAACATTGACTGGCATAAAGGAAAGGCTGTAGGGTTTTTGATGAATAAGCTCACCAAAGACTCTGGAGAGATGTTGCCCGTGTTTTTGGGAGACGACCTGACGGATGAGGATGCTTTTCAGGAGTTGAAAAAAGAAGGGATGGGGATTTTGGTGGGAGACCATGGCAAAAAGTCCCATGCTGATTACTCCTTGAAGTCAGTAGATGAAGTTCAAGAGTTTTTGCAGAAATTAATTAAGTTTTAGTATGGTTGAGGATACCTGGAAAGTAGTCTATAAGTCATTTGAACCTAAGGAAGAGACTTTGCGAGAGGCCCTATGCGCTCTTGGAAACGGTTACTTTACCACCAGGGGGGCTGCGGAGGAATCCGTCGCAGGGAAGTATCATTATCCTGGGACCTACCTTGCCAGTGGATTCAACCGCCTTAAGACCGAAATCGCCGGAAAGTGGATCGAAAACGAGGACCTTGTCAACTGGCCAGATTGGACGGTACTGAAATACAGACACGAGGATGGGGATTGGATACAGCTGTCGGAGGTGGAAATCATTGGCTATCGGCAGGAGTTGAACCTTCAAAAGGGAATTCTCTCTAGGAAAATACGGATCAAGGATGCCAAAGGAAGGACCTCCAAGCTGGTCACCCGCAGGATCGTATGCATGCACAATAAAAACCTGGCTGCCATCAAATGGGAATTTACTCCGGTAAACTGGTCAGGCAACATCATCGTCCACAACGGTCTGGATGGATCGGTGATTAACCACGGGGTGGAAAGGTACCGGGATTTGAATAGCAAGCATCTGGTAGTTCTTGATACGGGGACCATGGGAAAAAGCGGGATCTACTTAAAAGTCCGGTCAAACCAATCCGAGATTATAATGGCGCAAGCCGCCAAACTTCTTATTGATGGGAGTTCGGTAAAGCCGATCCATAAAGAGAAATTGCCAGAATACATAGGGGAAGAGTTTGAGGTAGGGGTGGCAGCAGGAAAACCGGTTACCATTGAGAAAATTGTTTCCATTTTCACATCCAAAGACAACGCCATTTCAGAGCCTTTGATGGAAGCAAAAACTTTGGTAGGCAGGACGCTGGGTTTTGATGATTTGCTTGAAAAGCATATTGCAGAGTGGAAAGGAATCTGGAAGGAAAGCGATGTCAAGCTGGAGGCGGACAATGGTGAGGACCAATTGGTTCTCAGGCTGCATATCTTCCATATTTTTCAGACTTATTCTTTTAACACGATCGGGATCGATGCGGGGATCCCAGCACGGGGACTTCATGGTGAGGCCTATAGGGGACATATTTTTTGGGATGAAATATTCGTTTTCCCATTCTTCAATATTAGTCGGCCTGAAATTTCCAAATCCTTACTTATGTATAGGTACAGGCGCCTCAACGAAGCTAGGTATGCCGCTCAGGAGGCTGGTTTTGATGGGGCAATGTATCCATGGCAAAGTGGCAGTAACGGGAGGGAAGAAAGCCAGGTGATCCATTTAAACCCAGCCTCGGGCCGATGGTTGCCGGATCATACCTTTCTGCAAAGGCATGTCAATGCCACCATAGCTTATAATGTCTGGCACTACTTTGAGATTACCGGTGATTTGGAGTTCCTTTCGTTTTATGGAGCGGAAATGCTATTGGAAATTGCCAAGTTTTGGGCAAGTATGGCCTCATTCAATAAAGAAAAAGGGAGGTATGAAATCTTAAACATCGTTGGCCCTGATGAATATCACACCCATTATCCGGGTTCGGATCAACCTGGTTTGAACAACAATGCCTACACCAATGTCATGGCCGTCTTTTGTTTGATTCATGCGCTGAAGACTATAAAAAAACTCGATAAGGAAATCGCCGCCGTTTTATTGGAACAGCTGGAAATAGATAAGAGCCAGTTAAAGAAGTGGGAGGAGATTATCAAAAAGATGTTTGTTCCCTTTGTGGGGAATAAGAAAGTGATCGAACAGTTTGAGGGATTTGACAAGCTCGAGGAGGTGGATTGGGGAAAATACCATGCTGAATACGGGGAGGTGTTGAGGCTGGATAGGATCATGGAGAAGGAGGGGGATGATGTGAATAGATACCGAGCTGTCAAGCAGGCGGATGTTTTGATGCTTTTCTTCCTGTTTTCCTCAGATGAGCTCTGCGATATGTTTGGCAGAATGGGCTATGAATTCAACCCAAAAGTGCAGATTCCGGAGACAATTGCATATTATCAGAAAATCACGGCCCACGGTTCTACCTTAAGTAAAGTGGTTCACAGTTGGGTATATGCCCGGTCCCGAAGGGAGGAAAGCTGGAAAAACTTCAAAAAAGCCCTGATGAGTGACTTCAAGGATGTGCAGGGTGGCACTACTTCGGAGGGCATCCATTTGGGAGCGATGGCAGGTTCACTGGATCTCATACAGCGCTGCTATACGGGGATGGATTTCCGTGAGGACTGCCTATTTTTCAACCCGAGGTTGCCAGAAAACGTGCAGAAAATCCAATTCAGGATTCGGTACAGGAAGCATTGGCTGGAAATAATAGTGACAAAAGGGAAATTTGAAATCCGAAACAGGGGAGGTTGGGGTGGCCAAATCCATATCATGCTTGTCAAACAAAAAGTCTCTCTGAAGAAAGGAGAAACCAAAATCCTGGAATTTCATCATAAATCCACGAAAAAAAAGGAGCCTGAAAATTAATCAGGCTCCTTTTTAAATATCTAGTGCTGGATTATAACTCCAGCCTATTGTTTTCTCTATCCACATCAGCCATTCTGCCAGATGGGTCGATTTCCACAGACTTAATATCTGATTTTGGACGGTCTATAGTCACTTCAATGGTTGGGTTGGTCCATGGCCATCTTTGTGTTTTGATGCGGGTAGGCATGCCTTCTTCCTCGGGCTTTTCCCCTCTCATGATTACCAAAGGAAGGTAAACCAATTCTTCGGAACCATCCTGGTAAGTGATTACCAGGTCGATTGGCATTGGCATTTTGCCTTTACGCTCCAATGTGATTTTGCTTTTACCTCCATTATAATCATCCACGCTATTCACAGCGTAATCAATGGTTTTGGTGGTATAAACCCAATATTCCTTATACCAGTCAAGTTCCAATCCACTTTGTTTTTCCATCACTCGGATCACATCATTTGGATTTGGGTGCTTAAACTGCCAAGTATCCCAGTATTTCAACATGCCTTGGTCACGGTTTTCCTTGCCGATGATATAGCCCAATTGCTCCAAGAAAACAGCCCCTTTGTTGTAGGAAGCTGCTCCATATGCGGCATTGATGTGGTAATGGTCAGCATGTGTTGAAAGAGGCTCTTCCAACCCGGACTGCACCAATCTGAAGTACCCTCTGTACGAACCTCTTTGAGGATCATCACTGGGGGTTTCTGCGAAAAGCTCATTCATGGCCAAATTGGAGGCATAGGAAGTGAAACCCTCGTCCATCCATGGGTGAAGCGCCTCATTGGAGGCCAAAACGCCATGGAACCAGCTGTGAGCCAACTCGTGGATCATCACGCCTACCAAGCTGCCTAAGCTTCTATGGCCTGTGATCAAGGTGGACATGGGATACTCCATTCCTCCGTCGCCACCTTGGATTACCGAATACTGCTTGTAAGGGTATTCGCCAAAGTGCTCGCTCATAAATTCAATTGCGGCAGGCGTATATTCCTTCAGCTTGCTCCAGTTTTCTTCGGTTTCTTCGTTTTTGATATATAGATGGTGAACAGTCACCCCGTTATCCATTTCGATTTTGTCATGGGTGTAGTTGGGGTCAGCTGCCCACATGAAGTCGTGAACTTTAGGGGCGTGAAAATGCCAAGTCAGGGTTTTGCCTCTTGGGGATTTCACTTTCTGGCCTTCTTCTTCATAGCCGTGGCCTACCTGGTTAGGGTTTTGAACATAACCCGTTCCGCCAAGTACATAGCTTTTGTCTATCGTGATCTTCACATCAAAATCACCCCAGTTGCCATAGAACTCCCTTCCGATATAAGGGTTGGCGTGCCAGCCTTGGTAATCATAGTTGGCCAACTTAGGGTACCACTGGGACATGCTATAGCGCACGCCCTCCTCATTATCACGTCCTGCTCTTCTGATTTGGAGAGGCACTTGCCCTTCAAATTTCATGTCCAAGGTTACTGTGCTGTTTGGTAGAATTGGTTCGCTAAGGTTAACCTCCAAAATGGTCCCTACGTGCTCATAATCCAAAGCTTTTCCATCTAGGGTAAGGCTGTTTACCTTCAGGTATCCAATCTCATCTGATTTCAGGTTATTTATTCTGTCTCCAACTCTTCTGTCAGGGTCAGCGATGGTCCTGCTTCTGACATCCATCATGCTGTTAGGCTGGAAGGCGTTGTAATAAAGGTGGTAAAAAAGACGGTCGAGTGTATCGGGGGAATTGTTGGTGTAGGATAGTTTTTGGGTGCCTGTATATTGGTTTTTTTGCACATCCATATCCACTTCCATTTCATATTTCACTGCTTGCTGCCATCGGTCAGGTTGAGCGAAAGCGGCAAAGCTCAGTAAACAAAAGAGAAATGCTGATAATGATATTTTCATAGAGGGTCTCAATTTTTTGCCTAAAATAAGCCAAAATAATAGGCATAGGCAAACCATTAATAAAAGTTTGGCTCATATTGGCTATGTTTTTGTTCGAGTCATTTGCGAAAAATCTCCTGAAATTGTTTTGGGGAAGTTAAAAATGTGCCCCAATTGAAAGGCCCTATTAGTAAATAGAGATTTTAAATAGTAATTTAACGTCCTGAAATAACAATTTGCAAGTAGGGTTTCTCGGGAGAAGAAACCTATTTTGTGTCTAAGTAATATATAACAAACCTTATGAAATTTTTAATTACCGGTACAGCCGGTTTTATTGGATTCCACCTGGCAAAGAAGATTTTAGACAGAGGGGATGAGGTCATTGGTCTCGACAATATCAACGATTATTATGATGTGAATTTGAAGTATTCCCGCTTGGAGAATACGGGGATCGACCGTGAGGCCATCGAATGGCACAAGAAGGTAAGCTCCAGCAAGTATCCCAATTATTCATTTGTCAGGATGAATTTGGAGGACAAAGAGCAAATGATGGAGCTTTTTGAAAATGAGAAATTTGATGTGGTGATCAACTTAGCCGCCCAGGCGGGGGTTCGCTACTCCCTGACCAATCCGGATGCTTACATCGATGCCAATATCATTGGTTTTCTGAATATTCTGGAGGCCTGCAGGAAATATCCTGTCAAGCATTTGGTGTACGCATCATCTAGTTCTGTTTACGGGGCCAATACCAAGATGCCATTTTCCATCCACCACAATGTGGATCATCCAGTGTCTTTATATGCGACTTCCAAGAAATCCAATGAACTGATGGCGCATACCTATAGCCATTTGTTCAATATCCCAACAACTGGCTTGAGGTTTTTTACTGTATATGGACCTTGGGGCAGGCCTGATATGGCGCTTTTCCTGTTTACGGAAGCTATCCTCAAGGATGAGGCCATCAATGTTTTCAATGAGGGTAAAATGAAAAGGGACTTCACTTTCATCGAGGATATTGTGGAAGGTGTAATGAGGGTGGCTGATAGACCTGCTGCTCGGAACCAGGATTGGACCGGTGACGAGCCAGATCCGGGGACTTCCTATGCCCCTTATCGAGTATATAATATCGGGAATTCCAACCCAGTGCTTTTGATGGATTTCATCAAGGCAATTGAGGTGAAACTTGGCAAGGAAGCCAAGAAAAACCTGCTGCCATTGCAACCTGGTGATGTGCCGGCTTCGCATGCAGATGTGGAAGACCTCGTTCGTGACTGCGACTACAAACCCAATACGCCTATCCAAAAAGGAATTGATGCCTTCATAGAGTGGTACAGGGAATATTACAATAAATAATTAAAGATGAAAAAATCTATTCTAATTACCGGTGGTGCCGGTTTTATCGGTTGCCATGTGGTGAAAAGATTTGTGCAGAAATACCCTGAATATAGGATCATCAATCTTGATGCATTGACTTATGCGGGAAATTTGGAGAACCTGAAAGAAGTGGAAGATGCCACTAATTATCAGTTTGCCAAGGTTGATATTTTGGATGAGGAAAATTTGGAAAGAGTCTTCCGTGATTACCAAATTACCGATGTAATACACTTGGCGGCTGAATCCCATGTGGACAGGTCGATTACCGATCCGTTGGCTTTTGTGAAAACCAATGTAATCGGTACGGTTAACCTGCTCAATGCGGCCAAATCATATTGGAAAGATTATGATAACCATCTTTTCTATCATGTATCTACAGACGAGGTTTATGGATCATTGCATGACGACAGTTTCTTTTTGGAAACCACGCCATATGATCCCCAATCACCATATTCGGCCTCCAAAGCTTCTTCAGATCACTTTGTGAGGGCTTATGCCAATACGTATAAGCTTAAAACGGTCATTAGTAATTGCTCGAATAATTATGGGCCAAACCAGTTTCCGGAAAAACTGATCCCCCTTTGCATCAACAATATCCGAAACAACAAACCTCTTCCTATATATGGAAAAGGTGAAAATGTAAGGGACTGGTTGTACGTGGAAGATCATGCCGCGGCAATAGATGTGGTGTTTCATAAGGGCAAATCTGGGGAGACCTACAACATCGGAGGCTTCAATGAATGGAAAAACATCGATATTGTAAAGACCCTTTGTGCCAAAATGGATCAAAAGCTTGGTCGCGAGCATGGCACTTCCGAGAAGCTGATCACCTATGTGACCGACCGTGCAGGACATGACCTTCGCTACGCAATTGACGCTACTAAAATCCAGCAGGAATTGGGCTGGGAGCCTTCATTGCAATTTGAAGAAGGAATTGAAAAAACGATTGATTGGTATATTGAAAACGAGGAGTGGTTAAACAACGTAACCTCTGGGAATTACCAGCAATACTACGATACACATTATACAGAGAGATAAAAAAGACCGGCCCATGGCCGGTTTTTTATTTTAGGTTGAACTTATCCCTAATAAACTTATAGGCTTCTCCAAACCATAAAACAGAAGAGGAGAGAAGTCCCAAAACCATAAGTTCTGAAAAGGAAATCGGGTCAAATTGGAACAGGTCTTCAAAAAATGGCACTTCAATGATCAAGATCTGAATGACCAATGAGACGATCAAAGCTATGTTTACATATTTATTTGAAAACAAGCCGATTTTGAATATGGACAGTGAAAGTGTTCTCATGTTGAATACATTAAACAGCTGACAAAAGGCCATGATAAGGAATGCTGCGGACCGGGCCTTTTGGAGTCCCTCAGGTAGGAAGTAATTGAAAGCCCCAAGCGCCAGCACTGTCATCAAAGCAGCATTTATAAAAAGGAAGGGGACAACTGTTTTATTTAGGATTTTTTCCTTTGGGTTTACCGGTTTTGAACGCAATTCGTGCCCATGTCCTTTTTCTGTGGCCATAGCCGTGGTGCAGGTTCCATCGGTCACCAAATTGAGCCAAAGAATTTGGGTGGCAGTCAAGGGAACAGGCATGCCTAGAAGTACTGCTGTCAGAAGGGTGGCAATTTCTGCAAAATTGGTGGTTAATAGAAAAAAACTGGTGTGCCGAGTGTTGTTGAAAACGATTCGGCCTTCTTCCACCGCCTTAATTATAGTCGAGAAATTGTCGTCAGCCAAGATCACTTTTGCAGAATCCCTGGCCACATCTGTGCCCATTATCCCCATGGCCACGCCCACATCCGCTTTCTTCAAAGCAGGCGCGTCATTGACTCCATCACCAGTCATGGCAATCAGTTCCCCTTTTTTCTGGAGAGCCGTAGCGATTTTCAGTTTCATGTTTGGTGTTAACCTTGCAAACACATCCACATGTTGGATGGCATGCTCAAACTCCTTTTCATCTAGATTGAGAAGCTGTGTTTCTGTAAGGGCAAGGGGTTCCCGATTGTCCTCTTCCTCAATAATCCCGGTAGCTTTGGCTATCGATATAGCTGTGTTGATATGGTCTCCAGTTGCCATGACTACCCTAATACCAGCCTGTTTGCTTTTTTGAACAGCGTCTTTCACATCCGGTCGAGGTGGGTCAATCATTCCCACTAGTCCTGCAAATACCAAGTTGTTGATGTCTTCTTCTTCAAGTTTTGAAGTGTCGGTATCGACATCCTTGTAAGCTAGGGCAATTACGCGCATGCTGTTGGAAGACCATTGGTCAATCTTTTTGCGAACTCTGGCCTTTTCGACAGAGTCCAGCCTGATTTCCCCATTATCCCGAAGACATTTCAAGCTTTTGTACAAGACCTGCTCAGGAGCACCCACTACCAGGATTTGACGCTTACCCATTTCATCAATCAGGGATGCCCGCATCTTGATGGTGGAATTAAAAGGCATGTCATCCAGCTTTGCGATAAAGTCAGAAGTCAAAGGAGAATACCCTCCTTTTCTGGCCAGCACCAGCAGAGCCCCTTCGGTTGGGTCACCTACCAATTGGTAGCGGTCTGTTTCGTTATCATGCTGGATTGATGAGTTGTTGCTCCAAGTGCATATTTTAAAGAGGAGTTTCATCATGGGAGTTTCGTCCAAATCACAAATCTTATCCTTGAATGTGAAGTTCCCCACGGGCATCCATCCTTCTCCCGAAACATTCCATTCATACTCACCCGGCACACTCAGTTTTCTTACCGTCAAGGTGTTTTGGGTGAGAGTGCCTGTTTTGTCGGTAATTATGGTAGTGACTGCTCCCAATGTTTCGGTAGCGGTAAATTCCCGGATGATAGCCTTTCTTTTTGCCATCCTGTTAGCACCTATGGCCAACACGATGGAGAGCACCGCAGGAAGGCCTTCTGGAATTGAAGAAACCAGCGCTGCAATGGCAATCAAAAGGGTTTCCTCAAGAGGAGCTTTTTGGACAAAATATGCTACTGTAAAGAGTAGTAAAGCACTGATTATGGCGATGAAGGCCATCTGCTTGGCCAACACATCGGTTTTTTTTTGAAAGTTGGTTTTGGCAACTTTTATGGTGTCAAGGGATTGGGCGATTTCGCCCAGGGCGGTGCTAAGTCCTGTACTGGTTACCATCGCCAAGGCAAACCCTCCAGCGATGAATGTGCCTTTATATACCATGTTGGACCGGTCGGCAAGGACTTTGCCTTCGGGAAGCTGGTCAGTAGATTTGTTGACGGGGACCGATTCCCCCGTCAGTGGTGCTTCGATAGCCCTGATATTTTTGGCTTCAATCAGCCGTCCATCAGCTGGGATGTGGTCACCTTCCTCAAGAATAATAATATCACCAGGCACTAGATCCCTGGCAGGAATCTGAATGGTCTGGCCTTCACGGATTACCTTGCTTTTAATTTCAATGTAAGATCTGAGAGAAGCCACGGCCTTCTCCGCTTTATACTCCTGGATGAACCCAATGGTGGTGTTGATGAAGATTACAGCCAGTATAATATAAAAATCAGCCTGGTGGTCGGTCAGAAAAGCAATGGTGGCTGCAATGAAAAGAATAAGGATAAGAAGGCTTTGAAACTGTTTTAAAAGGATCCAAACCCAATGTTTGGCAGCCGGTTCGGGGATTTCGTTAAAGCCATACCTAGTCCGGCGATCCTGGATTTCAGTTTCCCGAAGTCCCGTCACGCCGGAATTTAGTTTTCCTAAGGCTTCATCAGTAGATAAGGCATGCCAATTCATTAATCCTGTTTTATGAAAGCTTTACACTGAATACAGGGGTATCTGATTTGAATAAAATCGTTTCGGTGACCCCAATGTTGTAAGCAGCGGAAGATTTCCTGTTGTTACTCGCCACCCCGATCCAGCCTACATTGTTAGAGGTGGAGAAATCCATGATCCCTTTTTCCACTTCAGCATGGTTGAAAATATGCCGGTTAATCGGAACTCCGGAATTGCCATTGATGAAGTGCACCATTTGCCTCTCAATCTTATGGTTGGGAATGAAATTTTCCGGTGTATTCACGTATAAGCAGTGCACAGAGGAACCCATGGTCTGTAGAATTGGCTGCATTTTTATGAAGGCAGGCCTGCTCTCGTCGGTAAACAGACTCGCAAAAGTGAATTTTTTGAAATCACTCAGGTTCATCACTTTTTTGACAGCCAGTACTGGACAGTGTGCATGGCGCAGTACCCGCTGGATGGTGCCTCCAATGTAGTTGCCGGGCTCATAGCCTTTACCATATGCGCCGATTACAATCAGGTCAGCGGCTTGCTTTTCGGCAAGCTCTACGATTCTTTCTGCCGGCAGGCCGACCAGTGTCACTGCTTCAATAGGAATATCATGAGCCTTATGATCCATGACAAAGGCTTTTAATTTGTCTTCAGCTTCGGCATATAGGTCCAGTAGATCTGGATGTTTTAACTTTTCACCTTGTGAAAGGCGGTCCCATTCCATGTCGGAATAGACCACGTTGACACAGGTAATACTTGCGTCTCCTTTGGAAGCTATTTTTATGGCAGTTTTAAATGCATTTTCAGCATACTGGGAGAAATCGATGGGAACTACAATCCTTTTCATGACCGTGGGAGTTAGGGGTTGAATAATTATTTTCGTTATTCAAATATCTTAAAATAAGGCCTTTATTAATATGACTTACGTCAGTTTTTGGGGGGATTAATTATGCTCCTAACAAAACTTTTTGAACCGTTTCAAAAACCGCAAAAATTCTTTCAAAATCGCTTTCCCTCATATTACTTCCGCTCGGCAAGCAGATCCCTTTGTTGAATAGGTCTTCTGCCACCATTCCACCCCTAAAGGGGAATCCTTTGTAGGCAGGTTGAAGGTGAAGAGGCTTCCATAATGGCCGAGTTTCAATATTTGCAGCCTCAAATGAATCCATCAACAGGTTTTTGTCGGCTTTTTTGTAAAATTCGGGTTCCAATAGAATTGACGTTAACCATCGATTTGAATTGAAAAGGCTATCAGGCGCTTCCTGCATGTTTACCCTTTCATTGTTCTGAAAATATTTTTTATATTTTTCAAAATTACGTTTGCGAGCAGCAATCCTATCTCCGAGCACTGATAGTTGCCCTCTTCCAATGCCTGCACTGATATTGCTCAACCTGTAGTTGTATCCGACTTCTTGATGGTGGTAATGTGGGAGAAGTTCCCGGGCATGGTTAGAGAGATATCTGGCTCTTTTTTCAAGAAAGGGATTGGCAGTCACCAAGGCCCCACCTCCTCCCGTAGTGATGATTTTGTTGCCATTGAAGGAGTAAATCCCGACTTCTCCGAAAGTCCCGCATGCCTGATTGTTATAAGTAGATCCCAGAGCTTCCGCAGCATCCTCGATAAGAGGAATGTCATAAAGTTTACTTAATCGAAGAAGCTTTTCAATTTTTGCCGGCATTCCATAAAGGTGGACGACGAGCATTGCTTTGGGTTTCTTGTTTCGAAGGATCATTTTTTTTATGGTCTCTTCACAGATGTCCGGATCCATGTTGAAGGTGTCTGCTTCGGAATCTATAAACAACGGAATGCCTTTCAGGTACGTGATTGGGGCCGCTGTGGCCGTAAAGGTCAAAGTGGGGCAAAGTACAAAATCTCCAGGCTCTATATTTAGAATCCTTAAGGCTAAATGGATCGCCGATGTGCCGGAATTTAGCGCCACGGCATAGCCGCATTTTGTCGTAAAGGTAATGTCGCTTTCAAAACCATCCACATTGGCCCCCATGGAGGTGACCCAGTTGCTGGCGAAAGCTTGCGTGATATAGGCTTGTTCTGCTCCGGAGAGATGCGGAGGAGAAAGCGAGATGCGTGGAGGGTTCATAAGCGTTTTGTTATGTCTTGAGTGAGTTGATGCAGCGGGGTACCTGTGAATTTTTCTATAAACAGCGTTTCATTTCCTTCCACGCCCTGTGCTGTCAATACTTTTCCAATTGTTAGGATCATTATTTTGAAGTCAAGCCTATAAGATCTGTGGTCTACATAATAATTGTCCAGATTGAATTTGGATGGCCAATCAAGGGTGTTTCTGCCATTTACCTGGGCCCAGCCTGTGATGCCCGGTTTGACCGAATGTCGGCGCCGCTGCTCGGGGGTGTAAAGCGGAAGGTATTCTATAAGTAGGGGTCTTGGGCCCACTAGACTCATTTTCCCTTGAAGAACCAGGAAAAGTTGGGGAATTTCATCCAGGGAGGTTTTTCGTAACCAATAGCCAAATAGGCCTAATCTCTCCAGATCTGTTTGCCCCTCAAACTGAACATCTTTAAGTGTTTTTAGCTTGATGATATAAAAGGGCTGCTCATTTTCACCAATTCTCAATTGCAGGAAAAAGGGGAAGCCCTTATGAATGATCAGATTGGCTAAAAGGCAGGGAAGAAATATTGGAAAAACCAGTATTAGGGCCACCAATGCCAAAACAAAGTCGGTTAATCTTTTGTAAAAAATATAGTACATGGTTATAATCTAAAAATCTAAAGTAATTTAATAAATTTTATACTGATGTTCACAACAATTAGGGTGTAATATTTTGAATTAAGTGTTTTGTAGGTTGAATGCTTGGGTAGAGGGGATTATTTGGTAATTTTGTTTTTTTAACGCAAACGTCTAAAATGGCTGAAGACAAGAAATGGTACGTGATGTACACAGCTCCTAGAGCTGAAAAAAAGGTAACCCAAAGACTTGAGGAAAACGGGTTGGAGGTATTTTTACCTATGGTCGAGGAGATCCGTCAATGGAGTGACCGAAAAAAGAAGGTTCAACGTGCTCTTTTCAACGGATATATTTTTGTAAAAACCACCAAAGATAGGCTATGGGAGTCTTTGCAAGTACAAGGAGCGGTCAAATTTGTCCATTTTGCAGGCAATCACGCTACCGTAAGGGATCAGGAGATCGAAACCATCAAGCGTCTCCTGGAGACTGGTGTGGCAGTGGAAGTAGATACAGGCGAAATTGAGGCTGGGGAAAAGGTGAAAATTCTCGGCGGTCCAATGCAGGGTTTTGAGGGGGAATGTGTTCAGAAGGGCAACAAGGATTATTTCATCATCAGAATCCCCACAATCCATCAAAATGTGATGGTCAACCTACCGAGAAAATATCTCGAAGTCATTTCCTAGTAGTATTTCATGGATAACATAAAAAATGCCTCTAACACAAGAGGCATTTTTTTTTCTGTGGAATAAGATCAAAAAATAAGTACTGATTAAAGACTGATATAAAGGTAAGATAGTATTCTATGAAATAAAAACATTTAAATAGTTTTTATTCATATTTTTTGAAGAGGAAAGCTGATTAAGGATATCTGTGATTTTTCAATGTTTAAATTTTATTATGGGTGAAAAAATAAGAATAAATCGTTTTTACCTTGAATTATTTTAAAAGTCAACTCACCGTGATGATCTCTAGGAGGACGTTAGTCCTGAATTTTGCTCGATAAACTCTTTTATCATGTGGATGAACTACTTAAATAAGTAAAATTGTTTTGCCAGATTTATGTAATTTAGCGTTCTATCGAACCTAGCCTTATGGATTTTGTCAAAAAGAGAAGAATTGCTCTAAGCAGTCTGTTCTTCCTTTCCGGATTGTGCTTTGCCTCTTGGGCAACACGGATTCCTGAAATACAGCTGAAATTTTCCCTTTCTGAGGCCGAACTTGGTGCCCTTCTGTTGGGAATGCCATTTGGATCCCTTATCGCTCTGCCACTGGCCGGTTTTATGGTTCACAGGTTTGGAAGCAGGATTGTACTCTTGCTTTCTGGTTTATGCTATGGCTTTTTTTTAGTAATGATAGGGCTGTCAGATACGCTGTACACCCTCGCTGGAGTAGTGGTGGTTTTTGGGATGTTGGGCAATATCATGAACATAGCCCTGAATACTCATGCCATTGAAATTGAAGATCTTTATCAGCGAAATATTCTGGGTTCCTTCCACGGTTTATGGAGTTTAGCGGGCTTTACCGGTGCAGGGATAGGGGGACTGACTATTTATTTTGGCCTTCCTGCTTTCCATCATTTTCTGGTTGTAGCGGCCATAGTCATTGCTATTGTGGTGTTTTCTCAAGCCTATATTATCAAGGAAAGGCAGTCCCGGGGTGGCTCGGGGATGGTTTTGAGAAGACCAGATAACCTCCTTTTAAGAGTTGGTCTAATCGGGTTTTTTGGGATGATGTGCGAAGGCTGCATGTTTGACTGGAGTGGCGTTTACTTCAAGAAAGTCGTGCAAATTGACCCCAGCTACGTGGCGGCCGGATATGTGGCCTTCATGGCTGCCATGGCCTCTGGGCGGTTCGCTTCGGACGCCATTATCAACAGAGTAGGGAAGGTGTTGACTTTAAAAGTAAGCGGAATTTTGATTGGACTTGGGTTATCACTGGCTGTAATTTTCCCTTATGTAGCCACTTCCGTGATAGGTTTTATCTTAGTGGGATTTGGTACGGCATCTGTGATTCCCCTTTCCTACAGTATTGCCGGGAGGTCCAAAGTGTTTTCACCTGGCGTAGCTCTGTCCTTGGTGGCCACCATAAGTTTTTTTGGCTTTCTTTTGGGGCCACCTCTTATTGGTTTTATTGGAGAATTGCTCAACCTCCGGGCCTCCTTTGCCCTTATAGCGTTTATGGGGTTATGCATTACGTTGTTGATGAGTATAAGAAGGGAAGTGTTTGAAGGGGTGGGATAATAAAGCCACCGGTCAAAGACCGGCGGCCTACTCAGCTCAGTTTAGGGTGATTAAACTTTCCGCTTTGAGTATTTTATTTGGTTTATCAGACAATTTCAATGTTTTCAAATCTCATGCCTGAAATTAAAAAAAAGAAATTTATCTACGTAAATTCACGTACATGGTAGCTTATTATTAAGTAAATGCCTGAAACCGAAAATAATAATGTGAGTATGGATTTAAAGAGTTTTGAATCTTTGGTAAAAAAACAAGATGCGCTTCTGTTTTATTTCACAGGAGAGGCCTGCACGGTTTGCGCCAGTCTGAAACCCAAGTTGAGCGAATTAATGATTTCCAAATTCCCCAAAGTCGAGGTGCACTATTTGGAAATATCCAAAAGCTCTATGCTGTGCGCCCAGCTAAGGATGTTGAGTGTGCCTGGAATTTTATTCATCATGGATGGAAAGGAAGTTTTCCGTTCAAACGGCCTGATTTCGATGAAAGTGCTGGAGGCAAAAATTGAAAGGCCATATTCTTTGTTTTTCGAAAACGGGAAAAATAAATAGCTAGGATATAGTAAGCCACAAAGACCTTTTTCCTGCTTGGAAATTCAGCCTAAATCACCGTATTTGCTGATTGATTGAAATTGACTCCCCGCCCAAAAATGAAAGTTTGTATAGCTGAAAAACCGAGTGTTGCCAAAGATATTGCTCTAGTGATAGGCGCCAAAACGAAAAAAGACGGCTATTATGAAGGCAATGGCTACCAGGTCACCTGGACATTTGGACATTTTTGCACGCTCAAAGAACCCCACGATTACACCACTCAGTGGAAATATTGGAGACTTGAGGATCTCCCTATGATTCCGCCCCAGTTTGGGATCAAACTGATCGAAAATGATGGGGTTAAAAGACAGTTTGGTGTGATCGAAAAACTGGTTTCTTCCTGCCAAGAAGTCATCAATTGCGGGGATGCCGGGCAGGAGGGGGAATTGATCCAGCGCTGGGTGCTGCTGAAGGCAAAATGCAAGGTGCCTGTGAAAAGACTCTGGATATCTTCTCTCACCGAAAATGCCATTCGGGAAGGTTTTGAGAAACTGAAGGAAGGTGAAAAATACAATTTACTTTACGCTGCCGGAAGTGCGCGTGCGATTGGAGACTGGCTGTTGGGTATGAATGCGACCCGTCTTTTTACCAAGAAATTTGCCCAGCAGAAAGCAGTTTTGTCTATCGGCAGGGTACAGACACCCACCTTGGCCATGCTAGTGCAAAGGCAGAAGGAAATTGACGCTTTTAATACAGAGGTCTATTGGGAGCTGAAAACCCTTTATCGGGAAACGGAATTTACCGCGACTATAGAGAGAATTAAGACGGAGGAGAAGGCCAACAAGGGGCTTGAATACCTCAAGCAGCATGATTTTGAAATTACCTCCTTTGAAAGAAAGGAAGGCAAAGAAGGCAATCCCAGACTTTTTGACCTTACCGCCCTTCAGGTCGAGGCGAATAAGAAATACGGCTACTCGGCTGAGGATACCTTGAAGTATGTACAGAGCCTGTATGAGAAAAAATATGTGACTTACCCCAGGGTGGATACCACCTATCTTTCGGAGGATTTGCATCCCAAGATCCCGGGGATTTTGACCAGCATGAAGTTTTATGAAAAGCTCATATCCCCAATTTTGGCTCAGCCTATTCCGATGAGCAAAACTGTATTTGATGACAACAAGGTGACCGATCACCACGCCATCATCCCTACCGATGTTTTGCCCACTGGAATATATGCAGCTGAGGAAAAGAGGGTATATGATTTGATTGCCAAAAGGTTTATTGCGGTTTTTTATCCTGAATGTAAAGTGGCCAACACTACCGTTTTGGGGATGGTTGGGCAGGTGGAATTCAAGGCTACCGGCAAGCAGATTTTAGAGCCTGGGTGGAAGTTGGTATATGCCAATGATGCCAAAAAGGAAAAAGATAAGGACGAGGAAAAATTAATGCCTGCCTTTGAAACAGGCGAAAAAGGGCCGCATGAGCCAAAAGTGCATCAAGGAAAAACTACTCCCCCGAAAGCATACACCGAAGCAACACTCTTGCGAGCCATGGAGACTGCCGGCAAGCAGGTTGAAAATGAAGAAATGCGGGAATTGCTTAAAGAAAATGGAATTGGCCGGCCATCCACACGGGCAAATATCATCGAAACGCTTTTCAAAAGAAAATACATTGAAAAACGCAAAAAGAACATTTACCCAACCCAGACGGGGATTGACCTCATCGATTGCATAGAAAATGATCTGCTTAAAAGCCCAGAATTGACGGGTGTATGGGAGAGGAAATTGAGGCAAATTGAAAGAGGCGAATATGACGCGGCGGTTTTCAAGGAAGAGCTGGTCCAAATGGTGGTGGATTTGACTTTTGAAGTGAAAAATTCCCAATTCAGAAGGATTGAGGTGGCGGAAAAAGCACCGGAACCTGTCAAGCCCAAAGCCAAAAAGCAGGTAAAGGAGAAAACGGACCCGGAGTCTTTAGACTGCCCGAAATGCAAGGAACACAAGTTGCTCAAAGGGAAAACAGCCTATGGATGTGGAAATTTTAAAGTGTGTGGCTTCAAGCTTCCTTTTGAAATATTTGGTAAAAAGCTTACCAAAGGCCAAGTGCAGGATTTGCTTGAAAAAGGCAAGACCAGAAAAATCAAGGGTTTGGTTTTGGAAACAGGGGAGGAAAAAGATGGAAAGTTGATGTTTAGTGAAGATTTTATGGTAGTGTTGGGGTGATTATGCTTAGAAGTTTAGTCAGCCAATGTTAAAAATATATTAATTTCCCATATCGGCAGGACAAAAGTTTATATTATACGTATAGAGAGTAAGTTGCCCATTTTGTTCGTATGAAAAAAGCTTTTACTCTCCTTATTGTTTTTGGGCTCACCACTGGATTTGTTTTAGTTAACAACGTTTATTCTGGTAAAAAGGAATTGGTTTTTTCTGGCTTGTATGAGCAGGTTAATGTTTTCATCGGCAACAGCAAAGACTATTTCAATTATGTGAGCTATCCCCAATCTTCACCGACGGTTTCTTATAATGAATTTTTTATTGAGATTGTGCATCAGGGAAAAATGCTGACCCGACCGGATTTTTTTAGATTGTTGGGTTTTCAACGTGACGAAAAGGATAATCCGGATAATTTCGCCCAAAATATCCAGGATATTCAGATTTTAAGTGATAATGATTTTCAGGATCTTCCTGCTGGAGAGGACTTGAAAAGGTTCTTTTCCATTGAGAAAAAAGTAGGTCCCAAATATCCTGCTGAATGCATTGTGTTGGATGTGGAGGAGTTGGCTGAGTTGAAGCTGAGGGATTTTTCTACTTTTCTCTTCACGCTTAAAAATGCCCCTAAAGCCACCTCTACACATCGTTTTAAAATTATTTATCAGTTGACGGATGGGAAAGTGTTGGAAACCATCAGCAGGCCGATTACAGTGATGGGGCAGGTAATGTAAGTCATTCCTTCGAACCAAAATCCAGCTCAATAGGTTTTCTCTATGTGAAAAAGCCTGTCCGCAAATATCCAAAAATACCTCTTCGGGTAATTCCATTTATTTTAAGTTGCCTCTTTTTACTTTGCATTTCCAAGCTTTTTGCTCAAGATCAAACTTTCATTGCAGTAGACATCCCTCAGGTGGATTGGCAGCCAAAAGGCTACGTTTTGGAAGGGTTTACCGATGAGCGTACAAATCAAGAATTGGGGCAGATTTTCATTTCGCCCTCATATGTCCAGCTAGGCAGGTTGGAAAGAAGCGTAAGTGATATTTTGGGCCAATTGGCGCCCTCGCCCCAGATAGCTGATCACAATAATATGGTGTTTGGGCGAGTAATGGATCTTAGGGTAGAAGAGAAGGTGATTTCTTCCAATGTGGTCGAAGGGAAGATTCACCTGAGCTATGCTTTTGAACAGTTGAAAAATGACAGGTTTAGCCACCTTCTCGATTTCCAGGGCGGGGTGACTTATAAGCGCTCTATTCATAGAACGGATTTGATTGGGTCGGCCTTAGGCAAAGCCCTCGTGGCCGGCTTGAGTCATTTTAACGATTGGATGGAGGCAGAAATCCAAAGTAATCCCAGCTTTTCCACTCAACTGCACCTTTCCATCGAGGATTATGAAGCGAATGAAGTGGGGGATACGGTATTTTACCATCCGGACAGGCCGCTGACTTGGGAGGATTTTAAAGACCGCCCAAGATCGGGAAGCCGGTTTGCTGCCTCAATTTTCCCCTCATTTAGTATTGACGGGGATACGGAGCTGATAGATGGAGAGTTGGTTTTAAATATGAAGTTAAAGGTCTACATGCTGAAAAATGCTTCTTGGGTATCGGCAGATTCTAAAAATGCCTATGGGCTAAACCACGAGCAACGACACTTTGATCTGGTCAAAATCGTGGGGGAGCGCTTTAGGAACCGGTTGCTGATCATGGGCTTGGATCCAGAGGATTATGAAAGCGAAATCAACTTTGAATATTTGGAAGCTTTTAGGGAAATGAACCGACTGCAAGCCGCATATGATGAGGCTACTTCCCATGGGAGGAATAAACAGGCACAAGCTCAATGGGACAAGCTCATCGATGAAATTTTGGCAAGCCAAGCCTGGTATAAGGTGGACGAATTCCTAAGGTAACCTACTTATGGCATTACTTTAGTTTATTTTTAGCTGGTCTTATTTTTAACTCTAAATTAGTTTGTCATGAAAAAAGTAATATTTACTCTCATTGCTTTTATGTTTTGTCTGGGCCTTTCATTTGCCCAAGTAGATCCCCGCCAATCCCCGCCTCCCACGTCTGCTGCGGTAGGGAGTTCCCCTGTTCAAGCAGGCAATTGGATTGTGGGTGGAAGTATTGGTTCATTGGGGTACAACTTTACCACTGAGTCCTTTGGTTTGGTGTTGAACCCACGGGCAGGTTATTTCCTAATGGATGATTTAGCGGTTGGTTTGGGCGTTACAGTGGGTTTAACGACGGTTCCGAATTTTGAAAACATTTGGAGCTATGGAGTAACGCCATTTGTTAGGTATTATTTCCCGGAAGGAGCTACTGCTACCAGTCGGTTTTTTGGCGAGGCTGAAGCTGGTCTTGCAGGAAGCACGGAGGCCAGTGATGCGTCCTTTTTGGCAGGATTACGCTTGGGGTATGCCCACTTTATAAGCAACAACGTGGCTATAGAAGGGACTTTCGGATACACCTATTCAAGAGCAAATATCAATACCGGAGCAGCTGTGACTGGTTTGGCTGTGGGGCTGGGATTCCAAATTTATCTGCCGGGAAGAGCTAATAGGTGATAAAAATTGCTGATAATCAATAAGATTCAGGATATTTTATGGGTAAATAAAGTAACATAATGTAACAGGCTATAGACAGGCCACGGATAAAAAGTAGAAATAAAAATGCCCTGGATTTTCCAGGGCATTTTTATATAAGAATTATATTAATTATGGGAATGGCCCAAACTACAGCCGCATCCATCTCTCATAAAGCTTTTGGATTCATCATGCCATTCAAAGGCCTCATTGAATAGGTTGTTTTCCCAGTAGAACTGGCCTCTTTCCTTAGGGTGATTTCCAATTTCATTCATGGTTTCAGTGTCGTATAACCTGCCGTTAATCATCGTGAATCTTATAGACTCAGAATTTCTGATATCTTCTAACGGGTTCTTTTCCATGATAATCAAATCAGCAAGCTTGCCTACTTTTAATGACCCTAAGTCATCACCAGCACCAATGTATTCAGCCCCATTGATAGTGGCTGCCTTTAGTGCGTCATGATTGCTCATTCCACCTTGCTGTATGGACCATAGCTCCCAGTGGGCGCCCAGGCCTTGAAGTTGGCCGTGGCCACCAAGGTTGATCTTGACACCGTTTTTGGAAAGTTCATTTACAGCTTTGGAAGTCATGATATGGCCTGCTTCATATTCCTCATCGGGAGCCATAATTCGGAAGCGTGACCTTGAGTCAATAACCGCCCTAGGGGTAAAGGTCAAGAGCTTTTCATTTTCCCATACATTGGTATGCTGATACCAATAGTATTCCGAATTCAACCCACCATAGTTTACGATAAGCGTAGGCGTGTATCCTACTTCTGAATTGCTCCAAAGCTCGATTACATCTTTATAAACAGGGGTAATGGGGATGTTGTGTTCGATTCCCGTGTGGCCGTCCATGATCATGCTCATGTTGTGGAAGAAAGTAGAACCACCTTCAGGCACCACATTTATCCCCTCTTCTCTGGCTGCCTGCATGATTTGCTGGCGTTGCTCTCTTCGTGGCTGGTTGTAACTTTTCACCGATTGGGCACCAAAAGCTTTGGTTCTTCTAATAGATGAGCGGGCATCGTCAATGTTGTTGATCACGGCCTTGAAGTCACCATCTGCACCATACAGGATAAAGCCAGTACTGTAAATTCTTGGACCGACCACTTCACCGGCTCTGACCATTTCGGCTAAGGTAAACACCGTTTCCGTATTGGCAGATGGGTCATGGGCGGTGGTGACCCCAAATGCGAGGTTAGCATAAAACTGCCAGTTTTGCTTTACATTCAGGCCTTCACGGAATGCACCGATATGCGCATGCGCATCTACTATTCCCGGCATGATGGTTTTGCCCTCCATGTCGTACACTTTGGCGTTGCCAGGCACATTAATCTCATCAGCTTTTCCGATAGCGCTAATTTTGTTTTGATCGATTACGATTGTCCCGCTTTCTATCACTTCATTCCCTTCCATGGTGATTAGACGGGCGTTGGTGAAGGCTATAATCCCATCGGGTTTGTCCACCTTGGCGGTCAGAGTTATTTTCAACCCATCTTCAGCTGGCTTCACAGGCTCCTCCGGAGAATCTGGCAGGAAAGTAAACTTGTCGGCCAATTTATTGGAATAATAGGTATGACCCATCATCCAGTAGACCACATCGCTGTCTTTAGACCAATGCAGGTTTACCCCGGCATCCCTGGAAAGTTGGGAAACTGGTATAGAGGTGGACTTATCGTCCAAGTCCAAGGTACGGCCAGTCATCACTAGAGGAGCTACATAAGCTTTGTGAAGGTGCGTGAAGGCTACCCATTTGTTATCTGGGCTAGGTACCAAGCGATTAGCATATTTAGACTTAATGTGGGACCTTTCGTCATGTCCATTTAAATCGACACTTTTCAGCTCTTTGGTCAAGCTTCCAAAGAAAGTACCTCCCGTTTGGATAAAGATGCGGTCTCCTTCCCTGTTGAAAGTGGGATGATCCCCATCCTTTGTAATTAACTTAATGTTTTCACCTTCAGAAGACATGGTATAAATGCCCGGATTTTTGGAGAAAGTCCTTCCTTGGTCCATATTTCCAGACTCTCTTCGGAACACGATCGTTTTCCCGTCAGGAGAGAAAGAGGGTCGTCTGTAAATTCCTTTTTCCTTGGTGAGTTTGGTGGTTTTGCCACCTGAGGTGGCCACCTTGTGAATGGCGCCCATTTCCTCATCATCCCAAGTCACGAATACTATCGTTTTGCCATCGGCAGAAAAAGCCGGCTCTGACTCAAAATGCTCCCCTGAAGTAAGTCTTTTTGGGGTCCCGTTTGGAAGGCTTTTGGTGTAAATATATCCAACAGCATTAAATGCAAGGGTTTTCCCATCAGGCGAAGTAACTGCATTTCGGATTACTTTCGACTCGAAGGTGTCTTCAGGAATTGGGTTTTTCTGATGAACCCTATCGGCAATTTGGATTTCGGCATCAACCGTAAATGGGATTTCCGAAACTTCAGCAGACTTGACAGTTACTTTGTTGATTTTACCATTTGCCCAAAATACAATCTGCTCATTATTAGGCATCCAGCTGAAACCTGGATAAACCCCAAAAATAGCCCAGGCAGTTTGCTGATCTTGATTCAAACCATCAAAAATAGGCCATTCTTCTCCTGTTTCGAGGTCATGGATATATAGAACTGATTTGGTCCTTACTCTTTTGACAAAGGCCAGTTTCTTCCCGTCAGGAGATACCTGAGGTCTTGCTGCTCCTCCCGGTCCACCGGTGATTGTGGTGATTTCTCCATTGGCAAAATCATACCGTTTGATGACATAGATTTGCTTATTGGGATCCCTGTTGTATTCAAATGCCCCTCCAGGAGCCATATCTTCACTATAATACATGTATTTGCCATCAGGGGATACAGTTGGTTCATTGGTGTCTTGCTGGTCATTGCGGCGCTCGGTAAGCTGGATGCCGTTGCCCCCTGTGATGTGGAATTTCCACATTTCTCCGGCTCCTAGTGATCTGCCAGAAGTGAAATGTTTTCGGGCAATGAGAAAATTGCCATCAGGCATCCAGGCAGCGTTGTTGAGAAGTCGGAAGGTTTCCTTGGTTACCTGGCGGGCTTCTGAACCATCAGGCTTCATCACCCATAGGTTGTCCCCGCCACCCGCATCGCTGGTGAAGGAGATCCAGTTGCCATCAGGGCTGAATCTCGGCTGTACCTCAAATGGAAGTCCTGTTCGCACGGGAGTGGCCTTTCCCCCGTCAATAGGCATAGTGTAAATGTCGCCTAAAAGGTCAAAAACAATTGTTTTGCCATCAGGACTGACATCAAGGTTCATCCAAGTACCCTCATCGGTAGTAAAAGTATGTGTTTTGAAATTCCAGTCTCCTTTGGGGTTGGAGACATCCCATTTGCCATCATTCTCTTCTTGGGCAAATACCGCCAAAGAAAACAGACAGGCAAGTAAGGTAAAGCTAAATTTGAGGTTTATCATAAGTCTATATTGGTTTTAAAAAGGAAACCAAATATAAGACTCGAAGAGGAAATCTCCTACGTGGATTATAGGAGTGGGATATATGGTGGCAATAATAGCGGGATGTAAGGAAAAAATATTAACTGGATGTGCCTTCCAAGTGGCTTAGTTCCTCGATTTTTTGTCCCAGTATCCAGGCTGTTTGTTTCTTAGGGCTCTCGAAATCCTCTTGATTGTCGTCGATCTGGATCTGTTCGAGTGCTGCTTTGTAATATTGGACCGCCTGATTATAATCACCTTTTTGTATCAACACCTTTGCTTTGTATTCGGCTTCCTGATACACTTCATATGGATGCTTTTGATGCCGATTTCCAAACTTAAACTTGTAAAATAAGATGCCTGCTACCACAAAAATTACGGTAAATATATACATAAGTTCGGATGAGGAATCAAAACTGTAAAGGTTATAAATGGAAGTGGTCTCGGGTTTTAATTTATTAACACTTAACTCGCCTTGTGCTGATAATATTTGGGAAAAGGTATCGGAGCGATACAAAAACTCAATGAAAGGATCTATACTCATATCATTAGTGGCGTTTAGTAGAATAGTACAATTAAAAGGTAGCCTTGGTGGCTGGTTTCTTATTGAACGTCTGCAAGTAATGAAAAAGATATTTAATTATCTAAATTTGAGCCCGATTAATTGTTAAAACCATAAAATTTGTGTGTAAAGTGAAAGTTTTTCGAGTTTTGTCAGGCCTTAGACCTAGTAACTGTTGAATTACTTTCTTTTATACCGCCATCTGGTTTGAGTTTGTCAAGATAATTTCAATCCCTTTTTTGTACAATTTCAAGTAGCATCTCTGGCTCATCTGTGGTGATGAAATCCGTATTGTGATCGAGTAGCCAATTCATGTCCTCAGGATTGTTGACAGTCCAGGCATTTACAGTCAAGCTTAATTGATGAGCTTGGGTGATCCATCCGGGATTTTTTTTCACCACTGATATGTGGTAGTCAAATCCGTAGTAGCCTTTGTCGGCCAATTCTTGTGGGGATTTTTCACCATTTAAATAAGCCACCCGTGCCATTGGGTCAAGCTCAATTATCTTTCTGCAAATTGCTTTCTCAAAGGAAATGTAATCCACCCAGTCCTGCGCATCAAGCCTTTTGACCAACTCCACACTCTTTTCAGCCAACAATACACTTCTTTCCACGCCCAGTTCTGATGGCTTGGCCTCAAAAATCAGTTTGGTCTTTTTCTGCTTGATCCCTTCCTTTAAATACTCTTCAGCGGTCGGGATTCTTTCACCGTTAGGCAATTCTTTTTCGTAAAGTTGCTCCAAGGTGGATGTTTCTATGGACATGCCCATGAAGTCCGGGTCATGGTTGACTACCAAAATGCTGTCTGCTGTCATCCATACATCAAATTCGGATCCCTCACAGCCAAGTTTGATCGCCTCCCTGAGTGAGGCTAGGCTGTTTTGAGGATGACCGGCATTTTTCCAAGCTCCTCTATGGGCTATTACTTTGTTTTTGTGAAATTCGGAGCCGGCATCTTGTTGGCAGGCTGAAAAAGAAAAGCCAATCAGGAGAAGAAAAAGAATGGAATAGGTATGCATGATTTTTTTGTTGAAAAATAGCGAGAATCCCTTATGCCTACAAATATTTTGCGTCAAATAATGTCTAAGAAATCATTAAGCCACCATGATTTTTTTACTTTAGGATAAATTTAGGTAAAATCAAATATGGAGATTATTGGATGGGTTGCAGCTTTAGGTCTTTTGGGGCTTAGTATAATGGTATTAGTAAGGTTGAAATCACAATTAGCGATGTCAACAGAACAAATTAGATCAGCTGAGGAAAAGCTCAGGGAACAAGTGGAAAGAAATGCCTCATTGGAGATGCGATTATCGGAAAATGTCAATTTGGAAAGTCAGTATAGACTTTCCCTCGGGAGGCTGGAGGATGCCTTGGCACGTGAAAAAGAATTGATAAAGCAATTTGATAGCCTGCAGCAAGAAGCTTCTGACACTAAAGAAAAACTCATTACTTCAAGGGAAAGGGCGATCAATCTGGAGGATAAGCTTGCGGCTCAAACCGCTGATCTGGAAAAACTAGGCCAGAAATTCACCCAACAATTTGAACTGCTGGCGGGGAAAATTCTCGAAGAAAAATCCCAGCGCTTCAGCCAGCAAAACAAGGAAAATATAGAATTGATCCTGAAGCCTTTGAACAACGAGTTGGGTGAATTTAAGAAAAAGGTGGAGGAGACCTATGATAAGGAATCCAAGGAGAGGTTTAGCCTTGAAAAGCAGGTCAAGGATCTGTTGGCACTGAATTATCAGATTAGCGAGGAGGCCAAAAACCTTACGGCAGCGCTAAAAGGGAACACCAAGACACAGGGAAACTGGGGAGAGGCGATTCTGGAGACGATTTTGCAAAACTCAGGGCTGGAAAAAAACCGGCATTACGTGGTTCAGGAGTTTTTGCGGGATGAATGCGGAGAATACCTCTATGGGCCAAATGGGAAAAGAATGCAGCCAGATGTCACCATCACTTACCCGGATGACCGAAAAATTATTATAGACTCCAAAGTATCCCTTGTGGCATATGAGCAGTATTTCAATGCCGAACTTGCAGATGACCGCAAACTGGCCCTTCAAGCTCATCTAAAATCAATCAAGACTCATATAGACCAGCTTTCGGCCAAACAATACGATGGTTATGCCAAGGTTTTGGATTTCGTAATCATGTTCGTACCCTTGGAGGCTGCCTATATTGCGGCAGTGCAGGCCGATTCGCAGCTTTGGGAATATGCCTATAAGAAGCGCATTTTGTTAATCAGCAGTAGTAATTTAATCGCGGCTTTAAAAATGATCAAAGACCTTTGGGTCAGAACGGATCAGAGCCAAAATGCCTTGGAGATTGCAGAAAGGGGGGGGAAGCTGTATGAAAAGTTTGTTAATTTTATAGGGAGCTTGGAGGAAATCGGAGGGCATTTGGAAAAATCGCAGGCGTCATATGAAACCGCCATGAAGCAGCTGAAAACCGGAAGGGGCAACTTAATCGGGCAGGTGGAAAAACTGAAGCAACTAGGGGCAAAAGCCAATTCCTCCATCCCTGAAAAGTTGCTAAAAGAGTGAGAAAAGAGCAGGTGGCGCAATTTTTGAACCGTTTAAAATAGATTTGATTTTTCATTTTAACCACGAAGAAATTATGAGCGATTCCACGTATATGACCCCACTCTCCCAAGTAATGAAAAGGCTTGAGGAAAAAGGATATGGTGCAGAATTTAGAACCAAAAAAGACAAAGGAGCCGTACTGGATGATGGCGATAAAAGCTATTCAGCTGAGGACTTGAAAATTGTAAAGGTCTATCGCTTTGAGGGAGAGTCAGATCCTGCGGACATGGCGATTCTTTATGCCATTCAGGCCAATGATGGAAAGCATGGTTACCTATTAGATGCCTATGGGACATATTCTGATGAAGAGCAGCAATATCATATAGAATTTATCAAAAAAGTACCAGCCGATAAGGATGAAAGGCTGGATGATATAGATTAGGATTTTAAACGATAAAATAAGGGGGGTAGGAGAATTTCTACCCCCTTATTTTTGTCCAAAATAGTAAAGACTATTACCGAAAGTAGTCATTTTGTATCCAATGCGAGTCACAGCCTTTTACTCCGGATTGGATTGAGGGGCTGTTCCCTAGGATGAGAAGAGGCCATTATGGTTAATTAACTGAGCATTTTGATTAAACTATCCGTGGTCTGCTTTTTTAGGTTTAAATGGAATGGCCTTTGAAACCTGAATGTCTTTTAACCACTAAAAAATTTTCAGTTTTATGGACAATAAGCCAAAAAACCAACCTGGCCAAGAGCATGATTACATGACCACCAACCAGGGTGTGAAAATCAACCACACCGACGATAGCTTGAAAATAGGAGAGCGCGGGCCAACCATCATGGATGACCATCATTTTAGAGAAAAAATGATGCATTTTGACCACGAGAGGATTCCTGAGCGGGTTGTCCATGCCCGGGGTTCGGCTGCCCATGGCTATTTTCAGGTATATGAAAGCATGGCTCCCTATTCAAAGGCCAAATTTCTGCAGGATCCTTCAAAAAAGACGCCCGTTTTTGTGCGGTTTTCTACTGTGGTAGGCTTTAAAGGCTCTGCCGACACAGTTCGGGATGTGAGGGGTTTTGCCACCAAGTTTTACACCGAGGAGGGAAATTACGACCTTGTGGGTAACAACATGCCGGTATTTTTTATTCAGGATGCCATCAAGTTTCCTGATTTGGTACATTCCATAAAACCAGAACCAGATAAAGAAATTCCTCAGGCAGCTGCAGCCCATGATTCATTCTGGGATTTTATCTCTCTGATGCCCGAATCCATGCACATGATTATGTGGGTCCTTTCTGATAGGGGGGTGCCTCGAAGCTACTCCAAGATGGAGGGCTTTGGGGTACATACCTTCAGATTTATCAATAATGAAGGCAAGAGCCATTTCATCAAACTGCATTGGAAACCTTTGACTGATATGGCCTCCCTAGTGTGGGATGAAGCGCAAAAGGCTGCTGGGAAAGATCCGGATTTTAATCGAAGAGACCTTTGGGAATCGATCGAAATGGGTAATTACCCAGAATTCGAGCTCTGTGTACAAATGATTCCAGAAGAAGATGAGCATAAGTTTGCGTTTGATATACTGGATGCGACTAAGTTGTGGCCGGAGGAACTGGTGCCGCTCAAAAAAGTAGGAAAAATGGTATTAGATAGAAATCCTGAGGATTTCTTTACCGAAACTGAGCAGGTGGCCTTCCATCCTGGGCATCTGGTTTCAGGGATTGACCTGACAAATGATCCCCTGCTGCAGGGAAGGCTGTTTTCCTATTTGGATACCCAATTGACACGATTGGGAGGACCAAATTTTGCGGAGCTCCCAATTAACAGGCCCCATGCAAAAGTGGAAAATAACCAGCAGGACGGCTTTATGCGCCACCACAACAACCACCGCAACGCGGTAAATTATTACCCCAATACGAGAGCTGATGGCAAGCCCAAAATGGCTCCTGAGGATGAGCAAGGGTATGTGCATTATCCCCAGGAAGTATCTGGCAAGAAAATCCGCGGCAGAAGTGAAGGGTTTAAGGACCATTATTCTCAGGCGACACTTTTCTATAGAAGCATGACGGATATTGAGAAAAAGCATATAGTGGAAGCCGCTTGGTTTGAATTGGGCAAAGTGAAAGAAATGGCAATACGTGAGAGAGTTGTAAAACAATTCTATCACATTGATGCAGATATGGCCAAGCAGGTGGCTGAGGGAATTGGCGTTAAGCCATTGGAGCAGTCTGAAGTGGATAAGATTCAGCAGGAGGTGAAAGCCTTCCAAGAGAATTTATGGAGTGGTAAAGAAAATGTAACAGACTCCCCATCTTTGAGCATGGAAAAGGTGAAAAAAGCTGATTCCATCAAAGGTGTCAAAGTAGGAATCTTAGCTGAAAAAGGTGCGAATGTTTCTACAGTCAACAAATTAAAAGATTGGCTAAAAGAGCATAATGCCGATGCCGAGGTAGTTGCTTCGCAGTTTGGGGTTTTTGGCGATGAGCTGAAAGTGGATAAATCGTATATTACCACCGCCTCCGTTTTGTACGACAGCATATTTATAGTGGATGGTAAGGAGAGTATTGAGGCGATGGCCGAAAATGGAGATTCTATCCACTTTGTGAATGAATGCTACAAACATTGCAAGCCAATCGGCCTGATTGGAAACGCTTCAGAGTTTTTGGAAAACACCTCCATCCGTAAGCTTGTACAGGCCAATGGGGAAGGCAATTGGTCAGATAAAGGGGTAGTTAGCGGAAAAGAAGCGTCAGACGATTTCTTTAGCGACTATTTCAAAGCCCTTGCCATGCAAAGACATTGGGGCAGGTCCAGTAAGAATAAGGTACCTGCTTAAAAAGAAAATAACCCCCTTGTTGATCAAGGGGGTTATTTTTGTATCACCGGTTTATAGGAAAATTCAAACTATGATTAGATTTGGTTGAGATCCAGTTGGTCTAAATATTCTTCAAAAGTCATCTTACCATGTTTTTCCCCAATCATGTCCTTCGAACAGACAAACCGGAAATAATCCATGTTGTGAAATAAGTCAGGCTTCAAAACGGATAAAGGAAGAATGGAACCTTTCACGGCCGTATTGGGTACTTTTAGGATTTCCCCACCAGTTTTTCTTTGAATCATTTCGGCCATTTCCAAACGTGTATGGATTAGGGGACCGCCTATTTCCATAATCTCCGGTCCGGCATTGAGGTTGTCATAAATCAGTTGAGCCAAATCGCCTTGGTATATCGAGTTGGTCTTGGGCGAACCATCGCCAATGACTGGGATCATCCCATGTTTGCCGAGTTTGATCAGGTCATTTAGACCTCCAAAAAATCCTGCAGGCCTGATGATGGTGTGATTTTTGAAATTCTCAGCGAGCGCCTTTTCAGCCTTATAGTGGACTTGGGCCAATTCCAAAGAGTTTTCTTCCGAGGCTCCCATAATTGAAACGAATATGCCCCTCTTGACCCCGGCTTGGCTTGCCTGTTCAAAAAGGTTTTTGTTGCCATGGAAATCAATGCTGTCATATGTTCCCTCAGTACTTCTGAAGATACTTACACTTTTCCCAATAGATGAAAGGAGGATATTGACATTTTCAAATACCCCCAATTCGTGAATGGGCTTTTGGACATCTTGAATGACAATATCCTCTGTGAGACGTCTGACTTGTTCTATGTTTTCGTCGTCATGGATTAAGGCTCTCACTAAATGTCCGTTTTGGGTAAGAATTTTAAGGATTTCCAATCCAAGTGTCCCTGAGGCTCCGGCTAAAAGTATTTTGTCCATGGTTAGGTTGGGTTAGGGTTTCTAGTTTTTTAAGATGATTTGGCTATTACAGCCTTTTCGGTTGCGGTATTGCCGCAATTATTGCACACAAAATCATGCCGTGTGCTTGCCTTGGATGCACATCTGGAGCAAATGATGATTTGCACCTCTTCAGTTACTTCCCTAATGAACTCCTGGTCGATAGCCGGTAAAAGCAGAAGGCCTGGTTTTGGGTCTTTATCCTCCACCAAAGAAAAGGATCCGTTACTTTCGAAATAAAGTCTTTTGACCTGACCAGTATGGATGAGTTTTTCGGATCTAAGTTGGGCTTTTAGCCTTTCTTTGGATATGAGGGTTTTCTCCATGGTTTTGATATCCAGCACCCCATCCTCTATTATCGTGGCCACATCTCCTTGGACTATTCTTTCGAACCTTTCATTTTTTGAATTGGTCCAAGAAATCAGGCGCTGTGAAAACACCACAATTACCGCAATGATTAGGGCGTCCAAAAGACCTTGCTCGGGGGCTAGCACTGGTACCCCAATGGCAGCTGCAAGGGCTACCATGGATGCCATTTCGAGCCGGCTTAATTGTGAGGTCATTCTTTTACCCATTAGCCTCATGGAAACCATCAGAAGTGCGTATACAAACACGGTTCTCAGCACAACTTCCAGCAGAAATGCCTCAGGCACTTTTCCAAAAATGAACCTGTGATAATCAGAAAGTCCGATTTCCAATAATGTCATAGATTGTTGAATTTTGCTTCCCGCTGGATTTTCTCATCCTTCATTGGAAGTATATGGTTCTTCTTTTCCTCGTTTTCTGATTTATATATTGAAATAGTGCCGCTGGCTTCCAAGTAAAGTCGCTTTACCTCCGATAGATGGGTGATCTGTTCGTTTCTTAATAAGGCAAAAAGCTGGTTTTTGCTGATTCTCGACTTCAGCATCGCATCTTCCAAGATTTTGCCATCCTTTACCAAAATGGAAAGCTTACCTTGGGAAAGTTCTTCAAACCAGGTGTATTTGACGCCCATTAGATTAAAGCCCCGCTGGAAAAAGTATGCGATTATGAGTGCGGTAAAGCCCATAAGCAGTCCTCTGTCATATATTTGCATAGGGACGGCTACCAAGGCACCGAGAGTTACCATCACGGCCATTTCGGATAGGCTCAATTGGCCACCCATTCTTTTCCCCATTATTCGCAGGGTGAATAGGAGGGTGGCAAATACTATGATGGAACGGATAAGTACCTCTACCAGAAACATAGTAGGCACATCACCAACCCAGATCCGGTGCCAGTCCCACATTTCAACTTCTACATGCTCCATAATTCAAAAAGTATTAGTTTCTCTTTCTAAAAGGTCAGAAGGCTTTCACTTGTTTGAATTTTCTCTGACATTTTCTGTTCGGAATGGAGGTTTTCCCTAAGTAAGCCATTCACGTCGGTAAGCCCCATCTTATCGCTTACTGCCACTAATTGTGAATAGCAGGCGATTTTATAATGGTTAAAATGGCTTAGGAGTTTATAGATTTTGAGGTCGATTATTGCTGGGGAAGAATCGTTATCTTCTGATATGTCTTTGGCTTCCTGACTGACGGCGCTTAGGATATGGCCGTGTATCGATTTGATGGGATTATCCACCAATAGGAAAATTGTTTCCAGGTTTTCCACATGCTTGTTACTAATTGAAGCATAAAAGCTGATGGTTTTGCCGAAATCTTTTGAAAACTCTTTTCGGAGAAAAAGGCCTAAAATATCAAGCATTTCTTTTTCCGTTCCGTAGATGCTTTTTAAGTCGGTGAGAAAAAGGGTAGCCAAAACTTGGTTGTCATGATCCTGTAGTCTTTTCGGGGAGGGGTGGTCTGGAAAAATCATAGCTCATCTTTTAGTATTGATTATGTTCCCCCAAAAAGATACCAGTATTTAACTCCTATACTTTTCAGGTTACAAATAACCCTATTCAAGGAATTTTCCATGGAGATAGATACTGAAAAGTAACATCTTGTTACACCTCAGCCTCAGCTTTACAGGGTATGCATAGTTTTATGCCGTTGACTAGGTTTGAGATTCAAAATAACACATTGGGGTAAAGGGTAAACAAATTGTGATTTTACGCAAAACAATAACTTGAAAATCGTGTCTTTCTCCCTACAATGCGGTGAATGTATTGGGTAATCCGTATTTTATTTCTGATATTTTTTTCTTCAAAAGGCTTAAGGAATAGACTTTGGCTAAATAAAAGTTAACCTTGAAAAGGGTTTAACTAAAAAAGATCAAATGGAAGATATAAATAAGTCATTGTGGGAAGAAAAGGAATATCCAAATTATACCATTTTGGATATCGGGGTGGAAACTCAAGTCTGTGTGATAGGTGGCGGAATTACGGGCCTAACTACTGCCTTACTTTTAAGGCAGAAAGGTCTTGAGGTTGTCCTCTTAGAGCGGGGGAAGATAGGCTCCGGAACCAGTGGGCACACGACCGGGCATATCACCTCGGCAATAGATTTTTACTATCACCGGCTTATGAGATTTTACGGGCAGGAGACATCCCAGGAGATTTATATGGCGACCGTAAAGGCCAGAAAGCTTATTGAGAATCTGATCAACAATTACCAAATCACGGATGCCAATTACGAAAGCATCCCCGCTACCTATTTTGTGGACAGGGCCAAGCAAATGGATGAGTTTTTCAAAGAGCGTGATGCTTTTGAAAAGCTCGGAGTGGGAATAGCCCATGACCATGAGTGGAAGATCGAGGGGGAGCTGACAAGTTTTAGTATCCATAACCAAGGAATGATGGATACGCTGGGCTATTTGCATGGATTGGCAAAGGCGCTTACAGAAGCGGGCGTCAACGTTTGTGAGTATTCACCAGTTACTGATTTTACCCACGTTAAAGACAAATGGCATATAAAAGTCAATGGGCATTTTGTGGTAGCGGACCATTTGGTTCAGGCTACTCATACTCCGCTGGGTCTAAATCCTGTCCATATGGAAATGGTGCCTTACAATTCCTATGTGATGGTGTTTAAGCCTAAATTGCCCGTGCAAAAAGGGTTATTTTATGATTTCAGTTCGCCGTACCATTATATTAGGCCTTGCAAATACAAAGGAGAGGATTGTTACATGCTCGGGGGGGCGGACAGCAAGTCGGGGAAGAAAAACCAACAGCAACAGCGGTTGCTTAAATTAAGGGCTTATGCTGAGGAAAAGTTCGGAATTGAAAAGATTTACCATGAGTGGTCATCCATGTTTTTTGAGCCTTCCAATGAACTGCCGTTTATAGGGAAAACGCCGTTTGGGAAAAATAACTACATAGCCTGCGGTTTTTCGGGGGACGGGCTCACCTTTGGGACGATATCGGCAATGATGATTGCTTCTCTGATTTCTGAGGGCCGTCACCCATTGGAAAAAACCTTCAACCCCTCAAGAGTAGAGTTCAACGCCATTCCATTTATCCTTCGGGAAAATCTCAATAACATGAAAGACCTCATCGGTGATCGGATCAAATTGAAGATAGATAAAATCAAAACCCTGCAAAAAGGAAAGGGGATAATAGTGAAAATTGAGGAACAAACTGTTGGTGTGAGCCTGGATCAGAAAGGTGAGCTCCATGGAGTAATACCTGTATGCCCGCATATGAAATGCCTGGTGAAATGGAACGACCAAGGTCAAACTTGGGACTGTGGTTGTCATGGAAGCAGATTTAATGCAAAAGGGGAGGTGGTAGCGGGACCCTCTATGAACCCTCTCCCAACAGTGAAGGTAGAAGTACAGCCAGTGGCACCTATACCTAATACCAGAATCGAGTAAATTGCAGTTTGGGGTAGTTATTGGCAAGAAATGCTTTTATTACCCCAAATACACTTGGTGCATTTTGTGTACATTATGAGACAAATTAACCACGCATATCAGTAATTGGTATTTTAGCCAACAAGGCATTTTTTCGACCAACTTGCTTTAATTGTACCTTTTGCCAAAATACCCAAGTTGGCTCGAATACTGCCTGTTTTTACAGTGACCTCAGTAAATAGTTGCAAGGTATTTATTGTAGGTTTTTTTATTGGCCAAATCAAAAGAATGAAATGGGTAAAATGATAATAGTTTCTAATAGGTTGCCTATTAGTTCGACTGAAAGAGGGAATAAGAGTGTGGTGCAGATTTTGGCGGGGGAATATGCCTCGGGACTGCTTAACCAATTGGATAAAGAAGAATATCTTTGGTTTGGATGGCCAGGCGTGGCGGTGGCCGAAGCTGAGGAAAGGGCGGAAATGATTGTTTCCCTCAAAGAAAAGGGAATGGTTCCAATTTTTATGGACCAAAAAGAAGCCGAGCAATTTTACGACGGCTTTTGTAATGAGACCCTTTGGCCAACCTACCATTATTTTACACAATACATAGCCTTTGATGATGATCTTTGGGAGGTATACAAAAAGATAAATGACCGTTACTGTCAAGCTATCCTTAAAAAAGCAAAGGCTGGCGACACGGTTTGGATCCATGACTATCATCTATTGTTGCTCCCTCAGATGTTGAAAGAGCAAATGCCTGAACTTAAAATCGGGTTTTTCCAGCATATACCCTTTCCTTCCTACGAAATATTCAGGGTGTTACCTTGGCGCAAAGAAATCCTTGAAGGCATGTGTGGAGCTGATCTGGTAGGTTTTAACACCTATGATGACATGAGGCACTTTTTAAGCTCGGTTGGAAGAATCCTTGGGTACAACCATGAAGCAGGGTATATCCATACCCCGCATCACCTAGTCAATGTGGATTCTTTTCCCCTTGGAGTAAATTATAACAAGTTCAGAGAGGCTGCGGAAAGCAAGGAGGTTTGCGAATTGGTACACCAATATAAGCATGAATTGGGCAGCCAAAAACTTGTGCTTACCAGTGACAGGCTGGATTATAGCAAAGGGCTTTTGCAAAGATTGAGGGCCTTTGACTTACTCATTGACAATCACCCTGAATATTTGGAAAAAGTCAGTATGGTGATGATCGTGATGCCCTCAAGGACGACGGTGCCCGAGTATATGGACCTCAAGGAGAAGATTGATACCCTGGTAGGTCGCATAAATAGTAAATATTCCACCCTAGACTGGGTTCCGATCCATTATTTCTACCGAAGACTATCATTTCACGAACTGGTGGCTTATTACAGGATTTCTTCGGTGGCACTGGTGACGCCCTTGCGAGATGGAATGAACCTAGTATGCAAGGAATTTATTGCTTCCAGAACGAATGGCGACGGTGTGCTGGTGCTTTCCGAAATGGCAGGAGCCAGCAAGGAGCTTCAGGAGGCCATCATCGTAAATCCCAATAACATCAAAATGATGGAGCAAGCCATTTATGCTGCACTTAATAGCCCGATTGAGGAGCAGCAGAAAAGGATGGAGTCTATGCAAAAGACTGTTCGTAAATATGATGTGTATCATTGGAGCAAGATTTTCCTTTCCTCACTCGATAGGGTAGTTCAAAAGCAACAGAAATTGAAATCCAGATTCTTAGGCAGAAAGGAAATGTCCCTGCTCAAGCAAGGGTTTGAAATAGCCGAAAATCCTGTGATATTTTTGGACTATGATGGGGCATTGATTGATTATAAAGAGAAACCAGAGGAAGCACAGCCAGATCAGCAAGTAATAAATATACTTAAAGAGTTGAGCAAAAATTCGGAGATTGTGATTGTGAGTGGTAGGGATAAAGCTACTTTGGAAAAGTGGCTTGATGGCACTCCTGTCCATATAATGGCCGAACATGGGGTTTATTGGAAACACCAAGATTCAAAAAAGTGGATAACCAAAGTAGACCTGGTCAATGATTGGAAAGCGGCTTTCCGAAAAGAGATGGATGAATTTGTGGAAAGGACACCGGGGACCTTTGTGGAAGAAAAAGAACACTCCTTAGTGTGGCATTATAGGAAAGTTGAGAGCGGGCTGGGAAATCTTAGAAAGCGGGAGCTATTTAGTCACCTTAAATATGTGGCTAGAGGACATCAGCTTCAGGTATTGGAAGGTAACAGAGCACTGGAGATCAAAAAACCCGATATCAGCAAAAGTAAGGCGACGCTGGAGTTTCTGGAAAATAAATCCTATGATTTTATTTTAGTAATTGGGGATAATTGGACCGATGAGGAGACTTTCAAAAAACTCTCGCCAAGTGCTGTTACTATACGTGTGGGCTACACTTATACACGGGCCAAATATAATCTTCAAAATCATTTTCAAGTGAGGGAGTTCTTAAAAGGACTCAGTCTTAACAATACCCCCTCCTCAAAGGGCGTGAATTTGGTGTAAATTACTTATATTTAAACAGGCAAAGCCGCAATTGCTGAATTCAACTGATTTTCGTTAATCCAATTTTCTGATTAACAAAAATCAGTTTTTATTAAACATTTTGGCATTATTTTCGTTGAAAGTCTTTCATAAAAATATCATTAACGCTTAAATGCACGTTAGTTCTAAAGTGAGCTAGAAGATTTGTGGTGAAGTGAATTATTTTATTTAGGGCATTGAAATTCAGTTTTCACTTATGTCCCCAAAATTTCAGTAGCATGTCTAAGTCAATGTTTGATAATCTTTCTCTAAGAGCAAAGGAATTTACCCGTAACCAAGCACTCTCGGCCCTTGCCCAGGATCCCTTAGCAAAAGAGTGGGGCACTTGGCACTATGATTTGATTTTTAAAAAATTAAGCTGGTCAGAAGAACTTACCGATATTTTTAAAATTGAAGGCAAAAAAGGGCAGGGTTTTGACCCTTACATAAACCTTGTGGTGGAAGAAGATAGAGAGAGAGTCAAAAAGGCGCTCAACCTAGCTTTGGAAGAAGGCAAAATAGATGCCCTCATGCATAAGGTGCAACTTAAAAACGGCAACATTAAAACACTCTTTCTTGAAATTAAAATTGCCTATGACAATGCAGGTAAGCCTTTGATTGTTTTTGGAACTCTGAATGATGTGACCGAAACCAAACATGTACAGAGTCAGGAAGTCAAACTTCTAAATGTAATCCAGCATAGTGTCAATGAGATTTACCTCTTCGATGCAGATACATTGAAGTTTTTGTACATCAATGATGGAGCATTAAACAACAGCGGCTACCAGGTCAATGAGGTAAAACAAATGACTCCGCTAGATATAAAGCCTGAGTTCACAGAACAGAAATTTCAGGACTTGATTAAGCCTTTGATAGATGGTTCTCAAGAAAAGGTGCTGTTTGAAACGGTGCATTTGAGAAAAGATGGGAGCCTTTACCCGGTAGAAATCCACCTTCAGTTAATGGGGCACGGGGATAACAAAGCCTTTTTAGCCATAGTGCTCGACATTACCCAGAGAAAGAAAGCTGAGGAAAAAATCCGACAAAGCCATAACTCTCTAAAAGACCAGAATAAGCAACTATTGAGGTTTTGTGATCTAGTGCTGGATAACTTAAAAGAGCCATTAAAAAACCTGGCCGATTTGACTGAGGATTTGGAAAAAGCCTCGGAGGAAGCCACCAGAAAGAACCTGATACCAAAACTTCGTCCTGAAGTGACACATTTACAGGAGACTTTCGAATACTTGATTGAAGGACTTCGGGTAAGCCAAAGTCTTGAAATGGATTCCAAGTGGAATGACCTGGAATCTGCTCTAAAAAAAAGTCTAGGTAAATTTGAAAGCGAGCTTGTTCTCTATAGCCCCAAGATAGATTTGGATTTAAAAGAGGTAAAAACCATCAAATGTCCCCCAAAATATTTTGACAGTATTTTGGAAAACCTCCTAAGTAATGCATTTAAATATCATTCTCCGGAAAGAAAATTACATATCATAGTCGGCGCTGAGCATGTAAATGACAGTACCTTGCTTACTATAAAGGATAATGGTATAGGCATGCAAATAAAAGGTGGGGATGAGTCCATCTTTGAGATCAAACCACAAAAAAAACATCCCAATTCTAAAGGATTCGGCCTTTTTCTGACCAAAACCCAAGTGGACGCCATAGGCGGCACGATCTGGGTGGAGAGTGAAGAAGGAAAAGGAACAACTTTCTTTGTAGAGTTTCCCAATCAAAAATAAAAAAAATGAGACCGGGTTTGCCCGGTCTCATTTTTTTTGCTCCAAGTATTCTGCAAATTTCTTAATTAACAGGGCGGCGTAATCTTCGCGTCTTTCTTCAGGAGTTTCCTTTTCGCTTTCAATTTTTTCGCAAAATAATAGCTCGCCTTTGTAAGAAGCTGCTCCAAAGGCATAGAGATCAAAAATTCCTTCTTCTGGAAAAGGTGAGGCAAAACCTGTCAACGCCAATCCGTAATCTGATTGGTAAAGGTCGCAAATATTTAAAGCCAACATTTTGGACACTTCCCAGGATACACCGTTACAAGGTTCGCTCAAGGAAAGTGGGACTTTCAGTTGCCTTTTCTTTTGCTCGCAATTGTAGACCGTCAGTCCGCCTTCAAAAAACAAACCTGCTTCCTCTTCTGCGCTAAACAATAACTGAAGTGCTCCAGAAGAAGCGCTTTCGGCCACAGCAATGGTCCGTTTGTTTTTCCTACAATGGTCCTTAATCAAGTCAAGTTGATCCTTAACGTCCTTATAAAACGCAATAGGTTTGTCTTTTCCCATAGATATCTATTAATCTGCTTCGCAGTCCTGCAGGAAAGCATTCATGCATTTTATTAAATTTATATTGAAAAGTGTACTTGACACTTAACTAAAACCATTCCAATTTCTGGTCCTAATAATAGCTAAGATAGCTTTGTTTTTAAATGGTATCCGATTGATGAACGGGGGTGTAGTGACTAGGATGTCCTTTAAAGTAATAAATTTTGTTTTTGTATCTCTTATTTTGCTTTGTGATATTTTTTTTGATAATTATAAAATTTATTGGTTGATTTGATATGAAGACTAATCGAAAATTTTGTATTAAATGTTGATTGTCTACAAAAAAGAGTATTTAAATTTTAAATCAATTTCTTACCTTCAAACACATTCATTATGGGACAAATTTTACAGAATGATTATCGAGCTTACAGAGTATTGTCCGTATTGGCAATTGTGTTTTTCCTAACACTTTCCTGCTTGTTTTTCAGTTATCTGGAATTGCAGATGTTGTCCGGAATGAGCAGTAGAAACGCCATTCCATCCATGATGGTGGACCTAAGGCAAGGTTTATTGGGAAATCTGCAAATCATCTTTCTTATTGGATCTGCCTATTTGTTTGTGAAGTGGTTTAAAACTGCTTACCATAACCTCCACCAGATCGATTCCAAAAGCTTGGCTTTCAATGAGCGTTGGTCAATAGTGTGTTGGCTGATGCCTTTCTATAATTTCTATCATCCTTATCAGATCATGAAAGAGATTTGGGTTAAAACCCAGGAATTTAATTATGGTACCCAAGTTCAGAAGACTCCCTTAATAGACCTTTGGTGGGCGCTTTGTGTGATAAATGTGATTGGCAGAATAGTTTACCTGCGTTTGGCATTCCACGCCAATACTTTTGCAGAAATGCACAATGCGACTCAAATGGGCATTTTTATGGATTTGCTTGGGCTTTTGACACTGTTTGTTACCTTTAGTTTGATACACAAAGTTATGGAGTATGAAAGGGATTTGATAGCAACAAGAAAGAATTTGATAGGAGCTTGATTAGTTTGGGTTTAAGTAGTGCTAAAGGGCTGAAGTTTATTCTTCAGCCCTTTTTTGATGCCTATTGTGCGAGGTATCCACCATCAACCGGATAATAGGAGCCCGTGACAAAAGACGCCTTGTCAGAACTCAGCCACAGTACTAATTCAGCTACCTCTGGGGATTGGCCAAGCCGCCCGATAGGGTGGAGGGTAACCAGTCCGTCGAGTTGTTCCTGGGTGAGGTTATTGTCCAGTAAAGGTGTTTTGATGTAGGCTGGCCCCACAGAGTTGATTCGGATATTTTGGTTGGCATACTCCAAGGCTGAAGCCTTGGTCAGCCCTACTACACCATGTTTGGCCGCTACATATGCAGGAGAATAGCGTGTGCCCACATTGCCAAGGATGGAGGCCATATTCACTATTGCGCCACCACCTGCCTTCAGTATTTCTGGAATTTGATACCTCATTCCATAAAAAACCCCTGAAAGGTTTACAGCGATGACCTTGTCCCAGCCTTCAACTGGGTATTCTCCTGTCATTCCCATTGGGCCTCCTATTCCGGCATTGTTGCAGGCGATGTGCAATGAACCATATTTTTCAACTGTTCTTTTTACCAGTTCCTCATTTCCATCAGCCGTGCCTACATCGGCCTTTATGAAAAAGGCATCGCCGCCGTCTATTTTGATGTCGTCTACGGTTTTGTGGCCGCCATCCTCATTGAGGTCACTGACTATTACTTTGGCGCCTTCTTTGGCGTAAGAGATGGCGACGGCATGGCCGATACCAGAGCCTGCTCCGGTGACTAGGGCAATTTTGTTTTCAAGTGTTTTCATCAATTTGGGATTTAAAGTGAATGGGTAAAATTAGGGTTGTCTTCAAAGTTGATAATGCAATTTTATTAATATAAAAATACTCAAGGCCGATCGAATACCAAAGCAGTTTGTTTGCTTTCAAGAAGTTAGTTTAAACAGCCTTTGGGCTTCATGGTTATAACCTAAGAAGTTATCCACCCATTATTTTTTACCATGAAACATTCTGAGTCCAGTACTGATGCTTTTGCCATGAAGAATCAGATTAATCCGGAAAAAACTTACAATCCTAAAAAGTCTTTAACAACCACGGACGCAGTGGCCCTGATTGTCGGGCTGGTAGTGGGGGCGGGGATTTTTAAGACCCCGTCTTTGGTAGCGGCCAATGTGGAGACTGGAATGGGTTTTATTGGGGTGTGGGTGCTCGGCGGTTTGTTTTCCTTTATTGGGGCGCTATGCTATGCAGAATTGACCACAGCTTATCCCAATGCAGGTGGAGATTATCATTTTATTCGCTTGTCATTTGGCAGAAAAATAGCCTTTCTGTTTGCATGGGCCCGGATGAGCGTCATCCAGACGGGTTCTATTGCGCTTCTAGCTTTTATATTTGGGGATTATGCTACCCAGCTTTTCAGTTTGGGAGAATTTTCATCGGTGATTTATGCCGCTCTCGCCATTTGCCTGCTCACCGGCATTAATATTATTGGGGTGAACATGGGAACGGGTGTTCAGAAAGTGTTGACATTGCTGGAGATTGTTGGAATCCTGCTGTTGATTGGAGTGGGGGTGTTTTATAGCCAAGAAGTAATTGGCGACGCAGAATTGATGAAAGAGGAGTCGGTATTAGGTACTAATTTTGGCCTAGCAATGGTTTTTGTCTTATTGACTTTTGGGGGGTGGAATGAAGCCGCCTATATCTCCGCGGAGCTTAAGTATGGTCGAAAGCAGATGGTCAGGGCACTGATCATTGGAATTGGAGTTATCACATTATTATATACTTTAATTAACCTGTCTTATTTGAAGGTTTTAGGTCTTGAGGGGATGGCTGGCTCTACTGCTATCGCTAGTGATATGATGCTGGCAAGCTTGGGTAGGGGCTGGGCTATTGTGATTGTACTGCTGGTGGCTGTGGCTGCTTTGACTTCCGCCAATGCCACTATTTTTACAGGCGCTAGGTCCAATTATGCATTGGGAAGAGATTTTGAGGTGTTTTCTGCACTCGGCAATTGGAACCACGACTTATCCGTGCCTAAAATTGCTTTTCTTGTTCAGGGAGTGATATCCTTATTATTAGTTGGGCTTGGTGTATTTTCTAGAGATGGTTTTGAAACCATGGTGGAATACACGGCACCAGTTTTCTGGTTCTTTTTTCTGTTAGCGGGAATTGCCCTTTTTATCTTAAGAGTTAAGAATGGAAAACAGAAATTCGCTTTCCAAGTACCTCTTTATCCTGTCTTGCCAATAATCTTCTGCTTGACCAGTCTTTATCTTTTATATTCCAGTATTGCCTATACAGGCTGGGGAGCTTTGGTAGGGATTGGAGTCCTGGTTTTGGGATTTTTCCCTTTATTTCTCCAAAAAAGGAAAGAGATAAAATCAAAATGACCAGTAATTAGTTATGATATAATTCACTTAACCATAAAGTTCTAATGAAAAATTTACTTAAAATATTTTCAGGGGGATTATTGTTTTTTTGTATTTCCCCAATGGTCTTTGCACAGCAGTTTACAAAACCTTCTGTTGCCCTAGACGTGCCCTATGTGCCAACGAAAGAGATCATTGTCAATGAAATGCTGGAAATGGCCGATGTTAAAGGGGAGGATGTTCTTTACGATTTGGGGTCAGGAGACGGCAGGATTCCCATCACTGCGGCCAAAAGGTTTGGGACAAGAGGAGTGGGAGTGGATATCAACCCGTTAAGGATAGAGGAAGCAAATGCAAGAGCTGAAAAAGAACAAGTAACCGACAAGGTGAAGTTTATTGAAGCGAATATTTTTGATGTCGATTTCAGTGAGGCGACGGTGGTAACACTCTATTTATTGCCCCAAGTAAATATGAAGCTTAGGCCTAAAATATTGGATCTAAAACCAGGTACCCGTGTAGTTTCGCATAACTACGATATGGGAGATTGGGAGCCCCAGAAAATGAAAAAGATCGAGACGGACAAAGGGTTTGTCCACACCATTTATTATTGGGTGGTACCCGAAAAAGATTATCAAAAAAAGCCAGGGCATTAACCCTGGCTTTTAATTTTATAACCACGTGACTTTTCCGTTGTCCACATCGTATATGGCTCCTACGATTTTAATGTCACCGCTTTTTTCTAAGTCAGCCACAATTGGGCTTTTATCGCGGATCTGTTCGATCACCACTTCCACGTTTTTCTTTACCACTTCATTGACATAATCGACGTTTTGGCCATTTTTCTCTCCAGATGTTTCCGCTCTTTCCATGGCTGGTTCGATTTTCTTCAATAGGGAAGTCAGGTTGCCCATTTCAAAATGGTCACAAGCACCCGCAACCGCCCCGCATTTCGTATGCCCCAAAACAAGTACTATTCTGGTCCCCACGGCTTTGCAGCCATACTCCATGCTTCCCAATACATCTTCATTGACAACATTACCTGCCACCCTGATGCTGAATATATCTCCAATACCCTGATCAAAAATCAGTTCTACGGAAGTTCTGGAGTCCATGCAACTCAAAACAGTAGCAAATGGAAACTGACCCATGGTAGTATCCTGAACCTGTTCAAGTAAGTTTCTTTCAGCCTTTAGGTTTTTGACAAACCTTTCATTTCCTTCTTTAAGGATTTCAATCGCCTTGTCGGGATTGATTTGACTTTGGGTGTCTTTTGTGTGTGCTTTTAGCATTGTAGTTATAGTTTAGGTTAATGAAATTTATAAAATATAGAAGCCATCCGGCTTCAGTGGGCTTGGAACCTTCTGTTCTTCAAGTAGCTGTTTGATATTGACCTCGATGGTTCTTGCAATAGCCGTCACAGGGGTGTCATTTGGCTTGTTTTCGAAGGGATCTTGCAGGTGCGAGGCTGCTTTTTCCAGAAGAAAGAAAACCGAGGAAATCGCTACCAGCAAGGGTATTTCAAACATGAAACTCACATGTCGCAGTGAAATCGATAGGATGATGACGAATAGGTAAATTGACATGTGAAGAAACATCTTATATGTGACCGGGAAGAAGGTGTTGTTGATCCTTTCTGCCATTCCCATATGGTCTATTAATCTAGAAATCGTGCTGTTAATATGTACATGTGTGAAACTATCGATTTCACCCTGGTCTTTTAATTCTTTTAAATCTCTGGCATTCAGCTGCTGAATAGCCAAAGCCTTATTGGTATGTTTGGAGATTTTAATGATTTCTTCTTCTTCTAAGTATTTTTCCATTTCCTCCAAAGGAGGCAGTCCTCTCAAAGACCGCCCCAACACATAGCACCAGGCAATCTGCCTAAATGCCATTTTACGGATCAACGGGGAAAAAGATTGGTCAATAAAAGTTTGTAGTTGGATGGTGAAACTTCTGGAGTCGTTGACTATGGCTCCCCAAACTTTTCGTGCCTCCCACCACCGGTCGTAGGACTGGGCCATTTTGAAAGAAAGCAGGATGGAGATAGCCGTACCCATAAACATCGGAATGGATAGGGGCATTTCGGGTAGATAGGTGTAAAATGACCTAGTCAAAAAATGTACAATTGCTCCGACCACCAATACATAGAGCAAGTCATATCTTATTTTGCTGATTATGTATAGGTATGGGACTTTTTTGGGGATTAGCATTCCTAGGATGTAAATTAGTAGGTTAAGAAAAGCATATAGGATAAACTCCCGATATGTCACATTAGTTTAGGTGATTATACCCCGTTTTATTGAATAGATTCCATAAAAAAAGCCTTTGTATTCCAAAAGGCCCGTGAATTGGGTTTTATTAAAGTTACTAAATTTGGTGAGATTTACCAAACAGGTGGGTTAGAAGGCCGCCACCGAGATTTGTGCAGTGAGTATTTCAGAATTATCTTTTTTGGTGTCAGTCCAGGCAAAAACCAGCTTGTCTCCGCTTTTGGTCATTTGGGGAAAACCGCTGCTTCTCTGGTCTGAGGAGGAGGCAATCTGGACAATCGGCCCTACATTTCCATCCACATTTATCTTTCTGGCCAAAATATCAGCCCCTTCCATCCAGCTTACAATACCGCTTTCTTCATCGATCAAGGTAAAATCCACTCTGCCTATGGTATTTCCTGAATTGATAGGAATAGGTTGCTTAAAGTTTTCCCCGGCGTCTTGGGAAAAAGCCACCTTTACCTCTGGTCTGCCATTAGGGGCAGCAAACCATGCCACGCCCAGTAGGTTTCCCTTACCATCAATTCTTGGTCCGTTTACAGGGCAGCCCGGTATTTTCCAATTGTCGGGATAGACTGGGCGGGGTGAGGTCCATTCCCCGTCAACATATCTTACGATGCTGATGTTTCGCACCTCTTCATCGGAGCGGTCTCGATATACGATCACAGGGCCATTGGACGTAAGTGTTGCGCTCGTTTGGCAGCAGTCGCAAACTTTGTCATCCAATTCCCACTCTATAGGTTTGTTGCCGTGTTTATCTAGCAGAGCAGCTCTTAAAGTCATGGCCCCACCGTTGTGGCCATGGTGTGCGTCATGTCCGCCTGCTGTATTTCTACCGTCCAGCCAAGCGGCCAGCATTTTATCCTCATAGGGTACAAATGAAACAAAGCCATGCTCTGCTTCCTTTCCATCATCGTGAAGGGGATGCGGGTCGGACCAGGTGTTGCCACCTTCAGAATGGGATAATTTAATATCGTAAGAGTAAACTCCTTCTCCACTTTTTTGAAGGAAAAAACTTATGAGGCTATTTTCCTTGAAGCTGCTAATCTGTGGGTAATCGGCCCAATTTACGAACCAGTCACTTCCTGTGGCAATCTTTTGGGGTTCTGACCATTCATTATTCTGTAAATATGTGTAAAAAAGGCTGTGTTGGTCCCCTTCAGTTTTGATAAAACTCATCATTACCACATCAGCTTGATTGGAATATAAGTAGGGTTGCCCATATTTCGCATTTTGATCCATGTCGAATTGTAGCTGAGTTACGGCAGGCGTTTCATTTTCTTCAGAGGCTTTTTCCTGATTACATCCTACTATTAATAGCATTGTGACAATAGTCAATATGGATTTATTCATAATTTCGTAGGTTTTGCGGGTAAGACTGACAAGATAGCAAAAGCTTATTAAATATGTTTAAACAGTTGTTTTTAGTAACCGTATTTTTTTGTTCAACATAAGTCTAGTTATGTTAAACATAAAGTAAGGATATAAGCTAATATAATCTTACAATAATTATACAAATGGGTTTCTATAGCTAGAAGTCTAATTAATTGATATTGAGTATGTATTGATTAAATGTGAGTAAGAAATTATAAAAAGTATAAAAGTGTTTACTAGGTATTGTAAACTCAGCGATATACATTTGTCAATATAAGAATTAAAAAAGTTTAACGATTGGATAATGGATATTTCATTAACGCCGATAGAAAAATTCCCGGGGATATGGCAAGGCATGCAAGCCGAGACATTGGAGCCTCTCTTTTCATTAGCGAATGAGATTGAGAAAGAGTACCAATGGGTAGACAAGTGCATGGGAAGGGTGTTGACTACTAAAAATGCCCAGGCATATTATAATTTGGAGGGTTTTGATACTAGGTTTTTAGATTGTATCAAACTCACCGGTCTATGCGTTGGTTTTGACTGGGAAGAGTGGAAAGATGAGTTGAAGGACTTCAAAAACAACCGCTATGAAGACCTTATTCTTCTAAATCCACTTACTTTGTGCAAGATATTGACGGTATTGGCCATGAGTGAAAAAGAAACTCCGGGAGGTATATCGTCCAGACTTCAGGATAAATTTCTTTTCGCCCTGATAAAAGCCATCCGCCACCAGTTTGAAAATAAAATGACCTATAGTAATACAGCCAGACCGAGCTGAGGATCAAGCCAGATCAAGAAGTTCCAGTTTTTCCACAGTATTGCCTATTTGGAACTCCAACTTTTCATTTAGCCGCTTCCCGATGACAGCCTTGGCAATAGGGGCTGTAAAGGCGATTTTATTCTTTTTCACATCCGCCTCGTCCACGCCCACAATTTTGAATTTCCTCACCATACCGGGTTTTAGCCCTGAAATGGTTTTCAGGGTTACAGTTGAGCCGAACCTTGCTTCGTCCATATTTCCACTGCTTTCCACCACTTTCGCCGAATTAATGCGCTCGATCAGCAGCTTAAGCTTCCCTTCGATCATCAGGTTTTCATAGCGGCGGGCGGCATCATTTTCCTGCTTGTTTTGGGATTTGGCCATTTCCAGTTCAGCTTTTTCATCCAGTAAGGCCTGTAGACCCTCTGGCGTCACATAGTTGGCAACACCGGCAGGCAGAGCAGCCCTTGGCGGTATGATTGGCGCTTCCTCTTGATCTTCTTCCTTTACAAAACCTCTACTCATCTTTAGTATAATTTGTTCTAGCTCTATATACTAAACAATTACCTGACAAACTGTTTATTTTTCATTTTCTCCATCATAAAGATGCAATAATGAACAAAATCTGTCCGCTTTTGTACGGAGTGCTGATAGGACATTTATGAAGGTGTTTTTTTGAAAAAATATTTTAAGTGGTAAGTGAATTTTTTTTCTATCTAAAAATAAGATTTTTCCATGATAATTGTCCGAATTGAAACATTTGGACAATTCAAAATACAATATTGCTTGAAAACGGACAGGTGGGTTTCCATGCCAAATTTAGTGTTAATACTGTTTGACCCTGAGGGGATTAGAGTGGAATAGAAGATGGATTAGAAGAGGAAACGAACTTCTAAAATCTACTAGCTATGAAAACCTTATTCACATTCGCACTGGCCTTCGGTATTACCTTGATGAGTGTTGCCGACCCAAAAAACCAATTGACAGAACTCTCAGGTGTTGCTTTCGCATATGATAAAGCAAAAGTTACCCTATTGGAGGGAGCAGGAAGAGTGAAGATTTCTCTTTATGATAAAGAGGGCAACAGACTTCACGCCCGATCAGTAAGTGTAAAAGAAAGCGTGACAATCCCTTATGACCTTTCCGATTTACCTACTGGAGCTTATTTGATTAGAATTGAAAACAAGCTGGAAAAGGTTGACCACATCATCGAAACCAAGAACCGGGCTCCAAAAACTCAAGGCTTTAAAGCCATCGTGAAAAAAGGAAAATCCGACAACTCTATGAAGCTTTCCGTTTATGAGGTGAACCAAGCCGGCTTGGATGTCAAATTAATTGATGATGAAAACAAAGTTGTCTATCGGGAATTTATTGAAAATGATGAGCCATTTGTAAGAAAATACAATTTGAAATCCATTTCCAAGGATAGAGTTTATGTGGTGGTGACCGATAAAAATGGTCATAAGCAGTATTTTCATAATTAAGCTAAGATTGTGACCAAACCTTAAGCCGCTTTTAATTTGGCGGCTTTTTCTATGCCTACATGTGGAGGGGTTTGCAATTACTCCATTAGTTTTTTAATCGTAAAGAATACCTTAAATTTAGGCTGGAATTTTTTATTATGAGAGAAATGATGGTCATGCGCTCCAGTCTAGGCAATATTAGGCTGGAAGCAGAAGACGAGAAACTGGTGTCGCTAAATTTTACAGAGGAAAACTTTTCGCTGGAAATAAGTTCCGTGTTTCTATTGGAAGTGAGAAGGCAGTTGAAAGGCTATCTGGATGGGGATCTGCGCCGGTTTGATTTTCCGATAGAGTCGAAAGGGACGGTTTTTCAGAAAAAAGTATGGCAAAAAGTGAGTGAAATCCCTTATGGAAGGACTTGCAGCTACGAGACAATCGCCCATCAGTTGGAAAGTAAAAACGGAGCCCGGGCTGTGGGTGCAGCCAACGGGGATAACCCGCTCTTGATCGTGGTGCCCTGCCACCGGGTCATTTCCAAGTCAGGAGCCCTCACCGGATATGCAGGGGGCTTGTGGAGAAAAGTGAAGCTTTTACAGCTGGAAATGCGCGATCTGCCAGGCAATCAATATTGCCTTGGGTTTTAGTTTGCGCGGCCGACTTTTTGTCGATGGGATAAAGTTTCTAAATTTGCAGCTTATCCCCAAAACATGAACATAAGTCTAAAACCTGGCCAGAAAGTATTTTTCGCATCCGATTTTCATCTCGGCGCACCCGATCCCCAAAGCAGTAAAAAACGGGAGGAAAAAATCATCCGTTGGCTCAACAGTATCGAGAAGGAGGCCGCTGCCTTGTTTTTGGTTGGTGATGTGTTCGATTTTTGGTTTGAGTATGATAAGGTGATTCCAAAAGGCTTTATCAGGTTTATGGGCAAGATCGCCGACTTGAGGGATAAGGGCATACCTATTATCTTTTTTACAGGCAATCACGACTTGTGGATGAAGGATTATTTTACGCAAGAGCTTGATGTTCCGGTTTATGGAAACCCTATCCAAATTAAGATAAATGATAAAAAGTTTCTTGTCGGTCATGGTGATGGGCTGGGGCCGGGGGATAAGAAATACAAAGTGCTCAAAAAGGTGTTTACCAATGAAGCCTGTCAATGGTTTTTTAAATGGCTGCACCCCGATATAGGAATTCGCATTGCCCAAAAGTGGTCGGGCAGCAGCCGCATCACCAACATGCAGAAGAACGAAGATCAGTTTAAAGGGGAGGATGAGTGGTTGTGGCAATATTGCAAGCAGGTAGAAAACCAGATGCATCATGATTTTTATATATTTGGACACCGCCACCTGCCTTTGGAGCTTCCTGTGGGAGAGAGGGGCAAGTATTATAATCTGGGTGAATGGGTAAGTCAATATACCTACGGTGAGTTTGATGGGGAGGAGATGAGTATTAAATCATATAAGTTTTAAATGCGGTTCAGGCTTACATTGCTCGCGATATTTCTCACCACGGCAAGACTTTTTGCCCAAGAGGAAATTGAATTAAGGCCTCTTGCCGAAGTGGAAATGCAAAGTTTAGGGCTTTTGGCCATTGATAACCGGGATAATATTTTTGTTTCCGATGCTAGTGGGGGTATATATCAGTTCAATGCCAAAGGGGAGCAGGTCAACCATTTTTCTCCCAGTCGGCAGGCCCAGGTAACGCAACTGGATGCTGATCGAACGGTCAACATCTTTTCTTTTTCCTATGATCTGCAGGAGTTCAATATCTTTGATAGATTTCTCAACCAGATTGTTTCCAACAAACTGGATAGTCCTGTTGGGATTATCCGGGCAGCGACTTTAGGTAACAATCAGGCGCTTTGGGTGTTTGATGAGAGCAATCTGGACCTGCTGAAACTGGATCACCGACGGATGGTCGTTTTGCAGCATCAGCCACTGAGTTTGTTGTTGGGGGAAGAAGCACTGGAAATCGAGGAAATCAGGGAGTATCAAAACCTGCTTTTTGTCCGAACCGATACCAAGGTGTTTGTTTTTGACAATCAGGGCAACTATTTGCGGCAACACACTTATCAGGGGCAGGACCGACTTGCGCTATTCGGAAACCACCTTTATTATGTAAAGAAGGATGGATTGAGAAGACAGGATTACCGCACTGGGGAAGTGGAGGGGTTTAAGCTACCTGATTATTCTAGACATGCTGTACAGTTGCAAGGTGGTATTTTAGTGCTTTATAATGATAATGGCTTTCAGGTTTTTGAGAATCCGTTTAGATAATTTCTGTTAAATCGCAATTTAGTTATTTCAAACTGGTTGGATTTTTGCGATTTTGCGGCCGAATGGAAAAAACTCTACTAAGAAAAACAAACCTATTTTATAGCCTATTGATTTACTTATCCTTGATAAGTTTGCAAATCAGCTATGCCCAAGGATTGGGAAAAGAAAAGGATCTGAAGTTTCCCAAGGACCTTGCCTATCAGCCCCCGATTGATTTTAATTTGGAAAGCCAGGGCTATAAACAATTCGTGATAAAGCTGAATAATAAAACCAAAGTTTCTACCCGTGTGAAAGTTTATGATATGGTGGGTAATTTGATCATTGAAGATACCATAAAACCCTCTGACGGAGTCTTGAAAAAATACGACATGCGGGATGTCAATACTCAACTTTTTGTGGTGGAAATAGGAAATTCGAAATACAACAAAACTAAAAGTATCTACGCCAATCCAGCCGGTAAAAGAAAAAGGGATTAAAAAAAAGACCGGCTTAAGCCGGTCTTTTCATTTATGCTATCTCTACCAATTTGATGTCAAAGATCAAGTCTTTTCCAGCCAATGGGTGATTGGCATCCAAGGTGATTTTCTCCTCGTCCACGTGAACCACTTTTACAGGCATTGGCTGCCCATTCTGATTTTGGATGGAAAGATCCATTCCTATTTCTGGATTGATATCAGCAGGTACCTGCGTATGTGGGATATCCACCAACATCTCGTCTCTTTTTTCGCCGTATGCTTCTGCCGATGGGATAGTGACACTCTTGTCTTCCCCTACAGCCATACCGTGAACCGCCGCATCAAACCCTTTGATCATGTTTCCATCTCCAAGAGTAAACTGAAGGGGCTCTCTGTTTTCAGAACTATCGAATACAGTTCCATCTTGCAATTTACCAGTGTAGTGTACTTTTACGGTATTTCCTTTAGTTGCTACAGACATTTAAATATTTGTTTTGATTTATGATAAAAGTAAAGATAACGATTAAAAAACAGGATAAAAAGTATGTCCGCCATTAATCCCGGAAGTGTCCGCTTTGTGGATGTTTTTGTACGAAAATGAACATCTGAATGGTGTAAAATGCCCTAATTTGCGTATATTGACAGGAAAATTATATGGCACCGTTTCGGCATTGCCATTATTAAACATTTCTTTTTATGGAAGACCAGAATTTAGGCAGAATCTTGATCGTGGATGATAATGAAGATCTCCTATTTGCAGCCAAGATGCTGCTGAAAAAGCACGCCAAAGAAGTGGTGATCGAAAAGGATCCCCGCCGAATTCCTTTTTTGGTCAATAATAACAATTTTGATGTCATCTTGCTGGACATGAATTTCACCGAGGATACCACCTCTGGTAAAGAAGGGTTTCACTGGTTAAAACAAATTAAAGAAATAGATCCCAAAGCAGTAGTAATTTTGATCACAGGTTTCGGTGATGTGGAAATGGCCGTAAAGGCCCTCAAAGAAGGAGCGACCGATTTTATCCTCAAGCCTTGGCAGAATGAAAAGCTCATTGCTACTTTGACTTCCGCTGTCCGGTTAAAGGAAAGTTACAATGAAGTAGAAAAGCTTTCCAAAAAGCAGAAAGCCCTGCAGGCGGACCTGAAAAAACCATTTGCAGATATCATTGGCAGCAGTCCTGCAATGAAGAATGTTTTTGCCATCATTGACAAGGTCGCCCAAACTGATGCGAATGTTTTGATCCTTGGAGAAAACGGTACGGGGAAAGAATTAATCGCCAGAGCTATTCATGACAGGTCCCACCGTCACGATGAGATCTTCGTAGGGGTGGATATGGGTGCGATCACAGAAACCCTTTTTGAAAGTGAGCTTTTTGGGCATAAGAGAGGGGCTTTTACCGATGCCAAGGAGGACCGGGCAGGCAGGTTTGAAGTCGCTGACAAAGGAAGCTTGTTTCTCGATGAAATTGGAAATCTTTCCATGCCGCTCCAATCCAAATTATTGACTGTGCTTCAAAAGCGTGAAGTGACCCGGATTGGTACCAATAAATCTATCCCGGTGGATATCCGATTGATCTGCGCCACCAATATGCCTATCCATGACATGGTGATGGAAAATACCTTCCGTCAAGATTTGCTCTATAGGATCAATACGGTGGAGATATTTCTGCCACCCTTGAGGGACAGGCAAGAGGATATCCCGCTGTTGGCGGAGCATTTCCTCAAGATCTATTCGAATAAATACAGAAAGAATTTCACGGGATTCAAACCCAATGCCATGCAATTGCTGCAGCGGTATTCCTGGCCAGGCAACATCCGTGAGCTTCAGCACGCCCTTGAGCGGGCTATCATTATGGCGGAAGGCACCGAGTTGGATAGCAGGGATTTCTTTTTCCTGTCTAACAAGCCTGTCAATGAAAAGCATGCCCCGGCTGCAAATACGCTGAATCTCGATGACATGGAGAAAAATGTGATTCAGAAGGCGATTGACAAAAACGGTGGCAACATTTCCAAAGCTGCAAAAGAGCTGGGGCTCACAAGGGCTTCCTTATATAGAAGATTAGAGAAATATGGATTATAAAATAGGGTTGCTAGGCAGGGTAGTGTTGTTGGCAATGACCCTGTTTTTGACAGCTTATCTCATGGTGGGAGACGGGGGAGTGTTCCCTGTTTCCCTTTTGATTATCTTGGCAATTGCCCAATTGGTGTTTTTGATCCGCTACTCGGAAAGCAGCTTTAAAAAGGTGCGGGAGTTTCTCAACAACATCAAGAAAAACGATTATGCAACGGTTTATCCAGTCAAATTTGACGGAACGGAAACCGATGACCTGCATATAGAATTTAATACTATTTTGGCCAAACTCAAGGAAGACCAAGCTGAAAAAGAAGCGAATTACCACTATTTCCGCTCAGTATTTCAGCACCTAAGCATCGGCCTCATTACTTTCCAGGAGGATGGCGCCATCCAGATTCTCAACACCGCTGCCAAGCGTATGCTCAACATACAGACGCTTGAAAACATAGCTGAAATCAACAAGGTGAACAAAGAGCTTTATCACGCTATTGGAAGTCTTCGCACAGGTGGGAGTGAGCTCATCAAAATCGCCCATCCCGATGGCATTATGCAGCTTTCTGTCTATGTGATTGAGCTGGTGCTGCGCAAAACCAAAATCAAATTGGTCTCTCTGCAAAATATTCAAAGTGAATTGGAAGAAAAGGAGATGGAGGCTTGGCAGAATCTTGTAAAAGTGCTGACCCACGAGATTATGAACTCCATCGCACCGATTTCATCCCTGGCTGCGACTATACGAGCGGATATTGAGGATAAAATTGACCATAACCACGGGGCGAGCGTGGAGGAAGTGGAAGATTACCTGATGGGGGTAGGTACTATTGAGAAAAGAAGCGAGGGTCTCATTAATTTCGTGAGTGACTTTAGAAGCCTTGCCCACATTCCCAACCCTAAGTTTTCCTCCATAAGTCTGGTGGATTTATTCGAAAGGATGGAAATCCTTTTTCAAAACCAGCGTGAAAAGTATGGTATAGACTGTGAAAAGGAAATAGTGCCGGCTGACTTGGTGTTTTTTGCCGATATCACCATGATCGAGCAGGTGTTGATCAATATTTTACAGAACGCCATCCATGCCGTGGAGCATGCTGAAGTGAAAAAGATCAGCCTGAGGGCCTATATTGATGATAACAGCAAGATCATAATCGAAATTAGGGATAGTGGAAAAGGGATTGAAGAAGAAGCGCTGAGCAAGATTTTTATCCCATTTTTCACCACCAAGCAAAAAGGTTCTGGTATTGGCCTTAGCCTTTCCAAACAGATCATGAGGCGCCACAAAGGCAACATCCAAGTGAGCTCGAAAGTGGGGGAGGGCACAGTTTTCAAATTGATATTCAACGGATAAGTGGAAAAGCCAGCAAAACGACTGCTGGCTTTTTTTATTTTTTATCTATTTTGCCGAATTAGTCTACAAAGTGAACTTTTGGCCTAAAATAAGCTTACTCTTAGGTGATGCACTTTTGAATAAATCACTTAAATTCACACTCTATTTTTGGATGCAAATACTACAATGAACATAGAAAAGCTCAAATTAAAGGAAGACCGCGACCGCAAAAAACATTGGAAAAAATGGGGGCCTTACCTTACCGATAGACAATGGGGGACCGTGAGGGAGGATTATAGCCCGGATGGCTCTGCCTGGGAAAATGTGACCCATGATGATGCCAGAAGCAAGGCCTATAGATGGGGCGAAGAAGGAATTGGGGGGATTTGTGATCACAAACAGAAACTTTGTTTTGCTTGGGCATTTTGGAACGGGAAGGATCCCATGCTCAAAGAACGCTTTTTTGGCTTGACTGGAAATCAGGGCAATCATGGTGAGGATGTCAAGGAACTCTATTATTACTTGGACTCCAGTCCTACACACAGCTACATGAAAATGCTGTACAAGTATCCCCAAGCTGAATTCCCATATAAATCTTTGCTGGAGGAAAATGCCAGGAGAAGCAAAAAGGACCCTGAATTTGAAATAATCGACACAGGAGTCTTTGATGAAAACGCATACTATGACATCTTTTTGGAATATGCCAAGCATGATGTGGAAGATATAGTGTGTAAAGCCACCATCCATAATAGGGGAAAAGAGGATCAGGAACTCTGGGTAATTCCCACGCTTTGGTTCAGAAAAAACTGGTTTACCGGGCAGGAAAGCTATATGCCTAGGTTTACCAAAGAAGAGAACAATACGGTTGGGGCATTCTTACCTAAGTCGGGAAATTACACTTTTTCATTCTCAGAGGAGCCTGAGTTGGTTTTTTGCGATAATGAAACAAACCGGGAACGCCTTTATAACATTGAAAACCAGAAGAAATACCTGAAGGATGCTGTCAATGATTATGTGATCCATGGTGACAAAAAGCACCTAAACCCCAACGCTGTGGGTACTAAAGCCTCTGCAATTTATAAAATAACTATTCCTGCTGAGAGTTCGAAAACTGTAACGGTTAGGATGGCACATGAGAAATCTGCAGGTGGGTTGGATAGTGCCGATGAGGTAATAGAAAACCGCAAGAAGGACTGTGATGATTTTTATGCCGAACTTCAGGGAAGAGTAAGGGACAAGGAGATGGTCAATATCCAAAGGCAGGCCTTTGGGGGAATGATGTGGACCAAGCAGTTCTACTATTACAATGTGGAAAGGTGGCTGGAGGGCGATCCGGGCCGATATGTGCCACCAAAAGAAAGAAAAAAAGGCAGAAATACCCATTGGAGACACCTCCAAAACTACGATATTATCTCCATGCCTGATAAATGGGAATACCCCTGGTATGCTGCTTGGGATCTGGCATTCCATTGTATTCCCTTGGCAAGACTTGACCCTGATTTTGCCAAAGACCAGCTGATCCTTTTGCTCAATGATTGGTACATGCATCCTAACGGGCAAATCCCAGCATATGAGTGGAACTTTGGGGACGTGAATCCACCGGTTCATGCATGGGCAGTATTAAGGGTTTTCCAAATTGACTTAAAATACAACGGCAAACCTGATTATGACTTTTTGGAGAGGGCTTTCCATAAGTTGATCCAAAACTTCACCTGGTGGGTTAACCAAAAGGATAGTGAAGGTAAGAACATCTTTGAGGGAGGCTTCTTGGGGCTTGATAACATCAGTGTGTTTGACAGAAGTAACCCTGAAAAATTCAGTGGCCGCTTGGAGCAGGCGGATGCAACCTCTTGGATGGCCATGTTTGCCTTGAATATGCTTAGGATTTCCTTGGATCTTAGCAATCACAACAAAGTGTATCAGCATACAGCCACCAAGTTCATAGAGCACTTCCTCTATATTGCCGGTGCCATGGCCAACATCAAGGGGGATTCCATTTCCCTATGGGATGAGCAGGACAAGTTTTTCTACGACATCCTTCATATGGACGGGCAGGAGCCCGAAATGATGAAGGTGAAATCCATCGTGGGGATCATTCCAATGTTTGCCGTAGAGCCCATTCGGGAAGAGATGTTTGAAAACCTTCCTGAATTCAAAAAACGTTTGGATTTCTTCTTGAAAGAGAAGCCGAAGCTGGCGGCTTTGGTGTCCAGCTGGATTGAACCAGGAAAGAACAAAAGACGTCTTTTCTCCCTATTGAGAGGGCAGAAAATGAAGAGTATACTGAACAAGCTTTTGGACGAAAAAGAGTTTCTTTCCCCATACGGCATCCGTTCCCTATCCAAATACCACGAGAAAAACCCTTATTCGGTGAATCTAAATGGGGTGGAACATTCCATTAAGTACACTCCAGGAGAATCTGATACCGTCATGTTTGGCGGGAATTCCAACTGGCGTGGTCCGATATGGTTTCCTATCAACTTCCTGATCATAGAGTCGCTGAAGAAATTCAACTTTTATTACGGTGGCAATTTTGCCATTGAGTATCCGACGGGCTCTGGGAAGCACATGACTTTGGATATGGTTGCCAAAGAATTATCTTTGAGACTTATAAAGATTTTCAAGCAGGATAAGGATGGGAAAAGAGCTGTTTATGGATTAAATGAACGCTTCCGAAACGACCCCCATTTCAAGGATTACATCCTGTTCTATGAATATTTCAATGGTGACACGGGCGAAGGGCTCGGGGCTTCCCACCAGACTGGCTGGACTGGGTTGGTGGCGGAGTTGATCCATAAAGTTTACAAAGAAGAAGAGACTGTGCATGACCCTTTTACCTTATTTAGAATCTGACAGAGTAGAAGCGGGGTGTGATGAAGTTGGAAGGGGCTGTCTTTGTGGCCCCGTGGTGGCGGCGGCGGTAATCTTGCCCCCTGATTATGCGAATGAGTTGATCAATGACTCAAAAAAATTGACCAAAAGTAACCGGCAGGCCTTGGTGGAAGAGATCAAGGCCAATGCCGTGGCTTGGTCTATAGCAGAAGCCTCTGTGGAGGAAATCGACCAGATCAACATTTTGAATGCCTCTTTTTTGGCCATGAGTCGATCTATTTTGGCGCTTGCCATTACTCCTGACCATCTGCTGATAGATGGCAACCGGTTTAAGAGTGAAATTTCCATCCCATTTGATTGCATTATAAAGGGTGATGGGAAATATGCCAGTATAGCTGCGGCTTCTATTTTAGCCAAAGAGTACCGAGATGAACTGATGGTGGAATATGACCGGCGGTACCCAGGTTACGGTTGGAGTTCAAACGCCGGCTATCCAACAAAGGCACACCGTTATGGTATTGAAAAGCTCGGAGCGACCCCCATTCACAGAAAATCCTTCAGGCTATTACCCGATCAATTAGAAATAAGCTTTTGATAGTTGGTGGAAATTACTTAGTTTGCCCATAATTGAGAGAGTTTTACCGATTAAATTAGAGTGAATGGGTATTTTAGGATTAGCAATTACCGGGTTTCTGGGGTTTTTCTTTGTAAGAACCATAGTGCCAACTTACTTCATGAAGAACAAAGAGAATCTTCATCTTAAGTTCAACAAGTCAAAATCCAATCGAATTCATTTTATAGTCCCTTCACTCATTCAGGATGTTAATGGACAAAAGTTTGGTTGGATAACTTTGGACAGTGAATACAACTTAGTGGCCATTAAAGAGCATGTGGGTTTTGGAAGTTCCAGTGGTGTATTGATGGATAAAACTTTGGCTGAATTCAAAAAAGACCTGGCAAAAGCCAGCTTTATGATGTCATTTGATGCCACAGAAGTCTCTAATGAGTTTGATTTGGATGGAAAAATGGATTCATCAGACCTGGTTTGTTTGAAAGCTTTATCAGCTGAGTTTGCAAGAAAAGCTGGTATAGATACTGATTCCTTTGGCCTGGCCAAGACACTGGAAAATCTATTTGGTGCAGATGCAAAGGATTTTGACGTCACTGATCTAGGGATCAATCTTTTGCTTCAAGCCAAGGTGGTCCAGAAATTTGGACAAATGAACCTCATTCCAGCAAAAGTCCCAGTGATGGTTAATTAAGAGAAAAGCTATAAAAACAGAAAAGCCGCTTAAAAAGCGGCTTTTTTCGTTTTGTGCGCACGAGAAGACTCGAACTTCCATGCCCAGAGGGCACCACCCCCTCAAGATGGCGTGTCTACCAATTTCACCACGTGCGCAGTAAAGGGAGAGCAAAAGTAGGAAGGTTTTTGGGTGTTTGCAAACCGATAGACCATATTTTGCCCTCTTGAAATTAAATTATTTTGCGTATTCAACTTCCTCGATAGGTACCGGAATGCCAACTCGCTGAGAAAGAAACTCTTTGCAAGCTTCCAGTACTGACTGCCAGTCCTCAGAGGTAATAGCCGAGCCGATAACATGGTCGTTAGCCTCAGGAAAAGCCATCTTTACCTTCAACTTCTCATCCGTTCCCAATTCCTCAAACATATCCAGCATGGCCGGGACAGACACTACAAAGTCTTGATTTTCATCATCCTTGTAATAATACCCCATGAAAACGGGTTGCTTAATTTGTTCAAAAGTATCGGTGTTCATTTTTGATTTCAGCAGGACGGCAAGGCTGGTATAGGCATTCACATGGTATTGCTCAGACCAATATTGGGCTTTGTCGCCTGATCTTTCAATTATCTGGACGCCCTCCTCATTGGTAATGGCTGATGCCAAAAGATTAGTCATCCAGGGTTGAAAGAGTAATTCCAAACGGCCTTCAAAATCCCTGATGGCAGGCGAAAGAAGGACTAATGCCTCAATGTCCTCTTGTTCCGAGCCAAGCATCAAAGTCAAAGCCCCACCCATGGAAGTGCCAATCACCACCACCTTGTCGCCTATTGCCTTGCCTATAGAGTAGGCCTCACGCGCCGCATCAGCCAATTGCTGGGCACTCAAATGCCGGAAGGCGTCATTTCTGTCAATGCCATGTTCTGGAAGCCTGGTCAAAAACAGGTTTGCCCCAAAATACTGCGCAAGCTCCCTGTGCAGGGGATGTCCCTCTTTCTCACTGGCCCCAAAGCCGTGGATGTAGACAAAAGCGTATTCAGTTTTGTGTTTAGTGGAGGAATCTGCCCAGATGATTTTGGCCTCATTGTCTTCTTTGAGGCCTTTCACCGTGTCCTCTCGCAATTGGAGGTAGGCATCAAGTTCTAAGGGGTCAATAGGAACTTCCGGGTAATCACCAGTCAGGGGTGAGATTCGTTGCCGGGGACCGGAAACATATCCTATGGCCATGATCACTGCCAACACCAGCAGTACGATCAGTATTTTTCTTAACATGTCTTTTGGATTTTAATCTTAAAACTAGGCGCTTTTCCCTCAAATTCCAATGGCTATTTACTTGATCTATAATTTTTGAGTATCTTGATGGGGTTTAATACACATATCAGCAATTTTATGAAAACAAAGTATACCTTATTGGGATTGACTGGACTTGGCCTGCTGTTTTCCTGTCAGCAGGACTTGGCAAATTACGGACAAGGATCTGATCTCATCAAAAAAGAAAACCTTGAAAAGCACATTCAAACTCTGGCCTCAGATAATTTTTTAGGTAGGATGCCCTTTACGGAAGGAGAAACCAAAACTATCAACTACCTCAAGTCAAATTTTGAAGAAATGGGTTTGGAACCTGGCAATAACGGAAGTTATTTTCAAGAGGTACCCTTGATGAAAATTACGGCCTCGCCTGCTTCAAGCATGAAAGTGGTGAGTGAGAAGGGGGATCTTGAACTGGAAGGGCTAAAGGATTATGTGATCTGGACCCAGCGGACCGAGGAGAAAGTTAGCTTTGAAGATGCGGAGTTGGTGTTTGCAGGCTTTGGAATTGTAGCCACGGAATATGGTTGGGATGATTATAAGAATATTGACGTCAAGGACAAAATCGTTGTCGTGTTGGTAAATGATCCAGGTTTCGGTACAGAAGATGCCGAGCTTTTCAAAGGCAACACGATGACTTACTACGGGCGCTGGACCTATAAATATGAGGAGGCGGCCAGACAAGGCGCGTTGGGCTGCCTGATCGTTCACAATACCATTCCAGCAGGCTATGGTTTCAACGTGGTTCAAAACAACTGGAACACCTCTAAGCTGTATTTGGATGATAGGTCATCCACAGCATACAAACCTGCTTTCGAGGGTTGGGTGACCTTGTCGGTGGCCAATAAGCTGTTTGATCTAGCAGGCCTTAATGAGCGGGAAATGCTGGCCAAAGCCAGAAAGTCAGATTTTCAGGCGGTGCCGATGAACATGAAAGCCTCCTCTTCCCTTGAGGTTATGGCTGAATATGATGTGTCCAAAAATGTAATAGCCAAATTAGAGGGCAGCAAGCGTTCGGATGAGTATATCATCTATACCGCCCATTGGGACCACTTGGGCATCGGAAAACCCGATGAAACTGGGGACAGTATCTATAACGGGGCTTTGGACAACGCAAGCGGTACCGCCGCTTTGCTTGAAATCGCCCGGGCATTTAAGCAAGCTGATGAAAAGCCGGAACGGACGGTGGTCTTTTTGGCCGTAACGGCTGAAGAGCAAGGCCTTTGGGGGTCTGCTTACTACGCCGAAAACCCTGTTTTCCCCAAAGAAAAAACAGTCGCCAATATCAATATGGACGGCATCAATCCTTATGGTAAAATGAAGGATATCGTTTTGGTGGGAATGGGCCAATCTGAACTTGAAGAAACGCTGACCGACGAGGCTGATAAGGTGGGGCGCTATACCTCGCCAGAACCAACCCCTTCAGCAGGCTACTATTTCCGTTCCGACCATTTTAATTTCGCTAAAATTGGCATACCCGCACTATATACTGGTACGGGAATCGATCATGCCGAAAAGGGCAAGGAATATGGAAAAGAGCTTCAGGATAACTATACTGCCCAATACTACCATAAGCCAAGTGATGAATACGATCCTCAGAGGTGGAATCTTGACGGTGCAGTAGATGATGTAGAGCTGTTGTACCATGTAGGAAGGAAATTGGCACTTGGCAAGGATTGGCCTAACTGGAAAGAAGGGTCGGAATTCAAGGCGACTAGAGATGCGTATATGAAATGAGCGAACTTAAACCCCCTTCGCGAAAAGAAATGGACACAGTGTTTCACTGAGTTTCACTGAGCTTTCTACCGGCAAAAGGCAGGAATAATTCTTAGCGAAGAAGTTACGGTAAAAATTATTTACCACGTTCACATTTCAAATGAGAAAGGAGCTTCACTAATGGGGGCTCCTCTTTATTTTTTTAAGGAAAAGGGAGTGGTCAGGAACATTTTAACCAATCAAAAACCAGTATTTAACCAGTGCTAAACCAGTGTTAAAACAATCTGTTATTGGTTTAACACTGGTTTATAATAGGTTGAAAATATTTATGTGATTGTAAAAAAGAGGGTTAATGAGTTAGGTTGCTTTCTATAATTTCCTGTCTGTTGTCTGCTTTAATGTAAATAAAACTATTGTCGGATATGGGTGAGGAGGAGTCTTGGCAGGGTTGACATTTGGTGCTTTTTTTGCTTCTAAGAGCTAAAATCTAAACTTTTTGAATGGAGACTTTTCTATCGGATATCCGGGGGCAATTTGGTGAATATTATGACACGCTTGTGGCCATCACGCCAAGGTTGCTTATCGCATTGGTTTTGTTGGTTGTCTTTTGGTATATAAGCTATTATGTAAAGAGACTTTCAACCAGCCGTTTGCAGAAAAACATGAATGATTCCCTGCTGGCCTCCTTTTTTGCCAGACTGATTGGGTCTTTGATTTTTATTTTGGGTTTGCTCTTCGTGCTGAGATTTTGGGGGCTCACGGGTATGGTCGGTAGTATTTTGGCCGGAGCGGGCATTACAGCCTTTGTCATCGGTTTTGCCCTTAAAGATATCGGGGAGAACTTTCTGGCGGGGATTTTATTGGCATTTAAGCGGCCTTTCAGGATTGGTGACACCATTGAAATCGTGGGCGTGCAGGGGAGGGTGGTTGCCCTAAACCTGAGGGATACCCAGATCAAGACCTTCGATGGCAAGGATGTGTATATGCCCAATGGGACCATTGTCAAAAGTCCTTTGACCAATTTTACCATTGACGGTTTTTTAAGGCATGGGTTTGATATCAATATCCCTGCAAAGTCTGACTACGACGCCCTGCTTAAGCAGATTGAGATTGAAGTAAATAAGGTTGAAGGTGTGCTTAAAGGCAGACGAAAAACCTCCATACAGGTAAAAGACATCTCTGGAGGTACCGTTGTCATAACCATTCTGTTTTGGGTGGATACTTTTACAAAGAGAGTTCCTGCCACTCATGTCAAAAACAAGGTAATGCTTACCATACAGAAGTTGGTCGATTCTTGGTAAACTTTGCTGGTAACAGTCATAAGAATCAAATAATAAGATTTTTTACATTAAAACTTTCAGTTCAGAAAATCTTCCTATATTTAAGAAGTCTTTAGTCTGAATTTATGAAAGTACTTCTAATGTCAGCGCTTCTAGCGCTTCTTTTCCTTCCTGCATATGCGCAGGATGTGTATGGTCCACCCACCAAATCAGTATATGTCGAACTCGGTGGAGCGGGGTTGCCTTATTCCGTAAATTATGATTTCCGGTTTGACAAACACCGTGTAGATTCCTGGGGGATGCGTATCGGCGCCGGAGGCTGGGCCATCAATGAGGGTGAAAATTCCAGAACTAGCATGTTAACTATTCCTCTTCAAATCAATAGGCTTTTGGGAAGAGATAAGCATTATTTTGAAATCGGTGGTGGGGCGACTTTTGTAAGGTATAGGGATACTTACACCTCCTACTGGGGAACACCAACTATCACCACTAGTGAAAATTGGAATTTCATCTTGGATACCGGCAATACTCCAGCCCTTATGGGAACCCTCAACTTGGGATACCGAAGAGTGCCAGTGGACGGTGGATTTACCTTCAAAGCCAATCTCAACCCAATCTTTAACCACAATGGATTCTGGCCGCTTTGGTTCGGCATAGGGTTCGGTTATGCTTTTAACTAATTTTACTAACTTATCTTTTATATTTATGAAGAAGCTTTTATTTAGTGCAGTAATTCTGTTTTTTGTAGCCAATATTTGCAATGCTCAAGCCCCTGAAAGATCAAAAAGTCAAGGAGTCTTTGTGGAGGTTTTAGGAAATGGATTGCTATATTCTGTCAATTATGACACCAGGTTTTCCCAAAGCATGAACGGCTTCGGCGGTCGTGCCGGAATCGGTTACATAGCAATTGAGGGAGTACGCCTCACCACCGTACCTTTATTAGTTAACTATTTGTTTGGTCATGAAAAACACTTTTTTGAAGTGGGCATCGGCGCTACCATTGTAGCCGGATCGGCTGAAACTGACAACGGTTTTGGGCCCGTCGGCGAAAGAGACAGGGCTTCTGGAGCTTTTGGTACAATGAGTATTGGTTACAGATTGGAGCCGACTGACGGTGGGTTTTTGTTTCGAGCGGGTATTACACCAGTTTTTGACTCAACAGTCTTTTGGCCATTGTGGCCGCAGCTTTCCTTTGGATATGCATTTTAAACCCCAAATCTTAACACTATAAATACAATCACCTGCCTTAAAGCAGGTGTTTTTTTATTTGTTAAAGCCACTTTTCCCTATCTTTGCAAGCTATGAGCAACAAAGAATTCAAAAGATATACCATCACAGCAGCCCTGCCTTATGCCAACGGCCCATTGCATATAGGCCATATGGCGGGATGCTATATTCCATCCGATATATATGTTCGTTATTTACGTTCCCAAAAGCGGGATGTGGCCTACATATGTGGGTCTGACGAGCATGGTGTAGCCATTACGATTAAGGCTAAGAAGGAAGGCAAAACTCCCCAGGAGATTGTAGACCGATACAATGCTCAGATGAAGGAGAGTTTTGAGAAATTTGGGATCAGTTTTGACCATTACTCCAGAACTTCCTCCAAAATCCACCATGAAACGGCTTCGGAGTTTTTTAAGGATTTGTATGAAAAAGGTGAGTTTATGGAGCAAACCACCGAACAGTATTACGATGAAGAGGCCAACCAATTTTTGGCAGATAGGTACATTGAGGGTACTTGCCCAAAATGCGGATACGAATCGGCCTATGGTGACCAGTGCGAAAAGTGCGGCACTTCGTTAAACCCGACGGATCTTATAAATCCAAGATCCAAGCTGAGCGGAAATGTTCCGGTGCTTAAAGAAACGAAGCATTGGTTTTTGGACCTCGGTAAATATACCGAGTTCTTAAAAAAATGGATTCTTGAGGAGCACCAAGGCGACTGGAAAAACAATGTGCTAGGTCAATGCCGTTCTTGGTTGGAAGCTGGAGAAGGGTTGCAGGCCCGTTCCATGACTCGGGATATGGATTGGGGTGTGCCCGTGCCGGTGGAAGGTGCCGAAGGCAAAGTTTTGTATGTGTGGTTTGATGCGCCAATTGGCTATATCAGTTCCACCAAAGAGTGGGCTCAGGAAAAGGGGATCGATTGGGAACCTTACTGGAAAGACAAGGATACCAAGTTGGTTCACTTTATCGGAAAGGACAACATTGTGTTTCATTGCATCATTTTCCCGGCCATTCTGAAAACCCATGGCGAGTTTGTTTTGCCTGACAATGTGCCGGCCAATGAATTCCTAAACCTGGAAGGGGATAAGATCTCGACTTCCCGCAACTGGGCTGTATGGCTTCATGAATATTTGGAGGAATTTCCCGATAAACAGGATGTGTTGCGCTATGTGCTCACCGCCAATGCACCGGAAACCAAGGATAATGACTTTACTTGGAAGGACTTTCAATCCAGAAACAACTCTGAACTGGTAGCGGTGTTTGGGAATTTTATCAATCGCGCCGTAGTGCTCACCCACAAATATTTTGATGGTCAGGTACCAGCTGCCGGTAATTGGAGCTCATTTGATGAAGAGACAATTGCGGAGCTTCAAGCTTTCCCTGATAAAATTGCCGCTTCCATAGAGAAGTATAGGTTCAGAGAAGCGCTATCCTTTGTCATGGATTTTGCCCGATTAGGGAATAAATACTTGGCAGATACCGAGCCTTGGAAAAGTATTAAAACAGATGAGAAGAGAACTGCGACTGTTCTAAATTTAGCCCTAAATATTGCGGCTAATCTAGCTATAGTAGCAGAACCTTTCTTGCCTCACACCGCACAAAAGCTTTATGACAAGCTTCATCTTAACCAGAAACAGTGGGGCAATGCGGGCAGTGAAAAGATATTAGCGGTGGGGACACCAATTGAGAAAGCCACTTTACTATTTGAGAAAATAGAAGATGAGGTGGTTGAAAAACAAGTCAATAAATTACTGGAAGCCAAAAAGATGAATGAACTGCAAAACGCCACCGTACCGGCCATGAAGGATATCATAGCATTTGACGATTTTACCAAGCTGGATATGAGGGTGGTTACAGTTTTGGAAGCCGAAAAGGTGAAGAAGTCCAAAAAACTGCTGAAGCTTCTCGTGGATACAGGTTTGGGAATGAGGACAGTATTGAGCGGAATTGCCGAACATTTTGAAGCCACAGATCTCATTGGGAAGCAGGTCACCATGTTGATCAATTTGGCGCCGCGCAAAATGATGGGAGTTGAGTCTGAAGGCATGATATTGATGGCCGAAGATAAAGATGGATCTTTGAGGTTGCTGCAACCAAATAAGGATACTACTTCTGGTGCTTCAATTAGTTAATGAATTAAGTGCTGATCAAAAACGTAATAAAAAAAGCTTTCCAGAGATATCTGGAAAGCTTTTTTTATACAGATACTTTTTGTGAAAGCTTACTGCTTTTAGTTAAAAGCTTTAATGCATTGGGCAAAATTATAGCAGCAAGGATAAGGATAACCCCAAGCCATTGTATGCCAAGCACAGTTTCATTTAGGATAAACCATGACATGAACACCGCTACAGGCAACTCTGCTGCACTTAGAATCGAACTTAGGGTAAGTCCAACCACCGGTATGCCTTTGGCAAAGAAAAGGGGAGGGATGACCGTTCCGAAAAGGGCCAAGAGAATTCCGAAAACCAATAGGCCATTTCCAAGGGAACCGTTCCAAAGGAACACGGGTGGGAATATTGAAAATATCAAGATACATGCTCCTGTGAGCATCAAAGCACTTTTTAATGCTGGTGGATATTGGTTGCCCACGCGGTTGTTGATCATCAAAAAGCAGCTATAGGAAAGTGCCGCCAGCAATCCATAGAAGATGCCGACGAGTTGTATGTTTTCAAAACCTTGGTGCAATACATTCCCAGCAAGCAAAGTCCCCAAAAGAACCCCAATTACCGATAAGGTTTGAAGTTTTGAAGGAAACTTTCTTGAAAACACCATGTCCAACACTACCCCCATCCAGGTAAACTGCATCAGCAAAAGAATGGCTATGGAGGCAGGGACCGATTGGACACATTTGTAATAAAATATGCTAACAAGTCCTGTGGAAGTCCCCATCAGAATAACTCTCAATTTTGGCTTAAAAGCTTTTTTCGTCCTTGGGACAGATTTGCTTTTTTGTTGAAAGAAATAGATCGTCCACAAAAGCATGGTACCAAAAAAGGCCTGAACTCCCGTTACTTCTCCAAGAGAAAAGCCATCTTTATAGGCCAACTTGACAATTGAAGAGAGTACTCCGAAACTGGAAGCGCCCAAGAAAACCAATAATACTCCTCTAAGCATAGGTTATTTAGCGTATGAAAATCTTTAGTGGGTTGAAAGTGGCTGGCAAAAGTAGAAAAAAATGTGAAAAAACAGGAAGAAACATCAAAAAATACCCTAATTACGGTATTTCAGGATTAAAATCGATTGCTTAACTTGTCAAACGATTTGCTTAGTATTATGAAATTCTTTTACATAGACGAGAACCTGTCAGATTCAGGGGTTAAAAAAATTCATGCTCAGGGCTGTGCCCAGATGCCGGATATGATGAACCGCCGATACTTAGGTCCATTTAACAACAGCGAGGAAGCCTTGAGAAGGGTAGCTCCACTTGAACCAACTGCGGAAATTTGTTCTGTATGTGGCAAATAGGATGTTTTTAATTAATCCTGCCTTAGGTTAAAGTCTCCTTGCTTTTTTTCTTCTAAAATAGGATTGTTCCAGGTTGGAGAAATCTGTATGGAAGGCCTATGCTTTAAGTAATTAGGCATGTCAAACTCCAAGGGTCTGGATTGCAATGGGATTGGTAATATGAACTCACTAATCTCCCTGTATTCTGGTAGCAATTCAGGATTGAAAGTCATTTCAGGTTCCTTCACGCTTTTTATCCTTCCATTAAACACATCATTGTCCTCAGGTTGAAATTCGCGGATCTTCATGGGAGACATGGTAGCCTGACCATTTTTGCTGTTGTAGATCAGTAAGCCTCCAGTGGGATTGGGATTAGTAACTAGAATGCCTGAAGCATCCGGTACACCATTAGTCATGCGATAACTTGGGTAGGTATCTTGGGCGAAAATTGGAAAACTTAAGGTCAAAAATACTAATGCAAACATAACTCGTACCATGGCTCTCTTCTTTAGTGTTCTTATTATATTACGATTTAAAATGGTAATTGTTATAAAAAATTAGTTTTAGCCCGGTTTTGAAATAGAGATGAGGCATAAAAAAACAGTAAGAGCAAAGCCCTTACTGTTCCAAATCCATGCGGTAAAAAATTATGGATTGTCACGATAACTCTTTATTACATTCAGTGCGTTTTTAATTCCGCTCAGTTGTTCATTGAGCAGGCTTCTTGTTGACCCGCTTATATATTCTTTCTCCAAAGCCTTTTCATAGCTCTCAATGGCTGATTCTTCACCTGTAATGCAGCCATTTACAATAGCCTCTCTGTCACCACCAGTAAAGGTCGATTTGATTTCTAACCAAGCTCGGTGAAGTGCGCCCTGCACATCCCCATCACTGTCCTTTGGCTTTCCGTTTAGGCCAATGATTTCTTGCTGAAGCTGGTTGACATAGGAGGCTCTTTCCTGTGAAAATTGCCTAAAGGAAGCCTTTGCTCCATGATCCTCAATGTTCTCAGCTGCGTTTTCATAGCCCTCTCGGCCATCAGCGGCTATAGCTATCAGATCATTTAATTTGTCTATGGTGTTTTTATTTGGGTTGTCCATTTAATCTTTGGTTTTAGTGGTTGGTAAGTATATGATAGCTATACTAATGCCACTAAAAGATATATGTGTATGCTGAAAAAAGCGGGTTCTTTTTTACCTTTTCTAAGCATAAATAGCTAGGTGCTCGAAAAAATATACCAATAGGGATATTTTGCTGTTTATTTTATAAGAACAGTTTGGGCAGAAAATGTTACACCTGTTGTTTTTTTAGTTCTATTACAGTAATCTCAGGCCAGATACCAACCCGTCCGGAAAAGGCATGAAAACCGAAACCCCGATTGACATAGAGATATCGGTTGAGGGACTGTGCCAGTCCTGCCCAGTGGGGATATCTGTATTGGGCAGGACTCCACCGGATCACGGGGGTTTCTATTCCAAATTGCATCCCGTGGGTATGGCCAGAGAGAGTCAGGTGTATGTTGGAAGGGTGGTCTTTTACCACTTCTTCCCAATGACTGGGATCATGGCTTAAAAGTACCTTAAACTCGTTTTTGTCCACCCCATCAAGGGCCTTGTCTAAATCACCCTTTTTATTGAACCCAATACCCCAATTTTCCACTCCCAACAAGCGAATACTGGAGTTGCCTTTTTTCACGGTGATGTTTTCATTCATCAATAACTTATAGCCCAGCTTCCCATGTTGTTCTATCATCCTATTGAAATTGTCCTTTTTTTCCTGTGGGGTAGGCCATGGAATATAGTCTCCGTAGTCATGGTTGCCTAGAATGGAAAACTGCCCGTGTTTCCCTTTGATGGTACTGAACTTTTCCAAAAACGGATCAATCTCCCCGGCTCTATGATTGACTAAGTCACCAGTGAAAACAAAAAGATCAGGTTCTTGGTCAATCACCATTTGAATCCCGCGCTCCACTGAACCGAAATCCTTGAAGCTGCCGGAATGAATATCAGAAAGCTGCACGATTTTAAAACCATCAAATTCCTCAGGCAAGTCTGAATAATAAACCGGCTGGTGGTGGACCTTGAAATTGTATTTGCCCTTAAAAATACCGTAAATAAATCCCGAAAAAGGAATTGCTGCTACTACCAGGCCAAGCTGGGTAACAAACTTTCGCCTGGATGGAAGAGATGCCTCATCAGAGGTTACATATTTTGCTCCCATGACCATACTTCTCACCAAGTCTTCCCCAAGCATGAATAGAATGAAAACGATTTGGGTACCGGTTACCGTAAGGATTACATTTACGAGGTTATGGGCACTGGGCGGGATCTTGCCTTCCACAGCGATCCGGATAAAGGTAATCACGGAAAATAACGTAATTCCCCCGAATATAATCCAATAACCAAGAAAGAAGGACTTCTTAGAATTACTTCCCCAATCCTCCACTAAGGTTTTGAGCCCTTGGAAAACGTACCAGTTGATGAAAGTGGATAAAAGTGTAAATACTATTATAAAGATGATTGATCCTATTCCGTTCATAAGTTTTGTAATCTCAAACAAAGCAACAAAAAAGGCACATAACAAGTTGTTATGTGCCTTAATAATATTACCGTCAATGATTAATCTTCATCATTTTTGGTGCTGATTTTTTCTGTTACTGATTCTTTGATATCGTCTTCGATATTTTTCTTTTCTTCAGATTCCTCTTTTTCTTTTGCATCGATCTTTCTTGTGAATGCTTCATAAGTAGTTTCCTTCTCAAAAGGTCTTTTCCCTATTAGTTTTTCAAGATCGGATTGAAAAAGAATTTCCTTCTCAAGAAGTTCTTTTGCCAAAATTTCCAAAGCGTCTCTTTTCTCCATTAGGAGCTCTTTTACCCTTTCGTAGGCAAATAAGATTAGCTTTCTTACCTCTTGGTCAATAGTCTCGGCAGTTGACTCAGAATAAGGCTTGCTGAACCTGTCTGATTGCTTACTGTCATAGAAAGAAACGTTTCCGATTTTCTCGTTCATACCGTAAACAGACACGATTGAATACGCCATTTTGGTTACTCTTTCCAAATCGCTCAGAGCACCGGTGGAAATTTTGCCAAAGATGATCTCTTCAGCGGCTCTTCCTCCGAGCGTCATGCACATCTCGTCGATTAGTTGCTCGGTTTGATAGAGGAACTGCTCTTTTGGCAGATACTGGGCGTAACCTAATGCAGCCACACCTCTTGGTACAATACTTACTTTTACCAATGGATCGGCATGCTCCAGGAACCAGCCTGCTACTGCGTGACCAGCCTCATGGTAAGCGACGATCTGCTTCTCCTCAGGAGATATGATTTTATTCTTCTTCTCAAGACCTCCAATCACACGGTCAACCGCATCCTGGAAATCCTGCATATCTACAGCTTTCTTATTTCTTCTAGCCGCTATCAATGCCGCTTCGTTACATACATTGGCAATTTCGGCACCTGCAAAGCCTGGAGTCTGGGCTGCCAGTTTTTTCGCATCCACATCCTCAGCCGTTTTGATTGGCTTCAGGTGAACTTTGAAAATCGCTTCTCTACCCACAATGTCCGGCTTGTCGATGCTGATTTGACGGTCAAAACGACCTGGTCTTAGCAAGGCGCTATCCAGTACGTCAGGCCTATTGGTAGCGGCCAGTACAATCACCCCGGTGTCAGTTCCGAAACCGTCCATTTCCACCAAAAGGGAGTTAAGCGTGTTTTCTCTTTCGTCATTGGATCCTGGCATCTGGCCTTTACCTCTTGAACGGCCGATGGCGTCAATCTCATCAATGAAGATTATACAAGGCGCTTTTTCTTTGGCTTGCTTAAACAAATCCCTAACCCTTGCAGCACCCACACCTACAAACATTTCCACAAAGTCGGAACCTGAAAGCGTGAAGAATGGTACACCGGCTTCACCTGCTACAGCTTTTGCCAGCAATGTCTTACCTGTACCTGGAGGGCCTACAAGTAGGGCACCTTTAGGGATTTTACCGCCTAGTTTCGTGAATTTGGAAGGGTTTTTAAGGAATTCTACGATTTCTTGGATTTCTTCCTTGGCTTCATCTAGGCCGGCCACATTGCCGAAAGTGATTTTTACCTTGTTTTCGGCATCAAAAAGCTGGGCTTTAGATTTACCCACATTGAATATCTGTCCGCCAGGCCCACTTGGTCCTGCCATTCGTCTCATCATGATCCAGAAAAGGAAGAAAAGAAGAATGAGAAAACCAAAACTACCGAAGGTGTTCCAAAGGCTTTCCTGCTTTTCGGCAGAGTAGCCGATTCTTTGCTCTTCAGGCAATTGACTTTCAAGTCGGTCATAATCTTCGACAAACTTATCTACCGAGGCGATGTTGATTCTGTAATGTGGTCCAGAAGTGGTGGCAAATCTATTTTGAAGATCAAGTTCATCCGCATAGCGGGACTTTTCCAAAGCACTTTCAGTCAGAGTGACATCAACATAGTTTTGGTTGTAAACCACTACTACTTTGGCCACATCATTGGCCAAAACCATGTCCTCAAATCGCTTCATGGTGATGTCCACCACAGCATTACGCTGGCTAAACCACGAAACTCCAATGAGCACGATCACCGCGGTGATGATCAGCCACAATTGGAAGTTTGGCCTCTGAGGAGGTTTGGGAATGAATTTTTTATTCTTGTTTTTATCACTCATTGTATAATTATTAAGGCAATAAACTTAAAGTAGAACGGTTTTGAAAAATATAAGTTTGCGGGATTAAGAGATTGTGGTCACTTTTGCGTCACCCCACAGTTCCTCAAGGGCATAAAATTCCCTTTTGTCTTTCAAAAACACATGTGCTACTACGTTGGCATAATCTATTAACACCCACTGGCGGTTGTTTTTTCCTTCACTTCTCCACGGGCTTTCTTTGCTGGTTTTAAATACAGTCTCCTCGATTGAATCAGCAATAGCTTCTACTTGGGTGTCTGAATTGGCAGAACAAATCACAAAAAAATCTGATACTGAACTTTTTACATTTCTTAAATCCATTACTACAATATCGGAAGCTTTCTTCTCTTCCATTCCCTTCACGATAACTTTACTCAGCTGTTCTGCTGTCATATTATTAATTTAGTGTTTTAAGCTGTATTTTTGAGTTCCAAATAAACGATAAATATCTTTATTGTGGGACAAAATAACTAATATTTGTATGCATAAAATCCTTGCCAACACGATTTTTTTGGGAAAAGACATTCATTACCTGCCAGAGTGTCACTCGACCAATGATGAAGCTATGCAACTCTATAAGCAAGGAAAGGCTCGAGAAGGTTCCATTATCATCACCGATAAGCAAACTAAGGGTAGAGGACAACGCGGAAACCAGTGGTTTAGTGAACCCTCTAAAAATCTGACATTTACATTGGTTTTGTCCCCGTCTTTCTTAGATGCCAGCCAACAGTTTGATTTGAACATCATGATTACCCTGGCAGTCCAAGAAGTACTGGCACAATACACACCTGACATACAAGTGAAATGGCCCAATGACATCATGCATCGATATGAAGGAAAGTTGGGTGGTGTGCTCATCGAAAATAGCGTCAGTACAAGGGGGATAGATATGTCTTTAGTGGGTATTGGGTTAAATCTGAACCAGACCGACTTTGCATTTCCAGGCCCGACATCTCTGGCCAAGTTGACAGGGAGCCAGGTGGAAGTTTGGGAGATATTGCGATTGATTGTAAAGACTGTTGAAAATTACTATCTTCGATTAAAGAGAGGTGAAGTTGAACTCCTTCGGAGACTTTTTATTCAGAATCTCTATCGTTATAATGAGTGGTCAGCTTACCGCGACCCAATGGACGGTGAATTTTTAGGCAAAATAACTGGTATTACTACGGAAGGAAAATTGAAAATAGAAAAGGAGAGTGGCCAGCTGAACCAATATGCTTTTAAAGAGGTTGAATTTCTTTAATTGCCTAATTTTCTTTTGTCTTCGCATTTCAGTAAATTTGGCATTCCAAGAATTGAAAATAATCCATAACTAAACGAATACATGTCAGAAACTACATCTAAAAAATACGTCAAGTATAAGGTTAAAGATATTTCTTTGGCTGATTGGGGCAGAAAAGAGATCAAGCTTGCTGAGGCTGAAATGCCGGGCTTGATGGCTTTGAGAGAAGAGTATGGCAAGTCGCAGCCTTTGAAAGGGGCCAAGATCGCCGGTTGTCTTCACATGACGATCCAAACTGCCGTTTTGATCGAAACATTGGTGGCTCTAGGAGCTGAGGTTACTTGGTCTTCTTGTAATATTTTCTCAACCCAGGACCATGCTGCCGCTGCCATAGCTGCTGCTGGTATCAGTGTGTATGCTTGGAAGGGCATGACTGAGGAGGAATTTAACTGGTGTATCGAGCAGACATTGTTCTTCGGTGAAGAGCAGGCTCCTCTGAACATGATCCTAGATGACGGTGGCGACCTTACCAATATGGTTTTGGACGAATACCCTGAGTTGGTATCTGGCATCAAAGGTCTTTCTGAGGAAACCACTACTGGTGTTCACAGACTTTATGAAAGAATGAAAAAAGGCACTCTTCCTATGCCAGCTATTAACGTAAACGATTCTGTTACCAAGTCTAAATTTGACAACAAATATGGCTGTAAGGAATCTTTAGTAGACGCTATTAGAAGAGCTACCGATGTCATGATGGCAGGTAAAGTGGCCGTAGTGGCGGGATATGGTGACGTTGGGAAAGGTTCCGCAGCTTCCTTGAGGGGTGCTGGTGCGCGAGTAATCGTAACCGAAATCGATCCAATCTGTGCCCTTCAGGCCGCTATGGATGGTTTTGCCGTTAAGAAAATGGTCGATGCAGTGAAAGAAGCGGATATCGTGGTAACTGCAACTGGTAACAAAGATATCATCAGCGAGCCTCACTTCAGAGCCATGAGGGATAAAACTATTGTTTGTAACATCGGCCACTTCGATAACGAAATCGACATGGCGTGGATGAACAAGAATTATGGCCATACCAAAGATGTAATTAAGCCTCAGGTGGATCTTTATAATGTGGAAGGCAACGAGATCATCATTTTGGCTGAAGGCCGATTGGTAAACTTGGGTTGTGCCACAGGTCACCCATCATTTGTAATGTCTAATTCATTTACTAACCAGACCCTTGCCCAACTGGAGCTTTGGACGAATACGGATCAATATGAACCGGGGGTATATGTACTTCCTAAGCATTTGGATGAGAAGGTAGCGGCTTTGCACCTTAGCAAATTGGGTGTTGAGTTGGAGACCTTATCAGAGGAGCAAGCCGAGTACATCGGTGTGCCTCAGGAAGGACCATTCAAGCCAGAGTATTATAGATATTAATCTGCATAACAATAAATAAAGCCGCTTAGCGGCTTTTTTTATGCCTATTCCCAAGGTGGTACATACCGTTAAAATATTTAACAATTATTATTGTTAGTATTACTAACTTATAATTACTTTTGCAAACATAAAGTTAGAGATAACGTTTGCGGATAGGATATGGAACAATTGCTAAATAGGATGCGAGTTGATGTAAACGAGAATGTTTACCTCAAGGACCCATTTAGTTCTGATTTGGGAAAGGAAATAATAGAGAAAAGCATCCAGGTGATGTCCACGTTAGGGCTGGAAAGTTTTACATTTAAAAAACTTGCAGTAGAAGTGGGGAGCACCGAGGCGGCTATTTACAGGTATTTTGAAAACAAACACAAATTACTGCTGTTTCTTAATCTTTGGTATTGGGGTTATTTGGAACTCAACTTAGTGATGGGGACAGCCAATCTCACCGATCCCAAGCATAAATTGCATATCGCCCTTCAGATATTAATCGATGGACCCATTGGAAAACAAAACGAGTTTGTCAACCCAGTACACCTGCGTCAGATGCTGATTGAGGAATCCTTCAAGGCTATTATGACTAAGGAAGTAGAGCGTGACTTCAAAAACGGCTATTTTTCTTCTTACCTCAAGATAGGAGAAAGGATAGCCGAAATTATATATGAGCTTAATCCCACCTACAAATTCCCCAAAACATTGGCGAGTACGATCATGGAGTCGAGTCTCCTGCAGCCGTATTATGCCAAACACATCCCTGTGCTCACAGAGATGACTGCCTCGGGAACCGAAAGGTTGGAGTTTTATAAGGAATTAGTTTTTAATGTTATAAGTACAAAATGAAAGGAGACAATCCGGCAATCACTCCCATGAAAAGGTTTGGTAAGCTGCTAAACCAGGAGAAGCGTGATGTATATGCCATCTATTTCTATGCTGTTCTCAACGGTGGGGTGGGGCTTATTTTGCCACTGGCCATTCAGGCCCTGTTTAATTTTATCCTTGGCGGTAGGGTATCTACCTCATGGGTGATCCTGATCGGCTTGGTAGCTGCTGGCTTTACTTTCAGCGGTTTCCTGCAGATCAGCCAGCTTTACCTTACGGAGAAATTGCAACAAAGAATATTCACCAAATCAGCCCTAGGCTTTGCATACAGATTCCCAAGGTTGAAACTTGATGCCTTGCAAAACAAATATGCCCCCGAATTGGTCAACAGGTTTTTTGACTCAGTCAACCTGCAAAAAGGAACTGCAAAGCTGTTACTTGACTTCCCAACGGCTATTCTGCAGGTTTTATTTGGGCTGATTCTCTTGGCGTTTTACCATCCATACTTCATCCTTTTTGGGGTAATTCTGATCTTGATTTTGATTGCGATATTTTACTTTACCTCTCCTAAGGGTATGGAAACGGCATTAAAAGAATCGTCAGCTAAATACAATGTGGCCTATTGGCTCGAGGAAGTGGCAAGGGCACTGCCTAGCTTTAAGCTTTCGGGTAGTTCCAAATTACCTCTTTTGAAGGTTGATTACTTGCTGCAGTCCTATGTGGATTTTAGGAACAAGCACTTTAATGTGCTTATTTTTCAATACAAAGTACTTATTGCTTTTAAAGTGTTGATAGTGACAGCACTTTTGGGAGTAGGTTCTTTGTTGTTGATAAACGAGGAAATCAGTATAGGCCAGTTTGTCGCGGCTGAAATTGTAATCATCCTCGTGATCGGTTCAGTGGAAAAAATGATTCTAAGCTTGGAGACGGTATATGATACCCTGACTGCTGTAGAAAAACTGGGATTGGTAATGGATATGCCTATTGAAAAGCAGATCGGTACCGAAAAGTCTTTATCCAAAAACGAGCATGGGCTGAAGTTTGAACTCAACAAGCTTTATTTTAAATCCTCCAATAAGCAATTTAACATTCTAGAGAACATTAACTTCAGTATTGATGCTGGGGAAAAAGTGGTGTTGACTGGTGGTAGTGGCAGTGGTAAAAGTACGCTTCTCCATCTTTTGGCAGGTCTTTATGAGGATTACCGCGGCAAAATAATTGTCAATGGGCTTCCTCTGGATGTTTTGGATATTAATAAATTCCGGGGATACCTGGGAGAAAGCTTTAACAACCAATATATTTTCCATGGTACAATGCGGGAAAATATCACCTTGGGTAGGGATGTTGAAGAACCCAAGGTAAGAAAAGTGCTGGAGCTGGTTGGTTTGAATAATTACGTGTTTAGCCTTCCAGATGATTTGGAAACTATGCTCATGCCCGAGGGTAAAGGGTTGAGCCAAGTGGATATCAGAAAAATAATTGTGGCCCGTTGTCTGGTGCACAACCCAAGAACCTTATTGCTTGAGGATCTGTGGAGCCTGCTCAAGGGTGAAGAAGAAGAAATCATCGATTACATTTTTAAAGGAGAGTGGACAGCCATTTTCATATCCGAAGATGAAAAGTTGATTTCAAAGGCTGATAAAGTGATTGAACTTGTCAAAGGCAGGGTTAAGTTTGTCGGAACACCTGCTGAATACAACGAATTTAAAAACGGTAACAACTAAGGGTATGCTCAACATTTCTTCCAACAAGTTAGAGGGAAAGGTCAATTTTGAGAATTTCAAGAGTCTCAGCATGACCATTCCTGCCAGCGAGAGCAAAAAAAGGGTGAAGATTTTACTTTATATCTTTCTCTTCCTGCTACTCTTTATTTTCCTACCCTGGACTCAGACGATCCGGTCTAAAGGGATGGTGACGGCTTTGAGACAAGATCACAGGCCTCAGACCATCCAGACGGTAATTGCAGGTCGGATAGAGCAGTGGTATGTGGCTGAGGGTGATTATGTGAACCGCGGTGATACATTACTATTGATTTCAGAGATCAAGGATGATTATTTCGATCCCTTGCTATTGGAGAGAACGCTTAAGCAGGTAGATGCCAAAAACCTTTCTGCTCGCTCTTATGCAGAGCGGGTGAAGGCTCAAGAAGGGCAGATTTTGGCCTTAAAGGCAAATAATTCCCTCCGAATAGAGCAAGCGCAAAATAGGCTGGAAATGGCCGAGTTGCAGGTGCAGTCTGACAGTATCCGATTGGAGCAGGCCAAAGTCAACTTTTCCATTGGGGAAGACCAATATGCCCGTGCAGAGAAGCTTTTTGAAGAAGGTCTTAGATCTTTGACAGATTTGGAACAAAGAAGGTTAAGGTTTCAAGAAGTGCAGGCAAACCTGATTGCAGCGGAAAATACGCTTTTGAGTAGCAGAAATGAAAAAATCGCAGCACAGATTGAGTTAAACGCAATAGATAATGAATTTAGGGACAGGCTAGCCAGGGCAGAGGCGGATAAATTTTCTGCCATGTCCTCCCAATTTGATGCCGAGGCTACCGCTACAAGGCTAGAAAACCAGTATAGCAACTATGAAGTCCGAACAGGCATGCGTTATGTTTTGGCCCCACAAAACGGTTACATTGCTAGGGCCCTACAGGTGGGTATTGGTGAAACCGTAAATGAAGGTACCCAGATCATGAGCATCATGCCAGCTGACGCCCAATTAGCGGTGGAAATGTATGTGGAACCAATTGACCTGCCATTAGTAAGGTTGGGTAATCGGGTTAGATTTATCTTTGACGGTTGGCCGGCAATTGTCTTTTCAGGATGGCCGCAGATTTCCAACGGGACCTTTGGGGGCAAGGTAGTGGCGATAGATAAATTTACCAGTGCCAACAACAAATACAGGGTAGTAGTGGCTCAGGATCCTGATGACAAGCCTTGGCCAGATGGTTTGCAGATAGGATCGGCGGCTGATGGCATAGCTCTTCTCAATGATGTGCCAATCTGGTACGAGATCTGGCGACAACTGAATGGATTCCCAGCAGATTATTATACTGCTGAAGAAAAGAGACAAGCAAGAAGGCAATGAGAAAACTAATTGGATTACTGGGTATGATTGTCGTGCTGGCCACTAATGTCAGTGCTCAGGATACCCTTTCATACAACCAGTTTATCAAATGGGTTTCTTTTTACCATCCAGTAGTCAACCAGGCAGTCATCACCACCGAGATGGGCCGCCAGGAGCTGAGGATGGCAAGAGGAGGGTTTGACCCGTACCTCTTTGGTAATCTGGATGAGAAGGAATATAACAACGTTGGATACTATCACAAGCGAGAAGCGGGTGTAGTGGTACCCACCATGGGTGGTGTTCAGTTGAAAGGCCTGGTAGAGCAAAATACTGGGCAATACCTAAACCCGGAGAGAAGGGTTCCCACAGAAGGCCTGATGACGGTTGGCGCTTCGGTAAATTTGGGCCAAGGCCTGATGATCGATAGCAGAAGAAGGGCACTGCGTCAAGCTGAAATTTACAGAGACGCCACACTTTCTGAGCAGCAATTGATGCTCAATAGACTTTACCTTGATGCTAACCAGGTTTATTGGCGATGGGCGTCTGCATATCAGGATGTGGTGGTGATGCGAGAGGCACTTGAATTGGCAAAAGTTCGGTTTAGAGGAATCCGTGATAGTTTTATATATGGGGATCTTCCTGCTATTGATACCTTGGAAGCCCACACCCAGGTGTTGAACCGTGAATATAGGCTACAGGCCAAGGAGATGGAGTATTTTGAATCCCAGCAGATGTTGGAAATCTACCTTTGGGATGAATATAACGAACCCATGAATTTAGGCAATCAAGTGGTTCCGCAGGACCTTTCCGAGGGAATTGACATTTCATATAGTTTGGAATTGCTTAGGGCAAACCTAAATCGACACCCAGAGCTTCAACTCTTGGATTTTGATCTAGCTTCTTTGGAAGTTGAGCGACGATGGAGGGCTGATCAGCTTAAACCTGTGGCCCAATTGCATTATAATATACTGACCAATACCACGAGCGGTTTCGAAAATAGTAATCATACATTTTTCGAAAACAACTACAAATGGGGGGCCACCGTAAGGATGCCTTTGTTTCTGAGAAGGGAGCGTGGAGCTTTGGGGATAGTCAAGTCCCAAATCAATTTTACCACCCAAGATAGGGACCTGAGATTCGTGAGGTTAAAAGCCAATTTGGAAAGTGAGCTGAACAATATGGAAACCCTGCAAAACCAGTACAGGACCTTCAATGAAAATCTCTTAGGACTTGAGCGGTTGCTAGAAGGTGAGCAGATGAGGTTTGATATGGGGGAAAGCTCCCTATTCCTAATCAATGCCCGTGAAGTGAGCGTGATAGAGGGGCAGCTGATTCTCAATGATGTCATAGCCCGCCGCAATATAGCCCATGCTCGGCTGTTGTTCGCCGCAGGTTTAGGATTTGAACAGGAATTGGAGGAAGAAGAATAATCAATAAACCCAAATATACAAAAAGGCTGTCCCTGAAAAGAGACAGCCTTTATTTTTGGTATCGGTTCTGAATTAATTGTTCATCACCGGGGCGCTGCTTTCGCCTTCTTTCATATCCTCATTGTTGATAGATCTTTTCTTCCGTCTCGACTGCTGAGCTACGTTCATTTTTCCTATTCGGTAAGTGAAATTAACCTTGAAGTTCATATTTCTCATGACCGTGGTGGAGGTTTGGTTGATGGTAGGAGAGTTGATCTCGCTGTTGATCACCATTCCGCGGGTCAGGAAGTTGTCGGCACCAATTCCTATGCTGCCTTTCTTCTCATTGAATTGCTTGTTGAGATTCAAGCCGTAGAAATACATGCCACCCTGATAGCCTTGTAGCTGTACCTGACGGCCCCTCATGAAACCAAAACCTTGCAGCATCCAAGATTCCGCAAAGTTGTAGTTGGCAAACATTCTACCACTTACCACAAAGCCTTCATTGGAGGAATTGTATAGTGGGTCTGGCACATTGTTGTCCAACACCGCATAGAAGGCATCTACACTACCGTTGACAGAGAAGTTTTTAGAGAACTGGAAGTTGGTGAACAGGTTCAAACCGTATGCATCCTCACTACCGATATTTTCAAAAGTGGTCAAGATACCGTTGTTTTCAAGTGGTGTTCTGATGGCTTGGATAGAACCTGTACTCTTTCTCATAAATGCCGACATGTTGATGGTGGCAATTTTATAGAAAGTATTGTAGCCCACTTCAAAGTTGTCCGTGAATTCAGGATCCAGTAGCGGGTTACCCTGAGTTACAAAAAGCGGGTTGGCTGCTTGCAAGTTTGGATTTAAAAACTGCAAGGAAGGCCTTTGAATTCTACGGTTATAAGCTGCTTTTAGCATGTTGCCGTTTTTCAGCTTTCTGCTAATATTCACACTCGGCACCAATACTCCATAAGAAGGAATTTCCACCTGTTGTTCATCTCTGAAGTCTGCATCAATCACCGTGTACTCATATCTTGTTCCAGCTTTTAGGGTATAATTGTCAAGAAAATTCAAAGTGTAAGACAAATAGGCCGCAGATACATTCTGGTTATAATTGAAGACGTTGTTTAACTGTGCGTTGTCGATTAGTTCATATTCTCCATCGCTACCATCAGCCGTGAAATAACGGAAATCACTGACTACTTGACGCAAAATGTTCTTGGCTCCAAATTCAACAATCTGGTTCTTGTTAATTGGTGTCTGATAGTCAAGCTGAACAGTGAATTCTTGATTGTTCGAGCTGTTTTCGTTGAGTGTCCTGCTGGCAATAAATGCCTGAGTAGGATCGTAGTTCAGATTGATGAAATCATTCACCCTGTTGTTTCTACTGAACAAAGTCATTACACTGAACTCTTTGGAGGGAGTGTCATAAGTTCTGGTATAGTTCAAGCTTGCATCAATCGTGTTGCTTAGGTTATCTATTGAAACCTCTCTAAGAATTGAATTGATTAATTCATCTTCCTGAAAAGTATTGGACAAAAGGTTGTCCTGACGGTTTCTGAAATTGAACATCCCAAAGTTGACAGAAGCTCCAACCCAGTTGTACTTATTGATATCATAATCCCAACCCAGGCTATAGCGGCCCATCAACATGTTTGTTCTGGTATCGGCCGTCTGGTTGGTTCTGGTTATCGGTCCTTCAGGATTGTTGACAAATTGGTCATTGTCAAAGCTTCCCAAAATATTGTAACCAGCTCTACCGAACCCTCCCAAGGAAAAGCCCATTTTGCCTTTTCTGGCGTTGGCGTTGATGCCAAGGTTTGAGCCTCTCACCCCGACACTGCTATTTACGTTCATAGATGCGCCCTGGAGGTTGTTTTTTTTGGTTACAATATTTATAATACCTCCGGCACCCTCCGCGTCATATTTTGCCGAAGGCGAAGTGATCACTTCCACTGTTTTAATTTGGTCAGCAGGAATCTGCCTCAAGGCATCCGCCACACTGCTGGCAGTGATGGTAGAAGGCTTGTTGTCAATCAAAACCTGAATGTTTTGGCTACCTCTTAGGGAAACATTTCCATCCAAATCCACTGACAACATGGGCACTCTTCTCAACACGTCAGCCGCATCACCACCTATAGTGGTTCTGTCATTTTCGGCGTTGTAGATAGTTCTATCCACTCTTTCCTCAATTAGGTTTCGTTGACCCTGAACCACCACTTCCTGCAAGGACACAGACTCTTCAGTAAGTTCAAGTTTACCAAGATTCACTGATGGTCTTTCAGATGTGATTTGGATGTTTTCTTTGGAAAGCGTTTGGAAGCCCATGAAGCTAGCTTGGATTTTATAGTTTCCGTTTCCAAAACCGGTGATGAAAAAATAACCCTCATCATCAGCCACTGCACCGGCCTTGTTGTTTCCTTCCGCGTCGAAAAGCACGACGTTGGCATATGAAACAGGCTCTCCCGAACCCTCACTTATCAACTGACCTGATATTTGATAACTGGGTTTGTCTGAGGATTGCTGTGCCGAAGCGCTCCATCCAAAAAATGAGAGGACGGCAAGCAATAATAAATGTTTTCTGATTTTCATGTGTCTTTTGCAAATTATCCTGCAAAAGAACCACAGTGAATTGAAATTAAAAAGTTAAATAAATCTTGAGGCGGAAATAATGGATAGACAGTAAAATTTAGGGATAAATAATCCTTTAGTTTTTTAATTGGCAGTTGTCAAAATAATACGTTGGCCATTGTCCAAAGTGACCTCTGCTTGCTCATCACAGTCGTCTTGGTTTCCATAGGAAATCTGGTGACGAACGGTAAGGCCTTGCTGCCGCTCAATGTTCCAGTTTTCTCTTCCCACAGAAGCCAAGTTTATGCCTTGGGACCAGCATTCTAGAGTTTGGATTTTCTCCTCTGCCACTTGCATGTTAAAAGGTCTTCCGGCCAAGTTTCGGCCCGTAGCTTCCCCTCTGGTTGCGATCTGAGATAGTGTGTCGGTTAGGTAAATCAATTCATGATGAAAGATTAGATTCAACCGTGTGCTGGAGCCAAACGAGTCAAATACCAAAATATCTTCCGAATTTTCGGTGATCAAGGAGCTATCCCGAAGATAGCTCCTTGAGCCCTCAATGGTGTTTTGACGTACTTGGTAATTTTGGTAGGTCAACATGGTGGGCAGGCTATCTTCGGCAAAGCTTATTTCAAAACCACCCCTGCGGGTAGTACCGTCTGGACATTCCTGATTAGTGAAAATCAGTGTCACTTTTCGATCATTTTCTTCTACGTTTATGATCGGGCAACCGGGTAACTGCAAACTATCGGAGGATGCCATTTGAAAATCCTCAAAACCCATCGTGAGGAAATACAGATGCTCATCCAAGGCAGCGGATGCATTGAAAATTTCCTCGGCTTCAAATTCAGGATCAGTCTGAAGTTGGTTGTCAAACTCATCGCTGCAGGCAAACAGCAGGCCTCCGAAAAGGCAGCACCATATTATTAAAAATGGAATTATATTACGCATGTCTGTAACTATGCAAATTCGGTGCAACTTTCTCCTTTTCCCCTTTCGGTTCTCTTTTTTAACATCTTCAACAAAACATAGTCTTTGATTATCAGTAGTTTGTGTTGATGTTATGTATTTGGTTTTGGTTACGGTACATTAACAGTTGGCTAGGGTTGGCAAACAAAGGATCAATTAAGAAGATTAATGCTTATATTCAGTTTTTTAACAATCTAATTTAGAATCATGAAATATACCGAAGGAATGCTCCGGGATGGAGCCATGGAAGGAAAAAACATTTTGATCACTGGGGGAGGCACTGGACTGGGCCGTTCAATGGGTGAGTATTTTTTGAAGTTGGGCGCCAACCTCATCATCACCAGCCGACGACTTGACGTCTTGCAGCAGACCGCCGATGAAATGCAGAATTCCTTTGGAGGAAAGGTGCTTGCCTTGCGCTGTGATGTAAGGGAAATTGAGCAGGTAGAAAAAATGTGGGCCGAGGCCAATGCGGAGTTGGGCCAGATCCATGGGGTGCTCAACAATGCCGCCGGAAATTTCATCAGTCCAACCGAAATGCTTTCAGCAAATGCTTTTCAGACTGTCGTAGACATTGTGCAGAAAGGCACTTCCAATGTTACCTTGACTGCAGGTAAGCATTGGATCAAAAATAAACAACAGGGGACGTTTTTGAATATCGTGACCACATATGCCTGGACCGGTTCAGGCTATGTGGTACCCAGTGCGGTGGCCAAAGCCGGAGTTCTGGCTTTGACAAGATCTCTGGCAGTGGAATGGGCCAAATTCCAGATCCGTTCCAACGCGATAGCTCCGGGACCGTTTCCTACGGAAGGAGCCTGGAGTAGGTTGCTACCTGGGGAGTTGGTCAAGAAATTTGACCCAGCCAAGAAAATACCTGTGGGCAGGGTAGGGGAGCATCAGGAGCTTGCAAATCTTGCGGCCTATCTCATGTCTGATTTCTCAGCTTTTGTCAATGGAGAAGTAGTCACTATTGATGGAGGGGAGTGGCTCAAGGGCGCAGGTGAGTTTAGCCACCTCGATCAGATCCCTAATGAAATGTGGGCCCAGCTTGCCGAAGCACGGAAGAAAAAGTAGAATTAAAGAAAAAGACCGAGCTGGATGCTCGGTCTTTCTTTTTCTTAATAATTAATCCTCTTTAAAAATAGGGGCTTTTTTATAGGGGAGGATTAATGTGTTATTCCAATTGGGAAGCACCTTTGCTAGATTTCTTTCCGTAAGAGATGCTGTCTCGACAAAATACCATTTGCTCTTCCCTTCAGCTGCCACGGCAATCAAAGTGTTTTCAGAGGTCAATCTGCCTCCCTTTACCTTTGTGACTGACTGGTAAGGCACCACTACGTGCCATTCGTCACCGGCTTTCACTTTATCCAAAGGCTCTTTCACAATAAAGTCGCTCAAGCTCATTCCCCTGTTTTTTTGCAGTTCATTCATCTGGAGCAAAACTTTTTTGTAAGCTTCGCGCCCGCCTGCTTGTTCAATGACCTGCGGATAGGTGAAGTCGAGCAATAGTTCGTAATCCTCATTCAAGTTGGCCAAAGCGTATTGATTGGCTGCTTCCCAGATTTCGTCAGGTGACTGGGCTTGTAAGGAACCAAAAATTAGGAGGAAGCTGAATGCGAGAAGTATAAGCTTTTTCATGTTGCGCTGATTTTTGATAACTATTAAAATCAGGCACAAAATTATCAAAATCCAGTTTACTTGTAGCTATATAGTGCTGAAAAATCACTGTTCGATAGACTGTGCAGAGAAAAAGGATAACTCTCCATTTTCTATAAAGAATTTGATCTCAATGGGTTTGCAGCATATTTCGCAATCCTCAATGTAGGTTTGAGCTGCAATACTGGGGTCAAGCAGCACAGAGATATTTGAAAAGCAATAAGGGCAGGTAAAGAAATGTTCCTCGAGCATCGATGTTCTTTTTTTGGAAAACATCCATGCCGAGGGGATGTTTGATAATCTAGTCTTATTTTTTGAGGCTCATGACGTGAACATCATTCTCATCGTCAACTTTGAAAGCTGCCGAAGAGAAAGAGGGCGGGCCAAATGTACCGCTTGCGTTGTTGGAGAAACCATAGGCTTCCTGGGGAACTCCAAGCAGATTCTTGTTCAGCTTACCGTCCTCGTTTTCATCGTGAAAAGCAGAGATGGCATAGTTGCCGTCGGCCATGTCTTTGAACTGGTAGAGTGCTCTTCCGTGTTGGATTTTCACCACCGCACTGCCCACTGCCTTTTTATCGTTGTCGGGGAATCCGTCAGGGGAATTAAAAAGCAGTATCCGCACTACTCCCTTGTCGTTTTCTAAATTGTCAATAGTGACCGTGAGGTCAGTTTTGGAAGGTCTGATCATGATGAGCAATACCAATAGTACCAGGATGTTTTTCATTTTACGCTAATCGTTCAATAGTTGCTCGCCTATTGATTTTCCCGGATGCTGTCACTTCAAAATGTTCTAAAAAAAAGACCGCTTTTGGAACTGCATACTTGGAAACAAGGGCTTGAATCTGCATTTGCAAATCCCTTGCCTGATTTTCACCGACTTGGCCATTTTCTATGAGCAAACAGACTTTTTGGCCCAGGGTGTCATCGGGAAGCCCAAAAATAAAATAATTTTTTCCAGGAAATGTTTTCTCCAAAACAGGAAGTATTTGATTTTCAATTTCTTCAGGATGAATTTTGACCCCGCCGGAGTTGATTGCAAAATCCGCGCGGCCTATCCAGATAAATTCCTCGTCAGATATAAGTTGCACAATATCATTGGTTTCGAGTCGGTTTTCCCTGCCCATTGGGGAAGATATCACCAATCTGCGGTCCTCAGTTTGACCAAACTTCACACCCGGCAAGGCCTTATACACAGGGGATTGCTGGAGCCCCACTTTGGCCAAAGCTACATGGCTGACCGTCTCAGTCATTCCAAAAGTTTGATAAATGGAATTAGGGTAGGCTGAAGCTCTTTTTCTTAAGATTTCGCTCATGGGAGCGCCGCCTATGATGAGGTAAGTAATGTCACTTAATTTTGAGCTTGTGTCGGCGTTGTTGATCACATTTTCCAGTTGCAACGGAACCATAGCTGAAAAATCAAATCTTGCCCCCCCTATCTCGGCCAAAGGATTGGCGATTGGTTTTAAGAGCATTACATCTGCATCCCATTCCATTCCTCTCACCAGCATCATTTTGCCAGCAATCATTTCCGTGTTCAGGCAGCATAGCAGGCTTGCACCTTTTTGTATATTGAAAAATTGTCCTGTTCCCTTGGCACTCGCTTCCATCTGGATTCTGGCAACGGTAATTGTTTTGGGTTTACCCGTAGATCCTGAGGTTTGGAGTTCAAAGGTTTCTTTTCCCAAAAGCCAAGCCTTGCAATAATCAAGTGATTGTTGAAAATAAGGATCGGTCGACTTATAAGAACCTGTTGCAATGTCAGTAAATGGGATCTTTTCCCCGTTGATTATTAAACTTCCCATGGTCAAATATTACACCCCAAATTTAGGTAAGTCTGGGTCCTATTAAAAATTACCAAAAAAATATAAAGCGAAGTAATCAGCATTTGTTATATTTGTTTCAATAATTTATCATGGACCGCTTCATAAAGATATCGTTTTTAATGATTTACCTGCTCTTCAACGCAGGTTTGAGCTATTCTATGCATTATTGCGGGGAGAAGCTTGAGACGGTAAAAGTGTCCCATGAACATTCAAAGTGCTGTTCGGAACAGGATGTTGATCCCGATTGCTGCCTAGATGTTGATTTTCAGGATCAGCAAAACAGAGATCAGGTGCTCTTGGCTTTGGTGGACTACCAGTTCCAAAAAGTGGACTTTTCCTTTGCCATCTCCGATTTTATCGCATTGCTTCAAAAGCTTTCTATTGAAATAAAACCCGATAGGGAGGTCTTGGATGAAACGGACTTGTTTGCCTGGAAGACGCCCATTCATATCCAGAACCAGACTTTTTTGATTTAAAAATTGGCTCCCAGCCAATTGTTGACTTATTGTGCCATTTGAATTTATAGGCACTTCCTTACAGATTTCTTCATTTGATCATTCTTATAAATGCTCAATTCTATTATCAAATTCTTTCTCGAGAATAGGCTCGTGACGGTTTTGCTGCTACTTATAATAGTGGCTTGGGGAATTATCGTAGCCCCATTTAGATGGGATACTGGGTTTTTGCCCAGTGATCCGGTGCCCGTAGATGCCATTCCCGACATAGGTGAAAACCAGCAAATTGTCTTCACCGACTGGATGGGCAAATCCCCTCAAGACGTAGAGGACCAGATCACCTATCCGCTCACCACGGCCTTACTGGGCATGCCCGGAGTAAAATCCATCCGGAGTACTTCCATGTTTGGCTTCAGCAGTATTTACCTCATTTTCGAAGAAGATGTGGAGTTTTACTGGAGTCGAAGCCGGATTTTGGAAAAGTTGAACTCTTTGCCAGCTGGGCTTCTTCCAGAAGGGGTACAGCCCCAGTTAGGTCCCGATGCCACGGGATTGGGTCAGGTTTATTTCTATACCCTGGAAGGCCGAGATGAAAAGGGCAATCCGGCAGGAGGCTGGGATCTACATGAATTGAGGACCATCCAGGATTTCTATGTGAAATACGGACTTTCAGGAGCAAAGGGAGTTGCGGAAGTGGCCAGCATAGGTGGACACGTCAAGGAATACCAGGTGGACCTTGACCCCGATGCTATGAAAGCCAACAATGTGTCCATGATGGAAGTAATGGACGCGGTCCGGAAATCCAACCTGGACGTGGGGGCCAATACCATGGAGGTCAACAAGGTGGAGTACATCGTCCGCGGTTTAGGCTATGTGAAGAGCTTGGACGATATTGAGCAGGCGGTTGTGAGAATGAACAACAACGTGCCGCTTCGAATAAAAGACGTTGCAAAAGTTAACATTGGACCCGCCAGTCGGGCAGAGCGTGCCATTTTGGATAAAGGCGGAGCCGAAGCTGTAGGTGGGGTTGTAGTGGCCAGGTACGGTGATAACCCTTTGGCAGTAATAGATGAGGTGAAAAGGAAAATCGATGAGATTTCCCCAGGTCTGCCAAGTAAAACCCTGGAAGATGGCACGGTATCCAAAGTTACCATAGTTCCCTTTTATGATCGCTCCGGTTTGATCAATGAAACCCTATATACGCTCAATGAAGCGATTAGCCTGCAGATATTGATTACAATCATAGTTATTATTGTGATGGTGGTCAATCTAAGAGCCAGCTTGTTGATCTCTGCATTATTGCCCTTGGCTGTGCTGATGTGTTTCATTATGATGAAATACATGGGGGTAGATGCCAACATCGTGGCCTTGTCCGGTATTGCCATTGCGATTGGGACCATGGTGGATCTGGGGATTATTCTGAGTGAAAATATCCTGAGGCATTTGGGGATTGGGGATACTACCAAATCCAAGCTTACGATTATTTATGAGGCCACTACGGAAGTAGCTTCAGCAATTTTGACCGCTGTGATGACCACCATTGTCAGCTTTTTACCTGTCTTTACTTTGCAGGCGGCAGAAGGTAAGCTATTTGGGCCGTTGGCTTATACCAAGACGTTTGCCTTGGTGGCGGCTTTGATATTTACCTTGGTATTTATGCCGGCTTTTGCCCATTGGTTGTTTGGAGCTCAATTGAAATCCAGAAAAGCAAAAACGATTGCCAATTTCTTGCTGACATTGGCGGGCTTGGCCATTTTGTTTGTAATGCCATGGGCAGGTTTAGTGTTGCTTGCATTGGGGTTAAATAACCTGTTTCACACCTACTACTCTGAGAAATTCTTTGATGGCAAATTCAAAGATGCCATTACGATTACCATTGTAGTAATTGCAGTATCCTTCCTGCTGGCATTGGAGTGGCGCCCATTGGGTCTATCTCAATCGGCCCTAGTTAACTTTATCTTTATTATAGCAGTGATAGGTTTGATATTGGGCTTATTTAGAATTTTTATCAGATTCTATAAATCTATTCTTATATGGTGCTTGGAATATAAAAAGACTTTCATGGCTTTGCCTTTAACCATAATGCTGCTAGCGTTGCTCATTTGGATGGGATTTGCCAATGTGTTTGCTTTTGTGCCAAGAGCCCTAGATGAAGTAGGGTATAATGTGCGGACGAATAAGGCTTGGTCTTCTATGGCACATGCATTTCCTGGCATGGGTAAAGAATTTATGCCGGCACTGAATGAAGGCTCATTTTTGCTAATGCCAACCTCCATGCCCCACTCAGGGGTGGAGGCCAATATGGAAATCCTTAAGCAGCTGGATATGCTGGTTCAGGCCATCCCAGAGGTAGAGACAGTGGTAGGGAAAGCTGGCCGAGCCGAAAGCCCCCTTGATCCTGCACCAATGTCCATGTATGAAAATGTGATCAACTACAAAACAGAATTCATACAGGATGAGCAGGCCAATAAATTAAGGTTTGCAGTGAATGGCGATGGGCATTACCTGCTTAACGTGGATGAGCAGGAGTGGTTATTTGACCGTTCGGAGCAAAAGATTTTTGATGGGGAAGAGCGGCCAATGGAGGATAGAAGAGCCAGGGGTGTTCAGCGCAATATCCAACGGTACCTAGTGCCGGATAGCAAAGGGCTTCACTTTAGGCAGTGGCGTGATGAAATTAAGAGTCCAAATGACATCTGGAATGAAATCCAAAGCCGTACATCCAATCTCCCAGGGGTGACATCCGCACCAAAATTACAACCGATCGAAACTAGGTTGGTCATGTTGCAGACTGGAATGCGAGCACCTATGGGAATGAAAGTGTATGGCCCTGATTTGGAGACTATCGAAGCGTTCAGCTTGAGTCTGGAAAATTTATTAAAGGAAGTGCCGTCAGTAAAACCTGCCGCTGTATTTGCGGATAGGTCTCTAGGAAAGCCATATCTAGAGATTAACTTGGATAGGGTAGCCATGGGTAGATATGGGTTGAATGTGTCGGACGTGCAGGAATTTATTGAGATTGCCGTAGGAGGCATGACACTGTCGACCACTGTGGAAGGAAGAGAGCGATATGCCATCCGTGCAAGATTTGCACGTGAATACCGCGATGACCCTGATGCAATTTCCAGACTATTGGTCAACACCCCTTCAGGTGGGCAAATTCCCCTTCAACAGATAGCTGAGGTAACCTACCGACCCGGGCCGATGATGATCCGCGGGGAGGATTCCTTCTTGGTTGGATATGTTTTATTTGACAGGCAAGACGGGTATGCCGAGGTGAGTGTAGTGGAGGATGCTGATAGGTACATTAAGCAAAAAATTGCCTCTAGAGAGCTTGAGGTGCCGGCTGGGGTAACATATAACTTCAGCGGAAATTACGAAAATCAGGTCAGGGCCGAAAAAAGGTTGGCCATTGTGATCCCGCTGTGTTTAACAGTGATTTTCCTCATTCTTTATTTCCAATTCAGATCCACAGCCGTGGCTCTTATGATATTTACAGCTATAGCGATGGCGTTTGCGGGAGGTTTTCTGATGCTTTGGCTGTATGGGCAAACCTGGTTTTTCGATGTCAACCTACTGGGCACCAATATGCGTGAGCTGTTTCAAATGAGTACGGTCAACTTGAGTGTAGCCGTATGGGTAGGGTTTATCGCTCTTTTTGGGATAGCCACGGATGATGGGGTGGTCATGGGGACTTACCTCACGCAAAGCTTTGAAAGGTCCAAGCCAGAAAATAGAGCTCAGGTGAGAAAAGCAGTAGTAAGTGCGGGCTTAAAACGCATCAGGCCATGTTTGATGACCACTGCTACTACTATTCTGGCTCTATTGCCAATCCTTACTTCTACCGGTAGGGGTTCGGATATCATGATCCCTATGGCCATTCCGGCATTTGGGGGGATGAGCTTTGCATTGATTTCATTATTGATCGTTCCGGTGCTTTATGCTTGGAATGAGGAAAGAAAACTTAAGGATTAATGGAAAAAGTCATATCAATTCGTAAGATTCAAATAGCTGGCGCTTCCCTTAAGAAAGCATTTCTTTCGGTAGTTCTAGTATTGCTGGCTGTGCTAGGTCAAGCTCAACAAATAGAGGAATATTTGATCCAGGCTGGGGAAAATAACCCGGAAGTAAGAGCGAATTTCCAGCGGTATCTAGCCAACCTGGAAAGGGTGCCCCAAGTGGGCAGCCTTCCCGATCCAGAGCTTTCCTTGGGCGTATTTCTTCAGCCTATGGAGCGACTGATGGGAAATCAGCGGGCGGACATCAGCATCATGCAGATGTTTCCCTGGTTTGGCATGTTGCGCACCCAAAAAGATGAAGCCAGTTTAATGGCTAATGCTTCCTATGAGCAGTTTCGTGAATCCAAAAACCAGTTGTTCTTCGAAGTGAAGTCCACTTACTATGAGCTTCATCTCTTGCAGAAAGAGATTGAGATTACGGAAGATAACTTGGAAATTCTACGCACCATGGAAAGACTTGCACTTATTCGCTACCGAGGAGGTAATATCGGTGGAGCCACCTCCAGTGCGTCCACTGCCGTAAGGGCGGCTGGTTCCAATGTGAGCAGTCCCCGTAGTAGCGGGATGAGCATGGGTCAAGCTGGGGCAGGTTCATCTGGTGCGGCTGATCGACGAGATATGGGCGGTTCCGGTGGAGGCATGAATGAAATGGGAGGTGGTAGCTCAGGAGGAAAACTTTCCGACGTACTCAGGCTACAGATTCAGATTAGATCCATGGAAAGTCAGCTGGAGACGCTAGCTGATAAAAAGCGGCCACTCATGTTCCGCTTCAACAAGCTTCTGGGAACAGAGTCAACTGCCGAAATCCAACTTGAGCAGGATCTTAGCCCAAGAATTTTAGCCTTTAATGGGGAAAGCTTCATCGACAGTGTTATGCAGGACAATCCCATGTTAAAAATGCTGGAAGCAGAGGCTGAAGTATTTTCAAAGCAGGAACAGATGGCCAAACTGGATGGAAGACCAATGATCGGGGTTGGGGCCAATTATATGGTGTTCTCACCTAGAGCGGAAATGGGTTTTCCAGGAGGTTCAGGATCCATGGAGTACATGCCATCGGGGATGGGCAACAATATGATCATGCCCATGGTGACGCTTTCATTGCCTATCTACAGAAAGAAATACAAGGCCGCTCAGAGCGAAGCCCGGTATAATAGGGAGGCAATTCAATATCAGAAGGAGAATGCTGAGAACGAATTACTTGTTCAGTTAGAAGAGACTATACGGGAAATCAGGGACTCGGAGCGCAAGGTTCTGCTGTTGGATGAGCAAGTAGAGTTGACCCAGCAGGCGCTGGATCTCATGGTGACCGCATATGCAAATGAAGGATCCTCATTCGAGGAGTTGCTTTCCGTTCAGCGGGAGCTTTTGGATTACAGACTTGAATTGATAAGTGCCATTGTGAACCAGCATACGGCCTATGCTATGCTGGACATGCTAGTGGCTAAAGGAATAAGGGAATAATTACCGATATGGAAAATATAAATAGAAAACAGATTCTGATCATTGCCTTGGGTTGCCTCTTTTTTGGGGCGATCATTGGCTGGAGCCTGAGCCCCTCGGGCAATGACCACGAGGGACATGCCCACAGTGGTGATGCAGTGAGTGAATACACCTGCAGCATGCACCCGCAAATCCGGCAAGAGGGGCCGGGTCAATGCCCCCTCTGTGGAATGGACTTGACTCCTGTGGCCTCCAGGAATGGCGGTGCCTCCGATCCAATGGTATTTGAAATGACACCTGAAGCTGTGGCCTTGGCCAATGTGGCCGTAGTTAGGGTTACCGAGGGCGGTACTGCTCAGCAGGTGCGCCTAAGTGGTAAGATCCAGCCGGATGAGCAGCAAGTCAATAGTATTGCCGCTGATTTTTCGGGAAGGATCGATAAGCTTTATGTCAGTTTTACCGGCCAAGAAGTAAAACGGGGAGAAAGGTTGGCGAGTGTTTACTCTCCTGACTTGATAAACGCCCAAAAAGAGCTTCTGGAAGCCAGCCGGATGAAGGAGAGACAGCCGATGCTGTATGAGGCGGCTAGGGAAAAGTTGCGGTTGTGGAGAGTTTCCGATAAGCAAATTGAAGAAATAGAAGCACAGGGAGAAGTGAATAGCACTTTTGAAATCTACGCCAATGCCAGCGGATACGTCACTGCTCGGAATATAGCCGTTGGGGATTTCATTTCCCGAGGAACGGTCCTTTTTGAAATTGTTGATTTGAGCCGAGTTTGGGTTATGCTTGATGCCTACGAGTCAGACCTTGGATGGCTTAGCAAAGGAAACCAATTGACCTTTACCGTCAATGCAATTCCCGGAAAGGAGTTTAAAGGAACCGTAAATTATATTGACCCCATCATCAACCCTGAAACCCGTACAGTATCAGTGAGGGCAGAGGTCTCTAATCCTGGTCAACAACTAAAACCGGAAATGTTTGTGAATGCCACCGTACATGGTGGACAGCAAGCACAAGGGGAAAGCACCCTAATGATTCCAAGGTCTTCGGTGCTTTGGACGGGCAAAAGATCGGTAGTGTATGTGCAAAGGGGTACAGCTGATGCACCAGCCTTTGAAATGGTAGAAGTGCAATTGGGATCAAGAGTTGGAGACCAATACCAGGTTCTATCCGGCGTAAGCAGCGGGGATAAAATTGTGTCCAATGGGGTATTTGCCATTGATGCTGCTGCTCAATTGTCGGGCAATTACAGCATGATGGGGAGGCCGGAGGCCAAGACCTTGGAAGTGCCTGATGCTTTTAGAAAGCAGATTGGGGCATTGGTGAATAGTTATTTGGAGCTAAAGGATGCTTTGGTAGAAACAGAGCCTGATGCTGCGGCTAAATCCTCCCTTCGTGTCACCCAAGCCTTGGGTGCAGTGGATATGAAGTTGCTCGATGAAAAAGCCCATAATATTTATATGCCGTTGCATAAATCCATGCAGACAAGTTCACAATCAATCGCAGAAAGAAATGATGTGGAATTGCAAAGAGAGGCCTTTGAAATACTTTCAGAGCACCTTATTGAGACTGTGGAATATTTTGGAATAGAGCAAGACAAGCTCTACAAGCAGTTTTGCCCTATGGCATTTGATGATCAAGGTGCTTTCTGGCTTAGTGCCGAGAGCGAGATTAAAAATCCATATTATGGGGACATGATGCTTTCATGTGGGGAAGTGAAGAAAACATATGAAAAAGGTAAGTTGAACTATGCCGACAAGAAGGCTGCTTCAGCAGAAGCCCAACACCACCATTAAATTAATTTTAAACCAATAATTATAAACTCATGAAAAAAGTATTCATCGCCGCAGCCCTAATGGGCTTATTTATCGCTTGTGAAAACAAACCTCAAGAAGATGATCACCAGGGTCATGCTCACCATGATGATGGAAGTTCCCATGTTGCAGCAGAGGATGCTGGAGATGCCACTGAGGTTCACGCAGATTTCACGATTTCTAAGCATTCAGAAGTTGAGCAGGTAAAAGCGTTTTACTCAGAATACCTAAACCTCAAAAATGCTTTAGTAGCAAATGACAAAGAGGCATCTGATAAGGCAGTTCAAAACCTTCAAGGATTATTAAACAATGACAACTTCAATTCAATGGAGGGGAGAGCTTCGGCAGTCGTATCGCAAATGGGATCAAGTCTGAGAAGCATGGATGGTGAATCAGTAGATGGAAAAAGAGAAGAGCTTAATACTTTGAGTATGTCTCTGTTCACCATGCTGAAGGCTGCTGACCATGGTGTGGAGAATGCCCACCTGCAATATTGCCCGATGGCATTCAATGACCAAGGAGCCTATTGGGTGAGTGATGTGAAAGAGATCAGAAACCCATATTTTGGTGACAAAATGTTGAAATGTGGTTCTGTAAAAGAATCAATTTAAAGATAAACGGTTGTTTAATTCCCCAAAACCTGACAGGAGACCTAGTGCTCCTGCAGGTTTTTCAATTTAGCATATGAAGAAATTATTTATATACAGCCTAGCCCTTTTGCCTATTCTTTATGGATGTGGACAAGGTGAAAATAAGGAGGGTTCCGCCCATGACCATCATGAGTATGTGGAGGAGATTACAGAGGAGGATTTGAATAGCCCCAAAAGTATCCCTCGTGAAGCACACGGTCAAGTGGGGACTAACCATGTCACAATAAAATACCATTCCCCTGGTGTAAGGGGTAGAACAATCTGGGGTGGCTTGGTGGCTTATGACCAAGTTTGGGTAGCAGGTGCCCACCAGGCCACAAGTGTGGAGTTCTCAATACCGATTGAAGTGGAAGGGCAACAGATTCCAAAAGGAAAATATGCTTTTTTTGCTGTGCCGGGAAAAGAAACTTGGCACTTGATCCTCAATAAAAACTGGGAACAACACTTGACCGATGAATATGCTGAGGAGGATGATCTTGTGAGAATCGAAGTTACTCCTAATCAGGTTTCAACTGTGGAGCGCTTGGAATATGAAATAATTGATGCGCAAGGTGAGGCAGGTGAAATAGTGATGAGATGGGATACCTTGGAGGTTAAATTGCCTTTTACCAATAAATAACGGATAGATTAGTATAATTTGATAAATGGCCTCTTATGGTTTGAATTAGAGCCATTTATCATTTTTTTTTTAAAAAAGGCTTTGAAATAAAAAAATGCCTATAATTTTACGGATGGAAATCGTTTGCAAAGGAATCCGTATGTATAATGGGTAGGTTGGTTTTTGTTAGAATTGCTTTATTATCAGTCTTTTTAAGCTTGAGCCTGAAATCTGTTGGCTCTGAACAGATAACTTTTGAACAACTGCTTGAAAAAGCCCACGCCTTTCAATATCAGTCTAAAGATTCAGCATTTTATTATATAGAACAAGCCAAAGTTCTTGCGAAAAACATAGGCCACCGAACCTTGAAAGGAAAGGTAGCCAATAGGGAAGGAGCGGTCCACTATGTGGCAGGCAATTACCAGCTTGCTTTGGAGAAGTTCCTTGAGGCTGAAGAGATCTTTAGGGGTTCTAAAGCTTCGCCTGATTACATTTTTGCTCTCAACGGGCGAGGCCTAATCTATTTGGGCCAAAAACAGTACAGGGATGCCATCGAGATTTGGGAAACCACACTGATCCTGAATGAAGACATAAAGGACACTAAGGCCCTTTCCAAAAATCTTTTCAATATGGGAATTGCCTATGCTGAGCTGAAAGAGTTTGACACTGCCTTGGAAAAACTTATCGGTAGTTTGGAAAAGGTGCTCAAGGATCCTTCAGATCATCTTAAATACATGATCCAAAACCGCTTGGCCAAAACCTATTTTGATACCGGCAATATTCCTATGGCTGAGAAATACTATCATCAGGTATTAAAAGATTCGGCCATCATCAACAATTGGGAGAAAACATTTGCTTTTACGGGCTTGGCTGAAGTGAGACAGATGCAGCACAAATATGACGATGCTTTGGTGTTGGCTCAGAAAGGGTATGAATATGGATTGTTTGTAGGCGCCTACTGGGATTTGTGTAGGGTCACCGTGTCCTTGGCCAATATTTATGAAGCCAAAGGTGATTATGAAAATGCCTTGGCCTTTAATAGGCTTCACAAAAGCTATAGCGACAGCCTTTACTCAGAATCGAAGGATCTTCAGATTTCGGCTCTGGAATTAAAGTTAGCCAAGGCCGAAAATGAGGTTTTGCGAACGGAGAAGGATTTGATGGATGACGTTGTGATCCGAAAGAATTTCATCCTGTCTCTACTAGTGATGGTTTTGATGGGCTTTGTTTTTATTGTCTTTATTTATCGGAAAAGTTTAAAGCATAAGGAAGCTTTTAATAAGACCCTCAAAAGAAAAAACAAAGCCATACAGAAGCAGAAAAAGGAGATTTCGACAAAAAACAAATCCTTGAACCAACTGAATGAAGCGAAAACAAGGATTTTCTCAGTGCTGACCCACGACCTTCGCTCTCCGATCAACTCCATCAAGCAACTTTTGGAGCTGCAAAAAGAAGGGGTGTTCACCCAAGAAGAAACCGATCAGGCCTTGGACTTGCTGTATGAACAGATTGTGAAAACGGACCAGATGATGGCTCAATTGCTACAATGGGCTAATCAGCAGCTTGAGGGCGCCAAGGTGAATCAGCGAAAGTTGGATCTGACCCAAGAGATAGAGAATGTTATAGATCTATATGAATTTCAGGCCGGCGCAAAGAAAATCAGCGTGAGGCACGATAAATCTGAGGAGATTCAAATCTTATTTGATATAGGTGACCTGAAGATCATCCTTCAAAACTTATTAAACAACGCCATTAAATTTACCCCGGCAGAAGGGCATATAGTCTTTTTCTATTCCTTTGCTGATGGTAATCTGGTAAACCTCCATATTAAAGATTCCGGATTAGGTATGGAGCAGGATCAGATTGAGTTTTTGAAAGGAAGTGACCTGAAAATGATGGATTCTGTTTTGGGCACTGAAAACGAATCCGGCTCTGGCCTCGGTCTTTTGTTGGTAAAACAATTTTTGACCAACAATGGGGCTTCATTGGAGATCATAAGTAAAAAAGGAGAAGGTACAGAGTTTATCCTGACCTTCTCCTTGGTTGACGAGTCAGTATTACAGGTAAAATAGCAACCTACTGGAAAGCGTATATAAATTGGCCAAATCTTTCATGAATGGCTTTTTCGAGGTCTTCCCTGTGCTCAGGGGCAGCGATTTTCATCAATTCGTAAGCCCTTTGTCTCAAGTTTTTCCCATACAGGTAAGCAACCCCGTACTCGGTGACCACATAATGCATATGTGCCCTTGTGGTCACCACACCCGCGCCTTGCTTGAGGAAAGGGACGATTTTGGATTTGCCGCCTTTGGTGGCCGCATTGAGTGCCATCACAGGTTTTCCACCTTCTGAAAGAGCCGCTCCACGCATGAAATCCATCTGTCCACCTACACCAGAGTAGTGGTAACTTCCAATACTATCAGCACAAACCTGCCCGGTAAGGTCAATTTCAAGACAGCTGTTGATGGAAACCACTTTCGGGTTTTTCCGTATCACTGCGGTATCGTTGACATACGCCGCCTCATGGAAGGTAAATTCAGGGTTGTCATTCACCCTATTGTATAGTTTCTCGGTTCCGATGGCAAAGGAAGTAACTATTTTGCCTGGATGCTTTTTCTTGTATTTGTTGGTAATTGCACCTGTGTCCAAAAGATCAACTACTCCATCCGAAAACATCTCGGTGTGAATGCCCAAGTCCTTGTGAGTAGTGAGTGCCTTTAAAACCGCATCCGGGATGGCGCCGATTCCCATTTGGAGGGTAGAACCGTCCTCAATCAGTTCAGCTATATATTTTCCAATGGTAAGCTCTCTTTCTCCCAATTTCAATCCGTAATTTACTTCAGGTAAGGCCTCGTCTACCTCTACGGCAGCGTGAAATCTACTAAAGTGGATCAAGCCGTCTCCATGCGTTCTGGGCATCCTTTTGTTCACCTGTGCTATGATGATCTTGGCCTTCTCAATTGCAGGTTTCGCAATGTCAACTGAAACTCCCATGGAGCAGTATCCATGTGCATCAGGCGGGGAAACATGCAGTATGGCCACATCAATAGGCAGGATGTCCCTTCTAAACAACAACCCGATTTCACTCAAAAATATTGGTACATATCCTCCTTGTTCGCAATTCACCGCCTGTCTCACATTTTCGGACACGAAAAGAGAGTTAATAAAAAAACTGCCTTTGCAGTCAGGTTGGGCAAGAGGCATTTCTCCCAAGGTGGAGATTGACACCACTTCCACATTTTCCAATTCCTCTTTACGATTGGCTAGGGCTTTTAACATGACAGTCGGTGTCGCCGCACTTCCATGTACAAAAATTCTCTGTTGGCTTTTTACGATTTTGACAGCTTCTTCAGCTGAGGTATAAGAGTAATACATAGGTGATAGTTGATTTAGAATATGAGTTACATTGCGATGTTTTCAGCCTGTTGTTTATTGATTAAGGCAGATTTTACCATGATAAATTCAGAAATGTTTTCTTGGTCCAGCATGCCCAAGAAATGGTGGTTTTCATATACCAGGGCGACTTTTTGGTTTTCGGCGGCCATTTTCTTCATGGCCTCCTCCAGTGGCATGAATATCTCTAGTACCAAAGGCGTCAAATTGGCCACTTTTTCCACCAAGATTTGATCATCGGCCTCATTGAGCCCCTTGATCATCTCCTCCCGGCTCAAGGTCCCCACTGGTTCATCGTCACGCACCACCACAAAATGGGTAGCCTGACCATCCAGAAGTTTTTCAATTGCCTTACTCAAGGGGGCGTCAAAACTTATCACGGGAAACCGACTCATCAGCACATCGCTGACCTTGAAGCCATGTAGCAAAGATTGGTTTTTCGTTTGGGTCACTTCTGCGGATGCTCCAAGGAAGATGAAAATACCAATTAAGACGAGAATGGGGTTGTAGAATAGGCCTAGAAAGACAAAGCCAATAGCCAATATCTGGCCTATGCCTCCAGCGATCTCGGTAGCCCTTACCCTTGGTACCCTGATCGAAAGCAAGGCCCTCAACACCCTGCCGCCATCCATTGGAAATGCCGGTACCATATTGAAGATGGCTAAAAACAGATTGGCGGTGGCTAGATATAGCCAAATTGTCTGCCCATTTAAGCGTATATCCTCCATTTGGGTCAGGTCGAAGCCTACAAAGCTGATGGCGACAGTCAGCAACAGAAAGATGACGATATTGACCAGTGGACCGGCTATAGCTACCCAAAGCTCCTGCTTGGGGTCTTCTGGGAGTTTTTCCAGCCTCGCCAAGCCTCCAATAGGTAGTAAGATAATATCCCGCGTCTGGATTCCGTATTTCTTAGCAGTGAGGGCATGGCCAAACTCATGGAGAAGCACACAGAAAAAGATAGCCAAAATAAAAGCAATTGTCCAGGCGGTGTCCTCCATTGTCAATCCTGAACGCATGCTGGAGATCAAGATCCAAATCAAAAGCAAGCTGAAAGTCCAGTGGATAAAGACCTTGATGCCGCTATATTTTCCAAGATATAAAGAGAATTTCATGCTCTATTTTTGGCTGTTAAGTCAATGGTTATGTGCCTACTACATGCTGAATGGCAAAATGTTTAATGTCTTGCCCTTTGGATCAATTTACAATTTTTCCTTTGATTTCTCTGCAAAGAACGCCCACCGAGTGTCTTAAAATAATGACCATTGTCAGGTTTTTTGATGATTGTAATTAGGAGATACTTATAATTCTTTATAAATAAACTCCTTTCAATATTTTTAATAAGTAAAAAAAGATAAATAAAAGTATGGTTTTATGGGTTTTGACCATTGTAGAACAAAACAATGTTTTGAGTCAGTAGGGCTTTTGATTTATAGAAATACATATATTTTAGTATATTCGCAATTCCAGAACTTAGAACAGTTCTGCTCGGTTGAAATAGAAGCAAAAACCCAAATATATGTCAGTTAGTCAAACGTTGTACAAGCCAAACAATCATATCAGAATTGTGACGGCTGCATCCCTTTTTGACGGCCATGATGCCGCTATCAACATCATGAGGCGAATCATCCAATCTACCGGCTGTGAAGTGATCCATTTAGGACACAACCGGTCGGTTCAGGAGATTGTGGATTGTGCCATCCAAGAAGACGTGCAGGCCATTGCCATTACATCCTATCAAGGTGGGCACGTCGAGTTTTTCAAATATATGTATGACCTTTTGAAGGAAAAAGGTGCTGGGCATATTAAGCTTTTTGGTGGGGGAGGGGGGACCATCCTTCCGGAAGAAATTAAAGAATTGCATGAATACGGCATTACCAGAATCTATTCTCCTGATGATGGGCGCTCATTAGGCTTGCAAGGGATGATCAATGACTTGGTGAAGTTGGCCGATTTTCCTGTTGGGAAAGATCTTTCCGATGATCACAAGATCACCAGATGCGACAAGCAGTCTATTGCCAAACTGATATCTGCCGCTGAGAATTATCCTGAAGAAACCAAGGGAAAACTTGAGGAGGTAAGAAATACGAGTCATCAATCCAAAACCCCAGTATTGGGGATTACCGGAACAGGTGGCGCCGGTAAGTCCTCTTTGGTGGATGAGTTGGTACGAAGATTTTTGATAGATTTTGAGGATAAAAACATTGCGATCATCTCAGTAGATCCTTCCAAAAGGAAAACCGGTGGAGCACTTCTTGGAGATAGGATCAGAATGAACGCCATCCACCATCCAAGAGTGTATATGCGCTCGTTGGCTACGAGACAGTCTAATCTTGCCCTTTCTAAATATGTGCAGGATGCTGTGGATATTGTGAAAGCTGCGCAATTTGACCTTATCATCCTCGAAACTTCCGGTATTGGCCAGTCTGATACTGAAATTATCGAGCACTCCGACCTTTCCTTATATGTGATGACTCCAGAATACGGGGCGGCCACGCAATTGGAAAAGATCGACATGCTGGATTTTGCAGACATAATCGCTTTGAATAAATTTGACAAGCGTGGTGCACAGGATGCCCTTCGTGATGTCAAAAAACAATATAAGAGGAATCACAACCTCTGGGAAACTGCCGATGAGGATATTCCGGTATTCGGAACCATCGCCTCACAGTTTAACGACCCGGGAATGAACAACCTGTATAAGGCTATCATTTCAAAAGTAAAAGAGAAGACCTCAGCCGACTTGAATTCCAGCTTTGAGATCACTGGGGAGATGTCTGAAAAGATCTTCATCATCCCTCCGGCTAGAACCCGTTATCTGTCTGAAATTGCGGAAAATAACCGTCAGTATGACAAGTGGGTTGAGGAGCAGAAAGAGGTTGCCCAAAAGCTTTTCAGCCTCAAAAAATCCATCGAAGCGATCAAAGGTGCAGGCGTGGAGGATCAGGACCGTTTGGTGAAGGAGCTGGAAGAAATATACGCCAAGGTTGAACTTGAGCTTGATCCAAAAAATAAGAAATGGCTGGAAGAGTGGGATACCACTGTGGGCAAGTATGGAGAAGATTATTATACCTTTAAAGTAAGGGACAAGGAAATTAAAGTTAAGACTTTTAGCAGCTCGCTGTCCAATACCCGTATTCCAAAAGTAGCCCTTCCAAAGTACGAGGCTTGGGGTGATTTGCTGAAATGGGGATTGAAGGAGAACGTGCCGGGTGAGTTTCCTTACACCGCGGGAGTTTTTCCATTCAAAAGAGAAGGGGAGGACCCAACCAGGATGTTTGCTGGTGAAGGCGGACCTGAAAGGACCAACAAGCGTTTCCATTACGTTTCCAAAGGCATGCCCGCCAAAAGGCTATCCACTGCCTTCGACTCGGTGACGCTGTACGGTGAAGATCCAGATTACAGACCTGATATTTATGGGAAAATAGGTAACTCCGGAGTGAACATTTGTTGCTTGGATGATGCCAAGAAGCTATATTCCGGATTCAATCTGGCAGATCCGATGACTTCTGTCTCAATGACCATCAACGGGCCAGCGGCTACCATGACTGCCTTTTTTATGAACGCTGCTATTGACCAGCAGTGTGAGCTTTATATCAGAGAACACGGGCTGGAAGCAGAAGTCAACCAGAAAATCGATAAAATCTACTCTGAAAAAGGTGTAGAGAGACCTCAATACCATGGTACCATTCCTGAAGGAAACGATGGGCTTGGGCTGATGCTTTTGGGTGTCACTGGTGACCAAGTTTTGCCTGCTGACATTTATCAAAAGATAAAGTTTGATACCATTGCCAAAGTTAGAGGGACTGTTCAGGCTGATATCTTGAAGGAAGATCAGGCCCAAAACACCTGTATCTTCAGCACAGAATTTTCCTTGAGGTTGATGGGGGATGTTCAGCAGTATTTTATTGAAAACAACATCCGGAACTTCTATTCGGTTTCTATTTCCGGCTATCATATCGCAGAAGCAGGTGCCAATCCGATTACACAGTTGGCCCTGACACTTTCCAATGGCTTTACCTATGTGGAGTACTATGTGTCAAGAGGTATGGATATCAACAAGTTTGCGCCAAACCTTTCCTTCTTCTTTTCAAACGGGATTGACCCGGAATATGCGGTAATCGGCCGAGTAGCCAGAAGGGTTTGGGCCAAAGCCATGAAGCTTAAGTATGGCGCCAATGCCAGGTCTCAGATGTTGAAGTACCATATTCAGACTTCCGGTAGATCATTGCATGCCCAGGAGATTGATTTTAATGATATTAGAACTACTCTTCAGGCTCTTTATGCTATATATGACAACTGTAACTCACTTCACACCAATGCCTATGATGAGGCAATTACCACGCCTACAGAAGCCTCTGTAAGAAGAGCTATGGCCATTCAATTGATCATTAACAAAGAACTGGGGCTTGCCAAGAATGAAAATCCAATCCAAGGTGGTTTTATCATTGAAGAGTTGACTGATTTGGTGGAAGAAGCAGTTTATGCTGAATTTGACCGAATCACGGAGCGCGGGGGCGTGTTGGGTGCCATGGAGACTATGTACCAGAGAGGTAAGATCCAGGAGGAAAGCCTTCATTATGAAATGCTGAAGCACACAGGTGAATATCCAATCATTGGTGTAAATACTTTCCTTTCTTCAGATGGTTCGCCTACGGTGACTCCAGGTGAAGTGATCAGAGCCACACAGGAAGAAAAAGAAGCACAGATATCAACCTTGCAAAACCTTCATAAGAAATATGAAACCCTTTCGGGTAAATTGTTGAAAGATTTGCAGAAAGCAGCTGTACAGAATGATAATCTCTTTGATAAGCTTATGGAGGCTGCAAAGCATTGTTCGTTAGGGCAGATTACACATGCCTTGTATGAAGTGGGAGGGCAGTACCGCCGCAATATGTAAAACTTATTTAGTATATTAGCTAAACATTTAGAAATGGGTCGTTCTGGAAATGGCCCATTTCTGTTGGAATAAAATTTCTATCATGTCTAATAAAAGAACAATAAAGATCAGCATGCTGGCTGATCACGAGTATGAAGCCGTAAATGCTTTTGGCAACAAAGTGAGCATTGATATGTATGATGGCGAAGAAAAAAAGCATCAATCCCCTATGGAGCTGTTGCTTTCTGCTCTAGGGAGCTGTGCGGTCGTAGATGCTGTGTCAATGATGAAGAAGAAAAGGAAGGAAGTAGTGGACTTCACAATTGATGTGGAAGGGGAGAGAAATGATGGGATTCCGGCTTTCTATAGAACCATCCATATGCACTTTACTCTGGTCTCTTCTGATGCAAAGGAAGAGGAGTTGGCCAAGGTAATCAAATTATCCGTAGATAAATATTGCTCTGTGGCCTCTTCTCTGAAATCAGAGATCACGTATAGTTCAGAAGTGAAGCGGCCATGAGAATAGTAAAAGAGATGACCGTTAGTGATGTAAGGGTTAGCATCTTTTCTTGGAATAACAAATACCTGCTCAAATTTGAGCAGGGTATGGTTGAGCAAACCTTTAAAGTCAGCGAAACAGATATTTTGGAGGAGTCAGACCTTGATCAGTTTTTGGGAGGGCCGTTTTTTGACGCTGTTCAAAAAAGATTCGAGGAAATGCACCAATCGCTTTATAATCAGTTATAAAATCTTTAATTTTGGCGCTGATTTGATAATTTTAAGATGAAATATAGTTATTTATTGTTGATTTTTGTGGCAATGTTATTCTTCCAATGTGAAGATAAGGTGAGTAAGCGAGATATAGATAACTTTGCCCAAATCGACAGCGTCATTCAGGAAATCGAATCTGAGCTTACCCCACTGGAGACTGAGATTGCAGAGTTAGCAACCTTCACTACTTATTTGTATGAAAACCAAAATGACCTGGTTGACAAAGCAAATAGGAATAAGTTTGCCTTTAGTGACTCTGGGGTTTTTTACAATCCCGACCCACAGGCGGAGGAAAGTGCCGTGTATATCTCCACACTTACCTCCAATAGGCAAGAGGCTATGCGGCAGGCTTATTTCACGGAAAGCCAGGATTCCCTTTTCTCCCGCTTGGTTAATAGCAATCCTATTGTTTCTCAGGTGTTTTATAACACCAAAAACCAATTCTCCAGGGTCTATCCCAATTACAGTGTATTGACCATGGTAGACCCTGATCTTGACCTGACTACCTTCAATTTTTACTATATGGGTGATGAGGTGAGAAATCCCCAAAAGGGGGCTAAATGGCTTGAGGAAGTTTATATTGACCCTGTGGGAAGGGGATGGGTGCTTTCCTTGATTCACCCAGTTTACTACCAAAACAAACTCCAGGGGGTTTTGGGATTTGATATCACCGTAAATAATTTAGTCGGGAATTTTCTGGATAAATCGGCCAAAAATTTGGTAATTGTGGATGCGGGAGGCACTATTATAGCCGGCAAGGCCAACGCCATCGAAGCATTAGATATGCCGCCACTGAAAAATCATACGTATATTCAGACCATCAATACTGATAACTTCCCGGTAGAAGATTTTAACCTATTCAAATCCAAAAACAAAGAAGTCAGAAGGATGATCTCAAGATTTTTGCTTGAAAAAGATAACAGCTTTGAGTTAAGTCTGGATGGTAAAACCAACCAAGTCTACTGTAAAAGGCTCAATATTTTAAACTGGTATATTATTGATATCAATAATTTGTGAAAGGGAGCATTTTAGACCAAAATATTGATCGCCCCCAACGATTTTGGGTGTTGACAGGCTTGTCCCTCGTCTCTGTCCTATTAATTCTATTTTTAGGCTACCTGTTCTATGCTGCCCTTTCCTCAAACCTTTTGGAAACCAAAGAGGAGCTGCTCAAAAAGCAGTCGGAAGTAGCCGCCAACGAGGCACAGCGGAAATTCAATTCCCTTGAAGAGGATATTATTTATTATGCCAGCATTTTGGAAAGCATGCATGGCTCCACAGTGGCCGATGGCGCCAACGAGGTGAGAACGCGGCGGCTACTAAACAATTATTCAAACCTAATTGATCAGCTGGTTATCCAACATCCAACGGTGGATGGCCTCATCATATATTCTACCCAACAGGATAATCATATCACCAGGGAATTGTCCAATGAGGTGTTGAAGTATGACCCCCGGGAAAGCTTTATCATTACCACGCCGGTCCATAAGATTAGGGTGATCGTCAAGGTCAATCTCGAGAATTATTTCCAGAACCACGTTGACAGTTATTATTTGGGAAGTGATGGTTACAAGGCATTATATGCCCAGGACACGTTTCAGATATTGAATGGTCAATCCGAGCAGCATGAAATTAATTATTCGCCATCCCTTGCCCAAAAAATATCCTATGATGTGGTCGCTGGATTAAAAGGAAATTATGAGGGAACAATCATTAAGGACGGCGAGGAAATAAAGGTACTGGCTGCCCAATATCCCTTTAAAATCAGGCAGCTGAATCATCAGTACGCTTTTGTTTTCTTTTTGGAGAAGCGTACCATTGTATCCGGTATCTATGAAGCGTACTTTTACCTCTTTGCACTGTTATTCTTACTATTATGTGTTTTGATGGTCATGCTCTTTAAGTTCTCCAAAGAAACCACCGAAAGCTATCAGCTTCTTAGCAGTACCACTTCTGAACTCAACCAGCTCTTCAGGCAGCAAACCATGTTGCTACAGGAGTCCAATAGCTTTGTGTATTATCATGATGCAAAGGGCAAGATTTTCAAGGTAAGCGAAAATATTGAATCGGTGCTAGGATATACAGAGGAGGACTTCATGGATAATTTCCGAAGAATTTTCCCGCATAACGAACTCCGTCACGTACGTCAAAAAGCCAAAGAGGCAGTTAGAACTCGAAAGGACTATCTGAACTTTGAGTGTGATCTGGTTAAAAAGAATGGGGAAGTTATTCGGACTAAAAACTTCGAAAGATTGTATTACGATGAGGATGGCAAACTGTCAGGTAGTGTAGGTATCTGTACCGATATTACAGAGAAGCACCTTGCCGAGCAGGATATTATCAAGAGTGAAAATACCCTGAGATCGGTATTGGAAAGCATACCGGATATAGTTTTTATTTATGACAATTATGGAGTGTTCCAAGATTATCATGTCAAGGACGCCAGCATGCTGCTGATGCCGCCTGAAGAAGGTTTAGGCAAAACTATTTTGGAAGTGCTTCCAGGGCCATACAATGTTCAAATGATGGAAGCATTGGAGAAAACTGCAGAGACTGGTGAAATGCAAACTCGAGAAATGCAGGTTTATCTTCAAGGCGGCAAGAAGTATTTTGAAATTAGATTCATAAAACTTGATGAGGAAAGGGTGATGTCACTTGGGCGTGATGTGACCAGTCAAAAGCTTCTTGAAAAAGGTTTGCGCGAGGCAAAAGAAGCAGCGGAATCGGCCAGTAGGGCTAAAAGTGACTTCCTTGCCAATATGAGCCATGAAATCAGAACTCCTATGAATGGGCTTTTGGGCATGATTGGATTGTTGGCCAACACCAACCTCTCTCCAGAGCAAAAGCGGTTTATCCAGGTGATTCGAGATTCCGGAGACAGCTTGTTGACCATAATTAAGGATATCCTTGATTACAGTAAAATTGAAGCGGGTAAACTTGAACTCAACCTTACCGACATCAATTTCCGTGAGCAAGTAAATAAGGTGGTCAATATTTTCTCCGCTTTAGTGGCTGAGAAAAAAATCAATCTTAAGCTTGAGATCGAAGAATCTACGCCTAATTGGATTTTGATGGATAGGGACAAGCTATTCCAGATTCTATTCAATCTAGTCGGAAACGCGGTGAAGTTTACTCCAAAGGATGGGGATATTACCATCAAGGTGACCAGTGAGCAGATCCTTAATTCCAACATCATGCTTTACTTCACCGTGAGCGATACGGGGATTGGTATACCAGAGGATAAGATTTCTACCTTGACAGATCCATTTACCCAAGTGGATGGATCGAAAAGCAGGGAATATACTGGCACAGGACTGGGCCTGGCTATTGCCAACAAGCTTATCGAATTGATGGGTGGCAGTCTTCATATAGAAAGTGAGGAAGGCAAAGGTTCCAGTTTCTCCTTTACACTTTTTGTGACCGTGGGCGAAAAGCCAATAGATAAATCCGAGGTGGGAAGCCCTACAGAAGTGAGCTTGCCAGAGGAAAATCTCAGCGCTCTATCGGATAAGTATCCGCTTAAGATCCTAATGGCTGAAGACAATGAAATCAACATTCAGTTCATGTCCATAATTTTTAAACAGATGGGGTATATTCCTGATTTTGCCAAGAATGGGGTGGAAGCTGTGGCCATGTGCAAAAGTAAGCGTTACGACCTGATCTTTATGGATAATCAAATGCCCAAAATGAATGGACTGGAAGCTACAAAAGCCATCCGAGAAATTGAAGGGGACCATAAGCCTACCATTATTGGGTTGTCAGCCAATATATTCAAGGATGAAATTGAAAAAGCATACGAAGCCGGTATGGATGATTACCTGACCAAACCTGTTAAGATTGACCAAATCGCTGAAAGAATCAAAATAAGTTATCAGAATATTTATGGATAAAAAAAAACCGAGATTCAAATCTCGGTTTTTTTATTCTTAAATATTGGTATCTAGATCGAAAGCTTCCAGATAATCTGCTACTCTTCTTACAAATTGTCCCCCCAAAGAGCCATCCACAACTCTGTGGTCATAGGAGTGGGATAGGAACATTTTGTGTCTTACCGCGATCACATCACCAGTTGGGGTTTCTACCACAGCTGGCTTCTTGGTAATCGCTCCTACGGCCAAGATGGCTACTTGAGGTTGCATGATGATAGGCGTACCCATCACATTGCCGAAAGATCCCACGTTGGATACTGTATAGGTGCCACTTGATAGTTCGTCAGGAGAAAGCTTATTGATCCTTGCACGGCCGGCCAGATCGTTAATCTTTTTAGAAAGTCCTGTCAGATTAAGCTGATCGGCATTTCTGATCACCGGCACTATAAGGTTGCCTGATGGAAGGGCTACAGCCACACCAACGTTGATGTTTTTTCTTTTGATGATCTTGTCTCCATCTACGGAAATGTTGATCATAGGGAAATCCTGAATGGCCTTGGCTACCGCCTCAATGAAGAAAGGAGTGAAGGTCAATGGCTCGCCATGCTTTTGCTTGTAGCCGTTTTTTACTTTGTTTCTCCAAAGAACAATGTTGGTAACATCCGCTTCTACAAAGGAAGTAACGTGTGGGGAAATGCGCTTGGAATCCACCATTCTTTCAGCGATCATTTTGCGCATTCTATCCATTTCAATGATTTCATCCCCAGCATTCACACTTACACTAACTTTCGGCGCAGGTGCGATAGCTTGTTTTGAAGAGGCTGCCTGTTCAGGCTGAGAAGTTGCCTGGGAAGCAGTCCCTCTTTGCTTCACATAAGCGAGCATGTCGTTTTTGGTCACTCTGCCTGATTTGCCAGAGCCCGTGATTGTGGCAAGTTCCGACTTGCTGATACCTTCTTCTTTGGCAATAGAAAGAACAAGAGGGGAATAAAATCTATCGTCGCCTGCACCTGAGTCATCCGGCTGTGTTACGATGGTTGAGGTTTGGCTTGGCGCAGCGGCTAAAAGTTCCTCTTTTTTCTCCTTTGGTGCTGGAGCGGTAGAGGTTACAGGAGCGCCAGTCCCGTTGGATTCGCCTTCTACCTCAATGATGGCAATAGGGGCGCCGACGGCTACTACATCGCCTTCTTTAACTAAAATCTGTTTAAGTGTGCCGGCGTGAGTGGCTGGAACTTCTGTGTCGACCTTATCGGTAGCCACTTCCAGTACGGATTCATCTTGCTCGATAGCATCTCCCTCGCTCTTCAGCCAGGTGAGGATGGTACCCTCAATAATGCTCTCACCCATCTTGGGCATCACCATTTCTACTGTTGCCATATGAAAATTATTTAATTGGGTTTATTTCTGAATTTTAAAATTAAATTTTAATTCCTGCTTTGCAAAATCATTCAGGTAAAAATTCATTCGGTAATTTTATTTATTTCCAATCTTAACAAATTCAAAACCGAAATTCCCGAAAGCTGAATGTTTATCATCCTGTCATCGGTTAATTGAAGTTTCTTCGTCCTGACACCATCCTCTGATGCGCAGGCTATCCAAACGGTTCCAACGGGCTTTTCATCCGATCCGCCACCCGGCCCAGCCACACCACTGCTGGCCAGTCCATAATCAGAACCAAAAGTTTTGCGAACCGCACTGGCCATTTCTATTACCGTTTCTTCACTTACGGCTCCGTGGTCAATTAAGGTATCCTTTTTTACGCCTAAAACCTGTTGTTTAAACTGGTTATGATAAGGTATGATACTGCCGTTAAAATAGGCGCTGGACCCGGCCACGCTAGTGATCAGATGAGAAATATAGCCGCCCGTGCAGCTCTCGGCTAAAGCTACAGTTTTATTTTGACTCCTCAAAAGTTGGCCCACAGCATCTTCCAAACTTGTTTCATCAAAGCCGTAAACATATTTTCCTGCCAAAGGCAAAAGTTTTTCAATTTGCTCTTCGACTTCAACCGTTAATTCTTTGATTTTTTCACCAAAAGCTGTTAGCCGGAGCCTCACCAAGCCAATAGAGGGCAGATAGGCGAGTTTGATGTGTGAAGGGAGCGCGTCTTCCCAATCCCTAATTTTATCCGCCAGCCAGCTTTCCCCGATCCCAACGGTTTTGACCACTTTATGGTAAATCACAGGCAATGAAAAACGCTCTTTCAACTGAGGAAACACAAAGGTTTCCATCAGTTTTTTCATTTCATGTGGTACCCCTGGCATCGACATCCAAAGGGTGTCATTTTCCTCAAACCACATTCCGGGAGCAGTACCCATGGTGTTAGGCACATAGGTGCATTTGGTGGGCAGGTGGGCCTGAAGAATATTTAATTCTGTCAATTCTCGGCCCCTTCTGGTAAAATAGGATTTTACTGCTTCCAATGCTTCAGGGACCAATTGAATGTCACAATCAAAATATTTTGCTAAAAGAGGCTTGGTCAGGTCATCCCTTGTAGGGCCAAGTCCCCCGGTGATCAATACGATGTCTGCCCGTTGCTGTGCGGCTTTGAACGCTTCCAATATGGCAGGTTCATTATCACCCACGGTGGCCCTATGTACCACCCTTACCCCAATATCTGTCAACTGCTGGCTAATCCACAAGCTATTGGTATCCATAATCTGGCCGTAAAGCAACTCATCGCCTATAGCCAGTATTTCAGCTTTTACTTCTCTCATTTTCTTTTATAAAACGCAATGTCAAAAGCATACTCATTCTTGTCATTTTTTTCAAAATGCTCCCGTTTTGTTTCTTGCCATTCCGACCAGTTGATTTCAGGGAAAAAGGTGTCGCCTTCTGGAGTTGCTTTAACTTCAGTGATAATCATCTCATCTACGTATGGCAAAGCCATCTTATAAATCTCTCCTCCCCCCGCTATAATGATGGTTTCCAAGTTCAGCTTCTTTCCCAAAGCCAGAGCTTGCTCCAGGTTTTGAACGCAAAAATGCTCGTCTGGAACCGAATAATCTTCATTTCTAGTGACTACGATTGAAGTCCTGTTAGGCAAAGGCTTACCCATGGATTCATATGTTTTCCGGCCCATTATGAGGTGCTGGCCGGTCGTGGTCTTTTTAAAATGTTTGAGGTCGTCTGAGAGCTTCCAGACTAAATCATTGTTTTTGCCGATGACATTGTTTTCGGCTTTGGCGACTATAAGTGAGACTTTCAAATTAAAAAGGTGTTTGGTAGTACAAATATTCTTCCTTGGGATTATAGCTTAAATCGCTTCTTCCTACAATTTGTTTCCCCTCAAAAACTCCTCAGTACCCATCCGTTTTTTACCCTGCAATTGCAGTTCTTTAATGGCCAATAGGTTGTCCTGAGAATGGAAGTGGATGTAATTTTTGCCGTCAGAATTTATTTTGCCAGGAGTATTTCCTGACGACTTTTCTATAATCTCGCTAGCAAAAATTTTACAGGTTTTTCCATTTATTTCAGTCCAGGCTGCTGGGTAGGGGCTTAACCCTCTAATGAGGTTGTGGATTTTTTCTGCAGGTTGGTTCCAGTCGATCATGCAGGTCTCCTTGAAGATCTTTGGGGCTTCATGGAGGGCCTTGCTTTCGTCTTGTGGAACAGGCTCAACCGTTCCCTCTTGGATTGCCTCAACGGTTTTTAACACAAGTCTTGAACCCTTTTCCATCAGGCGTTCATAAAGCGTTCCAACATTGTCCTCAGGAAGGATGGTTTCTTTTTCCTGAAAGATAAGGTTCCCTGTGTCGATCTGGTGTTTAAGAAAAAAGGTGGTCACACCGGTTTCCTTTTCACCGTTTATGATCGCCCAATTGATGGGCGCTGCGCCGCGGTAATTGGGAAGCAAAGAAGCGTGAAGGTTGAAAGTGCCCTTTGAAGGCATATTCCAAACTGCTTCAGGCAGCATTCTAAAAGCCACCACAATTTGCAGGTCTGCTTTATATGACCGCAATTCCTCGATAAATTCTGGATCTTTCAGGTTGGTAGGCTGGAGGACGGGTAAATTGTGCTTTAATGCAGCCTCCTTTACAGGAGAGGGTATGAGTTTTTGTCCACGTCCCTTTGGCCTGTCTGGAGCAGTAATGACCGCTACTACATTCCATCCGTTTTCAACCAATATGTCTAAAGAGGGCACGGCAAATTCTGGCGTGCCCATATAAATGATTCGAAGTGTTTTATCCATAATTGTGATCCTGCCAAAAAATTGGCAGGTCTTTTTGCTATCCAATATTACGATTTTTTGGGCATAACGCCCTCCTTGAAATCTTGCGATCTCCAGTCTTTTTTGCCTCTATTTTGATCCTCAATACATAAACCCGAATAACCAAAGCGGTATTTTGTTGCCAATCCCATACTCAATCCCGTCTGCAGCCACGAAGCCTGATTTTGAATTCTTGATTTGCTCTGTGGTCTTCGACTTTCCGCCGATTTCAAAAGTGAACTTTCTGTCCACCATGAAATCCCCTTTATCCATATATTCAACCTCATGAAAGTAATTGACCTGATTGAGGAAAAAGGTTTCCCGAAGATTGCCTTGGTCCGCATTTTCTGGGGCAAAAGCAAACTGGAAATTGGTGTTTTCCAAAAATATTTTATCGGGCTTTTGCAGCTGAGTTATCCCGCGTACGTCCTTGTACAAATTTCGGGTGAGATGGGCTTCCTGCAAGAAGAACAAGTAGCTAATAAAGGTGTTTCGATTGATCCCAATTCTTTGGCTAAGCTTGGTGACATTCGGGATAAAAGGCACTGATTCCGAAATGATCTGCAGCAATTGCTTTAGCTTGGGAATGTAAGCTATATCGACTTTGCGCAACAAGGGCAGTTCGATCTCCAAGGACATGTTGACCACCTCTTCAATCCGCTGATGGTACAAATCAGGCACCTCTTGGAAAAAAGGGTAGTACCCATTGTTTAAATAATCATCAAAATGCTGAAGCGGCTTTATGTCTTTTAGAATACCCCTCGCCAACTCAGAATGATTGTCAAGCAAATCCTTCAATTTAAATATGGGAAGATCTTTTCCCAACTTCAAGTTTAAATACTCCCTAAAAGATAGCCCCTGCATTTGGTAAATGATTGCCCTTCTGCTCAGATCTGCACTTGCATTTAGAATTTCCAGCATAGAGGACCCTGTAAATACAGTTTGGAGTTCAGGGTAATCATCGTAGATATTCTTGATTTCTTGGGACCAATTCGGGTATTTGTGTACTTCGTCCAAAAATAGATGCCTGCCTCCTTTTTTCACAAACTCATCCGCCAAGTCGTATAAGCTATTCTTGGCAAACCATATGTTGTCAAGGCTAACATATAAGGTCGCTCCGTCAAGCGGGAGGTGTATCTTTATGTATTGGAGCATTAAAGTGGTTTTACCGACCCCTCTAGCTCCTTTGATTCCTATTAGCCTAGCCTCCCAATGGATTCTATCCATGGCGCTCCTCAAGAAAGTAGTTTCAGTGGCTTCTATTTTCCTAAAAAATTTTTCGAACAATGGTCCCATGGTCTATTGCTTGTTGCAGTTAGCAAATATAATCAATTATTGCTTATTGTAGTAAGCAGTTTTATTAAATTATGTTTATCGTAATAAGCAATATGTTCTTGGCAAAAAAAAATGGGCTAATATAGCCCATTTTAAATGTTTTGTGATTTTTAGTATATAAGGTACTTTTCCCTTAGTTTTTCATATTCTGCCAAATCCTTGTCCCAAGAAGCTCGAATATCACTCTCTGGCTTTCCTGCAAGAATGTCTTTCCTAAGTTGGTCAGTCCCGGCAAGTTTGTCAAAGAAAGCGTTAAAGAACTTCTCCTTCTTGCCTGATTTTTTATAAGCGTCAAGAAGGTAAGTTAATGTAAACTGGTGGCTCAGATCCTCGTTTCTCAAATCCTTACCATAACAGGTTTTGTCCTGATGGGGAGGGTTTTTGGACATACCAGGGATGCTGGTCGGGGTAAAGCTGAATTCGCCGAAGCTTTCATCAGGGTATCCATAAACCTGAAAAGGGAAGGTTGTACCTCTGCCCAAGCTAATATCAGTCCCTTCAAAATAGCAAAGAGAAGGATATAACCTTATAGAAATATCATTCGGCAAGTTTGGAGATGGCTTCACAGGTAAAGAATAGGGCTGGGAGTGGTCCCAATTTTCAGTTTTAACTATTTTGATGTCAGCTTTTACCTTGTTTTTCAGCCAGCCCTCGCCATTAATCATTTGCGCTAATTCGGCAACTGTCAGTCCATGCACAACAGGAATTGGGTGCATGCCTACAAAGCTGGTAAATCCTTCCTTCAATACTGGACCATCGACATAGTCCCCATTAGGATTTGGCCTGTCCAAAATGATAACGGGAATGTTTTGCTCGGCTGCGGCTTCCATCACGTAATGGAGGGTGCTGATATAGGTGTAGAATCTCACCCCCACATCCTGGAGGTCATAGATCAAGATGTCAATTCCTGATAAGGCTTCTTTGCTGGGTTTTTTATTGTTGCCATAAAGGGAAATTACGGGAAGGCCGGTTTTCTGGTCCACTTCATTTTCCACCTTTTCTCCGGCATCGGCATCACCTCTGAAGCCATGCTCGGGGACATATACTTTCTTAACCTTTTGATTTTCACCCAGAAGAAAATCAACCAAATGAAGGTTGTCTTTTTGAGGTAGAATAGAGGTTTGATTTACCACAAGGCCAATGTTTTTGCCTTCGATCATAGGCAGGTATTCCGAATGCCTGTCGGCGCCGGTGATGGCGGAGGTTTTAGTTTTCTGGGTTTCCTCTTCCTGATAGTTTTCCGCGGGGCTGCAAAATGCCAGGGTATTGGCTAAAAAACCTAGGATTAATATTAATTTCAAATGCTTCATGTTAATTTGCAATGGATTTTAAACAAAATAAAACAACTCCTTGAACCTTTCCTATTTCATTGCCAAAAGAATTAGCTTTAAAAGGACCGGCGGTTTTACGGGTACTATTCACAATATCGCTGTAGCCAGTATATCAATAGGTTTGGCCATTTTGCTGATAGCATTCTTGATTTTGGGTGGTTTTCGGCATGTAATAGCTGAAAAGGTCTTCTCATTTACAGGGCATTATCAGGTGCACCGCTTTTCTGCTGGAAATATCCTAGACGATACTCCCACCTCAAAAAACAGCCAGTTTTACAACAATTATCAGGACATTCCCTACATTTCCCATGTTCAGGAATTTGCCCAAAAACCTGGTCTATTGAAAGGTGATGAGGAGGTAGAAGGCGTTATACTCAAAGGGGTGGGGGAAAGCTATGATGTGGCGACTTTCTCGACATCCCTGAAGGAAGGGCGCTTCATCAATTTTGATGACCAAGCGGCCTCAAACGAAATCCTGATCAGCCGAACTATTTCCAATAAACTCTTACTTGCGGTGGGGGATAAGATTACCATGTATTTTGTACAGGACCCGCCCAGGTTTAGAAGGTTTGAGGTGGTGGGAATTTACGAGACTTTTCTGGAGGACTTTGATGATAGAATCATTATTGGCGACATACAAACTATCCGAAACCTGAATGGCTGGAGTAAGGACAAAGTTGGAGGGTTTGAGGTCTTTATAAACGATCCCAAAAAGATTGATCAATATGCGGATGATTTTTACGACTGGGTGGATTACGACCTCAACGTAGTGAAGGTCACGGATAAATATATTCAGATCTTCGATTGGCTGTTGCTGTTAAACAATAATGTTTACGTCTTTCTGGTTTTGATTCTTTTCGTGGCAGCCTTTAACATGGTTTCCATTCTTTTTATCCTGATTATGGAGAGAACTCAAATGATTGGAATCCTAAAAGCCTTAGGGTCTCGAAATAGACAGATCCGAAGGATTTTTGTGTGGAATGGTATCCGGATAATCGGTAGGGGGATGTTGATCGGTAATTTGGTGGGGTTGGGATTTGGCTTCCTTCAGGACCACTTTCGCCTAATCAAGCTTGACCCTGAAAATTACTACATGGATTATGTGCCGGTGCACTGGGAATGGCCCTATCTAATTGGAATCAATATCCTCATCTTGGTTGTCACTACAGCTGTCTTATTCATTCCGGCAATGATGATTGCAAATGTGAAACCCATTAAGGCGATAAGGTTTGATTAATCGCTGATTTAGGCCGCTCTTCGGTATTTTTTAGGTTTAATAACGCTCTTGACCTTCATATAGATAACGCCCAAAACGGCCTCCTTAAAGATGTTCTTGGACATTTTGGAGGTGCCTTTAGTGCGGTCGGTAAAAATGATGGGGATTTCAATGATCTTGAAACCTAGCTTCCAGGCTGTGAACTTCATTTCAATCTGGAAAGCATACCCTATAAATTTGATCTTATCGAGCTTTATGGTTTCCAGCACCCTTCTGTGGTAACATTTAAAGCCAGCCGTGGTGTCTTTGATAGGGATGCCGGTGATGAATTGCACATATTTGGAGGCGAAAAAGGACATCAATACACGCCCCATGGGCCAGTTGACCACATTGACTCCGGTGATGTATCGTGAGCCGATGGCCATGTCATAGCCATCCTTTGAGCAAGCCTCAAATAACCTCACCAAGTCCTCGGGATTGTGGGAAAAGTCGGCGTCCATCTCAAAAATATATGTATAACCTTTATCAAGGGCATATTTGAAACCTTCGATGTAGGCTGTTCCCAAGCCCAGTTTTTCGCCCCGATTGAGTAAGAAAAGTCTATTCTGATATTTTTCCTGCAATTTTTCCACCTCCCGGGCAGTTCCATCGGGACTCCCATCATCGATAATAAGCACATGAAAATCTCCGGGCAAACTCATCACCTTTTCAATAAGGTCATGGATGTTTTCCATTTCATTATAAGTAGGAATAATTACGAGCTTGCTGTCAGTCATTTTTCACAATTAAAGACCAAAATTATAACTAAATGATAATTTACCCGTTTTTTACGGAAAAAAATACCAAATTTAACCCCCTAAAACTTATGATGACATGACGGTGAAAATAGGTGTAGTGACTTGCCAATCTTTGGGAAACTATAACAATAATGCGGAAAGCGAGGACGCTATTGTTTCTGAACTTCTTGCTGCAGAAGGATTTGACTTCAAATTTGAGGTCTGGTCTGACCCCGCTGTAAACTGGAATCAATACACCCACCTAGTCGTCAAATCACCTTGGGATTATTTTGACCGATACCATGAATTTAAAAACTGGTGTGAAAACATGATCGCATCAGGAATTCCTGTTTTCAATGATTTAAAAACAGTTTTGTGGAATTCCGACAAGAAATACCTGCAGGAAATTCAGGGAAAGGGCCATAGGATCATCCCGACTCGTTTTTTAAAGCAAAATCAACCGGTTCACATCGAGCCGATGTTTGATGAGTTTGCCACTGATAACCTTATTTTTAAGCCCTCCATAAGTGGTGGGGCCAAAAATACCCTAAGACTCATCAAGGGCAGCACTCACTCTTTAAGTGATAGTCTAAACGAATTGGTGAAAAATGAAGACTTTTTGCTTCAGCCTTTCATTCCCGAGATAATCGCAGAAGGGGAGTATAGCCTTATTTTTTTCAATGGAAAGTTTTCTCATGCAGTCCTGAAAAGCCCGAAAGAGGGAGATTTTAGAGTACAACATTTCTTTGGAGGTAAAATCAGCAGTATTCAGCCCTCAGATTCGCTTATGGATAGCGCTACAAAAATAGTTGAGGATTTTGCCAAGGACTGCCTATACGCCAGGGTTGACGGTGTTCTGATTGAAGGCGTATTTTATTTGATGGAACTTGAACTTATTGAACCCTATCTGTTTCTTTTCACCCATCCAGAGGCAAAAAAGAATTACATGGCAGCATTGAAGGAAAAATTGGCTATTGGCAGTATTTAGTCAAGTTTTCCTGTGCATACTTGCTCCCGTTTTTGGCTGCCAGTGATAGGTCGGCGCACGCTTTGGAGGGGTTTTGCTTTGCAAGGCAAACTCCCCGCCGGGCCATCGCTTCATAGTGCTTTGGGTTTAATTTAAGCACTTTGTCAAAATCTTCCAATGCCCATTCTTTCATTCCAATAGTCATGTAAGCAAACCCGCGATTATAGAGCCCTTGAATATTTTCGGGCTCCAAGGTCACATACATATTAAAAGCTCCGGCGGTGCCAGCTGGGTCACCAAGTTTTCCCCTAGCAATGCCCTGATAATAATAAACCATCGGTTCTTTGGGCCGGAGGTCTCGGGCTAGCTCCAGAAATTCCTCTGCAGATTTATAATTCTCATTCACAATCATTGCCCTTCCTAATAAAAAAAGGATGTCAAAATCCTCGACATCATGATAAGAAGCAATTAATAGGTGCTTTTCCGCGGTTTTATAATCCTTCAATTTAAAAGCTAAACTACCTAAGCCTGCATGGGCCTGTGCATAGGTAGGTTTTAATTTGATAATGGTTTTGTAATCTTTTGCACTGTTTTCAAAGTCGCCAATTTCCTCATAAGCTCTGGCTCTTAAATGTAAGGCTTTGAGGTCGGTGATATTGAAGAAAAGGCTTTTGTTAAGGCTAGAGATGGCTTTTTCATAATTGCCACTTTGATAATAGGCCTCCCCGCTTTCAAAGGATGAGCCGCATGAACAAAGTGCTAAAGCAAAAATGCAGAATAGGACGGAAAGGTGTTTCATGGCTGTGGTTTTAATCGAAACTAATGAATAAGTTTTTCAATTAAAAGCCTTAACTAAAAAATATTTCTGGGACCCGGCTCATTGGGCCCCAGAAGCTTTATAATACCCCTTTTGTGCTTGGTAGCTGGTCTTTGCTTTTTGGGTCGTAGGCTACAGCCATTTTTATCGCACGGGCTAGGCCCTTGAAGATTGCTTCAATTTTATGGTGCTCATTTTGCCCTTCCGCTTTGATGTTCAAATTGCATTTGGCTGTATCACTAAAAGACTTGAAGAAATGGAAAAACATTTCCGTTGGCATGTCACCAATTTTTTCCCTTTTAAATTCAGCCTCCCAGACCATCCAAGGTCTTCCTCCGAAATCAATGGCCACTTGAGCTAATACATCATCCATAGGAAGTAGAAATCCATAGCGGTAGATTCCTTTTTTGTTCCCTAATGCTTTGAGATAAGCCTCACCAAGGGCCAAGGCAGTGTCCTCGATAGTATGGTGCTCATCGATATGCAAGTCGCCCTTCACCTTGATCGTGAGGTCAGTGCCTCCATGTTTCCCGAGCTGCTCGAGCATATGGTCAAAAAATGGCAAACCGGTGTCGATATCGCACTTTCCCGTTCCGTCAAGGTTGACTTCTATTTTAATTTCAGTTTCAGAAGTTTTCCTTTCCACTGAAGCTTTTCTGGAAGGATTTTTAAGGAAATTATAAATTTCCTCCCAGGATTTTGTGGATAGGGCGGCAGAGTCGACAGGGTCGCCGATAAAAATCGATTTGGCGCCTAGATTTTCAGCAAGCTTGACATCAGATAGTCTGTCACCGATCACGTAGCTGTTTTCCAGATCGTAGTCACCATTCAGAAAATGTTGCAAAAGGCCAATTCCAGGTTTTCTGGTTGGTAAGTTTTCATGTTCAAACGATCTGTCGATGTGGATTTCCCTGAAGAAAATACCCTCTTGCTCTAATATCCGAAGCATCTTGTTTTGTGCTGGCCAAAAGGTTTCTTCAGGAAAAGAGGACGTTCCCAAACCGTCTTGATTGGTAATCATTACCAGCTCAAATTCGGTGTCGTCCACAATTTTTTTCAAATTGGAAATTACTCCCGGATAAAATTCCAGCAGTTCCAAGCTATCTATTTGAAAGGTAACCGGTGGCTCAATGATAATAGTGCCGTCACGGTCTATGAATAATACTTTTTTCATTTTGTAGTTGGTTTGGTGTACGAAGCAAATGCAGTAAGGAAGGCCTCGTTTTCTTCAGGAGTGCCCACAGAGATTCGTAGGCAGTTATCGCATAAGGTGACTTTGCTTCTGTCCCGAATGATGATTTTTTCCTCAATCAAATAATGGTAAATTTCCTTGGCTTGTGGGATTTTTACTAGAACGAAATTGGCATCTGAGTGGTAGACTTGGATCACTTCATCCATTTCCTCAAGTTTTCTAACCAGTTCATTTTTTCCTTCCATGATTTTTCCCACCATGCCATACACGGCGTTTGGAAGTGATAGTGCTTCAAGGACTTTTTCCTGAGTCAGACCGCTAATGTTATAGGGCGGTTTGATTAGGTTTAGGATGCTGATGATCTGCGTTGAGGCGAACCCCATTCCGATCCGCAATGCAGCCAGTCCCCAAGCCTTGGAGAAAGTCTGAATGACCACTAGGTTAGGATACTTTTCAAGTTCGGCAACCATGCTGACTTCCGGCGCAAAATCTATATAGGCTTCGTCAACTACTACTATCCCGTTGAAATTTTCCAACACCTGATAGATGTCTTTCTTTTTCATCAAGTTTCCAGTCGGATTATTAGGGCTGCAGATGAAGATCACTTTGGTGAAATCATTTACAGCTTCTAAAATCTTCTGGGGCTGCAGCTGGAAATCTTCGCATAATGGAACCCGCTTAATCTCCACATCATTTATTGCCGCACTTACCTCATACATACCGTAAGTGGGGGGGAGGATGATAATGTTGTCTTTTCCAGGGTTGCAAAATGCGCGCAACAACAAGTCAATGGCTTCATCGCTGCCATTTCCCAAAAATACCTGATCTGGCTTTACCTTTTTGATTTCAGCCAGCTTCTCTTTTATTTCAATTTGATAGGGATCAGGGTATCGGTTAAAGTTTCCCGGAGCTGTGGAGCCATATGGGTTTTCGTTGGCGTCTAGGAATATGCCTTCTTTGCCGGCATACTCGTCCCTTGCTGAGCTATAAGGCTTAAGGCCTGCAATGTGAGGTCTTAAAAGGCTTTTTAAATCAAAACTCATGACTCCTTTTCCTTTAAATATTTCAGGCGTAAACTGACGGCATTTTTGTGGGCTTCCAACAGTTCAGCCCCTGCCATTACTTCAATAGTCGGCCCTAAATTTTGGATGCCATTTGCATTCAACTTCTGATAGGTGATTTTTTTTACAAAACTGTCAAGCGATACGCCGCTAAAGCTTTTGGCGAAACCGTAGGTGGGTAGAGTATGGTTGGTGCCAGAAGCATAATCCCCAGCGGATTCTGGAGTGAAATTACCGATGAAAACAGAACCTGCATTCTTAATCTTCAGGGCAACCTGGTCACTGTTTTCAACTACCAAAATCAAATGCTCGGGAGCATATTCATTGATTAAGGCTAGGGCTTTATCCTCGTTACTCATCACAATAGCTACGGAATTGTCAAGTGCTTTTTCTGCAATGGCTTTGCGGGGGAGTTTTTCAAGTTGCTTGTCTACTTCCATGATAGCAGCTTTGGCTACCTTTTCGGTGTTGGCTACCAAAATTACCTGTGAGTCCACACCGTGCTCTGCTTGGGATAATAGGTCGGCCGCCACAAAGGATGGGATAGAAGTTTCATCAGCATACACCAAAACTTCCGAAGGTCCAGCTGGCATGTCGATGGCAACGCCCTTTTTGGTGGCCAGTTGCTTTGCAGCGGTCACGTATTGGTTTCCAGGACCGAAAATTTTATCCACCTTGGGGACAGACTCGGTGCCATAAGTCATGGCAGCTATTGCTTGTGCGCCGCCTGCCTTTACGATTTTATCAATACCGATTAGATCCGCTGTATACAATATGGCCGGGTGAATTTTTCCTTCCTTGTTGGGGGGTGTACATAGCACAATTTCCTCACATCCCGCAATATTTGCTGGTACTCCCAGCATTAAAACTGTAGAGAACAAGGGGGCAGTACCTCCTGGGACGTAAAGTCCTACACGCTGAATGGGCACACTTCTTCTCATGCAGGTCACCCCTTCCATGGTCTCCATTTTGAGATCCGGAGTTTGTTGTGCCTCGTGAAATTTCTCAATGTTTTCCAGGGCAACCTGAATGGCCTGCTTCAGTTCGGCAGAAACCTTTTCTTTAGCCTGCTCAATTTCCTTGCGACTTACCAAAAGGTCAGTAATCTCTACATGATCATATTCAAATGCAAACTTCTGTAGGGCTTTATCTCCTTGTCGTTTGACTTTGCGCATGATTGGCTTGACCAGCTTTTGGATTTCCTTGGACTTAAAGACAGGCCTTGCGATTTCTTTTTTCCAGTCCTTTTGAGATGGGTTGTTGAGTATTTTCATCTTATGCGTTAAATCACCATTTTTTCAATCGGTACTACCAATATGCCTTGGGCCCCGGCACCCTTCAATTCTTCAATAACTTCCCAAAACTGATCTTCTGGAATTACGGAATGAACCGAGGACCAGCCTTCTTCAGCCAAAGGAAGAATGGTGGGACTTTTCATTCCAGGGATCAAAGCTGTAATTTTTTCAAGCGATTCATTGGGTGCATTCAAAAGCACGTAACGGTTGCTTTTTCCGGTTTGCACGGCATTGATGCGGAAAAGCAACTTCTCAATGATGGCCTGTTTTTCGGCGGTCAGGTCTTTATTACTGATAAGTACTGCCTCTGAGTTGAAGATTTTTTCAACCTCCTTCAACCCGTTCATCATAAGCGTAGAACCCGAACTCACAATATCACAAATTCCCTCAGCCAAACCAATACTAGGGGCGATTTCTACAGAGCCGGATATTTCGTGTATTTCTGCCTGGATGTTATTTTCTGAAAGGTAGTTGCCCAGAATCCTGGGGTAAGAAGTGGCGATGTTCTTTCCGTTAAAGTACTCCAGCCCTGCGTAAGCCTGACTTTTTGGGATGGCGAGGGAAAGGCGGCATTTGGAAAAGCCAAGTTTATGAAGGGTTTTGACCTCTTTGTTTTTCTCCACCAGTTCATTTTCTCCAACAATTCCAATATCTGCTACACCATCGGCCACGTAGCCAGGGATGTCGTCATCGCGTAAAAACAGGAATTCTATGGGGAAATTGGTGGATGGGGATTTTAGCTTTCCGCCACCATTGTAAAACTTAATGCCGCACTCTTTTAGCAGGGCGAGGGAATCTTCACTTAATCTACCGCTTTTTTGGACGGCTATACGAATAATGGTCTCCATAAGGATTTTATCTGATCAATTGTAAAATTGGATTAGGGGGTCTTTTGTTGGAAAGACAAGGGACAAAAGCTAAGCTTAAGCCCACGAAGGGGGCGATATGTAAATAATATTCCTCTTAAGAGGAATGATGGAAGTGATGAACAGGGGCAGTAGCCACTGGAAAAGTGAAAGTGGAAATATGTGTGTCTTTCTTGTTCATCTGTGCCAAAATTAAGGAAGTGATTTGGTTTTTCAAAACGCATAGCGGTTTAGTACATATAAATCTCATAAAATGCCGATTGTTTGTAAATGAAGGCACTTTTTAATTTGAGGATGCTTCTGCTTAATTGATGTATTTAACTTGAAAAGTACTATTCCTTAAAATAGGTATCCCCGTATGGGGAGCTAAATTTCCAGATATTGGAATCTTATCTGGAAATTTTATCACTATAAACCCTCAATAAACACCCTCTTGAGAAAAAACCAATTAAAATAAAAATTTACCGTCTATACCTAAATATGGGGTAATAAATAACTATTTAAAGAATAAATATATTTTAACCAATTTTTGACCGTCCGAAATTGTACAAAATATTTAATTTGGTATTAGTTATTTTGCCAGAACTCAAGATGTTAAATTTTGATAAATGCAATAAATAATTTTACTTTATACCATAACTAAACTATAAACAACCTTATGAGAAAAGTTTTACTCTTTGTCCTTGCGTTTCTCGTCATGACCGTCAACGGTCATGTCTTTGCGCAACAGCAGCGGGTAGTTACCGGTACGGTAATATCCGAAGAGGACGGGGAGGGGTTGCCTGGGGCAACTATCCTCGTTAAAGGGACATCGATCGGGACCACCACAGATTTGGATGGTAATTTCTCGATCAATGTTCCGGCTGGCTCCAATGTCCTGATTATCTCATTCGTGGGTTTGACCACCCAAGAGATTCCAATCGGAGACAGGAACAACATTAACATTACCCTTGCTCAGGATGCCGCGCAGCTATCGGAAGTAGTGGTAACGGCCATCGGTATCGAAAGGGATAAAAAAGCCCTCGGCTATGCGGTGACCACTGTGGGGGATGAACTGATCGCCAACAGACCAGAGGCTGACGTTTCTAGGGTATTGCAAGGTAAAGTGGCGGGTGTAAACATCACAGCCACCAACGGAACCTCAGGTGCTGGTACCAACATCATCATCCGGGGTTACTCCTCTGCGACCGGATCCAACCAGCCTCTTTTTGTAGTGGATGGTGTGCCGTTCAACTCTGGAACCAACGCCCAGAATGCCTTCAACCAAGGTGGTGCGACTACATCTTCCAGGTTTTTGGATATAGATCCAAATAACATTGAGAGTGTAAACGTACTGAAAGGTCTTTCTGCAACCGTATTGTACGGTGACCAAGGCCGTAACGGGGTGGTGTTGATTACCACTAAGTCTGGTGCTGCCAAGAGGAGACCTTCTGAAATCACGCTTAACCAAAGCTACTTCTCGAACACGGCGGCTTCCTTGCCTACGTATGGAATGGAGTACGGTAACGGTTTCCAGCAGCAGCCAGGGTTCTTCTTCTCCAACTTTGGACCTAGATTGGATCAAGGCATTACAGTAGCTCACCCAATAGCTGCCTCCTCAGTGGCCAATATCAGAAATGCGTTCCCTCAATTTTTTGATGCGGACGGTAACCCCGTAAGGTATGATTTTAGAGCTTATCCGGATCCAAGTGAAGTTTTCTTTAGAAGAGGTAATGTCCACAACACATCCTTGCAAATGTCCGGTTCTTCTGACCGTACAGGCTTTAATGCAAGTTTTGGTTACACCAATGAAGAAGGTTTCATACCTAACAACACGTTGGAGAAATTCAATTTTGGCTTGGGTGTTTCATCTGCGGTGACCGATAGGATGACGATCAATTCCTCCTTTACCTACGCCATTACAGATGTGAAATCACCACCTGTGAATGCGGCATTTGGTTCTGGCCCTGATGGTGGTATACCATCCATTTTTGCCCACGTACTTTATACACCGCGTTCAGTGGATTTGGGGGGCTTACCATTTGAGAATCCCTTGGATAGGAGCTCTGTGTACTTCCGCTCTGGTAACGATATCGTAAACCCGCTTTGGGCTGCAAAATACTATAGAAACACCTCCAGAGTAAACAGGTTCTTCAACTCCACCTCACTCAACTACGATTTCACTGATGACTTTGCGGTAACCTACCGTATCGGTTTGGATACTTATACTGAAGGCCAAGAAGTGATGCTGAATAGGGGAGGACCTTCTGACAACGCCAACGTTCAAAACGGTCTTTTCAGAAGTATAGATATCCGTAATACCATTTGGAACCAGGATTTGGTATTTAACTACAATACCAGATTTGGTGATGCTTTTGGTTTCAGTGCCTTGCTAGGTGGTAACTACCGTTACGACGTATACGAGCAGAACGGCATTGCATCTGTAGGCCAGTTGACTTTTGACCTATTCCGTCACACCAACTTCGAAAGTTCCGCTGCTCGAGATCCATTTAGCAACCTTCCTTTGAACTTTACAGAAGAGCAAAGAAGAATGGGAATTTATAGTCAGTTAACCTTAGATTATAATGATTACTTATTCTTAACTGTGCTAGGTAGAAATGACTGGACATCCACTGTGGAGGCACCAAATAGAAGAATCCTTTATCCAGGTGCTTCCCTGTCTTTCCTTCCGACTGATGCCTTTGATATCTCCTCCTCGACTTTGAACAGCTTGAAGTTCAGAATTGGTTATGGGACTTCGGCAGGTTTCCCTGATCCTTATAGAACCAGAACCATCATCGGTCAAAACACCAGAGGTTTTGAGCAGGGGGGGACTTTATTCCCAACACAAGGTTTGGGCACCATATTGGGTAACCCAGAATTGAAGCCTGAGCTTCATGAGGAAGTTGAATTCGGTATCGAGTCGGCTCTATTTGATAACAGATTGAGATTTGACCTTTCCTTGTATCAGAAGAACACGAGAGACTTAATCACTTTTGCTCCAATTGACCCCTCTACTGGATACCTCAATACGGCTTTGAATATCGGTAGAATGCGAAATAGAGGTATCGAATTCCAGGCTACTGCAGTACCATTGCAAACCGCAACTGGTTTCAACTGGGAATCCATCGTAAACTTTGGTCTGTACAGACCAGTGGTGACTGAGCTTGGTGGAGGTTTGGATGAAATTGTGGTTGCTGGTTTTGCTGACCTTGGAAACTTTGCCATCGAAGGAAGACCATTTAACATCATCAAGGGAACCGGGTTTATCCGTGACCCTGACACAGGTCAGCCGGTAGTACTTCCGACAGGGGATTATGGCACTGCATCAGAACTGGTAGAGTTAGGCGATCCTAACCCAGCTTGGACTGGCTCCTGGATTAATACTTTCCGTTATAAGGGGTTCACTTTGAATGTAATGATGGAATACCGTCATAAAGGGGTAATCATGAGTAATACCGTTACCGCTACCTTGGCGCGTGGGGTGACCAAAGACCCAGTGGTGGATAGAGAAATGACTTTTATCCTTCCAGGAGTGAAACAAGATGGGGTTAACGAAGCGGGAGATCCTAACTATGTCCAAAATGATATCCAGGTGACAGCTTCCAATTATTTCTTCAACAACTACCACACTGGTCCAGACGAAGCCAATGTGTTTGACGGAAGTACGGTACGTTTGAGAGAGCTGTCATTGGGTTATGATTTGCCTGAAACACTCCTTGGTCGTACACCATTCAAGCGCGCATCTTTTGCCATCAGCGGTACCAACCTTTGGTTTAGAGCACTGAATTTTCCACCAAACATGAATTTTGACACGGATGTGTTGGGACTCGGCGTGGGTAACGGTTTAGGGTTTGACTTTGTGACAGGTCCTAGCTCAAGAAGAATCGGTGGTACGCTAACCCTTACTTTCTAACCAGTAAATGAGCATGAATATGAAATCGAAAATACTAAGTTTAGTGATGGCTTTTTCGCTTGTGCTGGTAAGTTCATGCGATCTCGACCTACTCGATGATCCAAACGTACCAACCAGGGAAAATGCCTCCCCGGAATTCCTGCTAAATCAGGTTCAAGTTGATTTTGCAGATTTCTTCAACACTACAGGAAATATAGGCATGAGGCTGACAAGGATGATCAACCAGCCGTCTAATACCTACCAACAGGCCTGGATTCCACAATCCTTCAACCCCATATGGAGTACTGGATATGTTAATGTGTTGAATAATATAGCCCTAATCGAAACGCTAGTGGCCGAAGGTGATGTGCCTAACGAGCGGACTTTGGCTATTGCACAGACGATTAAAGCCTATACATTGATGACTTTGGTTGACCATTTTGGGGAAGTGCCTTGGTCAGAAGCTCTGAGCGATACCAACTTCAGCCCTGTGGCCGACGATGGTGCGTCCGTTTATCAGGCAGCGTTCGATGCCTTGCAGGAAGCTAGAGCTAACTTCACTACAGACCCAGCGCCACCGGTTCAGCCGACAGATTTGTATTACGGTAGAAATTATGCAAGATGGTTGAGGTTGGTAAATACCTTGGAATTGAAGTATCACCTTAACAGAAGGCTGATTGATGCAGCTGGTAGTACAGCAGCCATCAACGCATTGATTGCTGGTGGAGAATTGCTGCAGGAAGGGGATGATTTTTACTTCCAGTATGGCACAAGCTTGAATGACCCTGATAGCAGGCATCCCAGATTTGCTACTGATTATACATCAGGTGGTAACGATTATCAATCCACTTGGTACATGTGGCACTTGACTGAGGAAGGCTTTAAGGGTTTCAATGACCCTCGAGTAAGATACTATTTGTATCGTCAGGTAACGGCAAACCCTACTGACCCCGATAAATTAAGATGTATCAGCGAATTGCCACCAGCACACTATTTGGTTGGAGGCTTTCCTTTCTGCCTTCCTGGCAACAGAGGCTATTGGGGTAGAGACCACTTGAATCCTGAGGGTATTCCACCGGATAACTTGGAAAGAACTGTTTGGGGACTCTACCCAGCGGGTGGTAGATATGACAACAACTCTGCCTCTCCAGTGAACAACCCACTATTGGGTAACCAGGGTGCTGGAATCCAGCCTATCATGCTGTCGGCATTCGTAGACTTCATGTTGGCCGAAGCTGCTCAAACCTTGGGTACTACAGGTGATCCAAGAGAATACTTGACCTCAGCCATTACCAAACATATGAATTTTGTGAGGTCATGGGCTTTGACTACCAATGAGGCTGAGGTGGTGGAGACTTTCCAAACTCCAGAGGCTTTCGCCACGGCAGTTACCAACTACGTGAATTTTGTAGGTGGACAGTTTGACGCCGCTTCCGGTGAAGGAAGAATGAGAGTTATCGGGCGAGAGTACTGGTTGTCCCTATATGGAAACGGCGTGGAGGCCTATAACCTTTACAGAAGAACTGGTCAGCCAGATAACATGCAGCCGGGCTTGCTGCCAAACTTTGGTACATTCCCTCGCTCATTCCTGTATCCGAACAATTATCTGACTACCAATGCCAATGCCTCACAGCGTGCATTTACAGATAAGGTGTTTTGGGATAATAACCCTGATGGCTTCATTGACTAAACTTAAATAGAACAACGATGAAAAAAATATTATATACAAAAGGGTTATTGCTGGCTTTGATAGGAGTGATGGCCTCTTGCGTGGATTTCGTTGACCCCAACATCCCTTATAAGGATTTTGATACGGGGGCGTATCTGCGGACCATTGAAAGAAGCAGCATTACATTCTCCTATGACGACATCAATGATGTATTTGATGCGGCCAACTCCAGTTTCTCTCTGATCCTGGAGGCTGTAGATGCGCAAAATGGAGGGACAGTGGAATCTGTGGAAATCCGTGCTAGGCACAGAAGGCTGATACCGGGTGTAGGATTGGAATATAGACCAGTTTTGGAACAGGAGGATCCTATTGTTAGAACCCTTTCCCAAGCTGACTTTGCTCCTGCTGATGGAACAAGGTTCTTGAGGACTAATTTCACCATTCCTGCAGATGAGGTGTTAAGTGCCTTGGGTATGACTGCGGCGGATGTAAATAGAGGAGATGTGTTTGAGATGAGATTGGTGCTAGTGGACAACCAAGGGCGTCGCTTTTCCAACAACAACAGAAGCTCCGATGTGGCAGGGGGGTTCTTCTATGATTCCCCTTTCCAGTATAACGTAAACGTGGTTTGTCCATCTGATTTGGGCGGTACTTTTGCCTTCACTACTACCAATGCGGTACCAGCTGCGGCGGGATGCGCCCCATCAGTTTCCGGTGAGGTGACCATCACTCCAGTGGCGGGCATTCCTGGTCAATATTCGGTATCGGATGTTTCTTTTGGGGTATTTGCCTGCGCCTATGGCGATACACCTCCAGGTGGATCGGTAAGGCTATCGGATTCTTGTGGATCGTTGAGCTTCACAGGGACGGATAAGTACGGAGATGCATATGATATCGTCTTTGTTAGCAACGACGGCACAAACTTAACCTTTAACTGGACCAACACCTGGGGTGATGGGGGAACTACTACACTCACAGGACCGGAAGGATTCTGGCCAGCTAACTTGAGAACAGACTGAAACTAGTAAACTTTTCTTCTATCAAAAGGCAACTCCACTTGGGGTTGCTTTTTTTTCATGTACCAGGTACTAAGTACTATGTACTAAGTAAAAAAAAACGCCTTTCTCTGATTAGAAAAAGGCGTTAAAACTATAGGACTGTGCTGGCTATTGTCTTCGGTCTCCCGTCTCCGGTCTTAACCCTATAAACTTTCCGCGCAGCGGAAAAATAAACCATAAACCATAAACCAACCTAGCCTCCAGATTTTTTGGCCTTATATCCCGCGTCCTGCAAGACCTGAAGGATTTTGTCCCGATGGTCTCCTTGGATCAAGATCTCACCGTCTTTTACGCTCCCGCCTACACCGCATTTGTTTTTAAGCATTTTGCCCAAATCCTTGAGGTCATCTTCAGAACCCACAAATCCAGCCACCAAACTCACCTGCTTGCCGCCTCGAGATTTCTTGTCCAGCATTACCTTGAGGTTCTGCTGTTGGGGAGGTAAGGTTTCTTCTTCCTCATCACCACCATGGTCAAACTCAAAGTCCTCATTGGTGCTGTACACCATGCCTCCTCTGTCTTTCCAATCGTTCTTTTTTTTCTTACCCATAATCCATGTACTAGGTATCTAAGTACTATTTTCTATGTTTTATTTCCTTTTCCTCATCGTCCATACAGGTCTTCTGGCGTGGTTGACTACGTCTTCGGCGATGCTGCCGGAGATCAGATGCATAAAGCCTGTCCGGCCATGTGTGGCCATGGCGATCATATTAGCGTCGATATCGTCTGCATACTCAATGATGCCTTCTTCTTCAGAAGAGCTGTTGTATATTTCCACTTGAACATTGGAAATCCCCAGCTTTTCCACGAATTTTTTGATCCTGCTTTTCGAATCCCTGCTGTTTTCAAACAGACTAGGGGTGTTTACCTTAACCATACAGATCTCTGCTCCTAGAATAGTCTGGAGATCCTTAAGCTCTGTGATGATATCGGAATCCTCCTCATCGTTGAAATCACTTGCGAAAACAATTTTCTTAATTTCTTCTGCCTTGACAGGGTTCTTTACTGTGATCACTGGGCATTTTGAATGCCTCACCACTTTTTCCGTATTGCTGCCAATCAAGAGTTCCTCAATACCGCTCGAGCCTTTGGATCCCATGATGATCAAATCTGCCTTAACCTCGGTGACCTCATTGCTGATCCCGGCATAGGGGTTTCCAAACATCAAGCGGGTTGAAAATTCAAATGGGGAATTTTTATGCAGGGCCTCAATTTCTGCTATCTGCTTTTTGCGTTTTTCTACCAGCTCAATCATGAAAACGTTATTGAGCTCATTGTCACCCATATTTACTTCCCCCATCGTGTTGAAACTCTGGGTGGTGGGAAGTTCCACTATGTGAAGTAATTTGAGCTTACAGTTGGCTTTGGTGGCAAGCTCTTTGGCTAATTCAAAAGCGTTGATTGCCTCTTGCGAAAAATCGTAGGGTACTAGAATCGTTTTCATTAGGTTGTGTTTAGTGTTACAGCCTTAATTTACAATAATTCTACCAAATTTACCCCAACTCCAAATGCCAAAACCCAAAGTAAGGTAGAAATCGCCATTTTTTTCAAGTAAGGATCCACTTTCTCAGCGCTAGTTTCCCTACTCACCCCGCTGCCCACCTTTAGCATAAATGGCAAAATCACCAATGCGGCTAACCCGCCCCAGGCATTTTCAAGAAAAACGTACAGTATCAAACTCACATTTCCCCCAATTATCAGCATCCAATTATACCGCACTGCTGCCTCACGGCCAATTCTTACAGGAATGGATTTTTTCCCAGCCTGCTTATCGCTTTTGATATCCCGGATGTTGTTGATATTCAATACGGCCGTGCTAAATAGCCCGAGTGAAATAGCCGGAAAAAGTATTGGCAGGTGGATATTAAGCGAATGGAGATAATAGGTGCCCAATACGCCTGTCAATCCGAAAAATAGGAAAACCGAAATGTCGCCTAGTCCGATATAGCCATAGGGATTGGAGCCAGAAGTATAAGTGACAGCCGCAAAAATGGCCAGTAGGCCAAGACCTACAAAGGCTGCTATCAGTAGCCAACTCGCCAAGGCAACGTAAAGGAGCAAAAGCCCACTTAAAAAAGAAAGCATAGCAAATAAATACATGGCAACCTTCATTTCAGCCAAGGGGATGATTCCCGATTGGACGGCTCTAATTGGACCTTCCCGGTCGGTACTGTCAGCTCCGTGGACGGAGTCCCCGTAGTCATTGGCCAGATTGGATAAAATTTGAAGTAGGGTAGTGGTAAGGGCCGCCATCACAAATACTTCCCACCTGTAGATACCATAAAAATAAGCCAGAAAACTGGCCATTAAGATGCTGGATAGCGCTAAAGGTAGGGTTCTAAGCCTGAGTGCGTGTAGCCAAGCCTCTCTCTTATTGGTTAATTTTACTTCCACTGTAGATTAAGACTAAAACCTGCTAAGTCCATTGTTACAAACTAGACCATACAGGTTTTTGATGATATAGATAAACCTGCCAGATCTATGATTTTACAAGACCCGGCAGGTTTTATTGTTGTTCTTATTTCGCAATTATGCGTCCAAATGCTTGGTGATTTCCTTGTCCATTGGGCTTACGGAGCTTGGATAGAATTCGATCAATTCGCCATTCTCGTCGACAAGGTACTTGCAGAAATTCCAGGATGGCTCTTTATCATTCCAACCATTCATGTCCTTGTCGGAAAGCCATCTATAAAGCGGATGTTTGTCAACACCTTTTACTGACACCTTTTCGAACATTGGGAAAGTAACACCGTAGTTTTCAGTACAAAACGCCTTGATATCCTCTTCCGTGCCTGGTTCCTGACCTCCGAAGTTATTGGCTGGGAATCCTAAAACAAGTAGTTCATCCCCATGCTTCTCATGAAGCTCCTGTAATTCGGCATATTGAGGGGTATAACCACACTTGGATGCAACATTCACAAGCAGTACTTTTTTGCCTTTAAAATCGGCAAAATTTACCTCGTTGCCATCAATGTCGTTCAATTTGAAATCATGAAATTCTTTTGCCATAATCATATCATCTAAACTGACCACCGATGCTTCCACCGTTTCCGCAGTGTCCTCTGCGGTGGAGGTATTCCCCTGACAGCCAAAGGCCAAAAGAGCGAATAGGATAAGTAATTTGTTCATATATTAATCAAGATCCATTCTCGTAAGTATACCATACTATGAGCAGTCTGCTTAGTACATAGTACTTAGTACAGCTTTTTACATCCGATCCGGTACCCTCACACCCAACAACTTCATTCCGGCTTTAAGTGTTTTGGCCACTTGGTTGGAAAGTGCTACTCTGAAAGACTGAACCAGTGCATCTGCCTCATTAAAGATAGGCAATTCGGCATAAAAACGGTTATATTCCTTAGCCAAATCAAACATGTACTGGGCAATGATAGATGGTGCTAGATCTTCTCCAGCCTGTCTGATTTTCTTCTCAAAATCGTTGAGTAAAATAATCAAATCCTGCTCAGAAGTCTCAATTTTTTCCAATTGGGTGAAGTCTGCAGTTTTGAAATCCACCCCGATTTGGTCAGCTTTTCTCAAAATGGCGGAAATCCTTGCATGGCTGTACTGGATGAATGGCCCTGTGTTTCCCTGGAACTCTATCGATTCCTGAGGGTTGAACAGCATGCGCTTTTTGGGATCTACCTTTAACAAGAAGTATTTCAAAGCACCCATTCCAAGGATTTCATACAGCTCTTTGGCCTGTTCATCGGAGAATCCGTCGATTTTGCCAAGCTCCTTGGTATGGCTTTCAGCCGTGTCAATCATTTCCTGCATCAAATCATCCGCATCCACCACAGTGCCCTCTCTCGATTTCATTTTGCCAGTAGGAAGATCCACCATGCCGTAAGATAGGTGATACAAGCCATCACCGTAAGGTCTGCCCAGCTTTCTCATGATTTTGAACAAGACATCAAAATGATAATCTTGCTCATTGCCCACCACATATACCGATTTGTCAAGCGTGAAATCCTTGTATTTCAAATCGGCCGTACCCATATCTTGGGTAATGTATACTGATGTGCCATCTCCTCGAAGAACAAGTTTTTCATCAAGTCCTTCATCGGTCAGGTCTACCCAAACGCTTCCGTTTTCTTTTTTATAGAAAACACCCTTCTTCAAACCTTCTTCTACAATGTCTTTACCCAATAGGTAGGTGTCGGATTCGTAGTAAAACTTGTCGAATAGCACACCCATACGCTTGTAGGTTTCATTGAAGCCCTGGTAAACCCACTGGTTCATCTGCTTCCATAGGTCCACGGTTTCTTTATCTCCCGCTTCCCACTTGCGAAGCATTTCCTGAGCCTCCATCATCCAAGGCGCCATGCTTTTGGCCATATCCTCTGATTGGCCGCTTTCTTTGAGTTCAGCTACCTGTCTTTTATATTCTTGGTCAAAGGCCACATAGTATTTACCCGCCAAGTGGTCCCCTTTGATTCCAGCCGAATCAGGGGTCTCCCCATTGGCAAGATGCTTATAGGCCACCATTGACTTGCAAATGTGGATCCCTCGGTCATTTACCAAGTTGGCCTTGATCACCTCATAGCCATTGGCAGCAAGGATTTCCGAAATGGAAAAGCCTAGAAAGTTATTTCTCAAATGCCCCAAATGAAGGGGTTTGTTGGTATTAGGGCTGCTGTATTCCACCATCACCTTCTGACCATTGGAGGGAAGCTGCCCGATTTTTTCCTTGGTGTAAAGTTTTTGGAACACATCCACCCACAGATTTTCCTCTACCACCAAGTTCAAGAAACCCTTTACCACATTGAAATTTTTCACAGCAGTGCTGTTTTCTTTCAAGTATTGGCCAATCATGGTGCCCGCCTGTTCAGGATTTGTTTTGGTCACTTTCAAGAAAGGGAACATCACAAAAGTGTATGTGCCTTCAAATTCCTTTCGGGTAGGCTGCAGTGATAGGGTGGAAGGTTCTACTTGGTGGTCAAACAATGCCTTGAAGGCAAGGGAAATGTCTTGTAAAATCTGTTCTTGAATTGTCATGGTGATTAATTCCGCTTTCGGTGCGGTGATTATAGCTATAAAAAATTAAAAGTTTTTCTCTAGTGATTTGGTAGTGGCTTCCAATACATCAAATGCATTCTCAGCCATCAGGTTTTCAGAATCCAGGGTTGGGTTTACCTCTACGATTTCCCAACAGCATACGCGCTTATCTTTAATAAGCTCTACATTTAAGGAAATGGCCTCCTCAACATTGATGCCATTGGGAACAGGTGTGCCGGTACCAACGGAAATTGAGCTGTCCATAGAATCCACATCAAAGGAAATGTAGATCTGGTCACAGTCCTTCAGACGTTCCAAGGCCTTTTTGGCAGTTTCTTTTATCCCCAATTTTTTTACCTCATCCGTCTTAATATTTAAGATATGGTGTTTCTTGATCAGGTAGTTTTCAGGCTCCTCGGTATCTCTCACGGAAATGAAGACAATATCTTCAGGGGCGATTTTAGGTTCAGATCCTCCGATGCTTTTGATTTTTTCCCAGTAAGCGATTGTCTCCTCGGAAGGGTCATTCACTTTGCAATCCAGATTGTCAATGCCCATGCACATGGCCAGCGGCATGCCGTGCATGTTGCCCGATGGAGTAGTGTAGGGGGTATGCATGTCGGCGTGGGCGTCAATCCAGATTACGCCCAGGCGTTTTTCAGGTTCGGCAGCCTTGATTCCCATGATTGTGCCCGCTGCTGTGGAGTGGTCTCCAGCCAATACTATTGGGAATTTCTTTTCAGCCCTTAAGGACTTGATGGTTTTATATACGTTGTTCAAAACTTCATGAACCCCATCGATATACCTTGCGTGAGGAAACTTGTTGTTTTTCCAGAGATAATTATTGGCGTCTGGAACATTGATGGGGTCAAACTGGGTGAAAAAATTAGAATGCTTGTCTAGGCTGGCGATTTTCAAGGCATCAATTCCGAGACTTGCGCCTCTGGTTCCTGCTGCGATCTCCGATCTTACCTCAACTAATTTAATGTTACGCATATAAATGGGTTTAAATTCAAATCCTATCCCACAGGGTGGAATATAAGTGCAAAATTAACTAAAATAGTTAGGAAATGCATATGTAATCATGACCTAGAACTATCTTTTTCCCATTTGAGTTATAAGGGTGGAAAACTGATGTTTAACCTTAATTGAAACCACCTATTCTTATGCGGGTCCAATATCTGTCTGATTTACATTTGGAATTTCCGGAAAATAGAGAACATCTTAAACAAAACCCCATCAAGCCACTCGCCGAATATCTAATAATAGCCGGCGACTTGGTGCCTTTTCGGATTATGGATAGGCACACGGATTTTTTTGATTACCTGTCGGATAATTTTGAGCAGGTCTACTGGCTTCCTGGTAACCACGAATATTATCATAATGATCTTTCTCATCGTAGCGGGCAGCTACATGAGCAGATCCGTTCCAATATCCATTTGATCAATAACCGGGTAATCGGCAAAGGCAATGTCAAATTGATTTTTTCGACCATGTGGTCAGCCATAAAACCTCAAAATGCCTTTTTTCTTCAGCAAGGTTTGATGGATTTTCAGACAATTAAACTTAACGGGAAGCCTTTCAGTGTGGAGGATTTCAACCAGTTGCATATCAATTCTTTAAATTTCATCAAAAAGGAAATTCCAGATGGCTTTAAGGAAAAAATAATAGTGGTGACCCACCATGTGCCCACCTTTATCCATTACCCTGAGAAATATAAGACCAATATCCTCAACGAAGGATTTGCAACCGAACTGTTTCCTTGGATCCAGACCCATGGCCCCAATTATTGGATTTATGGCCACCATCATACCAATACAGAAGACTTCCTGATTGGGGATACGCTCATGCTTACCAATCAACTGGGCTATGTGGCCAAAGGGGAACATAAGTGTTTCCAATCGGGTAAGGTGTTGGAGTTGTGAGATTAGTCCACTGATCACAGTCGGTTGTCAGCCGTGGTCAGTGGACCTATATTATTTTGCCCAAATGATAACCGATCTGCTTTCTTTTTTATTTATTTTGTGCCCCGATTGGCCGGATAAGTTTAGATGCTGGTCAGTTGGATAATTTCTGTATGGTATTTGTGGGCCTAAAGGCTTTCAATCCCGTCCAAACTTTCAAATCATAAACACTGATAATGAACAAATACAAAGACCTCATCCAACAAACCTTCGATTTTCCCACCAAGGAATTTAAAGTAGAGGACAACAAGCTATTCTTCAATGGTGTAAACCTGATGGACATCATCGAGGAATATGGAACGCCCCTCAAGCTCACCTACCTGCCGAAAATCAGCGAAAACATACAGAACGCCAAGACAATTTTTAACAATGCGATCAAGGCCCACGACTATCAGGGAACCTATACGTATTGTTATTGCACAAAGTCTTCCCACTTTAGCTTTGTGATGGATGAGGCGCTTAAAAATGATATTCATATCGAAACCTCCTCATCCTTTGATATTCCGATCATTCGCAACCTGTTTGAAAGAGGGAAAATCACAAAAGAAACCTTCATTGTATGTAATGGATTCAAAAGACAGCTTTACCGTGAATTGATCACCGGACTGCTCAATGACGGATTTGTAAACTGTATTCCGGTCTTGGATAACCTGACGGAGATTGATTACTACTTGGAGCATGTCAAGGTGCCATTTAAGGTGGGGATCAGGATCGCTTCCGATGAGGAACCTAAATTTGGTTTTTATACTTCCCGATTGGGCGTTAGGTATGCGGATATCATCAAGCTGTATGAAGAAAAAATTAAGGGCAACCCGAACGTAAGCCTAAAGATGCTTCACTTCTTCATCAACTCAGGTATCAAGGATACGGCTTATTACTGGTCGGAATTGACGCGATTTATCCAGAAATATGTGGACTTAAGAAAAGTGGCACCAGAACTCGATACCATGGATATTGGGGGTGGTTTTCCAATCAAGACCAATGTGTTTTTCGACTATGATTACCAATATATGGCAGATCAGATTGTGAAAAATATTAAATGGATGTGTGCTAAAAACAACACGGTTGAACCAAATATTTTTACCGAGTTTGGTAGCTACACAGTAGGGGAGAGCGGTGCGGTTCTTTATTCCATATTGGATGAAAAGCTGCAGAACGACAAGGAGTTATGGTATATGATTGATGGATCATTCATCACGCAGCTGCCCGATAGTTGGGGACTTGACCAAAAATATATCATGTTGGCAGTGAATAACTGGGATGAGGAATACCACAATATCTCGCTTGGTGGGTTAACCTGTGACAGTATGGACTATTATAATAGTGAAGCCCACCAGTTCAATATCTACCTGCCCAAAATCGAGCAGGGCCGTAAGCAATACATAGGTTTCTTCCACACCGGTGCTTATCAGGAATCCCTGGGTGGCTACGGTGGAATCCAGCATTGCCTAATCCCGGCTCCGAAACATGTGCTGATTCAGCGAGATGAAAATGGCAATATTACCCATGAGCTTTTCGCTGAGGAGCAGACTAGCGATTCGATGTTGAAGACTTTGGGGTATTAATGTAATAGGTACTATGTACTATGTACTATGTACTAGGTATCATGTACTAAGTACTAGGTATTGAGTAAATTATCGTGGTACTTGGTGTGCTTGGTACCAAGTACCACGTACCAAGTATACCGGCAATTGGGGTTTGATTTTAGTCTTTAGGCTAGGATATAATCCTATTGATTTAGGCCTGCGGCCTAAAAGAGAGCGTATGTTGCCCATGTATAGAGGCTGCTGCCGTGTGGGTTCGCCACAAATACTTGGTGCCTGGTACTCTTTGTACGTGGTACCCAAACTTTTACCCAACTAAAAACAAAATGTTCGACAGCCCCGACTATCCAAAACCCCTTTCTGAATCAGATTTCGAAAACTGGCTCGAGGAAGGGCGTAACAGCCCGATGCCCTATAGCTATTTGCTGATCGTGTGGGATGAGCTGGAGGCAAGATACATTCCTGTCTATGTAGAAAGTAGGGAGGAACTTCAAAGTTATCCGAAATATGGCAGCTCACCCGAAAGGCAGTCATTGATTGCAGCTTACGATATTTATTCGGAAAGCAAGGTTGGTTGATAAAGAGGTAAGAGGAAAACGGTAGGCTCTCATGACCTATTTTCCATCTCCCGTCTCCGGTCTTCCGTCTTTTTTTTATTCTCCTAAATGTTGCATTAAAAACAAAAGTTTTATTTATTTAACATGTTTTAAAACTTTTACACAATGGAACAGATAAAGACAGTAAATGAATTGGAAGAGACTTCTTCACTTTCTCAGTCGGCTATTAGAGCAGGCGTTATTTTAGGTTTGATCAGCACATCGCTCACCTTCTTGCTATATTTCGTAGATTATACCCTACTTGCAGCCAGTTGGATGGGGTTGGTGAGCATGGCCTTGATGATCGGTGTGGTAATCTATTTTGGGTTTGATTATCGGAAAGAAATTGGAGGGTTCATTAGCTTTGGAAAAGCGTTTCAGTTTTCTTTCATTGCTTTGGTAATGAGTTCTCTTATTGCCTCTATTGGAAGTTTGTTGCTCTTCAATGTGGTAGACCCCAACCTGCCTGTAGCGCTTGGCGATGTGCAGTTTGAAAATGCCCTTGCCATGATGGAGCGCTTTGGTGCCGCGGGAGCTATGAGCGGTGATCAGATGGATGAAATGAGAAATGGCTTATATGATAATTACAGTGTCATGGGGGTAATTAAAAGCTTTGGTGTGCTTATCATCATTTCCGCCGTTCTTTCTTTGATTATAGGAGCTGTCATAAAAAAGCGTGATAAGTCATTAGATATGTGATTTTTGTGATGATGGCAGGACGGAAGACCGAAGACCGAAGATGCCGGCAATTCTAGCATCAGACCAAAATATTGGTAATTTTCCCTCATGTCGGTGCGATTGCGGAATTACAGATAAATAAATAAGAATAAGAAAAAGGCCCAGAATCGGGCCTTTTTTTATGGGTGCAGGACTATTTACGATTATACTTTATATCATTGAATGAGTTATATTTAAATTATGATGCGTAGAATAACAGTGTTTATGTTGCTTTTGACCTGCCTGTCAATAGCAAAAGTTCATGCGAAAAAAAGCTATAAAATCGACCATGTTAGAATCGAGGCTGTTGTTTTTCCGGATGGTGAGGTTCAGGTGGTAGAAAAGCGGGCTTACAATTTTAAGGGCAAGTTTTCTTACGCGTTCAGGAATTTTCCCCATCAGGAAAACGTCACCTTTGCGGATTTTGAGGTCATGGAAGGCGAGGTGCAATTTCCATTCTCAGGAGAGGAGGAAGAAGGATTTGCGGTGCTATTGGACAAGAAAAATCACCAGGAGTTGGGCTGGGCCTTTGATGCACGGGACGAAATTAGGGAGTTTACCATCGCCTATACCGTCAATGGGCTGGTCGAGAGGTATGAAGATGTAGCGGTGCTTTACTATAAATTCATAGATAGCCAATGGGATGTGCGGCAGGAGAACGTATCGGTCACTATTCGGTTTAAAGGTAAAGGTGATGAAGAAGGAGAGGTGCTGCACTGGCTCCATGGCCCTGCGCAGGCCTTTTCAGAAATGCAGGATGATGATGCCATCAAACTTGAAAGCAATTTTTTGACGAAAAAGGACATGCTTGAGGTTCGGGTTCTTTACCCTGAAGCTTGGTTTGAGGAAGTTCCCCAGCGATCCGGTATGGTGGCTGTTGACATTAAGACTGAAGAGCAGAAATGGGCCGAGGAGGCTAACGCAAAAAGGCTGGCCGCTAAGGAAAGGGAAGCCTTTTTTGCTGATATATATGCAAAAGCCCCATTTATCGCGATGGGTCTATTTCTTGTAGGATTTGGGTTTGCCCTTTTTATATACCGAAAATTCCGCCCAGAGTACCCTAAAGCGGAGTCTAGCCAATCCATAGAAAACCGGCCTCCTTCCAATCTTCACCCGGCCTTTGTTAACTACCTGCTATATGGGTACCTAATCGGCAGGGAATTGACTGCAGTGCTTTATCAACTTGCGTATAAAAAAATGTTAAGGTTGGAAGACAGAAATGAAGATGGGAAAAACAGCAATAAAAAACTGTTTTGGATATTGGACCGGGAAAGGTTCAAAGGTGATGAAAATACACTGTATCCTTTTGAACACTTAGTCATCCATCAAATTTTCACAAAGATTTCCAAAGGTGCCAATGAAGTCAGCTTTTACGAGATGCAAAAGGCCAAACACAATTGGGCTTCCTTCATGGCAAAGTTTAACAAAGCAGTTGCGGAGGAGGGCAAAGGCTTGGATATTTGGAATGCCAGAAGTATCATTGGAATGTATTGGATGGTTGGGCTGTCAATTTTCATGTTTTGCACGTTTGCCTTGGGATTGGCTTTTATTAAAGAATGGTCTCTCCTCTTGGTGCCCTTGCTGGTAATTTTGATAGTGTTGTGCATCCGCCTTCCTAGGAGACAACCTAAGTATCAGCAGGAATATTTCAGGTGGCTGAGCTATCGGAAATATCTCAAATCAGCCTTGAGGAGGAAAAGTGATGAGAAGTTGGATTATGAGCTTCTGAATGAGCATTTAATTTATGGGACCACCCTGGGGTTGACCAAAAGTAATATTGATAAGCTGCTCACGAATGTTCCAAATGGAAATTATTCCCACTACCTTTTCTGGTATGTGGTACTTTTTAACAATGGATCGGCCCCATCTTCCAAAACCATTTCCAATATGGTGAGCAATTTGTCCATAAGTCCCATGAGTTCGGGAGGCGGAACAGGTGGTGGAGCATCTTTTGGCGGTGGAGGAGGCGTGTCGGCCGGTGGAGGCGGGGCCAGATAAAAAGCATAATAAAATTGTCCTTATTGGCCACGTATGATTTTCTCCATTTTCCTTCCTTTGGCCAGCTCATCCACCAGTTTGTCGAGATACCTTACCTGTCGGGTAAGGGGAGTTTCGATGTCCTCAATTCTGTAGCCACAGATCACACCAGTGATAAGGCTGGCATTGGGGTGGAGTCTGGCTTGTTGGAAGAAAGTCTCAAATGTAGCTTTCTCATCGATGAGGTCCTGCAGCTTTTTGTCATCAAAGCCAGTCAGCCACTCAATTACCTGGTGGAGCTCTTCCTTTGACCTGCCTTTCTTTTCCACTTTGGTAAGATAATGCGGGTACACGGAGGCAAATGTCATTTTTGCCATACGCTCGTCATGTTCCGGTGTAGTGATCATATCAAAATAAGGTTAAGCTTTCTGTAATTTACGTTTTTTGAAATAAATATCCGAAGCAGGATGAGGAATTAGAGGAATGTCATGCCCTGTCTTTGTAGATTTGCCATGAAATTATAAATAAAGCTAAGATGAAACTGTATAGAATTATATTTCCTGTCAATGATATTGAAAAAGCAACCGAGTTTTATACTGGGGTTTTCGACCAGCAGGGAGAAAGGGTGTCTCAAGGCAGACATTATTTTGACCTGGAAGGGACAATACTGGCCTTGTATGACCCCATTGCGGATGGTGATGGGGTGGAAAAACCATGGTCTTTTCATGAAAATCAATACATCTACATCTGCACGGATCAGATAGAGCTCGTGCATCAAAAGTTTTTAAATGATCTGAACGTAAAATATGTAGATGAAAATATAGAAATTATGCCGTGGGGAGAAAGGATGTTTTATGCCAATGATCCCTTTGGAAACCCCGTTTGTTTCGTGGATAGCCAAACTGTTTTTACCGGTAGATGAATGAGGTTTTTCGGAAAACAGGTGTGCATATATCATTTATTGCATTTTTAATCAGTTTTGGGTATAGTTTATGCTGAGGTTGAAAATAGTATGGGCAATGTTATCAATCATAAAGAAGGTCACTCTATAACTTTTCTGAAAACATCAGGAGAGACACTAGGGGAGTACACTAAAATGAGAGTGAAACTGTACCCCAACTCAGACAACCCACTACACTTTCACAAAAGTTACACCCAGGAAGTAAAAGCTACAGATGGAACGGTATGCATCAAACTTAAGGGAGGGGAAAGGACTTTTTTGAAGAGTGGAGATTCTTTCTTGGTTGAAAAGTCAATACCCCATGCCGTAATTAACCCCAGTCAGGTACCCATAGAGTACGAAATCACTTGTCGTCCCGGACAGGCTAATATCGAGAAAGGATATAGGCTGAAATTCGAACTTGAAAATCAAGATATTAAACCGACGCTGCTTGATGATTGGCTGTTGATGGATCTACGCGGTACCTATCCCATTGGTTTTCGTTACAAGGTTTTTGCTAAACTTAAAACAATCTTCTTGTTCAAGTGGATGCTTTACAAGCGTCTTGACCAATTGGAGAAAAAAGTACGCCCCCAATTCAACACCTTTCATGAAAGCCAGGCAAGTACTGGGGATTTGGAAAGCGGATGAGGGATTTAAGACCGTATGTGTTGTTTGGAGGAGCTGTAATCCATTGCTGTCTCAGGTAAGGTAAAATAAAAGCTGCTTCCATTGCCATAACGTGTATTTACCCCAATCTTACCTTGGTGGATTTCCACGATTTTTTTGCAAATGGTCATGCCAAGCCCAGCCCCCAAGGTGCCGGAATTGTCCACCTGAAACATGAATTCAAAAATTTTGTCGGCCTCAGTTTTTTCAATGCCCTTGCCGTTGTCCATCACATTGATCAGTGTCATTCCATGGTCCGACTTTTGAGCAAATATCTTAACCACAGGAACGGCAGCAGACCTGAATTTCATCGTGTTACTGAGTAAATGGTAGAAAAGTAAGTGCAATTGCTTCCGGTTGCCGTACACGGTAGGGAGTTCGGCAACATTCACGGTGGCTTGATGCATTTCGAGCTTTGAATTCATATCTCTAACCACCTTATGAACCAATTCCTGCAAGCTTATTTTCTCCATTCTTGGTGCAGTGTCCAAGTGGTAGTATGTTGAAAAATCCTGAATCATCCTGTTGGAAACTCTGCTTAAGTTCTTGATTTTGTTAGCCAGGTATTGCCCCTCATTGCGGAAAAGTGCTTCACGATGCAGCAATTCTATTTCTTCCTCCAACTCCGCGATCCTTGGATGTAACCCGACTTCCTGACTAAAGACAAACTTTTCAAACTCCTCAAGTTTTTTGCTTAAGGTTCCATTGAAAATACTTAATCCCTCCATCTCAAAATCAAACCCCTTTTTTATATTTACGGGAGCGGTTTGATCCAGTAAGCTGAAAAAATAGAGGTGTTCTCCAGTGGTGAAATCTTGAATAACTTGTCCGCTAATACTACACTCTGTGCCTATACCATTGGCGGTAAAACAAAGATAGGCTTCTTTGATGCTGCCTTGGGCTTTTAAAAGGGGAAGATAGTGGTTGGTCAAAAACACCTGTGCAGCCCGATCCACCAAATCATCTAAAAAGAGCCCCTGTATAAAGTCTTTAGGCCTGTGCAGCCAGTTGGCAAAGGTTTCGTTTACCGACTTGATCTGCCTATTGAAATTACAAACCATGTAGCCACAGGGTGCATGGTCGTAAAGTAATTTTTGATCGAAAATATTGACGCTTTGTTCCAATCTCATTTAATTCTGATGATCTAAATATGCCAGATCTAACCGAAATGCTTTTGGTAGTCACACCTAGCAGACTTACAAAAATAAATAGATTCAATTTTAAGTTAAAATAGTTATATTTATATTTTTATCTGCTTAACATTTTAGCTTATTTTGGACCACTTTCTCAAAATGTGTTTAACATGAATTGCCTATGCTTACACGGGTTTTTAGGGTTCTGATCCACTGACACTATAACTTTATGTATATTTAATCTAAAACACTAAAGAATGGCTGAGATCAAAACCAAGCAAACAGATGCAGATGTGCTGGAATTTATAGAAACTTTTGCGAATACTGAGCAAAAGAAGCGCGACAGTTATGACCTGATCCAAGTCATGAGCGAATGCTCGGGCTTTGAACCCAAAATGTGGGGCCCCTCTATTATAGGGTTTGGTAAATATCACTACAAATCCGACCGAAGTAGACAAGAGGGAGATTGGCCTCTAGTGGCTTTTTCCCCACGAAAAGCTGCCATCTCTTTATATGTATATATGGGAGGGGAGCAACAAAATGAGTTGCTCAAAAATCTAGGGAAGTACAAAATGGGTAAGTCTTGTATCTACATCAAAAAGCTGTCAGACATAAATGTGGAGGTTTTGAAAAAATTGATGTTGACTACTATGCAAATGTTGGAGTCAAAATATGGAGTTGGTTAAACCAAGCCATTGACAAAAAAAAAAAAGCTACGCAGTAAACACCGCGTAGCTTTTTGCATTAACAATAAACCCAAAATAACCTAGCTGTAGGAGAAGGATTCGAACCTCCACAGGGCTGTTAGGCATGACTTGAGCTCTAAGTCTGCTTTATCCTATCATCTAAGACGACCTCCCTACCCCCGAGACAGGAGGGCTTGTCTGCCAGTTCCAACACCCTACAGTGTGATATTGAACTTTCAATACGATAAAGGTAATGAAATAATGTTTTTGTTGTCAAGTTTTTAATGTAAAATATTTAAAATTATTTTATTTGTAATAAGATTAGGGTTTTGGTAGAGAATCAGCATTTCGTTTTTTGAGGATTATAAGGTCTCGAGAAGAAAATTATAATGGTTTACAGTTACATGGTTGAACAATTTGTGGAGATATTGCTTTTAAGGAAAGTACTTTTTAAATTCAACTAATTGCAGGAAAAGCAAATCATCTCGGGACTCAAAGCACGTAACAAGGCTGCCGTGGACTATCTCTATGAGAAATATTCCAGGGCTCTTTTTGCTGTGGTGTCTAGAATAATCCTGGATAGGGATCTTGCTGAGGAGGTGTTTCATGATGCTTTTGTCAAAATAGTGGGAAAGATCCATACCTACCAGGAGGATAAGGGATCTCTATACACATGGATGGCCAACGTTTGCCGAAATGCCGCCATTGATAAAACAAGGTCCAAAGATTTTTCTAAGACTGGGCAAACCAACAATATCGACGATCATATATCAGCCCTTGAGGGGCAATCGGATACCAGTGATTATGTGGAGGGAATCGGTGTGAGAGAGCTTATTACAGAACTCAGCGATGACCAGAGATTTATAATAGACTGCATTTATTTTAAGGGCTATTCCCATAGCGAAATTGCCGAAGAGTTCAACATACCTCTTGGTACCGTAAAGTCTAGAGTGAGGGCTTCCTTTGCTGTGCTAAAGAAAAAAATGGAGAAAATATAGTGGATATTAAAGGCTACATATCGTCAGGCATACTTGAACTTTACCTCTTGGGTGAGCTTTCAGAAATGGAGCGCCGGGAAGTGGAGAACATGGCTGCGCAATATCCAGAGATTAAAGAGGAGCTCCGGCAGCTGGAGTCTGCTATGTTTGCTTTTGATAATAAAACCGGTGTTGAGCCTTCACAGCTTACCAAGCAGAAGATTTATAAAGATTTGGGATTTGAATCTCCCAAAGGTTCGATGAAGACCTTAGATACCCCTCAAGACAAGGAAACCTCCCGGTGGAAAAGTTTTGCTATTGCTGCTGGCTTGGCGGCTGTGCTCGCTTCCGTTTTTGCCATTTATTTTGCCAACAGATACTATGCTACTCAGGAAGAGTACAGGGTCTTGGTTTTGGAGAGGTCTGTGCTGGCAGAGGAAGTAGAAATCAACCGGGCCAGATATGAACAGATGGAAGAGTTTTTAGCGGGAGATTTTGACCGTATACCACTGGAAGGGGATGCCTTCGAAATCCAACAGGATGCCCAAGTGGATATCTTCTGGGATAGAAGTGAAGCACGTGTCTTAGCTTCCGTCCGAAATCTCGGCGTGTTGGATCCTGACCAAGACTATCAACTTTGGGCTATTGGAGAAGATGGGCCTGTGGGTATAGGTTTGATTAATGCCACACAGATTGGATTGCTTCAACAAATGGATGCCGTGACCGCAGCAGGTGCTTTTGCCATCACCATAGAGCCGAAAGGTGGAAGTGAAACTCCTACGCTTGAGAAACTGGTAGTCTTGGGTGAGGTAGTTTAAATAAGGCTAACATAATTTTTTTGATTCTATTATCCTATATATAATGCTATTATATACCGCTATACAATCTTCTTATCAAAATTTATTAAATTTTTTTGGATCAAGTAGATCCAGTTCCACCTCTTGCCTCGTATATCTCCCAAACGACTTAACATCATAATTTATTTATTATTCTTTATTCGGTTGAGGTGGTTGATTTTTTCAAAGGGATGCCTGCGATGGGGCGTCCCCTTTGAAAAAACGGTTTTCTAGCCACAGTCTCCCGTCTTCGGTCTCCGGTCTCCGGTCTGACAACCTATCAATCAAAGGAAAAAAGGATACCGACATCATTACGGATAATTAATTAAAATTATATGATATTTTAGTAAACATAGTTGTTCAACAAGCTGTTGTGAAACCTATTGCTAAAATTTTATTTATAAATATCTTAACTATTATTTAATCTAACTAAACCACTTATTATGAAAAAACCATTTAATTACAATGCTTTAATGGCCCTAGTCTGCGGAGCAGTACTTTGGAGCTGTACAGATGAGATCGATTCCCCTCCGGGAATGGATGGGGATCATGACAATGATACGGCAATGCCGGGTGATGCCCCGGAAATTGCGTTTACGGCTCTTTCCAGCGACAATCAGCTGGTATGGTTCCAGGCACGTGATCTTTCGAGTCCTTTAAATACGGTATCCATTACCGGGCTTGAAGATGGAGATGAGATTGTCAGCATTGACTACAGACCTGCGACAGGCCAACTTTACGGCTTGGGGTCTTCCAGTAGACTTTATATCATCAATGAAAACAGCGGAGAGGCTACCGCCCTTGGTGACGGACCTTTCTCACCTGCATTGGAAGGTGAAAACGCCTCCCTTGACTTCAACCCGACGGTGGATAGAATCAGAGTGGTGACCAATTCTGGCCAAAATCTCAGACTTCACCCTGAACTTGGGACTGTTGTAGCTGAAGATGGGGCCATATCAGGGGGTGATAACCCTATGATCGGAGCTGTAGCCTATACCAACAGCATGGCTGGAGCAGAGTCAACAGAATTATTTGACATTGATTTTAGCACCAATAAACTATATGTCCAGGACCCGCCTAATGACGGAGGACTCAGAGAAATCGGCGACTTAGGCGTAGATTTTAACGGTACTGGTAACTTTGACATCAGTCCCGACAATTCCGCAGCATTGGCAGTGGTTTACAATGAGCAGCGAAACAATCTCTATACGATCAACCTTACCACGGGTGCGGCACAGAATGTAGGCGAATTTAGCCATTCTATCATTGGTATCGCTATCAAAACCAACCCTATAGCTTTTGCCACTTCTCCGGACAACAGGCTGTACAGATTCAATCCACTATCTCCTTCTGATAATTATGTGGACTTGGATGGTCTTGGTACTGGTGAAACGGTAGTAGGCCTTGATTTCAGACCTGCCAATGGTCAATTGTATGCCATTACATCCGAAAGCAGATTAATGACAGTAAATACCGCCAATGGTGAGCTTATGGAAGTGGGTACGCTATCCCCTTACCTTGATGGAACTTCATTTGGCTTTGACTTTAACCCAACAGTGGATAGAATCAGGTTGGTCAGCAATACGGGACAGAATCTAAGACTACACCCTGATGAGGGTACTGTAGTGGAAGTGGATGGGGACCTTAATCCAGGTAGTCCATATGTGAATGCTGCGGCTTACACTAACAATATCCCGACTGCTACTGAGACCATGTTGTTTGTTTTGGATAGTGAAACCAACGCATTGTATACGCAAGATCCGCCAAATGACGGTGTGTTAAATATGGTGGGTGAACTTGGCATCGCATTTACCTCTGAAAATGGCTTTGATATAGGAGGAACGTCAGATAACGCTTATGCACTTTTGGAAGTTGACGGAGCAATGGGCGTCTACCAGATTGACCTTTCCTCAGGTGAAGCGAGTAAAGTTTCAGACTTCAATATTTCGGCTACGGCCATGGCTCTAGGATTAGGGTTCTAAAAATAAGGTGTTTGCTTTAGTATAATTGAAAAACCATCCCGATACATACGGGATGGTTTTTTTAGTTTAGACCTCCATTTCGCTTTTTTCCCTTTGAGCCAAAATCCCCTCAACCTTATGTTTCCATTTGTTGACCAGCTCAAATTCATTCTGCAGGCTGATGAATTTTTCACTGGAAAAGAAGGTGAGATTAATTGGCGTTTTGCCCGGCATATTAGGAATGAAACTCAACTGTAAATCCGTAATAATGCTGGATCCTCCATTTTGGGATGATTTTAGTTTTGAAACCTGCACATCCACGCGTTCGACTTGTTCTAAGTCAATAGTGATAACTTCTGGATTTCCATCCTTTTCCATATAAATCAATTGGGAAGCGGAATTATCCAATCCGATCCCATAGGTAAATCTCCAAGTGTCAAGTTCGTCGAGGTTGAGCCCTTTTCCCGCAGCATAGTGCCGCAGCAAGCTTTTGGTAGCCTTACGTTTTTTTCCGGCTTTTATGGCATAGTACACTATCGGTAGTGCAAACACCACCATTAAGATCAGGGAGGTAATTAACCCTGAGATATTGATGTCGATCATAATATTTGAGGTAGGCGACCGCAGTGCCCGTTTTTTCGTGCTTGCGGTCAGATTAGAAATAAAAGGAATGCCCAATCAGGGCTAGTCAAAAGTTTAAAAATATCCTACCAGAAATAGTCAAACGGAAAGATGAGTTCTTTGATGTTAAACACTATCCAGATATTATTCTGGATAGTTTGAAGGGTGATTGCCGATTGGGAATGGAAGCTTTGAAGTGCTTTGGAACTGGCAAAGAAGCCAGGTTCCAGATTTACTTCTCCCTGGGAGGGCAGAGGTTCCGAAGAAGCTGAAGAAGCCAGGAACTGCCAGTTCCCCAAGGCATCCAGTTGCTCTTCCAACTGAAAATTGGAGTCAGACTTAACAGAGGGGGCCTCGGCAAAGCAAAAGGGCAATCCTACTGTCAGGTAGAATGCAATGGCCAAAAGGCCCCTGGATATGCTTTGCTTATGTTTTCTCACTTCCTTCTAAGGCTGATAAGTTTCTAACGTAGTTGGAGAATTATTGGTTTGCCATCCTCTTATTTAAATATAAGTATATCCGCAAATTCACCAGAAAACTGCCTATTCAGGGTTTTATGTTAGAAAGGCCCGCTTCTTGGTTTCCGCCACGGCAGACATGCTTCGGTCTTCGGTCTCCCGTCCCTAAAAGTAAAGGAAAATTGGCTATTGGCATCATTGCGGATAATTTTTAAATATCAGAAAAAGGATATACCCTACATACACCGCAAGCAATAACCCTCCTTTAAACCTTCCCAAGGTATGGGTTTTATTTAAAATTAAGAAAACCCACAGGATCAGGCAGGCCAAAAAGTTGGCCGCAAGATCAAAATAATAGGCCTGGCTAAAGGGTAGGGGATTTACCAGTGCACTGGCCCCCAAAATGAGGAGGGTATTGAAGATATTGGAACCTACCACATTGCCGATGGCAATGTCGCTCTGTTTTTTGTAAGCGGCAACGGCCGAAGTGGCAAGTTCCGGCAGGGAAGTACCTACCGCCACTACCGTAAGCCCGACTAGGGCCTCGCTCATCCCCATCCGCATGGCAAACTCTACGGCTCCATCCACAATCCATTTTCCACCCAAAACCAATCCTGCTAATCCTATTATTACCAGACCAACGGCCTTAGGGAAAGATGCCGCCGGTACACTCTCCGAATCAAAAGCATCATGCTCCTTAAGGGGGATCCTGAAAGTATATGCCAGAAAGCCGAGGAAAAAGGCCAGCAGAATCAACCCATCCCAGATTGACAGGCCTATAAAGACATAATTTCCCCAAATATGGTCACTTACCAAAAATATCAAGAGCGTTGCGACGAAAAGGGCAAAAGGGATTTCCTTTTTTACCGTGGATCCCATGGCTTTTAAAGGATAGATGATGGCCGATACACCCAAAATCAGAAAAACGTTGGCAATGTTGCTGCCCAAAATATTCCCTATGGCAATATCGGTATTGCCCGTGTATGCGGCATAAATGTTCACCGTAAACTCCGGGGCAGAGGTCCCGAAAGCCACTATGGTAAGTCCAATTACAAGAGGGGTGACCCTTAAGCGGTAGGCAATCATACTCGCCCCCGTCACCAGCCATTCCGCCCCTTTCAGAAGGAGAATCAAGCCCAGAGCAGAGAATATGTATAATATCATAAAGAAGGTATGAGGAATTAAAGACTTTAACTCGATATATGGAGTATAGGTTTGGTTTAGGTGTTTAGTCGTTCCGACTCGCATAGCTGCGCTTAATGCGAGTCGGAACTGTTTAGGAGTTTAGGATTAATTACCTGGTTGTCCCAAGGCAGAGCAAAGGGGCTGTGAAAGTAGAGGCTGTACCTCTATGCTGAGCAAAATCCCACCTCAAAGATGAAAAGAAGCGCAAAGAAGGGGGATGTCTGAGTCTGGGATTATTCAGGCTGGCAAGTACCACACTTTCCCCCAGCTTCACAGACTGTGTGAAAACTGTTTGCTTTATTTTATTGGGAGGTGGTGTATTTAGAGATTAAGACAGGTATGTATAAGATAGTAAGTAGGTGTTAAACCAATGAGGTTAATTTATAGAGGAGGACTAGATGATCACTAGCTTTCCTGTAAGCATGGCCTGCGTATTATTTGCGTATTACTTTGCTTTATCTTGCGTATTACTTGCCTTTGATATACTTGTATTTCAATATTTTATTTATATTAGCTTGATATATAAAGGTTTGTGTAGTGTATAGTGGCGGTTAAAACAGGTTTTTTTTAAGGATTTCATATAAATTACATCTTTTATGAGCAAAGCAGACAGTTCGGGTGATTTTTTGGGACGGAATGGAGATTACATTTATTATAAGGTAAATGGAGAGCTAAGGAAAAGAAAGGCTCCAGGGAAGTCATTTTCAAAGAAGGTTAAAAAAGCTTCTGAATTCTCAGAATTCAGGCAATATGGAAAAATAAAAGGGAAGTCATCCTCTTTAGGCAAAATGATCAGAAAAAGCCTGATAGGTATTGAAAGGGGGTTCTTTGATCATAAAACCCATTTTAGGCTTTCCGGAGTGATACATCAAGGGATGCTGGGTGATAAAGAGCGTTTTATGTCTGGGAAGCCATTTATATTCCAGCATGCCAAATATTTGGCAGGGTTCAAATTCCACGAGGGAATGAATTTATCAGTGTATTTTTCTGATCCGGAATTTGTAAAGGAGGATGGAAGAAATAAGATCAAGTTTGAATTTATAGAGGAGAAGTTGTCTAATCTGTATGACTATATAGGTGTCAGCGTTTTAGTTGGTGGATATGATTTTAACAAGGTGGAAGGAGAATTACTGGGGGAGTCCAGTGCCATTCTTCATATAAAGAATCGACAAAGTGGTTTCTCGCTGGATTTGCCAACAATTGACCTTAATCCGGGCTTGATTTATTTGGTGATGCTAAAGATTGAACCTTATCAACTGGTCAACGGCAAATATGTGAGACTTTACAATAGGCAATACCAATACCTTGAAATTATAGATGTATTTAAAATGCGGTCGCTCAAGTAAGAGTTTGGGATACATGAAATGGGACATCCCCCAATCCATAACCGACCAAAGATAATCCCGTAGACTATAATATACCAACATAGCTTATCATGTATCGATTCGGTCTTATAGTATGCGTAGCTTTATTGTTTTCCTGTAGAACGGCCCAGGTGGAGGTGCTGGATCGGCATCAGGACTTTTCGCTAGTGCAATATTCCAGTTTTAGATTTATAGAGAACGATGGTGAGGCCTTCAGCAGGGATTATAGGGAAAAGATCAATTTTTTAAAGGATCAGATAGTGCGACAAATGGAAGCCAGGGGACTTACACACGACCGCGAAAACCCGGAATTGTTGGTCAACATCGGTATTGCCGTGGAGGACCGGGTGCAGACCCGTCAAACCGGCTTGGTCACCGATCCGGGAACTTTTAACTATATAGGACAGCGGAGGTACACCTGGAAGAGCGAAACCGTAGAAGTAGGCCGGTATCAGCAAGGCACCATGACCATACATCTCGTTGACCCAGTAATGGGGGAGGCCGTCTGGATGGGGACGGTGGAGAAGGTTTTGCCCCGCGGCGCAGGGCATCTTCAGGAGACTGTGATCAGGGGAGTGGAGAAGCTGTTTAAGCAAATTGATAGGGACTAATTTATTTCTTAAAACTGCATTTAAATGAGCATTTATTTACTCACTTTGTGGAAAAAATCACCATCATGGGATTGTTTTGCGATTTTGGGTACGGTATTTGAAATTGAATTGGGTTGCTATATTCATTAATTTCGAAAAAATCTACTCAACTGGTCTTAAGCTTTAAGAGTGAAAGGGTTGGGGGAGTTGTCGGCAGAAATTTAGGGCAATGAGATGTAGCATAGATACCTTCATTTAATCGAGATATGTGGGAATTGTTTTTTAACAGGATAAATTGGCTTATTTTTGGATAAATGTTTTGGAAATATTTTCAGTATTATTTCCAACATTTTTTTATGATCTCGGCTTTCACTTTAGTACACGTATTTGGAAATAATTAACGTTTGGATGAATAGTTTTATGTTTAGGTTACTTAAAGCAAGCCTCAGCTTGTTTTTTATTTTGGTCATCTCACACCACCTTACTGCACAGCAGCGGGACCGCTACGAGGGGGAATACACCTATAATAACGAAGACGGTACGGCTGTTTTTTCATTTTATGAAGGCAGGGATGGGGAGATTATCATCGATGGTAGTTTTAATTTTTCAAAAAGAACCATTGATACCGTGGACCGCACGGTTCTGAATAAGTTAAACGTTATAGGACGTTACATAGAAAACCAAAAGGATGGGGTATGGCGCTACGACAATGAAACGCACCGTGTGGAATTGCGTGACGTAGTGGATTTTGAAGTGATCACTGACCTGGAAAGTGAGGATTATGAACTTACGGCAGAATACCAAAAAGGCATCCTTCAAGGGACTTGGCAATACCGCGAAAACAAATTTGAAAGAAATAGGATCGAACCACTTTTTAGATCTGAGCCTTTCACTTTTCAAAACAACAAAATTGTTGGCAATATCAGTTTTGAACAGTTTGGCGATTACTTGTCTTACAACATCAATGGCCGCCTAAACAACCAAGGTGTTATGGTAGGGGAGTGGGAATTTACCTACATGGAAGATACGGTATATGTGAGGGAAACCCGTCGATATGAAGACGGATTTTTGCTGGGCATCCGAAGAACCAATATTGATACCCGTGAAGTGATTCAGGAAGTTATTTATTATGACATCATTAATAGGCTAGATAGAATCAATCAAGGAGAAGAAACCGAAATTGGCATTGCTGAGGAAAGATTCGGACTTGAGTTTAGCGACGGTTACCGCGAGGGTTTTCAGGAAATGCAAGGGCAAGCCTTGGGTAACGAGTTTCTGCGCCATGTACTTTCTCGAATCCTCCAATATGATGAAGGATTTGTCAATGAAGATGGAGAATTAATTCAATATCCCATTCATACCAGAAGATTTGAATACCCAGTTTCTAAAGAAGATAGGAATAATATTGGCGAGATAGGGGAGGTGTTTGAAAACCTCCGTGAAGAAATTGAAGGGTTTTCGACCATGAATGCCTTAGCTATTAATAGATTTAGGGACGATTCTTTGGCATTTGCCTATGAATATTATCAGAGAAGGGATTCAACTCTCAATCAACTTGAACCCATCGTTGAAATGTTGACCTCTGATCAAATCAGGTTTATCAACCAAGAAAACTTCACCAGAGAAGGCTTACCTTTCTTGCTAGAAAGTGATACAATCCGATATGATTACAGTGAGGAAGTCAGGGAGAAAGTAGTAGAGTATAGTTATGAAGAAGATGCCTCTCTTACCTCACGGGTGTTAAGTTATATCCAGCAGGAATTGGAGAAGTCAAGCCAAATAGGTGGCTATATCACCAGTGAACTTGAAGTTTTGGAACAGACGGATGATTTGGCTACTCTGGAAGCAAGAATTTTGGAGAGAAAGGCTGAGGTGGATTCCATCTACCTTAACCATGAAGCTATTTCAGACAGGGATCTTCAAATGTTTGAAAGTGTTTATAGCAATATCTTGCAATCAGAATTTAACAGGATGAGCCAATCCTACTCCGAATTGGATACTTACTTGGATAGGATGCAAAAAGGAGAAGTAATCCTGGATTTGATTAATGAAATGCAGGAGCAGTTTGATCGATTGGCAGCCGTCTACCCGACCATTGCAGATATCGATGAACTATATCAAGAAGAAACCTTTAATCCCTTTACCTATACTAGATATAATGTAAGAGCGAAAGAGCGCTTGTTTGACAATGGAGGAATGGTGTTGTTTATCCATTACGTGAGGCAGCTTGAGCAAGAAGAGGACTATACCCAGATCAAGTCCCACCTTGACAATATAGAAAGGCTGCAGGAAAGGCTGATAGAGCTTAGAGACCAAGATACGCGAAGAATTGAGCGTAGATTGGGCAGAAGAACCTCTATTAATAGAATCGAAGCCGCTCTGGATCTTTAAAAAACACACAATGCAATTAGAAACTTATTTTAAAAGGAGCCTTTTAGTTCTCGTTTTAAGTATCATTACTTTGTCTTTATATGCTCAGGAGCAGCCACCGGCGATGCCGGCTCCTGAGCCTTTTATCCCCAGCGAACGTACCAACTTGGCCCCCACCACAGAGTCTTGGAACGGTTTGTACGTGAAATTGAGGCTTGCAGACCGCTGGTTTTGGTATCAGGAGAACCATTACAGAAGGAGAAACAGTATCGATAACAGGGCGGATTTTGTAGGCCGTATGAGTCAACTGTATAACCGATTTGGGTTTACCTATTTGGTCAATGAGAATTTCGAAGTAACATTCGGTCCGACCATGGTGTGGAACTTTACCCCTGAGCCTGGAAACCCCAATTACGTAGAATCTACCCTTGAACCCCGTTTTTGGCACCAGTGGTTGCTTATCCAGCCCTTCGGCAGGGTTAAGCTATTTCATCAGTTCCGTTTTGAGCACAGGTTTAAAAGAGACAATGATTTTGGGGCCGAATATCAATATACCGATCGATACAGGTATAAGGTTTATGCCTACATTCCGATTAACAAGCCTAGAATGGGAAATAGAACGTTTTTCTTCTCACCCTCCAATGAGATTTTCTTTGAAACGGGGTCCCACATCACCAACATTTTAGAGGAAAACAGGATTTACACCGCTGTCGGATATACGCTCAATAACTTTATGTTTTTTGGTGGGCACATGTGGACGTATGGCCCTACCAATATTCCAGCAACATATAGAAATAGACATATCATCCGACTGAATTTATTTTATACGCTCGACTTTAGAGATAGAAGAAACTTAAGAAGATCACTAGCCAGGTAATGAAGAATTTAATGAATGCAAACTCGATGAAAAAAGCTGCGCTTGGAATATTGTTTCTGCTATTGACGGTCTCTTTTGGCTATGCTCAGGGGCAAGGGGAGGTGAGAGGTTATTATGGGAATCTATATGGATTTAATAGTAACCTTTTTGGCCAAACTTTAGGCGGGGAATATTTTGTAATCGACCGGGTTTCTGTTGCTCCTGCAATTGGGATCTTTTTCCCGGCCACAGGTAAAGCCAGTAATTTGGAGATAGATGCGAGGTATTATGTGCTTGATCAAACCCACCAGGTTTACGGTACTTTTGGTCTTAATTACCGCCGCAGAAGACTTGAGTTTGCCCTGCCGGAAAATGAGTTGGTGACCAATACGGGGATCAATATTGGAGTAGGGTACGGGTATAAGGTAAGTGAAGAATTTATATTGGGTTCTGAAATAAAATATCAGCCCCATGTGAATGATACTATGCTGAGAATAGGACTTTTCTATTTAATTAATTAAAGAAAACAATCCTGATAATTATATGTTGTAACATTGAATTTTTAACCCTAAAAATCATAGTTATGACACAAGTAAAAGTAGCCGTAATTTATTATACCAGCACCGGAGCCAACCATAAAATGGCCCAATGGGCCAAGATGGGTGCCGAAGAAGCAGGTGCTGAGGTGCGTTTGTTAAAAGTAAAAGAAACCGCCCCCCAATCGGCCATTGATGCCAACGAAGCCTGGAAGAAAACCCATCAAGAGCTTCAGCATGAAACCGAAGCGACCATGGATGACTTGGAGTGGGCTGATGTAATCATATTTAGTGTGCCTACCAGGTATGGTAATGCAGCTGGGCAGTTCCAAGCCTATATTGACCAGACTGGAGGCCTGTGGGCTAGTGGCAAAACTGTCAACAAGGTAGTCTCTGCCATGAGTTCTGCCATGAATCCCCACGGAGGCCAGGAATCTACCATACAATCTATTTATAAAACCATGTGCCATTGGGGCGCCATCATCGTGCCTCCGGGATACTCTGATGAGTCCGTCTTTGGAGCAGGAGGTAACCCATACGGTGCTTCTGCGACCGTCAGCCAAAGTGGTGAAATCACAACCGAAAACCTTCAAGCCGCCGTTGTTCACCAAGCCAAACGAACCGTTGAGGTCGGCAATTGGGTGAAAGCCGGAATGGGAGGTTAAGGTTTATTGTTCCGCCTAGGCGGAACGTTTATAGTTTAAAAATAGGGGCAATTGAATATCAATTGCCCCTATTTTTTTTCCTTAAGCCTTAAACCTCAAACTTCAAACTTCAAACCAACTCAAAGTCCGCCGGGGACGTTAGGATCGGTGGACCCCAGGTATCCGATGCTTAGGTGATTTTGTAGGCTGTCCTGGCTTTCATGTACCAATACCAACCCATCCAGACTTAGCCACTCTTCAATGCTTGTTTGCAGGCCATTGATTTGCGTGACATTGGTTTCGCTTCTTCCTTCCCCGTCTATTGGGTTCAACTCGATCACATCTGGCCAGTCTAGATGCTCGGAGGCATTGTTAATTGATAAGGGGTAGCTTCTGCCTGCTTCGGTACCCTGAAGCTGGACGGTGATATAAATATCTCTAATGAGGTCATTGTTAATGGTAACAGTTCCTGATACCCCTGAGTCATCAACGGGTACCATATCATAGGAGACTTCAAACTGCTCTGGAACGGGATCATCATCGGTCTCACAGGCTGAAAAAATAAACAAAGCTAAAAGCAAACTAAGCGGATACAGACTTTTCATAAAATTAATCTAACATGGTGATTATTCATCTATTCAACTTGTATGCTAGATTAATGTTCTGATGAAAGGAGATTTAGACTTGTATGTCTTCAAGTGGGGGATGGAAGAGGTAGTTTTGGTCATATTCTACTTTGTATTTTTGTAGCATGTAGCGGTATTCATTGATAAAAGTTTGAGATTGGTGGTGTGCTTCTTGGTTTTTGATGTACCTGTAGACTTTTTCCACTTGACCATGACTGTAAGAAAAGGCCGAAAAACCGTTTTGCCATTCGAATCTTGTTTGGAGGTAACTTGTTTCATTCAGCCATTTTGAGGATTTGGATTTCACTGACTGCATGACGTCTGAGAGACAATGTACAGGCTTAAAGCCAAAAAGGCAATGGACATAGTCTGATACCCCATTGACGATATAGGTCTTGCAGTCGGTTTCATTGATAAGATTACCAATTACCCCGAAAAGCTCCTGCCTCCAAGCCTTGTCCAGCATGGAGCTGTGATACTTCACCGCAAAAACTGTCTGTACCACAAGGGAAGAATATGTGTTAGCCATAAATAAAAAAGTTAAGAAGTTTACTTAAAAAGGATTGATCTAATTTAGAACAAATGATGGTAAAATCCTTGATCCTCAGTCTAATTAGTCGTTTAATTTTGTATGGCTGTATATGATTTGATTACCTGGGTTGTTGTAGCCTTATAGGGCTCTGCTAGGAGCGGCCGATGTACTGGCCCTTTGGTTCACCCCAGGGATCGCAGAGCGGGAAGGGGTTTTATAGTCCCATGGGGACGGCCGATGTGTGCACGTTTCTATATGGCTCGTCCCTCTGGGACTCCGTGTGGTGTTGCGTTGGTTTGGATCCCCAGGTTTTCACCTGGGGTTATTATATGGGTCGTCCCTCTGGGACTGGGAGTTGCGGTTTAATCAATCGAAGCCTCATATTCCACTTCGCCGTTGAGGCGGTGTTTGAACATGATTTGGTTGATGCTTTTGAGCTCTGAGTTGACGTTGTTGCCTTTTTCCTGGAGCTTTATGAGGTTGTCGCGGTAGGCTTGGAAGGATTTTTTGGCGTTTTCTTTGTCATTTTGGCGAAGGTAGAGGAGACCGGCTTCTTTGTCGATTTCGATCATAGGGGTGATGGCCAGCTTTTGGGCCTCTTTAAGGTAACCCAGTGCCAGGTTGTTTCCTTCTTCGGTATTGATGGTTTTCCGATAGACTTTGGAAAGCAGCAAGAAGTCTTCCTCTGTAGCCAGATGATTTACATACAGCCGGTCAACCAAACTCAAAGCATAATCATAATTTTTCAAATGGTACTCCTGCCATGCCGTATAGGAAATGGCTCCCGAAATATTTGCCAAAAACGCTTCCTTTTCATTATCAAACTTTCCAGGGTGCTGCTGCAGATATTGATCGGCAATCGAGGAAGCCAGTTGATATTGCTCACTGGAATACTTGGCCCCTATGCTCTGCAAGATGCTTCCGGAAATAAACTGTGCGGAAATGCCCATATCTAAAGCATCATAGGCATCAAAATAGGTACCATACCGATTGTTGGTATAGGCCATGGTCGCCGCCGAGGCCACGGTAAACAAGTTGCCCCACATATTGGCGCGCCTTTCTGCTCTAATGGCTTTTTTCGTGTTCAGTAAATTATGTTCCAAAACCACATTTGACACCCGCTCGGTCAACAATTTAACCAATTGCTCCTCATTTTCCATTTGGGCCAATTCTGCTGTCGTCAACACGATCATGCCATTGTCAAAGGAAAAAGATTCCGGGGTAGTAGATTTGACGACGACTACACTAAGGTTTCTGTTTCGGTGCTTGATCAAATCCTCCGGGAATACATTGTAGACAATTTGATACAGGTAGTCTGTCAGCATATCATCCTCAAAGAGCATGTCGTTCTTTTTGGCATTCGAATAATATTCAATGGCGTCCTCATTGAGCTCATCGCGCAGGTCCCGGTCCCAACCATCCTTTTTGATATCAGCGGCCCGGTTAGCAAACCACACCGACTCCCAATAATTAAAAGAGGTAGGCAGAAGCTCTACGCGGTCTTGGCTCACGAAATGAAAAACCTGGTTTTCCCCCTGGATGAAATACTGATACTTCTTTTTGTTCATTTCCTTCATGCCGTAAACCGGGATGGTATCGCCGGTACGATAAGGCAGGACTTCTCCTTTTACAATTCCCCACGCTGCTAATTGGGCTATGGAAGTTTGGGGTTGTGAAACAAGAACAACAATAAGGAGGGAAAATAACAATCTTTTCATATGAGGAAGGATTAGTTGATGGGCTAATATAAGAAAAATGTACTAGGTACACGGTACTATATACTAAGTATTTTAAATCAGTAGACTAAAATCTTACTTTTTGTATTTATCATGCAAGCCTTCCCCTCTCAAGACCAAAGGCTGCATCTTTTCGATGCGGGAAAGCTGGGTGGCTTCCCTTTTGGCTGATGTGATGTGTTCGATATACTCTTTTTGCTTTCCTGGTGTTAAGGCAAAAAAAGCATTTTTAAAATCAGGGTTCTTTTCAAATGCATCCTTCAAAATTGCGGGGAGATCAACTTTGTTGTTTTTCTCAGGCTTCCATGTTTTCCCCATTTTTGCGTTTTGGATTGCTTCCAATACATATTCTCTTACCTTATCAACATCAATTTCTTTGGCAGCGTAAAATTTCCAATGCCGCAAAGCTTTTGTCTTCCCCTCTTGGGAATTGCCCAACACCCCTAGGGGATCAGTTAAAAATACGCCATCGTAAAACCAAATAGATACATAGTTTTTGAATGCGCCAACACTGATTACATTGATATTATTGATCACATACACATCAGCTCCCCATTTGGTTGTTCTTTCAAGCTCCGTTTCTTCTATGATGGATTTTAGCAGGTCGACTTCGGCATTCCAGGCTTCGTTTTTCATTAGGCAAAACAGTTTAATAATTTAATTCGAATCCCAATTCTTTAGCTCTTTATAAACCTTGTGCACAGGAAGGCCCATTACCGTGTAAAAACTGCCGATGATCTTGTCCACCCCCACATAGCCAATCCATTCCTGGATACCGTAGGCACCGGCCTTATCAAAGGGTTTGTAGCGCTCAATGTAATACTGGATTTCAGCATCGTTGATTTCTGCAAAATGGACCTGGGTGACATCATCAAAGCTGATGGTTTTATGAGAGTCCATCATGCAGACGCCAGTGATTACCTTGTGAATTCGGCCTGAGAGGTTGCGTAGCATTTGGTGGGCATCTTCCTTTGTGGCAGGCTTTTCCAGGATTTTATGATCGGTAATCACTACGGTGTCAGAAGTAATAATTAAGTCCTCCTCCTTTAAACTGGAGCGGAAAGCCTCTGCTTTTTTTCTAGCCAGGTATTCGGCCACCTTTTCATGAGGCAGCTCGGGAGGATAGGACTCATCCGTGTCCTTGCTTTTTACCTGAAAGGCAATATCCAACCCCTTAAGAAGTTCTTGCCTTCTGGGAGATTTGGACGCCAGGATTACATTTTTTTCCAAGATCAACATGGCCTAGTGACTGCTGATGGTGTTGACGTGATTTTCAAAAAGCTCATAAGGAAACTCGAAATCATCCTGTAGGACGGATCCAAAGATCAATCCCGACAAAGCCTTAGGATAAAAATAAGTGGATTTCTGAGGCATAACCGACCCGCTTTCACACACTGCGATTACCTCCTTCATGGAGATTTCCTTGGTGATCACTGCGAAGTTGGCTTCTCCCTTCGAAACCTTTAAATGGCACCGGCTTAAGTTGCGCTCATAGTCGATGTTGTCTGAGAAGCGCTGTTTTTCCATGGGTATTCCCAAAATCCTTTCAATGAAAAAGTAGTGCAATATGGAAAGGTCCAAATGCTTCACCGCATCGGGAAGGTTGTGGTTAAATTCCATGAATTTTTCCGGCTTTAGGCGGATTTTATAGGCGGATTCTGGGAAAATGAGCCCGAATGCCCATTGTTTGTGCAGAATCAGCTCTTCGATTTCCTGGGGGTCATTGAGGGTTTTGATGATGAAGTCGTTTTCCAAGCGGGAAAGAATTTCTTCCTCCGAGATCTTGAGATTTTGAAATACCCGGTGCGTGGGCAAGATCCTTAAATCTTTGGTTTCCGCATTGGTAAGGTACATCATATGATAATTGTAAGCCTCTTTGCCGGTGTGAGCCGGGTTGTTGGCCATCATCTCCTTGCGATAGGAGAGGGCACCTTCATAGCGGTGGTGTCCATCGGCAAGTATGATTTTCTTATCCCGAAGGGTCTGAAGAAATTCCGAAATAATTCGCGCATCATGGATAACGCCCAGCTTTTCCCTTACCCCCTGATAATCCTCAATATCATAAAGCGGGTCGGCTACGGCCTGATCCATGTATTTTTCCAACACATGGTCTGGATCCCGATAAAGGCCATGCGTGGGGCTGGATTGAAAGCCAGTCTCTTTTAACAACTCAATTCGGTCATTGACGGCCTTTGCGATGGTGTTCTCATGACGGAGAATTACATTCTCATCCCAATCGTATGCCTTGACGTTGATTATAAACCCCTTTCGGCACATGTCCCGGTCCTGTCCAGGCAGTCGAAAGTATTGGTAATACACATAAATGCCCGGGATGCGGTCCTGTTGGATCACACCGGTGCTTTTCCATACCTCCAATGTGGCCTTGGCCTGCTGGGCCGGGTTTTCACCTTTGGGTACAGATAGGTGTATGCTGTTATGAGGGTTTTTGTATAAAGCCTCCCTTTGCTTGGGCGATACCACATCAAATAGGGGAGAAGAGAGCTCCTCTATCTGCGAACTCAATCCGGGGTTATACCGCCAAGCTTTAATAGGTAGGATTTCAGCCATGTTTTAGTCTGTTTTTCCAATTGGAGGTCACACTTCCCGTGCCGCTCTCCGCAATTTGGTGTTTGGGTTTCTGTTGTTCCAATAAAAATACACCGGCCGCTGCCAATATTTTCTGTTCTTCGGAGGTGAACTCTTCATCAAGAATCTCCGGGGAGAAATGCTTTTCCACAAACTTGGTGTCAAAATCCCCGCTGGCAAAAGCCTGGTGCTGCAACACAAACTTGCAGAATGGCAAGGTGGTTTCGATCCCTGTGATTTGGTATTCATCTATTGCCCTTACCATTCTCTCGATTGCCTTCTCCCTGGTTTCCCCATGGGTAACCAATTTGGCTATCATTGGGTCATAATAGATGGGGATATCCATGCCCTGCTCAAATCCATCATCTACCCTGATTCCAGGGCCTTGTGGTCTTTTGTAGGTTATCAGCTTTCCGATATCTGGGAGGAAATTGTTTTTTGGATCTTCCGCATACACCCTCACTTCCACAGAATGCCCGTTGATCTTGAGCTCATCCTGCTGAAAGGATATGGGCTGGCCTTCGGCAATGTGGATCTGCTCCTTCACCAAGTCGATGCCGGTAATGAGTTCCGTTACGGGGTGCTCCACCTGCAGTCGGGTGTTCATTTCCAGGAAATAAAAGTTGAGGTTTTCATCCACGATAAATTCCACGGTGCCTGCACCATAATAATTACAGGCTTTTGCCACACCGATCGCCGCCTCGCCCATGGCTTGGCGCTTTTCTTCGGTGATGACCGCGGACGGGGCCTCTTCTATGACCTTCTGGTGGCGGCGCTGCACGGAGCATTCACGCTCAAAAAGGTGGACTACGTTGCCAAGTTGATCTCCCAAAACCTGAATCTCAATGTGTCTTGGGGAAGTGATAAATTTCTCTATAAATACGGCACCATCACCAAAGGCGGAAACAGCCTCGGAAATAGCCCTTTGCATCTGCTCTTCAAACTCTTCTTCGTTTTCAACCACTCTCATACCTTTTCCGCCGCCACCAGCACTGGCTTTGATCAGGATTGGGTACCCGATTTCGGCGGCAGTTTTCTTGGCTTCCGGTATGTCGTCAATGGCTTCTTCGGTACCCGGTACCATGGGGATGTCATACTTGCTCACGGCCTGCTTGGCAGCCAGCTTGCTTCCCATTACTTCGATTGCTTCGGGAGAGGGGCCTATAAAAATTAGGCCTGCGTCCGTCACTTTCTTGGCAAACTGGGCATTTTCGGATAAAAAGCCGTATCCGGGATGGATGGCGTCCACATTTAATTCCTTACAGACCTCAATAATCTTGTCGCCTAAGAGGTAGGATTGGGCCGATGGGGCAGGGCCCAGGCATACGGCTTCGTCGGCATATCTTACGTGCAGGGCGTTTCGATCGGCTTCGCTATAGACGGCAACGGTCTTGATGCCCATCTCGCGGGCAGTCCTCATTACCCTTAAACTTATTTCCCCTCTGTTGGCTACTAAAATTTTATTGATTTTTCTCATGTATGGGTAGGCTTAAACTAAGAATCACACGAATTAAGCAAATAAATATGAGCTTTTGAAAGAATATTTGATTTGTAGGCTTTTTTTTGTTGTAACAGTCAAAATGTATTAGTTTTGGGCGTTTGTGGGCGTTGTAAAGCCAGCAAGGAGTTATTACCTAAACCTTTTAAAAGCTTTGGATATATTTGAGAAATTAAATACCAATCTTGGCCCATTGGGCAAGCATTCGGAATTGTCAGAGGGTTATTTCATGTTTCCCAAACTGGAGGGAGAAATCGCCCCTAGGATGAAATTCAAGGGTAAAGAGGTGTTGACCTGGAGTTTGAACAACTACTTGGGTCTTGCCAACCACCCTGAGATCAGGAAGGCCGATGAAGAAGCTGCAAAAAGGTGGGGTGCTGCCTACCCCATGGGGGCACGTATGATGTCGGGCAACACGGATTTGCATGAGCAGTTGGAAAATGAGTTGGCGGAATTTGTAGGCAAGGAGAAATCCTACTTGCTGAACTACGGTTATCAGGGGATCATGTCGGCTATCGACGCTTTGGTGGACCGTAAGGATGTAATTGTCTATGACAGCGAATGTCACGCCTGTATTATAGACGCATTGAGAATGCACATCGGTAAGCGGTTTGTATACCCTCATAATGACATGGACAGCTTTGAGAAGCAACTTCAAAGAGCCACCAAGTTGACTAATGAGACCGGAGGCGGTATCTTGGTGATCACCGAGGGCGTATTTGGTATGACTGGCAACATGGGTAACCTCAAAGGAATAGTTTCCTTGAAGGAGAAATACCAGTTCAGACTTTTGGTCGATGATGCGCATGGTTTTGGTACCATGGGTGCCACTGGCGCAGGCGCAGGTGAGGCACAGGGCGTACAGGATGGCATTGATCTTTACTTCTCTACTTTTGCTAAGTCTATGGCCAGCATCGGGGCGTTCATTGCCGGTGATGAGAAGATCATCCATTACTTGAAGTACAACATGCGTTCTCAGATCTTCGCCAAGTCCCTGCCGATGTTATTGGTGGAAGGGGCCTTGAAGCGTCTGGAATTGTTGAGAAACAGACCGGAATTGAAAGAAAACCTGTGGAAAGTGGTGAATGCACTTCAAAACGGATTGAAAGAAAAAGGCTTTAATATAGGAACAACGACCTCTCCGGTGACACCAGTGGTATTAAACGGTACAATTGGTGAAGCGGCTACTTTGAGCAAAGATCTTCGTGAAAACTATAACATCTTTTGTTCTGTAGTTATATACCCGGTAGTGCCTAAAGGGATGATTATTTTGAGATTGATCCCGACGGCCGTACATACTTTGGAAGACGTGCGTGAAACTATAGCGGCGTTTGAGGCCGTTAAAGACAAGTTGACAAGCGGATTTTATAAAAAATCAGCCCTAGCAGTCTCCTTTGGGGAATAATTTTTAGATCAAAAAATTTGGCAGGTCTGTTGTTTTATAAACATTTTACCTATATTCAACGAAAAATTAAACTTATCATCAACCAACAAATTAATTTTTATTATGAACAGATTTAATGAAATCAAGGATCTAGTAATGGGCATGGAAGCTGATTTTGAGAAATTTTATGACAAGAAAAATCAAGCAGCTGGTACTCGAGTAAGAAAAGGCATGCAAGATCTTAAGAATATCGCTCAAGATATTCGCAAAGAAGTTCAGGACATAAAAAATGCTGAAGCAAAGTAATAAAAAAGGTGGCCATATCGGTCACCTTTTTTGGTTATCGGCCTGGGGCCTAGTTTAAGGTTTAAAGTTTAAAGTTTAAAGCTTAGACCTTAAACTTTAAACCATAAGCCCTTAAACCACCATTCAAACCTTCTCCATTGCTGTATTGATTTTCAAATCCAGTTCCTTGGATGCTCTGAGGAGTGGTAGGCGGACTTGGTCACCGCAAACGCCTAGGTGCATCAGGAGGTTTTTGACGCCTACAGGGTTGCTTTCCGCATACATGAGTGGATTGATCTCCAGAAGCTTGAAAGTGGCCTTTTTGGACTCTTCCATGCTGCCGTGGCAGATGGTTTTGAAGATTTCGGGATAGGCATTGGCCAATACTGAGATAACCCCGTCAGCTCCGATTGCACGCATAGAGGTGGTCAGCAGGTCATCTCCAGAAATCAGCAGGAAGCCATCAGGCCGCTGGGCTGCTATAGACATGCATTGTTCCAGATTTCCGCTTGCCTCTTTTATCCCAATGATATTCTCATGAGCCGCTAATGCTAATGTGGTGTCGGCCGTCAGGTTTGACATGGTTCGGCCCGGCACATTGTATAGGATCACCGGCACTGGGCTGGCATCGGCGATTGCGGTAAAGTGTGCAATAATCCCCTTCTGGCTTGGTTTGTTGTAATAAGGGCTGACAGATAATATGGCAGCAATGTCCTTAAAATCAGTTGTCTTGATCTCATCCAGCACAGCTTGGGTGTTGTTTCCACCGATGCCGTATACAATTGGTACACGTCCTGCCGTGATTTCGATGGCGTGCCTCAGCACCTCTTTCTTTTCCTCTTTTGTCAGGGTGGCGGTCTCGCCAGTAGTGCCTTGGATTACCAAGTAATCCGCACCGCCTTTGATCAGGTGGTTGATCAGTTGTTCGGCTTCCCCGTAATTGATGCTATAGTCTTCATTGAAAGGCGTGACCATGGCTACGCCCGTGCCTTTTAATTTTTTCATTTCGTATATATTCGGGTTATGATTCAGAATTAAATCCGAAACCAGACTAGGGTCTGATTTTGGGATTAATTGATCTTTTTGAGATACTTGATCAGATTATCAATGTTTTGGGTCAGGGAAATGTTTTCCTTTTTAAGCATAAAATCCAGGTGAACTTGGTTAGCTTCATTAAAGAACCCCACCCGGTAAACCTTGGGCAACATCTGAAGCAGGTGGGCTGAGAGTGGGTCCATTTCCTCCTGCGTGACCAGTACCAAGTCTGTAGTATAGCTGGCAAATTCCCTTATCTTTTCATTAGGCTTTCCCAGCAGGTTAAAATCCATGTAATCAAAACATTCCGTTGCAGGATTTTTCTCCTTGTAAATGAAATGTAGGTTCAAGGCATGGGGCCAATGGCTTGGGAGAGCCTTTTGGGCTTCCGTGGCTTCGGCCTCATTGGCCGCTATGATGGATATGTTTTTGATTCGGTCAAACTTGACCAAATTGTGCTTGCCTGGAACCCTGCTTTGCTTGGAAACCCTGTGCCCAATAAATATCTTTTTTATCCACTCCATGGCTTAAATTTAAAGCAATTTATGGTTTTTTTGCTTTATTCAAATTAAAATCTGCTTTTACTGAATTATGATTATCCGCATTGATGCCAGTAGTCTGATTCCCTTTGATGGACTGGACGGAAGACCGAAGACGGAAGACAGAAGAGAACTCCATCGTAGCAAAGGCCAAGATTCTGGCAGTTTCAATGGTTAATAGGATTAATACGAATTTACATATTAGGGGAAATTGATTAGCTGATCAGATCCATAAACTCCTGCTCTGATATCAGTTTTACTCCCAATTTCTCGGCTTTTTCTTTTTTACTTGGGCCCATGTCTTCGCCTTCGATGATGAAGTCAAGGCTTTTGGATACTGACTTTACGTATGTGCCTCCATGGCTTTGTACTACCTCGATGATCTCATCACGCTTGAAATGGTTGAGCTTGCCGGATGCAAGTATCTTCATGCCTTCCAGTGATCTGCTTTCCAGCTTCTGCTCTTTTTCCTCGATTTCAAACCGAAGCCCATGGTTTTTTAGCCTTTCGATGGTGCGGTTGTTTTCCTCATCTTCAAAGAAGGCCTGTAGGCTGGTTACCAAAGTTTCTCCGACTCCATTTATCTCCAACAGCTCTTCTGGACTGGCAGCTTTGAGCTTTTCAATGCTTTTGAAATGCCTGGCCAGTAGCTGGGCCGTGTTTTCGCCAATATTGCGGATGCCCAAAGCGAAGAGCACCTTTTCAAAGGGTTGTTTTTTGGATTCCTCGATGCCTTTGACCATGTTGCTGACCACGCCTTCTTGGAAAGTGTTTCCCTTGATCCGGTTGATCTGCTCGGTTTGGGCTGGATCTACATTTCCTTCATATTTGAGCATGATATCATGCACTGTGTTTTCCTTTCTACAAATAGACCTGAATTCCTCGGCTGGCTTTTTAAATATCACGGCTAGCACCACAGGAACCGGAAGAAAATCCTCTATATGGTCAAAAGAACTGCTCTGGAGGGCATCTTTCAGGCGCCATATGACTGGGACATTGTAGGCTATGTTCTTTTTGGCTTTTCGCACATAGTTTTCAAATTTCTCCATCAATTCCGTCTGCTCTACACCTTCATTTTCTGCCAGGAAATTATCTATTTGGGCTAAAGGGATAGTCTTGGTGATGGCATAAAGGGCCTTCTTCAAGGACACGAATAAATACCCCTCGCTGCTTTTGGTGTACTGATCGCTGTTGACCTCCAAGCCCAGGAGTTGCTCCTTTTTCTCGGGGAGCTCATAGATGTCTGCTGGCGACACGATAAGGTGCTGCTCAATCAATGCCCGGATCCGCTCGGTACCCATGGTGTCAATATCCATGGCCCGTTTGTGGGTAAAGTGTTCAATTCTACCCAAGGCCTGTGGCGGGCAGGTTTGGGCGTTGGGGCAATAATGTTTGGCCTCTCCTTCATTTCGGATCAGCGATGTGCCACACTCCGGGCACTCTGTGATGTAGGATATGGGTTTTGTGTCAGATCTTCTTTTGTCAAGAGAAACTCCCGTGATTTTAGGGATGATTTCGCCGCCTTTTTCAACAAACACAAAATCCCCTTCATGAAGGTCCAATCTCAATATCTCATTGGCATTGTGCAGGGAGGCACGCTTCACGGTGGTCCCCGCCAGAGATACGGGCTTCAGCTGGGCTACGGGCGTGATGGCACCTGTTCGACCCACCTGATAGGTGATGGATAGAAGTTCAGTCTCGGCACTTTCTGCCTGATATTTATAGGCAATTGCCCATCGTGGGATTTTGGCGGTAAAGCCAAGCTCCTCCCGCTGATCATAGGAGTTGATTTTTAAAACCACGCCGTCAGTTTCAAGGGGCAATTCAAATCTTTTCTCTCTCCAAAGCTCGATGTATTGCAATACTTCTGTTACATCTTGACACTTTTGGTAGGTAGGTGAAACGTTAAAGCCCCACTTTTCCAGTAAGTGTATAGCCTCATCATGCTGAGATACTTGAAGGTCCTCTCCAAGAAGTTGATAGAAGTAGCAATTCAAGCGCCTTTTGGCCACAATGCTGCTGTCCTGCATTTTCACGGTGCCTGAGGCGGCATTCCGCGGATTGGCGAGAAGGGCCTCTTCATTTTGAGCACGTTCTTGATTTATTCTATCAAATTCTTTTCTGGGAAGAAAAATCTCTCCACGTACTTCAAAGCTGTCTGGGATATCCTCACCTATTACGGTAAGGGGAATATTTCGGATGGTCTTGATATTTGCAGTCACATTGTCGCCTTTGTAGCCATCACCCCGAGTGACTGCTCTGACCAGTTTGCCGTTTTCATAAACCAAACTGATCGCTACCCCGTCAAACTTGAGTTCACAGAAGTAGCTATAGTTCCGGTGACCGAGTCCTTTGGCCACCCGCTCATCAAATGCCTTGAGTTCTTCTTCGGAATAGGTGTTGCCAAGAGACAGCATTTTATAGCGATGCCCCACGGTTTCAAAATCCTTGGTGATGGTGCCACCTACCCGCTGGGAGGGGCTATCCTCCTTTAAAAATTCAGGGAATTCGGTCTCCAGTGCGATGAGTTCCTCAAGCAGTTGGTCAAATTCAAAGTCGGAAATTTCAGTGCGGTCTTCTTGGTAATAAAGGTGGTTGTGATAGTTTATCTGCTCCGAGAGGGCGGTTATTCGATCCTTGGCAGCTGATTTTTTATCCGATTGGCTCATAAAAGATAAGGGTTGGGGTTTGCCGAAAACTCAATTCCCAAAACTAGCGGTTTTGGCTGAAAATTGCGGACAATCGGTCTGATTCTTGATTAATTTCGGACAGTGAAAGGCCGAGTTTCCTATATTTGTTGCAAAATTGGTCATTGAGCTACAATTTTGAAAGCGGGTAGAAAACTTAGTTTCTGCCTATTGCTGAATTCAAGAGCTAAAAATCTAATTATGAGTAAAAAGGCGGACATAGAGGCCAAAATCTTGGCAGAGGCGTACAAGCTGTTTTTGAACAAGGGGTATAAAAACACTACCATGGACGATATCGCCCAAGGCTTGGGGATGAGTAAAAAAACGCTCTATAAATATTTTCCAGGAAAGTTTGAACTGCTTTCGGCTGCTTTTGATCTTTTGCGGAGCAAGCTTTCCATCAAAGTTGAGGCTTTGATTAGTAACACCCACATTCCCTTCCCCATTAAGCTCAAATCGTTTTTGACCATTATTGCCAAAGATTTGGCTCCGATCAATCCGGAGCTTTTGGCCGATCTGAGGGAACATGCTCCAGAGATTTGGACCGAATTGCAGGAGTATATCCGGGATTCCGCATTTTTGAGATTTCAGCGCTTGATAGAGGAGGGGGTAGAAAAGGGATTTATCGGGTCGCACATCAATAAGACTATTGTGGTACTCATCTACAGTTCAGCCATCCAAAACCTGATGGACCCGAAGTTTTTGGATCAATTTCCGGATCAGATGATGAGCGGGTTGGTGACAAAGCCTGCTGATATCTATGACCAGACAATTTCAATAATCTTCGAAGGCATACTGACAGACGAGGCGAGGGGGAGTTTTAAGGAGGCCTAATAACTAAAATTTCCGAAAAATTTACATCCGAATAAAATAAACCAGCCGATAAGGATTTTTGGAATAAGTTTTGGTAGTTATGGGTAGGTGTGCTTGAAAATACACCAAAAGTAGGGTGGAAATATATCCCTCCAAAGTTGCCCAAAAAATTCTATGCAAACGTTTGTTTGACGTTTAAAAAAATCTTTATACCTTTCCGACAGGTTATTCAATCGATTGAATAATGCACAATAGGTTTAATAGGTTTGATAGAACAAGAAAAGGTTTGGGCAATGCTCGAACCTTTTTTTTATTTAGGATTTTTATCTAAATATGACCAAGTTAAACTTTACATATTTTTTAGTTTCGCTATTTTGCCTGCTGCTAGTCTTTTGCAGCAGCCCGCAAGAAGAACATCAGGACAGCGAGGAGCAAACAGACTCCCTTGCCAATCAACCCAAATATGAACAGATTCTACACATGGGCATTCAGAAGATGCCCCGCTGGATTGAGCATTGGCAGATGCAGGGGCGGGAGTTTGATAAGATGGCATTTAAAATGCATAGGCAAACGGAATATGAAGTTTTTGAATGGCCTGAAGAATATGGGATGAACAGCGATTACCCTCTAAAGGCACACCAATTTGTGCACCCGGAGGACAAAGGAATAGTCGATCTATATGATTATAAGATTGATTTAGACGCTGATGGAAGAGTAGGATTCAACCCGGATAGTGAAGTGGCATATTTTCGGGCGAATGGGATGAAGGAAAGACTGCTTTTTATGGGGCCCATGGGCATCTTTGAAGACGCGGTGTGGGTGACAGGTTCTCATTTGTTAGTTGCGGGGCATGTGCAGGAGGGGGAGTATTTTCTTCCCAGGATCTGGCTGATCATTCCTGATGAACATCGTTATGTAGAATTTCACCATCCATTTAGCACGACCAAATACCAATCAGAGCAGTATTTAAGAAAAAAGCTCTCTAATTTAAATTTTCCTCAATGAAGCTTCAAGATGTTATTAGAAGATTTGAACGAAATTTGAAAAAACCATTGCCGGGAAGAGAGGGACAGATATTGATGGCGCCAGAGCCTTTGGATGAAGCCAGGTTCTATACCAAAGAGCCAAAAGGTGCCAAGAGGGGGGCAGTTCTCATTTTATTTTACCCAAATAAAAACGGCGTGGCCATTCCTTTTATCAAACGGCCAGTGTACAGGGGCGCCCACAGTGGGCAGGTTTCTTTCCCAGGTGGTAAGTGGGAGGAAAATGACGAAAGTCTGGAGACCACTGCGGTAAGGGAAACCTATGAGGAGATCGGAATTAATATGGAAAAGGTCAAAGTCTTTGGCCAGCTTTCCAAACTCTTTATACCGCCTAGCAATTTTGTGGTGGCACCTTATTTAGGTTTTATAGATGAAAAACCCCAGTTTCAGCCCGATCCTAGGGAAGTGAAACGGGTAATCGAATGTGAGTTCAGTTATCTCATTGACAAAAACATCAAGAAGCGCAAGGTCATGAATTTCAGGGATGACCTCAAAATGGATGTACCCTATTATGATATTGATGAGGAAATGGTTTGGGGAGCTACTGCCATGATGCTCAGTGAGTTGATGCTCGTGTGGGACAGGGTATAGGAAAGCTTTTATTTCTTTGGCTTGTGGTTTTATCTCATTTGACGTAATTATGTGGTCAAATAAGTAAGACCATGCAGGAAAACACCCCTTTGATAACCAACGATGCCGTAGTGTTAGGCATTTTGGTAGCCATATTAGCCTTAGTTTTTTCTACTAGTGCCAGCAAGCGAATTTTCTGGACAAAGTTTTACAGGGTGGTCCCATCCATATTGCTGTGTTATTTCATTCCTGCGATACTGAATTCTTTTGGCCTTATATCAGGTGAATTTTCCAATCTTTACAGAGTGGCGGCAGATTATCTGCTGCCTACATCCTTGGTATTGCTTACGCTGAGTATAGATTTTAAGGCCATCATGAAGCTTGGTCCAAAAGCCTTGGTGATGTTTTTGGCGGGGACTTTAGGGATTGTCTTGGGTGGACCGTTGGCCGTGTTGATTGTTTCGTTTTTTGCCCCTGAAGTAATTGGCGGTGCCGGACCTGATGAGGTATGGAGAGGACTGGCCACCATTGCTGGTAGCTGGATCGGTGGGGGAGCCAACCAGGCGGCCATGCTGGAAATGTTTGGGGCGAGCCCAGAGCTGTTTAGCCAAATGATTGCCGTTGACGTGCTAGTGGCCAATGTTTGGATGGCGGTATTGCTTTACTGGGCTGCCAAACCCAAGGTGATTGACAAGCTTTTCAAGGCGGATAGCTCAGCCATCCATGAACTGCAGGACAAGGTGGAAAAATACCGGGCCGGGATCATGAAAATCCCAACCATGGTGGATACCATGAAGATCTTGGGGGTGGGTTTTGCCCTTACTGGTTTTGCCCATTTGGTGGCGGACTTCATGGCACCGTTTATTGCTACAAACTTCCCTGCCTTGGGTGATTATTCTTTGGACAAACCCTTTTTCTATATCATCGTGGTAGCCACCACGGGTGGATTGGTACTTTCATTTACCAAGGCCAGAAACCTTGAAGGCGCAGGGGCATCCCGATTGGGAAGTGTGCTATTGTACGTCTTGGTGGCAACAATCGGGATGCAGATGGATTTATTGGCCATTTTTGATAACCCTACTCTTTTCTTGGTAGGACTGGTGTGGATGTCCATGCACGTGATTATCATGTTGGTGATTGCCTATTTGATCAAGGCGCCGTTTTTCTTCGTAGCTGTGGGCTCGCAGGCGAATGTGGGTGGAGCAGCTTCTGCCCCGATTGTGGCTTCAGCATTTAATCCATCTTTGGCGCCGGTTGGTGTACTTTTGGCTGTGTTGGGTTATGCAGTAGGTACCTATGGAGCTTACATCTGTGGATTGCTGCTGCAATATGTTTCCACTAACTAACTAGCATGGGAGAATATCGGGAATTCGTCTTCGTCTGTACAGGATCTGATTGCAAATCGGCCGGATGCAAAAAGCTTATCGGTGACCTAAAAGAGGCGACCAAATCGACTTATAAAGGTAGATTTAAAATCATAAAGACCAAATGCATGGACTTCTGCAAAACAGGTCCAATGGTCATATACAAAGAGGAAGTGGTTAAAAAAGCCTCCCTGGCATCCTTGCGCGAATTGTTTGATAAGTGATTTTACCTAGAATAAGGTGAAAAGGATACTGTTTCGTTGAGATTTTAAGTTGGATTTTATAATTTCATGATTATCCGCAATGATGCCATTCGCTAATTACTTTTTTCTTTTGGGGACGGCAGACCGAAGACCGAAGTAAGGATCATTCTAGCATCAGACCAAGAATTTGGCAGTTTTTGCCATCTTATGGGTGCAATTGCGGGTAGGCATATTTAAATTAAAGTTGAATTAAAATCCCAAAGAAATGCAAAGAACGATCACCAATCCCATTTTTGACGATAAAGTTACTTTTTTAAAGACCTCCGAGGAAACAAATGGGGAATATACGCTCCTGGAAATTGAGCTGGCTCCAAAAGGAGGCAACCCTCTCCATTTCCATACCTGCTATACTGAAACCTTCACTGCCAAAGAAGGCCAATTGGAAGTGAAACAGGAAGGAGGCAAATCCAAAATCCTCCAACCCGGAGAAAGCTATAAAGTGGCCATCATGGAGCCACATGGTTTTCATAATCCCAATGATGATAAAATCACCTTCCACGTAAAACTTGAGCCCGGGCAAAAGGGCTTTGAAGATTCCATCAGAATTATGTATGGGCTTGCACATGACGGTCTGGCTGACAAGCGGGGGTTGCCTAAGGATTTGGCCACCAACTTCATTTTGGCCGAGATGGGCAATATGGAAAGCCCTGCGTTTATATTCAAGCTGCTTTCACCTTTGGGAAAATATATGGCCAAAAAAGCCATTAAGAAGGGGAAGAAGAAGGAGCTTTTGGAAATGTATTGTAAGTAGTTTAAATAACCTCAGAGGATCAGAGGGCTCAGAGATTGCCGAACAATAGGATAGGTTTGATTTAGTTTGATGTTAAGTCATTTAGTTAACCGCAGAGGATCAAAGGGCTCAGAGATTGCCTGATTTTAGTATAAGTTGGATTCAGGTTATAGTCTTGAAGTGATAAACTTTTGATAATTAATTGTTTGTGCGTAAATTGATTATAGTTAATCAATGAGCTATGGGCCGGTTTGTCAAATTTTTTGTAGTGGGCTTACTGTTTTGGGGGTGTGCCGATTGGGAAGAGGAGCATGGGAGCCCGGAGGCGAAATTGAATGGTTTGAAGAAGTAAGGGAAATGCTGCGTGGTGATCTTCGGCAACCCGAAGGGCAGTTGAGCAAAACGCTATATTACCATAATATGGATAACTCCTCTCTGCGCAATTACGTGGAGCATCTCTATAATTCGGTAGGTCGAGAAGTATTAAGACTTCAACTTTCCCCTGAACGGGATACCATTTCAGTTTCGGTCTTAAACTATGACCATCAAAATCTGCTTAGCGAAATAATAATCTACTCACATCCCAGTGCAGTGGGCAGTCCGGAACCAACAGAGGGCAGAATGGGTAAGTTGGTATGGACTCGCACAGTGTATCAATTCTTTGATGACGATAGAAGGTTGAGTTCAATCGAATTGGAAACGCATTACCGGGAGCGGGAACTGTGGAGGACCTTTGCTTATGAAAATGATCTTTTGAAGAGAACGAATTATTATAATCAGGAAGAAATTATAGCTTATTATCAGTATGAGTACGAAAATGGCCTGAAGATCAAGGAGAGCCTTTATGAAGCTCCATTTGATGCAGCAAGGCAAGATTGGTTCATCCACTATAATGATCAGGGGCTCATGAGAGCCAAATCGACTTTGCTAATGATGCCTCCCGGAGAAATGGGGGATGTATTTGAGTACGAATATGATGAATTGGGCCGGCTTACGGAAGAAAGGGAATACGGTATCAATTGGGGATTGCCACTGCTAGCCAGAAAGCGGTTAGAATACTTTTAGCTTAAACCGTACTTACATTCCTTGGTTATAATAAACATGTATAAATCAGGATTTGGAAGAAGAGAATTTTTAAAGGGGATGGGCTTGGTCAGCCTAATGCCATTGGGGATGGTCAAAGCCCTTGGCAACCAATTACAGGGGCAATTTACGAGCAATAGCTTTTTGATTATCAATGCCCAGATTATTTCTATGGATAAATCTGTGGGCAACCTAAAAAGAGGAGATGTCCTGATAGAAAACGGTCAAATCTCCCGAATAGGTAATGGGTTGACTTCTGAAAAAGAGGTGGAAGTAATTGATGCGAAAGGTAAGGTTTTGCTGCCGGGTTTTGTGGAGACCCATTGGCATATCTGGACTGGGCTATTCCGGAGTATGTCGGTAAAGCCTCCTGGTAATGGGTATTTTGAAACCCAACAGGAAGTTGGGCCCCACTTTACTCCTGATGACATGAAGGTCGCTTGTGAACTCGCAGGCGCTGAAGCCATAGATTCCGGTATTACGACCCTGCATAACTGGTGTCATAACGTTCGGAGTTTTGAGCATGCCGTGGCCAGCCTGGAAGGGGTTGAGGCCTCCGGTGTCCGTGCCCGATATTCATTTGGGAATGCTGTGGGCAGAGGCAGTGAGGAGGCCATTGATTTTGCACCGTTAGAAAAGCTGAAAGCTGATTGGGATAACTATCATAACTCGGGCTTGTTTGATCTGGGGTTTGCCTGGAGGGGGATAGAAGGGAATATTGAAATAGGGACTTATGATTACCATAGGGCCAGTGAAATGGGGCTGCCCATCACTACCCATGCTTCCAGGGAAGGGGTTATCGCTAGGCTCTCCAAGGCAGGCTTCCTGAATGAAAAGCTGCAGCTTATTCACGGCATGCAGGCAACTGACTGGGAAATTGAAGCCATGGTGGATGCAGGATCTTCCATCAGCATTTCACCTTTTAGCGAGCTAAGAATCGGTTATGGTTTTCCTGAAATGCTCAAATTGCTCGATAAGGGGGCGACGATAGGCTTGTCAGTAGATACCACCACGATTTCTGGAAATGCGGATATGTTTGCCATCATGAAAAATATCCTCAATATTACCAATGCCATGGCTCAGGATGAATTTCAGATCGGTGCGGAAAGGGTATTGGAAATGGCTACTATTGAAGGTGCAAGGTCTCTGGGAATTGGGGATAGGGTAGGTTCCATCACGCCAGGCAAACAGGCGGATTTGATATTAATAGATCCCAATGCGCTCAATCTGGCACCATTCACGAGTGCGGTGGATATACTTGTTGAAGCCGGCCAACCTAGAAATGTCAGCATGGTGATGGTGAATGGGGAGATTCTTAAAAAGGATGGAAGGCTACAGAAGCAAGACGCACAAGATATAGTCAATAAAGCCAATTCTGCTTTTGAAAGGATAAAAAGTAAAGTTTAAAGCTTTTACTTTACCAGTTTATATGTCTTCCCCGGTAAGGATCTGATCAGTCCCATAAACTCCAATTGCAATAAAGAAGAGGCCAACATGGAAATAGGGATATTGGTGATCCAAGACAATTGGTCAATCTGCTGCTCGGGGTTTTCTAAAAATGCTGCAATTATGGGCCTGTGTTCATCGGAAATGTTCTCAAGCGAAAAGGCTACAGGTTGATTTTCTTGGTCCTCAGAACCTTTTGACCATGACAGAGCTTCCTCCAGGTCTTTGGTGCCAAGGTAGATATTGGCTTTCATGGTTTTGATCAGCTGGTTGCACCCTTCGCTATAGGGCGATTGCAGGTTCCCTGGGACGGCAAAAATCTCTTTGTTGTAACTGAAGGCGATTTCAGCGGTGATCAAGGCTCCTCCCTTTTTTGCGGCCTCAACTACGATAAGGGCATCGGAAAGTCCTGCTATAATTCGGTTTCTTTGGGGAAAATTCCCCGGTACCATGTCGCTGCCTGGTCTGAATTCACTGATCAGTCCTCCAGTCTCAAGCATCTGCTCTGCGGTATTTTTATGTTGGTAGGGGTAAATCTTGTCAATTGGCGAGCCCATCACCGCCACAGTAGGCAAGTCATGCTGCAGGGCCGCCCGGTGCGCCTCAATATCGATCCCATAGGCCAAACCGCTCACAATGACAGGCTGGAAGGGAGCCACTTCCTCAATTATCTTTCGCGTGACGGTTTTTCCGTAATCAGTGGCATTTCTGGTGCCAACAATCCCCAGTAGTCGGTTAGCGTTTAGATCAATGTTTCCCTTTACAAATAGAACTGAGGGGGAATCCTCTATGGATTTGAGCCTCTTGGGGAATTCCGTTGAGGCATAAGTTAAGATCTTGACGTTTAATTTTTCGGCTTGCAGGATTAGCTTTTCTGCTTGGGCCAAGTATTGATTTTTCTGTCGAAGCAATTCTAAGAGCTTGGATCCTATGCGGGGGATTTTGGCGGCTTTGCCAGGTGCAAGGTTGAAAAAGTTTTGAGCGGAACCGCTGTAACTGATGATGTTTTTATAGACTGACGGCCCGATCTTGGGGATCAGGCTAAGTGCTAGACTATAAAGGTGTTCATCGTTCCTGGTGTTCATTTATGTTGTCCCGAATTTCAATTAAAAAGTTTTTGATCTTGTGGAGCCTTTCAATCATGGCAGCCTTGTCGCTCACCTGATAGAGGTCCTTTTTGATAATGTCTTGGGCTCCCTGCAGGGTATAGCCCTTTTCTTTTACCAAATGATAAATTAGACGGATCTTCTCGATATCGTCTTTTGTAAAACGCCGGTTGCCTTTCTTGTCTTTTTTGGGCTTAATGATTTCAAATTCACCTTCCCAGTACCTGATCAAAGAGGTGGCTACCTTGAACATAGTGGCCACTTCTCCAATGGAATAATACTTTTTCTCTATTTCTTTTTCTTTGTAAGGCACTTTACTCTTATAATAAAATTGGCCCGATACACAGGGCAGGTTTGCCAAAAATAACAATTAAAATTGGAAAATAGAAAGTGATTTTGAGCAATGAGGGGAGGAATGTTTTGGAGCCGGAAGACCGGAGCCGGAAAGCTCCTATGCGGAAGGAATTGGTCACAAAGGGCACCAAGTTAAAAAGAAGGGGCACAAAGGCTTCTTCGCGGACAAATTTAAAAAAAAACTGCCCAGAGGATTTTATTCTCTGGGCAGTAAGTGGGTTAAGATAGGGATTGGTTTTCCCTGGAGGCCAGTTCGAGGATTTTGTCAAACTCGGCCGGGTTGAGGTCTTTAAAGAAGTAATGGACAGGGTTGACAAATTTGCCATCTTTCTTTACTTCGTAATGTACGTGAGGAGCAGTAGAGCTTCCTGTGTTTCCTACATATCCAATGCAGTCGCCACGTTTTACTTTCTGTCCTCTCTTGACGTTGAATTCGTTCATGTGGGCATAGCGTGTGGTAAAACCAAAGCCATGGTTGATGATGATATTCTTTCCATAACCGCCGAAATCAGTTTTTACCACTTCTACCACCCCGTCGCCTGTGGCGTAGATTGGAGTTCCCTTGGGAGCTGAGAAGTCAATGCCGCTGTGCATTTTGCGCACTTTCAATATTGGATGCAACCTCATGCCAAAACCGGATGCCAATCTGCTTAATTCCTCGTTATGAACGGGCTGGATGGCTGGGATGGATGCCCAGTACTCCTCTTTGTTCATGGCCGTTTCAGAAAGCTCATCATAGGAAACCGACTGTACATAAAGTTTGCGTTTGAGCTGGTCTACCTTGCCCATCACGTCCAGGATCATTTTTTCCTGATTAAGGCCTTTCGCTTTGATGTTTCGATACCGGTCGGTACCGCCATACCCGGCATTCCGAATGGAGGAGGGAATGGGTTCGGATTCAAAAATGACACGGTACAAATTGTCGTCACGGTCCTGCAAGTCGGCCATCATTTCATTGATCACTTCGACTTCTTCCTCCAAAAGGGAGTAGTAGAGTTTGAGCTCTTTATTCTCATTGATGAGCTTCAGCTCTTTGGGGCTGTCAAAGAAATGGTTGAACATCATGATGAAGGCGATGGCCAGAATGGAGGCCAGGGAGATTATGCCTAAAATGTTGATGCCGACATCCCATTTGCTGGGGGTGTACCTTTCGTACTTGCAGCTCTTGGGATCATAGTAATATTTTATCCTACTCATTATTAATTCCTTGGTAATTCTTATAATTTTGTAGCCTTATTATTAGGCAGGACACAGCATTACCGTGATGCCTGCTAAGATAGACAGAGTAAATTTTATTTCCGAATATCGGTTACAATTCACCTAATATATGCGCGCCAAAGAAATTAGAAATACTTTCATAGAATTCTTCAAAACCAAACAGCATTCCTTTGTCCCTTCCTCACCCATCGTAGTCAAAAACGACCCCACCCTGATGTTTACCAACGCCGGGATGAATCAGTTTAAGGATTATTTCCTTGGAAATGAGACGCCTAAAGTCAATAGGGTGGCTAACAGCCAAAAGTGTCTAAGAGTTTCCGGGAAGCACAATGATTTGGAAGAAGTGGGGGTGGACACCTATCACCACACCATGTTTGAGATGTTGGGAAACTGGTCTTTTGGGGATTATTTCAAGAAAGAAGCCATCGAGTGGGCGTGGGAGCTATTAACAGAGGTGTATAAATTGCCAAAAGACAGGCTTTATGTGAGTGTTTTTGGAGGTGATGCACAGGATGGGTTGGATAAGGATATGGAGGCCTTTGATCTCTGGAAAGGAATAGTGGATGAGGACAGGATAATTTTTGGGAGCAAAAAGGATAATTTTTGGGAGATGGGCGATACAGGACCTTGCGGGCCCTGCTCAGAAATTCATATAGATTTAAGACCGGCAACTGAAATTTCTGAGGTTTCAGGAAAATCGCTTGTCAACGAAGACCATCCTCAGGTCATAGAGATCTGGAACTTGGTCTTTATGCAATTCAACAGACAGTCCGATGGCAGCCTCAAGCCGCTTCCTGCCACGCACGTGGATACGGGAATGGGCTTTGAAAGGCTGGTACGTGCCATCCAAGGGAAGACTTCCAATTATGACACAGATGTGTTTATGCCCTTCATTGCAGCGTTGGAGAAAAAATCAGGCAAGCAATATGGGCAAGAAGAAAAACTGGACATCGCCTTCCGCGTCGTGGTGGACCACATCCGTGCGATTGCATTTACAATTGCCGATGGGCAGTTGCCTTCGAACAATAAAGCAGGCTATGTAATCAGAAGAATACTGAGAAGGGCCGTAAGGTATGGGTATACTTTCTTGGGTTTCAATAAGCCATTCATATATGAGTTAATGCCATTGTTGGCTGAAAATTTTGGAGAGATGTTTCCAGAGATTGCCAGCCAGCAGGAGTTTATTGCCAAGGTGATTTTTGAAGAAGAGAGCTCGTTTCTGAGGACTTTGGAAAACGGCTTGAAGAGGTTGGAGCAAATTAGAGCTGAATTAAAGGAAAATGGGCAGCAGGTGATCGATGGCAAAACTGCATTTGAGCTTTATGATACTTATGGATTTCCATTGGATTTGACTTCGCTTATCGCTAGGGAAAATGAGCTATCAGTAGACGAGCAGGGTTTCCAATCCGAAATGGAAAAGCAGAAGACCAGGTCCAGATCCGCTGCCGAGCAGGAAACGGGCGACTGGGTTGTGGTGAATGAAGACAACGGGGTGGAGTTTGTCGGTTATGATGCCTTGGAGGCAGATACCAAAATCCTGCGATACAGAGAAATAAAAGAGAAGAAGGGTACCAAATATCAGGTAGTGCTTGAAACCACTCCTTTCTATGCAGAAAGCGGTGGGCAGGTAGGCGATAAGGGTGTGCTTCAAAGTGAAGAAGAAACCGTAAAGGTGATAGATACTAAAAAGGAAAACGACCTGATCGTACATTTTGTAAACAAGCTGCCATCAAACCCAAGTGCAGCGTTTACAGCCAAAGTGGATGGGATCAAGCGTGCCCTTACTATGAATAACCACACGGCTACTCACTTGCTGCAATCAGCCTTGAAGAAGGTTTTGGGTGACCACGTACAGCAAAAAGGGTCTTTGGTTAATGATGAACTGTTAAGGTTTGATTTTGCACATTTTTCCAAAATGACGGATGAAGAAATCCAGCAGGTTGAAAAACTGGTGAATGAAAAAATCAGGGAAAACATACAACTGGACGAAAAAAGGAACGTGCCTATACAAGAAGCTGAATCCATGGGGGCTACAGCCCTGTTTGGAGAGAAGTATGGTGATTTTGTTCGAGTTATTACTTTTGGGTCGGATTATTCAGTGGAACTTTGCGGAGGGACCCACGTACCTTCCACAGGGAAGATTGGCTATTTCAAAATCATTTCTGAAAGCTCCATCGCTTCAGGAGTGAGAAGGATTGAGGCCATTACAGCCAATGCCGCTGAGGATTTTATTAATCAGCAAATGGAATTGGTGAAGGAGGTCCAAGAAATGCTTAAGAATCCTAAAGACCTCAAAAAAGCCATTGAGGCACTTGTAGCGGAGAAAAATGAACTTAAGAAAGAAATAGAGGCGTTACACCTTAGCCAGGCGGCGGGAATAAAAGATGAGCTTAAAAAGCTGGTCAAAGTGCAAAACGGGGTGAATGTAATGGTCGCCCAAGTGACGTTGCCTTCTGCGGATGCCTTGAAGAAGCTTTCCTTTGAGCTGAAAAACGAGCTGGCTCCGATCGTGGCTGTTTTGGCAGCGGATATTCAAGGAAAGCCGCAAGTGGCGGTGATAATCGATGAGGAGTTGGTCAAGGAAAAAGGCCTGAATGCAGGGCAGATCGTCCGAGACCTTGCCAAGGAAATTCAGGGTGGAGGAGGCGGACAGCCGTTTTTTGCTACCGCAGGCGGCAAGAAGCTTGAGGGTTTGCCGGCAGTAATAGATAAGGCCAAGAGTTTATTTGCCGAATTATAGTAATCTAATAAGATTTGTTTTTGTAAAAATAGAACTTCAAATTTGAAGGGCTATATTTAACCATAGATATAAAGAATGCTTTCAGCAGAAATCAAAGATAAATATGAATTGGTAGTAGGACTTGAGGTCCACGCCCAGTTGCTCACCCAGAGCAAAATGTACAATTCTGACTCTACGGAGTACGGCAATATGCCAAATACGAATATTTCGGTCATCACCCTTGGCCACCCAGGCACCCTTCCAAAGGTCAACAAAAAGGCCGTGGAATTTGCCATGAAAATGGGTATCGCCTGTGAGTCGGAGATCAACCGAACCAATATTTTTGCGCGTAAAAACTATTTTTACCCAGATCTTCCAAAAGGTTATCAGATCACCCAGGACAAAGGGCCGATCTGCAAAGGCGGAAAGGTCTACATCACCCTAAATGGAGAGGAGAAATCCATTGCTATCACCAGAATCCACATGGAGGAAGATGCCGGTAAGTCTATGCACCTTGCAGGGGAAGTGGATACTTTGGTAGATTTCAACCGAGCCGGGGTGCCACTTATCGAGATCGTGTCTGAACCGGATATGAGGTCTTCAGAAGAGGCTTATGCTTATTTGGCCGAGATCAAGAGATTGGTAAGGTATCTTGATATTTGTGATGGCAATATGGAAGAGGGTTCATTGAGATGTGACGCCAATATTTCGGTGATGTTGAAAGGCTCGGACACCTTTGGTAAAAAGGTGGAGGTGAAAAACATGAACTCTTTCCGTAACGTAGCCAGAGCTATCGAGCACGAGTTTGAAAGACAAATTCAAATGATAGAAGCAGGGGAGGATATTCCTTCCGAAACCAGGACTTTTGATGCGACTACTGGTACTACTTCCAGTATGAGAAGCAAGGAAGACCTGAATGACTACCGTTATTTCCCTGAACCGGACCTGAGTCCCGTTTTGATTTCTGAAGAATGGCTTCAATCCGTAAGATCCGAGATGCCTTCTTTGCCAAGGGAGTTGTTCAAAAGGTTTGTAAATGAATATGGCCTGCCTGATTATGATGCGGGTGTATTGACCGATTCTAAGGAAATAGCTTTATATTTTGAGGAGCTTTGCCAGAAAACCAAAAATTACAAAGCTGCGTCTAACTGGATGATGGGGCCTGTAAAGTCTTATCTGAACGAGCTGACCCTGCATATTTCTGATTTCCCAATTTCCCCGGCCCAATTAGCCGAGCTGATTGCCCTGATAGATGAGGGGAAGGTTAACTTCTCCGTTGCTTCGCAAAAGATCTATCCGGTGATGATTGAGCAAAATGGAAAGACACCCCTACAAATCGCCGAGGACCTGAACCTGATTCAGGAAAGCGATGAGGGTTCCATTAGGCCTATCATCGAGCAAGTGATTGCTGCCAATTCAGCCAAAGTGGAGGAATACAGAGCCGGTAAAAAAGGACTTCTGGGAATGTTTATGGGTCAAGTGATGAAACAATCCCAAGGTAAGGCAGACCCTAAGGTGGCCAGCAAAATATTGACTGAACTATTAGAAAATTAATATGAGTACATTCAAGAACAACGTTTTATTGGTAGCATTTGTCATGTTGGCTTTTGCCTGTTCCACTGATAAGGAGAAATCCTTTGATGGGGAGGTATTAATCAGCGGCAGTTTTCAAAATCAGCCGGAAGGAGCTTTGATTTTGTCCCAGTACAAGGATAATTCCAAGGAAACGATCGACTCCATAGCGGTAGGCAGTGATGGGAAATTTGAATATACGTTGTCCTTGGATGGTCCAGGGTTTTATGATCTGAATCTGATGAATCGCCAAAACATACGTTTGGCGCTTTACAATGAAGATGTTAAAATCAGCCATGATTTCAATTCCGGGGAAAAACCAGACATCAGTGGATCAAGGGATACTGACCAGCTGAAAAAGATCGACCGGTTGACTGAAGAATATCAGGAGGAAGTCAATCAGTTGAATTCGCAGTATTATGAGGCCATGAATGCCAACAACCAGGAGCGAATCAAGGAAATCCAGGAAAAAGCAATGGGACTTGAGGGTCGGCAGAGTGAAAAGGTAAAGGCGGCTATTCAGGATATGGATGGGAGTTTTGCTTCACTGGCTGCAATCGGGATGATCAACCCAAGAAGCGATTTTCAGTTTTTGGACAGTGTGGTCAATGATCTTGACCAGCGATACCCCAATACGCGGATGATTACCACGCTTAAATCCCAATTGGATGACATGCGAGCCCTTTCAATAGGACAGCCTGCCCCAGAGATTTCACTTCCTAATCCCGAGGGCCAGACGGTGAATTTATCCGATTTGAGAGGTAATTACGTGCTAATTGATTTTTGGGCTGCTTGGTGTAAGCCTTGTAGAGAGGAGAATCCTAATGTGGTGAGATTGTACAATAAGTACAATGAAAAGGGTTTTGAGGTATTTGGGGTGTCTTTGGATAGAACCAGAGAGGCATGGCTGAGAGGTATCAAAGAGGACGGCTTGCCCTGGACTCAGGTTTCGGACCTTCAATATTTTAATTCTGAAGCAGCCTCCCTCTATCAAATCAATGCAATTCCAGCCACTTATTTGATCGATCCGGACGGAAATATTATAGCCAAAGACCTCCGTGGACCTAGCTTGGAGAACAAGCTGAGCGAGCTCTTTGATTAATACAACTAGTTATTGAACACCTAAGCCTTTCTTTAAAATAAGAGAGGCTTTTTTCGTTATTACTTAAGAACTTAGACCAATACTTAAAATATGTTAAGAGGTGTAAAAATAATTATATCAACACCTTTTTTTATCGATTTATTCCTTGCAATATTGCATCGAAATCTAAGCACATCTGCCGACTGCAAACAAACTTCCAAAAATGGATTATTTCCAGATATGGAATGGTTTTTGCAAAAGGTGGGACAACGAAAAAAACAATTTAAACAATCCCTCTAAATCAAACATGAAAAAAAGAACTGCAAAATCCCCTTTGAGCAGGTTAATGACCCTAGCTCTATTTTGCCTATTAGCAATGGGTGCTTGTAAAAGTAAGAAAAAAGTGACTGAGGCGGCTCCTGAACCGCAGCCAGTAGAAGAGCCGGCTCCAGCTCCTGCACCAGCCCAGCCAAGTGCTGAAGAGGAAGCTGTAAGTAAGCTTGAAAACTACTTCAACTCAATTGCTAATTCTTCAAACGTAAACAGTGCTAATTCATCTATTCAAGAAGCCCTTTCTATGTTTGCAAATCAGCAGACCCCAGTATTGATTGTGATCTATGAGGAAAACGGTATGAAGGATTATGATGAGCCTACCACCATCGAAAAGTATCTCAACTACTTAAAAGACACCAAGAAGAACCTCAACTTCATCAGTGACGTACGTGTGGACAACAACGGTAGAGTGACTGAATTAGAATTACGTCGTAGACGATAAACAATCCCAACCCTTATAAAAAAAAGAATCTTACAAAATGAAAAAATACTTCCCTTCATTTATCCTAATGTTTTTGCTGACTTCAGCAGTAGCCGTTGCCCAGTCTAACGACATTAGCCCTCAGAGAAAACAAGCCATAGATTCATTGGCATTGGAAAAAGTAAAGGATCTTAGCAAGTACATCAGCATCATCGGAAGCAAAGAGACGCAGTTTTCTGAAGCTAACCGTGTAATGGACAGAGCTGAAGAGCTTTTTGCTCCAGGTGCTGAAATGGGTGTTTCATCTATCAACACCAAAGAAGTGGCTTACTACAAAGTGAGAAGATACTTCGAAAGGTTGATGGCATTGAACTATGATAGGGTAAATATCAGTTGGTATGATATCCATTACATCAGTGACTTGGAAAGACAGCCTGACGGTAGATTCGTAGGTGTAGTTACCGTGTACCAAAGATTTGAAGGTACATCTCAAGAAGCTGGTCTAAACTATAGAGATACCACCAAAAAAGACATCACCATCTATGTGGAAAGAAAATCCACTCAGGTTGCGGGTAGAACGATCGAGTTCTGGGACGTAATGCTAGGTGATATTCGTGTGACTGAAACTACCTCATGAGAAAAACAATCTTATTAGTACTATTAGTTATTTCATCCATTCAGTTTGCGCCGGGGCAGGGTTTGTACTCCCCCGGCCAACCTGCGGATGATGGCAGATTTGCCGCCTCAACCAAACAAGTAAACCAATTTTTTAGAAGGTTTAATGCCGAAGAAAGCCAGGATGGCAAAAAGCGGTATTACTCCAATGACGCTGAGTACAGAAGTACCGATCTCCGCAAAAAATTCCTCGATATTCTATTTGACAATGAGACTTCCAGCATTGAAGCTGAACTGAAGAAAGAATTTGTCGTGGATGTAATCAATGAAGAGCAGCCTAAATACCTTGATTTTCATCAGGGGGAATGGTTTGCCGAGGTACAAACCACCTTCAAATACCAGGGCAAGTCCGAGAATGTGACTTTGTTCATGAAGCTCCAGCCTGAAGGCTTGGGTTATGAGTGGGTAATTGAACGGGTAGGTTTTGAACCATTCAAAAAATATTTCGACAAGGACACTGGTTCCAAGAAGCAGTTCCTTCACCCGTTAAGCCATGAATTGGATTTTATGAATCTGAGAAGGGCTTTTCAAGAAAACCCTAAGCCGGAATCGTATACGCCTACCGATTATGAGCCGGATTATTTGACATTGTTTCTTTATGAAATCAAAAAAGGTCATTTCAAATTTGAGAATGTGACCGACCTGAAGTTTCATTTTTTCCAAATTGACAACTGGTACTTTGAACTCGCCCAGTTCAACAGGCCTGGTTTCAATACAGGGTGGCTGATTTCCAATCTTGTAAAGCTTCAAGAAGGGGATGAAGATGCCGTATTAAAGTACATCTATGATCAGAAATAAGGTAATTTGCTTAGTAATTGCCTTCTGTGGACCCTTAGCGGCAGTGATTGCACAAGAAATGGGTACCTATACCAAGCAGGAGGTAAAGGAGTTTTCATCCAAAGCTGAAGATCAGGTGAAATTCCTGGAGTATTTCCTCAACACAGTTGGAAATAGGGAAACCTCTGCTCGTGACAAAGACGTCATGATTAGGGAGAGCTTTGTCAAAATCTTCAGAGATGGTAAAGTACAGGTTGAGGACGATCTTTTGCTGGACAGAAAGGTAATTACCAATAAGGATGTGACGGCCTACCTGAAAGACGTGGACTTTTTTTTCCGCCACGCCAATTTCAAATTCAACATCAAGGAGGTTAAACCTTTTCTCAGGGATAATGAGGAATTGTCTTTTATTGTGACCTTGGACCGAATTCTTTCCGCGGAGGGAATTGAAGGTGAGAAAATTGAGAATACCAAACCTAGATTTATTGAGATTAATCTTGATCCCAAATCCAATGATCTCAAGATAGTAAGTATGTATACCACCAAATTGAGCCGTGATAAAGAATTGGCTGAATGGTGGGAAAGCCTTTCTTATGAGTGGAGGTCTTATTTCGAAGAGAACTTTGGTATAGCCGAAGGTGATTCGGTGGGGATGGATGTGATCACCAAAATGAGCTCAATTGATAGCATTGACCTATCGGGTAGAGAGCGGATTTTTGATCTGACTCCTATTTATGCCCTGCGTGATCTCAAATACATTAATTTGAGCAACACCAATATTGAGGATTTGGGACCTGTTTCCCACGTGACTTATCTTAAGCATCTGGATATATCAAATACCCCGACTGAGGATATTCAGTTTATCAAATATTCAGAAGCGTTGGAATACTTGGATATTTCAAATACTAAGGTTTACGATATCGAAGTGCTAAGTGTGCTGAGAAATCTTAAAACGCTAAAAGTTGCCAATACTCCAATCCGTAGCTTTGGCGTATTGAACAACTTTAGCAACCTAGAGGAGCTTGATCTGACCGAGAGTGGGTTCAACAACATGGAAAGCATTAATGAGCTTAAAAACCTTCGAAGGTTGAACCTCACGGGCAACTATTTGATCAATTATGAATACGTGTCTGAGCTTTCCAATCTGGAGTATATCAAGCTGGAGGAGACAAATATTCTGGACTTGACGCCTCTGGCTGACTTGGAAAACCTAAGAACAGTAAACATCAATAGGACTGAGGTAAGCAGCTTGTCTCCCTTGGATCAAAAAAAGTCTCTGCAGCGGGTTTATGCTGATAGAAGCAGTATTTCTGAGAAAAATGCCGATGAGTTTACCAGAAGAAATAGAAGTGTGCTTCTTATCCATAATGTGGAGAATCTACAAAGCTGGTGGAGCACCCTTCCTGAGGGCTGGAGAGAGGTTCTTTTGAAAAACTACCCCGGTTTGTCGGACAATCCTTCAGTAGAGGACCTTTCCAGCTTGGTGGGTAGTGACAATTTAGACCTTTCCAACAGTCAGATTGTGAATCTTCGACCAGTGATTAAATTCAAAAAGATCACGGAATTGGATCTTTCAAACACTAAGGTTCATGATTTAAGTCCTTTGGCAGAGGTGAAAACCTTGGAAAAGCTTGTGGCCAACAGTTCTGCAGTGACGAGCGTAGAGGCTTTGGAGAATCTGAATGGGTTAACAATCGTTGAACTCAAAGAAACACCAATCAAATCTATCAAATCTCTGAATTTCTTAAAGAACCTTGATTTTGTAGATGTAGATAAAACAGAGGTGCCTAAGTGGGAGGTTGAAAATCTTTTACAAATAAATCCGCAAACCAACATAGTTTTCCGCTCTGAAGAGTTGAATACCTGGTGGAGAGGTTTGGAAGGCGTTTGGAAGAGTGTCTTCAAGGATCAATTCGGGATTGGAGAGAACCCATCAACCCGCGAACTGCATAAGTTTACTGCTAGCACAACTGTGAAAATCTCAGGCGAAAGGATCAGTGATCTGGAGCCTCTGACGGCTTTTATCAACTTAAAGGAGCTTGAGATCAGAGATGTGCCTTTGCAGGATATCAGTGCACTGAGTAGAATGGAACGCTTGCAGAAAATTAGCATTACGCAGGCCCCAGTGATGTCCGTGGCGCCATTGGTGAATTTGTTCGAGTTGGAAGAGTTGAACCTTTCTAACACGGGGGTTGAGGACCTGAGGCCGTTGGCAAAGTTGACCAAGTTGAAAGAGTTGAACCTATCAGGTACCAATATCAAAAGACTTAATGGATTGGATAACCTTTATGACTTGAGAAGTTTGGATATAGCCAATACCAACGCAAGGACTTTGAAACCAGTAATGGGATTGAGAAATTTGGAAGAGCTTAAATGCTTTAATACTAGAATTAACAGAAGACAGGTGGAGCAGTTTCAGCGTGCCAATCCTGATACCGATGTCAGATATTATTGATTTGAATATCAATGCAGTAATATAAGTTTAAAAGCTCCGGGAATTATTTCTCGGAGCTTTTAGTTTTTAATGCTTATCTAAAACAGATTTCTTCAAAATTAGTAGAAGAACTTTTTTAGAATTATTTTGCGACAAAACTGTGATTCTAACTAAATAAAAGGAATGATTTTACTCAGTGACTTAAATTTTTCTTTACCGTTAAGCAATCCGGTACTGATTTTTTCGATCATTCTATTCATTATTCTCTTTGCGCCTCTTTTGCTCAATAAGCTGAAAATACCTCAGCTAATAGGCTTGATCATCGCTGGAGCAATCATCGGCCCATATGGATTTAATCTGCTGGAGCGGGATAGCAGTGTTGTTCTTTTCGGAACTGTTGGATTATTGTATATAATGTTTTTGGCTGGGTTGGAAATTGATTTGGCAGACTTTAAGAAAAACAGCTCCAAAAGTATCGTATTTGGGCTTTTTACTTTTCTAATACCGATGAGCTTGGGGATCTTGGCGGGGTTGTATGTTCTTAATTTCAATATCATGACCTCCGTGCTGCTTGCCAGTATGTTTGCCTCCCACACCCTCATCGCTTATCCTATCATTAGTAAGATGGGGATTACCAAAAACAAGGCGGTAAATATCACCGTAGGAGGGACCATGATTACCGATACCTTGGCACTATTGGTATTAGCAGTGATTGCCGGAATGGCAACAGGGGAGCTAAATAATGAATTCTGGATCCGACTGATCATATCAGTTATTGTTTTTGCCCTAATCGTCACATTGGGATTTCCTTTGGTGGGGAGATGGTTTTTTAAAAAGAATGAGGACAACATCAGCCAATACATATTTGTGTTGGGACTTGTGTTCATGGGTGCTTTCTTGGCGGAGGCGGCCGGGATAGAAGCCATTATTGGAGCCTTCTTGGCGGGGCTTGCCTTGAATAGACTTATACCGCATACCTCTCCGTTGATGAACCGGATTGAATTTGTGGGGAATGCGCTCTTTATTCCTTTCTTCCTGATAGGAGTAGGGATGCTCATTGATTACAGCGTATTTTTCAATGATACGGAAACCATCATTGTTGCGGTGACCATGACCGTAGTGGCTACCCTGTCGAAGTATTTAGCAGCTACCCTGACTCAAAAGACCTTCAAGTTCAGTACAGCCCAGCGGGATATTATTTTTGGCTTAAGTAATGCCCAGGCAGCGGCAACTCTTGCGGCTGTATTAGTAGGCTATGAGATAAAAATTGGCGTGGCTCCTGATGGGACTGAAATTAGGCTATTGAATGAGGCCATTCTGAACGGCACCATCTTGATGATCTTGGTGACCTGTACCATCGCCTCCTTTGTGGCTCAACGTGGCGCTACTAAGATTGCGATCCAGGAAAATCAAGGCAAGAAAGATGAAGAGGAGGAGGATGAAGAGGCCAAGGAAAAAATACTTATCCCAATTAATTATCCGGAAAATATTGAAGAGTTGATAAATCTTGGGGTGACGGTGAAATCCCAATCAGCAAAGAATAACCTGTTGGCATTGAATATTATTCCTACAGATTCAACAGATGAAAGCCTGGAGAAAAATGCCAAAAAGCTATTGGAAAAGGCCAGTGTTTTGGCCGCTGCTACGGATAATATTCTGACGGAATTAATCCGTTATGATTCCAACATTGTGAATGGAATAACTAATGTGGTAAAGGAAAACAAGGTTTCTGATATTATTCTTGGCTTGCACAAGCAGGGTGGAATTTCGGATTCTTTCTTGGGTAATCTGACCGAGGGGATTTTGAGCAAGTGTAACGCGACTACGCTAATCTATCGAAATGCCCAGCCGATCAATACCATCCAAAGGCACATCATAGTAGTGCCTATAAATGCTGAAAAGGAAATGGGTTTTCCATTTTGGCTACTTAGGGTATGGAACATAGGGAGGAATACTGGCGCCAAGTTGGTCTTTTATGCTTCTGCAGCAACCCTTGAGTTTATAAGACAGGTAAATAAGAACCACCCAATAGAAGCAGAATTTGTTGAATTCAGTGAATGGGAGGACTTTTTGATTATTTCTAGGGATATGAAAGCCAATGATGCTTTGCTTATTATTATGAGTAGAAAAACAGGTATTTCTTATAACCAGGTCATGGGTAAAATGCCGAAATACCTGAATAACTACTTCAACAAGAATAATTACATCTTGGTCTTCCCGATGCAATTTGGTTTTGATCAGAAAAACATGTCGGATTATTCGGGAACGACTTTATTTAATCCTCTTCTCAATAACATGGAGAAGTTTGATGATTTGGGTAAAACCTTGTCAAAGCTGTTTAAGAAAAAGTAGGGGTATTATATTATTTATAATGCTTGTAACTTCATAGAGGACCTCTTTTAGTATGTGTGACGGAAGACCGAAGACAGATCAAAAAGAAAGGCTTGTGTGTAACACAAGCCTTTCTTTTTGATAAATTTTACCTACATGATTAATTTTTTTGAAAGGAGGTAAGCATCCAGTGGTGAAGCTCAATGCTTTTGATGAATGCTACCAGCATATCTTCTGTGGCTAGATCGCCTAAATCTCCGACGCTTTCGGCACAGTCATTCATGTTTTCAGCTAAGATTTCGAAATCCTTAAGCACTTCATTTACCATTTCAGCAGAAGAGAGATCAGTTCCGACTTCTTTGATGTCAGAATTTTCCAAATAGTCGGTAATAAGGCTATAAGGTGTATAACCAAATACCCTGATTCTTTCCGCAATCAGGTCAATGTTTTCCATGGCCTCGTCATAAAGCTCTTCGAATTTCTCATGCAGGTCGAAGAAGTCGCCTCCAGTGACATTCCAGTGGAAGTTTCGCAGCTTCTGATAATGCACATGATAATTAGCCAAAAGCTTGTTGAGGGATTTAACGATTTTGTCTGTCTCGCTTTGTTTGTAGCCGAGTTTTTTAAACACTCGCTTATCTTTATTACTCATGGTTATTTTTATTGGTTTTTGGTTTCGTCGCTAGGAGGAATGTTCTTGAATACCATGTCCAGTGAAATGGTTTCTGCCGAACTGTCTAGCATTTTACTTACATGTTTGGAAATCAAAATAGGGGTATTTAGGCACTCCTTTTCCTTCTGAAGTATATTCAGCAGATCTTTTTCTTGCACATCTTTTCCCTCTATCTGCTCTCTGAAATAGGCCGATTCCCGGTCGAAAAGATCTATAATTCTCACCTCCAACTTGTTGGCAAGTTCAGAAATCTGGGTAGGAGTCATATCGTTTTGATACACATCCAGCTCGTTGATTACATGTTGGTGGAGAGATTTGACATAGGCTAAGGTCTCCCTGTCACCCATTTTGTTGCTGTTGTATAGAAACTTGATTTCATTTCCTTCTACTTCGAACATATGGTGATGTTGTTAAAAATTAGTGGATAAATAATATTGCATTGCAACCCATTTGAGGGCTTCAACAGGCTAAAATGTCCATAAATTATGCCAAGGTTGCCCTGTTTCTATTACTTAAACATGGATAGGAGGAGAATGTTTTTACAGGATTTCTTTATTTAGTGATTACCTGCTGCAGATTTAATCGCAGTATTTGGCCCATTTTGGTACACTTTAAAAAATCATCATTTTTATGATGTCTGGCTAAGTCTTTTTTAAGCGAATTGATGTTTTCAGGAGTGGAAATATTATCCTCTTCCATGGCCAAAAGAATGTCTTCAATTTCCGTTGGCGCAGTTTTCAGGCGGTTGGCGATCAAAGCCCGCTCTTCCCGCTGGTATTGGACCATGGATTCTGAGGTGATGTGCTTGATGCCTAGCTGGATCAAGGGGTTGTTTTGTTTGAAATACTGGGGGAGATAAATGCTCTTTTTCCCTTCATAAGACTGTTGGTCAAAATCTATAGCCCTGATCCTGTAATGGATCTCCTCAAAATCAGGTGTGATGTCCACCACAAAATTGCTGGAATGCATATCACCCAACAAACGCACAAAGCACCTCTCATTGAATTTTACAAACTCTTTCGCTAAACGAATAGGATTTAAAAGGCTACTGTTGATGTATTGGCGCATGAACATTTCCCCGGGAATCCCGGCGATATGCTCTTCAATCAGTGTGTCGCGATAGACAAGGTAATTGATCCTGTTGGGGCTGAGTAAATGCTCTAGCTCCAAACCGTAAACCCTGCTGGCATCAGCATTTTTTATATAAAAGTAATCGAAATTGTCGTTGATTTTATTGACAATCCGTACCCGGAAAGGCTGCGTATTACCATAGATACATAAGTCGACCCGATCTACATAAAGGTGTTCCATCACACCCATGTCGCCTTCAGCCTTGAGCAGTGAATAGATTTTCTTTAAGTTAAAGTATATTTCATTTCTGTCAGACTCATCAAAAAAGACCGTCTCCCAAAGTGTGTCATTGCCTTTGTAATCATACAGGGCGATTGAACTGGTATAGCGCAGCAATTCCTTATAGTGTATCGGAATATCCACCTCCCGGCCATATTTGACCAAATAATTCCTCAAAATGCCATTGATAGGGTAGATGATTTTCTTTTTGCTGATTAGCGCCATAGGGTGTGCTTAGGCTTTTTGTCCTTCCAGATAATGATATTCTTTTTTCAACTTTCTGTCAAATAGAAAGGGCCCGAATGGTAATACGGAAACCACCAGTCCCCAAAAGGTCTTCGCATAAGACCACTGAAGTTTTTTACTTGTTGGAAAAATAATATAAATGTACAGGACAAATAATGCGCCATGTGCCCAGCCCACATAGGTAACTGCCAAAGGCATATCCATGGTGTATTTGAGAGGCATGGCTATAAACAACAGCACCAAGAATGATATTCCCTCAGCTATACTTATAAATCTAAACCGATTGAGTACTTTTAGTTTTTCGCTAGGGGTCATATTATTTGTTGATTTGAAATAAAGATTGGAGGCTGGTCCAAAGCTGCTTTTTCAAGGCGACATTTTCGGAAATATCCTTAAGATCATCCGCAAACAAAATCTCAAAACTTGGTTGGGTAATGATGTATTTGCTCTTTTTGTGTTCAAATATGGGGTGATGAATCAAGCCAAAGACGATTATTTTATTGGGATTGAGCACATCTATGCAAGACTCAGGCATGTTTTCAATGTTGTCAGCGCCTATCAATGCAATGTCTTTGAGTGAACAGTTTACCGCTCCAAGGATTTTCAACAAAAATTCCTGAAGACTGCTTTCAAGTTCATGTCCCTCATGAATGACAACTATTCCTTTTTGGAATTGCCCCTTGACTTGGGCAAGGATGTCCTCAATCTGGATCTCCGCCACATTGCCATTTTCTTGTACTAATTCTTTCTGATGGGGAATCAGCGCATCATTGTTCTTGAATTTTTGGGAAAGGGAGATCTTTTGTAGCTCCTCTGGTATGATTACCATTTCCTCGGTAAGGAATAGGCTTAGGCTGCTCAGGTTCAATTCATCCATACGGCTAATTTGCCTAAAATTTGGGCTTTAAGCAATTATTAGGAGGGATAAAAATTGGGGGAAATAATGGAAAAGCTTCGCGTATTTTAAATGAAGTTTGACAGAGGACCGTCTTCACAAAAAAAAGAAAGCGGAAGGCGGTAAGGGGGTTATCCTTTACAGCCTCCCGCTGGTTTGCCAAAGTAGGTTGTATTATTTGTCTTTCTTGGCAGTTTTGTCAGGCTCGTCAAAATTAAAGATTGACTTGAGCTCTACTGCGTCGTTTGGACTCATTCTTTTGGCCAAAACCAATCTTAACTGGCGTCGACGAAGTGCACCTGCGTACAACTCCTCTTCCTCTGGATTGGAAGGCTTTACTGAAGGAACCTCGATTGGTCTTCCGTTTTGGTCTACTGCCACGAAGGTGAAAAATGCGCGGTGAGTTTTGACCTTTTTGTTTGCAGGAATATCTTCCGCCCACACTTCGATAAACACCTCCATGGAAGAGTTGAAGGAGCGGGTGACTTGTGCCTTCAATGTAACCACGTTGCCCAAGGCAATGGGGTGCTGAAAAGAAATGCTGTCCGCAGCTGCAGTTACCACGATCCTGTTGGAGTGTTTTTGGGCAGCAATGGCGGCTACAATATCCATCCAATGCATCAGTCTTCCACCCATGAGGTTATTTAAAGGATTGGTGTCGTTTGGTAGCACCAATTCGGTCATGACCACTTCTGATTCGCTTACTAATTTCTGCTTTACCATAAAAACTTTATTTAATGTAAAAATAAGAAATTAAATTTTTACATCATGAAAAACCCATTGAAAAATCAGAATTTTATTTTGAAGACTTCCATCCTTCATCACCCAAAAGCGGTACGAAGGCAAAATTATCGTATTCCTCCTGCATGATTTCGGTAGGGGAAACTTTGGTGAGTTTTAGCATTTTCTGGGAGTTGCGGTCCCCAACTGGAATGACCAAGATGCCATTTACATTCAGCTGTTCAAGCAGGGAATGGGGCACCACGGGGGCGCCTGCGGTAACGATGATCTTGTCGAAAGGGGCTTGGGCTGGAAGTCCTTTGGAACCGTCACCTTGGTAAAAGTTGATGCTTATGCCAAGGCGGGGCAAGAACTTCTTGGTGCGTTCATAAAGCTTTGGCTGATACTCTATGGAATGAACCTCAGCGCCCAAGAGAAAAAGAACTGCTGCCTGATAACCTGAGCCCGTTCCTATTTCCAAGATTTTATCGCCCTGCTTGACTGCCAAAAGCTCAGTCTGAAAGGCCACGGTGTAGGGCTGGCTGATCGTCTGCCCCTCACCAATTGGAAACGCTTTGTCCTCATAGGCATGGGAATGCAGTGCGCTTTCGAAGAAAAAGTGCCTTGGGATGGCATTAATCACATTCAAGACGCCCTCGTCCGTGATTCCCTTTTTTCTCAACAGGTTTACTAATTCCCTTCTTTGGCCTTTGTGGCGATAGGTGTCCTCAAGTCTAATCATTAACTATTATGTTTCTAAAAGTGGTATTTTTGCAAAGTTACGGCTTTAAATGGCTTAATTTGAATTACAGTCGCAAGATATCATTTTGCAGCTGAGTATTTGCATTTTAAAAATCAGCAAAGATGTTTACAGGAATTATTGAAGCTTTAGGAGAAATAAAAAACATTGAAAAAGAAGGGACTAATGTACATTTTACCCTTGCCGCCTCACTTGCCCCTGAGCTCAAGATCGATCAGTCCGTCGCCCATAATGGGGTTTGCCTGACAGTAGTAAAGACTGATGGGGTGAATTATACTGTGACTGCGATAGATGAGACGCTGCAAAAGACCAATCTTGGTGATTGGTCGATTGGGCAAAAGGTCAATTTGGAAAGGTGCATGGCTGCCGATGGACGCTTTGATGGCCATATTGTACAGGGCCATGTGGACCAAGTCGGTGAAGTGGAAAACATAAGCGAAAAGGATGGTAGTTGGGTTTTTGATTTCGGCTTCGATCCCGGTAAAGGTAACGTCACGGTTGAAAAGGGTTCCATCACCATCAATGGCACCAGTCTAACCTGTTTTAACTCCAAGAACGGGAAATTTTCTGTAGCCATAATTCCCTACACATATGAGCACACCAATTTTCACCAGCTCAAGATAGGTGACAAGGTCAATTTGGAGTTTGATGTAATTGGAAAGTATATCCAGCGGATTATTCGCGGATATGATAATTAAGGGGCTTTGGTGAAATAGTTTTTGAGGAATACAGCAACTAACCAAGATAAGACGGCTCCGACAATTCCCACTATTGCCCCTACAATGATATCTCCAGGGTAATGGACTCCCAAATAAACCCGGGTAAAGGCATACATGGCAGCCCAGAGGAACAGCCAGCCAACCCAGTTTCTTTTACCCCAGAAAACTAGGGTGAAATAAGTGGCTACGGCAAAGGCATTGGAGGAATGTGAGGAGACAAATCCAAACATTCCCCCGCAGCCTCCATAATTATTGATATCGTCCAGCCAGCGTTCGTCATGACAGGGGCGAAGCCTGCCAAAGTAGGGTTTCATCAAGGCAGAGGCCACTTGGTCGGCAAAAAGTATGGCCAGGCCAATTCCCATCAAGAACCAAAAGGATTGCTTCCCGTAGTCTTTGAATACAAAATATAGGATAAAAAGATAAAGCGGGATCCAGATGACTGAGCCGGTAAAGGTCAGCATGACAGGATCCAGCCAATCTGCTCGAAGGGCATTCAGCTGCAAAAACAGCTTTTCATCAAGTTCTATCAGTTTTTCAAGCACCTTTGGAGTCAAGTATATGTATCCAGTCTATTTCCTTTTGAAGATGCTTTAAAGTAAACTCCTCTTTGGACCCTACCTCCGGTTGATGCATATATTCCCAATTGGCCATGGGAGGCATGCTCATTAGGATGCTTTCCGTTCTCCCATTGGTGTCAAGCCCGAATTTTGTGCCCGCATCCCACACGAGGTTAAACTCAACATAGCGGCCTCGTCTGAGTGCCTGCCATTTTTGGTTTTCTTCTGTGAAGGGTAGTTGGGCATTTTTGGCCATGTAGTGGCGGTAGATTTTTGGGAAAAGATAGCCCACTTCTTTTACGAAGGAAAAAAGCTTTTCGAAAGGCATCTCCTCATCAGCTTTCAACCTATCAAAGAAAATCCCCCCAATACCCCGTGTTTCATTTCTATGTTTGATAAAGAAATAATCGTCAGCCCATTTTTTAAATTTGGGGTAATAGTCCTGATGGTATTGGTCACAGAGGTCCTTCAGGGATTGATGAAAAAATTGGGCATCCTCCAAATTCACATAATGCGGCGTCAGATCAATACCTCCACCAAACCAGTAGACTCCATTTGACATCTCAAAATAGCGGATATTCATATGGATGATCGGTATCATGGGACTTTTGGGGTGGATCACGATTGAGACGCCCGTGGCAAAAAAGTCCGCTTGGTCCAATTGGAGTTTGACTAAAATCTTTTCCGGGGTAGGGCCGCTTACCGCTGAAAAGGCCACGCCTCCTTTTTCGATGATATTCCCATCCTGGATAATGCGGGTTCTGCCGCCGCCGCCTTCAGGCCTGTCCCATTGATCCTCTTTGAAGACAGCCTTGCCATCCCCAAGTTCTAACTCTTTGCATATGTAATCTTGAATGGACTGAAAGTCCCTGGAAATTTCTTCCTTGCTGATGCGCATATCGTTTTGGTTATTACACCACAAAATTAAAAAATCAAAAAGGATATCCTATCCCAATATTAAATACTGCCTGTCCTCGCTCCCCAAGGGGCCTGGCGAGAGATATCTTATCCAATACAAAGCGTTCACCCTCCGGTTGGGCTGGGTCTAGAGCTTTGACTCCCATATCCAACCTCAGCACGAGAAAATCAAAATCCATACGTAGACCTACACCTGTACCCACAGCAATTTCCTTATAAAACTCTGTAGCCCTAAACTGCGCACCTTCTCTGGTGGGGTCTGGCAAGAATGTCCAAATATTACCCGCATCAATAAAGAATGCTCCGTCAAAATAGCCGAAAAGCTTTCTGCGGTACTCAAACATGGTTTCAAACACAATTTCTCCAGGTTGCTCAAATCGATAGTCAAATGTTCCGTCCTCTCTCAGTTGAGGGGTGAACGAACCGGGTCCTAATCGACGGGGCTGCCAAGCCCGGTTGCTAGTGCTACCTCCGGCGAAGAAGTATTTTTCATAAGGAAGTACCCCATTGCTAATGCCATATGGTCGCGCCAAGCCTAGATTTGCTCTGTAGGCAAAAGTGCTCTGGTTATTTATGGGAATATACCTGCGCCAATCGAGTTGGACTTTCAGAAATTGGAAATAGGCTAGGGAGCGGTTGTCAAAGAATTCATCGGAGAGAAAATTATAGGTTGTTCCCCCGCTTTCTCCAAAAATCCTCAACAAGGAGGCGTTTCTTTTTCCAAAGAGGCCATATTCATTGAAATTGATAATTGCCTGTCCTGAAACGCTGCTGACGTAGGATGAGAGAAAGGAATTGATCAGGTTGTTTCCCTGGCCTTGAAGTTCCTCAAGTCGGGTCTGAAATGCCGGGTTGAGGTTTGAGCGGATGAAGTTAGCATCCAATAAATTGAGTGTAAACTGCTGCCTCAAATCCCGGGTGGCCCAATTGTAAGCAAAAATGGTGTTTAAGGCCTCTCTGACATATTCAGGCCGATTTACATAATTATAACCGAAGAGTACTCTTGTTCTCGGATTATACCGGCCAAATTGGTTCAACGCCCAGGTATTGAAAGGAAAAAGAAACTGGGGGAATATGATGGACGCGGAGGTGTTAAGCTCCCTACTACGATACACACCTCCCTCTGCTGTGGCTGAGGCAACTCCTTCCAAACCTGCCCTGAAATTCAATTCAAAGATTTCCAAACCACCAAAAAGATTCCTGTTCCTCAGCGAATGGCTGACAAACGGACCAGGCAACTGCTCCGTCACACTGGCTCCCAATTGGTTTATCACTTGATATTTTTGACTGGGGCTGGTAAATATCTTGGTGTGTATTTTATTTCCCAGAGTGTCAAAGCTGATGTTCACAAACCTGAAAACATCCAGATTGGCCAGCTGCCTTTGGGTTTCTAAGACATCTCGACGGTTATAGACATTGCCCTCATTGATGAAAATCCTGGAATTCAAAATTCTCTCGGCATATCGATCCCGATAGAAAATGAACTTCTTGTTGTCAAATTCCGACTCCACCTGCCTGTCACGGATCACGTCATTGGGCGAAGAAATGCGGAAGGTGACAGAGTCAACTTTATAGACGCGGTGCTGCTCATCATAAACCGGTTTACGGATAATTTGCTCCACCTGCACATGTTTTTCTACCGTGTCCTTATAAATGTTGTATTCAATATAGGATTTTGAAAATGTGTAATATCCATTCTCTTTGAGCAAATCCTCCACTCGCTGCCTTTCTCTGCTGATGTTGGACTGGATGTAACGTTGATTTGGGCTGATTAGAGAACTTCTATTTGACCTTTGGAGGAGTTCGTAAATGTGACTGTCATCAGACCGTGTAAAGACAGAATCGATCAGGTATTCATCGTGTTCATTTATTTCATAAGTAATGAAGGCCTTACGTTTTTCCCGTCTTACGGAGGAAGTCACTTCCGCGTCGAAAAAACCATTATTGACTAGGTAGTAATTGATTTGCCTTTCGGTTTCAAAGGTTTTGATGCTGTCATAGATCACTCTAGGACTCCCTGTACGCATAAACCAATTTCCGTATTCAAGCTTTCTTTCCAGATTGGAAATTTGGGAGTTGACTTTGATGTATCGTCTGCGCAGTTTTCGCTGATTGGGGTCTTTTTGAAGGGTGGTTTCAAGCAACTCCCTTTCTGCCTCAAATTCGTTTTTCCGTTCGGCTAACTTTGCGCTGTCATAGGTGACCATCCCCATATCGTGAAAAAACACACCGGGGGAGAAATTTGTCAACGGGATGCGGGTGTTGGGTTTTTGGGCGATGAGGTTGCGGATGGCCTCACCATCAGCTTTTTGGATGCCTTTTACTTCATTATTATAAACTAAATACTGTCCCCTATCCAGGCCTTTAGTCAAACTACAGGCCGTGGTTACGATTAGGAACAGAAGAAAGTTTATATATTTGAAGTAATTCACGCTATAGATATCCCAAATGCTCAGCAAAAATACGGTTAAGTTTATTAAATCCTTGCAACAGAAGAAATTCAGGAAGCAAGAAAACTCTTTTTTCGTAGAAGGTGCCAAAAATGTAACGGAATTATTGCGTTCCGAATATGAAATTACCCATTTGCTTTTTACAAAATCCTTTGAGCAAGAGAATATTAGCCTGATTAAGAGATGTGGGGCCGAAAAATTTGAAGTAACACCCAAAGTGTTGGAAAGTGCGGGTTCTTTTCAGAGCAATGACGCCGCGCTCGCTGTCGCTAAAATCAAAGAAAACCGTCCCTTGAAACTCGAAAGTTCTGAACTGATTTTAGCTTTGGATGATGTAAGAGACCCAGGGAATTTGGGAACGATCATTCGAATTGCCGATTGGTACGGATTGAAGAAAATCATTTGCAGCCCTCAATGCGCTGATATCTATAACCCCAAAGTGTTGAACTCCAGTATGGGATCTTTTACCAGAATGGATTATTACTATACCGATCTTGAGCTTTTTCTTCAAGATTGTGGCAAACCCATTTTTGGGGCTTTTTTGGGAGGGGACAACATCTACGATTCAGATCTGCCCGCTGATGGGGTGATAGTGATGGGTAATGAATCAAAGGGGATATCACCTGAGGTCGAAAAACTGGTCACCCATAAACTTACCATTCCCCAATTTGGGCAGGCGGAATCATTGAATGTAGCCATTGCAACAGCTGTCATTTGCGACAACTTCCGAAGGGCCCAATGGAAATAATCAGTTGAAAAACGAGGTGTCGGAGGAGGCTTCGTCCATCATTCTTTGCGCAGTATCTTTGCCTAGGTATCTGTCGATCACACTATGGCCAAGATATAGCATCGGTGTAAGCATCACAGCCACGACGAATTTGTAAATGTAATTCATGATCCCCACAGAGATCACCTGAGGCCAAGTCCAATCCCCAAAGACATAAAAGGCGATAATTAATACCACAAAAGAGTCAAAGAATTGGGAAACCACCGTGGAGCCAGTAGCTCTAAGCCATATTTTGCTTGGGCCGGTGATGGCACGCAGTTTTTGAAATACAAATACATCAATAAGTTGCCCCAAGAGAAAGGCTATCAGCGAGCCGGCAATGATCCCAAGCCCCTGTCTGAATATGGTGTTAAAAGCAAAGTCAATGTTAAAAGCGTTTCCTGCATCATCCACTGGGGTTACCGTTAGCCAAAATGGGGCGGGGGGCAGTCCGGTAACCACCGTTATGACGATGAAAATGTAGGCAATGAAAAAGGCAGTCAGAAAACTGATTTTTCTTACCCCTTTTTTGCCAAAATATTCATTGATAATATCTGTGGTTACAAAAACCACTGGCCAAATAATGGCACCGGCCGTGAGGTTAAAGTCCAAAACATAATCCCCGAAAAACGTCCAGCCGGCCGGAGAGAGCCCTATGGATTTTTCGGCAGAAAAAATCTTTACCCCGATGATTTCGGCTAGGATTGCATTGGTTAGAAAAATCCCTGCTAGGATAATGAAAAGGTTGGTCTTTTTTGACTGGAACTTTTGATCGGTTAATACGGCTTCCATTCTTCCAAAATGTGGGTTTTTCCTTCAATGCTTAATTCGGTATTGGGAAATACTTCTTGAGCTTCCAAGAGGAGCCCATCCAGTTCTTTGTATCTTACAGAATAATGACCCAAGAGTAATTTTTTTGCATTAGCCTGTTTGGCTATGCTTGCCGCCTGGGAGGCGGTAGAGTGGAAAGTTTCATGTGCTCTTTCCTTTTCACTTTCCATAAAGGTGGATTCATGGTAAAGTAAATCCACACTTTCAAAATTCGGAATCAAATCTGGATCATAGATGGTGTCGGCGCTATAGGCGTAAGACCGCCTATGTGCAGGGGGATAGGTGAAATCTTCCAAGCTGAACAGAAGCTCGCCGCTTTCTTCATCAAACACATCCCGGCCTGCTTTCAGATTATTGATAGCCTCAAGGTTCAACTTATGCTTGAAAAGCATTTCTTTTCTAAGATTGCGAGGTTTGGGCTTTTCTGCGAAAAAAAATCCAGTACAGGGCACCCTGTGTTTGGTTGGAAAGCTGTAAACCTCGAAAAACTTGTGGTCGATGAGTTTAGTTTTCTCTTTAGGGTTTATCAGGACAAAATTGAGCGGATAATTGAGTTTGATGTTGCCATACTTCAATTGCACGGTGATGATTTCATCCAGACCTTTTGGACCAAAAACGGTAAGCGGCTTGGTTCTCTTATTGAGGTGGAAAGTGGAAAGGATTCCCATCAAGCCAAGGTAATGGTCGCCATGGAGATGGGAAATCAGGATATATTCGATTCTGGAGGTTTTAACCCCAAATTTCCGAAACTGGATCTGGGTGCCTTCACCGCAGTCCACTAAAACAGAAACCCTCCCAATAGTAACTATTTGGGAGGTTTGGTTTCGGTCGTGGGCCGGTGCGGCAGAATTAGAGCCTAAAATGGTAACATGGAAATCCAATTCTATTCTTCCTCGTCAGAAGTGTTTTTGATTTCATGGATAAAGATTGCCTCAGCTGCTTCCTCATGACTGTCAGCCACGTTCAACACTTTGTCAAGCATTGAGATTTTGATCAATTTCATTACGTGCTCCTGAGGGTTGCTGATCACGAAAATGCCGCCATCTTCATTGAAAGCCCTATTACCAACCAACAAGGCACTCAATCCACTTGAATCCGCGTATTTTACCTCGCTCATGTCCAAAATCATATTTCGGTAGCCCTCAGCATGTACCGTAAGCAATTCTGATTTCAAGACAGGACTCAGAGCAGAGTCAAGCTTTTCTTCGTGTGGGGTGAAAACTACGTATTGCTCTTTTTTATCAACTGAATATTTCATAGTAGTATAAATATTAGAGACCTTGGGTGGCCTGTTATATATGGTTTAAAATTGCTTTTTCAATCCTTTCTGTCAGATTCTCGGCAGGAGCCTTCACAAACTTTTCTCCGGTAATCTTTTCAAAAAGCTCAATATATCTTTCGGATATTTCCTGGACTTTATCTTCCGACATAAATGGTGTTTTTTGATCCTCCTTACCTTGGAAGCCATTGGCGATCAGCCATTGGCGTACAAATTCCTTTGAAAGCTGCTTTTGAGGCAAATTTGCCTGCTGGTTTTTTTCATAGCTATCGGAATAAAAATACCGGGAAGAGTCTGGGGTGTGGATTTCATCAATCAAAAAGATTTCACCCTTGTATTTTCCGAACTCATATTTAGTATCTACCAAAATCAGGCCTTTTTTTGCAGCCAGCTCGGTTCCTCTTTCAAATAGGGCCCGAGTATATTTTTCCAAAAGTACGTAGTCCTGCTCACTGACGATTTTTTGGGCCAAGATTTCTTCCCTGGAAATATCCTCATCATGCCCCTTGTCCGCTTTGGTGGTAGGAGTAATGATGGGCTCGGGAAGCTTATCATTTTCCTTCAACCCGTTTGGCAACAATACACCACAAATTTCTCTTTTTCCATCTCGGTATTCTCTCCAAGCATGTCCCGCCAAATAGCCTCTAATGACCATCTCAACTTTGAAAGGCTCACATTTTTTACCAAAAGTCACATTGGGATCTAATTGGGCAGTCACCCAATTTGGGACAATGTCTTTGGTAGCTTCAAGTGATTTTGCTGCAATCTGATTTAAAACCTGGCCCTTGTAAGGAATCGGTTTAGGTAAGACCACATCAAAGGCTGAAATCCTGTCGGTTGCTACTACGGCAATGGAATCTTCAAAGATGTAAACATCCCTCACTTTGCCTCTATAGAAATCTTTCTGGCCTGGAAAGTTGAAATTTGTCTCTTTTATCGCGGAATTCATCCTAATTGGGTTAATTAAATAATGTTTTCTTGGAGCAACCCACTCTTTTAAAATACAGCGAGAGGGATGGAGCCTTAAGCGTAAACAAAAATATAAAAAGCAGAAGGATTACACGGTTAATCTGCCGATTTTTCTCCCATATTATATTCTTCCTCCTTGACGATATTTTCATCTTCATCAAAATATTGCCAGGTGCCATGCTTTCTGTTGGCTTTAAACTCACCTTTTACCGCTACATTCCCATTAGGAAAATACTTTTCAAAGGCGCCTTCCTTCCAGTTGCCCATGTAGGAGGTCCTGCTTTCTTTTTCTCCTGTAGGGAAATAGGCAATCTCTTCACCTGTCTGCTTCCCGTTTCGGAAGCGTCTTTCCAAGATTAGGTTACCATCTTCATCAAACCTTTGGTACTTTCCTTCGCGTCTGCCATTGACGTATGCGGTTTCTTCCTGAAGTTTTCCGGAAGGATAGTAGGTGTTTTCTTTTCCGTGGATTCTACCTTCTCTAAATGGGGTTTCCTTTTTCAATTTGCCGTCCTCATAAAAATTTTTGGCCAGAATAGGGTCTCCATATTTGTCGTGGGTAGTCACAGCCATTTTTTGTCCTGAAGGATAATAGGCCAGGATTTCACCATCAATTTGACCACGTTTGAACTTGGTGCTTCGGGAAAGTTTTCCATTATCGTAAAACTCCTTGAACTGCCCGTGGGGTTGGCCCCTTCTATAAGCTCCTTCCCGCTGTTTTTGGCCATTTTCGAAGTAAGTGACAAATTCACCATCCTTTACACCTTGGCGGTGAGAAATAACAGAGGCCACTTTTCCTGACGGGAAGTAGGTTTTTACATCCCCCTCGAGCTCTCCGTTTTTATAAAACGCTTCTTCTTCTACTTTGCCGTCGGGGAAATACGAAATTAGCTTGCCTTCCAACTGACCCAGCTCATAAGTAGCTTCTTCCTGAAGTTCTCCAGTGGGGTGGTAGGTCAATGATTTTCCGTGGGGATAATTTCTTGAAAATTCGGCTACTGACTGTAAAGTACCGTCTTCATAATAAGTCTTTACTTCTCCTTCAATGATGTCGGATTGGTAGGTGGTGGTTTGGGAAACCTGTCCATTTTTATAAAAAGTGTGTGATTCACCTTCCTTGAGGCCATCTTCATACTTGATTATGCGCAAAGTGTCTTCCGTACCTGGGTGAAAATCCACAAATGCGCCAATCTTTTTCCCCTCTTTAAAAACTCCCTTTTGTGCCAATGAGCCATCATCATAGTAGAGGGTATACTTGCCCTCTGGTTGGTTGTTGACTTTATTGTAGACTTCTCTTACCTGAGTTTGGCCTGGATCATAATAGGTCCTGACAGGTTCCTGTGCCTGGCTTTCAAAGGCCAGTGGGGAAATCAAAGATAAACAACCTAGTAAGAAAGGTGCCTTTTTCATAGGATAAGCAAAGAGATATTGGGCAGCCTAAAGCTGCCCAATAAGAAATTACATTTTTTCAATTACAATAGCAGAAGCACCGCCGCCGCCATTACAGATACCGGCAACACCGATTTTGCCGTTTTTCTGATGCAATACGCTGTTGAGGGTAGCGATGATTCTTGCTCCGGAGGCTCCCAGTGGGTGACCCAAAGAAACTGCGCCTCCGAATATATTCAACTTGTCATTGTCCAAGTTTAGTTCTTTTTGGTTGGCAATTGCTACAGCTGAAAATGCCTCGTTGATTTCATAATAATCAACGTCTGCTTCCGTGATGCCAGCATTTTTGATTGCCTTTGGAATAGCCAGTGCCGGAGCCGTGGTAAACCACAACGGGTCCTGAGCAGCATCAGCAAAGCCAAGGATTTTTGCGATTGGCTTCAATCCCAACTCTTCAGCTTTTTCCTTGCTCATTAAGATAATCGCAGAAGCTCCATCATTCATGGTGGAAGCGTTGGCTGCCGTTACAGTTCCTTCCTTGTCAAAAACCGGACGCAAGGAGGGGATTTTTTCGAACATGACATTCTTGAATTCTTCATCCTCATCGATTACAGAGGCCTCACCTTTTCGGCCTTTTATTTCTACTGGAACTACCTCATCTTTGAAAGCACCAGCTTCCCAAGAAGCAGCACTTCTTTTATATGACTGGATGGCATAATTGTCTTGGTCTTCGCGGGAGATGTTCATTTCCTTGGCCGTATGCTCTGCACAATTGCCCATCGGGAATTGATTGTAGACTTCAAATAGGCCGTCTTTTACCAAACCGTCAACCATTTCAGCATTTCCGTATTTGTAACCGAATCTTGCCTTTGGTATATAATAAGGTACGTTTGACATACTTTCCATACCCCCGGCTACGACTACATCGTTTTGACCAGTCATGATGCTTTGCGCACCAAACATTACGGCTTTCATACCTGAAGCACAAACCTTATTTACAGTGGTACATGGCACGTTTGTGCCGATTCCGGCTCCCAAAGCGGCCTGTCGAGCAGGTGCCTGACCCAGGTTGGCCGAAATTACATTACCCATCAATACTTCTTGAACTTCTTTTGGGTCGAGGCCGACTTTTGCCAAGGCGCCTTTGATCGCGATACTGCCTAGTTCAACAGCCGTCAAAGAGCTAAGTTTACCTCCAAAACTTCCCAGGGGAGTTCTTACCGCTGCTATGATATATACTTCTTTCATTTGGGTTTATATATTTATAGTTAACAAAATTTATTTTACCATTCTGGCAATCCACGGTTGGTTTTTTGCGTGGGTTTCCTGCGATTTTGTTGAATATGACGCATTTCAGCGTTATTCATCGCATCTAAAATTTGGGTGGCCTGCTGTGGTGTGATATTCATATCCTGAAGCCTTTCCTGCATCTGCTGCATTTGCTTTTCCCGTTCACTGAGGTCACTTTCTTGATCGGAAAGTTCATCTGATGGCTGTTCTTGCTGGGACTTTTCGCCCTGCCTTTCTTCAGATTTTTCGCTTTCCACATCAGCATCTTCATCGGTTTGTTCATCTCCTTCACCTTGCTTCTGGTCCTGAGAGTCCTGCTGGTTTTCCTGATCCTGATTTTGGCCGTCCTGCTGGTCCTGTTGATCTTGTTGCTGCTGTTGCTCTTCTTCGTCCTCTTGGTTGAGCTTGTCTAAAAGCGCCTGCATTTTGCGATCACCGGGAAAACGGGAGAGACCCTCTGCCAGTGTTTGGCCGGTGCTTTCCCGATCAGCATTGACATACTGCTTGGCAGCGCGGTTGAAATAATCGGCTGCCGACTGGGCGCTGGCCATGTGGGTTAGCCCAAATGCCAGCAAACAAACAAATAAGAATTTATTGATTGTTGATTTCATTTACTTCATCTAAATATTGCATAAACTCTTGGTAGTAGGCCACCGTCTCATCAATCTGAAGTGCACGCTCCATGATATTTTGGGCTTCTGCAAAGTTGAATGAGTCCACCATCTTGTCAGCCTCTGCCTTCATACGTTTGGCATAATTGGAAGGTTTAAGCTGATCCTCGTCTGGCTGTTCATCTTGCTCTTCCTGGTCCTCATTTTGAGCCAGCCATCGGGCAAGCATTTCGTAATTGTGCCTGGCAGTTTCGTTTTCCGGATTGCGGACAAGGGCTGCCCTGAAAGCCTGAAGTGCTTCTTTAAAATCCTTTTCCCTCCCAGCAATGGTGCCGTTTTGATTGGAGGCCATAGATGCGATTAACCTGTTTCTGCTCTCAGTTAGTTCCTGAAAACCCCGTTGGGCTTCCTCCTCCTGTCCATTGAACTGAAAACTCAGATTAAGGTTGAAATTGGCCTCAGGGGAATTGACATTGAAATCGTTTTTCAGAGCCAAATGTTCTCTAACCGCTGTTTCGTAATCAGTTTTTTTGTAGGCAGTTTCTGCGCGGTAGAGGGCTTTGTTTCGCAGGGCAATTTCCTTCCAGGTAGCTGGAATAATTAACAAAACGACAAATATGAAAGATAAAACCTGATTCATTCCTTACATTGAAATTGTGCGTAATGGTAAAATCATATCCAGAAGAGCAAGACTCAGACCTGCCAATAGAAAATAGAAGTATTTGTTGGCAGAGGCTTCGACCATTCTGGTTCCCGTGACGGTTCCTTCAATTCTTTCAATTGCTGAAATGAGATAAGGAATGTCCATGGCTATGTCACTAAGCTCAAAATACTGCCCATCTGTGCGGGTCGAAACCGTTTTTAGGGTGTTAGTTTCGAGTTTAGTCATGGCTGGCCGCCCAGTGCGCCGGTCCATGATCACCCCGCTGCCTTGGGGGATGGTGCTGCCTTCAGCGGTTCCCACTCCAAGACTGAATACACGGACCCCTGCCTCGTTGAGGTTTTTGATGGCATTATCCAGATTTTCCCCGAAATCTTCCCCATCACTGATCAAAATGATGGATTTTGAGGTGTTGTCCGGATTTTCATCCTGATTGAATTTGCTTAGAGCCAGCTCAAGAGGAGCAGCTATATCTGTTCCATAATTTGGAACCAATCCTGTGTTAAGGCCATCGATATGAAGCTGAATGATATTTTGGTCAAATGTCAACGGACATTGGATAAAAGCTTCGGAAGAGAAAATGATGATGCCAATCCTGTCGGAGTCAAAGTTTTTGACAAGTCTCTTCAATTCCAATTTGATTCTTTCCAGACGGCTAGGCGCAATATCTTGCGCATCCATTGACCGTGATAAATCCACGGCAATAAATATATCCTTACCCTCTTCCTTTATTTCCTTCAAAGCCCCGCCTATGGACGGACCGGTAAAAGCAACAAGAAAAAGGATAAAGTAGGCTGCACGGATCAACAGTTTAAAGAAAAGCGACCCTTTTTGCACTTTAAGTTTAGTGTTGATGCGGTAGAAGCGGTATAAATATATGACGTATAGCAGGGTGAAAAAAACCACCAATATACTTATCGTATCAAAATCAGGATATGCCCAAATCATGGCTTGAAATTAGGTATTTTTATCAAAACGAAATAGAAGCGGATTAATTATTCGTTAAGGCAGTGTTATAATTTATGTTAATTTTTGCTCCTTTGGGGTGAAACTAATTGTTTTGGGAGTTGTTATCGGTTTAGCATTGTCTTTGGATAGAAAGCATTGAAGATTTATATAGAATTTAGGAAAAGGAAATTACCCCAGTTTTTAGGGCTATTCATTTTGATTTTTACATTTTGTGGCCACCTCTCATTTGCCCAGCAGCGCGATGAAGTGGAAGGTGTGGTGTATGACACGGACTCCGGGGAACCACTCCCTGGGGCGAATATCTATTGGGCTGGCCGTCCTCAAAGCGGTGTGGTGTCCGATGAAAATGGCCGCTTCCGCCTGCAAAAAATCACCTTGCCTGCCGAGTTGGTGGTCAGTTTTATAGGATTTCAAGAGATCAGGCGGCAGATTCAAGAAAATGACAAACCAACCAAAATCTACCTCAGACCAGAAGAGTTTTCCCTCAGCGAAGTGGTAGTGAGTGAGAGGCGACCGGATGAAAATGTCAAGAGTGTGGACATGGGAAAATCAGTGGTGCCCATTGCCACGATCAAAAATATACCGGCCCTCTTCGGAGAAGTGGATATTTTGCGCTCGCTACAAATGCTTCCTGGGATCCAGACGGCCGGAGAGGGGACGACAGGTTTGTTTGTGAGGGGCGGATCGGCAGACCAAAACTTGGTGCAACTGGATGGTGCCCCGATTTACAACCCATCGCATTTCTTTGGGTTTTTCTCAGTTTTCAATCCTGATGCCATAGATAATGTCTCTTTATACAAAGGGAACATCCCAGCACAATTTGGAGGTAGGTTATCTTCATTGGTTGATGTGTCGCTGAAAGAAGGTAATACTAACAGGATCCGGGGTGAGGGTGGAATTGGGACTATTAGCTCGAGGTTGACTATAGATGGGCCGATCAATGATAAGGTGACTTTTGTGGCGTCCGGAAGAAGGACCTATGCGGATATTTTTCTTGGACTTTCAAGCGATCCAAACATTCGGAACAATTCCCTTTATTTTTATGACTTGAGTGGAAAGGTGACTTACAGACCTAGTGACAAGGATAAAATTACCGTGAGTAGTTATTATGGTAATGATTTCCTGGGGCTTTCCGAGCAGTTTGGCTTTGGCTGGACAAATTGGGTGAATAGCGCTGTTTGGAATAGGACATTGAGTGATAAGCTTTACCTGGATGTAAATGCCTATCACAGCTCATATAATTACGCGGTCTCCTTTCAGGATGAAGAAAGCGGCTTTGCTTGGGATAACCTGTTTTCCGAAAGTGGATTGAGAGGGGAGCTGGTTTATATGCCGAATGAAAACCTGAAATTTCATACCGGAGTGCATACCCAGTATTACCACTTTTCACCTTTGAATTTTGCGCCAGATGAAAATAGCAATCTGGAGGGGATTACAACTAATGCCAGAAATGCTTTGCAATATAACTTGTTCCTATCTTCTCAATGGGAAATAAATCCAAGGTTTAGCGCGGAAGTTGGACTGAGAAAAAGCTTTTACCAGCAAATAGGAAGTGGGGTGGCCTATGAATATGAAAATGGTGACCCACGCACAGGTGTGCTTACTGATACGTTGAACTACGGGTCTTTCCAAACCATGCAGACCTATTCCGGTTGGGAGCCTCGTGCGGCTTTGCGATACCTGGTAAACGAATCCAGTTCCTTAAAAGCATCTTATAACCGTAATTATCAATACTTGCAGGTGGCTTCCAATAGCTCAGCTGGTCTTCCCATCGACCGATGGGTGCCCGCTGATCGGTATATGAGCCCGATTAGTTCGGATCAGTATTCTGTTGGGTATTTCAAAAACTTGGTGAATAACAGGTGGGAGTTTAGTGTAGAAGCTTATTACAAGGATTTTCAAAATATCATTGACCTGAAGCAAGGGGCCAATGTTTTATTTACCGATAATGTAGAAACCGAAATTTTGGCAGGTAGGGGCTGGGCATATGGAGCGGAGTTTTTGATCAGGAAAAATGTGGGTTCCACCACCGGGTGGGTTGGATACACGTATTCCAGAACATATCGTCAAATTGAGGGTATTAGTTTGGGCCAGCCGTTCAATCCCAGGTTTGACCGTCCGCATGATTTGAATGTGGTGGTCAACCAGCAATTTAACCCGAAATGGTCCGCGTCATTAACATTCGTGTACACGACAGGGCAGGCGGTAACATTTCCCATTGGCATTTACGAGGTGGATAACCAGCGCCTGCCGCTTTATTCGGATTTGAGAAATGAAGATAGATTTCCCGACTACCACCGTATGGATGTGTCTATTAATTACAAAGCGCCTGACAAGGGTAGAAAATGGCGTGGTAGCTGGAACTTCAGCGTGTACAACGTGTATGGAAGGAAGAACCCCTTCTCGTATCAGTTTGCGGAGATTCTCAATGAGACCATTAATTTCCGCCCTACCAGCGACAACCCTGTCACCACCAGACGGCCAGGTGTGGTAAAAACTTACCTTTTTACCTACCTTCCTTCTTTAACCTATAATTTCGAGTTTTGAATAAGCTAGCATTATATATTGTAGTTATTACAGCCCTTTTGTTAACAGCATGTCAGGAGGAGGTATTTATAGAGTTAGACAGCCAGCCGGATATCCCGGTAATTGAGGCCATATGGACGGATGCGCCTGGCCTCAATCAAGTGACCATTTCTTACTCTAAAGATTATTATAACTTGGATGAAAACCAAGTTGAGCGTGATGCAGAGGTTTTTATCAGGGATGAGGAGACCGAGCAGATTTTTCCCTTCCGATTTGTGCCACAGATAGGAGCTTACTTGCCCATCAACAATCAGACAGCCAGAATTGGCCGTGAGTACTCCCTTCATGTGTTGATGAATGGTAGGGATTTTTACTCCAAAGGCAGGGTTTTGCCACCACCAACCTTGGACAGTATTGCCGTAAACTACAGGGAGGAGAGGTTATTTCGCGAGGAAGGATATTATTTGACATTATATGGGGATATTCCCTTTGAAACAGAGAATAATTACCGTATCCGGATTGTGAGAAATGATACGCTACTTAATCGAAGGAATGATTATTTGCTTTTTGACGACACATTTGGCACCCAAATATTAAACAGAGGTTTTGAATTAAATGGCTATGCATTTAAAGAAAACGATCGGGTCAGATTGGAGCTGTTTAGGCTTAATCGGGATGCTTATGATTATCTGAATGAATTGGTGGGGTTGTTGTTCAATGATGGGGGATTATTTAGCCCCCCGCCTCAAAATCCGACCTCCAATATTCGAGAACTGAATGAAAATGGTGAGGTGTTGGGATATTTTAAATGTAGTTCTGTATTAAGTTCGATTATCACAATTGGAGGTGCTGAAAATTAGCGATATATACATAAATGACTGTCTAACCAGCTTCAAATAAAATTTCGTTAGGGTAGGTTTGACCTCCTCAATTGATATTTTTTTGTATTTTTAGGGAACGGAAATTTTAATTTCGGCTCCTAACAAGAAACTTGGTTGCTTTGTTGTTAAAATAAAATTACTAGCAATCAGAGGGTTAGGTGGAACTGAAAAACCTTATTGTGGTGTCTGTGGAGCGCAAAGAGAAATTTATAGATATTGATAAAATCCTTGGGGATAAGAATCCAACCCTTAAAAAGTGGTTGCCTTCCCCGATTTTAAAGTATATTAAAAGAATTGTTCATGAAAAGGACATAAACGTCATCATGAACAAAAATGGCCATCTTCAAGGTCTGGATTTTGTAGATGCTTTGATTAAAGAATTTGGAGTAGAAGTTGAGCTTCGGGGTGCCGAAAACATTTCATTGGAGAAGGGGGTAATCTTTGCCGCAAACCATCCTTTGGGAGGTCTTGATGGGATTGCCTTCATGCATGTTTTGGGCAAGTATAGGAAGGATATAAAGTTTTTGGTCAATGACATTTTGACCAATATTAAGAATTTTGAATCCCTTTTTGTGCCGGTCAACAAACACGGAAGTCATGGAAGGGGTGGAGTGGCAGCCATCGAAGCGGCTTATTCCGGCGATGATGCCTTGCTGGTTTTTCCTGCCGGCTTGGTTTCCAGGAAGCAGGCTGAAGGCATCAAGGATTTGGAATGGAAGAAGAGCTTTATTTCTAAAGCAAAAAAATATAAAAAGACTATTATTCCGGTTTACATCGACGGGCGAAATTCGGGTTTTTTCTATAATCTCGCCCGGTTCAGAAAGATGGCCGGCATAAAGGCAAATGTGGAAATGTTTTACCTGGCTGATGAAATGTTTCAGCAAAGAGGTAAAAAAGTGGTTATCCATATCGGGAAGCCAGTTTCTTATCAACATTTTGACAATACCAAAAACGAAAAACAATGGGCCAGTGAAATGAGGGATCGTGTGTATAGTATGGCCCAAGAAAAATAGAATTATGCAAGAAATTATAGCACCTATAGATAAAGCAGTATTAAAGGACGAGTTGAATCATGATAGATTTCTCAGATATACCAATAACGGTAGCAACGAAATTTATCTGGTGAACTACCACAATGCTCCAAACGTGGTCAAGGAAATCGGTAGGCTGAGAGAAATCACTTTCCGTCAAGCCGGGGGAGGTACTGGATTACCTTATGATATCGATGAAAATGATACAAACGAAAGATGCTATGATCAACTGATTGCTTACAACCCCGAAGAGCAAGAAATTATTGCTGGGTACAGACTGATCAACTGTGGTGAGAATGGCGTGAGCCAAAATGGCAAGCTCAATCTTTCGACTGCTCATCTGTTTAAATTTTCGGAAAAGTTTATCAAGGATTTTTTGCCATACACCATTGAGTTGGGAAGATCATTTGTTCAGCCCAAATACCAGCCTAGCAAGGACAAGAGAAAAGGCCTGTTTTCTCTTGACAACCTGTGGGATGGCCTTGGCGCTATTGTGATGCTCAATCCAGAGGTGAAGTACCTTTTTGGTAAGGTGACTATGTACCCGCATTATAATAAAGAAGCAAGAGACTTGTTGCTCTATTTCATGAACCACTATTTCCCAGATCCGGAAGAATTGGTGAGGCCTCTTAAACCCTTGGGCTACCATGCGGATCCGTCCAGGTTTGAAGAGCTTTTTAAAGGACTTGATTATAAAGAGGGGTACAAGGTTTTGAATAGTAAAGTAAGAGCATATGGTGAAAACATACCACCGTTGATAAACACTTATATGAACCTGTCTTCGTCCATGAAAACCTTCGGGACGTGTATGAATAACGAGTTTGGAGCAGTAGAGGAGACCGGTATTTTGATCACCATAGATGATATCTACGAGACTAAGAAAAGTAGGCATATGGATACCTTTGAGCGAGATAGGGTGAAATAATATTATTTTAAAAGCCGATAATTTAAAATTATTGGCTTTTTTGTTTTTTACATTTATATTTAGGTCATCATATAGAGAGATTTTCCCTCAGGTGTATTTTTTTGGGCAATAATCTCTTCATAGGATTCAGTAGGAATTCGATTTTTAAATTTTCCCAGTATGAGATTCTCAGACTCACTATTTTATTTTTATCCCATACAGGCTAATTCCTGGAAAATTATAAATGTCCCAACTTCCTATAGTCCCAGTGGTTGTCAAATGAAATTTTAAAAGATTTTATTTAAATGCTTGTCATGTTAAATGCAAAAATGTATATTCGAAAAGCATTTTGTATTGTTTGTAGTTTTTTAGGTTTATAGATTATTTTTATGAGAACTGATTTTTGTCGAGTAGCGTCCTTCCTGTTGATTTTAGCGGTATTTACTGGCTGCATCTCCAACAAAAAGATCATCTATTTACAAAACCTTCCTGGCAAGCCAGAAATAGAGGAGGAAACCCTTGTGACATATGATCTGCCTATCTATCGAATCCAAAAGGATGATATCCTCGACGTACAGGTCCGGTCCACGAATGTGGAGGTGAATGAAATCTTTAACCTTGCCTCCGGCATGGCCGGAGCAGGAGGACAGATGGGTATGGGAGGTTTTATGGGGGGTGGTGGAGGTGATGTCTATTATATGACGGGGTATACCGTGGACAAAACAGGGATGATCGAACTACCATTTGTAGGGAAGCTGTCTGTAGAAGGACTAAATACCGATGAGATAAAGGAACTGGTGGAGAAAAACTTGATGCAATACTTTCAGGATGAAATTTTTGTCAGGGTAAAACTCGGAGGTATTAGATATGCTGCCTTTGGCGAATTTAGAATGGCAGGCAATTTTGTAGTTCTTCAAAATAGGCTTACCATATTTGAGGCCATCGCCAATGCGGGTGACTTGAACATCATGGCCAAAAGGGATGAGATTTTAGTTTTGAGGCAATACCCCGAAGGAACTAAGCTCCATAGGGTCAATTTGAAAGACCGAAATATAATTAGTTCGCCATTCTATTTTATCCAGCCAAATGACCAATTATATGCCGAACCCATCAAAGCCAGGGAAATTGGTGGGGGAGAAACTGGCGTCCAAACTTTTCAACTTTTCATGACTTTGCTGTCGGCAGGGTTATTTATCTATGCAATTTTTCTAAATGACTAAGGTATGAGAAACAATTTTCAAAATAACTCGTCGGGCAACCCTTTTGAATCCTCAGGAGATGGGTATGATTTCCAGGCCTTGCTCAAGAAATTCATGGCCAAATGGTATCTGTTTTTAATATTCCCTGCCCTTGGCTTCGGTATTACTTATATAGTAAACGACATTCTTTTTAGCCAATACAGGGTAGAATCATCCGTATTGATCGGTGATTTTGGCAAGGAAAATATGAATTCTGTATTGTTTGAAAATTTTGGTCCTCAAACGGGGACCAACCTTGAAAATGAGATAGGGATTTTATCGTCCTTTGGCCTTCATGCACGTACTTTACAGGGGCTTGATTTTAATGTTTCTATCTCAGAAAAAAACCTACTAGGTGATGAGCTGGATTTATATAGGGCGGGACCTGTAAATGTTAATCTTGACCTAAATAAACCTTATGTAGCCAATGCTACACTTATTTTGTCAGTAACAGATGAAGGCGTTTTTTTAGAAACCGAAGGAGAGAGTTACACCATATATAACCCCGTTTCAAAAACCTACTCTTATAATGATGGAAAATTAAAGACCAAGTTGAAAGATGGTGTTCCAAGCTCGACTCCATTTGGCTCTCTTACTTTTTCTATTATCGACCAGCAGTTTAGAGGAGAGTTGATTGTAAGGTTCAGACCTACCCATGATTTGGTTTTAGATTACCTTCACGCGGTAAGCTTTGCAGAGCCACTAAACGAAAGTACGATCATAAAATTATCGATGGTTAGCTCTTCGCCTGAAAAAGCAAAGGTTTATTTATCTGCTCTGATGAATCAGTATATTCAGGAGGAGCTAGATCAAGCTAACCAAACAGCTGAAAATATTGTCAATTTCATTGACTCCCAATTGACGGGTATCACAGACAGCCTCAATCATATAGAAAACAGATTGGAAAATTACAGGACGAATAATCAAATATTTGACTTAAGTAGTGAAGGTGCCTCTATTTATGGCAGGCTAGCCGACCTTGAGCAGGAGAAGGCTATTTTAGATATGAATTTAAGGTATTACAATACTTTGAATGAATATGTCCAAGAGGAGAAATTTGAAGAGTTGATGGTCCCTTCTTTGGCAGGTGTTACAGAGCCTGTGTTAAATCAGCTTGTGAGTAAAGTGTTGGAGCAACAGGGCAAACTTTCGACATTGAGGCTGGCATTAACAAAAGATAATTCAAGGCTGAAAAATGAGGAGGAAAAGCTAAGAATTGTTATCCGCTCACTTAAGGAAAATTTAAAAAATCTTTTGATCAATACTAAAGCTCAAAGTGGTGACTTGGAGCGCAGAATAGCAAAAGTAAATGCTGAAGTGAGTAGTTTGCCGGCTACCGAAAGACGCTTGCTCTCCATTCAAAGGAAGTTTACTATCAACGAAGGGATATACAATTATTTGTTGCAGAGAAGAGCGGAATCAGCAATTTCCAAAGCTGCTACTAAGAGCCAAAACAACATATTGGATGAGCCTAGAATAATGGAAACAGTTTTCCCAAAACGGCAGCACAATCTTGCTATTGGGATTATAGCGGGACTTATGATTCCAGGGTTGTTCATATTTTTGAAGGATTTTTTCAGGACCAAAGTAGAATCTATTTCTGATGTGAAAAAATACTTTAGTTTTCCGGTAATTGGGAATGTTCCAAAGAGCAAAGTAAATGGAGAGTTGGCTGTATACAATTTTCCCAAATCCCATGTGACGGAATCTTACCGTTCTATCAGGGCCAATTTTAAATATTTATTTCCTGAAAGGGACATGAAAACAATCTATGTCACCTCAGCCCAGCCCAAAGATGGCAAAACTTTTACGGCTGTAAATTTAGCATCTATTTTTGCCCTAAGCGGAAAAAAGACAGTAATAGTTGGTGTTGACTTGAGAAAGCCGCGGTTGCATGAGTCTTTTAATATGTCCAATAAAGTGGGATTAACATCCTACCTAATTGGGCAAAATAGTTATGAAGAAGTAGTTACGGCTACAGAGTATGAGAATTTATATGTGGTGTTAGCGGGACCTATTCCACCTAATCCAGCTGAATTAATCTTGACTCAGAAATTTAGAACTTTTGTAGCTGCTCTTCATGAGCAATTTGATACCATAATTTTTGATACTCCACCGATGGGGGTGGTCGCGGAAACCTTGGACATCATGTCTCTGTGTGATGCCGGATTGTTTGTGGTTCGACAAAACCAGACATCCTTGGAAGCTATGGAAGCCTGTAAGGATACTTTAGACAAGACCAATTCCCCCGCACTATATATTGTTTACAATGATTGCGATGACGTACGATCCGGATATGCTTCAGGCTATTACGGGGATGAAAGTGAAAGTAAATCCAAAAAGCTGATAAAGGACCCAGCATAAGAGTATTTTTTAGTACGCGTTATATTTTAATTAATTTTATAAGTAGCTGTTGCTAAGCTTTTTAATGGGGCTGACCGGGCGAAGCCGTGTTTTTAAGTGATAGTTACAAATGCACTATACTAAGTTTTTACGAGTAAGATTTATCTGATGAGTAGATTAAAAAAATTGTTTTATAAGTACTTTTCTTCATTTGCTTATTTTTACCAACATCTTCGTTACAGAATATTTATTGCCCTGGCATTAAGCTTATCTGTAGGATTGATGGACGGGTTGGGTATTGCAATGTTCTTGCCACTTTTGGAGTCGACTGATGGACAAGCCTCATCTGAAGGCTTGGGAAATCTCGGGTTTCTTTTGGATTGGATGGATGGCATAGGTTTGGGCACGGGTGTAGGAGCTGTATTAATAGTTTTGGTTTTTTTCTTTTCGATGAAAGGCCTGTTTTATTTTTGTTCTGAATATTATTCTGTGATTCTCCGCCGGTATTTCATTACCAAAATGCGATTTGAAAATATAGATAGTCTAGCAGATTTTAATTACAAATCATTCGTTTTGGCAGACTCGGGAAGAATTCAGAATACATTTTCCGGTGAAGTGGGGCAGGTTCTCCAATCCTATATTTATTACTTTCATACCATCCAGGCCGTGATTATGGTTTCGGTCTATGCTACTTTAGCATTTTTCGCCAATCCGCATTTCGCTTTATTGGTAGTATTGGGTGGTGTTGCCACTAACTTTTTGTACGGCAAAATTTACAAAAAAACAAAAGAGCTCTCAGCCAAAATTACAGAGGACGCACATGAGTTTCAGGGTTTACTCGTACAAAAAGTCGCTTTTTTCAAATATTTAAAAGCAACAGGTTTGGTGTATGCTTTTGGGAAAAAGCTAAAGGAAACCATAGTCAAGATCGAAGACAGTTCCATGAAGATTGGTAAGTATGGAGCTATCTTAAGTGGGGCCAGGGAGCCATTGGTGGTGAGCATTGTGGCCATTGTTATTCTAATACAACTCAATTGGTTTGGTACCAACATGGGGGTGATTTTATTAAGTTTATTGTTTTTTTATAGGGCATTGGCTTATCTGATGGGGCTCCAAAATACTTATAATGCATTCATTGGGACTACCGGTTCGCTTAACAATATGACTGCGTTTATGAAAGAGCTTAGAGAGGGTAAAGAAAGATTTGGAGACATATCCAGTCATTCCTTAGAAAATAGTATTGTGCTCAAAGACTTGAACTTTCATTATGGTATCACGCCAATTCTTACGGATATTAATTTGACTATACGTAAGAATGAAACGGTTGCTTTTGTAGGAGAGAGCGGAAGCGGAAAAACAACTTTGGTCAATATCATTGCCGGATTAATGGCACCTGAAAGTGGGAATATATTGGTGGATGGCATTGACAGAGCTCAAATTGATATCAGAAGTTTTGCACTCAACGTAGGATACATCACTCAGGAGCCTGTGATTTTTGACGATACAATTTTTAATAACATAACATTTTGGGCTGAGGATAATCGTGAAAATAAACAGAAGTTTTGGAAAGCATTGGAGAAAGCCTCAATTGCGGACTTTGTGCGAAGCCTGCCTGAGAAAGAGTATTCCCATTTAGGAAGTAATGGTATAATGGTGAGTGGAGGGCAGAAGCAACGGTTATCAATTGCAAGGGAACTTTACAAAGATATTGAAATCCTTATTATGGATGAGGCCACCTCAGCATTGGACTCCGAGACAGAAAAGGCAATTCAACAGAACATTGAGGCTCTAAAAGGAAAGTATACAATTTTGATTGTAGCCCATAGATTAAGTACTGTGAAGAATGCAGATAGAGTGGTATTGCTTCAAAAAGGAAAAATAATGGGAACAGGGGAGTTTTATGAACTGGTGAATGATTCAGTTACTTTTAAAAACATGGTAGCTTTGCAAGAAATATAACCGTGGTTAAATGAAAACCAAGAGGACTATTTTTATTCTGATTAACACACTTAGGGGAGGAGGCGCTGAGAAAGTGCTAATTGATATTTTGAGGCGAATAAATTTTGATAGGTATGAAATTACCTTAGGTTTAGTGTTCCCAAGCGGAGTACATATCAATAAAATACCCTCCCAGGTTAAGTTGATTTATTTGATGCCTGAGAATCCATTTTTTTCCAGATTATTGAATAAAATAATTTTTGAATGGCCCAATAAAATTGGTGTCGATTTTCTAACCAAGATTTTTATCAATATAAGGTTTAATGAAACCTATGATCTCGAAGTGGCATTTATGGAGGGACTATCCACCAAGTATTTGAGATATAAAAATAACCGTAATAAAAGAATAGCTTGGGTACATACTGACTTAAAGAACAATCATTATACCTCCTCGCTATTTGAGAGTGTCTCGGAAGAATCCCGCTTTTACAACTCCTATGATCAGATCATATTCGTCAGTAAAGAATCTATGCTGGAATTTAATGAAATGTTTGGAGTTCCAAAAAACAAGCAACTTGTTCAATCTAACCTGATCCCCCGGTCAGAAATTTTATATAAAAGTGAGGAGTTTCAGGTTTCTAAATCAAAGTTTACCATTGTATCCGTAGGGAGACTTGAAATTCAGAAAGCGTTTTATAGATTAATTGAAGTAGCTAAGTTTTTGAAAAATGAAGGATATGAATTTGAAATTTGGCTTATTGGTGAAGGTGAATTAGAAGCAGATTTAAAAGCTCAAGTTCAAAATTTGGATCTTACTTCTGAGGTTCAATTTTTAGGGTATAAACACAACCCTTACCCCTATATTAAGGCAGCAGATTTATACCTCAACACTTCAATTACAGAAGGCTATCCATTGTCTGTATGTGAGGCTATATGTTTGGGTAAAGTTGTAGTATGTACTTCGAGCCCTGGTTCTAGAGAAATATTGGGTGATAATGAGTTTGGTATCATTACTTACCATGAATCCTACGCAATATTCAGTTCGATCAAACAACTAATTGATACTCCCGAATTATTTGAGGAATATGAGGTGAAATCTTTAGAAAGAGCCAAAATCTTTGATGAAAAGAAAACCATGCGTGAAATTGAGAACATTCTAGGTTGATGATACTTTCAATTGTTTTGCCCACATATAATGTAGAAAACTATTTGGGAAGTTGCCTCAATAGTATTCTTAACCAAGGAATCAACCCTAGTTTGTATGAAGTGTTGGTCATAAATGATGGGTCCACCGATAATTCTGGGAAAATAGCGGAGAGATTTTCTAAAATTCATAATAATGTCAAGGTTATAAATCAACCAAATAAAGGGTTAAGTGGTGCTCGAAACACAGGTTTGAGAAATGCTATAGGAAAATACGTATGGTTTATAGATAGTGATGATATAATCGTGGAAGGAAGTCTAAAATTGGTTTTCCAAAACTTGAATGAAACTAACGTTGATGCTTTGGTTATTAATTTCGCTAGATGCACTCCTGAAGGAAAACTGATTTCTTCTTCCCCTTTAAACAAGACTTTTGATGAATATAAGACTTATACCGGCGTTGATTATTTTTCAAACAGGCCTGGTGATTTTTTATGTTCTTGGAGATATATTACCAAAAGGGAAATTTTATTGACTAATGACCTTTTCTGGCTTGAGGGAGTGATTCATGAAGATAACGAGCATACACCGAAGCTGCTTTATTATATACACAGTTTAAAAATTCTTCATTCGACTGTGTATGTTTACCAGGTTAGACCAGGGTCAATCATGAGCAGCTTTAGTCCCAAAAAAACAAAAAGCTGGATAGACATATTTAGATCCCTAAAAGTCTTCAGAGATAGTTTGCCAAAAAACGATTCCTACAGAAAGTGTCTGAATGAATATTTCCTTCAGCAGTATAGTAATTACCTTCATGACAGGTGTTTATTACCTAATATCAAGGCGGAAATAAAAATGTTAAATAGGGTCTCATTTCTTGAGTACTGGCAGGGGATGGGTGTAAGAAGTTTTGGGAAATTACTTTGGATTAAAAATTTCCCAATCATGTTTAGTAAATGCTCCTATTTTTATCATAAGCTGACCTGATGAAAATTTGCCTTGTTACCTATAGCGTTTTTACCCATGGCGGAATGCAGAGGATTACTGCTACAATGGCCAAGGAACTATGCAAAAGACATGATATTCATATTTTAGTGACCTCGGGAAAATCCGATGGGAACATTTATAATATTCCTGAAGAAATCCCCGTCACCATCCATGAGTTAAGTCTACCTAGGAAGGTGATCAGAAATTTTTTTAATTATATCGCCAAAAAAGGATTTTTCAACCGAAGACGTGTAAAGAGTTATAAAAAATTAATGTTTCTCAAAAAGCAGAGGGATTTTCTAATAGACTTTAATTATAGAAACAAGTTTGACCTTGTAATTGGATTTGATAATGGTAGTGATTTTTGGATGGCATCGGTTAAAGACCAAGTAGAAGTTCCCATGATTGGGGTGATCCAAGCGTCTTATGAGCACTTTTTCGGTAGTCCTTCAAGAGGAAATTATAATCACGAATGGATATTCCAACACCTTCTTGGCAAATTAGATAGGCTAATTGTGCTTTCTGATGATGATAGGAGATGTTTTGCAGAGAAGTTAGGCCTTGATACGGTTAAGGTTTATAATGCACATGACATGGCCTATGATCAGATCACCGGGTTGACAAATAAGAAATTTATTGCGCTAGGAAGATGTGCGCACCATAAGGGATTTGACATATTAGTTGAGGGGTTTAAAATTTTCGCTGAAAAAAATTCGGAATGGTCCTTAGAAATTATAGGAGATGGACCTATGAAGGCAGAGTTGCAGGAAAAAGTTGCTGAGTACAAATTGTCGCAACGCGTTAGTTTTCACCCTTACACTAACAACGTTCAGGCGCATTTGGCGGCTGCTTCTGTCTTTGTTTTTAGTTCTAGAAGTGAAGGGTTTGGAATTGTGCAGGTAGAAGCCATGAGTTGCGGTTTGCCAATTGTTGCCTCTACTATTCCTGTGACAGCCGAAATTCTTTCTGACCGTGGTTTAGCTATATTTTATGAAACCGAAAGCCCCCAATCTCTAGCTGCAGCCATGAATGAAATAATTCAGTTAGATTTGGCGCAAATGAGTCAGAGAGCCTTGTCCTATTCCAAAAATTTTACGGCCGAAGAGATTGGTAAGCAATATGAATCCATTTTTTATGAAGTAGTGAAATGCGTTCCGGAATACAATATATAATTAACCTATTCATGCCCTTGATTCCCGAAACGAGGCTATTTGGGCTAAAGAATAAGCTTTATAAAATTGCAGGGGCGACAATTGGTAGGGGCGTGAGGATCTGCTCATCGGTGCAAATCAGAGGAATTGGCGAACTGAGTATTGGGGACCACACATGGGTGGGCCATAATAGTCATATTATAAGCGCCTGTAATATAGTAATAGGGAAAAATGTGGACATTGCCCCAAACGTATTTTTCACCACGGGTTCTCATCAAATTAATATGTCGGGCGAGAGAATTGCGGGGAAAGGCACTCAAGAAGCTATTAACATAGGGGATGGTAGCTGGATTGCAGCAGGGGCTATCATTTTGCCGGGGACTTCTATTGGTAACAAATGTATAGTAGCTGCTGGTGCGGTAGTGAAGGGTTCATTTCCTGACAATTCATTGATAGGCGGAGTCCCCGCCAAACTTATAAAACAGTTAATCTAGATTTTTAGGTTGTGAATAAACTCATCAAGTATTCTGCATTTTTTGTTGGAGCAATAGGCATCAATCAAGTTTTAATCATTAGTCCGGAGGTAAATCAAAGTATTTATTACGGGATCTGTGGACTATTTTTTATCATGTTGCTTTTTTCTGGGGGGATAGATAAGCTGAATATTTTCCTTAGCGGATTTCTGTTTTTTGCGGTAGTAAGCATCATGATGAATACTATCCCTTCACAATTTCAACCTTGGTTTAGGTTGGTTTCCTTCATAATTATGGTTGGCTTGTTGGGCCCATTTATTTCTTCTCCAAAATTCTTTGCCTTTAGATATTTTACCTTTAGTAAAGTGAATTTATTTATTCTGATCCTTGGGTCGAGCAGCTTTTTAACTAAAATTGTTCCAATGGGTGTTGCGGAAGGACGAGGAGGTTGGAGCGGTTTATTTGTTCACACGATGATACTTGGACCTATGGCAGCCATTTCAATGGTTTTGGCATTGTACCTTTATTATAATGAGAAAATCAGCTGTCGACCACGAAAAAACTGGCTACTTTTGTATCAAGTCTGTATGGCTTCTTCATTTTTTAGTCTATTGCTTGCTAGTTCGAGAACGGCTATTTTGGCTTGTATAGGGGCACTTATATTCTTTTTTTATAAGATTTATCAAGATAGGCTGTCTAGGTTTTTCACCAAAATAATATTGATCTCAGGCTTATTGATATTCTCGAGCCCATTATGGCTTTCTTATGCCGAGGGAATTCAGGATAAGATGCATCAGAGTGAGAAAAAAGGTGATTTAGTATCCACCCGAAGGGCAATATGGGATGCCCGTTTTTTGGAGTTCTACGAATCCCCAATCTTTGGGGTTGGATTTGCCCATTTGAAGTACAATGCTAAAAAGAAAAAAGATGATGATGGGAAAATAGAACCCGGCAGCTCATTTTTAGCGACTTTATCTATGACAGGTATTTTAGGGTTTCTGATGCTGGTGGGTATTTTAGTATCCTATATAATTTTTGTAATTAGGAATAAGACTGATGTCTTAAATATTGGTGTTCTGGGAAGCCTCTTGGTATTCTTCTCAATTCATATGTTGGCAGAAGGCTACTTGCTTTCTTCTGGTGGAGTTATGTTTTTTTACCTCTGGCTCTTATTGGGAAATATTGAACTTTTTAAGCAAACTGGCAAAGTGCAGATTTTATAGCATATGAAAACCTTAATTTTTTGGCAGTACGCATTAAGCATTCATCAGTCCGCATTCACCAAGAACATTGCAAAAACACATAAGGTGATGTTATTGGTAAATAAGGACTTTAGTGAAAACAGGAAGGATTTGGGTTGGATTGCACCTGATTTTGGAAATGTGGAAGTCCGAGTTGCTCCATCTAAATCTGAAGTTGAGCAGGTCTTCAGATCCCATCCAGAGGCCATACATGTTTTTGGCGGTATAGACGCTTTTCCATTTGTATTTGAGGCATTTAAGTTGGCCGTGGGGCTAAAGAGTAGGATACTTGTTTACCTAGAAACCGTTAATCTCGAGGGTTTTAAAGGTCAGCTGAGGTTCATTAAATATACCTTGTTGTTTCGGAAGTATGAAAAACACATTCGTGGCATTTTGGCCACTGGATTAACAGCTAAAAGGTCTTTTATCAAATTGGGTTTTCCTGAAGCAAAAATTTATGATTGGGGATATTTTACTGAAGAACCTGATAATGTCTTGGATTTTGGTCAAGAGAATAAAAATAAGCCTAGCTACCTCTACGTGGGCGCTCTAATCAAAAGGAAGAATATAGTACCCATTATAAAAACCGTTTGTAAATTTTCTGAAAAAGTTGAAAGATTCACAGTTTTAGGTGGTGGACCTTTGGAAAACGAGGTTAAGGCTCTGCTGGAACCTGTTGGCAACTTCCATTTTTCCGGAAGCGTTTCCAATACTGAAGTTTTTGGCCTTATGAAAACCCATGACTATTTAATCCTGCCTAGTTATTTCGATGGCTGGGGGGCGGTGGTCAATGAAGCACTGATGTCGGGCATGAAAGTGCTGGTGAGCAACCGGTGTGGGGCCAGTGTGTTAGTGGCCAAAAATGAGGCTGGGTTGGTATTTGATCCATTTTTTCCAGAATCGTTTGAGTCGGTTTTTCGAAAGTCATTGCAGGATGGTCCATTAGAAAATGAATCAAGGGTGGCCATTCAAAATTGGGCCGTTTCCACAATTTCAGGTCCGGTGGTCTCTATGTATTTTGAAAAAATTATTGAACATATTTTTGAAGGTTCCGAGGACCTGACAGAGGCCCCTTGGCTTTAATATTCACTTTTTTATGCAAGTTTTACATGTTATTTCCACCTTGAATAAACGTTCCGGTGGGCCCTCCTTAAGTTCTTTTACTTTGGTGAAAGGGCTTCAGCAAATCGGGTTGAATATCGAAATGCTGACTTTTGCCCCTAGGGATGAAAACGAAAAATTGATTTCAGAGGAAGTTTTTATCTGGAAGCTTCCTTACTCTATGTTTCCAAGATGGGAGTATTCGTTGTCAGCTATCAAGTTTTTAAAATATAACCACAAGCAATTTGATATTTTTCATATTCATGGTCTGTGGGAGTTTTTGCCCCATGCCGCGGCCAGGCAGGCCATGAAAACCAATAAACCCTTTGTTTTTACCCTTAGGGGCATGCTGTATCCTTCAGCGCTGAATCACTCCAAAGCAGTGAAGACGGTAGCATCCATGCTTTTTCAAAACAAGGATTTGGCCAGTGCCGCAGTTCTGCACGCCACGTGTGAGGAGGAATACAAGGTCATCAGGTCATTGAATTTTAAAAATCCCGTTGCAATAATCCCCAATCCGATCTCTCTTCCGCCTGAATATAAAACGCTTAAAGAAAAATGCAGGGAAAAAGTTCGATTTGGATTTGTGGGGAGGCTCAATTTTATTAAAAATATTGAAGGGTTAATTTTTTCCTGGAGATTATTGATGAATGAACTGGATGAGGAAAGTGTAGAATTGGTGATTGTGGGCAATGGGAATAATAAATATAAGCGCAAGCTTACAAGTTTGGTGGCTAAAGAGAAATTGAAAAATATTATTTTTTCGGGATTTCTGGACGGTGAGGAGAAAGATGAAATGATCTCCTCTTTCCACTACCTTCTTTTGCCTAGCAAGTCTGAGAATTTTGGAATGGTGGTAACCGAAGCATTATCCAAAGGAGTTCCAGTGATTGCTTCCAAAGGGACGCCGTGGGAGGACTTGGAAACATTTGGCTGTGGATGGTGGGTGGATAATGAGCCATCAAACTTCAAATCTTACATATTGAAAGCCTACCATCAAAAGGAGGCAGAAAGAATCCAAATGGGCATTTCAGGACAAAAGTTGGTTAGAAATAAATACAGCCAAGCTGCTGTGGCCGACAATATGAAAGATTTATATAATTGGGTGATGAATAAAGAAACTATACCGCCTGCATTTGTAAAACTTCATTAATGATTGAGCAAATAAACAATATAGAGGTAGATTTATCCAAATACCAAAACAGGTTAAGTTTTGGCAATAAAGTGGGTAGGCTATTGTGGACCATAGTTCATCTATTATTAATTAGGCCATTTACCTTGGGGCTATTCAATTCCTATAGGGTGTTTATTTTTAATTTATTCGGTGCAAGTGTATCATATAAGGCGACTGTTAGTGCCAATGCGCGCGTTTGGGCACCTTGGAATTTGATTATGGAACCTTTTTCCTGTCTTGGTCCCAATGTGGACTGTTATAATCCAGGATGTGTCAGAATTGGCAAAAACTCAACAGTTTCTCAAAAAGCATATCTATGCACTGCTACGCACGACATTACTTTAGCGCACCATCCTCTGATAATTTCCCCGATTACGATTAAGGATCAAGTTTGGGTGGCCGCCGATGCATTTATTGGACCCGGGGTGACCATTCACCAAGGGGCAGTGGTAGGAGCGAGGGCGGCTGTTTTTAAAGACGTGGAAGGGTGGTCAGTAGTAGGGGGGAATCCTGCAAAGTTTATAAAAATCAGACAATTGGTAGGTTGAAAATCAGTGTTGTCATATTGACTTTTAATGAGGGAATTCATCTTCAAAGGTGTCTGGATAGTGCCAAATCCATTTCCAACGACATTCATGTAGTTGATTCCTTTTCGACTGACAATACCAGTCATATAGCCAAACAAAATTCAGTAAAGTTCTACCAAAGAAAATGGGAAAACAGCCACGCCAAACAATTGAATTGGGCACTGGCTACGTTGCCCTTTGAAGGTGATTGGATACTTAGGATGGATGCTGATGAATACCTGACCGATGAGCTTATTGAAGAAATGAAAATTAAGTTGCCTCACCTGGATTCCGATGTAAATGGAGTTTATTTGCCCTTGCAAAGGGTTTTCCTGGGTCGCCACATTAAAAGAGGTGGGGCAAATGGGGTGAAAATCATGAGGCTTTTCAGACCTGGAAAGGCATATTCCCAACAGAAATGGATGGATGAGCGGATGGTCGTACCAACTGGCTCTACTACAACCTTTAAAGGCGCTTTTGTAGATGAAAACTTAAATGATATCAGCTGGTGGATTGCAAAACATAATCAATATGCAACTAAGGAAGCCATTGATTTGCTCTCGGCTAGTTTCCGCAACCCAGATTTAAGGGTGCAGGATGATACTTTAAAGCGAAAGACCACCGAAAAGGTTGTCTACAACAAATTACCACTTTTCTTCCGAGCCTTCTTATACTTTTTTTATCGCTACTTTATTCAGTTAGGTTTTTTAGACGGCAAGGAGGGCTTTGTATGGCATTTCATGCAGGGGTGGTGGTATAGGACTTTGGTGGACGTGTTATTATTGGAAGTAAGGATCAAATACGGTAAAGACACAGAAGCCATTAAAACATATTTTTTGAAAGAGCATAATATAGACTTTTAAACTTTTGAAGTTATGAAGATTAGCGTTGTCACGGTCAGCTTCAATAGTATCCGGACTATTAAGGACACCATTAATTCGGTACTTGCCCAAGATTATCATGATTTGGAATATATCGTAATCGACGGAAATTCTTGGGACGGGACAGTGGAGATACTTAAGTCATTTGAGGATCCCAGGTTAAAATGGATCTCAGAACCCGATAAAGGGATTTATGATGGGATGAACAAAGGTATAAAAATGGCCTCGGGTGAAATAGTAGGGATTTTGAACTCCGATGATTTTTATAAGGATGAGACGGTTGTAAGCCAAATTGCAAAGGAATTTTCCAATTCAAATGCAGAGGCGGTATTTGGTGACGTGAGCTTTGTGAATCCTAAAAAGCTAAATAAAACCGTGCGGTATTACAGTTCCAAATTCTTCAACCCTTCAAAATTTCGGTATGGTTTCATGCCTGCCCATCCCACTTTTTTTACAAGGAAAATATGGTTTGAGGAATTCGGTTATTATCAAACAGACTATAAAATAGCGGCGGATTATGAGCTGCTGACTAGATTTCTTTACAAACACAAGCTCCCATACCGGTATGTTCCTGTAGATATGGTGGTAATGAGAACGGGTGGGGTGAGCAACCGATCCATTGTCAGCAATTACATTTTAAACAAGGAAATCATTAGAGGGTGCAAGGAAAATGGTATTAGGACTTACCTCGGTTTATTGATGTTCAAATATTTCGTAAAAGTTTTTGAATTGGTGCCAAAGTGGAAAGTCTCCTAAAATATGCTAATTTTGGGCTGTTTTAATCTAATTACCATATGCCGAGGCATATAAACGAAACTTGATGAAAGGAATTATTTTAGCTGGAGGCTCTGGCACGCGATTACACCCCCTTACCATATCCGTAAGTAAGCAGTTGATGCCTATTTACGACAAGCCCATGGTTTATTATCCGCTATCGGTGCTTATGTTGTCGGGGATCAAGGAAATCCTGATTATATCCACGCCTCATGATTTACCAGGCTTTGAAAAGTTATTAGGTGACGGAAGTCAATTAGGAATTAAATTAAGCTATGCCGAGCAGCCCTCTCCGGATGGTTTGGCCCAGGCTTTTATTATTGGAGAAGAATTTATAGGCGATGACGATGTCTGCTTGGTTCTAGGTGATAACATTTTCTATGGTGCAGGCTTACCGGGCTTGCTTACCAATTCCGCCAAAGTAGCCGCATCGGAGAAAAAAGGAGTGGTGTTTGGATATTATGTGGAGGATCCTGAAAGATATGGGGTAGCCGAAATTGATGACAATGGCAATGTTTTGAGTATCGAAGAAAAGCCAACAAATCCGAAGTCCAATTATGCAGTGGTCGGCCTATATTACTATCCAAACAATGTAGTTCAATACGCGAAGCAGATTAAGCCTTCAGAGAGAGGGGAGCTAGAAATTACCGCCATTAACCAGATGTATTTAGATGACAAAAATCTAAAACTACAAAAATTGAGCAGGGGATATGCCTGGCTGGATACCGGTACCCATGAATCGATGAGTGAGGCTACTGAATTTGTAAAGGCTGTCGAGAAAAGAACAAGTTTGAAAATTGCCTGTATAGAAGAGGTTGCCTACAGGATGGGGTATATTTCGAAGGATGAATTAAGGGAATTAGGTACACCGTTAGCAAAAAGTACTTATGGGCAATATATTTTGAAAATTGCAGAATAAATTATATAGGTGTTACATGTAGTAGCACCTTTTATTTCTTTATTTTTTTATGACATTAGTTACTGTTCTGATGCCAGTCTATAATGTGGCACCCTGGCTGCCTGAGACTATTAGCTCTATACTTAACCAGACTTTTACAGATTTTGATTTTTTGATTATAAATGATGGAAGTACAGACAATAGCGGAGAAATAATAAACTCTTTTAATGACCCCCGAATTAGGTATATTAAAAATAGCCGGAATTTGGGATATATTGAATGTCTCAATTTTGGGCTAAAAAGCATAACTAGCAAATATATAGTCCGGATGGATGCGGATGATATTTCTATGCCAGATCGACTTGCGAAACAAGTTGCCTATATGGAAGCTCATCCAGAAGTAGTAGTATGCGGAGGCAGCAGAATTAATCTGTTTGAGGAAAGTACCCGAAAGCCACAGTTAATTAAGGCAGTTACAGATACAAATCGGCTTTTTATTCAATCTATATTTAATACCTCAATACATCATCCCAGTGCAATTATTCGTACTTCTGTGGTAAAAGAAAATCAACTAGAATATAAGGAGAGGTTTTATTACGCTGAAGATAAGGAGTTTTGGTTGAAGTTGTCGCAATTTGGCCTTTTAGCAAATGTTTCAGACCCTGTTCTATATTATAGAATCCACAGTAAACAGGTGACTTTTTTGTTTTTGGAAACCCAGCGAGCTAACAGCACTACCATCACCCAGGAATTTTTTAATAGAAATGGGATTTGCATACCTGGCCGAAGTTTGAAGGCCCTCAGAAAAATTTGTTACGAGGAATCCTGCACCTCCCTTTCCGAATTAAGAGAGGTTGAAGAGTTAATTTTTTTTATCCTTGAAAAGGCGCTTGCAACAGGTTTAGCCTACTCAAATGAATTGGAGATAGAACTGAAAAAAAGGATGGTTACGATTGTTTCCCGGTCGTCAAGAGTAGGTTTTGAGATGTTTGCCTTTGTGTATAAAAGCAAACTTATTAGTCTTATGCAAATGGGCCCTTCTACCTATTTGAAAATTGGGGCCCGATACTTTTACAAGGGCAACAACCCCTTACCCAAAGGTATTAGAATATAGATGATCCTAAGCGTAATCATATCAGCTTATAATCTAGAAAACTTCATTGGGGAATGTATAGAGTCATTAATGCTTGATTCCGATTGCTATGAATTAATTGTTGTTGATGATGGGTCGAGTGATAAAACAGCGCAGGTTATTAAACAATTTTCGAATTCAAATTCACAAGTCAAATACTTTTACCAAGAAAACAAAGGAGTAGGAGCGGCCAGGAATTTGGGTCTTTCAAAAGCGGATGGGGAGTACGTATGGTTTGTGGATGGGGATGATTTTATAAATACTGTTCAATTTTCCAAAGCTCTTCAAATTGTAAAAAATAGTGAGGAAGATGTGTTAAGCTTTGGGTTTGACCTGGTAGATGAAGCGGGAAGAAAACATGATTGGTTAAATCTGAAACCTGTTTTTGAGAAGTCAATAAGTATGTCAGGCGAGCAGTTTTACCTTCAGAATTTGCGGTTCAACTATGTGTGGCAGTTTATCATTAGAAAGGACTTGTTGCTAAAAAACAACATAACTTTTCTAACTCCTTATAAAATGCAAGATGCAGCATTTTTTCCCCGTCTAATGTATCATGCAACTTTAGTAAAGACAATTGATCTTATATTGGTTAATTACAGGCAAAGATTAAACTCGGCCGTAAATAGCATAAATCCTTCCGATCGCCATTTTTTTTATTTATCAATGCTAGAGGTGGCCAATAGTGTGCAAAGATTCAGAGATAAATTAAAGGAAAATTCGTCCTTTAAAAATGGATTGGAAAAAGCCATAGACAGGTTTAATCAGATGCTGTTTTTAGATTTTATTAGTTCTGACTTTGATATGGAGAAGGAAAGTCAACTGTATAAAATGCTTAAATCGTATGGATTTTTTCCCTTTAAGAGGATTACCGGGTTTACCACCAAGATGAATTTAAAACTGAATTTCTACAGGTCAATTTGCAATACAAATCCACTATTTTTTAAAAAAATATATCGTATAATTAACTGATGGTTGAGGTTGATTCAAATTCAAAAATACACTGCATAGTTCCTAGGCCGCAATCGGCCCATTGTAACCAGATCTTTACCGGTTTTTATACATTGCATAAGATGGGCCTGATTGATATGCAGCTCACAAACCCGAGTCTGGCTAACAATAATATTTTTGATGTGATAGTCAACAATCAAATCAAGGTCAGGTACGATTTGTTGGATGGGTTTAATTGGGGGCTGGGTGAAAGTGATTCCGGAAAATTTGAGCTTTTTAGCAAGCTAACAGGGGATTGTGATTATTACTTTAAAAGAAGCTTCCACCCAATTTTAGAGAATTATGCCAAAGCGTCATGTAAGGTTTTGCCACTGGGCTTCAACCTGAATGTGGTACCCTCATCCTATTATTTTTTAAAGAAAGGACTCTCATCTTTGATTTTCACTCCCAAGGTATTATTAAACTGGCTTTCAAATTTTGCTCAAGACAACATCGAGGAAAAATACTATTCCTATCCGCCAGTTCAAGGAATAAATGTCAATATTTTATTTTATACACGACTGTGGGACCCTGCTGATTATGTAGATAGTTCTGATTTTTCGGATCACTTGGCTCAAATTAATATCACCAGAATTCAATCCCTTCAGACTTGTAGAAAAAATTTTGGCGACCAATTTAAGGGAGGTCTATATGACAGTCCAATAGCTAGAAGGTTGGCTCCAGAGCTAATTCTTAATAGGAGAGCTGTTCGGAAATTGAATTACTTAAAGGAAATGAAGAAAAGTAGCATATGCATCAGTACGGCTGGCCTTCATAATTCCACAGGCTGGAAAATGGCCGAATATATTGCTGCAAGTCGAGCTATTGTATCGGAGCCCTTGCATTATTTGCCGACAGGTAATTTTCAGAAAAACATGAATTACTTGGAATTCCATTCAACTGAAACATTGATTGGTCAAATAGAACAGTTGCTAGTCAATCCTGATTTACGGGCACAAATGATGAAAGCTAATCAGGAGTATTATCAAAATTTTTTACGACCAGACCAGCTGGTATTAAATTCCTTAAAGAAAATCCAAGAGTATGCGTGATTTGGTTACAGTGTTGATGCCTGCCTATAATTGTGCAAATTATATTCAGGAGTCTATTGATTCTATCCTGAATCAAACTTTTTCTGATTTCAAATTTTTAATCATTGATGACGGGTCTACCGATGCCACTAAAGAAGTGATCAACTCATATCCTGATCCACGCATCCAGTTTGTAAATAACCCAACCAACAATGGCTATATACATTGCTTAAATCAGGGGATTGAGATGATTTCCTCTAAATATATAGTCAGGATGGATGCTGATGATATAAGCTTACCTCAAAGGCTGGAAAAGCAAATTGAGTTTATGGAAAAAAACTCAAATATTGCAGTCTGTGGATGCGGTAAAATTAATTTCTTGGATGGCCATCCGGAAACTGAAACGGAAGTTTTTAATATTACAGATTCTAGAGAATTGCTATTTAGCTCCATATTTAACACCTCCATACCTCATCCCAGTGCGATTATAAGACGATCTATTTTATCTCAGAATAACATTAAATATAATGAGCACTATTATTATGCCGAGGATAAAGCCATGTGGCTTGACCTTTCCAAGTTTGGTGATTTGGCCAATTTACCAGAATATCTGATCAAATATCGGCTTCACAAAAATCAAGTGTCCACCACAAAGCATCTTATGCAAAGGAATAATAGCTTAGAGAAAACTAAGCTTGCTCTTAATGATTACGGGATTGACCTTGCACAGGAAGAAATGGATGCGCTTCATTTTATTTGTTACCCACAATGCTGTACTTCACTAAAAGATCTCTATCAAGTCGAAAGTCTGATCAATAAGATGATCTATTTTTTCAAGATCTCTAATCAGTTTGATATACAATTTGTAGAGAATTTTTTATTCAATAGGCTTTTGATGAACGTGACATGGTCCACGCCAATTGGTCTTGAAATTATCGGGTTTATTAAAGGCAGTAAATTCCTGAATTTAAATATGTTTGATGTCAAGTTCTTCGTTAAGTCAATTTTGAAAAGAAAAACTAGAGGGTTATTTCCATGAAAATTGTTTACCTCATATTGGCACATAGGTATCCAGATCAATTGATCAGGTTAGTAAATAAATTGAATACCGAGCATACCCATTTTCTGATACATTTGGATAAAAAAGTTGGGCGTTATGAATATCATTATATTCATAACGCCCTGGCCTCAAATGGTAATGTTGATTTTTTAAAAAGACATACTTGCAATTGGGCTGGATTCGGAATAGTGAAGGCAACTTATGAAGGTATAAAATTTTGCGTTGAAAATAACATTGCCTGTGATTACCTCTGCTTGATGAGTGGTCAGGATTATCCAATCAAAAGCAATGGATTAATATTTGATTACTTAAAAGCACATGAAGGTAAGTCATTTATAAACTTTAATTCTTTGCCAAACCCGATTTGGACGAATCACAATGGGGGATTGGAACGGTTAACTAATTGGTATATCATTACCGACAAGCAGCGATACGGATTCCCAAATAACCTATTTAGTTCTAGACCTAGGTTGTCTAAACTATTTAAAAGTACGATTGGCAAAGTAATTCCAAAAAGGAAGTTTCCATCAGGTTTCAAACCGTATGGTGGTGCTCAATTTTGGACCTTACATAGTAAACATGTCCGATATGTTTATGACATCATTCAAAGCCATCCTGATTTTTTCAACTTCTTTAAATATGTGATGGTTTCTGACGAGTTTTTGTTTCAAACCATCATGGGCAACTATCCCCAGCAAGCGGAATTGATAAACACTACACTTCATTTTTTGGAATGGGACAGGCCTGGAGCTGTATTGAATTATAAAGACCGTGAAAACATACGGACAACTGAACATCTTTTTGCCCGCAAATTTGACTGCAACGTGGATGCTGAAATAATCGATTATTTGGATTCACATCTTTTATAAACCTTAATTTTTTTTTATGGCTTCTGTTTTAATTACGGGCTCCTCTGGTTTTGTAGGTAAAAATCTGGTCAAGTATTTTCAACTGGATAAAGGTTTTGACATTACGGAGGTTAATAGGTCACCAGCTTTTCCAAATCCAAATTATTTTACGTTTTCAGAATTTTTCTCTGATAACAATCATCAATTTAACCACTATATCCACTTAGCTGGGAAAGCCCATGATGTACACAATGCATCAAGTCCAGAGGAATACTTTGAGGTCAATTTAAAGCTGACCAAGAAAGTTTTTGATAAGTTTCTTCAAGATTCTCAGGCAGAAACCTTTATTTATATAAGCTCCGTAAAAGCGGTTAGGGATTCTATTGAAACTGCCCTTACTGAAGAAATTGAACCCAATCCGCTTTCGGCATATGGGCTGTCAAAATTAAAAGCTGAGCAATATATCCTTGAAAATTGCCCTTCTGATAGGAAAGCAATTATCCTCCGGCCATGTATGATCCACGGTCCTGAAAATAAGGGGAATTTAAACCTATTGTATTCTTTTATTTCCAGAGGCATACCATATCCATTAGGGGCATTTTCAAATTTCCGATCATTTCTCAGTATCGAAAACCTTTGCTTTATTATCATGCAGGTTATTGCCAAGCCCATTGCCACAGGAATATACCATATCTCAGATGACATCCCGTTGAGTACCAGGGATTTGATTGAAATCATGGGCGATTCCACAGGAAAAAGGGCTAGGATTTTACATGTTCCCAAACCAATTATTCGGGGTATTGCTAAAGTAGGTGATTATTTACGCCTTCCCATCAATTCAGAAAGGCTCAAGAAGCTGACAGAAAACTATGTCGTTTCTAATTCAAAACTGACCCGCTCACTACTTGTCGAACTCCCCGTGTCCAGCAAACAAGGACTTTTTCAAACTTTTAAATCTTTTCAAAAGCTATGTATTATCTTTTTGCCATATGCGCTCTTTTAGCCACAGAAATCCTCTACATTCAGTTAGCCAAAAGCTTTAGGATAGTAGATTTACCAACAGACCGGTCTTCCCATAAATATGCTACAGTAAGGGGAGGGGGAGTCATCTTCCCGATAGCATTATTCCTGCCATATTACTTTGGTGAAATCAATTCCAGCTTGGTTTTGGTGGTCCTTTTGGTAGCCGCGATTAGCTTTCTTGACGACATGTTTTCTTTGAGTCAACTGCCGAGGGCTGTAGCTCAAATTGCTGGAACACTTTATCTCTTTTATGATCTGGAAGTTCTTTACCTGGAGTGGTATTATGTATTGATTTGCGCGGTGTTGTTTTTTGGATGGATCAATGCCTACAATTTCATGGATGGGATTAATGGAATATCCGTACTGTACTGTTTGGTAGCTTTGATTTCCTTCAGTGTAATTGAAGCCAATTATATTTATCATGAGACCTTTGCCATCCTGGGGCTGGCTTGTCTTGTTTTTTCATTTTTCAACTTACGCCAAAAAGCTGTTGCTTTTCTGGGGGATGTGGGAAGCATAAGTCTCGCAATTATCCTCGGCTACTTTATGCTTCATACAATTGTGGCAACTGATAACATTTACTATTTATTGTTTTTTGCCATTTATGGAGTGGATGCCATAATTACTATCTTTATAAGATTACTGAAAAGGGAAAACATTCTTAAACCACATCGCTCACACCTGTACCAACAGCTGGCAAATGAGCACGGCAAAAGTCATATTAGGGTCTCCTTCTGTTACGCCTTGGCACAATTATCTCTCAATTTCCTACTGATTTATGGAATCGGTATGGCTAATATGAGCGCAATATTATTTACGCTTGTATTGTGCACAATCTTCTTTTTTTACATCTTGGCAAGAATCAATTACCGGATTAAAACCGTAAGTTGATAGTTAAGAGAGAAACAAAAAAGGCCAGATGTTTAGTCTGGCCTTTTTTGTTTAGGTTAAGATCATTGTGAAAGAATCTTTGCAACTCGAAAGTCATCCTCATCAACCTCCTTGTCATCCACAATGGCACGCTTAATTGGGGTATAAACGATCTTGTTGTTTATAATTCCCGCCATCACGTCTTCTTTTCCATGTATCAACCCCTCTACGGCGGCAACGCCAAGCTTACTAGCCAACAAACGATCGAAGGATGATGGAGACCCTCCTCTTTGAAGATGGCCCAAAATGGTAACCCTGATGTCGTATGTTGGCAAGAACTTTTTCACCTTCTTGGAAATCTCCAATGCTCCACCGCTCTTTCCGCCTTCCGCCACGATTACGATATTGGATTGCTTTTTGGCTTTTGCCCTGGATTTTAGCCTTTCAATAAGGTTTTCCACCGGCATTTTTCGCTCAGGGATCAAAGTAGCAGCAGCGCCACTTCCAATTCCGGCATTCACTGCAATAAAACCTGCATCTCGTCCCATCACCTCTACAAAGAAAAGGCGGTCGTGTGAACTTGCCGTATCCCTAATCTTATCGATTGCTTCTATGGCCGTATTGCAAGCCGTATCAAAACCTATGGTACTGTCAGTCCCGGAAAGATCATTATCGATGGTGCCCGGAAGGCCTATGGACGGGATTCCAAATTCTTTATAAAACAGGTGCGCACCCGTAAGTGATCCATCACCACCAATGACTACCAGAGCATCAATGCCATGGGATTTCAAGTTGTCATAGGCAGTTTGTCGGCCTTCCGGAGTCCTAAACTCCTGGCTTCTGGCAGACTTGAGAAACGTGCCTCCTCTTTCAAGAATGTAGGCCACATCCCTATTTTCGAGTTTTTTGATGTCATTTTGTATCAATCCTTCATAGCCTCGGAAAATCCCAAAGACCTCCAAATTGTAGTATTTAGCCGATCTTACGACAGCTCTGATGGCGGCGTTCATTCCGGGTGCATCGCCTCCCGAAGTGAGCACACCAATGCGTGTGATCGTTTTGTTTGCCATTTTATTTCGAAATTGTGTTCAGGTGTTTAAACATTAATTCTGCAGACGCCAGGTTGGTGGCCAGGGGTATATGGTGTACGTCACATATGCGCATCAACATCTGTACATCCGGTTCATGAGGGTGTTTGTCCAGTGGGTCCCTGAAGAACACGACCATGTCGAGCTCTTTTTGGGCAGCCATGGCGGCAATTTGTGCATCGCCTCCCAAAGGTCCCGAAAGAACTCGGGTAACTTCAAATCCGGCTTTTTCTATGTGAAGTCCTGTGGTGCCTGTGGCGACCAACTGAACGTTTGAACTTTTCAACTTTTGCTTAAAGCCGCTAAGAAAATGAACCATATCGGCTTTCTTGCCATCGTGGGCAATCAGGGCAATTTTCATAGAGAGTGAGTAATAGGTTTAGTTTACCTCTATCGATGCTAGTGCGCATATTCATGGACCGGAGATGGAAGACCGAAGACCGAAAGAGTCCTCATTAGTCCCTCTTCCCTTCACCGTTGGAGCTTACTGGCAATGATGCGGGTTAACAAATAGGTTCTAAAGCTTAAAGTTATAAAAAAACCATTGACCAATAAGCATTCTGCCAAGTGTAAAATACTTTAATTTTTTGTTATAAGAATATGCTGAGGAAATATTTTGGCTGGAGAGGGGCATGGTTAAACGCATTAGTATCTTACCCCGGATCCACATCCACCACAAATCTGGTCGACCGGAAGGTCTTGTCTCCTTGAAGTTCCTCTATTTGTCGCATTAATTCCTGCTTGAAGTAGGCGGGGACTTGGTGGGACTTGTCGAGCTTGACCAAGATTTCAAAAATGTAGAGGTTTTTGATCTTGCCTATCAGCGCTTTTTCCGGACCGAGAATTATCTTTTTGACTTCTATGCTGTTCAGCAGATTGACTAGATGTTTGGCTCCACGCTCGGCAATGTTATGGTCTTTGTGCTTTACACTTATTTTAATGGCCTTAATGAATGGGGGATAGAAGAAATTTTTTCTCTCCCCCATTTCCTGCAGGTAAAAATTCCGGTAGTCCCCCTTGATGATTGATTGGTAGATAGGATTATCAGGTTGGCGGGTTTGGATGATCACCGAACCGGTTTTTTCTCTCCGCCCGGCCCTGCCGGCCACTTGGGTAATTTGTTGGAAGGCTCTTTCTCCGGCACGGTAATCCGGGAAATAGAGTATTCTGTCAGCATCCACGATGCCCACTACAGTCACCTTGTCAAAGTCCAGTCCCTTGGTAACCATTTGGGTGCCCACCAAGATGTCAATATTGCCTTGACCGAAATTTTCCAGGAGTTTTTGAAACCCATATTTGCTGCGGGTGGTGTCCATGTCCATTCTAGCGATTCTGGCTTCTGGAAAAAGCATGGACAAATTTTCCTCTATGCGCTCGGTACCTTGCCCCACCGTGGTAATGGATACACTGCCGCAGGCTTCACATTTTTTGGGAAGCTTTTCCTTAAATCCACAGTAATGACACCGCATTTCCTCGCCAAACTGGTGATAGGTGAGGCTCACATCACAATGCTCACATTCGGGAATCCAGCCGCATTCCTCGCAATTCACAAAAGGAGCGTAGCCTCGGCGGTTTTGAAAGATGATGACCTGTTCCTGATTGTTGAGAGCGGCCTGTATCTTTTCCCTAAGCTGTCGCGTGGTGTCAAGTTTGAGTAAATTTTTTTTCTTGTCACTCAAAATATCCGACAAGACAAAATCAGGCAACTGGGCATTTCCATACCTATGGGCCATTTCCACCAAACCATATTTTTGTTGGCGGGCATTGTAGTAGGACTCAAATGAAGGCGTAGCGCTGCCCAATAGTACCTTGGCTTGATGCAGGTAGCCCAACATAATGGCGGCATCTCGAGCATGAAATCGCGGTGCCGGGTCAAATTGCTTGTAGCTGGTCTCGTGTTCCTCATCCACAATGATAAGTCCGAGGCTGTCAAAAGGCAAAAAGATGGAAGAGCGCACCCCAACCACCAATGGAAAACGACCGCTCAGCACGCCCTGCCATACTTCCACGCGTTCATTGTCGGAATATTTGGAGTGGAAGACGCCCATTTTGCTTCCAAAAACTTTTTGTAGTCTATTAACAATCTGGGTGGTAAGTGCAATTTCAGGTAATAAAAATAAAACCTGAGAACCACTGTCAAGCACTTCTTCTATCAACTTTATGTAAATCTCAGTTTTCCCGCTGCCGGTGATTCCATGGAGCAGCACGGTCTGCTTTTCTTCAAAATGGGCCTTGATGGCTTGCATAGATTGGTCCTGCGCATCGGATAATTCCACCAGCTTTGGCTCATCCACCTGAAGTCCATCAAATCTGCTGATCACCTTTTTAAATTCCTCAAACACCCCGTTTTTGACCATTGTTTTGACAGTGCTAGGAGAAGACCCTGTTTCCAACAGGAGTTTTTTATCTACCCCAGCCTCATTCAATTCAGGTTTTTGATAAATGGGCACCATTTGAAGATAACGCAGGAGCAATTCTTCCTGCTTGGCTTTTTTGGAAAGGAGCTCGAAAAGCCCTTCCAAGGCCGCTTTTTCTTCAATGAATTTCCCATGTAACCTTATCCTGTTTTCTATCTTGGGGGAGAATTTCTCCTTTACTTGGTCAAAAATCAGCACAGCCTCTTTGGCCACAAGGCTTTTGATGATATGGTGAGCTGATTTTAGCTGCAGGAGCTTCCCACATTCCTCGTAACTAAGCTCATCCTTAGTTTCCAATTGATCCAAAATGACCTGTTCCCTAGGATCCATGGGGTATTTGGTTTCGTAAGGGTCAAAATTGGGGTTGAGCTGGATTTTACTTTCACTGCTTAATTTGAGCCCAGATGGCAGTGCGGCATTCATCACCTCCCCTATATGGCAACAGTAGTATTCAGACATCCAGGTCCAAAACTTGATCTGGAGCGGATTGACGGTAGGGTTGCTATCCAAAAGTTCCAATAGGGGTTTGGCCTCATATTCCTTTGGGGGTTTTTGATGCACCCTGCCAATGATGCCCGTCAACACTTTTCTTTTCCCGAAATGCACCATCACGCGCTGGCCAATTTGAATTTCAGCCAAGAGCTCTTTTTGGATTTTATAGGTAAACATTTTGGGAATCGGGACCGGAAGGATTACATCCGCAAAATGGCCACCTTGGGCCGATTCAGAATTGTCGAATAAGGTGTTCTCAAACATTTAATTCAGCTTAGGTAATTGTTTCAAGGCCTCTTCTACTGTTTCTACAGGCTGTTTGCAGGTCTTATTAAAGCAGACATAAAAACGTGAACCTGTTTCTGGGACAGTTTTGCCTTCCAAGAGTGGGGGAGTGGAAGATTCCACTTTTGAGAAACTGAAAACAACATTAGGGTGGAGTGATTTGGCAAGCCTTTCCGCTTGCTTCTTGGCACTTGGGCCCATTATAGCTATCTCGCCTGTAGGCAAATGCATCTCCATGTAATGTTGAGCCCAATGGGCCATAAAAGCGGGATCAGATAGGATAAGCTTTTGCACCATTCCCAGCATCTTTTTGGAAAGGTCCAGATATTCCTCATTGTAATAATACAGACCTAAGAAATGAAGATTTCTGGCCATTTTGGAATTGCTTGATGGGATTACATTATCGAAAAGCTCTTTTTTATTGGCAATAAGTTTTTCCGATTTTGGATTGTTGAAAAAGAATAGGGGTTCCTTCTGGTCAAGAAATTCATCCATAACCACTGCAGTCATCTCACGGCTTAATTCAATCCATTTTATATCCCCCGTCATTTGATAAACTTTGATGTTTGCCTCTATTGTTGTGGCGTAATCTTCCAGGAAGGCGTTGTTGTAGGCGGTCCCTTCTTTGTAAACTCTATAGAGTTTTTTGTCGGTGTATAATTTGTCTGCGATGAAATTAGCCGCATTAAGAGCCAAATTTCTATACTCCTCTTTTCCACAGGCGAAATAGCAATCAACAAGCCCAGTAATGGTTAACGCATTCCAGCCGGTCAAAATCTTGTCATCCAAGCCTGGTTTTACCCTGTTTTGACGATGTGTGAAAAGTTTATGCTTTATCCCCTTCAATTTGGTATGTAGGTCTGTTTCCGTAAAGCCATACTTCTGAGAAATTTGGTCGTATTCCTGGGTTTGAAATAGAATGTTGGTGCCTTCTTCCCAGTTTCCTGCATCCTTAATGTTGTAGAGGTCTTTAAACCACTCAAAATCCTCCCCAAGCATATCCTCCAGATCGTTTGCCTTCCAAGTATAGAACTTTCCTTCTACTCCCTCACTGTCGGCATCAATGGCAGCATTAAAGCCACCTTCAGGCTGAAGCATATCATTTTTAAGCCATGCTATGGTTTCACAGATCTTTTCCAAGAAAAAGCTGTCATCACTGGCTTGGTAGGCCTTGGCATACATGGATAAAAGTTGACCGTTGTCGTAGAGCATTTTTTCAAAATGTGGGGCAAACCACTCGGCGTCTACCGAATATCTTGCAAATCCACCTCCGACATGGTCATAGATGCCTCCCATTCCGATTTTTTTGAGCGTAAACAATACCTGATCTCTTACCTCCAAATTGTCGGAAAGCCTAGAGTAGCTCAACAGAAATTCCCAGATTGCGGGCATGGGGAACTTAGGGCTCCTTGAGAGACCTCCCCATTGGCCATCAAATTGCTTTAGGATCTCTTCAGCTGCTTTGTGTATGACCTCATCAGTGGTCTGTATGGTTTCATCGGAAAGCCCATATTTATCCTTTTCCAACCTACTCAAGGTTTCCCCAAAGCCATCTGCACTTTCAGCCAGCTTATCATAGTGCTCATCAAATGCCTGGGTAATGTTTTTCAATAAAGCCTTAAAGTTTTTATTGGGAAAATAAGTGCCTCCATAAAAAGGCTTTTGGTTTGGCAAAAGAAAAACATTTAAGGGCCAGCCGCCATTGAGCCCCATAGCCTGCACAGCATCCATGTAGATGTTGTCCAGATCTGGCCGCTCCTCACGGTCAATTTTGATGCATACAAAGTGCTCATTCATCAACTTCGCGGTAGCCTCATCCTCAAAGCTTTCTTTTTCCATCACATGGCACCAATGACAGGCTGAATAGCCAATACTGACCAGAATGGGCTTGTTTTGAGACACGGCCTGCTGCAAAGCATCCTCATTCCACTCCTGCCAATCCACCGGGTTGTAGGCGTGCTGGAGAAGGTATGGGCTTTTGCTATGAATGAGTCGGTTAGCGTTTTTCATGGGTGTTAAGCTGGTTAAGGATCGTTTGTTTTTCCGATTTAAAGTCAAGGCTTTCAGGAAGCTGTTCAATCTTCAGTAACAATTTTTTCAAAAATTTCTGGTGTCCCTCAGAGTCTGGATTGAATGGCTTATGCGCCAAATCCTTTTGAATGGAAGTGATCACCTGGTTTAATTGTTTTTCTTCTTCCTTCAAAAATGCATTTTCAAATTTCTCCCAAATGTAATCTTCTGCCATAGGGGTGACGTGAAGCAAGTCCGACTGGTAGAAACGGTAGTCCCGTAGATCATCCATCACCAATTCGTAGCTGGGGAAATAATGTACGTTTGCAAATTTGGAGCTGAGCTGATGGCTTAGCACCCTCAGAAGACTTTTGCTCACCTGGTTTTCAGGTATCCCGTCTTTGATATGACGTACTGGGCTTACAGTAAAGATCAACTGGATCTTCGGATTGACGGAAAGGAGTATAGCGTGAAGTTCTTCAAAAGACTCGATGTTTGCCTCCAGGCTCAGCAACCGTTTGCTAAAGTTTTTTGCGGGCTGCTTATGGCAATTGGCCACTAGCTGGCCTGAATCCAAATGCTTATATACGAATGAAGTACCTAGCGTGATAAAAAGATGGGAAGCCTGCGTTAAGTACTCTTTAGTTGCGCTTAGCTTTTCCTCAATTATTTTGCCCAGCAACTCTTTAGATCCGGCTTTGATTTCCGAGTGGACATGATAATGTAAATGTAGCCCGTTAGTTTCAAGCCTTAGAATTGGATCCAGCTCCTTATTGAGAAGAGCGCTCTTCAAAAGGTGAAAAAGGGAAATGGGGTTAAATATAATCCCAAATGGATTGGATAGAATTTGGTATTTTCTTTCCCCAAGCTTGTGTCCCAGCATGTTGGCAAAGCAGGAACCTACCGAAATTATTTTTTGGGAGTGGGTTAGGGGTTGCTGAAAAGTGGGGATGGGAAAAGTGGTGCGAAAATTCATATTATAAAAATAAGAATTTCAGCTTGAATGAGCCATAAAAAAAGCTAAGAACATACGTCCTTAGCTTTCTATTGGGGAAATAAAACAGTGCTTATTCGGCAACTACTTCAAATTTCACGTTAGTTTTTACTTCTCTGTGAAGGTCGATCTCAGCTTCGTATTCACCGGCTCCAACTACTGGAGAAGTGATTGCGATTTTCTTTCTGTCCACGTTGATGCCGTTGTTGGCAAGAGCGTCAGAAATCTGAAGAGTAGTAACCTTACCGAAGATTTTACCTGAATCACCGATTTTAGCTTTGATCTCCAAAGTGATTTTTTCGATCTGAGCAGCTATGTTTTCAGCTTCAGTTTTGATTTTTTCTGCTTTGTGAGCAGCTTGCTTGATATTTTCAGCTAGGATTTTCTTGTTAGAAGAAGTGGCCAAAACAGCAAAACCTTGTGGGATAAGGTAGTTTCTACCATAACCCGGCTTTACGGATACCAAGTCGTTCTTATAGCCAAGTCCTTTTATATCTGTTTTTAATATAACGTCCATTGTCTTATTGATTTATAAATAGTTGATAGAAACCGGATTATTTCAACCCGTCAGTCACGTAAGGCAACAAGGCAAGGTGTCTTGCTTTCTTGATAGCTGTAGCAACTTTTCTTTGGAATTTGGCAGAGTTTCCTGTCAATCTTCTTGGAAGGATCTTGCCCTGCTCATTTACAAACTTCAATAAGAAGTTAGGATCTTTGTAATCGATATACTTGATGCCGTGCTTCTTGAATCGGCAGTATTTCTTTCTATTTTCTCCTCTGTTGATTGGTTCGTTCTTAAGTGTCATTTTGCAGCTTCCTCCTTAACTTCAGATTTTTTGTTAAATTCACCTTTTCTTCTTCTTTCTGCATAAGCCATAGAATGCTTATCCATTACAGTGGTCAAGAAACGCATAACTTTCTCGTCTCTTCTGAACTCAAGCTCAAATTTCTTGATGATCTGTGGATCGGCGTTGAATTCAACCATAACATAAAAACCGGTGCTTTTTTTCTGAATTGGGTAAGCCATTTTCTTAAGGCCCCAGTTCTCAACATTCACGATTTCTGCCCCCTCTTCTTTTAACAAGTTCACGAACTTGTCTACGGTATCCTTCATCTGAACATCAGACAAAACGGGAGTTAAAATGAATACCGTTTCATAACTTTTTTGGAACATTTGTTTTTTCGTTTAATTTTAGAATATTTAAACAGACCGCAAAAGTATCACTTTCTAGTAAATAATCAAAATAGGGAGGGCAAATAATAGCCCTTCTCAGACCCATAAAACGAAAAAATCACGGGAGCTTTAAGTCCCGTGATATACTAATTCACCATCTCAGGTTTTCCTTTGGCTTGGAAACCTTACGACACTTCGCGGTCAAAGTCAGCTTTATCTCTGTGCCCCCGCGGGTATTTTTATCAATTACCTCACTTCAAACTCCCTGTTCCCAATTTGAAACCCATCGGCAAAAATCCTAACCTTGTAAGTGCCGGGCGCATAATCGGAGCCTTTCTCATAATAATAGGTTAGCTTTTGGCTGGAATTGTTATAAAGAATATCCTGCTTGGCAGTAAAGAATTCTTCTTTTCCCTCAAGGTCAAATGTGCCAGAACCTCTAGCTATGTCAAAGATCACTTGATTATTAGGAGCGATCACCTGCACAAAGATGTCCTTGGTACCCGCTGGGGTCAGGTCATTTTCCGTTAAGTCAAAAGAGATTTTAAGCTTGTCCAGCTGGCGGTTTCTGAAATTGTCTTCCCGCTCCCGTCCCCTGGAGTTGACGGCCGCCACTACGATGTTTTCAGCGCGTAGCCGTTCAGCTTTGGTGACTTTTTCGGTCAGTTGTTGCTGCTTGATATTGAGCTGGGCTACTTCCTCTTCAATCTCCGCCTGAGTGGATTTGAGCTGCTTGTTTTCTGAATAGAGTTCCTGATTTTGCTCACGCAACGCCAAAATTTCAGAATCTTTTTCACGGAGTAGGGTGGAGTAACCGTCAATTTTACGGTTTAGATTTGCAATCTCAGTCGCTGAGCGCTTGCGGTCAGTGGTCCTTTCCTCGATTAGTTGATCCCTGATCTGCTTGAGGGAGTCCACATCACCACCCAGGGTTTCGATCTCGTCGATACGGAGGGTGAGTTGGTAGGTCATAGAATCCAGCCTCAGGTTGAGATCATTGTTTTCCTCAGAAAGAATGATGATTTCCTCTGATTTTTTATTTTTGTCCTGGTGATCCATATACAATTTGACACCACTGACAATCACCAAAATGATCAAGACGATGATAAGAATATTCTTGCCCTTTTCGGTGTTTGGAGCTTTTCCCGAAGGAGTGTTGTTACTCATAATTGCTTTGTAGAAACTAAGTTATATTTGTTAAATATAAAATGCGAACGATGTTAGATGACCAATATTGGACAAATCGGTATATTAATAACGAAACTGGCTGGGATGCCGGAAACGTTACTTTGCCGATAATGCAATATTTAGACCAAATCAGGGACAAATCCCTGCAGGTGCTTGTTCCTGGGGCCGGCAACGGATATGAAGCGGCTTATGCTCATTCAATTGGTTTTAAGAATGTTCATATTCTGGATTTTTCCCCTGTACCAATTGAAAACTTTATCAAGGAAAATCCCAATTTCCCAGCCTCCCAAATACACTGCGAAGATTTCTTTGAGCATCAAAATAAATATGATCTGATTCTAGAACAGACATTTTTTTGTGCCCTTCTTCCCGATCAACGGGAAAATTATGTAAAAAAAATGAAATCCCTATTAAATCCCGGAGGAAAATTGGTTGGGGTGCTTTTCGATAAAGAGTTTGCAAAGCAGGGGCCGCCCTTTGGAGCATCGCGTGATGAATACCAAAAACTTTTTGAGTCCAATTTCCAGATCCAGACCTTGGAGCCTTGCTACAATTCCATCGCCCCTCGGCAAGGGCATGAGCTTTTTATAATCCTTGTTAATAAGTAAGAATGTAATGTTCTTTTTGCAAATCCTTTTTGAAGAAAACCACGCCACATTCAAAAAAGTCAAAGGTCATTCTCACCTTCGAGTGGCCTTTGATTTCCTCCCAGGCCTTTTTCATTCCTTTGGACCAATAGATGTCACCTACAATCACAATACTGGTCTCATGAAGGAAGGGGAGTAGTATGTTGAAATATTTAATTGTGGCCTCGTAGGTATGATTGGCATCTATCAATAGAAAATCAAGAGAAGTGAATTTGCTGGCGATGAAAGGCAAAACATGGTCTATTTCCTCGCATACCACTTCAACATTCTTCAGTTTTTCCAAATGGGATGCGGCTAGCTGACAAATAGCCTTGTCGGCTTCAATGGTGATGAGTTTGTTTTTCACCTCCGCTGCAAGGTATGCCGAATTGATGCCCAGCCCTGTCCCGAGTTCTAAGGCATTTTGGGCAGGGGTTTGTTTGAGGAAATATTGATATAGGAGGTTATACTTGATAGGAGAATTGCTGTATTGGGCAACCTCTTTTACCTTTCGCTTGGCATGGGGAACTTTCTTGCTGCCCGCTCCATAGTCGGTCACCTGGATTTCAGTGGGGTCTTTTAGGAAGGCAGTTCTAATTTTTTCGATCTCAGGATATCGTACTATTTTCAAATGGTTTCGAAGCCCATCATACATTTTGAATGCAAATGGAGATTGCAGGCTATGTCTGTCTTCTTTTTTGAGAAAATAAAGAATATACTGAAATGCGGAAAACATTGTTCTAATTCGAGAAGATATCAGCCACAAGTTGAAACTCCGGGATTTCCACTTCGATGATTTTGCCATCTACTACTCTTTCCATGTAATAGTAGCCTTTCATCTTACCAAAGCCAGACCGGAGGTTGCAGCCAGAAACATAGCTGTGGGAGGTACCAGGTTCCAGTACAGGCTGGTTGCCTACGACGCCTTCGCCTTCTACAAGTTTGAGGTCTTCGGCAGCGTCGGTAATTTCCCATTTTCTCCTCATGAGCTGAAGAGTGGACTTGCTGTGGTTTTCGATAGTAACCTTATAGGTGAATACATAATGATGTTGGTGCGGGCTGGAGAACTCCGTCTGGTATTTCGCATTTATGCTTACTTTTACACCCTCTGTGATTGCAGTCGCCATGGAGAAAGATTATGATTTCGAATATAGTTTAATAATTTCAATTTCCAATTATTGAGATATGCACTTTAACATCCATCCAGATTGGGAGGCCATCCTTAGACCAGAAATGGAAATGCCTTATTTTCAGGATTTATTGAAATTTGTAGAAGAAGAATACAAATATAAAACCATTTTCCCTCCAAAGGCATTCGTGTTTAATGCCTTAAACCATGCGCGGCCTGAGGAAGTCAAGGTGGTGATATTGGGTCAGGACCCCTATCATGGCCCCGGGCAGGCCCATGGGCTGAGTTTTTCTGTTCCCGATGGGATAGCATTTCCCCCCTCATTAAGAAATATTTTCAAGGAAATCCAGCGTGATTTGGGGATTTCGGCCCCTTTTTCCGGCAATTTGGAAAGATGGGCCGATCAAGGAGTGTTACTTTTGAACGCCACATTGACCGTAAGGGCCTCCCTCGCCGGGTCACATCAGAAGAAGGGGTGGGAGGAATTTACAGATGCCATCATCCACCGTTTGGCCGAAGATAGTGAGAATCTTGTTTTCATGCTTTGGGGATCCCATGCCCAGAAAAAAGGACAATTTATAGATGAAAGGCGGCATTTGGTCTTAAAAGCACCCCATCCAAGCCCGTTGTCAGCCCATAGGGGATTCATCGGTTGCGGGCATTTTAGTCAGGCTAATGAGTATTTGGAAAGTAAGAGGAAGGGTGGAATAGATTGGTGAGTTAATTAATGAAAAAATGGTCACGAAGCACACGAAGTTAAAATGAAGTAGCACAAAGGCCACTTCGCGGTAAGATTGGTTAAATTTCGATGAATCGGGAATGATGTCAGTAGCTAATTTCCGTTGCTTATAGGGACTGAAGACCGAAGACGGAAGACCGAAATAGGGGCCAAACTAGTGTCAGGCGCAGTTTTTACACTCTTACTTTTAAATATATGGGATAAGTAAAAAAAAGGCTTGAGTTTATGTACTCAAGCCTTTTGATTTATCGGATGGGTTTGAAGAATCTTTCCCAACGGATTTTGCTAAACATATTGCGGTGCTTGTCTAGGGAAAGCCATAGGAACCAGGCTTTGCCTACAATGTGGTCTTCTGGAACGAAGCCCCAATACCGGGAATCAGCTGAATCATGTCTGTTATCACCCATCATGAAGAAATAATCCTGCTTGAAGGTGTAGCTTTCCTGCAATTGCCCGTCTATATAGATTTTGTTGGCCTCAATGTTAAGGTTCTTGTTTCCTTCAAACCTTTCAATGGTAAATGCATATCTGCGAACCATGTCCTCGTCGGTCAAATCTATCGTCCAGCCTTTGGCAGGGATCTCCAAAGGACCAAAATTGTCGCGGTTCCAAGAATAGTAAGATCCGTCGGGCATGATGTCCGGCTCCCCGAGGCCTTCTTTGTAAGACCTTAAGTGAACGGCTGAAATACTGGAAACTTTTCTTAGCCTCTCCGCCGTGGCAGGAGTGGTGGAAACCAAATATCCAGCACCATTTGAAAATGGCATTATACTTTCCGGGTTGATCTCGTAATCCTGGAAAAACTCCAACCCAAACCTTCTTTCGGTCATGACCTCATAAGAGAATTGCATCAACTCCGGATTGTCACCGGGCTGGCCATTGATCAGCAGCTGGGTATCCTTGATCTCAATCACATCTCCAGGCATGCCGACGGCGCGTTTGATGTAATTTGTTCTCAAGTCGGAAGGATGCTCAAATTCAACTGGGTAATTGAATACCACCACGTCGTTTCTTTTGATTGATGTAAAGCCTGGAAGCCTAAAGTAAGGCAACTGAACAGCATCGTTGTAAGACTTTATGTTGGTGCCCCAGATGGTCTGATGGGTGAGGGGCATCTGAAGGATGGTCCTGGGAGCACGAGTACCATAATGCATTTTACTCACAAAAAGGAAGTCGCCTACCAAAAGGCTTTTCTCCATGGAAGCAGTAGGTATGGTAAAAGGCTCCAGCAACAGCCATCGGATTAAGCTGGCCGCAATGACTGCAAAAACCAATGCGTCCAACCATTCGCGGGCTGGGGATTTTTTCTTTTTTTCTTTAGTCTTCATTTACTTTCACTTAAAAGGATAAAAAATCATCCATGGACAAAATTCCTTTTCTGTTTTTTATCCATTCGGATACTAAAACTGCACCAAGTGCAAAACCTTTGCGTGAATGTGCGGTATGTTTGATCTCAATATCATCTGTCTCAGAGGAATAGGTGACTGTATGGGTACCAGGAACTTTGTCTATGCGCTTGGCACTGATCAGGATGTTGTGTCCGTTTTCGACCGACTCAGTGTCCAGATTCCAACGCTTGGCGCGGTCAATTTTGTTGATGATGTCTTCGGCCAGGGTGATGGCAGTTCCACTTGGGGCATCTTTTTTCTCCGTATGATGGATTTCCTCCATTCGAATGGCATAGTCGTGCTGTTCATCCATAAGTTTGGCTAAATAGCGGTTCACTTTGAAGAAAATGTTGACCCCGATGCTGAAGTTGGAAGCATAAAAGAATGCGCCTCCCTTAGAAAGTGTCAATTGTTCGACTTCATGTTTATGCTCTAACCAACCCGTGGTACCACACACCACGGGGATACCCTGGTTGATAGCCCATGAGAGGTTATCGACGGCAGATTCCGGCTGGCTAAATTCTATGGCCACATCCACGGATGATCCGTCCAGATTATCTAATTGAGCTCTGTTGTCAGAGGTGATTTTAGCGACTATAGTATGGCCTCTCTCTTCTGCGATTTCAGAGATGATTTTGCCCATTTTACCATATCCGAGTATTATTATATTCACTTTATTAAAAGTTGATTTTAAATGATAATCCTATTAATCCAGAGCCGGCATAGAGATTCTCATATGCTGGCTTTAATTCAAAGCTGAGGTCATCGCTGACATCAAAAGCCGAAAGGTGGGCGTCCACTTGGGCATCCACTAAATTCAGGGCGTAAATGATTACGAAAATCATGTAGTTCAAATCCCTGTTTCTTCTCCAGTAGTTAACGTTTCGGACCAGCCCATCCTCGTTGAGATTAGGGAAGGGGTTGAGGCTGGGGTCAATGTTGGGATCTCTTGAAATCCTCAATGCGTCACGGAAAAGCTGATAGCGCCTATTATTGAATTCCACAAAATAGGCAGTGGTGGTAATCCCCCCATAGATGATGGGTACCTTCCAGATTTTCTCATTGTACACCTGTCCGGCACCAGGCAAAATAGCTGAAAGCAAAGTCGCCGTTCGGGGATCCTTGGCTTTGGAAGGGTTGATTCGGATCTTATCCGCATCTGGACTTTCCATCACCACGCCTCCGGCCACGGTGTCTTGCACCACTTGGGCCATTCCCGACTGTGAGAAGCCAAATGATAAAACAAAAATAGCAATAGCTTTATTTAAAACTATTGCTTGAAGTTTTTTTGCCATCCAACGATTTTCAAAAATCTGCAAATCTCTATATGATTTCAAGAATTTCAAGAATCCGGTTAAGGTCTTCTGTTGATCTAAACGGTATTTTGATCTCACCTTTATCTTTATTGTCTGACTTTAATGCAACCTTTGCTCCAAAGTGGGAGGCAAGCTTTTGCTGCAGTTTTCCCAATTCATATTTTTTGACGGGATCCAGGTCTTTTTCTTTTGTGCTTGCCTTTTCTTCCGGTCCGTCATTGAGACTTTTTACAAGTGCCTCCACTTTTCTAACGCTCAATTCCTCATCTACCGTCTTCTTATAGATGGCCAATTGCGTGTCGATGTCTTCAATATTGATCAACGCCCTTGCATGGCCCATGCTGATTTTTTGATCCCGAAGACCGGCTTGGATATCCGGCGGCAATTTAAGCAATCGTAGGTAATTGTTGACAGTTGTTCTGTTTTTTCCTACGCGGTCACCCAGCTGTTCTTGCTTTAGGTCGCATTCGCTAAGCAGTCTTTGATAGGAGTGGGCGATTTCCAAGGCATTCAGGTTTTCCCGCTGAATGTTTTCGATCAAAGCCATTTCCAGCATCTGCTGGTCATTGGCGGTCCTGATATAAGCCGGTACTTTGACTAAGCCAGCTAGCTTGGAGGCTTGGAATCGCCTTTCCCCAGAAATCAACTGGTATTCATTGTCAGCCAGTTTTCTAACCGTAATTGGCTGGATGATTCCTTGGACTTTTATGGATTCAGAAAGCTCTTCTAGGGCTGTTTTATCAAAATGGGTCCGGGGTTGAAAAGGATTGACCTGGATTTCATCCAAGGGTATCTCGTTGATGCTCGCCGATGGGTTAGCAGCCGGCAAAACCTCTGGTTTTCCTTTCTTTGGACTGTCCTCTAATAATGCACCTAAACCTCTTCCTAATGCACTCTTCTTTTTCATAGGTTTATTATTAGCCATAATTATCCGTTAACTTTTACCATGTTGTTTTTCTCGACAATCTCACTTGCGAGGTTGAGGTATGCTACTGCACCTTTGCCTTCGGCGTCAAATGCCACCACTGGTACACCGAAACTTGGAGATTCACTCAGACGGACATTCCGGGGGATGATGGTTTCAAACACCATATCCTTAAAATGCATCCTCACTTCTTCCACCACTTGGTTGGAAAGTCGTAGTCTGACATCATACATAGTCAATAATATGCCTTCGATGCCCAATTCCGGGTTCAATCGGGTTTGGATAATCTTTATGGTGTTGAGCAACTTGCCCAAACCTTCAAGTGCAAAGTATTCACATTGCACCGGTATGATAACGGAATTGGCCGCAGTGAGTGCGTTGATGGTAATCAGACCGAGAGAAGGGGAGCAGTCGATGATAATGAAGTCATAAAGGTCTTTGATCCCTTCGATCACTTCTTTCATCTTTTCTTCCCGGTCTTCCAGGTTGATCATTTCGACTTCAGCACCTACCAAGTCGATATGGGATGGTACGAGATCTAAGTAGTCCATCTCAGTTTTGATGATGATAGAATCGATTTCGATTCCATCTACCATGCATTCGTAAATGCTAGTTTCGATTTCTTTGGGATCTTGACCAAGACCGGAAGTAGTGTTGGCCTGAGGATCTGCATCGATGACTAGGGTTTTGTACTCCAATACGGCCAAACTCGCCGCGAGATTCATAGCTGTAGTAGTTTTACCTACTCCGCCTTTCTGATTTGCAATTGCAATAATTTTTCCCATTCTATGCGATCAAAGGGTGATTATTTCTCCAATATTAAGCATTATCAATTCTTTTCCTGCCTCTTGGGCTGATTTTTTTACATCCTGCTCATCGATCTGGATGTAAGGAAAAGTATCGTAATGCATGCCTATGAACTTATTTGTGCCTACAAAGTCGGCCGCCTTGCAGGCATCTTTGATCCCCATGGTGAAATTATCCCCTATGGGCATAATGGCAAAGTCCAATTTAAATTCCTCTCCGATGAGCTTCATGTCATAGGTGAGGGCGGTATCTCCGGCAAAATAGAAAGTGCCCTCCTCGGTGCTAACCACAAAACCTCCCGGATTTCCGCCAGGGGTACCGTCAGGCAAGGTGCTGCTGTGGATGGCATTCACATATTTAACATTTCCAAAATTAAATGTTTTGCTGCCTCCGTGATTCATGGGATGGACATTTTCCAAACCCTTTTCTTGGAACCAGCTCACTACCTCAAAATTTGAAACCACGACTGCCCCTGTGTTTTTTGCTATGGCCTCAACATCGGCCACATGGTCCTCATGGCCATGGGTCACTAGGATGTAATCGGCTTCAATCTGCTTGATATCGATATCCTTTGCCAACTCATTGGGTGTAATGAAGGGATCGAAAAGGATTTTCTTATCAGCAACAGTGATCAAAAAAGTGGAGTGTCCAAAGTATTGAAGTTTCATGATGATAGCATTTTTGGGTTAGTGAGATTCTACAAAGATAAAAGTTTAATCTTTACTGAAAACAGATTCTTATCCACATGGCATTGTGGATATATATCAAAACAGTAATTTAATCTTTTAACGACATATTTACTAATAAATTTTGCATAAAATAAGTCGTAAAAAAAGGGGGCAAAATTCACTTGCCCCCTTGATTATTTTTTCAGAGAATCTTATTTCTTTTTCTTTTGAGCTTCAGAGGCTTTCATGGCTTCCTCAAGTCTAGTCTGAAACTTACTCTTCTTCTTATTGGCATTCTTCTTTTTGCTTTCCTCTACTTTCTCTCTGATTTTGGCATCATCTACGAATGCTTTGATTAGATATTGCTGTCCAAAGGTTACCATGTTGGAAACAAAGTAATAGAAACTCAATGCCGCAGGGTAGGAGTTAAGTACAAACATAAAACCTATTGGCATGATATAACCAAGATTTTTCATTGGTCCCTGAGCGGCGGTCAGCTGGTTGTTAAACCTGGTGTAAACAATCTGTGAAATTGTCATCAACAAGGTAAACAATGACACGTGCGAACCATAGAAAGGTATGGTAAACGGCAGATTAATCACCGAATCATAGGTAGAAAGGTCATGTGCCCACAGGAAGCTCTCCTGTCTCAACTCAATGGAGTTAGGGAAGAAGAAGAACATTGCAAACAAAAATGGCATCTGAAGCAACATTGGAAGACAGCCGCTGATTGGGCTAACTCCCAATTGGCCAAACATCTTCATTTGCTCTTGCTGCATCTTGGTAGGATCATCCTTGTATTTCTCCTTCAGCTCATCAATTTCCGGTTTGATCACCCTCATCTTGGCCATGCCCACGTATGATTTGTAAGTGAGCGGGAACAAGAAAAGCTTAATGATAAACACGATCAGGATAATGATCACACCATAGTTGGTGAAGAATCTTTCCAGAAAGTGGAATAGGTTAACAATTATATATTTGTTGACCCAGCTTACAAACCAGTAGCCCATTTCCACATTTTTGTGGAAACCCGGGGTGATTTTTCTTAGGAGGTTGTAATTGTTCGGACCAAAGAAATAGGAAATGTCAGAACCGTTTTGATCAAGATTAAGGATCAAAGTGGCCGACATGTTTTTTACCGACATGGTGTCGGTAGGCGTTTCTTGGGCTAGATTTCCTTCTTGAAACTGATTTCCGGCAATGATACCAGAAGTAAAGAATCGCTGCTTAAAAGCCACCCATTTTAATGGAGTCCTTACCTGTTCTGCATCTGAAGATGAAGATGCGCTCAGATAGTCATAGCTCTCATCAGCCGTGAAGAAGTTCATGTAGGTCTTTCTACGCGACTCTTCGATATCCGCTTCATGTTTCTTGAGCTGCCCCTCCCAGTTGATGGTAATATTTCTGTCGGTCAATAGAGTGGAGCCCGCTGAAAGATCCAAATGCTGATTTAAGACATAGCTCTCATTTGGAAGAAAATAGGTTCTTGAAAGCGTTCCGGAAGGAGTCTGGGCAGTGAAAACTAACTCCTGTCCCGGAGCCTCGGCATCGGACACCTGTCTGGTTTCAGCTGCAAAGTAAAGGTTGTTCAAGCTGATAGGACCCTTTGCGGTCTGGACTTGATAGTCCAGCGAGAAGTTTTCCTCATCCACCAAGATCAACGGTCGTTGGTCCCAAGTTTTAAAGGTTTTCAATTCTACTTCCCTGATTTCTCCGCCTTTGTTGGAAAAGGTAACCCTGATCACTTCATTTTCCAACACCAGTGACTCTTCCGTTCCGCTCACTAAAGCGGCAAAATCACCGAACTGGGCTTGATTCTGCACTTGCATCAAGCTGTCAGTTGGTTGTGGTACTGCCTGCGTGGTGCTTTGCTGTTCTGGCTGGTTGGAATCCACTACTTCCGTTTGGGCGGGAGTTTCTGTTGCTTCCGGAAGTTCTGGCCCCTTGGCAAAGAACATCGAATAAACCAGAATAACTGCTGCGAATAGGATTAACCCTGTCGCTTGATTTCTGTCCATACTTTACTTTTTAAAAGAGCTCAAAGTATAAGCTCCCAACTTTCGTTAATTTTTAGTTTTATTCTCTATCGCTGCTTTCACAAACCTCACGAATAAAGGATGAGGGTTCAGCACAGTACTCTTATATTCTGGGTGGAACTGGGAAGCCACAAACCACGGATGGTCTTTGATCTCAACAATCTCCACTAAGTTGGTGTCGGGATTTATCCCTGCAGCCACCATCCCGTTTTTCTCAAATTGCTCCAGATATTTATTGTTGAACTCATATCTGTGGCGGTGTCTTTCGCTGATCTTTGTTTTTCCATAGGCCGCACTGGATTTTGTTCCTTTTTTCAGCTCACAAGGATAAGCGCCAAGTCTCATTGTGCCGCCCATCTGTTCGATGTTCTTTTGCTCTTCCATCAGTGCAATCACCGGGTGGGAGGTTTCGGCATCCATTTCGGTGCTGTTTGCGCCTTTGAGATTCAATACGTTACGGGCAAATTCAATCACCGCCACTTGCATTCCCAAGCAGATTCCGAAAAACGGGATTCTTTTTGTCCGCGCAAATTTAACAGTTTCTACCTTACCATCAAGGCCTCTTTCCCCAAAACCCGGGGCAACCAAGATTCCATCCAGCTCAGCCAGCTTCTTTTCCACGTTTTCAGCATCAATTTCTTCCGAGCTAATCAGCTTCAAATTCACTTTGCACTCTGCAGCCGCACCGGCATGGATAAAGCTTTCGATTATAGATTTGTAAGCATCTGGCAGGGAAACATATTTCCCGATCAGGCCAATATTTACCTCAGATGTTGGGTTTTTCAACCTGCCCAGAAAGTCTTTCCACTGCTCCAACTCTGTGTTAGTTTTGGTGCTGAGCTTCAGTTTGGACATTACTCGTTCATCCAATTTCTCCTTTTTCATCAAAAGCGGAACATCATATATGGTTTCCGCATCCAAGGCTTCAATCACACAGTTGAGCTGCACGTTGCAGAAAAGGGCCAGCTTTTTCTTCACCTCCTGTGGCAAATGGTGCTCAGAACGGCAAACCAAGATGTCCGGCTGAATACCTGCCTCAAGCAATTGCTTTACCGAATGCTGGGTAGGTTTGGTTTTTAGTTCTTTTGCTGCCGCCAAGTAGGGGATCAGTGTGAGGTGGACTACCAAGAAGTTGTTTGGCCCCAAATCCCATCTCGCTTGTCTCACGGCCTCAATGAAGGGCAATGATTCAATATCACCCACACAACCACCGATTTCGGTGATTACGACATCATATTTTTCACCTTCGCCAAGCTTGTAGAAGTTTGACTTGATTTCATCCGTGATATGGGGGATTACCTGAACGGTTTTGCCCAAAAACTCACCTTTTCTTTCCTTGGTTATCACATTGTTGTAAATACGTCCGGTAGTGATGTTGTTGTTTTGGGAGGTAGGTGCGTTCAGGAAGCGCTCATAGTGTCCAAGGTCCAAATCCGTTTCGGCCCCATCATCAGTTACATAACATTCTCCATGCTCATAAGGATTCAGTGTTCCTGGATCAATATTTAGATAAGGGTCAAATTTTTGGATGGTAACAGAGAAACCGCGGGATTGGAGTAATTTGGCTAAAGAGGCGGCGATAATGCCTTTTCCCAAAGATGATGTAACTCCTCCTGTAATGAAAATGTACTTGGTAGGTGAGGCCATAGAAGCTGAAATGAAATTTTGTTTTGAACTCTATGGGATGCAAAATTAAGTAATTTTTCAGAGATTCCTGATGTTTGTGGAATTAAAATTCTGAAGCAGCTCCACTTCTGATTTTAATTCAAATTTTCCTCCAAACAGTTTAATCCGCATCCTCCCGCTGAAAATGTTTGGCCCTCAATTTCAAACTCGTTGTGCCAATTTCTAACGTTATTCAGAATTCTGTTATACTTTTGGGGTATAAAAGCATTTGATTAAAAACTGACCCCAATTATATAAAGTGGATATCAAAAAAATTACCGATACGATAAAGTCCAAAGGCAGAGTTTGTTTGCAGGAAAAGTCCGGGATGCGGTTTGAGTTGATCAGCCCTGAAAAGTGGGAAAAGGGCAAGGATGACAAGGAGGGGATTTTTCTCCTATTCGACCTATTCCAGATCAGGACCATTACTGAGCAGTTTTCAGAAATATCATTGGACATTGTGGAATTCACCACCAAGCCGGTGGTTTTTCACTCACCTGTGAACAAAGTTTTACAGTCTGGTCCGATGGTAGACGGAAATGTGAAGTTTCTGATGATTAAGGAAGGGGTGTGGAACAAAGTACTGTTTGCAATCGGCAGACCGGTTGTTTTTCAAAAGGCCGGAAGAGAAGCCGAGGTGATCGTGGATGACAACTTCATTATGCCAAGCAAGGAGATGTTTTTGGGGCCTGAAGGGGATGTGAAAATTTTGGATTGATGAATTTCAAAGAGCAATTAGACAAAGTAGATATTTTTAGAAAAGTTGGAGAATGTGCTGACCAGCTCCAGTTGGATACCTATGTGGTTGGTGGATATGTGAGGGATTTGGTCCTCAAAAGGGATAGCAAGGATATTGATTTTGTGTGTGTGGGCAGTGGGATTCAGCTGGCGCAAAAGGTTGCCGAAAGCTACGATTTTCACGTGCCTGTCTCCGTTTTCAAAACCTATGGAACCGCCCAAATCAAACTTGGGGAGTGGGAGGTTGAATTTGTGGGGGCCAGAAAGGAGTCCTACAGGAGCGATTCCCGCAATCCGCTGGTGGAGGACGGTACCTTGAAGGAGGACCAAGACCGACGTGATTTCACCATCAATGCGATGGCCATCAGTGTGAATAATGAAGATTTCGGTGAATTGATCGACCCATTCGACGGATTAAGGGATATCAAACGCAAACTGATCCGCACGCCGGCCGAGCCAAACATCACTTTTTCTGATGACCCGCTGCGCATGATGAGGGCGGTGAGATTTGCCACCCAGTTGAAATTTGACATTGAGCCGGATACTTTTGATGGCATAGTGGATAATGCTGAAAGACTGAAGATCATTTCCGGAGAAAGAATTATTGATGAACTGAACAAGATCATCCTTGCCGACAACCCTTCTTATGGATTTAAGCTATTGTTTGTTAGTAAATTGCTTCACCAGTTTTTCCCAGAAATGGTGGACCTGCAGGGCGTGGATTCGGTAGGGGACAAGTCACATAAGGACAATTTCTATCATACCCTCCAGGTATTGGATAATGTGGCCGGCGTATCTAATGACCTTTGGCTGCGCTGGGCCGCTATCATGCATGATATTGCCAAACCTGCCACGAAGCGCTTTAACAAGAAAGTTGGCTGGACTTTTCATGGGCACGAGGATAAGGGGGCGCGGATGACCCCGGGGATTTTCCGAAGGCTCAAGCTTCCCATGGATGATCGCATGAAATATGTGCAAAAGCTGGTAAGGCTTCACCTAAGGCCAATTGCCTTAGTCAACGACAAGGTGACAGATGCTGCCGTTAGAAGGCTGCTTTTTGATGCCGGAGATGATATCGAAGATTTAATGATGTTGTGCAGGGCGGATGTGACCTCTAAAAACAACAACAAGGTGAAGCGTTTTTTGGCCAATTTTGACAAGGTTGAGGAAAAAATGCAGGCTGTAGAGGAGCACGATCAGGTGAGAAACTTCCAGCCCCCGGTATCTGGAGAGGAAATAATGGAAATTTTTGATTTAAAGCCATCAAAAATGGTCGGAGAGTTAAAAGAAGAAATAAAAGAAGCTATATTGGAGGGCGAAATTCAAAACAATAAAGAAGAAGCTTTGGAGTTAATGTATAAATTAGCCGCCAAGAAAGGATTGAATATTAACAGATAAATGAGTATGACCCAGAAGTTTAAAATCTTAACCTTAGTATTGGCCCTTTGCAGTGCCAATCTTTTTGCACAAGACCAACAGGTGGATCCCAAGGACACCAATAAAGTGAAAAATGAAGCCGATCAGCGGATTTACCAAATGGCTTTGAGATACAACGATGTGGATGTAGCCAAATCCAAACTGTATGACCTGATTGCCAGAAATCCCAACAATGCCCGCTATGCAGAGATGTTGGCGACTATGTACTTTGAAATGGACCAATATGCTTCGGCAGCCTTGGTTTCCATGGATATTTTGGAGGCCAACAGCAAGAATGTAGCAGCTTTGGAAATTGCTGCCTATTCCCTTGAGCAACTGGGAGCTCTGGACAGGGCATTGGGACATTTTGAGTCATTGTACCTTTTGTCAGATGACATCTTTAGCCTTTATAAAGCCGCTAATCTTCAGTTTAGCTTGAAAAAGTATGATGAGGCCTTAAATTCTCTAAACATGCTGACCAAAAACAAAAAGGCGGATGAGGAGAAGTTGGCTTTCCCAACCAAAGACAATTCCCAGCAGGAGATCTCCATGAAAGCGGCAGCCTACAACCTTAAAGGGTTGATCTATAAAGAAAAGGGCAGTAGCAAAGATGCCAAAGAGGCGTTTAATCAAGCCTTGACCTTCTCGCCTGATTTTGAGGTGGCGAAAGAGAATATTGCTGAATTAAATTAAACCATTACAGGATATTTATAAAGGAGCTCTCGGGCTCCTTTTTTTATTTTTCAATTTTAACCTATTTTAGAGAGCCAAACATTATATATATGAGATTTCTGAAATTTACCACTTGCCTGATTCTTATCCTTAGCACGTTTCAATTTTCTTTTGCCCAAGGAAACAACAATCCTTTTGAAGAAGAAAACCCCTGGCCGGAAATCAGGAAGCAGCGTATTGCTGAACTACTGCCCTCTGCCATGAAAGCGGCCGAGGTGGACGCCTGGGTGGTAGTTTGCCGGGAAAACAATAACGACCCCATTGCGGCGCATGTAGGGGGAGAAAATGCAGGTGGAACCGCCGTGTTTTTATTTTATCAGGATGGTGGCAAAGTGACCTCCAAAGTATTTTCCCCCATAGGAGAGGCCACCGCATTGGCAGATTTGAAGATCCATGATGAGGTGATCCCCATCGGAAGAACAGAATCCGCCATGTCTGCGGCGGCGTCTTATATTAAAGACAGAGGGTTCAAGACTGTTGCCGTGAACAGCTCCAAAGATAACGAAATGGCCGATGGGCTCAGCTATACGCAAAGGAAGGCTTTTGAGCAAGAGTTGGGAGAATTGGCTTCCATACTGGTGTCCTCAGAAGGCTTGATATACGAATGGCTTAGCGTCAAACTGCCTCAGGAGGTTGAGATAATGAGAAAAGCTGCCCAACTAACAGCCGACTGGCAAGTGGAAGCTTATGAGCAGGTGGTGCCTGGAAAAAGTACCGATGCGGATATTGCCAAGTTTTTGAAAAACAAGATTGCTGAATTCGGTTTCAAAGATGGCTGGCATCCAGATCAGAACCCCAATGTAAATTCGGGACCCGACCGCGGACATTCCCATGCCACCGACAAGGTGATTATGCCTGGTGATGTTATCCAAATTGATTTCGGGATTAGAGTTCACGATATGTGGGTGACAGATATTCAGAGATTTGCTTATGTATTGAGAGAAGGGGAGACCACAGCCCCGGATTCCGTGCTTCAATATTGGGAAAACAGCAAGCAGGGATCAAGGATAGCTTTGGCTGCCATGAGGCCAGGATCGACGGGATATGATGTAGATAAAGCCCAGCGGGAATTTATGAAGGAGAAAGGATCCGAGTATGTGATGTGGAGCACTGGCCACCCTGTAGGCTATGTAGCCCATGATGTGGGTCCTAACCTTGGCGGTGCGCAATTAGATGAACCTAGGCCATCTTCTTTAAAAGAGCTCAAGGAAGGGATGACATTCGCATTTGATGGTTTCTTTACCTGGAAATTGCCCGATGGAAACGAAAAGACTATGTCGGTAGAGGAAATGGCGGTAATTACAGCTGATGGCGCTGAATATTTAATAGAGCCTCAGGAGGAGTTGATTTTGATTCCCAATAGGAATTGATTTCTCATTTAATTTAAAACAAAAGATCAGCTATCTATAGTTGATCTTTTGTTTTATCATAATTTTCTTTTAAAATTGCTTTGGAGGCAAATTCCAAATCCCATTTACCCCATCCAAACCTGATTATTATCATTAAAATAAACTTTTAAAGTTCTTCAACTTTCTTCATTGATTCATGGAACTGAAATGCATACTTTTGTAGTTGAAACACTGTTGCAAATAACTGGAGAACTTGAAAACTTTATTTCTTTATATACCCATTTTCTTTCTTAGCCTAATTCACGTGTCTGGTCAGACCAAGACTTTTTCTGTTTCTGGTACAATTGTAAACGATGCAGGAGAGGGGCTGCCTGCCCAGGTAGTCGTCCATGAATTACAGAAAGGTGTAATGGCAGACCTTGACGGAGAGTTTGAAATCAGCAGGTTGCGCAGAGGCAGTTATCACCTGCACATCACCATGATGGGGTATCAATCTGCTTCCCAAACCATCATCGTAAAAGACGAAGATCTCGCGGATCTGCACATTGTAATGAAGGAGTCTACCTTCAATCTGGAAGAGCTTACGATTGAGGCCAATCCTTTTAAAAATGGGCCTTTGGAGCATAGCCAAACCATTGAAGTAGTGGATCGGGCATATTTGGAAAAGAACAATGCAGGGACTTTTGCCAATGCTTTGGAAAAGCTTCCCGGTATCACCACCATCAATACCGGGGTGGGGATAAGTAAGCCCGTGATTCGTGGCTTAAGTTTTAACCGGATTATGGTCAATGACCGCGGAATCAAGCAGGAAGGTCAACAGTGGGGTGCAGACCACGGACTTGAAATCGATCCATTTGACGTGGATAGGGTAGAGGTGATCAAAGGTCCAGGGTCGTTAATCTATGGCTCTGACGGGATGGCCGGAGTGATCAATATTTCCCCAGCCCCACTTCCATCGCCCGGAACCATCAATGCCGATGTGATGTCCACTTACCGGTCCAATAATAACATGTGGGGAAATACGGTGTCTGTTGAGGGCAATGAAAATGATTTTGTTTTCAAGGGAAGGTTTACGATGCAGGATTATGAGGATTATAGAGTTCCTACTGATCGATTTACCTATGCAGGGTTTGTACTGCCTGTTCATGGTGGTAGGCTTAAAAATACTGCCGGGCAAGAAAGGCACTTCAGCGTTACTGGGGGGCTTCGAAAAGAGTGGGGCCACTCTACGGTTACAGTCAGTCGTTTTTCTCAGCTGGCTGGGATCTTTCCAGGAGCTGTGGGAATCCCAAATTCCTATAACCTTCAGCATAGGGGCGACCACACGGATATTGAGCTCCCCAATCAAAATAATTCCCACCTTAAAGTCATTTCAAATACGAAATACCTTTTGGGAAAAAATTGGCTGGAATTGGACTTGGGGTATCAAAAGAACAACAGAGAGGAACATTCACTTCCCCATACCCATGGAATTGGCCCGACCCCTTCTGGCACAATGGCCTTGGGGCTAAACCTGGATACTTATACGGCCAACTTGAGATACAATACTTCTCAGTCGGAAACCCATCAGCATATTTATGGCTTCCAGTTTCAGCATATGAGAAACCAGAAGGATGGTTTTGAATTTCTTCTTCCAGACTTTACCACTACGCAGGGTGGCGTATTTTATTTTCATGAAATGACCTACAGCCCAAGCTTAATTCTCAACGCAGGTATAAGAGTTGATGGTGCTGTCCATGATATTCAGGAGCATTTACAGCCCATTTATAGACGACAGGAAGCCACAGGAGAGTTTGACCAGAGAAACCCTGACATCAACAGGTCCATGTACAATGCTAGTGGTGGTACTGGTCTTTCATGGATTATCAATGACTCGAATAACCTGAAAGTAAACCTTGGGACAAGTTATAGGATACCCACAGCTATAGAATTGGCTTCCAATGGCGTCCATCATGGGAACTTTCGACACGAGATAGGGAATGCGGATTTGGAGAGCGAAAGAAGTTATCAAATCGATCTTAATTATACCTATAGAAAGAAGAACTTCTATGTCGGAATCAGTCCGTATTTTAGTTTTTACGACAATTTTATCTACCTAGCTCCAACAGGTTTGTTTTCACCCCTGCCTGCATCAAGCATGATGTGGGAATACCGTCAAAATGATTCCTACTTTTTAGGGGCTGAACTGAAAACTGAATTTGCCATTTTGCCAAGCTTGAGGATATCCACAGCCTTGGAGTATGTCTACAATCAAAATCTTGATACAGGTCTTCCATTGCCTTTGACACCACCATTCTCGGCTCTAACGCGACTGGAATATTCATTAGGTAATATTGGTAGGAGGATAGAAAACTTCTACGTATTCGGTGAAGTCCGAAATGTGGCAACACAAGATCGAGTTGATAGAAATGAACGAATTACGGAAGGTTACACGTTGTTTGAATCCGGAATAGGAATGGATTTTAGATTTGGTAATCAATTGGTTAAGCTTAACGTGTCAGGTCAGAACCTCACGGATGCGTATTACTTCAACCATTTGAGTAGGTATAGGTTACTTAACTTGCCGGAGCAGGGTAGGAATATCAATTTCAGTATCAAAGTGCCCGTTCAAATAAGAAAATAGCCGTTAGTTCTATTCATAAGTAAAATTTAAATGCAAACGTGTTGCAATTAACTGATGTTTGTCTTATTATTGCAATGTGATTGCAAATACAACTAACTTACAAAATACAAATACCATGATTAAAAAGTACCTTTTATTGTCAGCGATGGCAGGTGTGGTTTTTTTCAGCTGTAACACAGATGATGATACACCTAGAGATATGGATGCGCCGGTAATCTCCACTGCAGAGGGGCGAGATGAAATAAGACCTAGACAAGGTGAAAGAATGGCCGCCACCAATGATCACATGCACGTGCGTTTTAGCGTGTCGGATCCTTCAGGCATTCAACAAGTGAGAATTGATGTGCATTCTGGTTTTGATGGTCATACCCATGGAAGAGTTGCTCAGGGCTTTGAGCCTTTGACTGTTTCAAGAAGAATTGATTTGAATGGTGCTACTTTTTATAACCAGGATGGTCATGACACAGATATCTATTGGGAAGGCGAAAACTCTGAAATTGACGGAACTGTATTAGCGGGTCCTTACCACTTTGGAATTGACGCAACTGATATTCATGGAAACGTGACTAGCTATGCGGATAACAACAACTATTCTTCAACTTTCTATCTTGAAAGACCATATGCGCCAGATATGCAGATTACCAATTTGGATGGTAACGAACTTGATGGAGAGCCAGGTGAAGCACTAGATGTTCAGGGTACGGTTCATAGAAGAGATCATCAATTAAGCTCTGATATTACTTTCCTTTGGGTTAGATTGGTAGAAGAGGATGATCATGATGATGACGACCATGGCCATGGTGAAGATGTTTATGAGCGTATGTGGGGACAGTCTACTTGGAGACAGCATAGCAACGGTAACTGGTATGGTGGAGCTGATTTGCCATCAGGTGCCTCTATAAACCTTGCAGAAGCTTTGGCTGGTGAGAATGCGATAATATTGCCTTCAGGCGACCGTCATTATGAATTGATCATATGGGCTGAAGACTCCAATGGCAACGTGACCAGAAGAGCTTACGAAGTTCATGCACATTAAGGGTTAAGGTTTAATGAAATTGAAAAAGCCATCCGGATAGGATGGCTTTTTTAGTGCCTGCTTGGAGCGAGTGTGGCTGGAAATTAGAAGAGCATCCTGCAAAAGACCTCAGAATCTGATTACCTTTGTAGAATGGAAGACAACTTGCAGGAAGCTCAAAGCAAATACCTCAACAATCTCGGCATTGAAAAATTGAATGAAATGCAGGGGGCTTTTATCAAAAAAGCAAATAACGGAAACAACCTAATGCTCTTGGCGCCGACTGGGTCAGGCAAAACACTTGCTTTTCTACTCCCCTTAATTCATCAGCTCAAGTCAGATGTCAAAGGCATTCAGGCTCTCATCATAGCGCCTTCCAGAGAACTGACCTTGCAGATTGAACAGGTCTTTCGAGCCATGAAGACTTCATTTAAAGTGAGTAGCTGTTATGGAGGCCATGGCTTTAAGATTGAGCAAAACAGCCTTCAAGAAAATCCCGCGCTGGTGATCGGAACCCCTGGCAGGCTACAAGATCATGTTATTCGGGGATCATTTAATACAGATTCGATAAGCATTGTGGTGCTGGATGAATTTGATAAATCCTTACAATTGGGTTTTCACGAACAGTTAAAAACGATTTTCCATGCCTTAAATGGAGAGCAACAGCACCTGCTTACTTCGGCCACCAGATTGGATAAATGGCCCGAGTTTTTGACTTTTTCCTATCCTGAGACGGTAAGCTTTCTAAGGCAAGAAGCCTACTCTAGGCTGAAGTTGGGAGTGGTCCATACGGATAGCATTGAAAAAGCTCAGACCTTGATGAAACTGGTAGCAGGATTTAAAAACGAGGTTTGCTTGGTTTTTTGCAATCACCGGGATGCGGTAGAGCGGATTAGTTTGCTTTTGAATGACCATGATTTTGCACATGGTACCCTTCATGGCGGAATGGAGCAAATAGACCGTGAAAAGAACCTGATCAAGTTTCGTGGAGGGGCCTGCAATGTTCTTGTCGCCACAGATCTGGCTGCTAGAGGCTTGGATATTCCTGAAATCAAGCATGTGGTGCATTATCAATTGCCCCCTAAGGAGGATGCCTTTATTCACCGTAACGGGCGAACGGCAAGAATGCATGCCGAAGGTCAGGCCTACCTGGTTTTGGCCCATGATGAATCGCTGCCTGATTATATGGAAGGTTCTGTGGAGGATATCAGCATTGATAACCATATCGAGTTGCCTGCACCACCTGATTTTGTTTCCGTTTACATCTCTGCAGGGAAGAAAAACAAGATAAGCAAAGGTGACATACTTGGCTTGTTGACCAAAAAGGGAGGACTCAGCAGTGCTGATATTGGTTTGATTACTGTGTTGGACTTTTCCTCCTACGTTTCGGTCAAAAGGGAAAAGGTCACCAGACTATTGGCAAAGGTTAAGCATGAAAAGCTTAAAAAACAGAAAGTGAAAATGGAGGAAGCTAATTAGCAGCTACTCTATTTCAAGCATAAATGGGGCAGGCGTAAAGCATAGAATAAATATTAGCACAGCAGCCCATCCGATCAGTTTTTGCTTTTGAGAAAGTGGCCTGTTGTCCTTGACGGAGGGGTGTTCGATTCCCAGCACCCTTCCCAAGATGAAAGCAAAAAACAGCCATCCACTATAACCTATTGTTTCAGGATTGATAAAAACTATCAAATACTGGATAGCTACGATTCCCAAGGTAAGCATCCACTTTGTTTGGTTGGCCATACTTGTTTTTCGGAGACAGATGTAGATAAAGCCTATATAAAGGGGCAGAGCAAACATCAGATAGTTTGGATCATCGAAGGGGCTTACCATTCCTAATCCAGCGTAAAATATGAATAGGCAATAGGCCGTAATGGTGATGATTTTATGATGTTTCGGAAAAAGCCCAAACACCACGTGTCCTCCGTCCAACTGGCCAATTGGCAATAAGTTTAAAGCAGTAAAGAAAAGGGTAAGGAAGCCAGCGAATAAATATGGATAATGCATCACCTCGTCCATGGTAGGCATTTTGGCGGGATCGGCCAGCATTTTTTCCATTCCATAAAAGAGTAAATTATAGCCAAAGGTTACCTTCATCAAATCCCCCTCAGATTCCTCTGCTTGATTAGCTTCCAAATACTCGGGATGTATTTCATAAATGTAATCGGCCTCAGGAAGATTGGTGAAACCATAGGCCAGTAGACCAACAGCGACTACAAAGCCAGCAATAGGTCCTGCCACACCAATATCGAAGAATTTTTTCCGGCTAGATATTACATCTTGGATTTTGATAACGGCCCCAAAGGTCCCGATGGATGGGGCTCCAATAAACCCCAGCCAGCCTGGAATAAAATAGGGCAGGGTAGACTTTACCTTATGGTGAATGGAGGTAAATAGGTGTCCCAATTCATGAATTAGCAGAATTCCAATAAATGGAATAGAAAAATGAAGGGATTTCAGAAAATACTCCCAGGTCAAGGGAGATTCACTGGAAAGTACCGATCTACCGTAAAGCCACTCTGCACCAGCCAAGGTGGTAGCTACAAGCGTTAGAAGAAATAATAAGGTGTGTTTAAAATAGTCCTTTCTGCTATACATTATTTTTAAAATAGCCCATCCAAGCATTGGGATGGTCAACATGATACGTTCTTAAACCGGCTTTCTCTGCAGCTTTCAGGTTGTCTTCCAAGTCATCAAAGAAAAGACAACGATGTGGCTCTGAGTTGAGCTGCTTGATCACTTCATGATAAATAGCCGGGTCTGGTTTTTTATAGCCCATTTCATAGCTCAAAAACAACCTGTCGAAGATACTTGAAAAACAATGTACACCACAATCTCTCAGCAAGATTTCCTCCACTTTTTTGAAGTGGATAGAATTGGTGTTGCTCAACATGCAGATTTTATAGGTAGACTTTAATTTTCGTAGCATATCTATTCTTTCTTGAGGGATTCTTACCAAAAGAGAATTCCACATTTCATCGATCAATTGGTCTTCCCATTCCTTGGAAAAAGCTTTTCTCACTGAATCCCGGAACTCCAAATCGGCGATCCTACCAGTTTCAAAATCAGCATGGATCTGTGACTTAAAAAAATCTTCAGCTAATCCATGCTCGGTATCTTGAAGGTTTTGTTTTAACAAATTGACAGTAAGAGGGATATCAATATCAATGATCACATTGCCCAGATCAAATATCAAAAAATCCACTTCACGTAATTTTTTCATGCTACAAATTGTTGTTAATTTCGATTCAAATATGTAACATTGCAGTCCCAAAAGCAAGGTTTTTATGACCTTGATCTGGGACTATAGCTCTCCCGAAAGCTTTCGGGAGGTTAGAGCTTCTGACTCCCCCGATGTTCCGATAGCTATCGGGAGGGCAGGAGGTCCAGAAGAAAAGATATTATTAATTTAGGGCCTATAGCTCAGTTGGTTAGAGCTTCTGACTCATAATCAGGAGGTCCCTGGTTCGAGCCCAGGTGGGCCCACAAGCCGCTTAAGAGATTAAGCGGCTTTTTTTTATATATTGTAGTATGAAAACTTTTTTATATATACTCCACTCGCAGCAGCTCAATAGATTTTATACTGGCATTACAACTCTGGAAGTCGAAGAGAGGTTAGAAAACCATCTAGCCAAAAAGTATAGCCCATTAAATTATACCCAAAAGGCCAATGATTGGGAAGTCTTTTTTCATTTGGTGTGCGAGGATTATTCCCAGGCGCGAAAAATCGAAAACCACATAAAAAGAATGAAATCACATAAATACATTCAAAACCTGAAACTCTATCCGGATATCAGTATTAAACTATTGAAAAAATACCAAAGCTTTTGACCCGCTACTAGGGTAGTAATTGATACTGTCGTTAGAGCTTCTGACTCTCCCGAAGGTTTTCGGGACAGGAGGTCCCTGGCTCGTTATGTCCCGTTACTTGCTATCGGGAAGCCCAGGTGGGCCCACAAGCCGCTTAAGAGATTAAGCGGCTTTTTTTTGCATTAGAGATTGAAAAAAATGGTAAGAAGAAAACTCCGTGTTACTCTACGCAGAACTCCGTGCCCCTTTTTCTTCCGCAATGTTTTATTCGGTCTCCGGTCCTTCATCCTTACATCAAAAAAAGCTGCCTCAAATAGAGACAGCCTCAAATCTGTTTTTATCCTTGCCCTTCAAGCTCTCGGTAGGCCATAATACCACCGATTAGGTTGCGGACTTTCGAGAAGCCTTTGGTCTGCAAAAACTTCTTGGCATTGTCGCTTCTTGCCCCTGAGCGGCAGTGGACCACCAATTCCTTATTCTTATATTCATCGATCTCCGAAAGTTGGTGTGGCAGCTGGCTCAAGGGGATATTTAAAGCCCCTAAGTTGTCTTCTTCATATTCCCACTCTTCCCTCACATCCACAAAGCCAAATTCTTCCTTCTTTTCTAATCTTTCCTTAAGTTCCTGTACGTTGATATCTTCCATAGTTATTTCACTAAAATTCGTATTGAGGTTGGTTTCTGGTTCACATTTGTGCGTATCAAATATACGCCTTTTTGTTTGCCTATAAAATCCAAAACTTTACCGTTCTCGGTTTCGCTCATGTTCACCTGGATTTGGCGGCCAAAGGAATCATAAACTGTCACTTCACCTGTTGCTCCCTCCAAAACCAATCTTTCGGTCACCGGATTGGGATAGGCTCTCAACTTAACTTCAAGGGGTGCCTCAACTGTTTCTTCCGGGGCATCCTGGGTGAGGTGGGGGCGCAACAGCAGCGAGCCTTCCACTATCTGGTTCTGTGCCCAAGCACCTGTCACGTTGTAGAAGATTTCCTCTCCGCTGTCGTTGGTCTTATCCAATCCTACATGAATAAAGTCGTTGGTGAATTGCCTATAACCGACATAAAATTCCCCTTGAACTCTAAGCAGGGTGTCCAATGGGAAAAAGCTGATTTCTCTCAAGGATTCTTTTTGAGGGATGGTTCTTTCCCTTGCGTAAATTGGATCCTGATCTAGTGAATTCCAAACAAGGATTTCAATGGGGCTGCCGATCTGGACAAAATTTGTGAAATTGATACTTAATCCATTTACATAAGCCTCTTCCTCGATTTCATATCTTACGGCAAGCATACCCGCACGCTGGTTTATCCCAGCGGCATAATCGATTGAATTGTTGTCATAGGCAAAATAATCCCTCAAGGGGATGGTTTGCCGGATGGTGTCATTCACACGAAAATCTACTTGTCTTTGAAACACGGTATCCTGCCCGCTTATACTATTGATTAAATAGTTGTCACCTGTGGTAAGGTATATTACCGCCTCAAGGTCTATGCCCTCCGTGAGATCGGCGTCCAGTTCATCAAAAGGATTGCTAATGAAATCTCTTCTTTCACGGCTCAGGGGAACTGGATTGAAGGGTGTATCGGAATTGATGTTTTGTATTATGGCACCAGTCTCGGCATTTCTCAATTGCACGGTATATTCCATGGCCCTAAAGCGGTTGTCAAGGTTGTGAAATTGGCTGGCCACAATTCCTGAATAAAGTTCTGGGTGCGCTTGGTATTCAAAATACGGTATGGCCGTATAGCGTCCTAGAGGGGAGGAGGGGAGTTTGGTAAGGGCCCTGTCGGGAAAGTGTGTGTTGGATGGATTTCTGCCAGTGTTTAGAAAAACGTAATCCACTATCCAGGAGTCAAACGGGCCAGATAGCCGGCCTCGGTTTTGAAATTTGAATCTAAAGTTGTCATGGACAAATTCAGCTGGTATTTGAACAAAAACCTGAGTAAAAATTTCTCTTTTGGAAAGGTCCCCGCCAGGCATTTCCCACACCATTTGCCAATTACCGAGGGTGTCCATGAGATGGACTTCGAGGAAGTCATCTCCATCAGGAAATTCTGCTTTGCCGCCTGCCTGGTAAGAAAAACTTAAATAAAGGGATGAAATCTGCTCTGGAGTAAGACCTGAGAGGTTAAATGGCCAAGAAGAGAGCTGGTCTCCTAACCCTTGTTCACGCATCCTGGTGGAGTAGGGAGCGCCTCTCTCATCCGTTCCATCGAGAATTACACCGCCCTGTGTGACCGGATTGATCCCCACGGAGCGGGAGACTACAGTGCCGCTGTTTTCCCATTTGGCCGTGTCTAGAATGCCTGTGGAAAAGTCATCCCAAAAAGGCAGGGTTAATGTTTCTTGCTGGAGTCTTTGGCCTACAGATGGGGAACTTGCCTTCTTATGGGACACAGGAAGTTGCTGTAGCTGTGCTTTAATATTTTCAGGAATGAAAAATAAAAAAGTACAGCACAACCAAAAACCTATGTTGCCCAGTTTTCTCATGTAAGTACGCGGTGTTTAGATTACCGGCTATAATTTTAATAAGTATATCCGCAATAGAGCCAGTTATAAAATCAATTACTTAATCCAAGCTTAACGCTAACAGTGCCCGCTTCTTCGGTTCTGCCTTTGCTGAGCAGGCAGGTTTCGGTCTTCCGTTCAGTCTATCAAAGAAACAATGGGAGGATAATCATAAACCTTAATTATATTCCTCCATTTCAGAAATCCAAAGGTCAATGATCTCACCTGTTTTGGCATTTATGCCTGCTGGGGGAGACTGCTGTACGATGGTGCCTTTAGGCACCGTATCGGTTTCCACAAAGGCGATACGCCCCATTCTTAGCCCCGAGCCAATGATCAAGAATTCAGCGTCGGTTTCGTCCATTCCCAAAAGATCAGGAACCTGCAAGGTCTGCTTGCCCAAACCATCACCTACCACCAAGTCAATTTGTGAGCCTTTGCTGATTTCAAAGCCTTCCTTGATTGGCCTTCCTCTATATTTTTGCTCCAATACAGAATTAAGGGCAATGTCTGGAACATATACGATCTCCCCCCTCACCAGACCATGGTTGGCCAGGATTTCCTGGGCGTTTTTAAGTGGGGTATTCACCAAATTAGGCATCTTAATCAAAGGCGCATTCTTGGCGTTTAAGGTGATGTAGATTTTTCTGTCCTTTTTAACTTTGGACCCAGCTCTGGGATACTGCTTTAGAACTGCCAAGGGTTTTGCTTCAGCCATAAACCCACTGTCTGGTGTGATTTCATAGCGTAGGTCTTTGCTTGAAATGAGGTTTTGAAGTTCTTCATAGGCATATCCCTGAAGGTCAGGCACCGTGACCGTTTCTCCGTGATTGGTATAGCTAGGAAGATACACCCTAAAGAAAATGATCAATAGTATAAATAAAGCCCCGAATATAAGTAAGGTATGTAATCCTAATTTCTTTAATGCTGCTTTTAAAGTACTCATTTTATAATGTTATGAAGCGGTAAATTTATACCTATTTAATGGAATTTCCATTTACTATATGAATAATACGCAGTAGCCACTGTTCAAGTATAGATCTTGAGTTAAAAAATCTATTTACTGAATAAGTAGCCTCTTTGTGTCTGTGATGGATTGGCTTCTGATTTTCACGATAAATACACCTTTGGAAAACATTTGCGTACTGAATGTATAGGTCTGATTAAGCGTGTTGGGATAGTCTACATCATGAAGGACCATGCCTGATAGGTTTAGAATCTGAATATTAACATCCTCAAATTCATCAAAGTTAAAACCTATGCTAAACACATCCACAGCTGGATTTGGGTACATTACAGAGGTGCCTTGCTCGGGAATTACCGGTTCCGGTGTGTTGGTGAAGAACAGCTCCATGTTATCCACGTAAACCGGGGCAGTTGTGGATGTAGCCTGGTCCACTACAAATGCCACCCTCACGTTGTCGTTTCCACTTCCTGCAAATGCAGAAAGATCCACAAACTCTCTTCTCCAATCTTCTGGGCTGTTAGGATTGACACCCCCTGAGCTCTCTATCGAGGCGATTTCCGCACCCACTTGGGAAAGCACCTCGTTGTAGGTAGTCCCTCCGTCATTGGTGACCAGCACCCTGAAGCGGGCATTTCCGCCTTGGTGGCTGTGGGCCTTGTCAAAGAACACGCTAGCCGCGCCAGTCCTGCTCAAATCAAATTTTGGCGAAGCCAGCCAATAACTGTTCCCCTCTACCATTGAGCTCAGTTCCATCACCCTCTCCGGGCCGTTGCCAGTAGAAAGACTGAAGAATCTCCATGTGCCCAAGTTGTTTTCTGGATTGATTACAACCCAGGGCGCAAGTGGTCCCTGATTAAAGTCTTTTCTCCAAGGAGCACGTACGGTGTCAGGGGACTGAACAATGAACCTGGTTAATCTTGAGGTATTCCCTTCATTTTGGTCAAAGTTCGGCCTGCTGATTTCAAGATTCAGACGGTTTGTTCCATTGCCGAAATTGCTTGCAGGGAGGTTTATCTGGGCAGTTTCTCCTGCCGGCACTGCTTCACCTTGCGCTATGAAACTTTGCACACCCCCATTGTTGACCTGGCGGGAAAGGATAAAGGAAGAAATGGGGAGGTTACCTATGTTGGAAACTTCCAACACCTGGTTCTCCTGACTGCCATCGATCACTGGCCCTGGGCTGAGCAATCTATTTAGCCTTAAATTGTATTCAAACTCCTCAGTAGAAGTGATGCTGATGTTTTTAACATAAATATTGTTGCCATATCCGTTCAAGCTCACAAAGGCTATTCTGACATTGGGTTCACCCTCATATGCGCTTAGGTTGAGGATTTCTTTCCTAAACTGATCTTCAGAGTTGGGAACAAACTCATTTTGATCTGGGTCAGTGGTCTGTAGTTCGACACCTTCTTTCCGGTAGGGTGCGTTAAACAAGTCAAAGGTATTGCCACAATCCGTCGAAACAGCGATCCATAGCCTGTCCTCAAGTCCTTCCTGGGGATATGGGGCATAGGCCAAATCAAATGTCATTTGGGCACTCGGGGTATTGCTTAGATCTATGGGTGGAGAGATGAAGAAATCCTGAGCGCCAATTCTTTCATACTCAAAGCTTCTTATGAAAACCACTTCTTGACTTACTCCACTGATATTGAGAACCCTTGACTCCCATGTGAAGCCGCTGTCATCATTTCTCACTGTCCAAGTAGACTCAAAGTCACCAGGCGAATACGTATAAGGCAAAGGCAAGCCATCCTGTAAAATCGGTTCACTGGATACGAGGTTGGTGCTGGCATTGACATCCGCATCCTGGGCATTGATTTCAATAATTTCTAATTCAAATGTATTATCACTTGATTCATTCAAATCCACAGGATTGAAAGTAAGGGTCGCCCGATCCCCTGTTGGGAGGTTGGTGCTTACGGTTTGTCTGTAGGTTGCGCCACCATTTACCCTTACTTCCACTCTCACGGAGGTGATGGTGGTCTCGCCCACATTTTGAACTTCAATTTGTGGGTTGAGGGGAGTTTCACAGATAAAGTTGCTGGGCTGGATCAGCCTTCTGATCACGAGGCTGAAGGAAGGCAGGTCAGCTGGAGGCGTGGTGGCTCGGTTGTTAACCAGGCTTACACGTCTTGGGCTATTAGCCAATACCACCCACATTCTCTCCACCTGTCCTTGGGTGAAAAGATTCATGCAGCGATCTGGAGTGTAATCCATGTAATTTTGGATCATATCTCTAGAGTCGCAGGTAAATATCTCTGCAGTGGTACAGCTGGTATTGGCCCGCTGCTGGTTGGGGGTGTCGGCTACAAAATCATCCACATCACAGCCATTTGTCCCTCCTGGAGGATCCCCCCAGATGTGTCTCAAACCCAAAAAGTGCCCCACTTCGTGCGTGAGCGTACGTCCTCTTGCTGTACCCAAGGCATTTCCACCTTCACCGAAATACCGGTAATCCACAGTCACGCCATCCAACTCTCTGGTAGTGGGAGGGAAATTTAGGCCAGGGAGGTCGGAAATCGGAAAGGAAGCATAGCCAATGTTGGGGGCGGAAAGTCTCACCACCCAAATGTTAAGATATTCCTCTGGTGGCCAAAGGGCCAAGCTGGAAATCAAACTAGCGTCCTGAGGGGCATAGCTCTCCGCTGGTCCCTGTACCCGGTTAATGCCTGTGGTAGGCAGCCCGTCTGGATCTTCCTGAGCCAAGACAAACTCAATTCTGGAATCTGCCGCCACTCCTTGGAATTCAGCGGGAGTATCTCCTGCATCAGGGTTTGTCCTGCGGAAATCTTCATTTAAGGATCTGATTTGAGCTTCAATCTGTGATCTGGGTATGTTGGCTCCATCACCTACGGCAGTTCCGTCGTGAATCACATGGATTACTACCGGGATGGTTCTTATGTCATCTTGGGCAGTTCTTAGCTGTGGGGCTTCTTTAAGTTTTTTTAACTCACCCTGCATCCAGGTTTCAAAATATTCCTGGCTGCCATAGATGCCCATGGACTCGGTCTGCTTTTGTTCAATAAAAGTGGCAGCACATTTCTCATCGTGCTGGTGCAGGGGAGCGGTGTTTAGTATTTGCTGGGAATGACCGTGAAAGACTAAAAATAAAAACAAAAAGGATAAGACCAATCTCATCCTAAAAATCAGTAATATCCTTTTCATTTAAGAATCATTAAATAATCGCAATTAAGCCACAGTGATATTTATGGCTTCCACACGCTTGATCTCAGGGATTGCCCTCTTAACGGCTTCTTCCACCCCCGCTTTCAATGTCATGGTGGACATCGGGCAGCTGCTGCAGGCGCCAGTAAGCTCAAGCTGCAGGACCATATCCTCGCTCAACCCCACTACCTTCACATTGCCTCCATCTGCTTCCAGATAAGGTCGTATACTGTCCAAAGCCCCTTCTATTTTTTCCTTTAACTCTACTTGCATTTCATTATGCTTTAACCTGTACAATTTCTGTTTTACTTCCTTCGGCGTTTCTGATGGCCACTTGGCGGGCAAGATTCTCTGCCAAAGCTTGGAATGCCACTTGGGTTACGCCTTCCTTAAAAACGGCCGGGTAACCACTATCCCCACTTTCCCTGATACTCTGCACGATTGGGATCTCTCCTAAAAATGGAACATCAAATTTAGCGGAAAGTTTTTGTCCTCCTTCTTTTCCAAATAGGTAATATTTGTTGTCAGGCAATTCTTCCGGTGTAAAATACGCCATATTTTCGACAACACCCAATATTGGAACCTTTATTTGTGGCTGTTGAAACATTGTCAAACCCTTGGTTGCGTCTGCTATGGCCACTTTTTGAGGGGTAGTCACTATGACGGCGCCTGTTACAGGGATAGTCTGCACCATAGTCAAATGAATGTCCGAGGTGCCCGGAGGAAGGTCAATCAATAGGTAATCCAGTTCTCCCCACTCCACGTCTGCAATGAATTGACGAAGGGCGGAACTGGCCATTGGGCCTCTCCATACCACCGCGCTATCGGCAGGGGTCAGGAAGCCAATTGACATCAACTTCACGCCATATTGCTCTATTGGGATAATGATGTTTTTGCCATTTTCCTGCTTTACGGCCGGCTGTTCACCTTCCACATTGAACATGGTAGGGAGGGAAGGGCCGGAAATGTCTGCGTCAATCAGGCCTACTTTGGCGCCTGTTTGAGCCAGGGCTACTGCTAAGTTAGACGAACAGGTTGATTTACCTACGCCGCCTTTACCGGAGGCAATGGCGATGATGTTTTTCACCTGCGGGATAAGCGGGGCATTGTCTCTGGCAGTGGTTACATTGGACGTCATGAAGATGTCCGTTTCCACCTCGGTACCAAATTCTTGTTCAATTGCCTCAATACAATTGTTCTTGATCAGCTCTTTCAGCGGGCATGCAGGAGTGGTAAGCACTACCTTGAAACTGATTTTGTTGTCTTGGATCTCCACTTCTTGGATCATTCCCAAAGTGACAAGATCCTTCTTTAAATCGGGGTCATCTACCGTTGATAGAGCCTTGAAAACGCGTTCTTTATTGATACTCATTCTTCTGCTAGCTTATTGGGTCGCAATTTACTTCTTATAAATGCTTTTTTAAAACTTAATAAGGAATAATCCTCGGTATTTGTTCCACATCGGCCAGTTTTGGGTTAAGCAATTTTGCTTATCTTTATGCCCTAATTCTTCGATTGAAATAGTTTATGTCCATAAGTCACAGCACCACAGAGAAAGTAAAGGAAAGAGCGGATATTGAGGATGTGGTAAATGATTATGTGCCCCTGAAGAAAAAGGGGCAAAACCTTTGGGCCTGCTGCCCTTTTCACAACGAAAAATCCCCATCTTTTTCCGTTTCCCCTGCCAAACAGATTTATAAGTGCTTTGGCTGTGGCAAAGCGGGCGACCCCATTCAGTTTGTGATGGATGTGGAAGGAATCGGTTTCAATGAAGCTATCCGCCACTTGGCCAAAAAATACGGGATTGAAATAGAGGAGGATAAAGCCACCACCCCTGAGGACATTCAGGCATTCAATGAGAGGGAAAGCCTTTATATTGCCCTCAATTTTGCTAAAAACCTTTTTGTGGAAAACCTGAAAAGTGACGAAGGCCGGTCCATTGGTTTAAGCTATTTTAAAGAAAGGGGATTTACTCAGGAGATAATCGAAAAGTTTGACCTGGGCTATGCCCTGGACAGCTGGGATCACATGCTCAAATCGGGCAAGAAAGCCGGTCACAGCGAAGAAATCCTCCTAAAGGCCGGGCTGGTCCTTCAAAAAGACGACGACAAAGCCAGGATATACGACCGGTTTAGAAACCGGGTGATTTTCACCATCCATAACCTTGGTGGGAAACCCATTGCCTTCGGGGCCCGGATTTTAACCCAAGATAAGAAGCAACCCAAATACATCAACTCTCCGGAGACGGAGGTTTACCATAAAAGTGATGTCCTTTATGGCCTCTTTCAGGCCAAGCAGGCAATGCGTCAGGCAGACAATTGCTACTTAGTAGAAGGATACACCGATGTGATCTCCCTTCACCTCGCCGGCATCCAAAATGTGGTGGCCTCATCTGGAACATCATTAACAGAGGGGCAGATCAAGCTCATCAAGCGGTTTACCGATAATGTGACTGTCCTCTATGATGGGGATGCGGCCGGTATCAAGGCCTCTCTGAGGGGGATAGATATGTTATTGGAAGGTGGACTCAATGTGAAAGCCGTTGTATTCCCTGACGGGGATGACCCGGATAGCTATTCCAGAAAAGTGGGCGGAGAAATATTTCAGGATTACCTGAAAAACAATGCCCGAGACTTCATCGAATTCAAAATTGACCTTTACGCCAAAGAGTCGGAAGGGGACCCCATCAAGCGGGCAGAAGTGATCAGGCAGGTGGTGCAGAGTATCTCCAAGATCCCTGATCCGATCATCCGGACGGTTTATGTAAAAGAGTCTGGCAGGTTGCTCAGCATCGAAGAGGACATCGTGCTCGCCGAGCTTAACAAAATCCTGCTCAAAGGTGAAAAAGACGCCGCTTTCAAGGCTCAAAGGGAACAGGAGGCCAATGCCGCTGATATTCCTTTTGAGGACCTGCTTCCGGTGGCCAAACCTGAAGTGCCCGCCAAGGAAATTCTGGCCGCCCAGGAAGGGGAAACCCTTAGGTTGCTGATATCCTATGGGTTTGAAAAAGTCAGCGATGACCTTCATGTCTGTGAATACCTGCTTCAGGAAATTGCCGATCTTAGTTTTGAAACGCCGGTTTATCAAAAAATTCTTGTCAGGTATAAGCAGGCTTTGGCCAAAGGGGAGCTGCCTACTGCCGAATATTTCCTCAACACCCCAGATGCCGAGGCCAAATCCATCATTGTGAACATGATTTCCCCCAAGCACGAACTGTCAGAGTCTTGGGAGAAAAAGCATCAGATCTTTACCGCCCGGGAAAGAGACAATCTTCCCAAGACCATCTATGATGGGGTACTCAGGTTGAAAAGAAATGTGCTCAAGAAAATGATAGACGAGACCAAGTTAAAAATCAAGACTGCGGGTGATGATGAGCTACTCGAATTGCTTGGCGTGTATCAGGAGCTCAAGAGGTACCAGGCAGAAATTGATAAGCATTTCGGGACCGTGATCTCAAATTAAACCAAACTAAAAATCGCTTTAGTCGGTTTTAGTGGATAAGAAGTGTATTTTTGCACTCGAATTTCGATCTTTCAAAAAATATTATGGCAGAAGAATTTAAGCTCAATACCATAGAAGAGGCAATTGAGGCAATCAAAAACGGGGAAATCATCATTGTGGTAGACGACGAGGATCGTGAAAATGAGGGTGATTTCATCTGTGCTGCAGAAAAAGTAACGCCTGAAATCATCAACTTTATGGCCACCCACGGCCGCGGACTTATCTGTGCATCCCTCCATGAGGACCGCTGCGATGAATTGGGTCTGGAATTGATGGTTGGGAAGAATACCGCAACTTACGAAACCCCTTTTACCATATCTGTTGATTTGATAGGTCATGGCTGTACTACGGGTATATCCGCAAGTGATAGAGCCAAAACCATCCAGGCTTTGGTTGATCCGGAGACCAAGCCGGAAGATCTAGGCAAGCCAGGCCACATTTTTCCCCTTAAGGCAAAAAGAGGAGGTGTATTGAGAAGAACTGGTCACACGGAGGCTGCTATGGATCTTGCCAGACTTGCGGGATTTGCTCCAGGGGGCGTTTTGGTAGAGATCATGAACGAAGACGGTACCATGGCCCGCCTGCCGGATCTTGTGGAAGTGGCCAAGAAATTCGATTTGAAACTGGTAACCATCAAGGACCTAATCGCCTACAGGCTGAAGCATGATACCTTGATCAAAAGAGAAATTGGCGTTGACCTACCTACCGAATGGGGGAATTTTGACCTGATTGCTTTCAGACAAACCAACACTGACGAAATCCACCTTGCCCTTATCAAAGGGGAGTGGGAACAGGATGAGCCTGTAATGGTGCGTGTACACTCCAGCTGTATCACAGGCGACATATTTGGCTCATGCCGTTGCGACTGTGGATCCCAGCTTCATACTGCCATGGAAATGGTGGAAAAGGAGGGTAAAGGTGTCATTATTTATATGAATCAAGAGGGCAGAGGTATAGGCCTTATCAATAAATTGAAAGCCTACAAGCTTCAGGAGCAAGGAATGGATACCGTACAGGCCAATATTGCCCTGGGCTTCCCAACCGATAAAAGAGATTATGGGGTAGGAGCGCAAATCTTAAGAGATCTTGGCGTTTCCAAAATTAGGCTGATCTCCAACAATCCTACCAAGAGAGCCGGTTTGCTCGGCTATGGCTTGGAGATTGTTGATTCCCTGCCTTTGGAGGTGGTGCCCAATCCACATAACACCAGGTATTTAGAGACCAAACGCGATAAAATGGGACACACCATTTTGAAGAAAGAAATAGATAAAATCAAATAAAAACACGGCCCGGAACTCCGGGCTTTGTTTTGCCTATAAAATCGTATTTTCTCCTAACTATTCTGTGGTTTAATTCGTTATGTAGATATAAAAATCATCCAAAATGAAAAAATACTTTTATATCGTCTTACTCACCCTAATTAGCGTATCGTTCGTGCAGGCTCAGGAGTTTCCAAGCCAAATCTGGCACGAAGGCCGACTATTTTTGACTGATGGGGAAATCCTTGATGGCCCTATCAAGTACGATCTGGAAACCAATACGGTCCAGAGGAAAGGTAACACCATAGAGACCTTCAACGCAACTTCTTTGGAGTATTTTGAAATCTATGACGAATATTACGGCGGGATCAGGACTTTTTACAGTCTGCCTTATGCCATGAATCCCGATTATGAAGTTCCTGTTTTCTTTGAACTTCTGGTCGATGGAAATAACCTCACTCTTCTTTGCCGTGAGTTCATCACCGTGGACAACCGCATGGGTGGTATGGGCATGGGTGGAATGTACATGAACCCAATGTGGGGAGGCCCGATGATGGGGGTCAACAAACTTGCTTTCAACTTCTATTTTCTCCAGGATGGGAAAATCCAAAAGTACAGCCAGAAGAGAAAAGAGCTTTTGAATATTATGGATGACAAATCATCCGAAGTTAAACTTTTCATTAGGAAAAACAGGTTAAACCACGATCGTCGTGGTGACCTGCTCAGAATCACCTCATATTACAATAAATTAAAAGAATCTTAAATGTCAAGACCGCTTATTTTGGTCTCCAATGATGACGGTATCACGTCTAGGGGAATTCGTGTGCTAGTAAATGTAATGAAAAAACTTGGGGATGTAGTCGTGGTAGCCCCAGATAGCCCTCAATCCGGAATGGGGCACGCCATCACCATAGGAAACACCCTCCGACTCGTGGAGGAGGAGATTTTTGACGATGTATTGGCCTACAAATCCAGCGGTACCCCTGCGGATTGCGTAAAACTTGCCAAACACTACGTTTTAAAAGACAGGTCGCCAGATTTGATTGTCAGCGGTATCAACCACGGTAGCAATACTTCTATCAGTGTTTTGTATTCAGGTACCATGTCTGCTGCTATTGAAGGAGCAATTGAAGGATATCCGTCTATTGGTTTTAGTCTTTGTGATTACAGCTCAAAAGCAGATTTTTCCCATGTGGAGGAAATCGTTTATAAAGTAGCCAAACAGGTTTTGGAACATGGCATGCCCAAAGGGGTTGCCTTAAACGTAAACTTCCCTCCAAAGAGAAATGAGCCTATCAAGGGCGTGAAACTCTGTAGACAGGCAAGGGCCAAATGGCAGGAAGAGTTCAAAGAAAGATATGATCCGAATGGTCAGAAGTATTTCTGGATGGCCGGTAACTTTGTGAACTTCGATAAAGGTGAAGACAATGATGAGTGGGCCATTGCCAACAACTATGCATCGATTGTTCCTTGTCAATTTGATATGACTGCCCATCATGCCATTACCCAGCTGAATGAGGATTGGGACTGGGAGGAAATGAAATGATTTGAAAGGTCAAAATCAGGGATTAAAAAAAGGACGGTTTGTAAGCCGTCCTTTTTTTATGCCTCCGCCTAAAATTCTCTCATTACCAGGCGGGGAAAAGGTTTACCTGAACCAGTCATAGACCAGTATTAAACCAATGTTAAACCAGTTTAAAAACAATCTGTGATTGGTTTAATATAGGTTGACTACAGGTTGTTGTAAGGGATTTAAATGGTTGTTTATTTGGTTGATTACTATTGTTGTGGTCTAAATGTTCTGATTTGAGATGCCTGAATGCCTGGGGAAGCCATGCGTAATTTGAAGAATAAACTAAAATAGCGTTACGTCAATTTTACAAAATTCAAATCTACCAATTCCTCAACGGGCAGCTCTTGATCTATTAAGCCGAGCTCTTCCAGAATGGTCATGGTGTTGAGCAGGGTGATTTTTTCCATATTCGGATCGGTGGCCCAATTGAGGTCCTTTAGCCAAGATTTGATGTCCTCAAGTTTCAATTGGTAATGCTTGCTAAGGTCTTCGGCAAGGGTGTCCTCTTCCTTGAGACTGGCAGTAGTTTCGTAGAGTGCTTTTTGAAGTTGCTTGAGCTCCTCGGTGTGGTTTTCCAAAGCGTTGTGGCTTGCCACGATCACAAAGCAAGGCCAAGGGGTGGGAATGGATCCTATGCGTCTAAACTCGCCATTGTCTACAAATGGCTTGGTCGTGTATTTTTCCCAAAGGAAAGCTTGTGGCTGGTTGGTGGCAAAGCTATTTCTAGCCCCATTGAGATCTCCGATGATGTCAAATTTGAGATTTTCCAAAGCCCATCCTTTTTGCTTGGCCAATAGAAAAGCCATCAAGTGAGATCCTGAACCCAATCTGCTGATCAGAAAGGGGTGATTTTGTAGCTCCGCCAGATCAGTCACTTCACTTCCAGAGGGAACATGAATTCCCCAAGTAAGTGGACTTTTGACATGGTAGCCGATAGCCTGCGCTTTTAACTTTTCCACCTTGGCCTTGAGGTAGCTTTCCGTTAAAAGAATGGCAACATCTGTTTCGCCATTTTGAAGAGACTGAATCATGGCTCCTGAGCCTTTGGGCTCTTCTTTCCAGGTTAGGTTGAATTTAAAAGGCTGTTTTTCAATTAATTTGATCCAGGGAAAATTGAAATGTTCCGGCACACCGGTGATTGTAATGTTTTTCATCTAATCGGTTTTTTCAAAAGTCAAACTCATCCTCCCGCTTTTCCAGCGGATAATCCAACAATACCAAATAGGGATTTCCTTCCAACCCTAATAACTTGGTAAATGCGGGCTCTGTTTTCATCCCTTCTCTTTTAAGCTCAATAATCTTCTCCTTGAAATCATCATCAAACTTTTTAAGGATATGGTATTCGATGATCATGTGGCGGAAAGCCAGCTGTTTTTCCGTTGGCATGTCCTGCCCAAATACCTCAATAGGTAGGCCTTCCAGCTCAAAACGGCATACAATGGTAGGTTTGTTGTGCAAATCGGTTTTTTTGATGCTAAACCATTTTTCCCCGCCAAACTTGGATTGCAAATCCTTCCTGAAATCATCAGGATCCTTTATTTCACAGATAATATCCACATCGCTTTGGGGAACATCTATTCCTAAAGGAATAGTGCCGACCACTAGCGGATGATATTTTTCCAATTTTGCCATCAATTGGTATTTGGTAAGAAGTTTAAAAACCTGTTTCTGGCGTTGGTTTCCATGCTCAAGGTAATCGATGGTGGTAAAAGGGTACATAAGTCAACTGTTAATGCTTGGCCATTCGTCGGCTAATATTCCAAAAAAAATGGTGTCTCTTCGTCTTTCCTTTGTCATCAAGGTATGACTTCTCAATATTCCTTCTTCTTTGATCCCCATTTTCTGGAGAGCTTTGCGGGCAGGTTGGTTTAGTACATCAGTTTTAAACTCTACACGCACAAAGTTTACTTTACCAAATGCATAGCTGAGCATGGCTTTTTTCATGTCCGCATTGTAACCTTTTCCTCTGGCGGAAGGAGAAAGCCAAGTCCAGCCTATTTCCACCCGTTGGTCGCGAAGGCTGATGTTGCCAAAGCTGCTGGACCCCAGGATCTCGCCAGTTTGCTTATCCTCTACTGTAAAGGGAATTCGCTGCCGTGATTCTTTCAGCTTTAAACCTTCCAATAGCCACATCTCAAGCTCCCTCTCATCAGAAAGATCATGTGTGAAATATGTCCAGTCCGAGGTTTTGGTCAATTCTTCAAAGGCTTTCATATCCTCAAGCCTCATGGGTCGCAATCTGACCAATTCGCCTTCCAGGCAAAGGTTGAAATCCAGGTATTTTGGGTCACATTTCATGCTAAAAAGTTTTTAGGGTCTAAATTTTATAGCCTCAAAGGCGCTAAGAAAGCAATTATGGTTCATTCGTAAAGGTTTTTTGGGTCCGCATCTGCAATTTCCGTATAGAGCTGGGCAAGTTTGTCCGTGACATCTTGGAAAAAACGTGCGCCCTTTTCAGCAGATGCAGCTTTGGGGTTTCCCACTCCGGTGTCTTCAGAGATAAGGGGCCAATTTCTTTCTGTCCAAGCCCAACCTTCACGGAAGCCCTTGATCTTGTTCTTTTTTTCCTGGCCCTCACCGGCTTCATCGAGGGGCAGTACTAGCTCAGGCTTGAGATGCATGATCAAGCTGGTTTCCATTTCATCAGCATGATCACCGTCTTGGTCAAAATACTTGGATTTGTCCAAAGACCTGAACCAATTGGAAGTCGCCAGAAACATCTCAGGATATTTAAGGCCAAGCTCTCTGAGTGCGGTTTTAAAATCATTTCCTCCATGGCTGTTGACAATCAGCAGCTTTTTAAGCCCTTGCCTATTCAATACCTCGATGATATTGTCGAGGATGGCCATTTGCACGGAGGGGTTTAAATTGATGTCAAGATAAATGTCTTTTTGGCCGGTATTTACGCCAAAGGGAATGGTGGGCAGGACGGTCACTTTTGTGCCGTTTTCCCAAGCTTTTCTGGCAGCTTCAGCGGCCAGGTATTCTGATTCGTAATTGTCTGTTGCGTAGGGGAGGTGATAATTGTGTGCTTCAGTTGCGCCCCAGGGTAGGACGGCTAGGTCAAAGCGAAAAGTCTGGAGGTCTTTCCAGTGGCTTTCTGCCAAAATATAGGGTCTACTCATGTGCTTCTATGCTAACTTCAATATGCTCTGGTAATTTTTCCAAACTGTCCAATTTGCCCTCAATGCCGATGTAAATATCCATCTCGGCATTTCTCCAATCCTGGATTTCACTGCTGTAAACTTCAAAATCGGTGCTGTACTTTCTGTCAATGTCTGATTCCCAAATCTCTTTCCAGGCCGCGGAATGGCATTCGGGAATTTTTTCATGGGAGCGAACTTTTAAATACGGCCCGTGGTCCATCTCAAATGTCTGCATCCCTTCTGGGATCTCATCGACATGTGTCACCTGACAGCCTACCAGAAACTCAAATGGCTTAGTACTGTCTCCCTCAAAATTAAAATAAGCGGCAATGATGTTATCATTAACTTTATTGGGTATTGCTTCGGAGTAACCACCCGTGACAAATTTTTTCCAAATCTCATCGCAATTTTCAAAAAAGTCAGAATCTACATCATGACTGACACATTTAGTAGCTAGCCCGATAACCGGAAAACTTTTGATATTTACTATTTTAAGTTTAAGTTTTTTCATAAGAGCACCCTTATACAGGCTTATAAGTTAAGAATATTTCTATATAGACAAAAACCACATGTATAAATGAGGATTGTCTTAGGGGTTGGTAATGTTGTTTTGAATATATTCGGGTAGCTCTTCAAGTTGGGAAGCACTCAATGAAATTCCAATAAACACATCCATATTAGCACTTCGCCACCTTTGGATGTCTGCATCATATACCTCAAAATCTGTTTTATAAGTTCTTGCCATATGGGAAGACCAGATCTTTTTCCAGGTGTCGGTGTGGCATTCCGGGACCTTGTCAAATGTGGTAACCTTCAAGTAAGTACCTCCTTTTATAGTCACGCAATCCATTCCCTCCGGTACTTCGGCGTCTGGAGCTACCTTGGACCCTACTAGGTAACGGGCCTGGGAGCCGGTCATCTCCGGATAATCGTAATACACTGCATACACTTTGCTATCGATTTTGTCTGGAATGTTTTCAGAAACCCTTTCCAATATGAATTTTCGCCAGACCTTACCGCAAGTATCCTCAAAAACCAGCTCATTGAATTCACAACTATTCTCAGATGTGATGCCTATAACTTTAAAAGACTCAACATTAATAATTCTGAGGTTGTGATTTTCCATGATCTTATTTAGTGTTAGTGGTTCGTAAATCTTATATAGCAGTAATGTGCATATATCATTCCTAAATATTCATATTTAACTATTTCAAAAAAGGAAAAGTTAAATTTTTTTTCTACAATTTAGAGAAATCCCTGGAAAACGCCTCCACTTTTTGCCAATTGGTAAATTCCATGGCGATGGGAGGGAAGAGGGGCCCATCGGTGAAAAACATGATCATTCTTATGAGCCACTTATCCCAAAAGCTATATTTAGCATAGTCCAGTTTACCTGCAAAGACGCCAACCATATCAGGTTTCCAATCCGTATTCTCGAAAAATTTCTTCACATAAGGATTGGTATCGGCCTCAGCTTTGTTTTCCTTCCGCGCTACAAGATTTACAGATAAAAATGCCGTTTTAAGCCGATTTAACTCCGTCAAATTTTCGTCAATAAAAGAGATAAGTTCTGCATTGTGTTTTCCATAGCGGATGCTGGAAGCCAAAATTATTTTATCGAAACCTTTAATCGAGGGCGGGGGATCTTGGATAGTCAAAATTTCTACCAGGTGTCCAGCCTCTTCCAGTTGCCCCCTTATTTTGCCGCAGATGTCTGCTGTTTGACCATCTACACTTGCATAAAGAATCAGGGTTTTATTAGGCATAAGTAGCTGTAAAAATGAATTGGTGATTAAACTTAATGAAAATAGCCGCAAAGGCTTTACCCTTACGGCTATTTTTATACCAAATCAATTTAATGATGAATTAACTGTTACTATTCATCCACGATTACTACATCATCTTTATCCTCTACGAACATTACGCAAACAGCTGCAATAAAGAGGATGATGCCAGCCGAAAGGATAGCATAGATGGCTTGGCCGCCATATAAATATTTGACGATATAGCCACCAAAGAAACCGTTGACGATCTGAGGGGCGGTGATAAAGAAGTTAAAAATTCCCATGTAGACACCCATTTTACGCAATGGTATGGATCCAGCCAATATAGCATAAGGCATGGCCAATATACTTGCCCAGGCGATTCCCACGCCAATCATGGAAATGTTGAGCATCCAAGCTTGTGATGGATCGGTGATCAACATGATGGAAGCCAGGCCGATTCCTCCCGCTGTCAAACAAATTGCATGTGTCCATTTCCTGCCCACCTTGGCTGCAATAACGGGGAGAGCTAGGGCGAAAAGGGCAGATACAAGATTGTAAACGCCAAAAATCACCCCTACATAATTTCCCGCTTCATTGAAAGCCAGCGAGCTCCGGTCCTCGGGTGCCAATCCCCAAACGTGCTGGGCCAAAGCGGGCGTGGTAAATACCCACATCGAAAATAGAGCAAACCAGGAGAAAAACTGTACCAAGCCTAGCTGGCGCATAGTTTCCGGCATTTTCCAAAAGTCGGTGAAAATGTCCATGATGCCCTTAGATTCCTCCTTGGGTTTCTCTTTGTCATGCCCGTCTATGGCCGCCTGTTCATCAGGAGAATATTCTGTAGTTCGCAGTACGGTCCAAAGTATGGAGCCTACCAGGATCATGGCCCCAATGAAGAATGCCATGATCACGTTGAGAGGAATAATGCCTTCATCGGCGGTGGTTGCTACACCAAACCAATTGGTCAAAATATAAGGCATCCAAGAGCCCAAAACAGCTCCTAGGCCTATCAATAACGTTTGCACGGAAAAACCCAAAGTTCGCTGATCAGTCGGGAGTTTGTCCGCAACCAAAGCCCTGAAAGGCTCCATGGCCACATTGAAGGAGGCGTCCATGATCATCAAGAAACCAGCCCCCACCCAGAGAGCGGGAAGATAAGCCACGAAAAGTGAGGCGTTGGGCATCAATATCAATCCAATGGCTGCCAGGATGGCCCCGACCAGAAAATAAGGCCTTCTCCGGCCTAATCTGGTCCAGGTTCTATCGCTATAATAGCCGATGATAGGCTGCACGATCATCCCGGTAATGGGGGCCACCAACCAAAATAGAGACAGGTGCTCCACATCGGCTCCGAAAGTCTGAAGGATCCTGCTGGCGTTGGCATTCTGCAAGGCAAAGCCCATTTGTATCCCAAGAAACCCAAAACTCATGTTCCAGATCTGCCAGAAGCTTAGTTTTTTCTTTTCCACAAGTGTAGCCATGGCTTAGTTAGTCAAAACTCTATACCCCCAAGGCTGCATTTTTATCGAGGAACCAATCTCCGAGGCACCTGGGCTGAAATAGTCTTTCAGTCCTTCTTTGTTGTCGGTAAACTCATAGGTCATTTCCCTATCCGAAAGGTTAACAATAGTGATCACCCTGTTACGGTCCTTTTTCCTTTCAAAGGCATAGATCCCCTCCGATTTGGAATTGGGAAGTCTCTTGAAGCTGCCACCATGCTCTCCATTCCAAAGGGCTTTGTTTTGGTGTTTCAAAGCATTCAGTTGGGTATAAAAATCGGCCTTTTCGTAATGACCCCAATCGATTGGGTCTCTTTCAAAAAACTCAAGGCGCTGGGTGATATTGGCCTCTTGTCCGGAGTAAATAAGCGGCATACCCGGGATGGTGTGGATCAACACTGCCATGGCTTCATGGGCTGGACCCAAAAGTGAATCAATGGTGCCTTTCCAAGTATTTTCGTCATGATTGGTCAAGAAATTCATTTTAAAAGCCCCTTCAGGCAAACCTTCAACGCCTTCCAATACTGACCCATGCAAAGTGTCATTGTTTTTCTCTCTGTCTCCAGCCAAATCTACCAGCGTGTGAAAGACATTCCAAGCGTATGTCATATCGAAAGCCTCATAGAGCTCTACTTTTTCACCTTCCGCTAGCATGAATACAGGCTTGATTTCATCCAGACTTTTCCGGGTGTTGTTCCAGAATTCCATAGGAACCAATTCGGCCACATCACATCTGAAGCCATCGATATCATGTTCCTTTACCCAATACACCATGGCATCCTCCATGGCAGTATGAACCTCTGGATTGTTATAATCCAAATCGATCACATCCTCCCAATCGGTATTGGCTGGAGGCATGAAATTGTCATTCTCATCCTTGGAGTAGTATTCCGGATTGCTTTTAGTCCAAGGGTGGTCCCAAGCGGTGTGATTGGCCACCCAATCAATGATTATATACATATCATTGTCATGGATGGTCTTTACAAGCCTGTCAAAGTCTTCTTTGGTCCCAAACTCTGAATTTACGCTCTTGTAATCTTTGATGGCATAATAGCTGCCGAGGGAGCCTTTTCTGTTCTTTTCCCCGATATCATGAATAGGCATAAACCATAGGATGTCCACGCCCATTTCCTTTAATCTTGGAACCTCCTTTTCAAAAGCAGCAAAGGTACCCTCTTGGGTATACTGGCGAAGATTGACTTCATAGATGTTTTTGTCCTTTACCCAATCAGGGGCCTGGGAAAAGTTACTCGTTTCCTGAGCTGTATCCGGGGGGCTTGTTTCTGGAGCCGGCTTGCAGCTCATAGTAAAGCCAATCAAGATCAACAGCAGGTAATTCTTAATAAAATTCGTAGTCATTCTGGGTTACTTATTAGGTGCTAAAACTAATTCTGGGTGTTTAATGCAATTCGATTTCCACAGCATCCGTGGTATTCTCAATTTCAAAGGTAAATACATTTTTCACCTCATGGAATGGATGTAAATGCTCCGGCAAGGGATCAAACTCGGTAAGTTTTTCAAGGAAAGCTAAATTCTCTTTCTTCAAGTTGCTCTCTGATTCACCGATTTGTATGGACTTGGTGCTAAAACCGTGGAAATGCAGTTTGTATGTTTTGTAAGTAGACTCATGAGCTCCTTCCTGGCTGGAAATGGTAACCGAACCGGAATCCGAATCCAGGGTTATGATCCTTTTGCAGAAATCCCCATCCTTGTGGCCGTTGGATATTCCGTCATCTTCATAATGAACATATCTTGTCTCACCTTTTCCTTTGTAAAAATGAAGGTTCAATATGCCGTCATGTTTTTCCCCGGTGTGGTATGTTTCCGATTGCAGGGCTATAATACTGCCTCCTTTAACAAAAACAGGAAGGTAATTCAAAGGTGACTCCACAAAAACTGGATTGCCGCCCTTATGGTGTTGGTCATTAAAGAAATAATACCAGTCACCTTTTGGGAGGTAAACTTTGGCAATATCGCGGGTGCTTTTCACTGGAGCTACTAAGAAAGCATCACAGAAAATATATTGGTCCTGGAATTTGGAGTCAAACACATTCGGATCCTGGCTGTATTGTATGGCTAGGCTTTCTGTTAAAGGCAGGCCTGTAAGGGTGCTTCGATAAAAGGCGCTATAAATAGTGGGAAGTAGCTTGTACCTCAGCTTGATGTAGTTTCTTGAGATTTCTTCCACTTCTTCACCAAATGCCCATGGTTCAGCATCGTTGCTGTTTATCATACTGTGGGCGCGGAAAAGAGGGGCAAAGGTGGCGATACTCATCCACCGTGCATAAAGGCTCGGTGCAGCATCACCGGCAAATCCGCCAATATCATAACCTGAAAATGGTATGCCGCTGATCCCCATGCTGTTCAGTAACCTGACTCCAGCTAGCATATGGTCTTCAGAGGCCACATTGTCCCCGGTCCAAGCTGCTGCATAGCGTTGAATTCCGGAAAATCCGGCTCTTGTAAGTACAAAAGGACGGGCATCGGGGCTGATTTTTTCCGCGCCTTCTTTTACGCTTCTGGCCATCTGCATGCCGTAAATGTTTCGGGCTTTTCGGTGGCTCACCTTTTGGCCTTCAAAATCGAAATCAATTAAATTGGGAGTACATTGACCCCATGTGGCCGGTTCATTCATGTCTGTCCAAAACCCGTCTACACCTGCTTCAGTGTAAAATTTCATTTTCTCCGCCCACCAGTCACGGGTTTCAGGGTTGGTGTAATCAGGGAAAGCACACCAACCGGGCCAAACCTGGCCTTCATAGATACTGTCATCCGGGTATTTGAGGAAGAGGTCTTTTTCTTTGCCATCTACATAAGGCTCATAGTCTTCTTCCGTTCGGATTCCTGGATCCATGATGACCACCACTTTAAACCCTCTATCTTTTAGCGTTTGGATCATGGCTTTTGGATCAGGGAATTTTTCTCCGTCAAAAGTAAAGACCTTGTATTTCTCCATATGATGGATATCAAGATAAATAACATCTGCGGGTACCTTTTTATCTCTAAATGTCTGTGAAAGCGTCAATACCTCACTGTCAGGGTAGTAGGAATAGCGGCACTGCTGATATCCCAAAGCCCATTTGGGGGGCAGTTGCATCCGGCCAGTCAGATCGGAATAGGCACTGATGATCCCCTTGACCTCCGCATCATGGAAGAAATAATAATCCATTTCTCCATCCTCTGCAGAATAGTATGCAAAGCGGTTGTTGGAGGCGCCAAAGTTGAATACAGTTTTGTGGCTGTTGTCGAAGAATATGCCATAACTGCCCTTGTCATGGATGCCCACATAAAATGGGATGGACATATACAAGGGATCATCATCGGTACCATAGGCAAAATAATCCGTGTTCCAGTTGGTATAGGCGTTTCCACTCCTATCCAAGTTGCCTGTCTTTTCGCCCAGTCCGATAAACCGCTCGTTTTCTTGCAGTTTTTTATAGTTGGTGACCTCAGTGCCTAGCCAAGAGACGGAAAAAGCCTGGTCATCTTGGTTTATGATATTGCCCTTTTGGTCTTTAAAGGTGATAGCGAAGGGTGTTTTATTGATTTCTACATTGATGTAGTCAGTCTGCAACAGCAAAAAGCTTCCTCCATCACTCACTTCAAAACCTTCTGACACCGGGGCTTTCACCACCGAGTAGGGGTTGGGGTTGAATTCATCCGAGCGGCTCACCTGTACCCTGACCGTTTTGGGTCCATATACGGAGAGGTTGAAAACCCCATTTTCGGTGGTGCCCTCAAGACCAAATGGGGTAGGGGACCATGAGTTGATGGCTCCAGCATGAAGGTTGCGGGAAGTAGATGTTGATTGGACTTTTTGGGTCATATTGGGCGTAAATTTTTGTCTTGAATCCAAACCTGGCCGAAAAATAAGAAGGTTTGTTTAGGGCTAATTTAGAAAGTATAATCAAATGAAAAAACCAGCCCAAGAACCAGATATGACAAAAGAAAGCCTTGCAAAGTCAAACTTTGACGTAAAAAATGATTACAAAACAATTTCAATCGTTTGCACTAAAAAATCAAATTTTGTTATAAAAAATTAATTTTAATCCTTTTTGAGGGAGGATCCTCTCACCAAAAGCTCCGTTTCCAGGATTTCGGTGATGGGCTCAAAGGGGTCTTCCTCCTTTTTGTTGATCATCTTTAGAAGCAACTGCGTGGCTCTTTCCCCAATCTTGAAACCTGGCTGGGATACGGTAGTGATGGGTGGGTCAACCATGGATGAAAACTGCCAGTTGCTAAACCCAACTATGCCCACATCCTGCGGAACTCTTAATCTGAGACTTTTTACAGCCCTCATCGCACCGGCCGCCGCAATATCATTGGCCGCAAAAATGGCATCAGGCCTGTCGTTGGATTCTTGGAAAACTTTTGTGATGATCCCGAAACTTTCCTCCTCGGTGCCTATGGGGCAAGATTCCACCATAGTTGGGTCGAATTCACGGTTAGATTCTTTAAGGGCATCTTTATAGCCATCCAGACGGTGGGTACTGATAAGCAGGTTTTTTGGTCCTGCCAGATGGAAGATTTTTTGGTATCCCTGGTCAATGAGATGTTTGACGGCCTCCTTTGCTCCGGAATAATCGTCAACGGTTACGTTAACGGTATTGGGAAGTTCTGGAACCCTGTCAAAAAACACAATGGGGAAATTATGGTCAATGAGCTTTTGAAAATGGCTAAAGTCCGTGGTTTCTTTGGAGTAGCTAATCAATAGCCCATCTATCTGGTTACTTATTATTGTATCCACACTGGACATTTCCCTGGAAAGGCTTTCGTTGGTCTGACACAGGATTACATTATAGCCATTTGCAAAAGCTATTTCCTCAATACCGCTGATTACAGTGGAGAAAAAGAAGTGAACCACCTCCGGAATGATCACCCCAATAGTAAAAGATTTGCTTTTCCTAAGACTCAATGCCACTGCATTGGGACGGTAATTCAGCTTTTCCGCCAACTCCTTCACTTTCCGCTTGGTTTCCTTGCTGATACCGGGGTAATCCTTCAATGCCCGGGACACGGTGGAGGAGGAGACATTTAAAGCTTTGGCTATATCTTTTATGGTTGCTTGACCAAGTTTCATGGTATTCCTTTTTTCTGATTCAGAATTGGTAAAGAAAGCTTATTTTGATGATTATTCATAAAAACAAGCTAATTAATTTAAAGTTTGCAAAATGATGAGGCGCTCTTGATTATTTTGCAACGGTATGGCTATAATTTTAAATTATTCGCATTTTTAATAGTTAGAACGTCAAATAATTGAATTTTTTTAAGATATATTGATTTATTCAGAGGTTTGAATTAGGCTCTTTGTCACACATCCATTTTTAACAATTTAACAATCATAGACACCTTTTTGCATAATGTACTAAAAAATATTTTTTCTATGCAAACGATTGCGGTTTCGTTTGCAATAAAAAATGCAGGAAATACCCCTGCAACCTCCTTGGTAGGGAATTATTTTTTGGTTAATATTTCCTAAAATATGCACAGGGACTAGGAACGATATCATTTTCCAATCGCTTCAAACCTCTTCGGAGAATTCACGGAATTGGAATATTTTAAGAATTTTAACCTTGTACTAATTAAATAAATCCAAAATAAAACAGTTATGCGAAAAGTTTTTACCGTCTTTAAAATCACGGTCGTATTACTGTCCTTTATTTGTTGTCAGGAATTGATGGCACAGGAAAGGACAGTGACAGGTAAGGTGACAGATCTCAACTCAGGTGAGGAATTACCTTTTGTCAATGTTAGCATCAAGGGTACCACGCGGGGTACCACTACCGACATCGATGGTAACTATTCAATAGGCGTCCAATCCAATGAGGAGATCTTGGTTTACTCCTTTATAGGGTACACAGCCAGAGAAGTGGTAGCTGGAAACCAGTCTGTGATTGATGTGCAGCTGGAGGGTGACACCAAGCAGCTAGATGAAGTAGTTGTAATCGGTTACGGTACGCAAAGAAAAGCTGACCTTACGGGTTCAGTTGGCTCGGTGACCAGGGGCGACTTCAACGTCGGTCAGGTAACCAATCCCGAGCAGCTGATCACCGGTAAGATCGCTGGGGTGAACATCACCCCAAACAGTGGTCAGCCAGGTGCAGGTGCCAGAATCAGAATCCGTGGGGGTTCCTCTTTGAATGCATCAAATGACCCTTTGATTGTAATCGATGGGGTGCCTTTGGATAACTCCTCCATAGCAGGCTCTGCCAACCCGCTTAACTTTTTGAACCCAAATGATATCGAGACTTTTGATATCTTGAAAGATGCCTCTGCAACGGCAATCTACGGTTCTCGAGCTTCTAACGGTGTGATCTTGATTACTACTCGTAAAGGTAAAAGAGGTCAAGACCTGAGTGTTAATGTCAGCAGCTTAATGTCGGTGTCTGAGGTTACCAACACTGTCGATGTGCTAAACCCGGATCAATTCAGGCAAATAGCGTCGGAGCAGGCTTCTCCAGCACAACAAGCCCTGATGGGTGATGTCAATACCAACTGGCAGGATGCCATTTACAGAGATGCCATCTCTTTCGACAACAATGCAAGTATTTCAGGATCCATTAATGACATCCCTTATAGAGTGTCAGTGGGTTACTTGGATCAAAACGGGGTGTTAAGAACAGACCATATGAACAGAACTACGGCTGGCCTTTCCTTGACTCCAAGCCTTTTGGATGATCAGTTGAAAATCAATTTCAATATACGTGGAGCTTTGACCAGAAGCCGTTTTGCTGACCAAGGAGCCATTGGCGCAGCAGCGGTTTTTGACCCTACTCAGCCGATCCGTGACCCAGAAGGGTTAGGTGGATTTTGGGAATGGAGAAATCCTGACGGAAGCCCTCAGCTTTTGTCACCAAGAAACCCAGTGGGTCTTCTTGAGCAAAGAGACAATAGAAGTGAAGTGAGAAGAAGTATTGGTAACCTTCAATTGGATTACTCGCTTCCATTTGTGGAAGGCTTGAGAGCTAATTTGAACTTGGGTTATGATATCAGCCGTGGTGAAGGTACAGATATTATTCCTTCCACTGCTGCAGCAGGATTCAACCAGGGAGGATCAATTTCTCCATACGCACAAAATAACAGAAACCTATTGGCTGATTTCTATTTGAATTATGTCAGGGATTTTGGAAATGCGGGAAGACTTGATGTGACGGGTGGTTACTCTTGGCAAGATTTCTTGTTTGAATACCCACAATTCCCTACGGTGAACGAAGAAGGGGTAGAGCTCACCCCTGCAGGTATCGAAACAAGGCCACAATATAGATTGATCTCTTTCTTTGGAAGAGCAAACTACAACTTGATGGATAAATACTTGTTGACCGCTACAATCCGAACTGACGGTTCTTCAAGATTTAGTCCTGAAAATAGATGGGGTGTATTCCCTTCTCTTGCAGCAGCATGGAGAATCAGTGAAGAAGGATTCTTGGCCGATAACAATACACTGACAGATTTTAAATTGAGATTGGGTTGGGGGATGACAGGTCAGCAGGATATTGGATCGTTTTTCCCTTATCTACCAAGATATACCGTATCTGACAACGCTGCCAGATATAGATTCGGCAACACTTTCTACAATACGTTGAGACCAGAAGGATACGATAGAAATATCAAGTGGGAAGAGACGGTGACTTGGAATGCAGGGGTTGATTATGAATTCCTGAACGGAAAAGTATTCGGTACCTTGGACTACTATTATAAGAAAACAAATGACCTTCTTGCTGTAATACCGGTTCCTGCAGGTACTAACCTGACCAACCAGCTTTTTACCAACGTAGGTAATATTGAAAACTACGGTGTGGAAGCAGCCATCAATTACAACATCATCAGAACTAATCAGCTAGACTGGACTATAGGAGCAAACTTTACCTATAACCGAAACAACATCCTAAGCCTTAGCAATGTAGCCGAGGATGCAGTTGGTATCTTGGTGGGTGAAATTTCCGGTGGAACTGGTAACACTATCCAAGTTCATACTGTTGGCTTCCAGCCTAATTCTTTCTATGTATGGCAACAGGTATATAACCAAGACGGCAGACCATTGGAGAATGTGTATGTGGACAGAAACGGTGACGGTGTTGTCAATGAGCAGGATCTTTACAGAAGAGGATTCCCTGATCCACAATACTTCTTTGGCTTTAACTCGCAATTGCGTTACAACAACTGGGATTTCAGCTTCGTGTTGAGAGGCAATACAGGTAACATGGCTTACAACAACATCAGAGCTGCCAACGGAGCTTATCAAGGGCTTAGATTCCCAGGTTATTTGAACAACATCACTTCGGATATCCTTCAAACTGGTTTCCAGGATTACAGGTTGAGATCTGATTACTATTTGGAAGATGCCACTTTTGTAAGAATGGAGAACATCAGCTTGGGATATAACTTCGGTAATATTTTCAACTCCAATATTAATTTAAGAGCAAACGCAACGGTTCAGAATGCTTTCTTGATTACCAACTATTCAGGTATCGATCCTGAAATCCCAGGTGGTATAGATAACAACTTCTATCCGTTCCCAAGAATTTATTCCTTTGGTGTAAACTTTGGATTTTAATGGACTCAACCAATGAAAGGGTCTGACTCTTTGATTGTTAAAAATATTGAAAAGATGAAAAAACAATTTCTAAAAATAATGGCATTGGTGATGGGGACCTTTTTCTCATTCACCTCCTGTACCGACTTGGATTTGGAGCCCTTCAATGAGCTCACCTCCATTCAGGTATATGAAGATTTTGATAACTATATCCAAGTGTTGGCTAAACTGTACGGTGGTTTAGCCGTATCCGGCCAATCTGGACCTGATGGCCGTGGTGATATTGGCGGCCAGGATGAGGGTGCTTCCACTTACCTTCGTGCATACTGGAAACTTCAGCAACTTCCAACTGATGAGGCAATCATCGCTTGGAATGATGAGGGTCTTCCAACCTTGAACACTATGACTTATTCTGCTGACAACGGCTTCATTGCCGCTATGTACTACAGGATTTTTTACCAAATCACTTTGGCTAATGAGTTTATCCGTGAGCTAAGTGATGAAAACATGGCTTCTAGAGGAATTTCAGAAGCTAACCAGAATACCGCAAGAGGTTATAGAACCGAGGCGAGATTCCTTAGAGCCCTTTCTTACTACCATGCTTTGGATCTTTACGGAAACGTTCCGTTTGTGACTGAAGCAGATGTGGTAGGTTCATTCTTCCCAGAGCAGATTCAGAGAAGAGATCTTTTCAACTACATCGAAAGTGAGTTGGTAGAGATCATCCCTCAGATGGTGCCAGCTGGTCAGCATGAATATGCGAGAGCAGATCAGGGTGCAGCGAGAATGCTTTTGGCCAAATTGTATTTGAATGCCGAAGTGTACACTGGTGAAGCCAGATATACAGAAGCACTTGCCCAATTGAATGAAGTGATTGGAGCTGGCTATTCTTTGGAGCCAAACTACAACCACTTGTTCCTTGCTGACAATGATAATTCTCCTGAAATCATTTTCCCTATTGCTTTTGACCAAGTAAGCACAATGGCTTGGGGTGGCGCTACATTTTTGATCAATGCGGCGATAGGTGGTGACATGGCTTCAAACATCAACTTTGGCGTTCCAGGTGGATGGCAGGGATTGAGAATTAGGCCTGAAGTAGCCAATCTTTACCCTGGCTTAAATGGTGAGCCTGATGCAAGAGGTTGGTTATACACTTCAGGTCACCAAGCTGATATTGAAAGTGTTTCAACTTTCCAGGATGGCTATGGTGTAGTGAAATTCAGAAATGTGCTTAGCACTACTGACGCCAGACCTGACGGCCCTATCAACGATCACGTGAGTGTTGATTTCCCAATGTTTAGATTGGCGGACGCTTACCTGATGTATGCCGAAGCGGTATTGAGAGGCGGTTCTGGTGGAAGCCAGGCGCAGGCGTTGACCTTTATCAATGAGTTGAGAGAAAGAGCTTATGGTGATGCGAGCGGTAATATTGCTGCAAACCAGCTTAACCTGGATTTCATCATTGACGAAAGAGCCAGAGAGTTGAAGTGGGAAGCTCACAGAAGAACTGACTTGATCAGATTCGGCAGATACACCGGTGGGGATTATGTATGGCAGTGGAAAGGTGGATCATTCAATGGAGCAAGTACGCCTGCTTCCAGAAACCTATACCCACTTCCTCAGGCAGATTTGATCGCCAACCCTACATTGGTACAGAACCAAGGTTATTAATCTAAAATTAGAAGAAGCATGAAATCTTTATTTAATATATTCTTTGCAGTATTTGCCCTGGCTTTTGCCTGGGCATGTACTGAGGAAATGGAGCAGGTCAGGATCAGCGAAAATCCTGAAGCCGCTACAATAACCAGCCCCTCAGCAGGCCAGTCATTCGTGTTAACTGAGGAAGACGCCGGAGAGAGAATGGTTTTCAACTATGAGCCTGCCGACTTTGGCTATTCTGCGGCAGTAAGCTATACGGTACAAATGGATGTGGCGGGTAATGAATTTGCCAACCCAACTGAGGTAGGAACAACCAACGGGACTTCATTGGACCTTTCTTATGCGGAATTTAACCAGAAGTTAGTTGGAAAAGGCTTAGCACCAGAAGAAGAAGCAGAAATTGAAATTAGGGTTAGATCTTCAGTGGGATCCGCTGTTGCGGCTAATTACTCTTCCCCTATTACTATGGTGGTAACACCTTATTTGGCAGCATTGACTTTCCCAAGAATGTACGTGCCTGGTGATTACCAAGGATGGAATCCTGGCAATGAAAACACCGTAATTTACTCTGTGGAAGGTGATGATGTTTACGAAGGTTATGTACACATCCTTGGTGGTTCAGGAGCTTTTAAAGTAAATGAAGAGCCAAACTGGGATGTCAACTACGGTGGAGTTAATGGCGTTTTGGAACAAAACGGACCAGATATTATCCTAGATGAACCATTCGGAACATTCAGATTAAAAGTTGATTTGAATGCAGGAACTTACGAAATCGGGACAAGAAGAGTTTGGGGTATTATAGGTAGTGCCACTCCAGGTGATTGGGAAACTGACACACCATTGGAGTTTAATGCTGATGAAAACGTTTTGACATTAACATTAGATTTGGTAGCTGGAGAAATGAAGTTTAGGGCTGATAATGTTTGGGATATTGATTATGGCGCTAATAGTCCTGAAGGTGGTGTCCTTGAACAAGGTGGACCAAATATTCCGGTTGAGGAAGATGGAAACTATACCATCACAATGGATTGGAAAGTACCTGGTGAAATTACGTATTCAATAGTTAAGAATTAACAATTCAAATTTTATATAAAGCTACCGGGTATGTGCCCGGTAGCTTTTTTTAAACCCAATTTGCCTATGAAAGCAACTTTTACTTCACTTTTACTTTGGGTGATTGTCTTACTGCCGGTGGCAGTTCAGGCCCAAATTACCACAGATCCGGAATTTCCCAAAGCAAATGCTCCTCTAACCATAAGATATGATGCCACCCAGGGTACCTCAGGGCTTCAGGGCGCAGATCAGGTATATGTGCATCTAGGCGCTGTAATAGCCGGACCCAACTCAACTTCGTGGGAAATTGTCCCATTTGATTGGGGACAAGATATTGAAGAGGCCAGAATGAGCAGAGTGGAAGGGGATATCTGGGAATATACCCTTACCCCAAATGAACTTTTCGAGCCTTCAAGCGAACAGACCATTTATAGAATAGGGCTGGTGTTCAGAAACCGGGACGGTTCGCGAGAAGGAAAAACTGAAACCCACCAAGATTTTTTCATCAACCTCAGCCAGGGGTTTGATCTCCAGTTTACAGAGCCTACCAGGTCTACGGTCATGCTTGAAATAGGGGACAGTCAAAACATCTCCTTTTCCACTTCGGATGAAGGAGATTTAAGCCTTGAGATCAATGGCAGCCTTGTCGCTTCTGAAGCCAACTCTTCATCGCTGGATTATACGTTTATCGCTACAGAGGCAGGAAATTTTGAGGTGCTTGCCAAGGCGGTTGCCAATGGGGAAACTGCAGAGCGTAGCATGAGGATTTCCGTAGTGGCTGAAAGCCCTAGGGGAGATTTTCCGATAGGAGCCAGAAAGGGAATCAACTACAATTCTGATACAGAGGTGACTTTTGTATTGGAGGCTCCGGGAAAGAAAAACGTATTCTTGATCGGGGATTTCAATGACTGGCAAGTTGATCCGGATTATCAGATGACAATGACTCCCGATGGGGAAATGTTTTGGTTTACTCTTACGGATGTGGAACCTGGCAGGGAGTATATTTTTCAGTATTTGGTAGACGGCGACATCCGCATCGGGGACCCGTATGCCGATAAAACTTCCGATCCATTTCACGACCAGGAAATCATTGATCAAAACAGGTATCCTGGCCTGCTTCCTTTTCCAGATGGACAAACTGAATTTCAGGCCACCTACTTCCAGACTGCCCAACAGCCATATGAATGGAAACACCTGAATTATGAAAAACCTGCACCAGAGGAATTGGTAATTTATGAACTGCTCGTAAGGGATTTTGATGACCGACGGACTTACAAGGCCGTGACCGAAAGGTTGGATTACCTGCAGGATTTGGGGATTAATGCCCTTGAACTAATGCCCATAAAAGAATTTGAAGGCAACCTGTCTTGGGGATACAACCCGTCATTCTTTTTTGCCCCTGATAAATTTTACGGGACGAAAAATGACCTTAAAGAACTCATAGATGAAGCCCACAAAAGAGGCATGGTGGTGCTGTTAGATATGGTATTGAACCATGCGTTTGGCCAATCCCCATTTGTGAGGCTTTACAATGACGGGGACTATGGCGCTCCCACTGAGGATAACCCTTGGCTCAATAGAGTGGCCAGACATCCATTTAATGTGGGCTATGATTTTAACCATGAAAGCCCTTACACCAGGGAGTTTGTGGATTCAGTTAACAATTATTGGCTCACCGAATATAAGTTTGATGGATATAGGTTTGATTTGAGTAAGGGCTTTACCCAAGTCAATTCAGGTGATGATGTGGGGTTGTGGTCGCAGCTAGATGAGTCCAGAATCGAAATCTGGAAACACATTTATGACCGCATCAAGGCCAACCATCCTGATGCTTATGTGATTTTGGAGCATTTTGCGGACAATTCCGAAGAGACTATCCTTGCCGATTATGGGATGATGCTTTGGGGCAATATGAACCATCCTTTCCGGGAAATGGGTAGGGGCTTGAGCCGAAATTTCAATGGAGCTTATTATGAAACTCGCAATTGGTCGAAAAATCACTTAATCGCTTACATGGAAAGCCATGATGAAGAAAGGGTGATGTTTGAAACCTTGACCCGTGGGGCCACGTCTCCTGTTAATCTAAGGAATCTCACCCATGCAGTCAACAGAAAGCAACTTTTGACTGCCTTCTACTTTGGCATCCCAGGGCCGAAGATGATCTGGCAGTTTGGTGAATTTGGCTATGATGTGGAGCTAAACGATGACCGGCTGGGTATCAAGCCCACCAAGTGGGAGTATCTTGATGATGAGGACCGCCTGCGACTGTATTACCTCTACAGGGCCATGATCAGGCTAAAGGATCAGCATGAGGTGTTCAACCGTCCTGAGGAAGTGAATTTGAGTCTGAACGGATTGATCAAAACCATTTCTCTTAAGCATACTGATATGGATGTGTTCGTGGTTGGGAATTTTGGTTTGGAGGACGCCGAGCAGGCTTCTGTCAATTTTCCTTCCTCAGGGGTCTGGTATGACTACCTTTCTGGCGAGCAGATTTCAGTTGGTGGAAGCATTTACCGTTTGGATTTTGCTCCAAATCAGTTCCATATTTTCACAAGTGTGCCATTGGAAAAGCCTGAGGAGGAAATACTCTTTAATGACCCGATATTAAGTGTGGAGGAAAAGCCAAGCCTCGAGGGGTTAAAATTATACCCAGTGCCAGCCTCAAATTCATTAAATATTGAATTACCGAATGGTTTTGGACAAGCCAATTATCGCATCATGGATGTGACCGGACAAATGCTCCAGGAAGGTAGCTTAGAAAGCGAGTTTGTCAATGTGGGGCTTCAATCCATCCGGCCGGGTGTGTATGTGATAGAGATGTACAACAGCAATAATGTGGTGAGGAAGAGGTTTGTGAAGGAATGACCGGTGTGGGGTGTCGGATGTCCGATGTCGGATGGCAAAGTAACCAAAGAGCCTCAGAGAAAACCTGTCAAGAAAAATTAGGACGTGACACTGTTGAGAAGGAAACATCAAAAGGGGGTTACCCTCTTGATGTTTCTACCTCTGCTGTTTTTGCTATTTTTTGAAAAACTTCTGCGGTTAGTTCAAATGACTTCAGCCGGTCCTCATGATCATAAATGTTGGTAGTGACCATGATCTCATCGACTTTAGTCTGATCTAGAAAGCTTTCCATTTCCGCCTTTATAGTTTCCTTGGTGCCAATAAAGGTGCAAGCCATCATATTTTGAATGGCAGCAGCTTCTTGGGGAGTCCAAATGTCTTGCATGCTCTTAACTGGCGGACGCAAAGGGTAAGATTTTCCTCTGACAATTCCCAAAGCCATCTGATAAAAAGAGGTAGCCAATCTGTGCGCTTTCTCTTCATTTTCTGCGGCAATTACATTCACGCATGAGATTACATATGGCCTTTGGCAGTCAGGAGATGGACGGAAGTTATCTTTGTAATATTTGGTGGCTTGCAGGAAATATGTGGGGGCAAAATGACTGGCAAACACATAGGGGAGTCCCCTTTCAGCGGCCAGCGCGGCACTACTCATGCTCGATCCTAAAATGTAAAAAGGAACGTGGAGGCCTTCCGATGGAAAAGCCCTTACCGATTTGTCAAAATTGGATTTGGAAAAATACTGCTGAAGCTCGCTGAGGTCTTTAGGGAATTCCTGGATTGTTTCCACCCGCCCTCTTCGTAGCACTGAGGCCGTTTTCTGGTCTGTGCCCGGTGCTCTGCCCAGTCCTAGGTCTATTCTGTCAGGATAGAGCGATTCCAGAACACCGATTTGCTCAGCCACGATCAAGGGGCTGTGATTGGGAAGCATTATACCCCCGGAGCCTATTCGGATTTTTTTTGTGCCCTGAGCAATATACCCCATCAATACCGTTGGGGCGGAACTGCCCACGTAGGGCATGTTATGGTGCTCGGCCAGCCAAAATCTGCTATATCCCCAGTCTTCAGCCTTTTGGGCCAATTCCAAACTCCTGCGGTAAGCGTCTCTGGCATCAAAATTCTCCTTGAGGATAGCCAGATCCAAAATCGAAATAGGTAAGGTTGTTCTCAAAATTCAGTACGGAATTAGTCTGCTATCAAAACGGTGACTTTATTGGTTTCGTTCCTCTTCATCCTAACTCGTGAAAATCAATGTTTCAAGCTGTTATTTTTCAGCTATTTAAATTAATAATGAGTTAGTGGTATATCGTTTGTTTGAGAGATATTTTAAAATATCGTTTATTTAGACGATATTTGTGATTATCGTTTGATTAGGCGATAATATGGAGATGCCTGTAATAATGGAGAAGAATGATAGCAGTAATTAAAGGGGATATTATAAATAGTAGGGCGGTAGAAAACCAAGCCATCTGGCTGGAACCGCTAAAGAAGCTTTTGAGTGAGTGGGGTAGGGCAAATGCTGATTGGGAAATCCTGTGGGGTGATTTTTTTCAACTGGAGATAGGGGAGGTTCAGGATGTTTTGACGGCTGCTTTTCAGATCAAAGCTTTGATCCGGTCTGTGGAGACAGAGACGGGGAAAAACCTGGATGTTCGTATGGCCATCGGTATAGGAAAAAAGACATTTGAAGCCGAAAGGATTTCGGAAAGCAATGGCGAGGCATTTGTTTTTGCAGGTGAGAAATTTGACAGACTGGCAAAGGATAAAACCAATTTGGGGCTACTAACTTCATGGCCTGAGTTTGACCAGGATATAAATTTGATGTTGAGACTGGCAGGATTGTTTATGGATAAATGGACCGCCCCCTCAGCAGAGCTAGTCCAGCTGGTTTTGCAAAATCCAAAAATCACTCAGCAGGAAATTGGTAAAAAACTGGATATCAAGCAAAACTCAGTAAGCGGCAGATGGAGCAGATCTAATGTGGATGAAATTTTGGCTATCGATCAGGTTTTTAGGAAAAAATTGGCTAAGCTTATTGGATGATTATTTTTATAAAAATGATTTTGGCTCACCTCATAGGTGATTTTCTTTTACAGCCTACGGGCTGGATCAAAAGCAAGGAAGATAAAAAGGCCGGCAGCATGTTTCTCTACCTCCATGTTGTTCTTCACGGAGTATTGGTGTTTTTATTTTTATGGAATTGGCAAATAGCTTTGCTCATTGCAGGAAGTCATTATTTGATTGATGTAATAAAACTCTACGCTCAAACTCCCCAAAACAAGCCCGCATGGTTTTTAGGAGATCAATTACTCCATCTAACAGTGATTTTTGGCGTGGGAATGTACTTTTCTGGCATGACCATATTTCCTTTCTGGGAAAATCACTTGGTCTGGCTTTACCTTACGGCTATCCTGTTCTTAACAGTAGCGTCGGGAATCATCATACAGGTATTGATGTCCAAATGGTCCCAAAACTTATTTGACGGGGAAAATGAATCGCTTACCAATGCAGGGAAATACATTGGGATCTTGGAGCGCTTGTTTGTTTTTGTCTTTGTGATCAGCGGAAGATGGGAGGCTGTCGGATTTCTGTTGACCGCCAAATCTGTTTTCCGTTTTGGGGATCTTAAGGAATCCAAAGACAGAAAGCTTACAGAGTACATCCTGATAGGGACTCTGATGAGCTTTGGGCTGGCGATCTTTACCGCACTTTTGGTTTTAGGGATGGACAGAATCCAATTTTAATCGGAACCGACTTCAAAGGTGACCACCTCTCTTAAAGCCTGTCCTTCTGTGGTAATTCCTTCGATTATTACCCTATATGTGCCTGGGGTATCAGCAGTGAAGAAATTAAAGGTTTTTCCTCCTTCATTACTCAGGTGTATAATGGGATTCCAATAGAGGGTACTTCGCAGGTCAGGCAGGTCATAATAGTCCATGTCCTCATGGGTGGGTGAATAGAAGTTTCTGGTTCTCGAAAACCCTTGAGCTCTATGTACGACAATATGCTTGCCTCCCTGAATATCTATTTCCTCCTCATATCCGATATCTGTAAACATCGCTATCACCCCTCCGCCACCTCTTCCCCCATAAATCCCGGCAGCTGAGGGTCTCCTGATGATTTCAATCCTGCTGATATCAAAGGGATTGATCATCTGAAGGGTATTCTCAGGGATTGGCATGCCATCCAACAAATATAAAGGAGTGCCTTGACCCCGAATGGTGGCTGTAAACTCATTCATGCCCCTTCTTATAACCTGCAAGCCAGCCACTCTTCCTTGAAGGACCTCGAGAATATTTCCTGAGGGGGCCACAGGAAGTTGCTTGCGGAACAGCACCATATCCGGTTGGGTATGAAGCCTAAAGGGTTTATGAATTTCAGCCCTTCCTTCCACTACAATTTCATCCAAAAGCAACTCTCCCAGTTCCATCGCCCCAACTTCGGCCTCCGTACGGCGGAATTGATCCAAAACTGTGGCGGCATAATCCCGCGGAGGCTGACCAATTGTCTTGATTCTATTGGAAAGAAGGGGTGGGGTGTACTCCTCTTCCCCCATAATCACTTCCACCTGCTCCCTTCTCCCACGGTGGTCGCCCCCTTGCACCACTACGGGGATTTCTCCGGTATAATAGAAGCCTCGGAAAGCGAAATAGCCCTCCTCATCTGTGTTGGTACTGACAAAAGTCTGAAAGCGGTCCTTCAGCCACAGCAAAGCTTCTCCGTTGTTGACAGGTTTTCCGTTTTTTAACAATTGACCTCTGATGTTGATTTCCTGCTCATTGCCGTACCGAATCGCGGGAAACTTGGCACTTGCTAAGTCATCCAGGCTATAGCGTTTAAATTTAGCCTGGCTCAAGGCCTCATTCAACAATTCAATCTTCTTGTCATCTTCTCCGTTGAAAAATGCCCCCGCATTTAGGAGTGGGTTTTCAATTTCAGAGTTGATATACAAATAGCTTAAAATATTTTCTTGCTCGGGTTGGTAAGGAACAAAGTTGTCAGCCGTCACGGACAGAGAAAGTTTGGCAATATTTCCTTCGTCCAAACCCAATGCCGATATGGATAAGGTAACTTCTTCCCGCACGTCATAGCTTTCTTTTTCAAGGTTGACCGAGATGGTTGGGGTGAATTCTTGATTTACGAAAAATAGCCTTTCTGCTACTTTGTCTCCATCCGGATTGACCAATACAAACTTTGAAATGCCTGTTTGAAAATCCTCTCTAGGGATTTCTACGGAAGTCATATTTTCCTCTAAAGTCTGATCAAAAATCATTTTATCTCCCAAAAAAGCCATCAGTATAAGCTCAGTAGTTTCTGGAAGATCATGGGTTACAAGGACAGCATCTTCCTGTACTTGTATAGAAAGTGGGGAATCGTGTTCATCAATTGGGATACTAGATGAAGCATTTTCGGTAGGGATTTCAGAGCCTTCTGCAAGAACTTGGATTTCCTTTTGGAAAAATGTCTCCTCGCCAAAGTTTCTCATCCACCTGGTATAGGCAGTCAGTTTATAGGTCCCTGCTTCCAAATCATCGGGCAGGGTGATATCTCCATAGGACTCCCCTTCGAAAACAGGCAAGGTGAGCTTTTCCACCGCTGAGCCTTCATCATCCAATAAATCCACATACAATACACCACTCCGCTCAGTAGCCTTTAGATCCGACGCTCTTAGCACATAAGCTTTTAGCCAAATTATCTCTCCACCCAAAAAATGGGATTTGTCCAGGTGCAGATAGATTTTCTCGGGTGTAAAGCTCTCCCTGTAGATTTTCAGGTTTTCTTTAATCTTGCTGGTTTTGTCTTGTGCTGAAAGTGGCGGAATTAGTAAAGCAATCAGACAGAATAGAATGAGCAGGTTTCGCATGTGTGGTTAAGGAATTTGGGTCTCTTAATCAATACGTTAATATAACCAAAAAGATTTTATAGGGAATAAATCCTGCCCCAGGCGTGTTAGAGGGAAATACAGAGATATGCAATTGCTGTGCATGCGGTAATTGGCTAACTTTCCCAAAAGCATATATGCGAATGAAAGACTCCACTGAACAAACAGATACTTTGGAAGCAACCGAAAAGGCGCAGCCGTCAGCTTCATTTTTGGATGCTGAAGGCTGTGGGTGCGATTCCCATGCCTGTAGTACCCATGCCTCCATCGAAGGTTCCACCTTCGATTGGAAATTGTATTGGCAGGCGGGAGTGAGTTTTATTTTGCTGGCATTAGGTATCGGTTTTGATTTTTTTGATTCCAGCTGGTTTGAGGGAGTACCGAGATTTTTATGGTTTGCCGTCGCATATGTTTTGGTGGCCTACCAAGTTGTGGGACCTGCGGTGAGGAACTTGGTAAAGGGTTCCATATTCAATGAATTCTTTTTGATGACCATCGCCACCTTTGGAGCTTTTTATCTGGGAGAGTATGCCGAAGGGGTAGCCGTGATGCTGTTTTATACTATTGGGGAGCATTTCCAGGCCTTGGCAGTGAAAAGGTCTAAAAACAGTATCAAAAACCTAATTGATGCCCGGCCTGATAAAGCTTTTGTCAAGCGTAACGGGGTTTTTCGGGCGATTGATCCCAAACAGGTCAAAATAGGGGAGGTAATTCAGGTCAAGGCTGGGGAAAAGGTGGTTTTGGATGGCGCGCTTCTCTCTGGACCAGCAGAGTTTAACACGGCAGCTCTCACCGGGGAATCGGTGCCACGTGTTTATGAAAAAGGTGATAAGGTGCTTTCAGGTATGATCAACCTAAGTGGGCTGATTGAGCTTCAGGTCGCCTCCCGCTTTGAGGATAGTGCCTTGTCCAGGATTTTGTATTTGGTTGAGCAGGCTGGATCCAGAAAAGCCACCACCCAAAAGTTCATCAGTAAATTTGCCAAGGTTTATACGCCCATAGTGGTTTTTCTGGCGCTTGGGCTATTGTTGGTGCCGATGCTGATTGTTGCAGAATACGATTTTCAGGAATGGCTGTATAGGGCTTTGGTGTTTTTGGTGATTTCCTGCCCCTGTGCTTTGGTGATTTCCATCCCCTTAGGCTACTTTGGAGGATTAGGTGCAGGAGCCCAAAACGGGATTCTTTTTAAGGGCGCCAATTATCTGGATGTGTTGGCAAAGGTTGACACCATCGTGTTTGATAAAACAGGAACCTTGACAGAGGGAAAATTGAGGTTGACTGGGATTTCACCGACTGATATAGATCCTAATGTCATTGAAAAGGTAGTAGCACTGGAAATGGCCTCTACCCATCCGGTGGCCAAGGCTATAGCAGAACGCTTTTCAGAAATTGATTCGACAACAAAATTGGAAGAAATCAGAGAACATGCAGGTATGGGTCTTTCTGCCTTCACAGAGGAAAAGTTGCTTTTAGCTGGAAATATTAACCTGCTTGATAAGCATAACATAGAGTACCCCGCTGCCTTGAAAAACCACCCCTCAACCTTAATTGCAATTGCTATGGATGGAAAGTATCAGGGACACTTTACGTTTGAAGATGAAATAAAGCCTGATGCTAGGCAAATGGTTGGGCAATTGAAGAAGCTAGGAGCTAAAAGGCTGGCAATGCTTTCCGGTGATAGAAGCAGTGTAGCGGAAAAGGTGGCTACCAAACTTGGTCTGAGTGATTTTCACGGCGAGCTCCTTCCCGAGGAAAAATTGAAAAAGCTGGAGGAATTGAAAAGCACTTCTTCGAAAATAGCCTTTGTGGGAGATGGCATCAACGATGCACCTGCCTTGGCACTTGCTGATGTTGGGATTGCTATGGGGGGAATGGGTACTGATGCGGCTATCGAAACCGCCGATGTGGTGCTGCAGGATGATAGATTGCTCAAAATACCCTTGGCGATCCAGATTGGAAGAAAGACCAGGGAGATTGTTTGGAAAAATATAGGTTTGGCATTCGGAGTTAAGGCCTTGGTGTTAATACTTGGAGGTATGGGAATTGCCTCACTCTGGGAGGCTGTCTTTGCCGATGTAGGGGTGGCCCTGCTGGCCATTCTTAATGCGGTCCGGATCCAAAAATTTTATAGACCAAAAAAAACAACCCCTGCCAAGTAAGGCCGGGGTTGTCTACTCCTATTGGATTCGGAATTATTTTCCTGAGTTTTTGATATCAGTGATCTCTTTACGGATTTCCTGAGCAAGCTTCTTAGCTTCGTTCATACCGTTTCTTACTCTGGTCCCGGCAGCTTTGTTGCCTTTGTCATAAAACTTATGGAAGTCATCTTCCAGACCTGAGATCAAATTTTTAACTTCTTCAAATCTACTCATTTTTGTCTTTGGTTATGTTAGTTAAAATATTACCTATGGGAAATGTAGTTTAGTTTTTTTAAATCACCAACAAATAGTTTTAAAAAAATAAATAAAATTTTTTCTACCAATCCACTGTGCTACTTATAATTCCTTGATTTATAGAAAGAAGCGTGTTTTCAACTGATGTTCAAATAATTTAGGGGCATTTTCTTTAATTCGAGGGTTTTGGTGTTATTTACCAGCAAATTATCCTTTAAGACTATTGGGAGGTTGTTTTGGGATTATAGCTTAGAAGCATTCCCAATTCAAATAAATCCTTGTTTTCAGTGATTTTAAACTCCTTGTTTTTATCTTTGAATAACCCTCCATGCCAACCTTATTTTCACATGGAGTGGTGAGATGAAATTTAAATTTTAAACTAAACAATACCTATGAAATTCAAACCAGGAGTTAAGTACGGCCAAGAGCTTCAAGATCTTTTGGCTTATGCCAAAGAAAATGAATTTGCAATGCCTGCGGTGAACGTAATCAATACAAGTACTGTCAACGCGGTACTGGAGACAGCCAAAAAGGTGAATTCTCCAGTTATGATTCAATTCTCAAATGGTGGTGCTCAGTTTTTTGCTGGTAAAGGCCTTCCAAACGATCAGCAACAGGCTTCTGTAGTCGGTGCTGTATCGGGAGCCATGCATGTTCATAAAATGGCCGAAGCCTATGGAGTTCCTGTGGTTTTACATACCGACCATGCGGCCAAAAAGCTTCTACCTTGGATTGACGGAATGCTTAAGGAAGGCCAAGAATACTATAAGGCATTCAAAAAGCCTCTTTTCAGCTCCCATATGCTTGACCTTTCTGAAGAGACTTTGGAGGAAAACATTGAGACTTCGGTAAAGTATTTCAAGGAGTTTGCTAAAATCGAAATGGGCATCGAGATCGAACTTGGTGTGACGGGTGGAGAAGAAGACGGGGTGGACAATACCGACGTGGACAGCTCCAAGCTTTATACCCAGCCTGAGGAAGTGGCCTTTGCCTATGAGCAACTGAAAAAAGTTGGTGACAGCTTCACCGTAGCTGCTGCATTTGGTAATGTACATGGTGTTTACAAGCCGGGCAACGTAAGCCTTGAACCAATAATCTTAAAAAATAGCCAAGATTATATCAACGAGAAATTTGGCACTTCCGGCAAGCCGGTAAGCTTTGTATTCCATGGCGGTTCTGGTTCCTCTGTGGAGGAAATCCGTGAGGCAAATAGTTACGGTTCCATTAAAATGAACATCGATACAGACATGCAATGGGCATTCTGGGAAGGTGTGCTGAAGTATTACCAATCCAATGAAGGTTATCTTCAGACCCAGTTGGGCAATCCTGATGGAGACGACAAGCCAAACAAAAAGTATTATGATCCAAGAGCATGGTTGAGAAAAGGCGAAGAGAACTTCGTGAAGAGACTTGAACAGGCTTTTGATATGCTTAACTGTATTGACAGAAATTAATATCTCAATAATCCAAACCTGATAGTCCACCTTTCAAGTTGCTTCAGCTTGAAAGGTGGACTATGTTTTTAACAATTAAACCTATGCGCAAACTTTATTCAGTATTCCTCTTACCTTTTTTTATTGCCTCAGTTGGATGTGCTCCAACCCCGGATGTAGTTTCTGGAAATGAGGTCAAAGATGACCATTGGCCAAAGGCTGGGATCACCTATGAGATATTTGTCCAGTCTTTTTACGATACAGATGGAGACGGAATCGGGGATATCAATGGCGTAACAAAGAAGCTTGACCACGTTAAAGACCTAAATGCCAATGCTATTTGGTTTATGCCCATCATGCCTTCCCCAAGTTATCACAAATATGATGTGACTGATTATAAAGAGATCCACCCGGATTACGGTACCTTAGAGGATTTCAAAAAACTGATTGAGGAGGCCCACAGAAAGGACATCAGGATTGTGATCGATATGATCATCAATCATACTAGTAGCGAACATCCTTGGTTTTTGGAAGCCAAAAAAGGCCCCGATAATCCTTTTCGAGATTATTACGTGTGGGCTGGAAAAGATACCATCGCTGACCACATCAATAAAAAGCAAACTACGCTGGATAGTGATAATATCCGTCAGTGGCATGATCCAGGACATGGTGATGAGTTTTATTATGGTTTTTTCACCGGAAATATGCCGGATCTGAATTTTGACAATCCGAAGGTAAGGGAAGAAATTTATGAAATCGGCCGCTTTTGGCTGGAGGAAATGGGTGTAGACGGATTTAGACTAGATGCGGCCAAACACATCTATCCTGATGACAGACCAGAAGATAACCATGCCTTTTGGGTGGAGTTCAGAGAAGAAATGGAAAAGATCAAGCCAGATGTGTATTTGGTAGGAGAGGTGTATGACATGAAAGAAGTGGTGGCTCCGTATCTTCCGGGCTTGCCGGCACTATTTAACTTTGATTTCCATTATACCCTTCTGGAGTCTTTTGAGAAAGGGGAAGGGATGCTTTTGGCACAAAGGCAAAAAGAGATCCTAGACTATTATTTTGACATTACGGATGATTTTATCGACGCCACTTTCTCTTCAAATCATGATCAGCCTAGGCTTTTAAGTAGTCTGAAAGGAAACGAGGCTAAAGCCCGTCAGGCGATCGTGATTCTAATGACAATGCCAGGAGCACCCTATTTGTATTATGGGGAGGAAATAGGCATGCTGGGAGAAAAGCCTGATGAGCACATCCGAGAACCTTTTTTATGGGATGTGGAGGAAAATGACACCGGTCGAGCCACGTGGATTGAGCCGAAATTTAGTACCGATGATACGGTAATTCCTTTGGCAAAACAAAAGGATGACCCTGAGAGTAAGTTTAACTTTTATAAAGAGATTACTTCTTTAAGGGCTAATGACCGGGTGTTGACTTTGGGCTCGCTTGAATTGACCGACCTTGAGTTGAATAAAACGGTGATGGGTTATGAAAGGCATCATAATGGGGAAGTCTATAAAGTGTTCCATAATATAGGAGATGCAGAAGTGGAATTTGACCTTGATGACCAAGATTACGAGGTTGTATATAAGCACGGCAATGTGGATGTCAAGAATGGAAAAATATCCTTGGCAGCTTATGAAAGTGTTGTTATTAAGTAATTTGTTGAATACCAGTAGTAAACCTCGCCAGATGGCGGGGTTTTTTTGTATTTGTAAAAATTTCATAGGTATCCTTTAAAATGCTGATTTATAAGGTTTTGGGTATTTATATCTAAATCAATACTTGCATTTTTTGAAGAAAAATTTGGCATAACTCCTTAATTTTTAACCAGAAAGCTTATTTTTATGAAATCTTTTTATTTATATTTGAAATACAAAAAGAAGTATTTTTTAAACAACTGCAATTTTGGCTATGGAATTTTTAAGTCGAGTGAGCATCTTGCCCCGGTGGGCCGTTGCACTTTTTGATAGTTTGATCCTGGTATATGCGATATTCATTGGCTTCACCCTCCGCTACAATTTTGATTTTTCCGGATTGGAAGCCTATTCAATACCAGCGGGATTGATGCTTTTTCTTATTAGTGGGTGGGTAGCCATGCTCATCACTAAAAGCTATTTGGGGATCATCCGCCACACCAGTTTGAGGGATGGGGTTATCTTGGCAAAAATGGTGGTAATTACATCCGTTTTGGCCACCTTGGCCAATTTTACGGCTGTTCATTTTCTCGGCCAGGAATGGATCTTGTCATCGGCAGTTCTTCTTATTTCAGCAGGTGTCGCGCTGATGACTTTGCTTTTTTACCGCATGATCATCAAAGAGCTATTTGGGTACATCAAGCACAGCAACAAGGATATCATTCCTGTGGCCGTATTTGGGGCCGGAGAGGCCGGTGTACTCGCCCAGGAGATTTACGCCAACGACAACCAGGTGAAAAAGAGGGTGGTGGCATTTTTGGACGATGACCCCAATAAGGCAGGTAAAATTCTATCTGGTGCAAAAATCTATTTGGGCTTGGAAATCCTTGCCTCTGTAGTGGCCAAGTACAAAATCAGAGAGCTAGTAATCTCAGTACAGGAACTTTCCCCCACCAGAAGAAGGCAAATAATTGACGAATGTCTCCGCCTAAATGTCCACGCCACTATAATCCCACCTGTAAAAGAATGGATCAATGGTTCTTTGGGGTCTAATGAGATCAGGGAAGTGAAAATTGAAGATCTTCTTTCCCGTGAAGAAATTGGTCTTGACAATGATCAGGTCAAAAATGATATAGCAGGAAGGGTGATTATGGTAACAGGCGCAGCGGGATCCATCGGAAGTCAATTGATAAGACAGCTGCAAAAGTATAATCCAAGACAAATCTTGCTTGTAGATCAAGCGGAATCCCCGCTTTACACTTTGTATACTGAAGTGTGCTCCTCTGCTAAAGAAATCAGCTTTGTGCCTTTGCTAGCAGATATCCGTAAAAGAAAAGGGATGTCGCGCATTATCAGCAAGTATAGGCCCCAGATTATCTATCACGCCGCAGCCTACAAGCATGTGCCGATGATGGAGGAATTCCCGGAAGAAGCTATCAAGGCCAATATACTAGGTACCCGTACCCTGGCCGACTTGGCAGTGATCAACCATGTAGAAAAGTTTGTCATGGTGAGCACCGATAAGGCGGTGAACCCAACCAATGTGATGGGGGCTTCAAAAAGGATTGCTGAAATGTATGTTCAAGCACTCAATGACGCCATTGCTGATACGGGTGATCACAGAAGGACGCGATTTGTTACTACCCGGTTTGGAAATGTTTTGGGTTCCAATGGTTCAGTAATCCCGCTATTCAAGAACCAGATTAAAAACGGAGGCCCAGTGACAGTTACTCATCCTAACATCACTCGGTATTTCATGACTATCCCTGAAGCCTGTCAACTGGTCATTGAAGCCGGGGTGATGGGGAATGGGGGAGAGGTTTTCGTGTTTGATATGGGAGAGCCGATAAAAATCCTCGACTTGGCGAAGAAAATGATACAGCTCAGCGGGAAAAAGCTTTGGAAAGATATAGGAATCGAATTTTCTGGTTTACGGCAAGGGGAAAAGCTGTATGAAGAACTTTTGACAAGTTCTGAAAAAGTGATCGAGACCCATCATCCTAAGATCATGATCGCCAAAGTGAAAAAGGTCAACTTCGAGGCTATTGTCAATAAAGTGGAAGCCTTTAAAGTGTTGCTTGACAAAAACTCGGACATCGCTTTGGTAAGCCATATGAAAAAGATCGTGCCTGAATACATCAGTAATGCTTCCCGTTTCAGCTTTTTGGATAAAATGGAGCTTAAGCAATAACAATTTCTCAATTTAACCACTACGCCCCTTGACTACTGTTGAGGGGTTTTTTTATGGCTTAAGCTATCATTTAAACATGTGAATTGTAAATAGATTTGATTTTTTGATATTGTTTAAGTAAAAATGTGATTTTTTTAATTAAAAAAATAAATATTTAATCTTGAAGAAAGTGCTCATGGTATAATAATTGTATCATGTATTATTGAATTTGTATTTGGTGATTATTTTTTAAATCAATAATTGGATATGTTTCGTTTGGTGGCCTTTTTAGTATTTTACTGTTGTTTTCTTTGTGCCCATGAGGTGGAAGGTCAGAGACACACTCCTGTAATCGAATTTCACGATATCATCAGTGATACACTGGTACTAAACCACAGCAAGTTTCCTGAATCTTACCGAATGAAGATGGTGACCAACCATAAGGGGGCTGATTTTTTATATGTTTTTGATTGTAAAAAGGGAGGTTTCGAAATCTTTGACCTTTGGACTAAAACCCACATCAAAACCATTAATCCCCCTGTAGTGGAGGGGTTGCCTGGGTTCAAGGCAGTTTCCTTCGATATCATGAGTCCAAATGAAATTTATATGCTCAGCCAGAAAGGGAATTTGATTCAGCTTGATAGTGCTGGAAAAATGGTGGAACATTGGCTGGTCACGCAGGAGTTGGATAATGAAGAATATGCGATAAGTGTGTCGGACCATCTTAATAACTTTGCTGTGATGGACCAAAAGGCCTATTTGCCTATTATGCATGCTTACCAAAAGAATGGAAGCTTCACCTTGAAAGGGAAGCCGGCCATGATTGTATATGACCTAGCAGCCGGGGAAGTTGAAAAAGAATTTGCGGGATATCCTAAATCGACTTATAAGTCAAACAATCTACCCAGTCCAAAATATGAATTTACCACCTTGAAAATGAAAGACGAGGAAAGGTTGGTGATTTCTTACTTGAAAGATCCTGAACTCAAAGCTTATAAATTCAAGAATAACAAGGCCAAATCGAGTAAGGCTGAAAGTCCTTTCCTCAACGATAACCGAATTAGACCACAAAAAGACCAATTCGGAAACGTAATCCAATACAGCAACCCGAATGGATTTTACCACAACATTTATTATGATGAAAACAGGCAGTTGTTTTACAGAACTGTAGCCCATCATCATGACAATGGCAACAGTTTGGCCCGACGACCTTTTTCAATTCAGGTTATTGACAAAAATTTCAACTTGCTGTCTGAAATCAAAGTCCCAGGCTCAGAGCCTTTGGACCATATGAAACTGACTGTGATCAAAGAGGGAATCCTGCTCCAGATCTGTCAGCAAAAAAAACCTGAAGAGGTCAGGTTCTTGGTTTTGGATGTCAATAAGTCATTTAGAGACTAATCCGCTTATCAGGTTAAAGCAGTATTTATAGAAAGTTCAGATATAGTTTATCCATAATGTTTTATATTAGGAACCTATTCAGTGATGCTGGATAGGTTTTTTTGCAAATAAAACTTAACCCAAATGAAAAAAACTATACTGATGCTGAGTTTGCTGATCTCAGTTCAATTTGTATCCTTTTCCCAAGAAAGGCAGATCGAAGTGGAGTCGGCTAATACCACCAATCACGAGATTACCATCAATGGCAAGCGTGTCCCATATTCTGCCACTGCGGGTACCCAGCCTGTCTGGAATGAGGATGGCAAGCCAATCGCCTCTTTGTTCTACACCTATTACGAAAGAACTGATGTTAGTGATAAAGCTACCAGACCATTGGTGATTTCCTTCAACGGTGGCCCAGGCTCCGCTTCCATATGGATGCACATTGCCTATACCGGGCCAGTATTACTGAATATGGACGATGAGGGTAATCCAACGCAGCCATACGGGACCCGTTCTAACCCGCACTCCATCTTGGATGTAGCTGATATCGTGTATGTAGATCCGGTCAATACTGGCTATTCCAGAATTGTAGACAAGGAAACTGATAGAAAGAAGTTTTTCGGCGTAAATGCCGATATTGAATACCTGTCTGATTGGGTTAATACATTTGTGACTAGACAGAACAGATGGGCTTCCCCAAAATACCTTATTGGAGAAAGTTACGGTACCACAAGAGTGGCCGGAATGGTCAACAGATTGCAAAATTCCCATTGGATGTTTTTCAACGGTGTGATCTTGGTGTCGCCTACCGGATTAGGAATTGATAGAGGGGGACCTGTGTCAGCTGCCAATTATTTGCCTTATTACGCCGCAACGGCTTGGTTTCATGAAATGTTGGATTCCGATCTTCAAAACCAGGATTTGGACGACCTACTTCCTGAAGTGGAGGAGTTTACCATCAATGAGTTGATCCCAGCGATGGTGAAAGGTGGATATTTGGAGGAAGACCGCAAAAAGGAACTTGCCGAAAAGATGGCCCGCTATTCGGGAATGAGTGAAAAGGTGATCTTGGAGCATAACTTGGCTGTACCCACAAACTTTTTCTGGAAAGAGCTGATGAGGGAAGAAGGACTAACAATTGGAAGATTGGACAGCCGTTATAGGGGGATTGATCGCCAGGGCTCCGGAGAGCGTCCCGATCATGACCCAGCCCTTACTGCTTGGAACCATGCCTTTGCACCGGCCATGAACTATTATGTAAGGAACGTTTTGAAATATGAAACTGACCTAACGTATAATTTATTCGGACCTGTGCACCCTTGGGACAGAAGCGGTGATAGGACAGGGGAGAATCTCCGTTCTGCTATGGCTCAGAATCCTTTCCTTCATTTGTTGGTTCAGTCCGGTTACTATGATGGAGGTACTGATTACTTCAATGCCAAATATAATTTGTGGCAAATGGATCCAAGTGGCAAACTGAAAGACAGAATGGACTGGAAAGGGTACCGCAGTGGTCACATGATGTACCTGCGCGCAGAGGATTTGGAAACCTCCAATGAGGATATACGACAATTTATCTTGAAGTCGACGCCAGAAAAAGGAGCTCCTGCGAGGTATTGATAGAGATTGAAGACGGAGACCGGAGTAGACTCCAAAAGTAACAAAAATGCCAAGTCTTTGACTTGGCATTTTTGTTTTTTCGAACCGCTTAATCGCAAAGATATGAAGGAGCGTGTTTAGGTCTCAAGGCTCAGCCTTGGAACAATTAAATCAATTTTACTAAACTCCTAAACCTCCCGATGTGCGCAGCACCCATCGGGAAATAAACTTCTAAACCACTCTAATCCTTCAACGAAGCCATATCAATAACAAAGCGGTATTTTACGTCGCTTTTGAGCATTCTTTCATAGGCCGTGTTGATTTCCTGCATTTTGATCATTTCTATATCCGAGACGATGTTATGCTCTCCACAGAAATCGAGCATTTCCTGCGTTTCGGCGATGCCTCCGATCACTGATCCGGCCACTGATTTTCTTCCAAGGATCATTGGAACAGAATTTAAGATGGGGTCAAGGTCTCCTAAATAGCCAACCAATACCAATGTGCCATTGATATTTAATGTGCTGACATAGGGATTAAGATCATGGGCGTAAGGGACTGTGTCTATGATTAGATCAAATTTTCCTCTTGATTTCTTCATTTGGTCGGAGTCGGTTGAAATGATGACTTCATCTGCTCCAAGCCTTTTGGCATCTTCTATTTTGCCTTCTGACCTTGAGAATAGCGCTACCGATGCCCCCAGTCCTTTGGCCAGCTTAATAGCCATATGTCCTAGACCACCCAGCCCGACTACAGCAACCTTGCTGCCTTCTTTTACATTCCAATGCCTCAAGGGGGACCAAGTAGTGATCCCGGCACACAGCAAGGGGGCAACCGCCGCTGTGTCTAAATTCGTGGGGACCTTCAATACAAAATGTTCCTCAACCACAATTTTCTGAGAATACCCCCCAAAGGTCTGTTCATCTAGGTACTTTTCTTTTCCATTATAAGTGCCAGTAAAGCCATTTTTACAATACTGTTCCAGGTCCATTTTACAGCTCTCGCAGGTTCTACAGCTGTCCACCATACACCCTACGCCGACAAGGTCACCAACTTTATATTTGGAAACTTCTTCACCAACTTGAGTGACCTTACCAATGATCTCATGGCCGGGTATGGTCGGATATATAGTGCCTCCCCAGTCATTTCTGGCCGTGTGTAAATCCGAATGGCAAACCCCGCAATACAGGATTTCAATTTCGACATCCGTTGAGGTCACCGATCTGCGTTTAATGTCCATTTGGTCCAAATCCGCCTCTTTTGAAGCTGCACCGAAGGCTTTTACTGTTGTGGTTTCCATGTTTTTGCTTGATTTAATTATATCTGAAGTCTGGGTTTACTTAGATAAGAGAATTGAAGAGAAATAGTTTGGATACAGCACCATAATACAATCCTGTCAGCAGTAAAATTAAGGGATGTTAGGAGGATGTCAGTAGGATATCGGTAGGATGTAGGCAGGATGTCGGCCATCTTCCTTACACATTCCCGCCTGTTTTGCTATGGATTAAGAATTCGTTGTACTTTTCTAAGGGAGAATTATTCCGGCTCAACTCTTCAATCCATCTATAGCTGTCGGGAATAAGTTCAACCCATTCTAAATCCCTCAACGAATTCCTCAAATTTATTTACAGGTTCCATTTTTAGAAAATCGCTAACCATTTTGTAGATGTCAGAGGGTGGGATTCCGATGCTGCGCATGAAGTGGATGGAAGTGCTTCCTGCTGACTTGGAAAGCTTGATGGATGATTCGTCTTTGATTAAAGGGTGATGATAAAAGCGGATGTTGGCAAAATTAGCTTCATCTAGTATCTCACTTAAAATGAGTTGGGCGGCGGTGGAGCCCAATAAGTCTTCCCCGCGTACAATCATATCAATTCCATAATGGAGATCGTCCACCAAGGAGGCTATTTGGTAGGCCGGCAGTAGGTCTTTTCTTCTGACGATGAAGTGCTGCAGCTTTTTGGGTAATTGGATTTCTTTTTTGTGTCCTTCAAGTGTTTGATAGCTGGTGACGGTTTTTCCTTTTACCCTACATCTCCAGCAGCAATCTTTTTTCTCAAAAAGAAGGTTTTTAGGAATACATTTGCCTTTGTAGATGCCCTTTTTGCTTCGGGATAAAATCTGTTTGCGGCTGCAAGAACATGAAAAAATTGCTTTTTGTGCTTTCAAACCCTCTAAGGCATTTTGGTATAAAGGAAGCCGATGGACCTGAGACCAATTGTTTTCAAAATCCTTCATATCTTTTGGTCCTTCATCAAAGGGGATTTCGAGGTATTCAAGTGTTTCAAAAATATCTTGGACATATGCTGCCCTTTTACGGGCTTGATCCAAATCATCAATACGCAGCAGGATGGTCGCTCCCTGTTGGCGGGCCAAGGCGGCGGTGATCAGGAAGTTGAGCACATTTCCTAAATGCAGGTAACCACTTGGGGTAGGAGCAAGTCTGGTTTTGATAAATTTCATGAAATCTGGCTCACAGGTCATTGATGTCAACCGGAATAAACCTTGCAAAAAGATCTTCCCTAAACCACCCTTCTTTATTGGCCATCTTAAGGACCTGCTTATGATCCGACTGGTAAGCGAAGTTTTTCATGCTTTCCAGGTCTTTCCATTGGGAAAATGTGGCCTGTTCCACCAAGGGGAATTGTCCAATCCCTTTAGCAAAAATAAGTCCCGGGGAGTCATAAAGCGCCTTTGTAGTCACGGGCACATTCCTCCAAAAAGCCAATAACTTGGTTTTGTCAATACTTGCTCTGGTCAAGGCAAAAACAGGCCCATCGGTATAGGCTGCCATTTCATAATTTTGGAAAGGGTTGCCATCTTCCCAGCAGCCATATGACTGAAGGCAGGACATCCAGTGAGTTTGGTGGCTATGGCTTTTGGAGGCAAAGGTTGAAAACAGATCGGTGTTCTCCCAGGCCTTGGCTTTCTCAGCTGAATCCCAAATGCACATAATGACGTAAGTTCCAAAATCGGGCTTGAGGGAAAAACCTGAGCCTCCTCCGCTTCCCAGTAATTTTGCAAAACTGGCTCCCGGAACCTCCAAGTCTGAATGCTGCATCTGCCTCAGGGCCCACCATTTTTGAGCAAAAGGGAAATTAAAGAAACTGAAGGATACTAGGGATTTACTCATGGTCTTAAGCCTATTATGATCAGGGTTTTTGGCAATTCTACTAGTGGGAACTGGCTGTTGAGGCATTAGTTTTTGATTTTCAAAAGGATTTCTAGCCTGAATCGTTATAGATTTAGTAATTTTGCGGACTTAAATTACCAGATACGTCACAGGTGCATCCTGTAAAGATATATAATGAAAACATACTTTCGGTTACTTTCCTTTGCCAAGCCAATAGAAAAATTCGCCATCCCCTATTTGATTTTCACCTTGCTTGGGGTAATCTTCAATACACTTAACCTAGCCCTGCTGGCTCCGTTGCTCAACACCCTCTTTTCCAGTAAGGACGCAGGACCAACCCGCAAGCCTGAAAGCTGGACCGATCCGGTGGGTTATCTTAATTACTATGCCCATTTGGCCAATGAGCAGTTTGGCCCATACGGCGCTCTAAAAGTTGTTTGTGCTGTTATTGTCATTTCTGTGCTATTCAGTAATATTTTCAGGTACCTATCCCAGCGGGTGATGGAAAACCTGAGGATTCATACGCTTCTTAACCTTCGGAGAAGGGTTTTTGACAACATCATGGATATGCATGTGGGTTATTTCAGCAACCAGCGCAAAGGGGATATCATTTCCAAGATTGCCTCCGATGTGCAGGTCGTGCAGTTCAGTGTGACCGGTACCCTTCAAGTAATCTTTAAGGAACCCTTGCAATTGCTTGCTTATATATTCATGCTATTTGCCATTTCATTTAAGCTGACTATTTTTTCTCTGTTAATTATTCCCATTTCTGGTTTTGTGATAGCCAGAATCGTAAAGCGGTTGAAAAAGCAGGCCTCAGAGGCACAGCACATGTATGGGGTGATGATCAGTTACCTGGATGAGGCACTTTCCGGTATAAAAATTATCAAAGCCTTCAATGCGACGGAAAGCATCAAAGACAAGTTTAACTGGGAAAACGAAAAGTATTCGAACCTGAGCCGTAAGATGGTCAAAAGGCAACAGTTGGCCTCTCCGGTGTCAGAATTTATGGGAGTGACCATGGTGGCTATCATAGTTCTTTATGGAGGATCCCTGATTATCGATAACCGATCCGAGCTTAGCCCATCGGAATTTATCGCCTACATCGCCATATTTTCGCAGGTAATGCGACCTGCCAAAGCAATTACGGATTCCTTCAGCACGGTTCACTCGGGCATTGCGGCAGGGGAGCGGGTGCTGGCCCTTATAGACGAGAAGCCAGAAATAAAGGATGCAAAAAATGCGAAAGTTCTTAAGGAGTTTCAAGATGAGTTGAGCCTTGAAAATGTGGACTTTGCGTATCCGGGCAGAAATGTTCTCAATAATATTAACCTGAAAATCGTAAAAGGCAAGACAGTTGCTCTAGTTGGTCCGTCAGGGGGAGGTAAATCAACTTTGATGGATTTGATTCCAAGGTTTATTGAACCACAGGGGGGGAAGATTTTGATTGATGGCCATGATATCACGCAACTGACGATGGACTCCCTCAGGAGCCAGATCGGGGTGGTCAATCAGGAATCGATTCTTTTCAACGACTCCATCCGAAACAACATCGCATTTGGAAAGCCAGATGCAAGCCAGGAGGAAATCGAAGCAGCAGCTAGGATTGCCAATGCCCATGATTTCATTCTGGAAACAGAAAAGGGCTACGATACCAATATTGGTGATCGGGGGATGAAGCTGTCCGGTGGACAAAAGCAGCGGATTTCCATAGCCCGGGCGGTATTGAAAAATCCACCCATCATGTTGCTGGATGAAGCGACCTCAGCTCTGGATACCGAATCCGAAAAACTGGTACAAGATGCCCTGAACAAACTGATGCGCAACCGTACCTCTTTGGTCATTGCCCATAGGCTCAGTACCATTCAGAATGCGGATTTGATTGTAGTGTTGGAAGATGGCAGGATAATTGAAACAGGTTCCCATCAGGAACTCATGCTCACAGAAGGAGTTTACCGCAAGCTGGTCGAAATGCAAGAATTTTCAACAAAAGAATAATGCCTAAAAGCAACTCAGTTAAGCCAATAGCTATTTACCTGCCTCAATTCCATAGAATCCATGAGAACGATAAATGGTGGGGTGAAGGTTTTACCGAATGGACAAACGTTCGGAAGGCAAAGCCTGTGTTTGACGATCATTATCAGCCCCATGTTCCTCTAAACAAGGATTATTATGACCTTTCTGATATAGAGGTAATGAGAAATCAAGCCGCTTTAGCCGAGTCTTATGGTATTCATGGATTTTGTTTTTATCACTATTGGTTTAATGGCAAACTGCTTTTAGAAAAGCCTATTCATAATTGGCTTAACAGTGATATCGATTTCCCTTTTTGTCTGAGTTGGGCAAATGAAAATTGGACGCGTAGATGGGATGGGAATGATAAGAAGGTTTTGATGCAACAGGATTATTCCGATGAAGATGATCTTGCCCATATAAAATATTTATTAGAAATTTTTAAAGATCCTCGCTATATTAAAATTGATGGCAAGCCGGTTTTACTTATGTATAGAACCGAGTTGCACCCAAATATTAAGATTGCTTCTGAAGTTTGGAGAGATGTGGCCAAAAAGGCTGGGTTTCCGGACTTGTATTTGATCCGAATGGAGAATTTTCAACGTTATGAGGATCCGTGCATTAGTGGATTTGATGCAGGGATGGAGTTTGCCCCTGATGGCACTTTGTTAGGCCAGAAGATTCATAAGAAAAATATGGTTAAATATCTCTTCAAGAAATGTCTTCATTTAACAGGCATAGAAAAGAATGAGGTTTATGAGAACGGTATATATGATTATAGTACCATGATGAATAACATGGTGAACCGAAGCATTCCAGATTACACCTATTTTAGATGTGCTTGTCCATCTTGGGACAATTCACCGAGACGTAGTTGCAATGCCAGAATGTTTGTGGATTCAACTCCAGAGGTTTTTGGTGAATGGATCAAGCACTTAAATAATTACACTATCAAAAATTTTGCCCCTGACCAGCAATACTTTTTTATCAATGCTTGGAATGAGTGGGGAGAAGGATGCCATTTAGAACCTGATGAAAAACATGGCTTTAGGTATTTGGAAGCTGTAAAGGAGAATATTGATATACCTATTCCTATAGCCTATTAAATAAGTCTTTTATTGTACGGTTTTTTTGAATGTTTTTCTAGAAAATAGATTCTAAAGGTAATTATCCAAAGTTTCCAATATGTAGACTTTTTTAAAGTTTTAATTTCACCAGAATTTAAAACTTTAAAAGCTGTTTTAATTGGTGCATAAATTCTTAATAGCCTTATAAAATTTTTGTAGGTGTGTTTTTCACATCTGATTTTTTCACTGTGATCTATAGGATTTATTGATATCGGTAAAATGTTTTTCCATTTATCATGTATAAGAATTGTATCAGCAATCCAATTGACATCAGTTTTTCCTTCAGAAAAATGGTCAATCAATATTTCATACGTTACGGCAACTTTGTATTTCTGACCAATTGCTAATGATAAATCTATGTCATAACAATGAAATCCTTTTAATAACTTTTCATCAAAAGGAAATTCTTCAATTATAGACTTTTTGGAAATTAATAAAACACCATCTAAGCAGGCCACTTGTGCTAATTTTTCATTTTCAGTATTTTGATACTGTTTTATTGGTGGCTGATTCACAAATTTAAAATGCTGAATTAAATTTATTTTTATGAATTTTTCTTGAAGACCTAATGCTCCCCATCCCGAAGCAATTTTAGGTTTATGGGAACTGCCTGCAACACCTACTAAGCCAACTTCTTCGTTAGTGAAAATTTTTAATATGACTTTACCCCAATCTTGAGTCTGAAATTTTACATCCTCATGTACAAAACAAACATTTTCATATTTTGCTTTTTTTGAGCCTTCATTATAAATAGCAGTAAGCCCTTTAGGATTTTGTGTGTTGTCGATAGCGACTATTTCATAGGGTACACCAATAGTATTCTCTATGTTTTTACTGATATTTAATAAGTTTGTAGGGTTTATAGTGCAAATAATAATACTAATCATATTTGAAAGCTCTTAACTTTATTCTATTTTTTATAACAAAATATTGTGATCGCCATATCGAATGTTTCACAAATCAATTTTTGGTCTACGAATGGTCTTCTCCGAACACTTGATTCTTTTATATGATAATAAAATCCTTCATCTACGACTAATGAAAGTAATTCATGCAACGACTGAGGTTTATGGATGTCATTGTGATATTCGAAAAAGACGTGCTGCACTTTGGATAGGGAGCCTTTGCAGGCTTTTAGGACTTCTACCTCTGCGCCCTCTATGTCGAGCTTCAAAAAGTCCACTTGCCCGTTAAGCAAGGTTTTCAGGTCCACCGTTTTCACCTTTTCTACTGGTTTTTTCTTGGATTTATAAAGATTGTTGACCCGGCCGCCCATGCCACCATCGGTGCTGAAGGTTAGTTCTGTTTCCTCCGTCCATACTGCCTTTTGGTGTAGGGTGACGTTGTTGAGTTTGAATTTTTCAACATTCTCCTCCAAGACTTCAAAGATTGCCTTTTCCGGCTCAAAGGCTATTATTTGGTGCTTGGGGTAATTTTTGGAGAAATACATCACGCTCAATCCCATATTTGCCCCACAATCCAAAATCACGCCTCCAGATTTAATCTTGGGATTGAATTTATAGATTTCATCCTGATAAATCTCCATGTAGGTGTTTACAAAACTCGCCGCATGGTGATATCGAAATGGAGTAGTGAAGATGGTACTATATCCTTTATGACTGCTGGAAAGTCCGCGTAACCGGTTGAGTTCTATGTTGATTTTATCCGGTATGGATCTGACTTTCTTCTTAAAAAGGCGGGTAATAAAGCGCATTCGTGGGCTAATGGTTTTTATGAGTTCTAAATATAAAACAAATAAATGGGCACAGCTAGGTAAATAGTGATAAAATTGATAGGTTAAAGTCAGTTTTTTGTGGCACTTTTTTTGGTTATTTTCGCCTAAGCAAACTTTGATAACATGATTAAGAAAATCATCTTTATTTTAGCTGCAGCCTTTATTATTGAAGGTTGTGCTAAAGTGCCTCTCAGTGGAAGACGGCAGCTGAGTATCATCGGCAATTCAGAAATTCTTCCTATGTCATACGAGCAGTATGATCAGGTAAAGGCAGAAAGTAATTTGGTTACCAATACCGCGGAAGGCCAAATGGTAGTAAATGCAGGAAACCGGATCGCCAAAGCGGTAGAAACTTATCTTCAGGAAAGAGGATATGATGATGTCACAGAAGGTTTTGCCTGGGAATTTCACCTTATAGAAAGTGACCAGATAAACGCTTGGGCTATGCCAGGTGGCAAAGTGGCATTTTATACTGGAATTATGCCTATAGCGCAAAATGAAACCGGTGTGGCGGTAATCATGGGACATGAAGTAGCCCACGCCATTGCCAACCATGCAAGAGAGAGGATGTCGCAAGGTTTGGTAGCCAATGGTTTGGTAGGAGGATTACAGGTAGCTATGGGACAAAACCCGAGCATGACCCAGCAGATTTTCTTGCAAGCTGTAGGTTATGGCGGGCAAGTAGGAATGCTGAAGTTTTCCCGTGACCAAGAATTGGAAGCAGATGAGTTGGGCCTGACCTTCATGGCGATTGCCGGTTACGACCCAAGAGAGGCTCCGGTTTTCTGGCAAAGAATGGAAGCAGCAGCAGGAGGAGGACAAAGACCGCCTGAGTTTCTATCCACTCACCCTGGACCAAACAGACGTATCGAGCAGCTTAATAAAATGATGCCCGATGCCTTGGAATATTATAACAAAAACAGAAGATAATAGGGAAGTACGAGGTGTGAGGTGCGAAGGACGAAGTAAACAAACGTCGCGACTTCGTACCTCGTACCTCGTATTTCGTACTTATTTATTAAAGCTTCTTAGCTTCACTTGCGTAAATTTCCTCTTGGTGTCCAATGGGAAATCTCCCTTCATCATCCAATCGTAATAACCCGGCTCTTCCTTTAGCACCTGCTCAATGGGCTTACCCTTGTGCTTGCCAAAGTTAAAACATTCCACGCCATCATCATTAAAGATAAAACGGCCGGCCAGATCAACCATTTTTTCGTTGAAAAGCGCATGAAGCTTTTTGATGTCGTTTTCAATGACACCTAATTTGTTCCCCAAAAGATCCTCTACTTCTTGGCCATTGTACCTGTCAATCTGGGCCTTGAAGATTTCATAGGTGGCAATCGTGTCAGCTTCGGCACTATGGGCATTTTCTAGCAATTTACCGCAGTAGAATTGGTAAGCTGCTGTGAGGTTTCTTTTTTCCATCATATGGAAGATTTTCTGGGCATCCAAGATGCTTCTTTTCTCAATGTCGAAATCCAAGCCGGCTCTCAAAAACTCCTCTACCAGAAGAGGAATATCATATTTTAACACATTGAAGCCAGCCAAATCAGCACCTTCCAAAAACTTGTAAAGCTCTTTGGATATGTCCTTAAAAGTCGGCGCGTCCTTTACATCCTCATCATAGATACCGTGGATCAAAGACACTTCCTTTGGAATGGGAATGGTTGGATTTACCTTTTTGGTCAAGATTTCTTCTGTGCCATCAGGCTGAACTTTCACTACGCTGAATTCCACAATGCGGTCGGTAGATATATTTGTGCCAGTGGCCTCCAGGTCAAAAAATGCAATAGGTGTTCTTAGATTCAGATTCATTATTCAGCTAGGTTAAATTTGTTTTTCAATAAAGTCAGCTCCATGTCGTCATAATTTCCGGAGCTCATTAGCAGCAAGTTGGTGTTGTCATACCTTTTACTTTCCAGGTAGCTTTTTAGTTCTTCCATTTCAGTGAAAAGTTTGAGGTCTTCTCTTTTAAAACCCTCCCGAAGTGTATCCTCACTCATCAATTCAAGTTTTTTCAGAGCGACTGCCTTGGGATTCAGATAAATCAAAGCCTCATCGGCTGCATCAAAGGTATGGGCATAATTGGACAAAAAGTCCCTGTTCAGGGAACTGTAAGTGTGAAGTTCCTGTACGGCGATGAGCTTTCTATTGGGGAACTGGGATTTCACCGCCTCCACCGTGGCCTTCAGTTTGGAAGGGGCGTGTGCAAAGTCCCGGAAGAATATCCTGTCATCCGCTTTGGCCAAGATCTCCTGCCTTTTGGCCGCTCCCTTAAAATGCTGGATGGCATCGTAAAAGGCTGGCGCACTCACGCCAATTGCCTGGCAAACCTCCAAAGCTCCTTGAAGATTTTGAAGATTATGCTCTCCAAATACCGCAATTGGGATATTGGCTTCAGGAGTTTTTAGGTATGTGATTCCTTCTGCGATGTCATAAGGATGTGCCTCGTAAGGAGTTTTCTTGTACTTGCCGAAACTGGCTTCTCCAAGTTTTTTGACCTCAGGGTCTCTTTCACAGTAGATAAACTGACCTTCATCCGGAGTCATTTCGACTAAAGTCTTGAATTGCTGAAGATAATTTTCAAAAGTCGGAAACACATTATAGTGGTCCCATGCAATCCCGCTCATCAGGAGGATATCATGATGGTAGTGGAAAAACTTGGGACGCCTGTCCATAGGGGAGGTGAGGTACTCGTCGCCTTCAATAATGATGATTGGTGCATCGGACAACTTGACCATTAAATCAAACCCTTCAATTTGGGCTCCTACCAGATAATCGAAATTCATCCCGTGATACTTGAGCACATGCAGGATCATCGATGTGATGGTGGTTTTACCATGGCTACCAGAGATGACGATTCTTTTCTTTTCCCGACTTTGTTCATAGATAAACTCAGGGAAGGAGAAAATTGGAATTCCAAGTTCCAGCGCTTTCTGCAATTCGGGATTATCTTGCCTGGCGTGCATGCCCAAAATGATGCCGTCCAGTCCGGGATGTATTTTGTCGGGAAACCAGCCTTTCTCAGCAGGTAAAATGTCTGCGTTTTCAAGGCGGGTGCGGGATGGTTCGTATATCTCATCATCCGAACCGCTCACCTCGTACCCCTTGGCAACCATCGAAAGGGCTAAATTATGCATCACACTGCCTCCGACGGCAATAAAGTGGTATTTTTTGGACATAGGGTCAAAGTTTGATCGATCAAAAATAAGAAATTCATGGGTAACCTTATTGACTTTGAAAGCTTTGTTTGCAATTAACTCCGGCCAAATCTGATTGGCTGATTGTAAGCGTTTAAAAACTAGTCGTTTTGATTCTTTGAAAAATTACATGAGGTTAATAATTTCCCTTTCTCGCTTTAAGCAATTTTTCACAAGGGTCAGTTTCTTACTGGTTAGCAGTGAGTGTTTTAAGGGGTTTTTAAGTTCTGGTGTTGATAACTGCGTGAATAAATTGTTTATTAACTCTGGATTAAACGGCTTACATTTGTTTCTATGGCAGAGAACAAACCCGCAGGTAAAGATTGGAGTCCTTCAAGGAGAGGCAATTCCTTAAAACAGAGTATTGGCGTAGGCAAATTGCCACCGCAGGCGCCCGAATTGGAAGAGGCGGTGCTGGGTGCGCTGATGTTGGAAAAGGATGCCCTCACGGCAGTGGTGGATATCCTTAGCCCCGACAGCTTTTACAAAGATTCCCACAAGGTCATCTACCAGGCCATTCTGGATCTTTTCAACGGCAGTGAACCAATTGACCTGCTGACTGTAACCAATCAGCTTAAAAAGAACGGCAAACTCGAAATAGCCGGCGGTGCTTACCATATCACCGAACTGACTTCAAAGGTTTCCTCTGCCGCAAACATTGAATACCACGCCAGAATCATCACCGAACAGGCCATGAAGCGGGACATGATCCGGATAGCCTCGGATATCCAAAAGGAGGCCTACGAGGAGACAACGGATGTTTTTGAGCTTTTGGATAAAATGGAATCCTCCCTTTTTGAAATTTCCGAAAGAAATATTCGGAAAAACTATTCCGACCTTAGATCCATCATGAGAGCAGCCATCACGGAACTGGAAGGTAAAAAAGGCCAGAAAGATGGACTTACCGGGGTGCCAAGTGGTTTTACTGCTCTGGACCGTGTGACCTCTGGTTGGCAAAAATCCGACCTTGTGATTATAGCCGCCCGTCCTGCCATGGGTAAAACGGCTTTCGTATTGTCAACCTTGAGAAATGCGGCTGTGGATCATAATAGACCTGTAGCCATCTTTTCTCTGGAGATGTCCTCCGTGCAGCTAGTGAACAGACTCATTTCTTCTGAAGCCGAATTGGATTCGGAGAAAATCAAGAAAGGAAATCTAGCTGACTACGAATGGGAACAGCTCATTCATAAAACCAGTAAACTTTCGTCTTCCCCACTTTTTGTGGATGACACTCCTGCACTTTCCATTCTTGAGCTTCGTGCCAAATGCAGAAGGTTGAAGGCGCAGAGTGATATTCAAATGATCGTAGTCGATTACCTTCAGCTGATGTCTGGAGATACCAGCAAGGGTTCAGGAAACAGGGAGCAGGAAATTGCCAGTATTTCCCGGGCTTTGAAGATGATTGCCAAGGAACTGGAGGTTCCGGTGATTGCACTATCCCAGTTGTCACGTTCGGTGGAGACCAGGGGTGGGGACAAGAGGCCACAGCTTTCGGATTTGAGGGAATCTGGAGCCATCGAGCAGGATGCCGATATGGTAATGTTCCTATATCGACCTGAGTATTATGGTATCACGGAAGATGAGGAAGGCAACAGTACAGCAGGTGTGGGTGAAGTAATCATTGCCAAGCACAGAAACGGTTCCTTGGAGAATGTAAAACTGAGATTTATTGGTAAATACACCAAATTCTGTGACCTTGAGATGAATACTCCTTACCAACCACAGGATGCCATGTATGGTCACAAATTCCCAAGTAGCGCCGGTGGGCAGGGATTTGATGACGGTGGCATGATAAGACTTCAGAGCAAAGCCAACAGCAACGATGATCCATTCCCAGGGGGATTCGGAAGCAAAGATGACGCTCCTTTTTAGGTTTAAAAGTTTAATTCTGACATAAGACAAATGCTTCGCTTTGTCTTATGTCTAGAAGTTTAAGGGTTTAGAGCAAATTAGGCTTTATATTCGATTGCTTTCAAAATTATCTCGCAGGCTTCTTTGATTTCCTCTTTTGTAATTACTAGAGGAGGGGCGAGGCGCATGGAGTCGTCGCAGAATAAAAACCAGTCGGTGACCACACCCATTTCGATTGCTCTATCAATGATGGGCTTGAGTTCTTCAAATGATTCAAAAGCCACGCACATCAATAAACCTTTGTTTCTGACCTCTTTGATTTTTGGATGGACAAGGAATTCTTTGAAGAGGTTGGCTTTCATTTCTACCAGTTCGACAATGTTTTCCTCTTGGAGGATTTTTATGGTAGCCAATGAAGCTGCGGCGCTTACGGGATGTCCTCCAAAAGTCGTAATGTGACCCAATAAAGGATCATTTTTAAAATGGCCCATGATCTCTTTGCTGGAGATGAAAGCCCCAATGGGCATTCCGCCACCCATACCTTTGGCACAGACCAAAATGTCAGGCTGGATTCCATAATGCTCAAAAGCCCAGAATTTGCCAGTCCTACCAAATCCTGCCTGTATTTCATCCAATATCAGCAAAGTTCCGGTTTCATCGCATCGTTTTCTTAACGCCTTGAAATAGGCCTCACTAGGCACTCTTATCCCCGCTTCCCCTTGCACGGTTTCCATGATCACAGCAGCGGTGGATGTGGTTATGTTGACTAAATCCTCTTCTTTTCCGAAATTAATATGTGAAATACCTGGCAATAGCGGGCGGTAGGCCCTTTTAAATAGCTCATTTCCACCGACCGAAAGAGAACCGTGGGAGGAACCGTGGTAGGCATTTACACAACTGATTATTTCACGTCTATTGGAATAGCGCTTGGCAAGTTTTAAAGCACCTTCAACAGCCTCGCTGCCGCTGTTGACTAGGTAGACATTATCCAGTCCATCGGGGAGTGTTTGTACTAGGGCTTCGGCAAGTTGGGTTTGGGGTGTCTGAATGTATTCTCCATATACCATGAGATGCAGGTATTTATCCATCTGCTCCTTCATTGCCGCCAATACTTTTGGATGCCGGTGACCCACGTTGCTGACGCCAATGCCTGAAATTAGATCGATATACCTTTCCCCATTTGGACCATACATATAGATTCCTTCCGCTTTTTCGATTTCGATCATCAAAGGGAAATCAGTAGTCTGGGCTAGGTGTGAGAGGAATAGTTGTCGGTTGTGCATAGTTGATTTTTTGATAAATTTTGTTTCAGTGCCTCCACATCGTCCCCTCGGGGCTTTATATTTTGCAAACACACCAAGTGCTATGACGTTTTGATTTCTCGCGGCAGCGCTGCGAAAATCGCTGCGAGAACTTTTACACGTCATTAGTACTGCAGCGAAGCGGAATGGAAAGGTCTGGACTACTTTATTCTCGTTCCAGATTTCTCTGCTCCCTACCGGTCGGTAAAATGACGGTAAGGGTTACAATTTCCTAAACCTGAAGAAAATTCCCAATGGAAGCTTTTTCTGATAGTTATCCTCCAAATACAATTCTCCGTGCTCGGCATTTTCTACCTCTCCAAAGTTGGACTTCACCAGGTTGGCGGCAATCATGCTGGAGAAACTCAGGGAGTACATGTTTAGTATCAAGAAGTGGTGATCAGGTTCCAGGATCTCGGAACAAAGCTTCAACAGCTCATTTATTTCTTCTTCCAAAACCCACTTTTCACCGTTTGGACCTCTTCCATAGGCAGGTGGATCAAGGATAATCCCATGGTACTTGTTTCCTCGGCGGATTTCCCTTTTGACAAATTTCATGGCATCATCTACCACCCAGCGGATGCCTTCTTGACCGGAAGATTCCATATTGTGGCGTGACCAGGTCACTACCTGTTTTACGGCGTCTAAGTGGGTGACATCAGCACCGGCAGCTTTGGCTGCTACGGATGCGGCACCGGTATAGGCGAATAGGTTGAGGACTTTTGGCGTTTCTACGGGCATCCTGGCGATGCTTTCTTCAATATAATCCCAATTGACCGCCTGCTCGGGAAATAAGCCGATATGCTTAAAAGAGGTCATGGCAAGATTCAAGGTCAATTTTAGGCCTGCGGGGTTGTTATAGTCGATCTGCCACTTGTGGGGGATCTTTTGGAATTCCTTCCACTGTCCCTTTTCAGGATTGTTTTTTTCTTTTGCAAAATGAGCATGGGCTTTCTCTCTCCATTCTTTCTCATCCATGCTTCTGTCCCAGATGGCCTGCGGTTCAGGACGGCTTATGATATATGGACCAAAGCGTTCTAGCTTTTCGAATGCTCCACTGTCGATCAATTCATAGTCCTTCCAATGCTGCGGACTTAGGGATAAGATGCTTTCTTTCATGATGCAAAAATAAGGATATTATTAGAAACAACCTCCCTTGGGTTGGCTACCAAATCTTTGGATTGCTATTCTTCTCCGAAAAGCTTAAATTTATAGATATTAACATTCTAAGATCATGAAAAGAACGGTTCTCCTAATTTTTTGCCTAATAACCTGTTTTTGGGCCCATGGACAGGAAAGGTCTGATGTGAATGAAAACGAATATCTTTTTGTAACCGAATATGGGAAGACGGCCAAATCAAAAGGGGTAAAGGGGACTCCGTTTGTTTTTGAGGAAATGAAAAAAGGGGACATCCTGATGAGTGACGGCAAGTTTTATCAAAATGTTAACCTAAATATCTACCCCAAAAAAGCCCAGGTATTCATCGGAGAAGAACTGCCGGAAGGCGAAGGGAAAAGCAACAAAACCATTGTCATTGATAACAGAAAACTCGACAGGGTAGTCGTGGAAGAAGGTAACCGGGTTTTTCGGTATTTCAAAATCAAAGACATCTACATGATAGGAGAGGTGCTTTTTGAAGATGGGGATGAAAAATTTGTGGCCTATCATGAAAAAAGGTTTATGCCTGCCCAAGTTGAGGCTTATTCCATAAATGCTTATGATGTTTTTCAGGATGTGATCAAATATTACCTTGTAAAGGAGGATAGGGAAGAAGAGGTCAAAAAAGGAACTGCGGGGCTAAAGAGTATTTCCTCTGACAACTGGAAAGCTCTCAGAAACTATATGAAAGACAATAAACTGGATTTCGGCAATCCAGCCGATATGCGCCTGGTGTATTTGAAGGCTAAGGAATTATAAATTCTTTTTCTTGATTTTAGATAAAAAAAAACTCCCGAGACATTGTCGTATCGGGAGTTTTTTATGGCTTATTTTCTAGCTAAGGCCTTCTTCACTTTTTCTACGATGTTTTCGGCTTTAAGACCGTACTTTTTCATCAGGTCCATTGGTGTACCTGATTCGCCAAAGCTGTCGTCCACACCTACAAACTCCATCGGAACCGGGTTGTTTCTTACCAAGGTCTGAGCAATACTGTCTCCAAGCCCACCGTTAAGCTGGTGCTCTTCCGCGGATACGCAGCAGCCTGTTTTGGCAACTGATTCCAGGATAGCCTCCTCATCAAGAGGTTTGATGGTGTGGATGTTGATTACCTCTGCAGAGATGCCCTCTTCGGCCAGTATGGCTTCTGCAACCACTGCTTCCCATACCAGGTGTCCAGTAGCAAAGATGGTAACATCCTTGCCATCGATCATTTTCCAGGCTTTACCGATCTCAAATTTTTGATTGCTATCCGTAAAGATTGGCCAGCTAGGACGTCCAAACCTCAAGTAAACCGGTCCATCGTGCTCAGCAATAGCCATTGTCGCAGCTTTGGTCTGGTTGTAGTCACATGGGTTGATCACCGTCATGTGAGGAAGCATTTTCATCATGCCGATATCCTCCAGGATCTGGTGAGTAGCACCATCTTCGCCAAGAGTAACTCCAGCGTGAGAGGCACAGATCTTTACGTTTTTACCAGAGTAGGCAATAGACTGGCGGATCTGATCGTAAACCCGGCCTGTGGAGAAGTTGGCGAAGGTACCTGTAAAAGGAATCTTTCCGCCGATAGTCATACCAGCGGCAAGGCCCATCATGTTGGCTTCTGCGATACCTACCTGGAAGAATCTGTCAGGGAATTCTTTCTGGAAAGCTCCCATTTTTAGGGAACCGATTAGGTCAGCGCAAAGTCCAACCACCTCAGGGTTTTTTCTGCCAGCCTCCAATAGACCGTCGCCAAAACCTGAACGGGTATCTTTCTTTTCTGTATAGGTGAATTTTGTATTCAAAGTCTTTTCCATTGTGCTAAATTTTTCCTTTTCCAAGAAAAAGGGTTTTCAATTAATAATCTCCTAAGGTTTCTTCAAGTTGGCCCAAAGCGTTTTCCAACTGCTCGTCATTTGGAGCCACGCCGTGCCATTTGTGAGTGCCAACCATAAAGTCTACGCCATAACCCATTTCGGTATGTAGGAGATTCATTACTGGTTTACCGTTTCCTAGAAGGGATTTGGCTTTTTCAATCACAGAAACCACTTCTTCGATATCGTTGCCGTTTTTAGTTTCCACAACCTCCCAACCGAAAGCCTCATACTTCTTTCTAAGGTCCTGAAGGTCCATTACATCAACTGTAAGACCGTCAATCTGCTGTCTGTTCAAATCAATCGTTGCAATCAGGTTGTCCACTTTGTGGTGGGCGGCATACATGGCCGCTTCCCAAACCTGACCTTCCTGCTGCTCTCCATCACCCATCAACACAAAAACTGTTTTGTTATCACCGTTGATTTTCTTCGCCTGAGCTGCCCCGATACCTGCTGAAAGACCTTGGCCCAATGAACCTGAAGCGATTCTGATGCCCGGTAGGTTCTCCTCAGTAGTAGGGTGGCCCTGAAGCCTGCTGTCGATCTTTCTGAATGTAGCCAGTTCCTCAACGCTGAAGTACCCGCTTCTGGCCAGGACACTGTACCATACTGGAGAGATGTGGCCATTGGAAAGGAAGAACAGGTCTTCATTTTTGCCGTTCATATCAAAGTTGGTGTTGTGCTCCATTTGGTTGAAATAAAGGGCCACAAAGAATTCAGTACAGCCAAGAGAACCTCCTGGGTGACCTGAATTGACCGCATGTACCATGCGCAGGATGTCTCTTCTTACTTGAGAACAGGTTTTATTGAGTTGATCGATTGAGAGTTTTTCCATTTTGGTGGAATAGTTTATTTGAGTATTTGATTTGTATGCTCTTTGGTTTTCACCTTTTCGATGATGTCGGCGATATTTCCCTCCTCATCGATGACGAAGGTTTTGCGGGCAGTGCCCATGTACTTTCTACCGTACATGTTTTTTTCCACCCAAGTTCCATATTTTTCATGTACCGTCTTTTCAGTATCGGCAAGAAGGGTAAATGGAAGCTCTTGTTTTTCAATGAATTTCTGGTGGGCCTTTTCTGTGTCGGTGCTGATTCCTAGCACCTCGTAGCCCTCCTTTTGGAGTTGGGCGTAATTGTCGCGAAGGTTGCAAGCCTGGGCTGTACAGCCAGGAGTGTTGTCTTTTGGATAAAAATAAAGAATTACCTTTTTGCCTCTGTAGTCAGAAAGTTTGACTGTTTCCCCGTCCTGATTTTTCACTTCAAAATCAGGTGCTTGCATTCCTTTTTCTAGTGACATATGCTTTTTGGTTTTTGGTTATTCAAATCTTTGAAGTAAACACCGCCTCGTTGCCCGCCTTGTCCCTTACTTTGAGCAAAACATCTCCCTTGTAAGGTTTTGCGTCTCTTTTTTCAGACCAGATCACTGACTGCTTATGCTCGTAACGCATCCAAACCCATTCTCCATCCACAAACGCTTCAAAACTGTCAATCCCCGATAGGTTATCCGCAATGGTAAACCTTAATCCCGAGGAGTTGACCCTGACAGGGTTGATCTTTGGCGGGGTGCTGTCTTCCGCGATTACAAAAGTACCAAAATTTTTGGTTTTGAACCTGATCTGATCCCCTATCCATTGACCACCTATAAAAGACCTCCAACCATTTTCATATTTAAGATACACGTGAGCTTTGTCTCTAGCACCCTCAAAATGACTGGCATCCATATCAATTTCCAGGTTATTCCATAGGTATTCATAGGGTGAGTTGACCGTCAGTTGCCTGTCAGGGCCGATTTTGTGATAATTATACCTAAGGTATAAATCATCGAAATGGGTGTTGTCGGCAAAGCGGAAACCAGTGCTTCCATCGGTAAAAAATAGTTCTTGCTGAAATGGAATTTTTGCCCTCACATCTGGAAATAATTTTTCTGTGCATACATCTACCGAGTCCGGCATTCCGTATTCCATGTCCCAAAGGTAGGTGCGCTTATTGGAGCCCACATAGGCTGGTGGTATTTCCATGACTAACCCATTTACAAAAAACTTGGCCAATACACCCTCTGCAGCGCCTTCACCATTGACCACCATGATGTTGTTTTGGTAGCTGATTTTCTCATTCCCAGCCGTTTGATTTGTCCCGCTTAGACTGGTTTTTGCTTCTGTGCCCTTAAAGGACAACTTCAAAGTCGACCTGTTTTTGTACACATCCTCGAGTAAGACCTCAATGGCACGGCTTTCACCTGGCTTCGCCTCTATGCTTCCGCTAAGTGGCTCGCTGGGCGTGTAGAAAGGGAAAAGGTTGTTTTTGGCTTTGTAGAGTTTGGTAAACCTGTTTCTGTGGGTATGGACAAGTAAATATCTGCCGATATTAAAATCAATCACATCCACATTACTTTCAAAAACCTTTTCTCCCTGGTCATAAATCTGGTAAATAGGAAAGCCGTTGGGGTTGTGCATGTTGTCCAGCTTGTCAAAAGCCAATACTTCTATGCCAACTTTCCCGGCAATTTCTAAATCCTGATTGACTGTAAACTTTTTACCATCATAGATCACAGGGAATTCTGTGCGCTGAAACTTTCCGTTTACACGACTGTCGATGGTGAGAGGAGTGATGGCGATTTTTTGAACAGTGGGCGGGGTGTTGTCCACTATTTCGGAGAAACCAAACTTTAAGGGATCCAAGGCACGGTCAAGGGAGTCGCGGATCTCAAAGTGGAGATGCGGACCTGCAGAGCTACCCGTATTGCCACTGTAGGCAATGATATCCCCTTTTTTCACGGGCAGGGCATGAGGCTCGGGGTAAACCTCAATTTCATTTTTTTTCTGGCTATAGGCCTCTTTACGAATGTAATCCCCAATTTCATCGTTGAAGTTTCTCAGGTGGGCATAGGTAGTGATCTGCCCATTGGGATGGCGTAGGTGAATGACATTTCCATAGCCAAAGGTGGACGCTTTCATTCGGTAGACATAGCCGTCTGCAGCGGCATAGATGGGTAATCCCTGCCGGCCTTCCGTTTTGATGTCGATGCCGCTGTGGAAATGGTTGGGCCTGATTTCACTCATGTTGCCGGCCAAAAAGTTTTGGTGGCCAGGCTTTACGGGAAAGAGATAGTACCCTTTTTCAATATTGGCCGAGGCTATCAGAAGAGCCCCGGCTAGTAATGCAATTGCGAAAAGAAATTTATTTGATTTCAAAATCAAGCAGCTTTTTATCCTCTATATACGCCTCTAACCTGTCTCCAATGCTGATTTTGCTAACTCCTGCAGGAGTACCGGTGAAAATGAGGTCTCCTTTTTTTAACGTAAAAAACTGTGAAACATATTCTATGATGGCACCAAAATCAAAAAGCATCATGTTGGTGTTGCCTTTTTGCTTTTCCTCACCATTGATGGTCAAGTGGAAATTGATGTTGTTCAGATCCTTAAAATCTGCTACGGGCAAAAATTCCCCGATGGGTGCAGAGCCGTTGAAGGCTTTGGCGATTTCCCAGGGAAGTCCTTTCTCCTTGCATTTTTGCTGAAGATCCCGAGCGGTGAAATCAATACCGATTCCGATTTCATCAAAATAACGGTGGGCAAACTCTTTTTTGATGTACTTGCCTTCCTTGTTTATTTTCAGCACCAGTTCGACCTCGTGGTGGATGTTGGAAGAAAAATCAGGGTGGTAAAATGGCATGTTTTTCTTCAGAACTGCCGTGTCGGGTTTGAGGAAAACAACCGGTTCTGAGGGCCTTTCATTTTCCAGTTCTGCAATATGTTCGGCGTAGTTTCTGCCTATGGCAATGACTTTCATGGATGTGCTTTTAGGGTCTGCTAATCAGAAGCACAAAGAAACTTAATTAGCCTTGATTTTGAAAGCCGTAAGGCGAAAAAGGTGAGGGGAGAAATGGGGAGGTGAAATTCAAAAAAATCAAAATTAGTTTTTATTTTTAAGGTTTTAGTCTAGATTTGGATTCCCAGTTTTTGAATTCTTATTGTAGCTATCCCTATATGAGTAAAATTTTTACCCTCCTACTAATCCTTTTTGCCACAGCTTCTTTTGCCCAAAAAGTCACCTTGAATGGAATTGTGAAAGACAAAGAAACAGGCGAAAACCTCATTGGCGTGAATGTTTTCGACAAAACCACCCAAAAAGGGGCCGTTTCCAATAATTACGGTTTTTACAGTTATACCAGTCAGGGTGGCGAGGTGGAAATCCTCTTCAGTTATGTGGGATACGATCCCTTTATTTTCAAGCAAAACCTTACTGAAGACCTCACTCTCCATGTGGAATTGACTCCGGCGCATCTGTCGGAATTTGTGGTGGAAGGCTCACGGGAAGAATTGATCCAGGAAAACACCCAGATGGGGAGCATCAACGTGCCCCTGCGTCAGATCAAGGAAATGCCTGCCCTCTTTGGAGAGGTGGATGTTTTAAAAGTGCTTCAACTCCTGCCTGGGGTGCAATCCGGAACGGAAGGTGCCAGTGGTATGTATGTGCGAGGGGGAGGGCCCGACCAGAATCTCATACTGCTGGACGGCGTGCCCGTGTACAACGCCACCCACCTTTTCGGTTTCTTCTCGGTTTTCAATGCCGATGCGCTCAATAATGTGGAGCTAATCAAGGGAGGTTTTCCGGCGAGGTATGGGGGTCGGCTTTCATCAGTCATTGATATCAATATGAAAGAGGGGAATATGAAGGAGTTTCATGGTGCTGGATCTATAGGATTGATTGCTTCCAAATTGACTTTGGAAGGGCCGATAGTGAAGGATAAGACTTCCTTTTTGTTGTCTGCCAGAAGGACCTACATTGATCTATTAGCGAGGCCATTCATCCGTAGAGAATCAGGGGGACAAGAAAGTGCCGGTTATTATTTTTATGACCTGAATGCTAAAGTGAATCATATTTTTGATGACAAAAACAGGCTTTACCTGAGCGTGTATGGTGGCGATGATGAGGGATATACCAGATCGGATTATTCCTCAAACAGCAACAATGAACGTATGAGAAGTACCTCAGAAACCGGGCTGGGTTGGGGTAACCTCATTACAGCCATCCGTTGGAATCACATTTTTAATAAGAAATTATTCGCTAATTTCTCAGGGACCTACACCAAGTATCATTTTAGAATTTTTGATGAGTACGATTACAGCAGGGTAGGGAATGGAGTCGAAGAAGACAGGTTTTATCAAGCTGATTACAGATCTGGAATTAGGGATTATGCCTTGAAGGCCGATTTTGACTACATTCCAAACACCAACCATTATGTCCGCTTTGGAGCCAATCATATATTTCACCGTTTTACCCCTGGGGTATTTACCGCCACGGAAAGAGCCGAATGGTTTGATATGGAAGGTGGGGATATTTATGATAGTCAAGAATACGCTGTCTATGTTGAGGATGATATCCAACTAGGGCGAAGGGTCAAGTTAAATGCAGGGTTACACTATTCTGGTTTTATGGTAGATGGTGAGCATTACAATTCACTTCAGCCCAGAATTGCCTATAGATATCTGATAGATGAAAGCAGTTCGGTAAAAGCCTCTTTTGCCACTATGACTCAGTTTATCCATTTGTTGAGCAATGCAGGACTCGGTTTGCCTACAGATCTTTGGGTGCCTGCCACTTCAAACATTGGCCCTCAGCATTCTTGGCAGACAAGTTTGGGCTATTATAAATCCTTACCCGGAGGATTTGAGTTGAGCACCGAGGCTTATTACAAAGAAATGGAAGGGTTGATTGAATATAAAGACGGGGCATCATTCTTAAATATGGGTGAAAATTGGGAGGATAAAGTGGAAGTAGGTAGGGGCAGAAGTTATGGTGTCGAAATGCTTTTGCAAAAAAAGGTAGGGAAAACTACTGGTTGGATCGGCTACACGCTTTCCAAAACGGAACGCCAATTTGAAAATCTAAACCGCAACCAATGGTTTCCTTTCCGATATGACAGGAGGCACGACCTCAGTTTGACGGTATCACATCACCTGACGCCCAAAATCCATCTATCAGGTACCTGGGTTTATGGTACTGGAAATGCCATCTCCATTCCGACGGAAATTTATCAAAGCTATGACGATCACCAGTTCTATGGTCCAATGTTCGGACAAGTGGAGCATTATGACGAAAGGAACAACTTTCGTATGCGGGATTACCATAGATTGGATCTAGGAATTAATTTTATTAAGCAAAAGCACTGGGGTGAAAGGGTTTGGAACATATCTATTTACAATGCTTATAACAGGATGAATCCGTTCTATATGGATATAACGTTTAATCGACAGACACAGCAAAAAGTACTGGCACAGTATACCCTGTTCCCAATTTTACCTTCTTTTTCTTATGGATTTAAATTTTGATTTTGATGGTGAATTTTAAAACAATTATTGTCCTGATATTGCTCATTGGATTTTCCTCTTGTGAAAGGTATTTAGAGGTTGAAATGCCAAACCATTCCCCAAGATTTGTAGTGAATGCAGACCTGGTGCCGGGAACACCTGTGATGGTATTTGTATCCCAAACCAGGGGGATTTTGGAAGAAAGTGACTTCCCTCCTGTACGCGATGCCAATGTGGAAATAATTGAAGAAGGCCAGCAGGCATACCCTTTGGTATTTCAGGATTTTGAAGGTAAGTTTTTTCACCGCTTAGGCGGGTATGGTACTCAGGAGCTCGAACTTCAAGCAGGGAAAACTTATCATGTAAATGTGGACGGTAGGTTTGAATCAATTAGCACCACGGTCACTATTCCGCAGAAAGTGCCGATTAAGTCTGTGGAAATCCGAGAAACATCAGGGGATTTAGTGGAACTGATATTGAAGTTTGATGATCCCCAAGAGATCAATTTTTATGAAATAAGTGCTCATTTTGATGGGTTTCAAATTTATCAATATAGTCCCGATCACATAGATAGTGTTCCCCATAGTGGTGCCGTTCGTCTGGAACCTCTCAGTCCAGCTTACCAAAGGGATTTCCAAGTTGGGAGTACATACGACAGTGGTGTATTAATTGATGATCAGCTATTCAATGGAAATGAGGCTACCATTGAATTTTCCGCCAGATTACCATTTCGATCAGTAATTGATTTGACAGTTGTGCTAAAAAATGTCACCGAAGATTATTACCAGTATGAAGTCACTCGAGGACTTCAAAGGCACACCAGCAATGACCCCTTGGCCCAGCCTGTGGCTATCCACAATAATGTAGAAGGGGGTAGAGGAATTATCAAGGCTGGTGTGGTCTCTGAGGAGAAAGTGCCGTTTGCTTTTTCTGGGGCGCAGGGAAATTAAGAAAAGGGGGAATTGGTTAATTTTGAAGAGAGACTGAAACTTAAGAGTGGTAAAAATGTTAATTTTGTTAAAGACAAAAACATTATGGACATCCAGACTGAAAAATTACGGTTAATTGAGTGGCTAGCAGGGCTAAATGACCCTAAAATACTTGAGGAGTTCATCAATTTGAAAAATAAGAAGGATGTGGACTGGTGGGAACAGATCAGTGCGGAAGAACGGTCTGAAATCGAGCAAGGACTACAACAGGCAGACAAAGGTGATGTTAATCCTCATAGTGAGGTTATGGAAAAGTATAAGAAATGGCTTTAGAGATAGTCTGGACAAAACGCGCCCAGGTTGGTTTCTCTGAAATTGTCGATTATTTAGATACCCATTTTGCTGAGAAAGAGATCGGTGAATTTATAAGGCAAACGCGAGATTTTTTAGAATTACTTAGCCATTATCCGGAAATACTAGAAAGCTCCACCAAGCAAAAACATCTCCGCCGGGGCCCTATTAATAAATACACAATATTAACTTACAGAGTCAAACCACGAAAAAAGCAAATAGAACTTATTAATATTCGTTCATCCAGACAGCGACTCCCAAAATAAATTTAGTAACGGAAAAGTGAGAGTAATGGCGTTCTGGAGAAAGCATCGACTTGGTCTTTTTCTTATGACTTAAAAAAAGCAACGCCATTCAGCGTTGCTTTTCCTTTATCGATAAACCGTGTTAATCTTTATTGAGTATTTTTAAACCGTACTGCTGAACAGCTGCGTCTCGGGCTGGTTTCTCCAGAGTTTGGCGTCCAGGGCCATGCAGATGTTGCGGATGAAGGGCTTGCCATCCTCAAGCACAGTGATGTTGGCCTTGCCGATCTCTATCAAACCGTCCTCTTCAATATCCTTCAATCTTTCCAAGCCCTCTACTATGGCAGGTGTATAAGTACCTTCTTCATCCCAGCTGGTATGGAAGGAACACATCAGGTTCAAAATATGCTGTCTGAGGATCAGATCCTCGTCGGTCAGCAGATGTCCTCTGAATATTGGGAACCTTCTTTCATTGACCGCAGCTTTGTAATCTTCGATCTTTTTGAGGTTTTGTCCAAACGCGGTCCAGGTGTCGCTGATGGAGGATGACCCCAGGCCGATTAGCAAACCGGTCGGACTTGAGCTGTATCCCATAAAATTTCTGTAGAGGGATCTGTTTTGCGAAGCGATGTAGAGCTCATCCGTTTTCTTGGCAAAATGATCCATTCCGATTTCCACATAACCCGCTTTTTCCAACAGCGCTTTGCCCGTCTCATACAAGGTCCGCTTTTCCTCGTTTTTAGGCAGGTCGGCTTCTGTATAGGAGCGCTGGCCCGGACTGGTCCATGGAACGTGGGCATAGCTGTAAAAAGCTATCCTGTCCGGCTGAAGGATTTTCACCTTTTCAATCGTATTAATGATGCTGTCCAGTGTCTGCAATGGCAGGCCGTAGATCAGGTCAAAATTGATCGAGGTGTACCCGATCTGCTTGGCCTGCATGGTTACCCGCTCCACATTTTCGTAAGGCTGGATGCGGTGAATTACCCTTTGCACCTTTTCGTCAAAGTCCTGGATGCCAAAGCTCACCCTTCTGAAGCCCAGATCATATAACGTCTGAAGGTGGTCTTCAGTCGTATTGTTGGGGTGACCTTCGAAACTCATTTCCGGCTGATCAGCTAGTGTGCTAGCTTCCAAAATGCTTTCAATAAGAATTTTCAGGTTTTCTGGTGAAAAGAATGTGGGTGTGCCTCCACCTAGGTGGATTTCCTTGATCAATGGCTTTTCGCCAAACAATTCCAAATACATCTTCCACTCTTTAAGCAAGGTCTCAATATACGGTTCCTCCACTTTATGGTTGATGGTGATCCGCTTGTTGCAGCCGCAATAGGTGCAGAGCTTTTCACAATAGGGGAGGTGTATGTAAAGGCTCAGACCGGCGCCGGTGATACCCGAAACCATGAATGCCTTCTTTACATGTTGCTTCCAAGTTTCCTCGGTAGGAGAAGTTTCCCAATAGGGCACGGTAGGATAGCTGGTGTATCGGGGCCCCGGTACGTTATATTTGGTGATCAAAGATTGACTCATAGTAATCGATGTTTAGCTGATTGTCCGATGACGGATGACCGATGTCCCGTTCCGGATGATAATATTATTCCTTATTTCAATCCACACATGGTCATTCCAGCTTCTACAAATTCCAGAACTGGACTCAGAAAAGGAATGCCTAATCCTAGCCCCCTCACGATGAGGACAATTCCGAAAACGCCTGTGACAAATGGAATGACTTGACGGATGTTGTTTCTAAATTTCAAACTTGCAAAGCTTCCCGCGAAGACCAAGGTAATCATGGCCGGCAGGGTGCCCATACCAAAAGCGGCCATGTAAATGGATGCCTCTGCGGGGCTGTTTTGTAACAATGAAGCTGCCACGGCTAGGTAAACCAGACCGCATGGGAGAAAGCCATTGAGAAAGCCTATTGAGTACGCTGATAGCATCCCTCTTTTTTGGAATATTTGCCTGATTTGTCCTTTAAGCCAGTTGACCATTTGGACCAGTTTGCTGCTTGGGCTGATTTTGTTCTGTATGGTGGCAGGAAGAAAGACAGCCAAAAGAATGGCCACCCCCATTAGCACAGACAGGCTTTTTTGAAACCCAGCCATGGATATTCCTGTTCCCAAAAGGCCAAATACCAACCCTAGCAAGGCATAAGTGGTCACTCTGCCGAAGTTGTAATTCAGCCGGTTGATGAAAAAGGCATACCGGTTTTGGTTTTTGCCCGGCAGGGCCAAAGCGATAGGCCCACACATGCCTACGCAATGGAAGCTGCCTATAAAACCCAAGGTTATGGCTATCCAAAGCTCCATTTTAGCGGAAGTTTAGAGTTTCTTCGGTGTAATATTCCTTGCCATCGGCTTGCCAGTTTATCTTCACTCGATAGAAACCAGCCGGTAATTTGTCGACTTCCACAGCTTGATGGAAGTTTTCATCCAGATCTACTGCTTTTTCCAAGTCAAACTTAGAATCAGAAGGGCGGAAAATATGGATATTACCCTCGATTATGGGAAGGGGAGGGAAGCTGATCAGTACCTTGTTGCTTTTATACTTTATCGCCACAGGAGTTTCCAACTGCTTGTTGTTGCTTATTTTGTCAATCTGCTGTTGAAACTTAAGTTCCTGTTCGTAATAGTTTTCAGTAACCAGATCTATGTTTTGCTGAAAGCTTTTGACCACCATGAAAATCATGAAAGCGACAAAGCAGGTAAAGAAAATTGCGATTCCGTGTCCCCAGTTCATATTGTTGTTATTTTACCTTACAAAGGTGCGGCAAAATAAGCGGGTAGGTTATGAGGGGTGTCACGGAAAAACCTGATTTATATCAGGTTTTTCCGTGCTGGCTATCTGCCTATGAACTTGGTTTTTACCTTTTTGAGTGGTCGTCCCGCTTCGGTAATCTGAAGTACAACCTGTTGGGAGAGGCCGCTCATTTCTCCTTCGTCCATATAGATAAATAAAGCACCTTCAGCCGTGCCCTGGGCAGGAAGGGTTATCTGTTTTTTTCCCACCAAATTTGATACACCAGTTAAACTTTCCATTTCCAAAATCATCTCCTTATTGGTTTTGTTAATGATTTTGTAGTTATAAAGATTGCTTACTCTGCCATCTTCATGGCTTTGTGGCATCATGCCTGGAGTTCTTAATATGGTAGCATCGATTTCCGTCCTTATGAACAGCAGGCCGGTAAGCAAAGTGGAGATAACTATCAAAACTACCGTATAGGCTATGCTTCGGACGTTCCAGTGGAAGCCGCTTTTGCCTTCTGCTATGTTTTCTTCTGAATCATAGCGAATAAGGCCTTTTGCCAATCCCACGTTATCCATGATGCTATCACAGGCATCGATACAAGCTGTGCAGTTGATGCACTCCAGTTGGGTTCCATTACGGATATCGATACCCGTAGGACACACACTGACGCAGAGGCTACAGTCTACACAGTCGCCTTTCAAGGAGGCTTGCCTGTCTTCGTTTTTGCGGAATTTTCCCCGGTTTTCACCTCTTTTATAATCATAGGCAACTACAATGGACTTTTTATCCAAAAGGACGCCTTGAAGCCTTCCATAAGGACAAACATTGGTACACACCTGCTCTCTGAAAAACGCAAAAACCCCATAAAATGCTCCTGTAAAGGCCAGTATGGCAATAAATCCCGATAAGTGCTCTGTAGGTGGCTCGGTAATGATTTTGAGCAATTCTTCACTTCCAATTATGTAAGCCAAAAACGTATTGGAAATTAGAAAAGAGATTAGGAGAAATATGAGGTGTTTAATGCCTTTTTTCCAGACCTTTTCCGCATTCCATTCTTGCTTGTCAAGTTTTTTTCTAGCGGTCCAATCTCCCTCAATCCAGTACTCAATACGTCTGAAAACACCCTCCATGAAAATAGTCTGCGGGCATATCCACCCACAAAAAATCCGACCATATACTACTGTAAATAGGACTACGAAAACCACTATAACGATCATCGCCAACCCAAACAGGTAAAAATCCTGTGGCCAGAAAATTTGGCCAAAGATGATAAATTTCCTTTCCAGGATATTGAGCATCAAAACCGGCTGCTCATTGATCCGAATAAATGGCCCGGCGAAAAGGAGGATGAGAAGTATAGAGTTGACCACATGCCTGCAGTTGGTGAACTTTCCTTTAGGCATTTTGGGGTACAGCCATACCCGCTTGCCGGATTGGTCCACTGTGGTGATCTTGTCACGAAAATCTGTTTTCTCGACGGTCTTCATGGTGTTTTCCTTGGCTTAATAGGTAGGGTGGTTGTTGGGTTGTGAGGCAATGGAGAAAGAAATAGGACCGAAGGCGTGGTCAGTCGCCCCCGGCCCAAAAAAATGGGTTTATTGTCTGATAAACTCGTCACCTTCCGGTGCCTTGGCATTTGCAGGCTCAGTGCCTTCCTTGCTCATGATATAGCTGGTTACCATCTGGATCTGTTCCGCGGAAAGTTGGCCTTTCCAGCTGATCATACCCTTGGAAGGTACACCGTCGCGGATTACCTTGAAGATGTCGCCAACTTCACCGCCGTGTATCCAATAATTGTCTACCAAGTTAGGTCCTACGGTGCCCTGAAGTTCCTGCCCGTGACAGGCTCCACAGTTCCCATCGTAGATGCTTTTACCCTCCGTTAAGCTTTCTTCATCGGAGAGGAAAGTAACATTGGTCTCGTTAAGCGCGCCGCCGATGGATTCGAAGTAGGCATCAATTTGAGCTTTTGCTGTGACCATTTCATGTTCGTATTCCTCAGCCTGCAATTTCCCCCATCCGAAGATGTGATAGTTGGCCATATAGAATACAGCAAATACGATGGTCACATAGAACATGGCTTTCCACCAAGGAGGAAGACTGTTGTCCAGTTCACGAATGTCATCATATTCGTGGTCAGTCATGACCTCAAACTCGCGCTCTACCGGTACGGCATCAGTAAGTCTATATTCCAGTCGTTTCCAGAAACCAACCTGTTCAGGGATGATACCCATCTCTGCTGCTTTCTGCGCATCGATTACTTTCTTCAGGGCATAGAGCGCATAGGCCAGTCCCAATAGGGCCAACACCACAAATCCGGCCATGAATATCACCGCTCCCAGCATCAGGTCTGCTGAAGTCCAGCTGGTATAATCCAGCGTCGGAGTGGCTTGCGCAAATGCGGAAAGGGTAGGCAGGGTCACCAAACCTAGGGTGAATGCGGCTCCTTTGTTTATCTGTTTTAAAGAAGGTCTTTTCATGGTAAATCTATTTTGTTACCAGTCTCTGAATAGGTTCCGTCTTCATCAAGTGGTAGATTCTCTACACCCGAAAAGAATTCTTTCTTGGTATAAAATGCCCACAGAATAAGTGTAGTGAAGAATATGAAGAAGATGAGCAGGGAGATCATGGGATAGATCTCTATCCCGATGATTGAATCCATATGTTGTTTTACAAATTTGAGCATGGCTGTATTATTTAGCTGGTTCTATGTGATAAGGTTTAGCCACTTTGCCTTCTGGGTTGATGTCGGTACCCAGTCTTTGCATGTAGGCAATTAAGGCGATGATTTCTCTATCGTTTTTAACCTCAATTCCGCTTTTAGCAAGGTTGGCTGTGATTTCATCAGCTTGCAGGTACATGTCGGCCACAGCCTGGTTTTCGTATCCCTCGGGATAAGGTACACCCAACCTTCTCATCACATTGATCTTGGCTTCCGTGCTGGCTACATCTATGTCCTTTTCAAACAACCAAGGGTAGCTTGGCATGATTGAACCTGGTGACATGGACTCTGGGTCGAGCATGTGGTGATAGTGCCAGCTGTCCGGATATTTCCCGCCTAGCCTTAGGAGGTCAGGGCCCGTACGCTTTGATCCCCATAGGAAGGGGTGATCGTATACGAATTCCCCTGCTTTGGCATATTCCCCATAGCGTTCGGTTTCGCTTCGGAAAGGCCTTACCATTTGGGAGTGGCAGTTGTTACAGCCTTCTTTGATGTAGATGTCCCTGCCGTGGAGTTCCAGAGAAGTATATGGTTTTACACTTTCAATTGTAGGTATGTTGGAATCGATCAGGAAAGTAGGAACCATCTCTACTGCCCCGCCGATCATGATTACGATCAAGGAACCAACTAGCAATTGGACAGGCTTTCTTTCAATCCATCTGTGCCAGTGCTCGCCTTTATGCTTCACATAAGTATCGCTCAATGGCGCTGCCTCTGCTTCTTCGTTTTTCAGGAATGACCCTTTTTTGGCGGTTTTGTAAAGGTTATAGCCCATGATCAAAGCACCAATGATGTAGATGGCTCCACCACCTGCTCTTAGCGCATACATCGGCTTCAGCTGGGTAACCGTCTCCAGGAAGTTTGGATAAGCCAAAAGACCTTCTTGGGTAAACTCCTTCCACATCAAAGACTGCGTAAATCCAGCCCAGTAAAGCGGAAGAGCATAGAAAAGGATTCCAAGTGTAGCCAGCCAGAAGTGGGTGTTTGCTAATTTTTTGGAATAAATCTCTGTTCTGTAAATTTTTGGGAAAAGCCAGTAAAGCATACCAAAAGTCAACATCCCGTTCCAGCCCAGACCACCGATATGAACGTGAGCCACTGTCCAGTCGGTAAAGTGAGAAATTGCGTTTACATTTTTAAGGGAAAGCATTGGCCCTTCAAAGGTGGCCATACCGTAGGCTGTGATTGCCACAACCATGAATTTCAATACTGCATCCTCTCTTACTCGGTCCCAAGCACCTCTTAAGGTCAATAGACCGTTGAGCATACCGCCCCAGCTAGGCGCTAAAAGCATGATACTGAATACCACCCCTAGAGACTGGGCCCAGTCAGGAAGTGCATTGTAAAGCAAGTGGTGTGGACCCGCCCAGATATAAAGGAAGATCAGCGCCCAGAAGTGGATAATGGATAACTTGTAAGAATAAACCGGTCTGTTGGCTGCTTTTGGCACAAAATAGTACATCAAACCCAAATAAGGTGTGGTCAGGAAGAATGCTACAGCATTGTGGCCATACCACCATTGTACAAGGGCATCTTGCACACCAGCGTAAAAGCTGTAACTTTTCATAAAGCTGATTGGCAACTCGAAAGAGTTTACGATATGCAAAACTGCCACAGTCACAAACGTACCGATGTAAAACCAGATGGCTACATACAGGTGTCTTGTTCGTCTTTTCACAATGGTAGCAAACATGTTCCATCCAAATACCACCCAAATCAGCGTGATGGCAATATCAATCGGCCATTCCAGTTCAGCGTACTCTTTGGAAGTAGTGAATCCAAGTGGAAGTGTGATGGCTGCGGATAAAATGATCAGCTGCCAGCCCCAGAAGTTTATCCGACTAAGCATGTCGCTGTACATTCTGGCCTTACAGAGCCTCTGCAGGGAATAGTACACCCCGGTAAAAATACCATTGCCCACAAACGCAAAAATCACCGCATTGGTATGCAGGGGCCGGATCCGCCCAAAGGTGGTGTATTCGGTGTTGAAGTTTAAGGCGGGAAATACGAGTTGTAGCGCCACCAAGAGACCTACCAACATGCCGACCACGCCCCATATCATGGTGGCAATGGCAAACATTTTGACAATTTCGTTGTCGTAAGAAAAGCGATCCAGTCCCAGCCTGGATTGCCGGTCACTGTTTGGCCTTTCAAGAATTGCAGCTTCCGTGCTCATAGAGATTAATTTATTGATGGTAAAATGTTTCTATTTTTTATGGTTTGATGATGGTGTGCTCGGGGAGGACTTGTCTTTGGCCACTGGTGCTTTGTCATCAAAAAGCATCCTTACGGCCGGTGTGTAGTCGTCTTCAAACTGTCCACTTCCCGTGGCCCAGAAAAAGGCAAACAGAAACCCGAAGGCTACCAAAATGCTTATGATGATCAGGACAAATAGTGCACTCATGATTTTTAGATTTATCAGTCATGCAAAATTGGAGGAAGATGTAAAGTTTTATTATGATGGTCATCAGAGAGAAATATGACTTTTGTCAGGTTTTAAAAAATAATAGTTAACTTCCTTTGCAGTACATTATCATGTGGTGAATCCACATTTGGGAAAAGATTTTTATTCAAAATTAGATATGGACGTAAGAGTAAAGTTTCTGGGTGGTGCCAAGTCGGTAACCGGGTCAAGGTATTTATTGGAGATTGATAGCTTAAAGGTTTTGGTGGATTGTGGTATGTTTCAGGGCCTCAAAGAGCTGAGGGAAAGGAATTGGGAAGAATTCCCGGTAGACCCCAGCACCATCGACATGGTCTTGCTGACCCACGCACACATCGACCACAGCGGCTATTTGCCAAAACTGGTAAAAGATGGTTTTTCTGGGCCCATTTATGCCACCGACGCCACTATTGAGGTAGCCAAAATCCTGCTCAAGGATGCCGGAAAACTGCAAGAAGAAGAGGCTGAATACGCCAGGAAGAAAGGCTATTCGCGGCACGAAAAACCTGAGGCTCTTTTCACCATTGAAGAAGCAGAGAGGGTGTACCCCCTGTTTCAATCCATCCCTTTTGAAAAGGAAACCTATTTGACGGAAAACATTGTCTTAAAGGCATTCAATGCTGGCCACATTCTAGGAGCCGCAATTTTTAAGTTAAGACTGATAGGTGAAAACCAGGAAAAGAAAATTGTGTTTTCTGGTGACCTGGGCCGTTTTCATGATCCAGTGATGTTTCCTCCAGTGACTTTACCGCATGCAGATGTTTTGTTTTTGGAATCCACCTATGGAAACAGGCAAAGTATTTCGTCCAAAGCTGAAGAGCAACTTGGTTTGGCCATTAGGGAAACCTTCCGGAATGGTGGGGTGGCCCTGATCCCCGCGTTTGCTGTGGGTAGGTCACAGATGGTGCTTTATTATCTGCATAGGCTTCAGATGAAAGGGAAAATCCCCCAAATTCCCATATACATCGATAGCCCGATGGCCATAGATGTGACCAAACTCTATGTAGACTTTCCCCAATATCACAAACTAGGGCCAGTCTTCGATGAGCCAGGTGCAAATCCCTTTCAGCATAAAAACCTACATTATTATACCAGCCAAGAAGCCTCTTTGACCCTCAACCATATTAAGGGCGACGCGATAATTATCTCTGCAAGTGGCATGGCTACAGGGGGTAGGATTTTGCATCACCTTTACAATAGGCTTCCCAATGAGCAGGATAGTGTGATATTTGTGGGATATCAGGCAGAAGGCACAAGGGGCAGAAAGTTGCTTAATGGGGAGCCGACTGTGAAAATGTATGGAATTGATGTTCCGGTCAAAGCCAAAATCCATTATGTGGAGGGACTGTCGGCCCATGCCGATCAGTCGGAGTTGATAGAATGGGTGGATGGCTTTACCAACAAACCAAAAATTACCTTTCTTATACATGGTGAGGAGGAGCCCGCCCAGGTTTTGGCAGACAAGATCAAAGAGGAGTTTGGCTGGCAGACCATAGTGCCGGATTATTTGGAGTCCTTTGAATTATTTAAGGGGATTTGAACTAAATTAATTATATTTAACTTCAGAAATTTCCCTTGTCGGTAGAGTTGGATGCTAAATAAAAGATAAAATAGTATTTAACTCTAAATAATAATATCTTTGTCGGATTGTAGAAACTATTGCCATTATGAGTTTTAAAAAAGCGCCAAAAATCAGCTGTGAAGATTGCAAAAGCCGTGGAAGGTCCCTTTTCGGGGTTCTGTGTTCACATGAGGTAGCCCAAATTTCTGACGCCAAATCCTGCACCAATTATAAAAAAGGGCAGGTTTTATTCCATGAAGGTACACGACCACTAGGGGTGTTCTGTATCAATAACGGAAAAGTCAAAGTTTATAGGCTAGGCGCAGATGGCAAAGAGCAAATCATGAAGATCACCAAAGAAGGTGATGTGCTTGGGTATAAGGCTATGATAGGGGAGGAAACATATCCTGTCACTGCTGAGACGCTTGAGGACTGCACCATATGCTTTGTTCCAAAAAACGATTTTTTATCCTTACTAACAGACAACCCCAATTTCAACAAGAAGCTTCTTCAGGCCGTTTGCCAAGAAATTGGCGTAATGTCTGAAAAACTTACCAACCTAGCCCAGAAATCTGTACGTGAGAGACTTGCCATCACTTTATTGATGCTTAAGGACACTTATGGCATTGATGGTGACAAGGAACCCGTGGAAATCAACCTGACCAGGGAGGATTTAGCCAATATTGTGGGTACGGCTACGGAAACCCTGATCCGACTACTTCACGATTTTAAGGAGGAAAATTATATCAGCACCAAGGGCCGAAAGATCAAGGTGGAGGATGTAAAAGGCCTCGTAAGGGCTGCCGGGCTGTATTGATACCTCAAATTACCTGATATAAATCAGTTTTTTCTTTGATGACCATCATATAATAGGTTGCAGGTAATCCTGACATTTGCTATTGGTACCGTGGGTACGGTTCCGACGTAGCGAAAAACAGGGAGAACTAATGAAGCGGATAAAAATCATCATTGGATTTGGGGGAAAACTAGACCATAAAGAAATTGACTTCATCTTTAAACTCATACCCAGAGAGGAAGTGCTCTTTGTGGGAGCTGTAGTCAATGATCTCATTGGTGGAAGTGAAATCCCGCCTTGTCAATCAGGCAAATGTGACAAAGATGCCTGCAGACAGAAAAAGGAAAATGAAGCCAGAAAATCCTGGTACCGTTATCTTGGGGAAAATTGCAAAAAATCCCATTGTAAATACACCATCCATAAAGAAGACGGATGCTCATCCACAGAACTGATGCGGGAAACGCATTATGCTGACTTGATGATCATCAACCAAGAAACCTACCGAGGCCAAGTCAAAAACGAAGCAGGGGACCAGGTTCCTTTTAGGAGCCTTTTGACCCAGTCGGGTTGTCCCGTTTTGGTCATTCCGGCCAATACTATGGAAATCGACCAGGTAGTCATGACTTTTGATGGGAGCACCCGGGCCATGCATGGCATCAAACAATTTAGCTACCTGCTATCAGAATTGGGCCAAAATCTACCCGTCACGGTTTTAACCACCTATTGTGAAGAGGGGCCTTCCGCTATGGAGGAAAAGCTTTTCATCGAATACCTCAAGCAACATTTTCATAATCTGGCTTTGCATAAGCTCAGCGATGAAACCGAGCATACCATTTATACCGCAGTTGGTTTAAATTCCAATACCCTAATGGTGGTCAACAACCCATCTCCTGAGAATCTCACCGTGTTGGGCAACTTGCTCAATAGTGATGATTCGATCGTGCCATTTAAGCTTTATACCCAAACTGTTTGAGATTGATGATTGAGGAAGTAAAGGTGAAAAGCACTTGTTACCACTGTGGAGAAGACTGTCAGGATGCACCAATCAAAGCTGATGACAGAGAATTCTGCTGCCAGGGATGTTTTGCCGTGTATGATTTGCTGCGGGGCAATGACATGGTAGATTACTATGAGATGGAGAAAACCCCCGGGTCCAAAAGAGTGGAGGAGCACGGTAACCGTTGGGCATTTTTGGACAATGAGGAGGTGAAAAGGTCGCTGTTGTCTTTTTCCGACGCCCATATTAGCAAGGCAACATTCTATATTCCGGCCGTTCATTGCAGTTCCTGTATTTGGCTGTTGGAAAATCTACATATTTTAAATAATAACATTAGACAGGCCACGGTAAACTTCACCAAAAAGGAAGTTGCCATCACTTGGCAAAACGAAAATTTGTCTTTGCGACAGCTGGTCGAGTTGATAAGCAAATTGGGATATGCTCCGGATATCAGTCTGAATAAGAATGAGAAAGAGGTAAAGACTGACAGGAGTTTCTATTACAAAATCGGAATCGCAGGGTTTTGCTTTGGTAATATCATGATGCTTAGTCTACCCGAATATTTGGATACCAAAAATCTTGTAGACCCAGAGTATCAGGTATTCTTTACTTTCCTGAATTTGATTTTGGTGCTTCCTGTGGTGTTTTATTCCTCTTGGGATTTTTACAAATCCGCATGGAACGGTCTGAAGTACAAGTACCTCAACCTCGACTTGACGATCGCGTTGGGTATTTTGACCATTTTTGGCAGGAGTGCCTATGAAATGATCACCCTTTCCGGAGCTGGATACATGGACAGCTTATCGGGCCTGGTGTTTTTCTTATTGATAGGAAGATGGTACCAAAGCAAAACCTACGAAGCCTTGGGCTTTGAGCGGGACTATAACAGTTACTTCCCTGTAGCCGCCACGGTGGTGAAAGAAGGAAAAGAAGAAACGGTTTTGCTAAAAGACTTGCAAGTAGGTGACCGCATTTTGGTTCGTAACCAAGAGTTGATTCCTGCAGATGCCAAACTGATGAAAGGGGAGGGCAAGATTGATTATGCCTTTGTGACTGGGGAATCGGATCCGGTAAGCAAGTCCAGTGGAGATTTCATGTATGCCGGAGGCCGTCAGACAGGTGGAATGATAGAGGTGGAAATCCAAAAACCTGTGGAAAGCAGCTATTTGACCCAGCTGTGGAACCAAGAGGTGTTTAAAAAGTACAACCAGTTTCAACTTACCGAAGTGGTCTCCTCTCTGAGTAAGCGTTTTACTTATTTTATTATAATCCTTTCCATCATCACGGCAGGATACTGGTATTTTCAGGATGCTTCCAAAATCTGGAATACAGTTACGGCAGTATTGATTGTTGCCTGTCCTTGTGCATTGGCCTTGGTGATTCCCTTTTCTTTTGGCAATGTACTTAGGGTTTTGGGCAAGTGGGGATTCTATATGAAAAGCTCCGACTCGGTGGAGGCTTTAGCGACGGCGGATACAGTGGTCTTGGATAAAACCGGCACAATTACCCAAAAAACCAAAGGCAAGCTGTCTTTTGAGGGACATCTTTCTGCCAAAGAAAAAAGTCTGGTCAAGTCCATCGTCCGTAATTCCACTCACCCTTTAAGCCAGATGATCAATAATCATTTGGATGAATATGCGCTTGTAAAAGTTGAGGATTTTGAAGAAATAAGTGGATCGGGCTTAAAGGCCTACTTTAATAATGAAGTCATAAAAATTGGTTCGGCCAAGTGGGTAGGGGCAGAAAAGCCAGACGGTAAACAAACGCGGGTTTATATTTCTCTAGGAAATGAGGTGAAAGGCTATTTTGAATTTGTGCCTCAATATAGAGAAGGACTTTTAAACCAGCTTGTGCAGCTCAAAGACGCAGGGATTAATCTACATCTTCTCAGTGGAGACAACGACCAAGAGAAGGAGACGCTCAGCCCATATTTTGATGAATTAAAATTCAACCAGCAACCGATGGAAAAGCTGGAATATATAAGAAACCTGAAATCACAGGGCAGAAAAGTAATCATGATCGGGGATGGATTGAATGATGCTGGAGCCCTTCAGGAGAGCCAATTGGGGATTAGTGTGAGTGATGATATCTATCATTTTAGCCCGGCCTGTGATGTAATTATGGATGCCAAGAGCTTTCCCAAGCTGCAGGATGCAATGAAACTTGCCAAAAGCAGTATGAAAGTGATCAAAATTGCCTTTGTGCTATCATTTCTATATAACATCATAGGATTAAGTTTCGCTGTCACAGCCCAACTTAGCCCCATTGTCTGTGCTATTCTGATGCCGCTGAGCTCGGTGACCATCGTTGGCTTTGTCACGGGGGGTATTCGCTGGTGGGCTTCCAAGTTAGAGAAACCCAAAACCCGCGTGATACAGAAAGATTGGCAGACATCAATAGTACCACAAACCACTTAATTATTAACCTTTATTGAAATTATGAGTAGTAACACCTTCAAACATACTTTCCATATCCCTGTGATGGGTATTGGATTTACCATTGACACACCTATCCGAGTGGCTCCTTACGGGATATCCTCGGCCATGTCACTGGTGGATGATATGCTTATCGAGCGGATGCGGGAGTTTTATAGTGAAAAAATGAAAGTGCCATTTGAGGCCATCACCAAAAAAGTAGATGATTTCAGGGCAAAAAGAATAACCGCCTACCTCAATTTAGTAGATGAGCTGGTGGACCGTAAATTCCAAGAAATTAAAGACTCTTTTGATCTACAGGAAGGGGAGTGTGAAAAATACCTAAGGATGCTTCCAAGCTCATTCCAGGAGCAATTCAAGCAACTCTTAGCAAGCAAGGGCAAAATGGAAAAGCAAGTATGGGACTGGGCGAAGCAGCAGCTGGTCAAGGGTAGCATCGATGTGAATATCATGACTAAGCTGGATAAGGACAATTACGTCAATGATGAAAAATTACCTGTAGAATTTAATGATGCACATGCAGCCCTGCGGGGTTATGCGTTGAGCAATCTTGAAAACAGTAGCATTATTCTTTCAGCTGGAATGAACCCAAGACTTTACAGTTACCTGGAGAAATTTGAGGATTTCTTTCCTGATGAAGAGGGTAAGCTGAAAAAGAAAGTGACGCTTAAAGTAAGTGATTTCCGTTCTGCTATGATCCAAGGTAAGTTTCTAGCCAAGAAAGGTATTTGGGTTTCCGAATACAGGATCGAGTCAGGACTTAACTGTGGAGGCCATGCATTTGCCACCGATGGTTACCTGATGGGGCCTATTTTAGAAGAGTTTAAGTCGAAGCGAGCAGAACTGATAGATACAACCTGGGATCTTTTAACGCAGACCTGGGAGAAAGCAGGGAGAAGTTTCCCTGCTCATAAGCTTCCCCTTAAGGTAACCGCTCAAGGTGGAGTTGGGACATCTGAAGAGCATGAGTTTCTGATGAAAGAATATAACCTGGATTCCATAGGATGGGGCACGCCCTTTTTATTGGTTCCAGAGGCGGTCAGTATAGATGAACCGACCATGGAGCTACTGAGCAATGCTAAGGAGGATGACCTGTATTTAAGCAATATTTCACCATTGGGTGTGCCTTTTAATAATATAAAGGGCAATACTGAAGATATAGAAAAACAACGGCTGATCGACAAAGGTAGGCCAGGCAGTTCTTGCCCTAAAAAATATGCATCGTTAGATACTGAATTTACTGAAAAAGTGATCTGCACCGCTTCGCGTCAATATCAACAGCTTAAGCTGAAGCAACTCGAAGTAAAGGAATTGGAACCTGCCCAGTATCAAAAGGCCTATGATAAGATCACGGACAAAGCCTGTATCTGCAAAGCCTTAGGGACAGCAGCCTTGGTGGAAAAGGGGATGGAGACTAAGAAAGAAGGGTCGACAATTGCCATTTGCCCAGGACCAAATATGGCTTATTATTCGGGAAAAAGGACGTTGGAGGAGATGGCGGACTATATTTATGGTCGTGGAAGCATTGGAGAAAGAAAAGATCGGCCTTTCATCTTTGTAAAAGAACTGACTTTGTATGTCAATTATCTAAAGGATAAATTGAGTGAATTGGAAGCCCCCATCACTTCAAAGCAGGCAAAATATTTTGCTGATTTTGAAAAAAATCTCCAGGAGGGAATAGCTTATTACCATAACCTGCTTTCTAGGGTGGAAGATAATTTAGGTTGGAAAAAGGAGGTTCTTTTTAAGGCGTTTGAGGAATTAGGTAAAAAGATAGATAGATTGGATTTGAGTGAAGTAAAGATTTAAATTAATAGGCTCCAGAGTTTTGATACCACTAGGTAACCATACCTAGTGGTATTATTTGTAAATGCTTTCAAACTACCTATGGCAGGTTATAAAACCGTGTAAATTTTTTTAGTCGTTTATTTTACGTAATATTCATCTGTTACTATTTTATTTTCAGCTTTTGAATTATATATTTAAGAGTGAATTCACTTTTTAAGAGAGTATCTGATTACCCTTTCCATTACCCATTCTAATTTTTGAATCTCGAGGATCATATCCTCTATTTAGTTTGGACTCCAGAAGTTCATTTTGCGGACACTTGGTTTTGTAGGTTAATTCCTTCAAGATAAAGTTTTGTGTGCAGGAAAAATGATGGTCCAATTGGTTTGTTGAAGTTTTTTTCGACCATAGGTGGAGTAGATTGCTCCAGTCCGTGAAGGTTTATTTCATTTTTTACCCAAAATCAGATGACTAGAAATTTTAAAACAACTCAACTTAAGCAATCTCTATTGCTTTGGGCGGGATTCATGCTATCCTGCTTAGCTGTTTCAGCCCAATCTATTGAAACAGAAAAACCAGATTATTTGCCTGGTGATACCGTGGTGATGACAGGAAGCGGTTGGCAACCGGGGGAATTAGTAGAGCTAAGCATAGTGGAAGTTCCAACTGAACTTCCGAATATGATCATTAGGCTTATTGCGGACAGTGATGGAAATCTGTTTTCTAAAGAATTCATTACCCAAGAACATCATTTAGGCAAGGCTTTATTTATTGAAGCAAAGGGGAATATGGGTGGCAAAACTGACTTTCATTTTACTGATGCCTCTTTTTCATCAGCCAAATCAGGACCTTGGAATAAAGGCGAGACATGGGGGCACCCCGGCAACGACGTGGAGGGATCAGGCTATCCTGGAGCCAAGGATGTGGCCACAATTTTAAATGGTCATGCGGTGACCTTGTACGAAGATGCCTCTGCCTTGCGGGTAACCATATCTGGTAATGTTGAAGGAACCACAAAAATTGACCTTAACGGTCATCATTTGAGAGCCGTGGAGTGGATAACCCTGGCAAGTAGTAATTCTGCTTTACGGAGATGCGAGCTTCATATTAACGGAGGTACTTTGACCACAGTCCAAGTAAATGTCAATACTCTTAATAATGGCTTTTCAAAAGTTTACCTACTTGAAGGGAGGGTGAATACTAATATTTTCCGCATTGATTCCCATTATTCAAACGCATTCATCAGAGGATGGTCAGAGTTGGAAATAGGGGATGAGGGGGTATTAGATGTAACCGGGAATTTCATCAGAACTGGAACGGGAGATAGTAAAATTTTTGCTTCAGAAAATAGCCATGTTCTGTTTACAGGATCTCAAGGTCAACTTTTGAGACTAGAATTCGGGTATGTTTATGGAAATGTGAAAATCATAAGTAATGGTACCGTGTATGTGAGAGACCATATTACTCCTGAAAAGGTTAAAGGAAATATAACCATTGAAAAAGGGACTTTTTTTGTAGAAAACAATACCTCTATCTCAGGTCAACCAGGAAAGGTTTTTCATCTAAAAGATGGAACGAGGCTTAGACTTAACGGTCATTGGGCTAATTCATTTCCTACAGTAATTATTGATAAAAACAGCACGGTTCAATATGCCACAGGAACCCAAAATATAGGGGCAATTTCTTATGGAAATTTGGAGGTAACAGGGTCAGGAAATAAATACCTTACCGGTACCACAACTGTGCAAGGTAGATTTTCTATTGGTCTCAATTACTCATTTCGACCAGGAAATCATAATTTGATTCTGCAGGGAGATTTTTACAATAATGGAATATATTACCCTGAATCATCAACCGTTACTTTCAGTGGCAACTCTAGCAAACAAACGTTATCAGGAAGAGCGACTACCTTTAACAACATTGTAATTGACAAGGAGGATGGTGAAGTAGAGCTGGGAAGTAATAATATTTCCATCAATGGATTATTAGATCTTAAACAGGGAAAGATTATCACTGGTATGCATGAAGTTAGGGTGAATGGCGCTGCTAATATTGCAGGCGGTTCTGCTTTATCCTATGTAATCGGAAACTTAAGAAGACTAATTTCACCCACTAGGCAGCAGTATGATTTCCCAATCGGAACCGCTTTGGGATTTACCCCCTCCTTAGTGAAATTTTATGAATTAACAGGTTCAGGGTCCGTTTTAGGTAAATCTATAGATGGGCCACATCCCTATGCTGCAGATCTGGGTTTTGACCCCATACTTAACCGCCATTGGGAATTTGAGAATGAGGTAGATGGATTTAACAATTTTGATCTTTCACTGGCTTTTTTGCCGGCCGATATGAGTGAAAATTCCAACTACAATAATTTTATGGTGGGTAAACACAACGGATCCTTATGGTCATATCCAGCAGTTGGTAATAAAACCCAAAGTAGCATTCAGGTGACAGGGTTAACCTCCTTTAGCAGCTTTGCTGTTGGAAGCGGGCTTGTAGTTACAAAAACTACCGTTGTAAACCCTGCCCCTATAAAGTACGGTTCCCAAAGCGTCTTCCTATCAGCCAAAGTGGAAAGACAAAGTAATTCGGCTCCTATTGAGGAAGGTAGTGTTGACTTTTTTGTTGATGAAATTAAGGTCGGTACCTCCAATGCTATAATAGGAGGGGAAGCAATTTTGGAGTTTAATCCATCTCTATTAAAAGTTGGAAATTATCAAATTAAGGCTGTTTACAGTGGGGAGGGTATGATTGCCGAAAGCTCAACTGATGTTGAAGGAGGTGGGGTTTTGGTAGTGGAAAAGGCTGATTTACTAATTAGGGTCAAAGACCAAGTAAAAATCTATGGGGAGACTTTCAGTTTTTCGGAATCAGATTACCTGTTGGAAGGCTTAGTAAATGCCGATAAGGTTAATTCAGTGTCTCTTTTGAGTATTGGAATGGATGCTGCCTCGAGTGTAACCTTAGAAGGGGAGGCCTATCCTATTATGGCCAATGCCGCCCAGGGAGAAGGGTTAGAAAATTATGATATTCAGTATTTAGATGGGCGTTTTTCGGTAACTGCTAAACCTATCGTATTACATGCAACAGATCGAATAAAGACTTATGGAGAAGAACTTGATCTTGGAACAGGAGCTTTTACTGTTGAGGAAGGAGCCTTGGTGAATGAGGATATAATCAAAGGAGTGAAGCTGGAAAGTATGGGGGCTTTAGACACAGCATCAGTTGGGAGAAGCTATCCTATAATAGCAAGTGAGGCAGAAGGGGTTGGTCTTGAAAATTATGACATAGAATACAAGGAGGGTATTTTGGAAGTGAAGATAGTACCCCTTATTGTCAGTAATTTATATAAAGTTAAGAAATACGGTGAAGTTTTAGATGAAATAGATTTTGCGGGAAGTATTACGGGAGTAGTAGCTGGAGACCAAATTACTGTAAATAGAAGTAGTACCGGTGAAATTGAAAGTGCATCTGTTGGAGTTTATCCTATAGTTGGAACCCTTGCGGATCCCAACAGTAGGCTTGGCAATTACATTGTAACAAATGAAAATGGTCTACTGACAGTTGATCCTGCATCCCTTACAGTTGTGAATAATGCTAGGTCGAAAGTATACGGTACCATCTTATTAGAAGCGGATTATACTGGGAGTATCAGCGGTATCCAGGCGGGCGATGACATCACAGTAACCAGAAGTAGTGTTGGTGAAGTTGAAGGAGCGGATGTTGGAAGTTATCCAATAGTGGGAGACCTAAAAGATCCGAATGACAGACTGTCCAACTATTTAGTAACTTACGAGAACGGTATGTTGACAGTGGACCGGGCGGCCCTTACTGTAGTTAACACTGACCGAACTAAAGAATATGGTGTAAGCCTGTTAGATCCTGATTTTATGGGAAGCATTAGTGGTATCCAGGCTGGTGATAATATCACGGTTACCAGAAGCAGTGTAGGTGAAGGTCAGAATGCAGATGTGGGTACCTATTCCATTGTTGGGGCACTTGTAGATCCGGACAGTAGGCTTGTGAATTATGAAGTAAGCAATGCTGATGGAACCCTAACGGTGACGCCTGCTACTACCTCTATATCAGTATCTAATGCGATTTCAGACTGCGGAAAGAATATTAAACTGATTGCAACGGTGTCTTCTACAGCCCTTTTCGAGGTCAACAAAACAGGGGGTAGGGTAGAATTTATAAATGGTGAAAACTTGATTGGATTTGTGGAGCCAACAGTAGTGACCAATGGTAAATTTGAAGGTGCCTTCTTACATAATTTTAATGCCGGTGGGGAATATAATATCCAAGCTGAGTTCATTCCTAATTCTGGTAATCTTATTGGATCAATTACCACAAACCCAGCCACAGTCACGGTCTTAAATTCCACAGTAACCTCAAGCGTAGCTGAAAACAGAAATGGAAATGTGGTGATATTTGACGGGGCGGCAATTTCATTAGGATTGCCTTCTATAACAACCTTGACTGCCTCTATCGCACCAGTCAATGCGGGAGTAACATATAAGTGGTCGTATTTTGAGAAGGGAGTCTCTAAACAACTTTTAAGCACATCAAATTCACTTCAGGTAAATGGATCTGGTGACTTTGTAAGAGAGTACATGGTTGAAATGTCCAGCAATGGGGTTTGTGTGGCAAGTGCGATGTTTAAGGTAATTTCGGTAGAGGCATCCTGCGGCAATGACAACAATAAAGTTCAAGTCTGCCAGATTCCTTCAGGAAATCCTAATAACCGCAAAACTATATGTGTGAATGCTAATGCAGTGAGTGCGTTACTTGCCAACTCGGAGTCCTATATAGGAAGCTGTGATGTTTCTTACAGAGTGGACGAGGGGGAAAATGTGCAACCGGAAGGTGAGCACCAAACAGCCGAAATGATTAATGTTCGTTGGAATACTCCATTTGAAGATCTGCAGGTTAAACTCATTGAGATAGGTAAAACCATTAATAAGGGATCGGCACCGGTGAAATGGTTTAGCAATGATTACGATCCATTGAGACCTGGGGTCTATCAGATTACTGGTGAGTATGCGGATCACAACGGTAAAGGCACCAACATGATAATAGTTCCGACAATTGTATCTGACAAAGCCATACCAACTGATATTACCGTTAGTAACTTGCAGATCGCGAATAACATTTCTACTGGTGAAATCATAGCAAATATAATGACCGTAGATGAAATGGACGATATGCATGAATATAAGATAGAAGATGCAATAATGGAAAACAGTTTCTTTGCAATCAGAAATGGTAAACTGATCTGGAATAGTTCTGAATTAGCTAAACAAAGACCGTTGTATCAGATACGCTTATCAAGTACGGATAGGGTTGGAAATACTATTTCACGAAACTTCACGCTACATGTCGAGAATTCAGGCTTTGCGGACATTGAGATTTTCAACACCTTCACTCCTGACAATGACGGGGTTAACGATACTTGGGGTGTACCGGAACTTAAGACGGTTGTCAAGGGGAGAATTACTGTTTACGACAGGTTCGGTAGGCAGGTGTTTCGATCGGTTGATCCGATTGACCGTTGGGACGGCAAGGCTAATGGTGTGGACCAACCGGTAGGCGCTTACTTCTTTGTCATCGAAAGCGGTCAGGGAGAGGTAAGAAGAGGTACTTTGAATTTGTTGAGGAAATAAAAAGGCAAAATATGGCAGGTGGCGAAGGCTATCTGCCTTTTTTGTTTTCGGTGAGTGGAACCATAGCCCCAAAAAAGGTAATAGAAAGAATTAAATTTTTTAGGTACGGTAATAAGAGTAATTTATTATTAATTGTTGTTAAAATTATATTCAAATTTTTTTTGACTAAATTTCTCAAAAGTGCGGCTCGGTAAAGTAATAAATTAGGTAATTTACTTTGGTTAATTTAGCCGATTGAAATTTTTTAATCGGCTTTTATTCAATAAAACGTATTTTATACTTCTTTTTTTGCTTTTTAAAATATATTTTTGTCAAGAATTCTTCTTACTTTTTTTAAGAAGGCTCCAGGTGACATTTTTAGGGCCACCGCTGTAAATCAACACTTTCCATAACTTTCTATTGACATGAGAAAACTTTTACTCCTGTTTACCTGCATCGCATGGGTTTCGACCACCTATGCCCAAATGCCGGCCCCAACGTATCCGGCCGGCAGCGAACCCACGGTAGTCTCTGATAAGGATGATTATGCACCCGGGGAGGTCGCGATTATTTCGGGGTCGGGTTGGACTCTGGACACCTCCGTCAGGATCCACATCGAAGAGGAACCCCATTATGATCATCATAATGACTTCAATGTTGCCGTGAACCCTGACGGGACATGGAGATTGGAGTTTCCCATTGATGAAAGGCATTTAGGGGTAGCTTTTCATTTGGAAGCTACTGGAAATGTCACAGGTTATTTGGCGGAGACTTTTTTTACGGATGCAAATGTAAGGTTTTCTACTTCAGGCCTTCCTAATGGGGTGAATGTTACTGTAGAATATTCAGGCACAGCACCAGGACCGACTCCTGTAAACAGTTCGGTAACATTTTCTACAAGTGGTTCAGGTAATTCTGGAGCTATAGCTTTAATTGGCAATTTGATATTTTCATTTCCTGCCTCTTTATCAGCGGGAGGAAATACTTATATTTTAATTGGAACAACTCCCAGCTCTCCTGCTAATGTGCCTGCAACAGGGAATTTTCCGATTGTAGGAAATTACGCTCTTCAAACAGGTAGTGAAGGATCAATTGGTTCAGTTTCAGTTGCTCCACAATCATCTACAGTTGTTTTTGGATCTTCTAATTCAATAGATTTCGTGGTTACCTCAGTTAGAGCTTCTAACGGTAATGTTAATGGTACTTATACTGTAAATGGTTTTCCTTCTGGTGTATCGGGTGTTTTTGATCAACCTACTTTTAATTCTTCCGGAAGTAATGCTTTTCCAGGTTCAATCTTAACAGTTTCGGTACCTAATAATGTAAATGCCGGTTCCTATCCTTTTACAGTTACTCTATCTACGGAAAATTCTGGATCTGGAGTTGCAGAAGGGATTTTGGTAATTGATAAAGCTCCAACTACTACTACCGTATCAATTAACGGCGGTCCGTTCACTTACACGGGATCAGCAATTGAACCAGCTACGGTAAGTGTAACAGGTGCCGGCGGGCTGAACCTGACTCCAGAAGCTTCTTATGCGGACAATGTGAATGCGGGAACAGCAACAGCAAGCTATAGCTATGCAGGAGACAACAACTACCTTTCATCTTCTGACAGTGAGGAATTCACTATTGGCAAAGCAGCTACAGTTACGACTGTAACCATCAACGGCGGTCCTTTCACTTATACTGGTTCGGCAATTGAGCCTGCTGCTGTAAGTGTAATTGGAGCGGGTAATCTAAGTCTTTCCCCAGATGCGCTTTATGATAACAATATCAATGCGGGGACAGCTACAGTTAGCTTTTTCTTTGAAGGAGATAATAATTACGAGCCTTCTTCAGACATCAAGACTTTTATAATCGGAAAAGCTAGCCTTACGGTAGTGAATACAGACAGAAGCAAGGTATACGGTATTACCCTTTCAGATTCTGATTTTGCGGGAAGCATCAGCGGTGTGGTTTCAGGAGATGACATTACTGTTACCAGAAGCAGTGACGGTGAAGGCCAGAATGCTAACGTTGACACCTATGCGATAGTTGGAACCCTTGCGGATCCAAGCGATAGACTTGGCAATTATACCGTAAGCAATGAGAACGGAACCTTGACTGTGACACCTGCTGCCCT
>NZ_JAHBGI010000029.1 GCF_018500185.1 Litoribacter ruber | reverse complement strand
AGCAATCTGGAACGTAAATCCAACCTTCCAAGTCTCGTGATATTTAATTGACTTGGAAGGTTTTACATATGTTTTTTACCTCGTGGTTGTCCGCCCAAAATCGCTCTGCTCTTCGGGCTGTTGTCTCGGCCGGCTGCGCCGACCTGGGTTGTCGGAGCTGTCATTGTTCTATGTCAGGCCAGTCACGGGCGGGGATGAAAGTTGATTCACGAAGATTAGAAGGTTAATTCCCGGCGCTGGCGCGCGACGGGAGGTTTAGGAGTTTAGGTAGCTGAAGGTTGCCACACGCATCTCTTGGCGTCGCTCGGATCTATAAACCATAAACCTTAAGCCTTAAACCATAAACTATAAACCATAAACCTAAACCCAATTCAGCTTGATATTCTCAATTTTCTTCCGGCTGATCAAGGCTTTCAGGTCTTCAACCTTCTCCCTGTGTCCCGGGATTTTGGTTTCGTGGGTTTCCACTAAAAGAATACCTATTTTTTTGTAGGTTTCATTTTGGATAAGCTTGTGCAGGATTTCAATCTCGGCACCCTCCACATCCATTTTAAGAATATCCACCGGCTGATCCAAATTGGAAATAAAACTGTCCAGATCGACTGTTTCTATCTCAATGCTGTCTTGTAGGTTAATATTTTTCTTATCCCCAATGATGGAGGAACTGACGGTAAAAGCTGAATTGCCACTTTCCTGTTGGTGCATATGAAAATATAGCTTGGCCACGCTGTTTTGATGGTCAACTGCCTTATTGATCAACTGCATATTTTTTTCATCCTTAAATCGGGTTTGCAGCATTTTATAGGCGATGGGATCTGGTTCAAAGGCGATGACGGAAGCATTCTTTTTTAAAAACAGGGCACTGATATCTCCCACGTTTGCCCCACAATCAATAATCAAGGAGGATTTGTTTACTTTTCTTAATAAGGGTATGAGTTTGATGTAACTTATCCAAAAGGCGGCTTTATTAAGGACTCTACGTTTCAATAGTCCGGTCATGGTGATTGTTGGCTAAATTTTGGGAATGAATTAATCTTTTAATATACCGGAAATTTTGGTAAGCCCCAAATAGAAGTACATAGGACGTTTTACTCCGTAGTGTAGAAGGTTAATCCCGGCGCTGGCGCGCGGCGGGAGGGTAAGGAGTTTAGGTAGCTGAAAGTTGCCACCCCGTATCCCTTGGCGTCGCTAGGATCTATAAACCATAAGCCTTAAACCATAAACCTTAAACCTTAAGCCTAAATTGTATACAGCTCAAATAAAACACCACACAAAAACTCTTCATGCGCATCATGATGCCCAGATTAGCCAGGGAATTGGCGAAGAGGAAGGTGGTGGTGAGAAAGAAGAGCAGGGCGATCCAGTAGATGGGGGGAATGGAGGGGAAACCTGATTTTTTCCAGGTGTACATGCCATACCCGCTCAGCCCAACAAAAAGCAAATTCTCCACAGAGGCCAAATAGGTCTGCAGGTTGTAGGCATCAAAAAACAGGGGACGGAAAAGGTAGGTTCCGAGGCGCTGCAGGAGGTTGTATTGCTGCATGTCCACAGCGGAACCCACTTCGGCCCCGTGCAGGAAATCAAGTTGGAAGTCCATCAGAGTTTTCAATGAGGACCAGCTGAAATCCTCGATCACGAGGTAGCTTGTCAAAATGGGATATAGCAATCCCAGCCCCAACACCCCTACCCCTGCAATCCCGGTTTTCCAGCGCCGGTCAAGGGTAGGTTCCAGGAGGAAGAACAGGAAAACCAGCCCTGCCATCAGGAAACCTATATGCGGTCGGACAAGAAACAGGAAGCCTAGGGCGAGGGGCAATTGCCAGCCGGAGCTCTTCCAAAACCTCAAGCCAAAAAACACCCAGCCCAATCCCATTAAAGTCAGGGCCTCCTTGCTGAGCCCGGCAGTCCAGAAGTGCATGTTGGGCAGGAAGAGGACCAGCCACCAGTTTCGGGAAAGGAAGCTGCCCGGTTTGTCATTTTGGATTGGGCTCTGGAACAGGGCCAGGTAAAGCAGTTTCACCCCATAAAAACCCATGAGTCCGTAAATAAGATTCATCCCCAGAAAGGACCAGCCCCAGTGGTGGGGCCAGAAGTTGAGCCATTGCACAAACCTGGTGCTCAGCCCGAAATAGTCCATCCAGCGTACGCTTGGGGCATCCATCACGTTGGTACTGAGCTGCCAGTAGGCCAGGGCATCCCCGCCGTGCTTCAGGATGAAGTAGGTGAAGGCGAAAGTAAATAGCAGGTGGTACCCCATCAAAGCATGCAGCACCCTCCGCTCCTGCTGCGGGCGGGAATGGTTGGTATAGGTGGTGAGCCCATAGGCAAGCGCTATGATTAGGGGTTCAATCATATACAATTATAGGGAAAAATTGTCGGATGTTTCACGGATATAATGCCCCCTTCGAAGCTACAGTCCCGAGTAGCGCAGTGGATCGGGAGGGATTAAGGGGGATGTCGAGACGTGAACAATTCCCCCTTTAAAGGGGGTTAGGGGGATGTCGGGACGAGGATCTTTATCCCCGTTACACATCCCCCCTGCCCCCCTTCCAAGGGGGAGTTATTTACGGTGCCCCCTCAAAGGGGGAGTTGTTTACGGGGGGAGCAAGGACATTACCTTCCATGCAATTCTTCAATTTTATTCCAAATAATATCCAGGCAAGCATTCATATCCCTTTTTACAAAGGAATCATTCAACCTTAGGAACCTTACTCCCATCATTTCCAAGATCCGCTGTCTTCGGGTATCATTTACAGCCACTTCCTCATATTCGTGAGTATTTCCATCTATTTCTATTGCCAACATTAATTCATGGCAATAAAAATCCACTATGNCGCTGTCTTCGGGTATCATTTACAGCCACTTCCTCATATTCGTGAGTATTTCCATCTATTTCTATTGCCAACATTAATTCATGGCAATAAAAATCCACTATGAAATTATCAATGGGAACCTGTCGGTGGAATTCCACGCCCAACGCTTTGTTCTTAATCAGGATCCAGAGCAGTACCTCGGACAAAGTACTGTTCTTTCTGAGCTCTCTTGCCAGGGCTTTAAGTTTCGGGTGGTAGGGAAGAATTCTATTTTTCATATCTAAAAAGTTTAATTCCGAGAACAATTCTCTCAGCCGCACTCAATTCCCCCTTCGAAGCTACAGTCCCGAGTAGCGCAGTGGATCGGCAGGGGATTAAGGGGGATGTCGGGACGAGAATAATAATCCACTTTATTACCGTTACACATCCCCCCTGCCCTCCCGATTCGCCTCCCCCGGGAGGTAAACTCTGCTGCTCGGGACAGGCGCTTCAAAGGGGGAGTTATTTACGGTGGCCCATAAAGAGGGCAACCACTACATTTATTTCTTCCCAGTCAGGGTACCCATAAAACTCCTGGTCAGCTCCCTGAAAATGGTTCTTCCGATCTGCCGAACCATGGTGTTTTTGCTGATCTGCTCGGCCATGGATTCTTTCTTCTTTGGCCGGGAGCTGCTGGGCTGGGACCGGGACGGCTGGGGCTGGCTCTGCTGTTGCTCCTTCTCTCTTTGGGCGGCCTCCTCGGCACGGAGGATCTTTTGGTCCAGGATTTCTTTGGCGCTTTCACGGTCCAGAGACTGGTTGTATTTGCCCACAAGTTCCGAATTCCTTACCTCCTCCTCTATTTCCCCATCAGAGAGAATGTCCATCCTGGAAACAGGCGCCCGCAAAAGCGTATGCACCAGGGGTGCCGGGTGGCCTTTTTCACTCAGGGCCGTAATCAGGGCCTCCCCCGTGCCCATGGCCGTGAGGATATCCTTGGTGTCGTAAAAGGCAGAAATCGGATAGTTTTCTGCCGTTTTGGAGATGGCTTTCCTGTCCTTGGCCGTAAAAGCCCGAAGGGAATGCTGTACCTTCAGGCCAAGCTGCCCCAATACGGCATCGGGAACATCCGTGGGCGATTGGGTACAGAAAAACACCCCGACGCCTTTGGAGCGGATGAGCTTCACGATGGACTCGATCTTCTGGACAAGGTCCCTAGAGGCATGGGCAAACACTAAATGGGCCTCATCAATAAACAGACAAAGCCTTGGTTTGTCCTGGTCCCCCACCTCGGGAAAGGTCTCATATATTTCGGAAAGCAGACTCAGCATGAAAGTGGAAAAAAGTTTCGGCCGGTTCTGTATATCGGTCAGCCTAATGATGGACAAAACCCCTTTTCCATCCCTGACACGCACAAAATCCTCCACCTCAAAAGATCGTTCCCCGAAAAACTCCTCCGCACCGTGCTGCTCCAGCTCAATGATCTTGCGCATGATGGTATTCACCGTGGCGCCCGAGACCGCGCCGTATTCCTTTGTGATTTCCTCTTTACCCTCATTGATAACATATTGAAGCACCTTTTTGAGGTCGCGCAAATCCAGCAGGGGAAGATGGTGGGTGTCACAATACCTAAAAGTCAGGGCGATCACCCCCTGCTGGGTGGCATTGAGCTCAAGGATCTGGGAAATCAAAACGGGACCGAACTCGGAAACCGTGGCCCGGAGCTTTACGCCCCTCTCCTTGCTGATAGTCATAAATTCTACCGGCAAGCCCGTGGCCTCAAAAGGCACCCCAACAGCCCCGCTTCTCCAAACAATATGATCGTTGCTGGCTCCCGGTCGGGCCAAACCGGAAAGATCACCTTTCAGGTCCATGAGCACACAGGGGACACCTTTCAGGGAAAGCTGTTCGGCGATCACCTGTAGGGTTTTGGTTTTGCCCGTGCCGGTGGCACCGGCGATGAGTCCGTGCCGGTTGAGCGTCTTGAGCGGGATCTTCACCTGGGTATCAGGCACCGCCTCACCCCCCAGCATCCCCCCTCCGATCACAAAATAATCCCCTTTGGTGGAATAGCCTTGCTGAATATGCTGATGGAATTGTTGAGATTGATCCATGGTTTTTGTTGTACCAAGTACTAAGTACCAGGTACCAAGCACTTTTTGCCATTGAGGTTGTTCTTAGCCCTCTTATGTTTTAAATATTTCCATTGTCCTTACTACTTACCGGAGTCCTTTTCTCCGTGCCCTCAGCTTCTCTGCGGTTATTTCCCCCGGTCTTCGGTCTTCGGTCTCCGGTCTATATGTTCTGTCGTACCAAGTACTATGTACCAAGTACTTCTTCTTTTCTCCGTGCCCTCTGGTCCTCTGTGGTTTTTTTCACTTCTGTGGTTATTTTTCCATTTCGCACCTGTTTGCTTTGCGGTTTCCCCCTTCAGTTCCCAGTCTCACACCTACTTTCCAAAGCCTTTCAAAAACCCTCCTACTTTATCCTTCACCGAACCCATTGCAGCCCCGCCGAGCAATTTGGTGAGATCGGCTTTGTCCACTTTGCCGCCGGTTTGGCCGGTGAACTTATTCAGGATAAATGGCAGGGCAAAACCTGTCATCTGTTCGGCAATGCCGTCGGGGAGCCCCAGTTTCTTGACATAATCCCCGGTCAGGTTATTGGCCATGTTGGCAAAAACAGTGTTTCCGGCCGCCCCGCTACCCTTGTTCAGCACCGAGAGCAAACCGTCTACATTTCCTTTGGTGAACTCACTGACCACAGAACCCTGAAGGGATTCCTTGGTCGTCTCCACCGCCTTCCCCGCCTGGTCGGCATTCAGCCCAAACTGGCTGGTGAATTTCCCCAGCAGCTCGGGACTCACTTGTTGTATCAATTTGTCTATCATAGTGTTAGCTGTTTAATAGGTAATGAATTCAGGGGGAGAAAGTTTTGGGTTTTGTGGGTTATTTTTGGATTTCCGCGCCCAGCAGGAGAATTACTTACGAATGTAAAGACCTGCCCGCCTGCCCAGGCAAGGCCGGCAGGGTTGTCCGTCCCGTGTTCGCTCCGCTCACCGGGACTGGTTGTCCCTTCCGCCACGGCGGACTCGGTTGTCATAGTTGTCATTCCCGCCTGCCGGCCGGCAGGGTTCCACCTTAAGTCAGTCACGTCTTGGACCGAAGTCCGCTTAAGGGGAATTTGATGAGGGTCTTTTAACGGGAACAGGTACGGTGGTCTTTGCAAAGCTGCGCTTGCAAAGGAAATTCGTAAGTAACTTATGTACACCCTTCCCGAGAATACAACCCGTGAATGTTGTCGTTAAGCGACTTTCAGCAGTAAACGTGGCTGGCCTGACATGGAACAATGACAACCATGACAACTTAGCCGGGGAGGCGCAGCCGACCAATGGCGGGACAACAGCGCAGCGGACAACCACGAAGCTAACCGAAGGTTGTACGTGTCTAGATTTCTCCCCGCCACGGCGGGCAAGCACTCCCTCCGGTCGGTTCCCGATTCGCCCTCGAAAGTTTTCGGGGCTGCTCGGGACTAGGCGAAATGACGAAAGAGGTTTCGCTTCTTGGCGTCCTTTGCGGTTCCAATTGTGCCTCAGCCACGAAATCACGCATGTTGCGGGACTGCATGGCGAAGGATTCGTGGAGGAATTGGAAATGCTGGAGGATGGCCTCGAGGTCGCGGAGGTTTTGCTGGGAAGCTATTCATTTCATATTATTTATACGGAATTGCAGTTCCTTGATTCTCTTTATTAGTCTCTTGAAAGTTAAAGCATCCCCATAAATCATGAACTTTGTCATTTCCGAATAGTCATTTTCATATTCCTTAAAAACTGAAGTAGGTGGGACAATTTTGATTTTATCTGGAGTATGATTACTGTAGTCAAGCCCCCTTAGCGGATTGTATTTTTCTCGGTGAGCCACAATACTCTTATATAGTTTCTTCTCTTGAAGTGCTTCAATACCATATTCGGTATCCATTAATCTTACCAAGTCATACAAATGTCTTGAAAGTCGGTCAATACGGATTTTGTCATTTTCTTGAGAAAATTCTTCATGAAGCAAAAAAATTTTTTCTAAGAAAGTTCGCTGTGGAAGAACAGTGGGAACCTCAAATGATTCAGTGGCGAAACTCAGTTTAGGAAAGTTGGCGCTCAAAATAGATTTGATTGCACGTTTCTCTATTGGCTCTATTGAAGAGCGAGAACTAACTTCAATCAAAACTCTTTGAGGTAGATATGGAGAAGTGTCAACTACAGAATTATAATAAATTTCTATTACCTGTGGATCTTTGTCCGAGTCATTGACTGGTTGGGCCAATAGCTTACAATCTGCTATTGCTCCCCAATCTGTCAAAGTTTGAGTTAAGCTTTTGAGAAATTCTGTTGATATGAATTCACACGATAGTTTCCTGAGTTTTCTGATTTGGGTTTTGCTAATGTCCCCCTCAAATCCAAAAAGTTTACGGTCAATTGCCAAATCTATATCCTCTGAAAAACGCTCTATCAAATCCCACCCCTTACTCAATGAAGTTCCCCCTTTAAATACAAGGTGTTCGTTAAATGGCAATGAAAAGGAAGCATTTAAACAGAGCGTCACCCACCAATCTTTCTCAATCGCTATGGCTGGCAAACCTGTTAACTCTGTTGCTTGGTTGAGGATTTCAACCCTTCTTTCTTTTGAAAGTGTGAGCCAATTTGTATTCATCAAATAGCCCCCATTAATATTTTGTTTATCCAAGCTGGTGAGAGTTTCGCATCATTACTGATGTTCTCTTTTTTCTCATTCTTGAGAATAGTCTGGATTTTTGCAGTAGTTTTTTCATCGACCTTAGCTTGGCCAATAGTTTTGAGTGCTTGTATGGCCAGACTACTGATTTCGCCTTTGGGCAAAAGGTTTTTAGGGCTTGCCTTTTTGAAGGTGATGGTTCGCTTACCAATTTTAACTGTTCTTGCCGCTCCGTCAGTCAGGTAAACCACTTTCATAGGGACTTGAGTAGATAAACCCAATTTATTTAAAGCCTGAATTCCCGTCGGAACAATTCTCGCTTTATCCCTTCTGGCAATAGCTTTAGCAATTTCTTCGGTTGAGGGAAAAAGAACACCTAGTTCCTCGTCAATTTTGGGATAGAGGTAAATGCCATGAGCCAATCGAACAAGTATTTCCTTTTCCTTTAACCTTAACAAGGCTTTCTTTACACTTTCTGGTTTACCATAATCAAGGAAGTCATCCACAAATAAAACACTTCCTTTGGAGTATGCGCTCAGTGCTTTCGCAATTTTATTTTCTACTTGTGGTCTCTCCATCGATTATAGACAATTCGATTGAACATCATCTGATCTCGTCCCAAATTTAGCAAATATTTGGGACGAAACTATATGTAATTTTAAAAGCAAATTATTAAAACAATTTAATTCCGCATGACTATTTTCTAAAAACGCCATGATAGAGGAGGAAATAAACCTCTTAACCTACCTAGTGGATTAAGGGGGATGTCTTGACGCGAACAATTCCCCGAGGATGGCCTCGAGGTCGCGGCGGTCTTGCTGGGGATGGTGGCCAAAGTTGTGTTTTCTAATGGAAACCTTCAGTCCTCTGCAGATTGGTTTATGGTTTATGGTTTATGGTTTAAGGCTTAAAAACTGAGGCTGGCAAGCTTCATTCCCTAAACTTTAAACCATAACCCATAAACGCCGCGATAGCGGCATGAAATCTACCCCGTGATTCTGCGGATTGGTTTATGGTTTATGGCTTAAAACTGAGGCTGGCAGATATTCAACTCTTCCAGAGTTGCCAAAAAAGAGGGGCCGACAGGCCATGGGATTCACCCATGGTTACTCACATTGAAGCCCTCCAGGCTTCTCGAGCTGCCATTTTGGTTTATGGTTCAAGGCTTAAATTATCAATGGGAACCTGTCGGTGGAATTCCACGCCCAA
>NZ_JAHBGI010000028.1 GCF_018500185.1 Litoribacter ruber | reverse complement strand
AGTTTACCTCCCGCGGGAGGCCGACCCACGGGGTGGACAACCACGACAACCCTGACAACAAATGAGTACCGTGGTTGTCGGTCCCGAAGACGCCCCCCCCGAGGAGGTAAACTTCGCTGTTCGGGACTGTGGTCCTGGACCTGCGGTCCTCTGTTGTCGAGTTGTCGTTGTTCTATTTCGCGGGAGAATAGGGAGGGATGAAGGTGGGCACCGCAAAGAAGATTGGGGTACGGCAGCCTTCATCCCTCCCTAAGTAATCNGTCCTCTGTTGTCGAGTTGTCGTTGTTCTATTTCGCGGGAGAATAGGGAGGGATGAAGGTGGGCACCGCAAAGAAGATTGGGGTACGGCAGCCTTCATCCCTCCCTAAGTAATCCCCTGCTGGGCGTCTAAGTAGAACAATGACAACCACGACAACAACCCCGGGAAGGCGCAGTTTACCTCCCGCGGGAGGCCGACCCACGGGGTGGACAACAGCGGAGCGGACAACTTTAGTTACACAAACACCAAACTCCACAACATCACCGCCACCATCGCCGTGGCCGGGCCAAGGAGGATAAGCATCAGCCCTCCCGGGCGAAACTGCTTCTGCTCAATCAACCCCGTAGCATAGCTGATCGCATTCGACGGGGTCGAAACGGGTAACAACAGGCTGCAGCTACAACTGATCGCCACGATCAAGGGAACAGCCACCGCATAAGGGCCCGGAAGCGATAGGCCGAGAGGAACAAGGATTGACGCGGCGGCCGTATTGCTCATCACGTTTGAAAGCAGCACCGCCACCAAACTGAACACAATGGCGATTCCAAACGTCGGAATCGGAAGATTGTTGACCTCGTTCATGACAATGTCGGCCAGGCCCACTTCCACCAAGGCTATACCCAAGGCCAGACCACCGGCCACCAGCATTAGCGTGTCCCATGGCAGGGTGCGCACCTGATCGGCCATGATGACCTGAGTCATGGTGAGCAAGACAATCGGAACGGCAGAAGTAGCGGCTACAGGAATGCCGTGAACAGGCTCGGTAAGCCACATCAGGATGGTGACAATCAGGGTGAAGATCACCGCCTTCCGCTTGAAGGGATCCACCTTGTCGGTGCTTTTGGGGAGCTTGGAAAGATCAATCTCCAAGCCTTTGATATGGTTGCGGGAGACTAGAAACTTCCAAAAAGCCAGCACAAGGAAAATCCCCACCGGAAACCCAAAGATCATCCAATCCATAAAGGTGAGGTTGATGCCCTTTTCGGCAAGGGCACCCACAGCTATGGCATTGGGCGTGCTCCCAATGATGGTCCCGATTCCGCCCACAGATGCCGCGGCGGGGATTCCGGTCAACAAAGCTATAGAATAAGGCGATTTTTTGCCCATCAGGTGTACCAAGGGAATGATGCTCGAAATCATCATGGCCGTGGTGGCCGTATTCGACATCACCATGCTGGCCACCCCGGTGGTCAACATCAAGCCCAACAGCAGCTGCTCGGGTTTGCTTCCAAACCTGCGGATCGTAAACCTAAACAGTGAGCGGTCCAGCTCCACCACCCGCATCCCTTCGGCCAAGAAAAACCCACCCAGCAACAGCCAGATCACATTGCTCGTCCAGGTGCCCACATAGAGGTCCACGGGACTGCTTTCCTCTATGATATAGTCGGTTCCAAATCCAAGCAACAGGGTAGCAATGATGAATATCCCAACGGCAAAAGGAGGGATGGCCTCGGTCACCCAAAGCCCTATGGAAAGCATGGAGAGGAAAAACACATAATTAACCGCCTCCCCATAGCCCAGCCCATCAAAAAAATAAGTGACCACCAAGGCGATCACAAAATTGCCAATAAAGGTAGAAGTATTAAAAATCCACCCCAACCGTAATTTCCTATACCATTTCAGGGCGGCATACCGCGAATCGCTATCAAACATATTTCAGGTAGTAGTTACCTGATAAAATTAGGAAACTAAGTGAAGACAATCAAGTGTATCGTGGTGATTTAGAGCTTGCCTGGCAGTCAGGGTTAATTATCCGGCGCTGATGCACAGCGGGAGCTTCCTTCCATCCCTAAGCCATAAACTTTAAACCATAAACCATAAACCAATACGGATGTGCACAGCACCAATCCAGAAATAGAGATCTAAACCATTTTTTCCAATCCCAGCTCCTTAATTCTTGTATTTAGTTTTTGTTTATCTTCCAGGGATAAAGCAGTAGGAATCAAATCCGAAAGTTTGATTTTTAGTAGGTTGTGGATGATGATCAAATCTTTCATGGAAAAAGGACTGATCCCATTCATGAGTTCAGAAATATAAGATTTGTGATGTCCGAGAATTTGCCCAAGCTGTTGTTGGGTCAAACTATGCTTTTGTAATTTTTGCTTAATAAGCTTTTTTCTGTTCTCTATAAATAGGTTTTCCTTTTGAACTAATTCCTCGGCCTTGTCGCTGGCCTCTATCTTGGAAATATTTACTTCTTGATCAGCCCAGGTTTCTTTTTCATACATTGCAATCAAATCCCGGAGATCTGATCTCGTTTTTTTTAAGTCAGGGCTTTCTTTCGAAAGAAGCCGCAACTTCCTCTCAATCCCGAGAGCCCTTTCCAATTCCAATTCATCCTCAATTCTTCCCTTTTTCAAAATCGTCCTCAAGTCAGCCCCTATTGTTTCCATCTCATTGAATCCATCCATTTTTCCTCAACCATTTTTTTATTGTAACCTTATTGTTCCTAAACACCGATTCATATTCCTGATGGTTTCCTGCCCATACCACTGTTGCCTCTTGGTCCTCAAACTCTATCAAAATCATAGTCCTATATTTTTCTAAAATCTTCCGTCCAATAAGCCTCATAAATAACAAAAAATAACTCATAAAAAGTTCTAAAAATTTTGGAACATAACTTTCGTAGAAGCTCCTCATTAAATATATGAAGTTTAGACATTAATTCCGTTGAGTTACAGCACTATTTTCGCGTCCAGCAGGAGGTTACTTACGTAAGTACGACGTACCCGCCTGCCCAGGCAAGGCCAGCAGGCGGGAATGACAACCACGTGACTCACCGAAGGTTGTACGTATCCAGATTTCTCCGCTCCGCTCCGCTGGCGCTCAGGTGCTTATGACGTGTAAAAGTTCTCGCAGCGGTCGCAGCGTTTTTCGCCGCGCCGCCGCGAGAAATCATATCGTCATAGCATTGGGTGTATTTGCAACATATAGAGCCTCGAAATAACGGAGAAGATGTAATTCTTCACCATATAATTTTTAGTTCAACATTCTTTCATTATTTTGCCCCTCAATCCCAGAATAATCCTAATACCCTCCCGAAATGAAAGTCCTTATCGTAGACGACGAAAAACACGCCCAGGATACCCTCGAAATCCTGCTCAAAAAAAACTTCCCCAGCCAGTTCCAGATCGTGGGAAAATGCTACTCCCTGGATGAGGCCCTTACCCACCTGCGGGAAGTCGGCCACCCCGACCTCGTGTTCCTCGACGTGCAGATGCCCCACCGAAGCGGCTTCGAGCTCTTCCAGGAAGTCCCTCACCGGGATTTTGAGATCATCTTCACCACCGCCCACGACATGACCCGCGAGGCCATCAACCTGCGCCCTTTCGGATACCTGCACAAGCCCATCAACCAATACCTGCTCAAAAGCAAGGTGGAGGAATTTATCGAATATCACGACGAGGTCAACATCAACCGCAAACTCGACTCCCTGATCGGGAACTCGGAATCACTGGAACTACAGCTTTTCTCCACCAACGACTGCATCGAATTTGTCCATAATGATGAAGTGGCCTACATGAAGGGGGATAGGGGCTATACCACCATCTTCAAAACCGATGGGACCGACCTGATGGTGTCCAAAAACCTCAAGGCCGTACTGGAAAACTATCCCGAAAAACAGTTTCTCAGGGTAAGCAAGTCCCTTGCCCTCAACATCAAAAATGTGGTCCGCTATGATAAAAAACAGAACAAGCTTTACCTCAAGGACGGCCTGACCCTGGATCCCGGCACCAATACCATCAAAAATATTAAAGTCTAAAAGCTTTGGCTAAGAAGTTTCTCGCCGCCTTGCTGCTGCTGCTAATGGCCTGGCCTATCCTGGCCCAGCAGCATCCTGTCAAGCATTTCACCACCCTGGACGGACTGCCGAACAACGGCATCCGGTCCCTGTATTTCAATTCCCGTGGTGTCCTGTGGATCGGGACCGAAAACGGCGTGTCCAAAATGCGCAACGGTGATTTTCTCAACTTTGACGAATCCCACGGGCTGGCCTTCAACAACTGCTGGGCCATCACCGAAGACAGCCAGGGCAACATGTGGTTTGGAAGCTATGGGGGAGGGGTAAGCTTTTTTGATGGCAACAGGTTCAAGGTGTTTGATGTAAACAACGGCCTGATCAACAACAAGGTGAGAAAACTGGCCTATAGGGATGGGAAAATCTACGTGGGCACCGAAAACGGCGTTTCCATCATTGACGAGCAAACCCAGGAAATCACCAACGTCCTGGATTCCCAACTGGACCATGAAAGAAGCTATGTGTCTGCCTTCCTGTTTTTGGAAAACAGGATTTTCTATACCACCTACGGGGCTGGAACCTTTGAAATCAAGGAAAGGAAGAATGGCTTTGCCAGCCAAAAACACAACGACCAACAGCTGGTCTATTTCAGCAAGGTCCAAGATGGGGAAATATTCATGGCTGACAAGGGGCAGGTCTGCAGCGTAAGCGAGGCCGATTTTTTGGATAAAAAACTTGCAAGCCAATCTTTTGGCCAGTCCGTGATCTGGGACCTGGCCAAATCCAACGCCGGCAAGCATTATGCCGCCGCATGGGGGGTGTTCAACAAAGACGGGGGTCTCTTTGAAATCAGGGATGGGCAGATGCTGGACCTGAGCGCCAACTTCAACATTGCCTCCAAAACCATTCTGGCCTTGGCCTACGACAAACTTGAAAACGTGCTTTATGTGGGCTCCAACGATGAAGGCCTGTTTAAACTATATTTGGACGAAACCATAGTTTATAAATCCTTGTCCGACCAAAAAGTAAAAGCCTTTGCAGAAATCAACGGACAAAAGGCCGTCTTGCACGAAAAGGGACTTTCCCTTTCCAAAAAACTCAGGCTTCATGAAGTTGGCCTGGAGCGGTTCAAAAAATTCCAGCAAGACTACATCTCCCAAAATGCCAGGCTGCTTCCAAAACATGAGGATGATTTCTTTGAACTGCAGTTTGACCTGCCGGCCGAGGATATAGAGTTTTACGAGCTGCACACCAATAGAGACCACTATTGGATCAACAGCAACATCGGTGTATTCGAACTCAACCAAAATGCAGAGATCCTCACCTATGTGCCCGTACATGCCTACCACATTGGTTTCACCCCTGGGGGAAAGCTCATAGAGTCCAACTTTTACGGGGGCACGCGGATCTATGATGATCCCGGGAACATGGTATATACCTATTTTCCCAACTCTCTGCCAAACAATCCTGCCCAAATAGCCCGTATCCAAAGCAGCACAGACGCGACCTATCTAGCCTCCGTTTTCCATGGGTTGTTTTATTATAAGGATGGGCAGTTCCAATCCCTCCAACATTCACTACAGTGGGAGGAAGCCAAGCTGAAAAGGCTCCATTTTGCCAAAAACGGGCAAATGGTCATTGCCTCGGAATTTGGGGAGGTATTTGTGGCCCGGGAAGAACCCTCTTTCCACATCGTGGAAAAAATCAACAAGGAGGTGATCCAAGGCAACACGGTTCTTTTTGTTGAATCCTACGGCGACCAACTCATCATCGCCACCGAAAAAGGCCTGAATTTCTATAAAGATGGCCGGGTAAGGTTTTTTGACGAGGAGCAGGGCTTCACGGAAAGGATTTTCACCGCTGCCAAAGTGGTGGGCAGCGAGCTGCTGGTGGGCACGCATAAGGGGTATTACAAAGTAGCACTTGACCGGCTGTTGGAGAGTAAAACCTATACCTTTAACCTGGGCCTTCACCGCTTTGATGTCAACCACCAACCCTATGAAAAAGGGGGGTACAAATGGTTTGTCTTCCAGCAAAAGCAACTGGATTTAGACCATGATGAAAATACCCTTACCATGGAATTTTCCTCCCATGGCCACCCTTATCCAGGCAAACTCCGCTACCGCTACCGCCTAAAGCCGGAAGGGGAGTGGAGCCCTTATCAGGCAGAATCCAAAATTACCTTGCCCTATCTGCCCGTCGGGGATTATAAGGTGCAGGTGGAAGTGCAGGATCTGCACAGCGATACCAATTGCATACATGACCTGCTGGCCTTTACCATACATCCGCCATTCTATATGACCTGGTGGTTTACCCTGTTTGCAGGAGTGTGGTTGGTGCTGATCGTTTATGGTGTTTACCGCTATAGGCTTAGAAAAGTCACCCAGGAGGAAAAGAAAAAGGCAGCCATCGAAACCCGGATAGCCGAAACCAAACTGGAGGCCCTTCGCAGCCAGATGAATCCGCATTTCATCTACAACGCAATGAACTCCATCCAGTATTACATGCTGACCAACGAAGTGGAAACGGCCTCGGAATTCCTCCAATCCTTTTCCGGCCTGATCCGCAATACCCTTTATTTCAGTTCGCAGCAAACCATCCCCCTAAAGGAAGAAATCGAGTTTCTGGAAAACTACATCAGCCTGGAAAACATGCGGGTTGAAAACAAAATCACCTTCCTGTTGAATGTGGAGGAAAGGATCAACGTGCGGGAAACGCAGATTCCACCCTTGCTTCTGCAGCCCTTCATCGAAAACGTATTCGTCCACGCCTTTGACCGCCACCACCCCAATCCTGAGCTGCAGTTAACCTTCCGCCTGACTGAAGAGGGCAACCTGCTCTGCGTAGTAAAAGACAACGGCCAGGGCATCCCCCTTGTCCAAGCCCCGAAGCTGCATGAGTCCAAGGGTACGTTCCTGGTCAAAGAGCGTATGGATCTTATGCGTGGGAAAGTCGAAACTCCGTACTACTTCAATTCCGTTCAAGGAGAGGGCACCACCATCCAGCTCATCCTCCCATCCAGATTCGTGGTCGAGTCTGCGGTCCGGGAGTACGTGGTGAGCGCTGAGCACTGAGCACGGAGCGCTGAGCACTGGGCATGGCGCGCTGAGCACTGCGCCACCCATCCCTTGTCTTTTCACCCATCGTTCCTCCCTCATCATTTCGACCGATCGGAGGGAGTGCTTGCCCGCCGGGGCGGGGAGAAATCTGGATCCGTAAATAGCAACGTGGTTGTCATTGTTGTCCGTCCAGTGGGTCGGCTCCGCCTCCCCTGGGCTGTTGTCATTGTTGTCATGGTTCTATTTATTTTCAGCCACGGGCGGGGATGAAAGTCCGCTCAACGACAACATTCACGGGTAGGGTCTCGGTACGGTAGTGCGTAAGTTACTTACGAAGGTCCTTTGCAAGCGCAGCTTGTCAAAGACCACTGTCCCTGTTCCCGTTAAGCGACCCTCATCAAATACTCGTTAAGCGGCATTCGGCCCAAAACGTGACTGGCCTTATGTAGAACAATGACAACAATGACAACTGATTCCGCGAAGGGGAAGAGACAACCCTGCCGGCCTTGCCTTGGCAGGCGGGCACGTACCCTAATTACGTAATTAATCCCCTGCTGGGCGCGAAACCCATAACCCATAACCCATAAACCATAACCCATAAACCTCAAACCTCCCTCTCCAACCTCTCCAAAATCCTAAACCCCAAATTCTCATTATACTCCCTAATCATCCCCGGGATCCTAAAAAAATCAACCGCCCACCAGACAAACAGTCCCCCGGCCGTGACCCAAAAGAGCACCTGCTTGCCCCAGCGGTCCTGATAGGCATAATGGAACGGGAACACCAGCACCAGGGCCAGATATGCCCAAGTCAGCGATTTGGCCTGAGCCAGGTAGAGTTCCAAAAACTCCATTTTCTTGTTGCTGGGCAAAAGGCTCAGCTCCTCCATCAGCGCAGGGGTCAGATACTTGCGGACATCAGCCGATAGGTGCGTCTGAGCAGACAAAAATTTCTCCATTAGTTAATCTCTTCATAAAGGCTTTTCAAACCTAAAAATAATCCCTTCCCCTCATCCCCCTAAACCCATTGTACAAACACCCCCCCACACCAAACAAAAGCCCCCTTCCAACGAACCAGCCACCCCGTACCCGCACTTCTAGTCTCGTTGTAATTCCGTGGTTGTCATTGTTGTCCGCCCCGTGGGTCGGCTCCGCCTCCCCGGGGCCGTTGTCATTGTTGTCATGGTTCTACATATTTGCACCCACGGGCGGGATGAGAGTCCCTTAACGGGAACAGCTGAAAGCCGCATAACGACAACATTCACGGGTGGGGTCTCGGTACGGGAGAGCGTAAGTTACTTACGAAGGTCCTTTGCAAGCGCAGCTTGTCAAAGACCACCGTACCTGTTCCCGTTAAGCGGCTTTCGGTCCAAAACGTGACTGGCCTTATGTAGAACAATGACAACAATGACAACTGATTCCGCGAAGCGGAAGAGACAACCAGTCCCGATCAGTAAAGCTTACCTCCCCCGGGAGGTAAACTTTACTGATCGGGACGGACAACCACGTCATACTTACGCAGGTAAGCACCTGCTGGGCGCGGACCCCCACATCCGACATCGGACATCGGACATCATGCATCCGACATCCGACATCGGACCCGCCTCGCCTGTGTGCCGTGGCGTAGCGCGCAATGTCATGTCCTAAATTACTTGACACTTTTTTCTCAAACTTTAAATTTTTCTCCGCGAAGTGGCCTTTCCCGATTCGCTACGCTGCTCGGG
>NZ_JAHBGI010000027.1 GCF_018500185.1 Litoribacter ruber | reverse complement strand
TTCTTCCGATACCCCTCTTTCCGATTGGGTTTGCAAAGGTGAGAAGAAAAATTTTATTTTCAAAACCAATCTCAAATAAAATTTTATTTCTTTTTGAGTGGACATTCAAAGATAAATCTTATCTATTCTTCTTATTTCAGCTCTCATTCCCCTCGTTTGGGAATGCAAAGGTGCACAACCTTTATGGATTTGGCAACAGTTTGCAGAGAATAAAGTTACGGGTTTTCTTAAACTACCTGAAGATCACCTTTAAAAAGTTTATCGCCGCTCAAAAAGTTTCCACAGAGACAAAAAAAAGAACCGGCCGAAGGCCGGTTCTGGGGTCATTTCATAATCGTTTGGGTCCTATCAGGGCCCACGGAAACCATTTTAATCGGCACATTTAATTCTTTTTCCAAAAACGAAACATACTCCTTTAGCTCCTGAGGCATATCCTCATACTTATTTACCTCTGCCAATGAGCAGTTCCAGCCTTTTAGGGTTTGATAAACCGGCTGGGCGTCTATTTCTGAAATCTCGAATGACAACTTGTCGATCTTTGAGCCATCTGGCAACTCATAATGAGTACATACTTTAATATTTTCGAAAATATTAAGCACGTCAGCCTTCATCATAAACAATTGCGTAACGCCATTGATCATGATACTGTACTTGAGAGCAGGCAGGTCAATCCAGCCACATCGGCGGGGACGACCAGTGGTGGAACCAAACTCATTCCCCTCTTTTCTCATCCTTTCACCATCCTCATCAAACAATTCCGTAGGGAACGGTCCACTACCAACCCTTGTGCAGTACGCCTTAAATATACCGAAGACCTCCCCAATAACCGAAGGCGCTACACCAAGACCAGTACAAGCCCCTGCAGTCATCGTGCTGCTGCTGGTCACAAAGGGATAACTTCCAAAATCAATATCCAACAAAGAGCCTTGAGCTCCTTCTGCCAAAACCCTTTGCCCATTTGACAACTCCTCGTTTACCTCATATTCACTATCGATAAGGTTTAAGCCTCTGAAAAACTCAACCGCATCGAAAAACGCTTTTTCTAACTCAGGCAGATCTTTGAGGTCGTACTCATAGAATCCTAGGACAGATTTATGCTTGTTGACAAGCTCAGTGTATTTTTTATCAAAGTCAGGGCTTAAGATATCCCCTACCCTCAAGGCGACTCTTCCGATTTTATCTTGATAAGTTGGACCGATCCCCTTTAACGTAGAGCCAATTTTATTCTCCCCTCTGGATTTTTCATAAGCTGCATCCAGCAATTTGTGGGTAGGAATAATAATGGTGGCTTTCTTAGAGATGAAGAGGTTTTGATTGACGGACATGTTGAATTTGCCAAGGCCTTCAATCTCTCTTTTAAGCACCACAGGATCCAGCACCACCCCGTTACCGATAATATTCTTCAGGTTTTCTCTAAAAATACCACTCGGGATTTGATGCAGCACGTGTTTAATACCGTCAAACTCCAATGTATGGCCCGCATTTGGACCTCCCTGAAATCTGGCAACCACATTGTACTTTGGAGCAAGGTAGTCTACCACTTTCCCTTTTCCTTCATCACCCCATTGTAGACCTAAAAGAACGTCCATTTTCATATTTTATATAATTATCTTGAAGTAGATTATTTTCTTTTGAGGCGTGAAGTTTGCGATTCATTGAAAATATTACAAGGAAAAACGGGTATTTATTATTTTCAAATTGCCCTGAAGACCTACTGCCCCAAAATTGAAAAAGCCCTGCTTCATATGAAACAAGGCTTCTATAGAATACTAAAATCCCATATTTCAAGCTCCAATTTTCTCCTTGGCCTCCTCCACGGAATCAAAAACATTGAAAATATTATTCAGCTTGGTGATGATCAAAAGCTTCTTTACATGTTCTGACGGTGAAGTGAGATAAACTTCGCCGTCGGCATTTCTCATCTTGGTAAGCATGGTAATCAGCACCCCTATTCCACTGGAACTGATATACCTCACATCCTTTAGATCGATTATACAAACTTTAATCTTGTCATTTACTGCGTCCGAAACTACCTCTACCAACCTGGGACCAATTTCATCCCCTATTAAATCGCCTTTAATTTTCAAAATCAATAAGCCATCCTCTTTGATGGCGTCATAGCTAACTTTCATATGCAGGTCTGTTTTCGCAGTTTTCCTTGTTACAATTTCCGTAAAGTATTAATGAATGGTGGATGATATTAAAATTAAGAACCTCTCCTACCGTATTTTGAATATTCTGAATGCGCGGGTCGCAGAATTCCATCACTTGGTGGCATTCCGTACAGATCAAGTGATCGTGTTGCTTGTACCCATAGGACTTTTCATATTGAGCCAAGTTTTTGCCAAACTGATGTTTGGTCACCAAGTCGCACTCCACCAGAAGGTCCAACGTATTATATACAGTGGCCCTACTGACGCGGTAGTTCTTGTTTTTCATGCTGATGTAAAGGGACTCCACATCAAAATGGCCTCCCCTACCATAGATTTCCTCCAAAATCGCATAGCGTTCGGGAGTCTTCCTTAGCTTTTTGTTCTCTAGATAGGCTGTAAAGATTTTTTTCACCTCCTCAAAGAGGGTTTCGTTCAGGGCCATTCGTTATTTAGATTGTTATTTCTACAAATATACATGAGAAAACCAGAAAAGATTCCATCTAATCAAAGCGAGTAACCTTGATTACGCCATTTACCTTCATGAGGTTTCTAATAAGGTTGTCGAGATGCTGAGTACTGTGAACATATAACTTAATAGAACCTTCAAAAATCCCACTGTCAGAATCCACGGTGATGGACCTCATGTTGACCTTCAATTCATTTGAAATAACCTTGGTGACGTCATTGATCAAACCTACCCTATCGGTACCCACTATTTTAAGGCCGGCGAGAAATGCAATTTCCTGCTGACTCGTCCACCTGGCCTTTATCACCCGATTTCCGTGGTTGGACAGAAGCTCGAGGGCATTTGGACAGGAGGTACGGTGGATCTTGATGCCCTCATTGACTGTGACAAAACCGAAAACATCATCTCCAGGGATGGGATTACAGCATTTTGCCAAAATGTAATCCACCACATCCATATCCTCCCCTATCAATAACTGGTCGTGGCTTGGGCCTTTGAGGTTTTTGATCTCCTTGACAAAAGAAGGCTCATCGACGATTTTATGCGCACTCTCTGATTTGCTCTTCTCCTTCTTATTGTCTTTAAACTCCTTGAAGCTTTTGATCGAAGTTGGATCAATTATCCCTTTCCCTACCTTATAATAAAACTCATTAGGCGTTTTGGTTTCAAAAAAAGCTCTCAGTTGTTCTACTGCCACAGAGGAGAAATCCATCTTCATCTGCTTTAGCTTTCTTTGGACGATCTCCTTACCGTCCAAAATGACCGACTTTTTATCCTCCCGAAGGGCATCTTTGATTTTGGCCTTAGCCCGGGAAGTCACCACCGACTTTAGCCAATCCTCATTCGGTTTCTGTTTGTTGGAGGTCAAAATCTCCACCTGATCACCATTTTTCAAGGGATGGCTTATGCTTACCAGTTTTTGGTTCACCTTGGCACCTATGCATTTTGCCCCTACCTCAGTATGGATGTCGAATGCGAAGTCTAAAGCAGTAGCCCCAAACGGCAACACTTTTAGGTCACCCTTAGGGGTAAATACGAATACCTCGTCATGAAACAGGTTGCTGCGAAAATCATCCATGAACTCAATTGCAGAACCGTCATTGGTCTCCATCAGAGCCCTCACCTGGGTGATCCATTCATCGAGTCCCCTGCTTGCTTTACCAGGAGAGTCCTTTTCCTTGTATTTCCAGTGGGCAGCATATCCCCTTTCGGCGATATCGTCCATTCTCTGGGTTCGGATCTGCACCTCTACCCACTGCCCTGTGTTACTCATCACGGTGGTATGCAGGGATTCGTAGCCGTTGGCCCTCGGGGTACTGATCCAGTCCCTCAATCGGTCGGGATTGGGCCTGTAAAAATCTGTCACTATGGAGTAAACCTGCCAGCAATCCGCTTTTTCATTTTCATAGGGAGTATCTATAATTATTCTGATAGCAAACAGATCATATACCTCCTCAAAGGGAATGTTCTGTTTTTTCATTTTATTATAGATAGAATAGATAGACTTGGGCCTTCCTTTTATATTATAATTAAAATTCAGGGAGGTCAATTCTTTTTCTATCGGAGCGATGAAGTTTTTAATAAACCGATTTCTGGATAGCCTTGTCTCACTTATTTTCTGGGAGATGAAATCGTAGGTTTCTGTATCGGTATACTTCAAGTAAAGATCCTCCAGCTCCGATTTTATGGCATATAGACCCAGTCTATGCGCCAAAGGGGCATAGAGATACATGGTTTCGGATGCAATTTTGAGCTGCTTGTGCCTTGGCATGCTCTCCAGAGTACGCATGTTATTAAGTCTATCGGCAAGTTTGATCAAGATCACCCTTACATCATCCGAAAGAGTAAGCAGCATCTTTCGGAAATTCTCCGCCTGCTGGGAGCTACCATACTCAAATACCCCGGAAATTTTGGTCAACCCATCAATGATCTGGGTTACTTTGGGACCAAATTCCCTTTGGATGTCCTCCAGCTCCCACTCGGTATCCTCTACTACATCGTGGAGCAGGGCCGCCACGATACTGGTGGTGCCAAGTCCGATTTCTTCCACACAGACCAGAGCAACTTCCAAAGGATGGTAAATATAAGGTTCCCCGGATTTGCGTCGCATTTCCTTGTGGGCCTCACTGGATACATTAAAAGCTTTCTTGATAATTTTGGCATCTCCTGGCTTTAATACCGGCTTAGCCATCCGTAATAACTTCCTATATCTTTTTAGAATTTCTTTCCTTTCTAACTCTAGATCTACTTTAATCATATAATCGAAGTTATAACAAAACTTTTTTTATTGATAGGGGTGATTTGCATATTTTTAAACCTTGTAAACAAGAAGCTCATTTTCAAACAAATAGTAAACCAACACAAATTGGAGCCGGTATGTTGGGTGATTTTTTTTCAAATTTTTATCGGATTTTATTCCTCTAACTATTGCCAGAAAGAATTTCTTTATTACCTTTGCACTCACATTAGAGACGCGGATGTGGCGAAATTGGTAGACGCACTAGACTTAGGATCTAGCGCCGCGAGGCATGGGGGTTCGAGTCCCTTCATCCGCACTTACAGACCCTCGATCACGGTCCTGACACAACTCAGGATCGAGGTTGAGGGTTTTTAGTTCATTCATAGAAACTTATAATCAATACTACCTTGGAAATCAAATTAGATAAGCATTCTGCAAATGAAGCTTCCATTAAAATTAATTTAATTGAAGCAGATTATCAACCAAAAGTTGATGCAAAACTGAAGGACTATGCCAAGAAGGCCAATATCAAGGGCTTTCGTCCAGGTAAGGCTCCCATTTCTATGGTGAAAAACCTTTACGGCACTTCTGTGCTGGTAGATGAGATCAACGATATCCTTTCTTCTTCGCTGAATGAATATATCAAAGAACAGCCTTTCCGTATTTTGGGAGAGCCGCTTCCGGTAGTGGAAAGTGCTGCAAACATTGATTGGAAGAACCAGAAGGAATTTGAATTCGAATATAAAATAGGTTTCGTTGAAGATGTAGACATCAAGCTTGACGAATCTCTTGAAGCTACCGCTTACTCTATTGAAGTGGACGACAAGGTGATGAACGAAGCGATCGAAAACCTTAAGAAGCAGTATGGCAAGATGACCAACCCTGAGGTAAGCGAAGAAAACGACTTCCTTTACGGGGACTTAAAATCTGCTGACGGTTCTTTTGAGAAGACTCTATCCCTTCCCCTATCTAAAATGGACGGAAGATCAGTAAAGAAATTCATCGGTGTTGAAAAAGGCGCGGTGATTGAATTTGATCCTTCTAAAGCTATCAAAACTGATCTTGCTGAAGTACTTGACATGTCAGAAGAAGAGGCTGCCGAAATTTCAGGTACTTACACCTTCACAGTTCAAAACATCAACAGAACTGAGGAAGCTCAATTGGATCAAGAATTCTTTGACAAAGTATTTGGACCAAATGAAGTAAGCACTGAAGAGGAGTTCAAAAACAAGGTGAAGGAAATCATGTCTGAAAACTATGACAGAGAAACCAAAACCTTCACTGAAGAGCAAATCAAGGATAAATTAGTAGATACGGCTAACATTGAATTGCCAGAAACCTTCTTGAAAGAGTGGTTGGGCAAGGCCAATGAGAATGTAAGCGAGGAAGATATCGCCAAGGAATACCCTATGTACGCTAAGCAATTGGTTTGGTCATTGATCTCCAACAAGATCGCCAAAGACAATGAGATCAAAGCTGAGCACGAAGAGGTAATCGAGAAAACTAAAGAAATGATCCGTGAGCAATTGGCTTCTTCTGGCTTAGGTGCCCAAATGGAAGACAACATGGACATGTTTGTTGACAACTACCTTAAAGGCAACGAAGGTCAGAACTACATGCAGATGCTGACCTCAGTACAAAACGAGAAAGTTTTGGGCTTTGTAAGAGAGAAGATCAAGATGAAAGAAGAAAAAATTAGCCTTGATCAATTCAAGGAGCTTTTGGCAAACTAATTGTTAATATATTCGTTAATAAAAAGTCCTTTTTTAAGGGCTTTTTTTATTTTTGTATAGACTTAAAACTACAACGCATGATTAACAAAGACGAATTCAGAAAATACGCCATTCATAACCAGGGAGTGAGCGGTACAGCTTTTGACCAATATACCAGCCATATCGAGAACATGACGAGGTCGGTAATTGAGGAAAGACCTACGAATTTCCGCGAAATTGATGTTTTTTCAAGGTTGATCATGGATAGAATTATTTTCTTGGGCACCCAAGTAGATGACCATATTGCCAATATCATCACCGCTCAATTGCTATTTTTGGAGTCTGTAGATGCCAAGAAAGATATCCTTCTCTACATCAATAGCCCGGGTGGTTCCGTGTATGCCGGATTAGGTATTTATGACACCATGCAATATATTGCTCCTGAAGTGGGAACTATTTGCACCGGTTTAGCTGCTTCTATGGGAGCGGTATTGTTGGCAGGAGGTGCTGCAGGCAAGCGCTCTGCATTGCCTCACTCTCGAGTGATGATCCACCAGCCACTAGGCGGTGCCCAGGGGCAGGCCTCCGATATTGAAATCACAGCTCGCCAGATCTTGATCCTTAAGCAGGAGCTATATGAAATCCTTGCCCTTCATTCTGGTAAAGATATCGAAGAGATCGAAAAGCACAGTGACAGAGATTATTGGATGAGAGCCCCTGAAGCCCAGGAATACGGCCTTATCGACGAAGTATTAGTTAGAAAGAAATAAACCATGGCTCAAGTTACATGCTCCTTTTGTGGGAGGAATAAAAAGGATGTGGACCTAATGGTCTCAGGGATTTCAGCGCATATCTGTAATCACTGTATCGAACAGGCTAACCAAATTCTTGGTGAAGAGGAAAAAACCAAAAAGTACGACTCGAAATTCAAGTTTAAGCTTAAAAAACCAAAGGAGCTTACCGAGTACCTTAACAATTATGTGATCGGCCAGCAGGACGCCAAAAAAGTGCTTTCTGTAGCCGTTTACAATCATTACAAGAGATTGGACCAAAAAATCAATACTGATGATGAAATCAAGATTGAGAAATCCAATATCATAATGGTGGGTGATACAGGTACGGGTAAAACCTATTTGGCCAAAACCTTGGCTAAGGTTTTAGAGGTGCCTTTCTGTATAGCAGATGCTACTGTACTTACTGAAGCTGGTTATGTGGGCGAAGATGTGGAAAGCATTTTGACCAGATTGCTACAAGCGGCAGACTACAACGTAGAAGCGGCAGAAAGAGGGATTGTGTACATTGATGAGATCGACAAAATCTCCAGAAAATCAGACAATCCATCCATCACCAGAGACGTGAGTGGAGAGGGCGTACAGCAGGCCTTATTGAAGCTTTTGGAAGGTACTGTAGTAAATGTGCCGCCACAAGGTGGACGAAAGCATCCAGACCAAAAGATGATAGCGGTAAATACCGAAAACATACTCTTCATCTGCGGTGGTGCTTTTGATGGTATTGCCAGACATATTGCCAACAGACTCAACACCCAGCCACTTGGATTCTCCAAGAAAACCGAATTCAACCAGCTGGATAGAGACAACCTGCTACAGTATGTGACAGCGCCTGATTTGAAATCCTTTGGCCTTATACCGGAATTGATCGGCAGATTGCCAGTGCTTACCCACTTGGATCCATTGGACAAGGCCGCCTTGAAAAGCATCCTGACCGAACCTAAAAACGCCTTGACCAAGCAATACGAAAAACTGCTTGAAATGGAGAATGTCAAGGTTACATTTGAGGAAAGTGGTATCGACTATATAGTGGAGAAAGCAATGGAATACAACCTCGGCGCCCGTGGACTTCGCTCCATTTGCGAAGCCATCATCACAGATGCCATGTACGAATTGCCATCTGACAAGACAGTTAAAGAGCTGGTTATTGACGAAAAATACGCCATGCAGCAATTTGACAAGTCTAAGTTTAAGAAGTTGCAGGTGGCTTAAAAAGCACTATATTATAAATAAAAAACAGCCTTGGATCATTCCAAGGCTGTTTTTTTTAGTCAATTATTTTCTCAGCGTATGATAATCTTCCATACTTATCGATTCCCTGCACGACCACTCTGAAGCTATTGGAAACATCATTGTTGAAGAAGTCGATTTCCGCTTCATTTCCGGACCAAGCCACAAAGGGATTCCAATAAAGAGTATTCCTGAAGTCTGGTTTGGGTGATTTTTCCTCGTCATATTTTGGAACATAGAATTCCCGTGCAGTTGAATAACCTGAATATTTGATATGGAGCACCCCTTCAGATTGATAAAATCCCCCTCCACCTTTGGTATAGACAGCTATTATTCCATTATCGGTTATAGACCCAAACCTGGCATTGCTCTGTCCGGCCAAAAACACTTCTATAGTCAAAACATCTGTAGGATTAATCGCACTGAATTCCTCAAAATCCACTTCTTGATTATTAACAAAAAGCAGAGGGGGAGGAGGATTCCCCTTGGTAAGAGGAACAAATACACCTTGGATTTTAAAAGTTAATTGGGGAGGTATGACTATGTTCCCCATTTCATCTTTAACCGGTATCACTGATACACCCGGCAACCTTCCTTGAATGAACTGGGCTATAGTGTAGTTTTCATGGGCATCATGATAATCAGCCGCCCTAAGTATATGGTCTCCTTTACCGTAGATTCTTGTGATCCCATCATCTTCGTCTACAACTTGGTTGCCCCTTACCACAAACTCCTCCATTAAAATCTCATCCCCTCCCGTGATATTCAGTTCAACCTTGCGCTTTTCCTGGGCTGTTTCCAAAAACTCCCTCAATGAGGGATTGATTGTCTAAAACGGAGGTCACTGGGCCATAGTTTACGCTGATA
>NZ_JAHBGI010000026.1 GCF_018500185.1 Litoribacter ruber | reverse complement strand
CATGGTAATTTCTTTGCCAGGGGTTGTAAATGTCGGTTTCGTTCCTAAACCATTTGGTCACGCCGATTTTGAATCCACGGATGATGGAACCGATGGTTTTTTTAGGCGATGCAAAAGGCACAGGGTCGGATCCCGCCCGTAGGGGTGAAAAATTTTTCACCCCTACGGGCGGGATCCCATCAAGGAAACGTGAATTAATTCCCCCTTTAGGGGGCAAGGGGGCAAAAACGGAGATTACTTACGTTAATCCCNGAATCCACGGATGATGGAACCGATGGTTTTTTTAGGCGATGCAAAAGGCACAGGGTCGGATCCCGCCCGTAGGGGTGAAAAATTTTTCACCCCTACGGGCGGGATCCCATCAAGGAAACGTGAATTAATTCCCCCTTTAGGGGGCAAGGGGGCAAAAACGGAGATTACTTACGTTAATCCCTTAATCCCTTCAACCCTTCAACCTATTCATAGATTTGCGCAGCGATGATCGGCTAATAACCTTCTTACCATATGTAATAACGCCGCTGTTTAGGAGTTTATGTCCGCTGTCGGCTGTGCCTCCAGCGAGACGGTTTAGGTGTTTAGGCGCGAGGCGACGAAGAAAGCTGAAGGCGGTTGCGGGTGGTGCGCTGGGCAAGCTTCAACTGGTTGGGTGGGGGAGGAAGCTTTGAGATCCAGGTAACGTGTTGAAGAGCCCTGTCCGGCAGGCCTTCATCAACTAATCTCCTAAACCTCCCGATCCGCGCAGCGATGATCGGCTAATAACCTTCTTACCATATGGAATAACGCCGCTGTTTAGGAGTGTATGTCCGCTGTCGGCTGTGCCTCCAGCGAGACGGTTTAGGCGTTTAGGCGCGAGGCGACGAAGAAAGCTGAAGGTGTTTGGGGGTGGTGCGCTGGGCGCTGGGCAAGCTTCAACTGGTTGAGTGGGGGAGGAAGCTTTGAGATCCAGGTAACGTGTTGAAGAGCCCTGTCCGGCAGGCCTTCATCAACTAAACTCCTAAACCAGGCCGCAGGCCGAATAACCTACTAAACGCCGCAGTTTAGGAGTTTATGTCCGCTGTCGGCTGTGCCTCCCGCGAGACGGTTTAGGCGTTTAGGCGCGAGGCGACGAAGAAAGCTGACGGCGGTTGCGGGTGGTGCGCTGGGCGCTGGACAAGCTTCAACTGGTGGAGTGGGGGAGGAAGCTTTGAGATCCAGGTAACGTGTTGAAGAGCCCTGTCCGGCAGGCCTTCATCAACTAAACTCCTAAACCTCCCGATCCGCGCAGCGATGATCGGGAAATAACCTTCTAAACTGCGTAGTTTAGTAGGTTATTCGGTCTGCGGCCTGGTTTAGGAGTTTAGAAACCGCGAAGCGACGGCTTCATCGCGGCAGTTTCACGCAAAGGGCGCAAAGGATAACGCAAAGGGCGCAAAGTTCTGGGGATGGCGTGGAACCTAAACTCCTAAACCTCCCGATCCGCGCAGCGATGATCGGGAAATAACCTTCTAAACTGCGTAGTTTAGTAGGGTATGCGGTCTGCGGCCTGGTTTAGGAGTTTAGAAACCGCGAAGTGACGGCTTCATCGCGGCAGTTTCACGCACAGGGCGCAAAGTTCTGGGGATGGCGTGGAACCTAAACTCCTAAACCTCTCGATCCGCGAAGCGGTGATCGGGATTAAACTTTTAAACTTCATATCCAACCTCCCCTTTCGTTCCCCCAAACACCCCCTTTGTACACCCGAATCCCGTGTTTGTTCATTGGACTACTAAAATATAAGGGGTGAAATTATATTTGATCAAATACCAGGTGCAGAAGAATGAACTTTTACTCTTACGGTCTTTAACGTAAATAAATTTTTGGTTTCAGTCCTCTAAACCATAAACTATAAACCATACCCCAACATGGCACTCTACAAAATAACCGTCAAGCTCCCTGTATTCAACAACGGCGTGCGCCTGGAAAAAGGCATGCAGGTGGACGTGGTGATGGCCTCCGCTGCCCACTATCCCCTGCACTACAACAGGGGCCAGGAAGTGGTCAACGCCTTCCAGCGTATCTACGGCGTGGACCTGAGAAAAGCCAACGCCGTGAGCACCGCCCACCTGGAGGTGGTGAAGGTGGGATAATTCCATTATTAAAATGGAGGAGCAATTAACCGTCATTGCGATCCCGACCACCTGTGTTTCCAGAGAATAAATGTCGGGAGAAGCAATCTAACCCGCCATCCCCTTAAACTTTAACCCATAAACCATAAACAAAATGTCAACCCTCACCAAACCTGATCCCAACCGCCCTTACATGCGAACAGAAATCGACAAGGAATTTTCCCGTGTCAAAGCCCGCATGCATGCCGAAGCCGTACAGCGGGGCGGGGGAGTGGCTTTGTACACCGACTGCTACACCGGCAAGATGCTAAGAGGCGGCGACCCCTACGACTATGAACACATCCGCTCTTCCGAGGAACTCTTCATGCAATACCGCGACCGCTACACCAATGAGCAGATCGCCAAACTAGTCAACTGCCCAGAAAACGTCGCCGTCACCCTCCGGACCATCAACATCTCCAAAGGCAAGCGCCGGATGGAAGACTGGATGGCCGTGCCGGGGAATGTGGAAAGGCATGGGGTGGATGTGAAGCTGGTGGGGGAGGTATTGGAGAGGGCGGATTATGAGATTAAACTATTCAAAATTAAATAATTCATACTAAACTACATTCAGATGTTAGAATCTATAAGTGCATATTTTGATCATAACTCAAAAAGAATTTTAGAAATAAGTAAGAAGTATAAATATGTTGCAATTATTTCAGCTGTCATTGCTTTTTACAATTTGTTTAATTTTTTCAGTCCAGAAGGAGGTGCAACTTCAATTTTATTATTAGTTTTTTCAAGTTTGGTGTTTTGGGTTTCTTTTATCATTAGAACGATAATGAAACTTGCAGCAAAGGTCGCTGATAAAATATCAAAAGTAGTTAAAAATTCAGATAAAGGTTTGGATTTTTCTAATAAATCAGAAGTGAATTTATCGCCTCAGGTAAAAGATGTTTTAAACTAGTGTTTTATATATATTTAATTTAAAGATTATGGATTTAATGAAAGTGGTAAATTCTGTTGCACCTTCTTTTGAAAGTATTAGAGCAGAAATTAATGAGTTGAAAATTGCCAACCCAAGTAAAAATCAAAATGAATTAGCAAAAATTTATGGTAAAAAAATTAAAAGAAAATATACATCTGTTGGTGTTGCATCAGCACTCCCTAGTGTTATTCCTGGTTTTGGTACAGCTGCCCAAATTGCAATTGAGGCTGGGACTATCTCGGCTGATTTAGCTCTTATGTTTAGGTGGATGGCTTCAACTTGTTATGGAACTGCACTCATATATGATAAAGATATAGAACAAGATTTTAATCAAGAATTTGTAAAAATACTTGGAATTTGGTGCGGAGTTGTAAAAGGGGCCAAAACAGCAACTGTGAGGGTTGGTACTAAAATAGCGGTAGCTCAATTTAATAGGCATGTTCCAGCGAAGATTTTTATGAAAATTAATCAACGAGTGGGAACGACTATTCTAACAAAATATGGGACTAAGAGAGGAGGTATAGCTGTAGGAAAATTAATACCTTTTGGTGTAGGAGCGACTATTGTTGGTGCATTTAATTATACTATTATGAATAAATTTTCGAAGGATTCTATTTCATACTATGGGTCTTTTGAGGAGTATATTGTTGAAGAAAATGGGAATGTTTATCAAGTTTAATAAGTAAGTATTATTATTAACCCATGCCTATTCTCGTTGCTCAACCTCGGGAGTAGGCGTAATTTAAGACTTTTAAAACATACCATTTTTCCGATGTGAGGTCAGTTGAGTAAATTGATTCTCCCCACCTAGGCTCAGGATTCCGATTTTCCGTATTGTCCCATTGTCCCACCATTTTCGTCATACCTAAGGCTTCCCGTCAAAAATTCTTTACTTTTACAAAAAAAACTAACTACCAATGGATTTTAACCAACTGGAAAAATTTTGTGTAGACCATAGTCGTAAGGGTGAGGAGATTTTGGAGTGGATTATGTATTATGGGGCAGGTAAGGATAGACTGGACAAACAGTTTGACCAGCAAGCCAAACCCTTTAAGCATGTTCTTCGGGAGCTGGCCCCTGCTACATTTAGGGAATTGAAAGCCCAATTTATTACTTTTAAAATCCTGAAGGAAAATGGTCTGATCCATAAATACCTAAACCATTCTTCAGTCAAAAATAGGGCGCCACATGATTATTCCTATCTTCAGAAAGCCGCTCAGAAACCTTATAGATTTGCTTTTCTTTTGGCAAAAGATAATCCCGCACCTAATTTCTTTAACATGCAGGATGTCTTCACTGGGGAAGAATTGTTGATGTATAGTCCTGGAGTGGCTCAGGATTATGGTGACGCTTTGATGTTTTACTGTATGGTTTCCGACAATGGACAATGCTATCAGACTTATGGCCCAATAGGGGCCTTCAGAGGTTTTGATCCCAACGACATCTTTTTTTATGCATCAGAGCTTAACCCGGCCATCACCACGGATGAGGAGCTACAAGAATTTGTACAGAAAGTACCTCTTAAATTTTCAGCATTATTGCCCTTTACCAATATTCCGGTTACTGTACACGGCAAAGATGAGCTGATTGAAATTGTCACATTTGGCAATACTCAGGGGATAAAGAAAAGTGGGCTTAATAAGGATTTTGAGGTCAAGACTTTCGAGGATTTTCAAATCTGTACGTTGAAAAGGTACGGGGAATTCCCGCATTTTGCTACTTTATTTTTAGACTGGAAGGAAGATGAAATGGTGCTTTCGGCAATGACAGATGCGGGGTATGATAAGATGGTAGAGGCGGTAGCGAAGTTAGGGGCAAACATTCCCGAATATGCGGATATAAGACTGCATCCTTCCATGAAGATCGCCATGAAGGATATTCTAAAAAAAGAAATTTTGCTCCACCCTTTTGATGCTTCCGTATCGGATGATGAATCTCTGGATGATATGGATAAAGAGAGTTTGAACCTATTGCTTGATAAATTGATCTTTTTGGTAAATGAAAACCGAAGGCCGGATTTTGCCAAGCTAGCCCATGAATTTAGTCAGGATGAAAATACTGTAAAAGATCTTTACAAATTGATATTGGAGAAAGTAGGTAAGAGGTAGTTGTGTTTGATGGTTTAGAAGTTTATTCAGCCTGCGGCCTGGTTTAGAAGTTTAGAAACCGCAAGCGACGACAAGGATGAGGCTTTGGTTTCACGCCACGAGCGCAAAGGGAAAGCGCAAAGAGCGCAACGTTTTCTGGTTTAAGGGTTTAATGCCCTGTTGGGAATAGCTGCGCTATATTCCCAATNTTCCCGCCACGCCTGTGCGCCGTGGCGTAGCGGGCAAGCATCTTATATTATTAAAAGTACGTGGTTGACCTATAATCCTCTAGGTTTTTATCTTTCGTATTTATAATATTTGTTGCGAAGAAGCCTTTGTGTACTTCTTTTGAACTTGGTGTCCTTTGTGACCAATTTCCCTTCGTACTTTCTAAGACTTGTCATCCGTCCTTTTTATCAGCCCCAGGCCGGAGCTGAAGAAGATCAGTCCGAGGACGAAAAACACCAAGGTGGTCTTCCAGTCTCCCTGCTGTTCATCCAAAAACAAAATAGCGCCATAAATTAGCCCCCCAATGCCCAAAAGTGTAAGCAAGGGCCCAAAAATTCTTTTCTGATTCATCTCAAATGTGAAGTGGTGTGTGAATTAGCAATACCTTTCAAAAATAATGCCCTGCTAGGGGAAGTTTCACGCAATGGGCGTCAAGAGTTGCTTGCAAAGTTCGCTAGGAGGAAACGTCAAGCGACGAATTAGTGGTTTAATGGTTTAATGTCCCGCTGGCATAATTGCATAGGATGCCCAGCGGGACTGATTAATGGATTAAGGAGCGATCCATTAAAACCCTCAATCCATTTATAAGCCCAATCGTCTGCTGGGCGCGTACATTTCCACCCGACATCGGACATCCAACATCCCTCAACCCTTCCTCGTTCTTTCTCCAGTACCTTGATCCTTTCCAGAAACTGCTCCTTCAATTCCTTTACAAATTGAAGCGGGTCCTCGTAGCTAATCAACACCAGGTACAGATAACTTTGCTTTACCTCAGCCAGCCTCTCCTGCAAAGACCCTTTCCTTCGTAACAGAAATTCCCAATCCTCTTTAGGAAGTTTAGGGCTGTTGCCTGCAGCCGAAACCGGCTGATCCTGTAGGATGGCATGATAAAAGTCCAGCAGTTCATCCACATCACCATTTTGGTAGATCCGGTTGAGTTCCTGGGTAATAGCAGTGGCGCGCTCGAGGGCATCCTTATCCCCTGAAGTTCCCATCTTGTCAGGATGAAACTGCTCGATGGCTTCCTTGTATAATTTCCTGAGCTCGATGTCTGGTTTTTTTGATTCGGCAGGTGAGAATTGGCTGTGATGCTGCATCACCACGCCAGTGGGCGACTGATAGTTCTTGCCCCTCATTTTTTGCTCCAGGCGCTTGGCCTTTTTGGCTTTCTTCTGCTCCTTATAAAGAGCCTTCAATTCATTCACCCTCCTGATTTCCTTCTCCAGCCTGGACTGAATCATTCCTGTCAGCCCCTGAACCTCTTTCTGAATCCGGTTCAACTCACCTTCCAGCGCCTTGATCTCCAGCATCAAGTTCCTATTGTCCCCAGAGGAGGGAAGCTGAGCTATGTTACTTGGGAGTGTCATCAAAGGTGGGGTTTAGGGGGATTTAGGTGGCAAATATAAGGATAAATATTGGAGCGATAGTTTAATGGTTTAATCCCCGTAGGGAATAGCTGCGCTACATTCCTTCCGGGTCAGATTAAGGGATTAAGGAGCGGAGGTATCTTACGTTAATCCCTTAATCCATTCAACCTATCAACCTTTTCACGCGTTGGTTTAAAGGTTTAACGTCCAGAAGGGAATAGCTGCGCTAGATTCCCTTCTGGACTGATTAATGGATTAGGGAGCGGAAGTATCCTACGTTAATCCCTTAATCCATTCAACCTATCAACCTTTTCACGCGTTGGTTTAAAGGTTTAACGTCCAGAAGGGAATAGCTGCGCTAGATTCCCTTCTGGACTGATTAATGGATTAGGGAGCGGAAGTATCCTACGTTAATCCCTTAATCCGTTAAACCCTTCAACCTATTCATAGATCCGCGAAGCGATTATCGGGAAATAACCTTAACCCATCTCATTTACCAGTTTTCCAAAAACTCCCTCACTTCATGCAGGTTGTCAAAAACCCTGTCCGCGTCAAGAGATTTGCGTATGGATTCATGGGTATTGATTCCGAAAGTTGTCAGGCCCGCGGATCTGGCAGAGGCGGAACCGGTGGGGGAGTCCTCCAGGGCCAGGCAGTGTTGGGGAGCCATATTGAGTTTTTCCATGCACATTTGGTATGGTTCGGGGTGCGGCTTGGGGTTCTGCACCTCTGTACGTGAGATCAGGGCCGAAAAGAAATGCCTGACACCGTTTTTGTCCAGGTGGTAATTGGCCACTTCCCGTTTGCTGGATGTCACCACGGCCATCACCACCCGCTGGTCCCGAAGGTAATGAATCAGGTCGGTGGCCCCTGGCATCAAAGGCACGGCTTCCTCCTCATGTTGGATCTTTATAAACTCCCGCACCTTGTCGAAGAAAACCTCCTTTTCATCCCTTACACCATACTTATCCTGCAAAAGCCCAAAAGTTTGCCCGTCCGTTTTCCCGGCAAACTCCTTCAGCCAATCCTCACTTTTGAGTTCACGCCCATAAAGCCTCAAGGTACTCCTATAGGCCTTATAATAAAACCATTCCGAATCTATCAGCGTCCCGTCGAGGTCAAATAATACTGCTTTTATATTGTCCATTGTTACTTGCTTTCATTAAAGACTATTGTGCCTGTGAAAAGTTTGCGACGACAAGGTTGAGGCTTGGTTTCACGCGGAGGCCGCAAAGGGAAAACGCAAAGAGCGCAACGTTTTTTGGTTTAAGGGTTTACTGTCCTGTTGGGAATATAGCGCAGCTATTCCCTTCTGGGCGTTCAACCATTCCACCAACCCGTGAAAAGGTTGATAGGTTGAATAGATTAAAGGATTAACGTAAGATACCTCCGCTCAATAATCCATTAATCAGTCCTACTGGGAATATAGCGCAGCTATTCCCAACAGGACGGATTAATGGATTATTGAGCGGAGGTATCTTACGTTAATCCTTTAATCTATTCAACCTATCAACCTTTTCACGGGTTGGTTTAATGGTTTAACGCCCAGATGGGAATAGCTGCGCTATATTCCCAACAGGACGGATTAATGGATTATTGAGCGGAGGTATCTTACGTTAATCCTATAATCTATTCAACCTATCAACCTTTTCACCGGTTGGTTTAATGGTTTAACGCCCAGATGGGAATAGCTGCGCTATATTCCCAACAGGACGGATTAATGGATTATTGAGCGGAGGTATCTTACGTTAATCCTATAATCTATTCAACCTATCAACCTTTTCACGGGTTGGTTTAATGGTTTAACGCCCAGAAGGGAATAGCTGCGCTAGATTCCCTTCTGGACTGATTAAGAGATTAAGGAGAGTAAGTACCTTACGTTAATCCATTAATCCATCCAATCCTTCAACCTTTTCATTCCCTAAACTCCTAAACCTCCCGATCCGCGAAGCGGCTATCGGGAAATAACCTTCTAAACTACCATAATCCATTGATCAGTCCTGTTGGGCCTATAGCCCAGCTATTCCAAACAGGACATTCAACCCTTAAACCAAAATACGTTGCGCTCTTTGCGTGTTCCCTTTGCGCGCGGGGCGTGAAACCAAAGCCGCAACATACGCGGCGCTTGCGATTGCTAACCTCCTAAACCTCCCGATCCGCGAAGCGGCTATCGGGAAATAACCTTCTAAACTGCGTAGTTTAGAAGGTTATTCGGCCTGCGGCCTGGTTTAGGAGTTTAGCAATCGCAAGCGACGCGTAGGATGAGGCTTTGGTTTCACGCCACGCGCGCAAAGGGAAAACGCAAAGAGCGCAACGTTTTTTGGTTTAAGGGTTTAATGTCCTGTTTGGAATAGCTGGGCTATATTCCCAACAGGACTGATTAATGGATTAAGGATGTTTAGAAGTTTATTCGGCCTGCGGCCTGGTTTAGGAGTTTAGAAACCGCAAAGCGACGACAAGGTTGAGGCTTGGTTTCACGCCACGAGCGCAAAGGGAAAACGCAAAGCCCGCAACGTTAAGTTTAGAAATCGCAAGCGACGCATAGGATGAGCGTTTGGTTTTGCGCCCCCGTATGGGCCGATGGTAAAAAGTAGATTCCCCGCATGGTAAGGAAAAGGGGCACTATGGCCACTAAGAAATTATAAGTCTTAGTATCCGCTTGCTTTGCCTGCAACCGTTTAATTATGTTTTGAAGTTTTTAAAGGCACAATGTTTCTGCCTTCGACCTGCTTTCAACAATAGGGTAGGTACTGAGTTTGACGCTAAAAAAAGACCGCTCAGAAAAAATAAACACTACTGTGAACTGAAATAGAACTTGTATATTTGGTTACCAGAGATGTTTTAAAGAGTTTATTGTTTAATTATTGATTATGCTAGATATTGTTATAGAAGCCAGAGAGGCTAAAATAGCCCAAGGCTTTGCAGTTAAACGTATTCTTCCATATCAGCTTCGGAGGATGGTTGGACCATTTATTTTTATGGACCATGGTGGCCCATTAAATATGCCGCAGGGATCTATCAGTAGCTTAGATGTTTTGCCTCATCCCCATATTGGTTTATCGACCGTAAGTTACTTGTTCAGCGGAAATGTGACTCACCGGGATAGTCTAGGAATAGAGCAGGTGATAACTCCCGGAGAAGTAAACTGGATGACTGCCGGAAAAGGCATTACACATAGCGAACGGTTTGAAGATCCTGCTATGCTGGCGGGAGGAGAACTGGAAATGATACAGACTTGGGTAGCGCTTCCCGAAAAGGATGAAGAAAATGATCCGTCCTTTAATAACTATAAACCTGAACAATTGCCGGTATTTACGGATACAGGTGTTTGGATGCGATTGATTGCCGGAGATGCCTATGGCTTGAAAAGCAATGTCAAAACACATTCCCCCATGTTCTATTTACATGTCGTATTGGAGAAGGGTATTCATTTCGGCTTGCCTATTGGGCATAGCGAACGCGGAGCCTACATTGTCAAGGGTAGCGCCGAAGTAAATGGCTTTATTTACTCTGCCGGACAGTTACTGGTTTTCACCAAAGGTGTTGATCCCAAGATTGTAGCCAAAGAACAGACCACCTTGATGATGCTGGGTGGTGAACATCTAGGTGAGAGATATATATGGTGGAACTTTGTTTCCAGTAGAAAAGACAGGATTGAACAGGCCAAAGAGGATTGGAAACAAGGGCGTATCGTTTTACCCCCCATGGACAGTAAAGAATATGTTCCTTTGCCTGAAGATAAAAGCAGGCCAGCGGGTAGTCCTCCTCCCAATGCACTTTCCTAATCTTTTGTTATTTATTCCACTTATTAAAATCCATTGAATTGATCGGTACAAAAGTTATCCCACTTAAAAATCAATCAGTATAAAGACACTAAAATGGAAATACTATTAAAAGATGATGGAACAAAAGGCTTTGCTATGTCACGTGAAAATAATAAACGTGTAGGGATGATGACCTATTCTATTGCTGGCAAAAACCTAATTATCATAGATCACACAGATGTTGATCCTGAATTTAACGGTAAAGGTGTAGGCAAGCAAATGCTTTATAAAATCGTAGAAATGGCCAGAGAGAAAAATATTAAGATTGTTCCCCTGTGCCCATTTGCGGCATCTATTTTCAGAAAGTCGGATGACATCAGGGATGTATTGAAATGATAAAAGATTTATCAGCGTTTTACTGAGTCCAAACACTACGCTAATATGTAAGAGGTAGAAGTGTAAACCTTAAAAGCTAAAACATGAAGGCAAAAACCGAAAATAAAAATGAGCCCACTATTATTGTGGTTTTTGGTGAGAAACTGAAGGAATATATCCTCAATGAGCCTATGGTTCCCTTCAAAAGAGTCAAGGTAGAGGTGTATGTGCTGAATGTCCTCCTTGCAGGGGCGAAAAATTTTTCGCCCCTGCAAGGAGGACAACGGATCCAATTGCCTAATGAATAGAAGTATTATCCATCAAGGGATAACCTTCAATGGCCTAAGGAAAGGGTTTTTAAGAATTAATTTTCGACAAATTTTCAGTATAAATATAGAGCCATTGGTTCTGTCCCTTTAATATGTTTAGCTTTATTTTTCCACCTTAAAAATATTAGGAAAAAACACTATTTTTAAGATGATTTCTTTTCGTATTCAACAATTCCTCATTTTTGAAAGGTTGGGATAAGTGAAAAGCAAACTAATAAACGTATTCAAAAGTAAAAGTTGATTAATATTTTATGAGAAAATACCTGTATACTACCGCCATGGTGGGTTTTATTATGTTTTCTGGCTTTAGCGCCAATCCTTTATCAAATGAAAATATCACTCCAATTTACAGCGTAAATTGCTGCAAGATCTGCAAGAAAGGAAAAGCCTGTGGAGATTCATGCATATCCCGTGAATATAATTGCTACAAACCAAAAGGATGTGCCTGTAATGGATAAAATGTAACGAGACACAACCAATAAACCCTTTCTAATTTTTCCTAAAATCAGATATGAAAAGAATGAGAAAACTTATAATGTGGAACGTAATGACCCTTGATGGATATTTTGAAGGTGATCAAAAGTGGGATTTATCGTTTCATAATGTTATTTGGGGAAAAGAACTTGAAAAATTAAGCCTTGAACAACTTCAATCTGCGGATTACCTCGTTTTTGGCAGGGTGACATATGAAGGTATGGCTGCATATTGGACAAAAGCAGAAGCCGAAACTTCCGAACCGGAAATTGCCCGACTTATGAATAGCATACCCAAACTTGTTTTTTCCAAGACCTTAAAATCGGCCGAATGGATCAACACGACAATTATTAGTGATAACGCTTCAGGTGAAATCCGGAAACTAAAAGAGCAAGGTGGAAAAGACCTATATGTTTTCGGCAGTGCAAACCTATCAGAGACATTGATAAACGACAACCTGTTTGATGAATACCGTATAGGTATTGCACCTGTTATTTTGGGTAGTGGAAGGCCACTTTTTAGGAATGGCATTATTTCCAAGAACTTATCTTTAATCTCAACACAGCAACTTGATACAGGTGGAGTTATCTTGAAATATTCAAACAATAAAAACTGACATAATCAAAATTGCGACACAAGTATAAAAAGGAGATAGTCGACTGCATGACAGCTCTTACCCAATAGGCGGGGTTCGTGTTCGCCATCAAGATATTATAAAATGCAAAAATCTGGTTTAATATCATCCATTGACTTTCTTGTGCCACTTCTAGCAACAATTCTAGGGGTTTTGGTGATGAGGTATTTTGAGGTGCCTGTCCATCTGTGGTTGTTAAACCTTGTTTTTGTTTGCCTTGGGACCATTATGGCAGTGTATTTTCATAAGAAGCCAAACTTAACAACCAATATTCATCCCGTAATGGTTATAGCTGTTACAATACTTTTGCTTTTATGCACTTTTTTGGACAATGGGATTATGAATGTGCATCGCTGGATTAATCTCAATTCTTTTCAAATAAACATAGGGTTAATAGTTTCTCCTTTGATATTGATACAGCTTTCAAGGATTAGCAATCGTACACTTGCCGTTGCATTGAGCATGCTAATTACCTTGATCTTTTTATTCCAACCAGATGCTTCTCTGGTTTCGGCTTTTTCCATCTCCGGTTATTTTCTACTGTTCAGGAAATTCAAACTCATCAACCTATCATTCTTGTTGTTCAGCCTGATCATGATAGGTTACGCCTGGTATAACTTGGATAACCTAGAACCGGTCAGATATGTGGAAAACATCCTTGCTTTAGCAAAAGAAATTTCAATGGGTTTCTATGTTTTATCAATCGGTTCCTTACTTTTGTTATTACTTCCGTTTCTCTTCAAAAGAAATGACCTGTCTGTTACCCTGGCCATCTACTATTCCATTTTATTGATTGCCACTATTTTTGGACATTTTCCCGTGATGCTGATGGGTTATGGGATTTCCCCTATTATAGGATACTTTTTTGGTTTGGTTTGGCAAACAAGCAGCAACAGTAGCGTTAAGCTAATAAAGGTACCCTGACTGCCATCCTTCCGCGAGGAAAGCCGTCAAGGTTGCTTCTTGTCCATTTCCCTCATTTTCTCGTTGCTCCCTTAAAAAACTTAGTGATATCCCTTTAAAACCCTGACTGCTATCCCTTTAAAACCCTGACTGCTATCTAGGCAGTTTTGTGTCCTTAGTGGCCTCTTTTTCCTTGTTGAGTCCTTACATTACTCCGCTTACAACCCAAATAACTCATCCCCCTCCCAATTCATCGGGTTATTTCTGATGTA
>NZ_JAHBGI010000025.1 GCF_018500185.1 Litoribacter ruber | reverse complement strand
ATACCCTTGAAGTGAACAGTCCATCAATTGCGGAATTCTCTTTCAGCGCTCAGTGCACGGAGCTCACGTACGTGCACTGCGCATGGAGCGCTGGGCACTGCGCGGGATGAAAGTGGGTAACGGGAAGATGGCAGGATTATACCATTGAAGTGAATACTCCATCAATTGCGGAATTCTCTCTCAGCGCTCAGTGCACAGAGCTCACGTACGCGCACTGCGCACTGAGCGCTGGGCACTTCGCGGGATGAAAGTGGGTAACGGGAAGATGGCAGGATATACCATTGAAGTGAATACTCCATCAATTGCGGAATTCTCTCTCAGCGCTCAGTGCACGGAGCTCACGTACGTGCACTGAGCGCTGAGCACTGGGCACTGCGCGGGATGAAAGTGGGTAACGGGAAGAAGGCAGGAATATACCAATGAAGTGAATACTCCATCAATTGCGGAATTCTCTCTCAGCGCTCAGTGCACCGAGCTCACGTACGTGCACTGAGCGCTGAGCACTGGGCCCTGCGCGGGATGAAAGTGGGTAACGGGAAGAAGGCAGGAATATACCAATGAAGTGAATACTCCATCAATTGCGGAATCCTTTCTCAGCGTGCAGTGCACAGAGCGCAGTGCTTGGAACGTTAACCAGACTGAGCTCCAGCAAGAGTCAGGGTATCAAGTACCACGTACCAGGTACCAGGTATTCTAGGACGGAGGTTTTTTTGGCAGTTTTGGCGTTTGCGGTTTGCCGGCGTTTTTATTTACGGGAGCCTCCCGCTGGGCTGCGCCCAGCGGGAGGGCTATCGGGAACTGAAGGATGAGATTTTTCTCTTTGCGCTTCTTCCAAGCTTTGCGGTGGTAATTGACCCGAGTCGGAGACTCTACACTCAATAGTTCGAAGTCTGAAGACATTCGCACAACGGAATAGTGGTTTAATGGTTGATCGTCCCGCTGGCATTATTGCATTAGATGCCAGCGGGACTGATTAAGGGATTAACGTTATTCTATTAATCCCTGATGTGCGCAGCGCTATCAAGACTTCAACCCTTTAACTAATTCCCCCCTCTCCGCTGTTCGAAAGGGCTGGGGGGGTCAAAATGGAGGCACAGCCTCTACTTTCACAGTTCCAAGGCACAGCCTTGGAACAACCGTATGCCCCAGCTCCGCTAGGAGCGGCCGATATAATAACCGCCGGTGGCAACCGGCGGGCAGCAAACACCTACCGAGCTGTAAGTCCAAGAGGGACGCACCATATTAATTCTGAGTTGAGGTTGGGGGATCAACAATACGCTGGCCCTTCGACTCCCCATCGACTTCGCTCAGGGACCACGCTCCGGGATATGCACTGCGCACGGAGCACTGAGCACTGGGAAATTGCCACGGTGGTTAGGGAGGTTAAGTCCGCTTTCGGCTCCGCCTCAAGCGAGACGGTTTAGGAGCCTGTCTGCGCCAGGCAGGTTTAGCGCAAAGCGACGACAAGGGTTGAAAGTAATGCACTGCGCGGGATGAAAGTGGGTAGCGGGAAGATGGTAGATATTAACATTTGATGTGAACACAACATCATTTGCCGAATCCCTCTCAGGGCTCAGTACACAGAGCTCAGCGCTTGGAACGTGAACAATCCATGCTGCTCTGAATGGAATGAAGGAAGAAGAAGAATGCACAATTGAGGTGAACCCCACATCAATTGCGAAATCCCCCTCAGGGCTAAGAATGCAGAATGATTTAGATCGAAAGCAAATAAGCTTCCATCTCATTTTCGTTTTTAAAACTGATTCTTTCGATGAATGTGGCTTTTTTATAATCAACTTTCTTTGATTCAGCAACAGTCTCTAGCATTTGGTTTACTGAAGGGGCTACGTTCAATAATGAAATTGATTTACCGCGATTTTGATACCTTTCCAGGTAAACTGCAAGCTCATGAGCTGCGGCACGTGAAATAAAATCAATATTTTCAAAGTCTACAGAAAAGTTATCTACCTCACTAACCTTATCAAAAATGATCCTTATAGACTCCCTGTTACTTATGGAATCAGCATAAAAAGTAGAAAGTCTGATATTTGATGGATTATTCATAGCATTACAAAGATAAGTCTAATTATACTACTCTGTATATTCATAAATGTTAAAAGTTTCATTTAAGTTCACTACAGGAACTCTTAAAAAAGCCAATGCCCCTTGCGAAGCAACTCCAAAATCAACCAACCTGTAATTAATTAATAGACCATTTCCACTCAAAAAAACAAAGGTTCCATTCAGGCCATCGACCAGCATTTCCCTAGAAGTATGGACTCCAAACCCCCTTTCCTTTAAACTTTTCGTGGATCCTCCCCGGATCATCGTTTCAATTGCATCTAAATGAGTTGCAACATGAGAATAGTCTTTTTCTCCACTATAGGCTAAATAAGAATTTAAAACCCCTATCCCTGAATCTGCCAGTGAAATATCCAAAAAGCCTTTTGAGGGATAATACTGAAATGAAATCCAACCAAAATCATGCCCAGAATGATCTACAATATTATCCGTCAACTCTGACAGCAAGTAATTAATAGCAATGTAATAATTCATAGGCAACTTAGCAATTTGGCGTATCATCTGACACACATGACTGATTAAATTATCCCTTGTAATTGTTTCTACTTCACTTTTACCAGTGGAAAATTTGATTAGGGGGAGATAACTTTTACTGGAAAACCCATTTAGATATCTTTGCCAGTCATCTGCTGAAGAAGGACTATAGCCTTGCAAGAAATTTATGGTTTGGCAATAACTATAATGAGGCTTACTGTAATGCCCAAATCCAGGGTTATTATCTACTAGGCAAGAAAAATAGGTCGATAATAAGGGCGGACAAAATTTAAAATTTGAAAAATCTAAGTAATTTTTCCCAGCCGAATTTTCTCTCAAAAAATTCCTTATGATTGATAACTGATATCCTGTTCGATAATCCCAATCTGTACTTTTTACAATTATATTTTTCAATACCTCCCTTTTTTCAAAATATAACCAGTCTGATTTGAAAATTCAATAGTTAATGTTATAATCTTCTGATAAGAATTGCCTTACTGAGCTCAATTCAAAGTTTCTTTGTCTGAATTATTTAAGCTGGAAGATGGAAGGAATCTATTTTCACTCCATTTGGGAGTGTACAAGTCAAAATGGGCAAACCAGAAAAGTATATCCCTTATTTCTATGGGATATATCACATTGGTATCCAACACACAGGTGAACCTTACACTATGAATCATACAGCCCCAGGTCTTCGTCGGATTTCATTATATCCTGGAGGAGAGCCTCTTGGTTCTTTTTCTGAACAGCCTTGTACTCGGCGACATCTTCAAATTTCACACGCCTGTGCTTTCCAATTTTGGTAAATGGAATTTTACCTTCCTCAAGAAGTTTGACGAAATGGGGCCTGGAACAGCCTAGGAATTCTGCTGCTGCCTGGGTAGTCAACTCAGTAGCCATTGGCACTATTGATATAGGCTTACCCTGACCCATTGCCTTCAAAACCTTGGCAAAAAGTTTTAGAGCTTCCATCGGAATTTTGATCTTTTTCTGTGTTTCCTCTATTTCTATCTCTGGATTATCGGATCTCAGTTGGCTTAGCATTGACGCGAGTGCATTGTAAGATTCCAATGCAACCATTTGCTCATCCTTTGATGGCTTCTTGATGTCGTTAAGGGAATTCATATTCTAAGGGTTATATAAATATAAACGAAATAAACGAAACGAAGTTCGATTAGGTGAGATTTTTAGTTTAAGCTTTTGATGTCCAGATTGGATTTTGGGTACCAGGTATTCTAGGACGGAGGTTTTTTTGGCAGTTTTGGCGTTTGCGGTATGCCGGCGTTTTTATTTACGGGGGCCTCCCGATGAGCTGCGCTCAGCGGATGGGCTATCGGGAACTGCGCACTGAGCACTGGGCACTGCGCGGGATGAAAGTGGGTAACGGGAAGATGGCAGGATTGCAGCAAAGAAGTGAACACTCCATCAATTGCGGAATCCTTTCTCAGCGCGCAGTGCACGGAGCTCAAGTACGTGCACTGCGCACGGAGCGCTGGGCACTGCGCGGGAGGAAGGAAACTTGCGGGACGATGGCAGGATTACACCATTAAAGTGAACACTACATCAATTGCGAAATCCTTTTCAGCGCACCATGGACAGATCTCAAGGGATGTGCACTGCGCACGGAGCTCTGTGCACTGCGCGGGATGAAAGTGGGTAACGGGAAGATGGCAGGATTGCAGCAACGAAGTGAACACTCCATCAATTGCGTAATCCTTTCTCCGCGCGCAGTGCACGGAGCTCACGTACGTGCACTGCGCACGGAGCGCTGGGCACTGCGCGGGATGAAGGAAACTTGCGGGAAGATGGCAGGATTACACCATTAAAGTGAACACTACATCAATTGCGAAATCCTTTTCAGCGCACCATGCACAAAGCTCACGGGATGTGCACTGCGCACGGAGCGCTGGGCACTGCGCGGGATGAAGGAAACTAGCGGGAAGATGGCAGGATTACACCATTAAAGTGAACACTACATCAATTGCGAAATCCTTTTCAGCGCACCATGCACAAAGCTCACGGGATGTGCACTGCGCATGGAGCCCTGAGCACTGCGCGGGATGAACGTGGGTAACGGGAAGATGGCAGGATGATACCATTGAAGTGAATACTCCATCAATTGCGGACTCCTTTCTCAGCGTGCAGTGCACAGAGCGCAGTGCTTGGACCGTGAACCAGACTGAGCTCCAGCAAGAGTCAGGGTACCAAGTACCACGTACCAGGTATTCTAGGACGGAGGTTTTTTTGGCAGTTTTGGCGGTTGCGGTTTGCCGGCGTTTTTATTTACGGGAGCCTCCCGATGGGCTGCGCCCAGCGGATGGGCTATCGGGTACTGAAGGATAAGACTTTTCTCTTTGCGCTTCTTCAAAGCTTTGCGGTGGTATGGTACCCGTTACCCGAGTCAGAGACTCTACACTCAATAGTGCGAAGTCTGAAGACAATCGCACAACGACTTATGTTAAATCCATTAAACCACTAATCCTTTAATCCCAGTAGAAAGGATTATGTCGGCCAATGTATCTTCTGACCATGATTTGGAATTGAAACAACATGTCGTTTTCGATTTCCTTAACCCGAATATTGTTGCCATCTATATCCGACGTGAAGGAGGTCATTAGCGTAATTTCTGCTCCGATATCCCAGTTGCGGCGGAAATTAGAGGAAGCGCCAATTCGTAATGGGATATATGGGGTGGTGGTGTTTCGGCTTACGGCTTCATCGGCGCCGATAAAATACTCGCCAGTTTCTTCGATAAAAATTGGATTAAGCAACACGTTATCCTGACGGCGGACGTGCATAATCCCAACACCCAATCCAGCATACACATTGACTTTATAATTGTACATATCATGCATACCACGGTTCGGGTTGAATTGGTAAAGAGGCATGATATCAGCGTAATAGGCCTGCCCTGTAAAATTATAGGCCTGATCCTGAATTCCCCATTGAACCCTGGTATCAATATCATCTACCACACCACCGGCATCAAGTACTTGCACACCAGAAGTTACCCTTACATCCCATCTTTTTCTCAGCTGGTAATTATACATCAAGGATGCGGATGGCCTGAATCGGTAATTGAAGCTGGCCAAGGAACCTGTATTGTCCCCATATATCATGGAAGGCCCAATCCCCAGGGCAACATAATCCCGCAGGTCGAGTTGGGCGTTTGCCGGAGTGATATGCAAAGCAAACACGAAAAGTATTGCGATTAGGTATTTCATAAGTATAGATCTAAAAATTTGGACTATAGCTGGGAAAGCAAATTACGGTAGTACAAAAAAAAGACCAAACTGATCAAATGTTGGGATAAGTTTGTAATGGGAGCTACGTGGTTGTCATGGTTGTCCCGCCGTGGGTCGGCCTCCCGCGGGAGGTAAACTTCGCCTTCCTGGCTCGGTTGTCGGGGTTGTCATTGTTTTATTTTAAACCAGTCACGGGTGGGGCTGCAGGTCGCTTAACGGCGACATCTAAGGTGGGTTCGCGTACATCGTCCCGATGCTTCGCCTCGGGACGGCTGGAAAATGTCGTATTTATCTTCGTAAATAGCGTTTTACTACAAAATTGGCTTGGAGAAGGATGTCGATGCCTAATTGTTTGTTGCGGGTGTAGTTGCCGTCGATGTTGGAGCCGGTGGCGGGGAGGGCGGTGAGCTCGAAGCCGTAATCCCAGAGAGTTTGCTGGTTGGTGGTCAGGCCGAGGCGGACGGGGATGTAGGCATTGGTGCTGCTGCGGCGCTCGACGACGGTAGGGTCCTGATGGCCGGGGATGGTTTCCTGCTGAGGCCTTTCTTCTTCCCGCACAGCGTGCATGATTCCCAAACCCACCCCCACATAGTAATTCACCCAGTACTGCCTTCTTCCGGCAATGTTGGGGTTGATATAATAAATCTGGCTGCCATCAGCATAATAAACGATTCCACGGAAGTTGCCTGCCTGGCCGCGGAGCCTGGTGAAATTTTCCTCATTGTCGGGATGGTTGGCGCTGATCCACTGCATGCCCACAGTGGCCCGGAAATCCCAATGGTCGGCCACATGCTTGCTATAAGTGATCCCCATGCTCGGCCTGACCTTAAACTCTCCAGCAGCATAATTTCCCCCATTATCCGCATAAATCATGGATGGTCCCACAGATACGGAAAGATGATCCCGATAAAATTGACCTTGAACTTCGTTAGTCCAAATAAACATCAATAATAAAATGCAAATAACTTTATTCATACTGCAAATCGATAAAATAACGGTAATAAGTAAGGTATTATTTGGGGGAAATGCAAGTTGCGGAAGTATTTAGGGGGTATCAAGTACCAGGTACCAAGTACCAGGTACCAAGTACCAGGTATTTCTAGGACAGGAGGTCTTTTTTAGCCATTTAGGCGTATATGGTTTGCCGGCGATTTACTTTCGGGAGCCTCCTTTAGAGCTTCGCTCAACAGATAGGCTGTAGGGGGCTGAGGGTGCTTTATCTTTGCGCTTCTTCAAAGCTTTGCGGTGGTTAATGACCCGAGTCGGTGACTATCCACTTAGGAGTGCAAAGTCTGAAGACATTCGCAAAACGGGAGACGGGTTACTTGTGCTAAAGTGGTTTAAAGGTTGAACGACCCTGAGGAGGTAGCTTGGCTGTATCTCCTCAGGGTCTGATTAATGGATTAATGATGGAAGTAGCTTACGTTAAACCATTAATCCCCCCTGATGTGCGCAGCACCATCAGGAATTCAACCCTTCAACCTATTCTCAGTGTACCCTAAACTTCTAAACTCCCGATCCGCGAAGCGGTTATCGGGACATAACCTCCTAAACTACCAACCCACTAATCCTCAAAATGAGGCTTTTGGCTTACCAAGTGGAGATTATCCCTGTACCAGGCAAGATCAGAGATTACCATTTCCTCGACCAGGCTGGGTAGGTCGTATTTGGGTTGCCAGCCCAGGCGCTCGCGGGACTTGGTGGGGTCGCCGATCAACAGATCCACCTCTGTCGGGCGGAAATAGCGGGGGTCCACTTCTACTAGTTTATGGTTTAAATGTTTAAAGCTTACAGGATCGAATGGTAGGCCGGTGGCAAAGGCAAATTGTTGCTCATCAATACGATCCAAAATTCCTATTTCTTCTACCCCTGTGCCTTCCCATCTGAGATGGAAGCCCACATGTGCAAAGGCCATGTTGATAAAATCGCGAACCTTGGTCGTGATGCCAGTGGCAATCACAAAATCCTCAGGCACTTCCTGCTGCAGAATGAGCCACATCGCTTCCACATAATCCTTGGCATGCCCCCAATCCCGCTGGGCATCCAGATTCCCGATATATAGGGTTTCCTGTTGTCCAAGTGCTATCTGGGCAACTGCCCTGGTAATTTTTCTCGTTACAAATGTTTCCCCTCTCAAAGGCGACTCGTGGTTGAAGAGTATGCCGTTGCAGGCAAACATCCCATAGGCTTCCCGATAATTGACAGTGATCCAATAGGCGTAAAGTTTTGCCACCGCATAGGGGGAGCGGGGATAAAATGGAGTGGTCTCACTTTGCGGAACTGCCTGCACCAACCCATAGAGTTCAGAAGTCGAGGCTTGGTACACTTTTGTTTTCTTTTCCATGCCCAAAAGCCGGACGGCTTCCAGGATCCGCAGGGTGCCAATTCCATCGGCATTGGCGGTGTATTCCGGGATGTCGAAACTTACCTTCACATGGCTCATGGCGGCAAGATTATAGATCTCATCCGGCTGGGTTTCCTGGATGACTCTGGTCAGGTTCATCGAGTCGGTCATATCCCCATAGTGGAGGATGAGTCTGGGATCATGTTCATGCGGATCCTGGTAAAGGTGGTCGATGCGATCCGTATTGATCAGCGAAGCCCTCCGTTTTATCCCATGGACCATATAGCCCTTCTCCAAAAGTAACTCAGCCAAATAGGCCCCGTCTTGGCCTGTGATTCCTGTGATTAATGCAGTTTTCATAGAAAAAATGTTTAAGGTTTATTTGTCCGCTAAAGCGGACGCTTAAGGGTTAAGGATGAGTCTAAATGCGTTCTTTTAAGTTTATTTGGGCTTTTAGCTGATATTTATATAAAGAGCTAATTTTCTTAATGATAATGTCCAGCTCCTCCCGTAACCCAGCATATTGACAATCAGATATATAGTTCATATCCTTGGCATATATCAGATGGTCGACTGTTTCTAAGGCGCTGGCATATGAGATATTTGTAAAATGGGCCTGATCCCTGTTTGAAGCTCTTCCTGATCCTTCTGCCAAATTTGTGGCAATACTAGAGGAAGACCGTCGAATTTGGGAAGTAAGTTCAAATTTTTCATCTGGAGGAAATCCTAATGTAAGTTTCTTAATCCCAACCCTATAAGATCTTGCCAATTGGTAAACATCCAATTTCTCAAAGGAGTATGTATAAAAATTATTTTTCATACGATAAAAAAAAATGAGTTAAAAACATTATAAAAATTCATCACCATATTTTTTTCCTTAAAGCCTCATTCCATAAGCTTTAAACAAGGCCGAAGGCCTAAAACCTCAAACTTTACAGTTTAACCTCCTTATACCCCTCTTGATGATCCAAGAACCATTGATATGTCAACCTAACCCCTTCCTCCAATCCTATTTTTGCTTTCCATCCCGCATTGATAAGCTTGCTCACATCCAACAATTTCCTTGGCGTCCCATCCGGCTTGGTGGGGTCAAAGTGGATGGGGCCGTGGTGGGCGGTGATGCGCTGGATCATGGAGGCAAGGTCTTTTATAGATAAGTCCTTGCCAGTACCCACATTATAAATAGATTCCGGAAGCGTGTTCTCCATCGCAAATAAGATCGCGCTGGCCATATCATCCACATGCAGAAATTCTCGCATGGGAGTGCCTGTGCCCCATAATTCTACAGCTGATCCCTCTTCCTTTGCCTCATGAAACTTCCGGATCATGGCGGGAAGGACGTGGGAGGTATGAAGATCGAAATTATCATGGGGACCGTAAAGGTTTGTGGGCATAAGGCTGACGAACTCCTTCCCGAATTGTTTCCTGATGGCCTCGCAGGCCTTTACCCCGGCTATTTTGGCAAGCGCATACCAGGAATTGGTTTCTTCCAAAGGCCCGGTAAGCAGGTATTCCTCTTTCAAGGGTTGTGGGGCATGCTTGGGGTATATGCAGGAGGAACCCAGAAAGATAAACTTTTCCACCCCCTGTCGCACGGAGGCGTCGATCAGGTTGTTTTGGATGAGCATGTTTTCCATCAGAAACTGATAAGGATAATCCCTATTGGCCAAAATACCCCCAACCCGTGCGGCGGCGTCAATGACAATTGAAGGTTGATGTTTCTGAAAAAAGCTGTTGACCTGATTCTGGTTGCGGAGATCCAGTTCGCTGCTGGTCTTGGCAAGGATATTTTCATACCCATGTGCCTTGAGCGCCCTCAACACCGCCGAACCCACCATCCCTCTGTGCCCGGCTAAAAATATGCACGATTGTTTTGTGATAACCATGTTACACTAAAAAATTTGATGGTTAAATATAGAATAATGGATTTGGAATAAAAAGTTTTAGTGCTAAAATTTTGGTGCTTTGCGGTATCATTGGGGTACAAAGTACCAGGTACCAAGTACAACGTACCAGGTATTTCTAGGTGGACGGAGGTTTTTTTGTAGCCATTTTGGCGTTTGCGGTTTGCCAGCGCATTTACTTAGGGGAGCCTCCTTTAGAGCTGCGCTCAAAAGATTGGCTGAGGGGGACATGAGGGATTATTTTTCTCTTTGCGCTTCTTCCAATCTTTGCGGTGGGATTTTTAAACTTCAGTAGAGTTGGAGACTCTCTACTCAGGGTGCGAAGTTTGAAACCATTCGCACCACGGATGTTAATAGACCTGAGTCGGAGACTTTCTCAATCAATTTCTCCACCCAAGCCTGGAGGGCTTGAACAACAGTAACCCGGGGTGGCAACCCCGGGATTATAAAGCACCTTGCATCCAGGGACCCTGAAGGGGTCCAATAGCTTCCGTAAGGATAACCGGCAGGAATTAACAGAAGCACTTGTTGCTCTGTAGTAGTTAGTAAGTCCCTACAGCCGGCAAGTAAAATTCAGGAGGGTTTCGGGAAGGTAGAGATTAAATGTGGGTACCAAGTACCAAGTACAACGTACCAGGTATTTTTAGGACCTAGGTTTTTTTGTAGCCATTTTGGCGTTTGCGGTTTGCCAGCGCATTTATTTACGGGAGCCTCCTTTAGAGCTGCGCTCAAAAGATTGGCTGAGGGGGACTGAAGGATTAGATCTCTTCTCTGTGGGCTTCTTTGAAACTTGGCGGTGGTAATTAACGGAATATTGAAATAAGGGTGATTATGAGTACCAAGTACAACGTACCAGGTATTTTTCGGACCTAGGTTTTTTTGTAGGCATTTTGGCGTTTGCGGGTTGCCAGCGCATTTATTTACGGGCGCCTCCTTTAGAGCTGCGCTCAAAAGATTGGCTGAGGGGGACTGAAGGATTAGATCTCTTCTCTTTGGGCTTCTTTGAAACTTTGCGGTGGTAATTAACGGAATATTGAACGAAGGGTGATTATGGGTACCAAGTACCACGTACAATGTACCAGGTATTTCTAGGACGGAGGTTTATTTAGCCATTTTGACCCTGTAGGTTTTCCAGAGCTTTGATTTACGGGAGCCTCCTTTAGAGCTGCGCTCAAAAGATTGGCTGAGGGGGAATGAGGGATTATTTTTCTCTTTGCGCTTCTTCCAATCTTTGCGGTTGGATTTTTAAACTTCAGTAGAGTCGGAGACTCTCTACTCAGGGTGCGAAGTCTGAAGACATTCGCACAACGGAAAAGTGGTTTAATGGTTTATCGTCCCGCTGGCATAATTGCATTAGATGCCAGCGGAACTGATTAACGGATTAACGTTAATCCCTTAATCCCTCCTGATGCGCGCAGCGCTATCAGGACTTCAACCATTAAACCTATTTTAAACTACTAACCGAGGCCCACGGCCGACTAAACTCCTAAACCCACACGCCTTACGGCAAGGTGGTCGGCTGCACGCGGGCAGTCCAGGGGAGGTATTTCCGAAGGATTAGCTGCGCCTGCGGGAGCATGTCGATGGGGATGGAGTTCCATTGCTGGTTGTTGCCATCTATGCGGGGGCTGGTCGCGATGAGGGAACCTAGTTCCAGGCCAATTGCCCAGTTGTTTTCAAGGTTCATCGTCACGCCCAAGCGGATGGGAAAGTAAAGTGAGGTGGTGTTGCGGTTTTGGGACTCCAAGGAATAGTCGTTGGCGCGCAACATATCCGGGGTGAGGCCAAAAGGAAGCACCTGGTCGGTTCTGTTGACAAACATCAACCCCAGTCCGAGGCCGCCGTAAAAGTCAAACTGCCCTTCATAGGGTGTGAAATGGTAAATAGGCATGAAATCCGCATAATAGGCCTGACCGGAAAAGTCCAAGGCATTGCGTTCCTCGATCCAGTGGGCTATATCATCGGCCGGATAGTCTACCAGCCTACCGGATACGGACTGCGTACCCAAACTAACCCTCCAGTCAAAGCGGTCGTTGTATTCCTGGGTATAGCCCAATGTAAACGCTGGGCGGACAGGGAAGTTAAGGGAACTGTAATCCCCCGCATTGTCACCGTACACGAAGCCGGCACCTACGCCAAGGGTTACCGAGTTGCGGGAGTATTGGGCATTGGCCTGCAGGCATAGCGCCATAAGCAGGGAAAGGGAAAGTAATAGCTTTTTCATTTCTTAGTTGGTTTTGGGATTGTAAAACCACCAAATTTGAGCCAAAGGCGGTTGATGTTGAAAAAATAACCGCAGAGACTCAGAGGTGCAGAGAGAATGAAAAGTTCACCGCAAAGTTTTTGAAGAAGCGCGAAGAAAAAATAACCACAGGACTTGTCCCGAGTAGCGGAGCGGATCGGGAGAATCAAAGGCACAGAGAGATAAAATTTTTCAACCGCAAAGTTTTTGAAGAATCGCAAAGAAAAAAAAAATTTGCTTTGCGTCCCTTGGCGTCTTTGCGGTTAGATTTTCTCAGAAAAAAACACAGATTACTCGGATTACACAGAGCCTGGACGCGGAAGAAATGGGGTCACTCACGAAACTAATTCCCCCTTTAATAAAAATTGGCCACAAAGGTACAGAGAGAATAAAAGGTTCACCGCAAAGTTTTTGAAGGAGCGCAAAGAAAAAATAACCACAGAACTTGTCCCGAGTAGCGGAGCGGATCGGGAGAATCAAAGGCACAGAGAGATAAAATTTTTTAACCGCACAGTTTTTGAAGAATCGCAAAGAAAAAAAATTTGCTTTGCGTCCCTTGGCGTCTTTGCGGTTAGATTTTCTCAGAAAAAAACACAGATTTCTCGGATTACACAGAGCCTGGACGCGGAAGAAAAGGGGTCACTCACGAAACTAATTCCCCCTTTAATAAAAATTGGCCAGAAAGGTACAGAGAGAATAAAAGGTTCACCGCAAAGTTTTTGAAGGAGCGCAAAGAAAAAATAACCACAGAACTTGTCCCGAGTAGCGGAGCGGATCGGGAGAATCAAAGGCACAGAGAGATAAAATTTTTTAACCGCAAAGTTTTTGAAGAATCGCAAAGAAAAAAAATTTGCTTTGCGTCCCTTGGCGTCTTTGCGGTTAGATTTTCTCAGAAAAAAACACAGATTACTCGGATTACACAGAGCCTGGACGCGGAAGAAATGGGGTCACTCACGAAGCTAATTCCCCCTTTAATAAAAATTGAACACATAGGTACAGAGAGAATAAAAGGTTCACCGCAAAGTTTTTGAAGAATCGCAAAGAAAAAAAAAATTGCTTTGCGTCCCTTGGCGTCTTTGCGGTTAGATTTTCTCAGAAAAAAACACAGATTACTCGGATTACACAGAGCCTGGACGCGGAGGAAATGGGGTCACTCACGAAGCTAATTCTCCCTTTAATAAAAATTGGACACAAAGGCACAGAAAGAATAAAAGGTTCACCGCAAAGTTTTTGAAGAAGCGCAAAGAAAAAATAACCGCAGAACTTGTCCCGAGTAGCGGAGCGGATCGGGAGAATCAAAGGCACAGAGAGATAAAATTTTTTAACCGCAAAGTTTTTGAAGAATCGCAAAGAAAAAAAATTTGCTTTGCGTCCCTTGGCGTCTTTGCGGTTAGATTTTCTCAGAAAAAAACACAGATTACTCGGATTACACAGAGCCTGGACGCGGAAGAAATGGGGTCACTCACGAAGCTAATTCCCCCTTTAATAAAAATTGAACACATAGGTACAGAGAGAATAAAAGGTTCACCGCAAAGTTTTTGAAGAATCGCAAAGAAAAAAAAAATTGCTTTGCGTCCCTTGGCGTCTTTGCGGTTAGATTTTCTCAGAAAAAAACACAGATTACTCGGATTACACAGAGCCTGGACGCGGAGGAAATGGGGTCACTCACGAAGCTAATTCTCCCTTTAATAAAAATTGGACACAAAGGCACAGAAAGAATAAAAGGTTCACCGCAAAGTTTTTGAAGAAGCGCAAAGAAAAAATAACCGCAGAACTTGTCCCGAGTAGCGGAGCGGATCGGGAGAATCAA
>NZ_JAHBGI010000024.1 GCF_018500185.1 Litoribacter ruber | reverse complement strand
CTTGGCAACTATGAGGTGAGCAATGAGAACGGAACGCTGACGGTTACCAAGGCCTTAACCTCAATTTTCCTAGTTAACTCGATAGCTAATTGTGATGGTGGTGAAGTAACCCTTACCGCTACTGTAAGTTCAAGCGCTCAATTTGAAGTCAATAATACAGGCGGCAAAATCACCTTCAAAAACAATGGTAATTCAATAGGTACGTTCAACGAATCTTCTGTTACAAATGGAGTTTTCTCTGGTAAATTGGATATAAGCTTGGCTCTTGGAGCACTCTATGATATAACTGCTGAATTTGTTCCGAATTCAAGTAACCTGTCAGGTTCGCAAACTTCGGCTCCAGCACAATTGACAATTCTGCAGGCATTCATCAATTCAAATGTTGCAGCCAACTCAAATGGCAATGTGGTCATATTTGATGGGGCAGCAAGTTCCTTAGGATTGCCTTCTAGCACTGTATTGACAGCAACATACAAGCCTTCCGGATATCCTGAGGTAAGCTACAAATGGTATTCAAGAAATGTTGAAGGCAACTTCTCCTTAATATCAGGTGAAACAAAATCAACTTTCAAAGTGGTAGCAAATGGTGACTTTACTAAAGAATACATGGTTGAGCTAATTGTAGATGGAAAATGTGTAGGAAATACAATTTTCTCCAAAATTGTTTCAGTCGAAGCTTCCTGCGGAAATGGTAACGGCAATCAGACGAAAGTGCAGGTTTGTCATGTAACTCCGAATGGCAAGCGAAACACAATTTGTGTAAGTGCTAATGCTGTGGACGCATTGTTAACCAATAGTCCAGGTTCATTTATCGGTAGCTGCAACATTTCCTACAGAGAAGGTGAAGAGCCTGGTTTCGAAGATACAAACGAACTACTCGCTGATTTGGTGAATGTTACTTGGAAGACCTCTTTCGAGGAACTGCAGACTACTTTGAACAAAATCGGCGGTGAACTTATGAAGGGTGATAACGCACAATTCAAATGGTTCAGCAATGGCTACGATCCAATTGTAGCAGGATTCTATGAGATCAACGGTGAGGTGGTAAGTGCCAATGCAAGAAATATCGGCTCCATTATTATCCCGATTCTTGTAGAAGACAAATCCCTACCAACCAATATCCTCTTGAGCAGCCAAGTGATCGCCAAAGGCATAACTGCTGGGACTTCAATTGCGGATCTGAGTACTGTGGATGAGGCTGATGATGTGCATGAATATGGGCTGGACAGCAGCTTATTGGACAACAGCTTCTTCAGCATCGTAAACGGCAGACTGACCTGGAACAGTACAGAGCATGCAAACAGCAAACCTAGCTACCAGGTAGCCATCCAAACCACCGATAGGGTAGGAAATATGATCAGCAGAAACTTTACGCTTTACCCTGAGAATTCAGGTCTCGCTGAAATTGAAATATTCAATACCTTCACTCCTGATAATGATGGGGTAAATGACACTTGGGGTATAAAAGAGCTTATCGGAGTGAAAGATGTTAGAATTATAATCTTTGACAGAGCAGGTAACCAGGTATTCCAAACCAATGATCCAAGTGTCTACTGGGATGGAAAACAACAAGGTCGAAATCTGCCTGTTGGTGCCTACTTCTATGTGGTGGAATATGGTCGAAACGGAGATGTAAGACGTGGTACACTCAATTTGTTGAGAAAGTAAAGTTAGAACGGGCAGGTAGGTTAGCCTATCTGCCTGTTTATTTTTAGATTTTAATTCAGAAAGTGATGAAGAGTATTTTTAAATATGTTCTGGTGTTGATAATTGGACTTTTTGCTCAAGAGGCTAAAAGCCAATCCAGGAAATACATCAGCCAATTCAGTTTTTTCCAGAGTTATTATAACCCTGGATTGACAGGGTATGAAGGTAGTGCAATACGTGGATTTGTCAGGAATCAATGGGGCGGTTTCCAAGGAGCACCTAAAACAATGTTTTTTAGCGGGGAATTTGATTTTGCAGAAATGGCAGGTAATTCTCATCCAAGTCTAACCGGGCGTAATGCAGCCAGTATCAACCTGCTTTTTGACCGTTATGGGGCCTTTAATGAAACTGAGCTAATAACGGGGTATGCCACAAGAATTCGGATTTCTGAAAGCCATAATGTGCGGCTTGGTGCTGGGATTAACTATATGAATGTAAGGTTAGATGGCACCGCCTTGAATACGGAGCAACAAAGTGATCAGACCCTTCAAGGTTATATTGGAAGTTTTGCCGATATGCAAATCTTGGACTTCAACATCGGCATAGCGCTAACTCACGAAAACTATTATTTCTCTTATGGGATGCACAATGTTAACCGAGGTAGATTATCAAAAGGTGACAACTTCATGGATGGAAAACCGGTTTCCTACATTGTGCAAGTTGGTGGCAGAGGATTGGTTTCTGAAAATCTAGCCATAATTGGAAATGCTTTCTATCGAGAACAAGTTAGGCATCCTTCCAATTTGGAAGTAAATGCAAAAGCACTCTTTATGAATAGATTATGGTTAGGAGGGGGGCATAGGCTGAATTATGCCAATAATTTTCAAGCAGGGTTTGTGATGCAGAATCTACAGCTAGGGTATATTTATGAATTGCCAGTTCAAAGAAGTTTGATCATGGGAGGAACCATCCATGAGTTTATGGTTATTTTAAAGCTATTTAAAGAAGATGATAGGTTTAGAGGCCGGAATCAAATTGCAATTTGGTAGTTGCTATATGAGTTTTATTTGTTTAAATCCTCTTAAATTTGGCTAACCATATAAGGTTAGCCAAATTTATTTTACCTGAATTTTTATTTTTGGGAGTTTTTAAAAGAAATATTGCCGCATGAATTTTATAAGTAATACTATGAAACTTAAAAAGCTATTTAGACTACACATTATTTTTGGAATTGTACTATTAAGTAGTGCCTGCGCCAAAAATCCAGTGACCGGCAAAAGGGATTTTGTGCTAATTTCAGAAAGTCGTGAAATCGCCATGGGAAGGGAGTATGATCCGCAGATTGTCCAGTCCTATGGGCTTTACGAGCATGATAAAATTCAGGCTTTCATTGATGAAAAAGGGCAGGAAATGGCTGCCATATCCCATAGAAGCAATTTGGAGTATGAGTTCAAGATTTTGGATTCACCGATTTTGAATGCCTTTGCCGTTCCTGGAGGTTATGTTTACTTCACCCGTGGGATCATGGCCCACTTTAATAATGAGGCGGAATTTGCAGGCGTACTGGGACATGAGATTGGTCATATCACGGCGAGACATTCCGTAAGGCAACAGTCAAAAGGTATTCTAGCCCAAGTTGGGATTTTGGCCGGGTTGATTGCAAAGCCTGAACTGGCACAGTTTCTAGATCCCGCCAGCCAGGCGTTGGGCATCTTGTTTTTGAAATATGGAAGGGATGCAGAAAGGGAATCGGATGAACTTGGAGTAATTTATTCCACCCAAGTGGGCTATGATGCTCGTGAAATGGCAGGTTTTTTCCGAACCTTGGAAAGACAGCAGGTCAGTTCTGGGGCTTCCCCCTTGCCGGACTTTCTTTCCTCCCATCCTTCGCCTGCAGATAGAAACAAGAGGGTAGGGCAGCTGGCGCAAGAGTGGCAGCAAAAGGAAGGGCTACAGGACCCCAAGGTAAACCGTGAGTCTTATTTGAAAATGATAGAAGGGATGGTTTATGGGGAAGATCCGCGCCAGGGATTTTTGGAGGACCGTGTATTTTATCACCCAGATCTTCGATTCCGATTTGATACACCCTCAGGCTGGAATTATCAAAACACGCCGAGCCAAGTACAGTTGGCTCCCAAGGAGGGGAATGCCGTGATGCTTTTGACGCTGGCATCAGGGGAAAGTACACAGGGGGCCGCCAATAAAGCAGTGGAACAATTTCAATTGGTGGAAACCCAAATTGAGAACAAAAAGATAAACGGGCTGGATGCCACAATCGTGGAAGGAGTCCAAAAGCAAGAGAGTAACCAAATCCGAGTTCGGCTGGCTATTATTTCCCATGGTGGCAAGCTTTATAGCTTACTCGGCGCCGCAGGCCAACAGGATTTTGGAGGTTATAGGACTGCCATTGAGCAAAGCATCAACAGTTTTGCGGATTTGAAGGACCAGGAAAAATTGGATAGAAAACCTTTGAGGATTGCTTTGGAAAGGACTAATAAAGCAATTAGCCTCAGAGAATTTTTGACAGCTAATGGGGTGAAGCCAGAGGATATGGATCGAATGGGGATATTGAACGGTATGGACTTGGATCAAGAAATTCCATCTGGAACCCTAATCAAGCTAACAAAATAATCGGATAATTTAGGCTTTCTTAAATTTCAAGGTAGAAAATGCGTCCGATAGGTGCTAATTGGAATAATTTCATACAAATGCATTTCATTGTAAAAATTTTGATTTAGATATATCAAAATCTTCGGAAGATGAATTTTTTTTGCTATTTTAATAGTCCTTTTCAAGGAATGTGTGTCCAGATTATTTAAACGAATTATTAAGTGGAAGGATTTGCACCATATTATCTGATTTTTGCGACCCTCATTTGGGGATTGGTGGGCTTTTACATTCTATATGTTGGTAAGAGGATCTATTTTCCAAAAGCTTTTAAAAGAGGGAAGCCCAAAAGTGCCGATAATGAGTATTTTACTGATTTGAAGCAGATTTCCTTGAAAAATAAATATGGCAGGAAAATCCACTCTATTATGGCTGCCAATCTTTCCAACCCTAATTTCTCAGCTGATCACTTGGCAAGGGAACTTAGGTGCAGCTTAGGTGAGCTCCATTCCATCGTCACAAAGCTGATGCATCAAACTCCGGAAGAGTACATCGTATCAAGCCGAATGAAAAAGGCCGCTTTTTTGCTGAAATACAACTTTGGAAACGTAGATGAAATTTCAAGACAGGTTGGTTATAGGGACCATCAACACTTTGCCATAAATTTTAAGAAATACTTTGGCCTTCCGCCCCGGGAATATTTGAAGTTTTACAAGGATTCAGGCCGTGATCTCATTGAGGCCTAGATTTTTGAGTAGAGATTCGAAAGGGCACTGAACGGTGCCCTTTTTTTATTCAGTTTGAGTTGGATTATTTCCTTCTTATTTCTTAAATAGTGAAGATTCCTTTTTAAAAAGTAAAACTTGTGTGCAAAATTTCAGGTTATATAACTATTACGTGACAGTTTATTGTAAAATTTATCTTATCTTTATGGGACTAAACCGCAAACATACCATATACAATTCCTATGAGTAAAATTTTGATAATAGATGATGAGTTATCTACCTGTAACCTTTTGGATAAATTTTTGACGAAAAAAGGGTATGACGTAAGTATTTCAACACAAGGCAAGCAAGCCATAAGCCAACTAAAAGAAGAAAAATTCGACCTGGTAATCTGTGATTACAGGCTTGGAGACATGGACGGGTCTCAGGTTTTTGAGGAAATTAAAATTATTGCTCCTGAAACTGTGGTAGTCTTTATCACAGGATATGTAAACCTTCGGGTGGCTGTAGACTTAATCAAGGGAGGAGCTTATCACTACTTGGCCAAGCCCTTAAATCCAGACGAACTGATTTCTGTGATCGAACACGGTCTTTCCCAAGGAAATGATGGGAAAGGGAATAGTGAAATTTCCAAGCAGGTCCCCAAATCCACAACAATGATGGACTATGTTTATGGGGAAAGTGAGGCTTCAAAGAAAATGATCCAGCATGTGAAACTTGTTGGTCCGACTAATTACACGGTAATTATTGAAGGAGAAACCGGGACTGGTAAGGAAAGTCTTGCCAGGTTAATCCATATGGAAAGTTCCAGGCGAGATAAGCCTTTTATGGCGATCGATTGCGGAAGCCTTTCTAAGGAAATTGCCGCCAGTGAACTTTTTGGCCATGAAAAAGGAGCATTCACAGGAGCCACTTGTGCCAAGACAGGGGTATTTGAAATGGCTGAAGGAGGAACGGTTTTCTTGGATGAGATAGCCAACCTCTCTTTGGATATTCAGATGGCCTTACTTCGGGCCTTGCAGGAAAAGGTGATAAGAAGAGTGGGCAGTCTAAAGGAAATCCCTGTAGATGTGAGGATTATAGTAGCCACAAATGAGGATCTTTTCAATAAGTCTGGCGGGGCTTTGTTTAGGGAAGATTTATATTATAGATTAAATGAATTTACCTTAAGGGTACCACCATTGCGGGAAAGAACCAAAGACCTGCCCATTTTCATTGATTACTTTTTAGAAAAAACCAGTCAGGAATTGAATAAGGAAAAACCTGTGCTTTCAGACGAGGTTTATCAGTATTTCAAACGGTACAATTGGCCAGGGAATGTGAGAGAGCTCCGCAACCTGATTAGGAGAGCCTGTCTATTAAGCAGTTCAAACCATGTGATCGAAAAGGACACACTTCCTCTTCATTTCCTTCAAGCTATGCAGGAAAAAGAAAATGCCACAGATAATTATCTGAGTCAAATTCATGAAGACGCCATGGAGCCTGATTTGAAATCCACCGCCAAGATAGCGGAGAGCAAAAGAATAATGGAGGTGCTTAAGGAAGTACATTACAATAAAACCAAGGCAGCCGAAATTTTGAATATTAATAGGAAGACGCTTTATAGTAAACTTAGGATGCTTAATATAGAATATTAAGGTGACGTAAAAATAACAGTGGAGGCGCAGAAAGAGCAGAGTTACATACTTTACTTTTTCTGCGCCTTCACTGTTTTATTAGCCATTGTTCTTACAAAGTTGTTAATGGAGTGAAACAAAAAAAGCCTTCAATCGAAGGCCTTTTTTGTGTAATATGCTGCCCAGCAAAAAATGTAGGTAAAAAAATCTCAATCCCAATTCGCCGATTAAAGGGCAATGTTTTTTATAGCGAATTAAAAATCATTTTAAAAGTATCCGATCAGGTTCCCAGCTTCCTTTTCAGATATGTAATTATAAACCAAAACCATTCCAAATCATAGAGTCGGTAAGCATTTTTTTAAAAAATTTTAAGATACCCATGTAATCTACTGTTTGATAATAATTTAAAGTTAAAAAATTGATTTATTTCAGGAATTAGTTGATTGATGTTGGCTTCCGTTTGATAACTGATAATTTCTATAATATTTAAGAAGACAAACATAGGATATTAATACTTTGGAATGGTTTTGGTGTTAATATTCAAATAAAAAATTGTTTTAAACTATGGAAAATTCAAGCCAACCTTTTAATGCCAGAGAAACCATGTCTAATGACCTATCAAACACCACCAAGAAGAAAAGGCAAAGGATCATTAGGAAATCGGAAGTTACTGTACACCAATGGACTTTCAGTACAGAAAATAGATAGCTATGTCGGACCAACAGTCAAAGCCAGCACAATCTCAGTCCTCCCAGCCTGGAAAGGAGCATGAGATGCATCCGGAACCGAAAGTCGAAAGAAGCAATGCGATAGGTCCTAAGTTAAAAGGGAAAGTAGCTTTAATCACTGGTGGAGACAGCGGGATAGGCAGAGCCGTGGCCGTAGCTTTTGCACAACACGGCGCTAATGTGGTCATTTCGTATCTAGATGAAGATAAAGATGCGCTGGAAACCCGTAAAATGGTGGAAGACCAGGGGCAAAAAGCTTTAATTATCAAAGGAGATGTGCGTAGTGCAGTTCACTGTAAGGAATTAATCGATAAGGCCATTGGTAAATTTGGCCAACTTGATATAGTTGTCAATAATGCCGCTAAACAGTTTCCAAAGGAGAATTTCGAAGATATTAGCGAGAGTCAACTTGCAGAAACTTTTGAGACCAATATCTTTTCGTTTTTCTACATTTCTAAAGCTGCCCTCCCTCATTTGAAAAAGGGAAGCTCTATAATCAACACTTCCTCCGTGACTGCATATAGAGGCAGCGATCATCTGATTGATTATGCCTCTACAAAAGGAGCGATTGTTTCCTTCACCAGATCCTTGGCCAAAAATCTGGCTTCTAAAGGCATCAGAGTAAACGGAGTCGCTCCTGGCCCAATCTGGACTCCTTTAATTCCTGCCACATTTTCTAAGGAGCATGTGGATGAGTTTGGTACAGATGTCCCATTGGGAAGGCCAGGCGAGCCTGTTGAAGTTGCCCCTAGTTATGTGTTTCTTGCCTCGGAAGATTCCAGTTATATGACTGGGCAGTTTCTGCATCCCAATGGAGGCGAGATCATCAATACGTAAGCATTTATACCACCAACAACTAAATAGCAAAATCATGAACAATCTTAATTTCAATATCCCCATTTCCACATTTATTCCATTTCATTTTGGTTCTAACAATGATGATGACCGGAAGGAGTCCCCTGAAAACCGTCCTCAAAGAGACGAGCATAAAAAAGATGAAGCAATTGAGGAATTTGTGGATCCTGATCCGAATGCAAAACCTGGTAAAAAGGACAAACCCGAAAAGGATGACAAAATGGGCCGAAGTAAAGAAGCTGAGGAAGGGCCTTCTGATGAAAGAGATCGCTACAAGAATGATTGACCCATGAGAAATGAAGGAAAAGTCCAAGATCTTAACCTTAACCGAATTCTTGGCAAATACCCATCTTCACCCATCAAGGGGCCAACTTTATTGGTAAGCGCTGGAGTTCATGGAAATGAACCAAGTGGGGTATTGGCTTTAAAGAGGGTATTTAAAAAATTAGAGCAGGAAAAGCCACAGTTCAAAGGCCAAATAATTGGTGTAAGTGGAAATTTAGAGGCCTTAAAGAACCAAGTGCGATTAGTGGACCGTGATTTAAACAGGGTGTGTACTCCTGATAATGCCTCTAAGATTGAAATGGTTGAGGAGCTGAGTTTTCATGAAGCCAAGGAATTCAAAGAGCTTTTGAAAGTTATTCAAGAAATTGAGGAAAACCCCAATTCCACTAGGCTTTTCTTCATGGATCTGCATACGACTTCCTCACCAACGGTACCTTATATAAGTGTCAACAAAGGGGAGGAAAGTTATGGTTTTGCCATGAAGTTTCCTTTGCCTGTTGCTAAGGGTATTGAAAAATATATTCCTGGTCATTTCGACCATTATTTGACTTTGCTTGGTCATGTAGGATTCACCGTAGAGGCCGGTCAGCATGAGGCACCAGAATCTGTGGATTACCATGAGGCCATGGTGATAGTGGGGTTGGTAAATTCCGGACTGGTTGAAAAATCGGATATTAGGGATTATGATCATTATTACAATAGACTGAAAGAAACCTTTGGAGGAGAGGAGGGATACAAAGTTGTCTACCGGCACCACATAGATGAGGGGGATCTATTCAAAATGGAACCAGGTTATTCAAATTTTAAGGAAGTCAAAAAAGGAGAATTGCTCGCTCATTCAAACAATGAGCAGGTATTTGCGCCCATGGATGGAAGAATATTTTTACCGCTCTACCAAAGTCAAGGTAGCGATGGGTTTTTCATAGTACAGTAAAAAAATAAGGCCGGATGGATTTCCGGCCTTATTCTTAGACGTCCAGTGTTGCCAAATAGGAGTTGGGCAATTTTCCATCATAATATTTCTGATATTCGATTTTCTTTTCGATGGCGTCTATAATCTTTGCGGCAAACTTTTCTTTTTCCAGTTTCTCAATACTCACGATGCCTCCGGGACTATCAAGGTTTAATTCCATGATTTTGTCTCCTACGATATCAATTCCGGCCATAAACATTCCATCTCTTTTTAGTTTTGGACCTACGATATTACAGAGCCTGCGGATCTCATCTGTGATTTGTGCCTTTTGGGGTACACCTCCCGCATGGATGTTGCTTCTTATATCATCCGCTTTATTGACACGGTGCATAGCTGCCGACTTCCCTTTTATTTCAAGAATCTTACCATTGAGCATAATCACCCGGATGTCGCCATCCTTTGCGGCGGGTAAATATTCTTGGGCAATCACATATCCATACCGGTTAATAGATTCCACAATTTGGTTCAAATTGGTGGAATTGTCCATGAGAAACACATCTTTTCCTCCGGAGCCCTGAAGTGGTTTTAAGATTATTTTTTCACCTTGTTCCTTATAAAATTCTTTAATATCATCAGCATTTCTGGAAATCAAAGTTCGGGGTCTAACTTCCTCGGGAAAATGCTGAAAATACATTTTATTGAAGGCAGTCATTAAGCTGTAGGGGTCATTGAGAACAAGAACCCCTTTCTCTAGTGCAATTTGGCCAAAAATCATTCCGGCAGTTTGGGCCCAGGCTCTGTCTCCGATGTCTTCACATGGATTATTGCGCAAAAAAATCACGTCGAGCTCTTCAGAAGATATGTGGACTCTTTCCTTCGCATCAGCTTGGATATTTTTCAAGAAATTTTCCATACTTCTGCTTTTGCCATTTTTTACTTTAACTGCAAATGCCCCCATATGACCATTAGCCATGTAATTTAGATCGCCGACACCCATAATATAAACATCATGCCCTTTGTGAACAGCCGCCGAAAGCAATAAAGTGGTGTCATACCAGGCCTCTTCAGTTGAAATATCATTTACTACTACTCCAATTTTCATGTTAGTGGTTTAAAGTGGTTAATTTTTATTTGATCATGTCGATTAGGGAGAGGCCTTCCTTGACTTTCTCCAATCTTTCCAAAGATTTCTCATTGAGCAGAAACCTGGGTGTCATTGGCGCTGGTTTTAAAATATCCCGCATTCTCAATTCCTCCATTAATGGAATATGCTTCAGGGCTATTTTTCCGATAAATAGCGGTTCAAGTTCACCTCCTTCCTTGAGGTAATCTATTAATTTGATAAGTCCCCTGAGATAAATGATGTCCTTGGTACAGCCGCCCCCCTGATGGATCCTGGCCGTCACCTGAAAAGCTGATTCGCGGTCCAAATTATAATGTTCGGTAAGCTCCAAAAAAGTTTCCTCAAAAGTGGACCCTTCCGTAAGACAATGGCCAGCCACTACTCTGGCAGCCAGCAACCGCAACCTATCACCGGTGAGGCCGCCTACCAGATACTCTGCCAGCACGGCAATTCCCTCCTGTAATTCTTCATAATCAGCAAATCCGATGCTCAACTGTTTGAAAGGCTGGGCAAGTCCATTATAAAAGGTCAAAACATGGGTTCCAATTTCATGGTGAACCAAGGCCTCAACTCTTTCTTCGGGCACTTTAAAGCTTTTACCAATATAGAGCTGCCCTTTGGAAACGAGCATCCCTACGATATCGTTTTTTACCTCTACTTTGGCGTCGAGTTTTGGATATTCCTTTTGATAATATTTCACCTCCTCGCGGCACCTTTCAGCCAGCTCCTCAGCTTCCACCCAACGGGAATTACTGAAATCCTCCGGGGGAATTTCTTTTAATAAATAGCGGGCAGTCTCATAAAGGTCTTTATCTACGGAGCTGTAAAGGCGTATACTGCTAAACATGAAATTGGATGTTCCCCTTTCTTTGAGCATGGTTATCTGCTTTTCAAGTTCCTCCCTTTTGTCAGAAAACAAGAATGCCAACGTAGGATCCTCAATGCTTCGGATATTGATTTTAAACAATTCTTCCTTCAGCTGATCAGGATCAATGGGCAATAGCCTGTAGAGAAATTTGGGGTTAATTCTGAAGTTATGGTCAATGAACTCAGCTTTGGCCTCCATGGTATTGATAGGAGAGATCAAAAGCAGGAACTGAAAATTTTCCTGAATTTTGAATAATTGCTTGTCCACATCCCAAACCGAGGGGCTTATCGTGGTGCTTCCCAATACCTGATAATTGCGAATATCAAATGTAGTCTGCACACGGATAAATTCATAGATGGATTTACGCAGGATTTTAGAAAATTGGCTTTTAAAATCCCTAAAAACCATATAATAGAACTCATCCTTTTCTTCATCTTTGAAGAATGGAGGGATTTCCAAACCGACCAGGTAAGCACCTACCTCTTGACATTGATCCAAAGTTAGGATTGGATCCAAATTGTCCGGATGTCTGTGCGGTGTATATTCAATTTCAGTTTTCAGTTCATGCTGGTGGGAGCAGAAGTCCACCAGTCCCTCGTAGAGCGTTTCTACAGTGGCAGGAGCTTTTTCTTTGGAGGTTTTTATTTTAAAGGTATTGCACTCAGGGCTCCCAATCCAAATTTCAATGATCATTACTGCCCGGTATTCTTCCGACAGGGTTTTGGATATTAATTTTATTATGTCGGCTATTTTACCATTGGCTGTCTGCTCAATATTGGTAATGATATAGGATGATTCGCCCAATACTAGCCGTAATATTTTCTTATTGTCTGGTTCAGGATTTCTATAGACCAAAAGGAAAGGCAGGCGTCTCTCTATTTTTACTTTTCCGAATTGTTCCAGATTTAAATTGAGTGATTTGCCTGTCTTTAAGGCCTTTTGAATTGACTCTTTGGTTTTTTCATTCATAATTTATGGCCATTTGATAAATTGGAACCAGTTGGCAGGAGACTTTAATTCTTAAGTTGTGGTTATTTTGTAACACTTTTGTTGAAAAGTGTCACTTCATTAACCCTCCCGATCCCTTTTCTTTTTGGCGGCTCTGTAAACGAAAAAGAAGATGATAATTACAATAGGCAATACGATATAAAGGATAATATCAAAGGTTGAATCTACTTCCAAGGGCCCCGTATCTGTGGGGATGTCCCGAGGGACTTGGGCATTTATTGCCAATGAGAACATAAATGCTGCAATTAATAAGACTTGGGTTTTGATTTTGGAAAGAAGCGTTAGGCTATTTTTCATTTGTATACGTTTTTTAAGTGTTAAAATGAATAAAACAATTAAAATAGGTGATTAATGATTGTTGTTTTCAAAAGTACATAATAATACAAAATTATAATGCCTAACATACATCAAATGTTTAACCAATTTGAAAAATCATCTTTTAACTATAAAAAATTATAAAAATAAACTTATGGCATAGGATTTGGGTACTTGGTAACCTGAAGATCAAAATTGATCAATTGAAAAACTAACCACTTAATGCCATGAAAAAGTTATTGTATTTAGCAGGAATTCCAATAGCCCTTATGATGGGGGCTTGCGACAATTCTCCCAATACCGGTGACAGAACCAACGATGCGGATGGCAGAGCTGTTTTAGAGGATACCTCTAGAAGAACAGATGTAGACCATAACCGAACAAACTTGGACAGAGAGCCTAATAGGGGAGGGGAAACAACTCCAGGGACTCACCGTGAAATGGATAGACAAGATGTAGACAGAGCCAATGTGCCTCAGAATATCCAGAGTAGGGTAGATAATGATGCCAACCTTCAAAACAGGGAGATGACAAGAACCCAAAGATATACTAGGGATGGTATCACGTATTATGAAATGACCTTTAGAGACCAAGGCGGTCAAGAAAGTACCGTAACATATGATCAGGACGGTAACAGAACTGATCAGTAATTGTTAAAATAGAAAATTTTCAATTTAATTAATAACCATAAACCACAATTTATCATGAAAAAGTTAATGTTAATTTGCGCTTTAGGAACATTCGGTTTTGCATCTGTAAATGCTGCTACTGTTCCAGTATTGAATTCAACTGAAATCTATCAGGAAACCACTAGAGTAGCTCCTGAAAATCTACCGCAACCTGTAAAGGATGCCATTGATAATGATATGGAAGATAAGGACGCAAGAATTGTATCTGCTAATCAGAGAACCAAAGATGGTCAAATGATGTATGAAGTTACCTTCCAAAAAGAAGATAAAACTTGGACTAAAAAATATGATGCACAAGGAAATAAAGTAGATGACGATAAGTAATCAATTTCCTTCATTATAACAACTAAAAAGTGCCAGACCCCTGTGTCTGGCATTTTTTTCTTCCACTAAACCGCAGAACCAATGGATCACAATCATGACAAAAGGGTTTCTGAAAAGAAATCTGATCGAAAAAACTTGCTTGTGGGCATGTTTAAAAATAGAGACGATGCCGAATTGGCCTTTGATGATCTTAATCAATTGGGCTATACAAATGAGGAAATCAATCTTCTGATGTCAGAAGAAACCAGAACCAGGTATTATAACAATAAAGACAAATCAAAATATGACACCGAATTGGGGAATAAAGCCGCAGAAGGAGCGGGCACTGGCTCCCTTGTGGGTGGGGCTTTGGGCGCTATTGCAGGTGCGGTGGCTGCCATAGGGACTACCTTGCTCATTCCGGGGATCGGAGTGGTGATAGCTGGGCCTATAGTCGCTGGACTGGCGGGAGCAGGCGCTGGAAGTATTGCAGGCGGCTTGATTGGAGCGCTTGTGGGATTAGGGATTCCGGAGGATAAGGCCACACTGTATGAAAAGGGTATCAAAGAGGGGAATATTGTAATTGGCGTATATCCTCGAAATGATGAGGAAAGAAAAATCATCGTTAATAAATGGAAAAATCGTAATGTTTTAGACATTCACTAAACATTTTTCCTTCAAATTGATTCTATTATGAATGGTATAATAATTGCGACTTTTTGATTAGTAATTTACTACCATTTCTAAAATCAGATGTATAATCTCTTTTATCTATTACTTTAACCAATTAATAAACTATGAGCGCAGGAAAAGTATTGTTAGGAATAGCCGCTGGTGTGGCGGTAGGTATACAGATTGGAATTCTTATTGCCCCAGAAGAAGGCAAAAAGACCAGAAAGAAACTATCCAAGAAAGGAGAAGACTATCTTGATGATTTGAGTTCCCGATTTAACCATATAATCGATGACATCAATAGTCAAGTTTCTCGTGTAAATAAAGATATCAAAGAGTTAGCCGATAAAGGCAAATCATTGTCCGAGGATCTAGCCAAGGAAGCTAAAAAAAAAGGGAGTGAATTGAATAATGATGCCAAATCGGCATTAGGGAGTATTTCATAAACTGTGTAAGTCCGATTTTAGGACT
>NZ_JAHBGI010000023.1 GCF_018500185.1 Litoribacter ruber | reverse complement strand
TGAGCAGGCTAGTGTTCAGGATGATTTTGAGTACAGTTACTATGAGAACTCCAATAAGCTGAGAAATGTAGATGGTAGTGCGGGTAATAATTATACTTATGATGAAATAGGCAATCTAATTTCTGATGCGTCGGAAGGAATTACCGGTATAGAATGGTCCCTTTATGGTAAAATCCGATCAGTGAGCAAAATGGATGGAACTAAAATTGAGTTCAGATATAATGCATCTGGTAACAGGATTCAGAAAAAAACAGGTGAATCTACGCAAAATTATGTACGTGATGCTTCGGGAAACTCTATGGCTATCTATGAAAAAGACTCGCTGAGAGAACAGTCGATCATTGGAAATACAAGACATGGAGTTTTATTTGGAACCTCTCAGCCGGGATACAGGAAACTTGGAATTAAACAGTATGAACTTAGCAATCATCTTGGGAATGTATTAACAGTTGTTTCTGACAAGATTAACCAATCTTCAGACAGCACGTGGGCTGAAATAATTAAGCTGACTGATTATTATCCATTTGGCTTAGCCATGGAAGGGAGGACTTACCAAGACTCTTTAACTTATAGATATGGGTTTAATGGGAAAGAAAATGATTTGGAAACTGGTACTCAGGACTATGGTTTTAGGATATATGATCCGAGAGTTGCTAAATTTTTAAGCATAGATCCTTTAGCTAGGGATTTCCCTTGGAATAGTACTTACGCTTTTGCAGAAAATGATGTGATTAGAAGTATTGATTTGGAAGGTTTAGAAAAGTTAATTATGACAAATGTGGATGCTAAAAAGAAAACCGCTCAAATTACAATAAAAAAAGATATCCAGATTATTAATTCACCCAATTTACCATCTTCCTATGCCTCAATAGATAATAATAAAGTGAATAATCTTTTTAGTAAAGGAAATACGACAATATATACCAAGGAAATACCTGTAAATGGAAAACCTGTAGAGTTCGGGTCTAAAAAAGATTGGCTCAAAAAGGGGGGGTATAAGATTAATGTAAAATATGAAGTAAATGTAAATGTGGTTGATTATAAAGATTCTGATTTTTCTCACGATGGGAAAGGTGGTGAAATAAGTACAGTTTACACATCAAAAACAAACTTTGTTGATGCTCAGGGGAATTCAAGGCCTGAAGTAGCAGCTAGAGCAGGTACTACTTCCACAACCGATACTCAAGTGGTCATTAACCCAGGATTTGGTGGAGGATTATCTCCTGAGGAGGTTCTTGTTCATGAGGTTGGAATTCATAATATGGCTGGAAAGCTACATCAGCAAACCCCAAAAGGAAATGTTATATATCCCCGAGTCCCAACTCTTGAAAGTAACATTCCTGGGAAAATTTATCCAGTAGAGAATGATACGAAGTCTATAATTAATAAAAATTTAAAGTTAGGAAGGTTAGAAAATGAAAATTAATGTAATATTAATCGGATTAATTTTATTCTTCTCCTACTCATGTGAGAGTAAAAAAATCGTTTTAAATTCAGGTGATATAGTTTCAGTTTATGAAATTGAAAAGTTAGAATATGATACTTTGAGGGGGTATTTTCTGTTTGAGAGTTATATTGAGGCTTATATTCAAGGTGGTGATGGAGTGATAAAAGGTGGAGGGTTTTTAAAAGGTAAAGAGGTTGATCAAAATTCGTATTCGAACGGTTATTACATTTGTGATTTAAATATTTTGAATAAGTATAATATAAATAATAAAGAGGTTAAGTATAACTTTGAATCTGTTTCTTTATTGAAAAAACATTTAAATCAGATATTTTGGACTCACCCTGGATTTTCTAAGAAAGATTATAGTCCATATTGTGGGGTTTTTTTTCGTCCATTTTTTCTAGAGGTAGTCGTTTTAAAGATTGGTCAAAGTAGGATGGATGTACCTAAGTTGGAAATTTGTCCTAATAACAGTTATAAGGCAGAACTTGAATCACTTGAGATTCCCTCCTTTTTAATAGTAGATGTGACTTGTTGGGAAGAATTACATGTTGATGATATTTAATTCTTATTTAAATAAATAGTAGGTAGCGAAGACTCTAGCTTTTCAGAAGAAAGTGGGAAACCTCCAAAACCAATCTGAAAGTTCTTCCCTACGGGAAAATCCATTTTAGCTGGACGGCGATGATCGAGAAAGATCAACCGGATACTGTTATCACGCTGTACAACTATGATGAGCATGGTAACGTCAAAGGATTGCTCCAGCAGATCCCTGGCCTCGCCCCAAAGCGTACGGAATACGTGTATGATCTGGTGAGCGGGAATGTAAATTTCGTTTTGTACCAGTATGGGTATGATGATCAGTTTATCCATAGGTACAGTTATGATTCCGATAACAGGATAGAGTATGTGCATACGAGCACGGATGACTACCTGTGGAACAGGGAAGCTTCATATCATTACTATCCACATGGTCCTTTGGCCCGGGTAGAATTGGGAGAATATAACGTGCAGGGGATGGATTATTACTATACTTTGCAGGGGTGGTTGAAGGGTGTGAATATGCCGGGTGAAGGTGATCTGGGAGCCGATGGTTTGAATGGATNGGAGAATATAACGTGCAGGGGATGGATTATTACTATACTTTGCAGGGGTGGTTGAAGGGTGTGAATATGCCGGGTGAAGGTGATCTGGGAGCCGATGGTTTGAATGGATTGAGAACAGGTAAGGATGCTTTTGCTTTCACGCTGGGTTACCATTCCAATGACTTCAAGCCCATTAATCCCAATGCGGTTACGAGTGATGGAAGAGACCAGCTGTGGAATCGGTATGATGAGCAGAGGGGTACATCAGGGCTGTATAACGGAAACATCGCCTGGATGAATACAGATTTACCCGGTTTAGAGCAGGATCCTATGCAGGCGATGGTTTACAACTATGACCAGTTGCATAGGATTGTGGAGGCGAGGAGCTTGAGGGAGTATGGAGCGAATGGTTATGCATCAAGGACTTCAACTCCGAAAGCTTATGATGTAGATTACACTTACGACGCAAATGGAAATTTACTTACCTTACAGAGAAGAAGCGAACAAGCTACTGTGCAGGATGATTTTGAGTATAGTTACTATGAGAACAGTAATAAGCTTAGGAATATTGATGGAGGTACTGGGAATAATTATACCTATGACGAAGTAGGTAATCTTATTGCCGATGCCGAAGAAGGAATCACTGGAATTGAATGGACACCTTACGGCAAAGTCAAGTCAGTGAACAAGTCTGATGGTACTAAACTGGAATTTAGGTATGACGCCGCTGGGCAGAGAATAGAGAAGAAGGTAGGTGAGTCGGTGCAGAGATATATCCGTGATGCGTCGGGAAATCCGATGGGTATTTATGAAGCGGATTCATTAATTGAGCAGTCGATTTACGGAAGTTCGAGACTGGGCATACAGTTAGCTTCGTCACAACAGGGATATAGAAGTTTAGGAGGAAAGCGGTATGAACTAAGCAATCATCTGGGTAATGTGCTTGCGGTAGTGACGGATAATATCAATTTTTCCGCGGACAGTACATGGGCTTCGGCATTTTCTATAAGTGATTACTATCCTTTTGGATTGGCAATGGAAGGGAGGACCTATCAGGATACTACCCTCTACAGGTATGGTTTCAATGGAATGGAGCGCGATGATGAATGGAAAGGAAAGGGGAATACTTATACTACTGAGTTTAGGCAGTATGATGCACGGGTAGGGAGGTGGATGAGTGTGGATCCTATGAGGTATGAGAGGGAATGGGTATCACCATATAATTTTGTGCAGAATAATCCTCTTATCCGTATTGATCCAAACGGTTTATTAGACGAAGATATAACAATAAAAGGTAGTAATAATTCAAGTTTAACTATAAAAACTGATTTGATAGACTTGAAATTTAATTCTAAAATAGATTTTGATGGAAACCATACTATTGCTGACATATCAAACATCGTTATAGGTTATGAATATAGTGTTACGGGAACAGGGACTTCCTTAGTAGGTGGCAGTATGAGTATTACCAAGTCAAGTGCCATGCTTTTTGGCGGTGATTATGCTGGCTATTGGTATGATTTTATTGGATCTGAAGCACAAACAATTGCAACAACTTCTGCTGAAGCGACTGCCGGAATTGGAGTTTCTTGGTTTATTGGGGTAAATGATGACCCGAGAACTTTAAATCCAATGGGATTAGCTGGGAATTATATTGGAGGAGGAGGGGCAGTTTCGGTAAAAGCCTTAATAGGTGGAGCAAGTATATGTGGCCAATATTCACAATCTCAAGATCGAACTTGGCAATTTTATTCCTTGGGAATCTCTGGAGCTATTGGACCCCAAATTGGCTTTATAAAAGGAGGAAGTGGTTCTGCAGAAGCTCATGTTGGTGCCACACGATTAATAAATAACCCAATTCCTACTAAGGACAGAACAATTAGTGATAAGATTTCAAACTGGATTATCCACCCGTTTTTGGGTTTTTAAAGGGGAAAATTATGAGGATTGAATATAAATTCATTATAAGCGGATTTATTCTACTTATAATAATTGGGGTTTTCTTTATATATAAGGTTTCAAAAAACAGCATTGGCAATAAGCATCAACATATGATGGAAATGTACGGTTCAATAGAATTTTCTGGTTCCATAATTAAGATCCATGAAATCAGTAGATGGGGGAGAATATATGCTATTGCATGTATTGATTTAGATGATTCCAACATTGATAATTTTTATCATTTTGATAAGAATTCCGCCTTTAAATTAAAAAATGGTATAGCTACCTTGCCTTTAGGTTTTATTGGGGATTCAAATGATGAATTGGTAACCCACATTTTGAAATCTTCATATGTTGAAGTAAATGTTAAAAATAGTGGTGAAATTAGATTTTTTGACCAAAATGGAGTTGTTAAATCAACTGAGCTATGGTTTCGTAGTAATAATTTAATAGAATCGGATTTAAATAGGTGTTATTGAGGGAGATTCTTTATTTGGTTGGTAACTATATAACAGCAAAAAATGAATTTGAAAATCTATATCACCCATTTTAATAATTGGAATAGGTTCTTATTTGGCTGGTCAGAATTTATTTCCGTAACGAATTGAGTCGGTTATTGTACAGCTCAAGTAACGAAGGATTAGGATGAGTGCAATTTAAGTTTGTTACTTTGAGGATCTGACCAAATTGGCCACCACAGACCCGCCTGCGGACGGGCAGGTACCACAGATTAACACAGAAATGGGATTTTTTTGACTAGTGCAAAGAATCCACCTGCCGTATGGCAGGTTATGTACCACAGATTAAAAATGATGGCACAGAAAAGGAATCTGACCAGTATACCCACCGCTACCGGTAAGATGCGGATAATGAGGTGTGGGATTGCAAATCCCTATTATCTGGCTTCGGGATTTCAAATCCCGAAGAGCAGAAGCCTTGGGAATTTGGTTAACTTAACCGGATTGGCATTGGATAACAACCAGTTGACGGGCTCAGTACCTGAAACATTAGGAAACTTGACTGAATTGATAGATTTTTATCTCGACTATAATTATCTAACCGGTGATCTGCCTGGGTCCTTGGATAACCTTCTTGATTTAGAATATTTGGACTTTAGGGAAAATCTATTTACTGTTCAAAATTTATTGCCTTTAGAGCATTTTTATTATTTCCCTGAAGAATATGCTCCCCAAAAAAATGTGGATAGCCCAAAAAACCATTACTGGCCAGAAGGTGCCGCATTTGATCTTATTACCCAGATTGATCGCACCACCGATCCCGTCTCCGAATTCCGCTGGTACAAAAACGGGCAGGCTGTGGGAGGCTGGTCTGTGAACAGGCATACACTTACATTGGACCCACTGACTTATTCGGATGAGGGGACTTATACTTATCGAATCCGTAACAGTGCGTTGCCAGGTTTGGTGTTGGAAAGCCACCCGCAAACCCTCACCATAGGGGAAGGGCAGATGATCCGGTATTGTCTGGAGTTTGAGTTTGACCAAACAAATAATCCTGGATTAGCTTTGTTCACCTTCAACAAATCCTGGAATCAGATAGCCGAGGAATGCTTGGAAGCTGCCGTGGAGCGCAACGATGCGGTGATTGAGACGGCCGTGGAGCGCTTGGTACAGCAGGAGTTGAATACATGGTTTGCCAGTTTTACCACTAATTGTATAGAGCTAGTAGAAGAATCTTTCAGCTATACCTATACGCCGAAGGAGTACCATTACACACTGTATTACTACGATCAGGCAGGCAACCTGGTGCAGACCACGCCACCACAGGGCGTGCAGCCGCTGGATCAGTCGGGTGTGAGCGCTGCGCTGGCCGGTACGGAATCCTATCCTGCCCATACCCTGAACACCCGCTACGGCTACAACAGCCGTGACCAATTGATCTGGCAGCAGACCCCGGATGCGGGTGAGTCGAGGTTCTGGTACAACAGGGCCGGGCAGCTGCGCCTGTCGCAGGACGCGAAGCAGGCAGGCAACAATGCGTACAGCTATACGCGATACGATGCCAAAGGTAGGGTGACTGAAGTCGGTGAACTTTTAACGACTGAACACATCGATAGTCTGAAGTCAAAGATTAACACCCTTTCATGGCCGAACCTGAATGAGTATACCGCCTATGATATTACCAAAACGGTATATGACAAGCCCCATACCCATGCGGACAGCACCTTCCTACAGGAAAACCTGCGGAGCCGCGTCAGTTGGACGGCCATGATAGAGAAAGACAGGCAGGATACGGTGATTACGTTATATAGCTACGACGAACACGGCAACGTAAAGGGTTTACTTCAGCAAATCCCCGGACTGGCACCGAAGCGAACTGAATATGTATATGATTTGGTGAGCGGAAACGTAAACTTTGTCATGTACCAATATGGGTACGATGACCAGTTTATCCATCGGTACAGCTACGATGCGGATAACCGGATTGAATTTGTACATACGAGTACGGATGCTTACCTGTGGAACAGGGAAGCTACGTATCACTATTATCCCCATGGGCCATTGGCAAGAGTGGAACTTGGTGAGTACAATGTTCAGGGCTTAGACTATTACTATACCTTGCAGGGTTGGCTCAAAGGGGTGAATATGCCAGGTGAGGGTGACCTCGGGGCAGATGGGTTAAATGGCCTTCGAACAGGAAAAGATGCCTTTGCTTTTACGCTGGGCTACCATGCCGATGATTTCAAGCCGATCAATCCGAATGCGGTTAATTCTGACCAGAGAGACCAGTTGTGGATGAGGTACGATGAGCAGAGAACTACATCAGGACTATATAACGGAAACATCGCCTGGATGAATACAGATCTTCCAGGCTTGGAGCAGGATCCCATGCAGGCGATGGTGTACCATTATGACCAGTTGCATAGAATTGTAGAAGCCAGAAGCCTAAGGGAGTATGGACAGAATGGTTATGCAACGAGGACTTCAACTCCCAAAGCTTATGATGTTGATTATAGTTATGATGGAAACGGAAATCTTTTAACTTTACAGAGGAGAGATAACCAAGCCAGCATCCAAGATGACTTCGAGTACAGTTACTACGAGAATTCCAATAAGCTGAGGAATATAGATGGGGGTTCTGGAGTCAATTACCAGTATGATGAAATAGGTAATCTTATTGCCGATGCAGGTGAAGGAATCACCAGTATAGATTGGACTCCTTACGGAAAGATAAGGGCAGTAAATAAATCTGATGGGACTAAATTGGAATTCAGGTATGATGCTTCCGGTAATCGGATTCAGAAGAAAGTAGGAGAATCTATTCAAAGTTATATTCGTGATGCTTCAGGAAATCCGATGGGTATTTATGAAGCGGATTCATTAATTGAGCAGTCGATTTACGGAAGTTCGAGACTGGGCATACAGTTAGCTTCGTCACAACAGGGATATAGAAGTTTAGGAGGAAAACGGTATGAGCTATCAAATCACCTTGGTAATGTATTAGCAGTGGTTTCGGACAACATCCACCAATCTTCAGATAGCACGTGGGCTGAAGTTATTAACCTGACTGATTATTACCCATTCGGGTTAGCTATGGAAGGAAGAGGTTATCAGGATTCCTTATCATATAGATATGGTTTTAATGGTAAGGAAAATGACTTAGAAACGGGTACGCAAGATTATGGATTTAGGATTTATGATCCGAAGATTGCGAAGTTTTTGAGTGTGGATCCGTTGTCATCAAAATATCCTGAATTAACTCCTTACCAGTTTGCGAGTAATACTCCTATTCAGGCCATAGATTTAGATGGCTTAGAAGCCGCGACATATCAATGGGATGTTCGAGGAATGTTAGGTTTAAAAGCAATTAGTGTAACAACTAATCATACTGTAGGAATAATTGCGGATATTCACGGAAATATTGCAGGCTTTTATACACCATCACTAGGAGTAGGTGCTGGTGCTGGTTTTACTGTAGCTGGGAGTGTTTCATATTATCCTTATGCAAAAGATGTATTAGATATAAAAGGATTTGGTATAAATTTAGGAGGGTTTTATGCAAATCCAATTGATCCCACTCTAGTAGGGAGTGGTGAGATTAATTGGGCATTTAAAGAAGATGGGAGTTTGAATACAGTTGGCGGAACATTTTCCGGCAAATTTATACCAGGCCCTTCTATAGGAATAGGGGCGGGAGGATATTTGGAGGGAGCTTATACTTTTATGACTGATCCAATAAATATTAAAGATTTAGCAGGGTCTTCAGTCTTGGAATCTATTACAGAATATACGAATTTGGAAAAAGATAAAGTTTTAGAAATAGCAAATAAATTATTTGAAGTTGCAAAACAATTAGAACTAAATGAAAATAAGGATGGGAATGTAGTGGATAGAAAAGAACAGAAGATAGATTAATTATTATAAGTGTTGGTAAGTTTAATATAATAATAATGGTAAAAATTATTTTATTAATTTTGTTTTTATTTATTGGGTTTTCAAAAATTCATCAGCTTGTGTTAGCAAAAAAAATAGAAAATAATATGACTTTATCAAAAGGTTGTTTAATTTTTAATTTTAAATGTTTAAAAAAAATAAAAAAACAAACAAAAGATGCAAAAATGAATAAATATATACAATTATTCATGTTGTATATTTGGGTTATTAGGGTTTCTTTTTTTCTGTTTTTTTTTATTTTAATTGGGTCATGGTTTTTATCTTAGAATCCGTGTCAGCTGAATGGCAATAATAGATAAAGATTAATCGGCGTTGATTACTCCAATGATGGGAACGGAAATCTTTTAACTTTACAGAGGAGGAATGAGCAGGCTAGTGTTCAGGATGATTTTGAGTACAGTTACTTTGAGAATACGAATAAGTTGAGGAATGTAGATAGAGGCTCAGGGAATAATTATACGTATGATGAAGTAGGGAATTTAGTGTCAGATTCACCGGAGGGTATAACAGGAATAGAATGGACGCCGTATGGTAAAATCAGATCAGTGAACAAGTCTGATGGTACAAAGCTAGAATTTAGGTATGATGCGGCTGGACAGCGAATTGAGAAGAAGGTAGGGGAATCAGTTCAAAGGTATGTTAGAGATGCTTCGGGAAACCCTATGGCTATTTATCAGACAGATTCTTTGACTGAACAGTCTATTTATGGAAGTTCCAGATTAGGGATCCACATTTCCTCATCCCAGCAAGGGTACAGAAGCCTCGGAGGGAAGAATTACGAACTCTCCAACCACCTGGGGAATGTGCTTGCTGTGGTGAGTGATAATATCCATTTGAGTCAGGACAGTACTTGGACCCAGGTAAGTTCGCTTACGGATTATTATCCGTTTGGATTGGCGATGGAGGGGAGGACCTATCAGGATACTACCCTCTACAGGTATGGTTTCAATGGAATGGAGCGCGATGATGAATGGAAAGGAAAGGGGAATACTGATACTACTGAGTTTAGGCAGTATGATGCACGGGTAGGGAGGTGGATGAGTGTGGATCCATTAGGCGATCACCCGAGCCAAATTGGTATGTCCCCTTATTCTGCATATTGGAATAACCCGATTTATTATGTTGATCCAACGGGCCTATGTCCCGATTGTGGAGGAATAGAAGATCCTTATGAAGGCCAGGTTTATACATCCACGGGAGGAATGGATTATCATTATTCCGAGGGGCAATGGACTGGTGATGGAGGGTCTCTCGAGGGGGTTACTGTGACCGCTCCCCGTAGATTTGATGGTGTTTTGGGAAGGGCTGCTGATTCATGGTTAACTAACCAAAAGGATTACAGTACATTTGGAAAGAAAGGAAGGGAAGGCTTAGGAGGTGAAACTGAGTGGTGGTCCGATACCAAGCAGGCCATTGGTGTGGGATATGGAGCTATCACCAATACGATGTTGGCAACCTTCCAAGGTGCGCAGATGTCGGCGGAGTTTGCAACAAGTGTTGGAGGAAAAGTCGGAGTGAATTCAACTAGGGGTGTAGGCCTTTCAAGTGATATTGCCAAAACCTTTGCAAAAGGTAGATATCAGAAAATAGTATTAGATAAACCAATGACATTAAGTAGATATTATGATAATGTGGGAGCATTTGCAAAAGGTAGATATATGGCAAATCCATCATCAATTACTGGGAATAGGTTCATAGATCGTATGGGATTGGCCCTAAGGCCTAAATGGAATGAAATGACAAAAGTTGCACATTGGAATTTGCCAAAAGGAACAACAGTTTATAAGGGCAAGGCAGCTATGCAATTTCCTTGGATAGGCGGAAGAACTCAGTATTTCGTGCCAAATCTAAATAATATTAACAGGGTGATAAGACCATAAAAAGTTCAATTATGAGATTAAGGATAAAGGAAGTTAATTTTGAAATGGACAAGAATTGGGTTTTTCATTTAACGGACGGTTCATCAGATTATTATGTGCTAAACGAAAACATGTATAAAAAAATTGGGATTAAAAGTCCTTTGTCCAAACATCATTTGGATCAGTGGGATGTTGGTCATTCTATTCTTTGTGATGTTGTTGAAATAAAAGGGGTTAAAATAGTTACCAAAGTTAAATAATTTGATTATCCTTAATGATACTCTTATCATCGGGATCAGTTGTGGAATCGGTATGATGAGCAAAGAAGTACATCAGGGCTGTATAACGGAAATATCGCTTGGATGAATACATATCTTCCAGGCTTGGAGCAGGATCCCATGCAGGCGATGGTATATCATTATGACCAGTTGCATAGGATCGTGGAGGCGAGGAGTTTGACCGAATATAGTTCAGGTAGTGGATTTGCTTCTAGATCCACTAATCCTAGTGCGTATGATGTAGACTATAGCTATGACGCCAACGGTAATTTACTTACTTTAAATAGGAGAAATGATCAAGCAAGTGTTCAGGATGATTTTGAATACAGTTACTATGAGAACAGCAATAAGCTGAGGAATATAGATGGAAGTACGGGGAGTAATTATACATATGATGAAATAGGCAATCTAATATCGGATGACTCTGAAGGCATCACGGGTATAGAATGGAATCCTTACGGTAAAATCAGGTCAGTTAACAAATCTGATGGAACCAAACTGGAGTTTAGATATGACGCTGCAGGTCAGAGAATAGAGAAGAAAGTTGGGGAGTCGGTGCAGAGGTATGTGAGGGATGCGTCAGGCAATCCGATGGCGATATATGAAATAGACTCATTGACTGAACAGTCAATTTACGGCAGTTCAAGATTGGGTATTCAGGTGGCCAGTTCACAGCAAGGATATAGAAGTTTAGGAGGGAAACGTTATGAGCTTTCAAACCACCTGGGGAATGTGCTAGCGGTTGTTACCGATAATATCCATATGTATCAGGACAGTACTTGGGCGCAAGTGAGTTCGCTTACGGATTATTATCCGTTTGGGCTTGCGATGGAAGGAAGATTACAACAAGATACCCTTATTTATAGATATGGGTTCAATGGCCAAGAAAGAATTGATGAAATAAGTGGCCCTCACAAACATTTTACAGCTGAATTTTGGGAATATTCGCCTTTAATTGGGAGAAGATGGAATTTGGATCCCATTGATCAACTTTCTATATCAAATTACGCAGTCTTAAAAAATAATCCTCTTTCATTTATTGACCCCAAAGGAAATGTTCCATCAACTCATACTGATGAAGACGGAAGAGTGATAGCCGTAGAAGATGATGGAGATTTAGGAGTATACAAGCATGAAGGTAAAGGTAATGATGCTTTATCAAACTTTCTTGCCAATTATAGTTCCTCAAATATCTCTGCAGGAGGTAAAAAAATGGGTGAAACGTATACCCCATTTGGCTTTGCAGATTTTGATGCATATGAAAGAGACGGGTCGGTAATAGCTGCTGCAGGGGCTGTAATTGATTTTAATTCTAATTGGGCGACTGAACAAGTATTGGGTGTTTTAAATCAAAACCCTAATATGGGTGAGTACGCATTAAAAGCTAGGGGTGGAAAAGAATGGGATTTAAAAGCCTATTCTCCAAATGGCAATTCTTATTTTGGTTCAAAGTTGTTTGATAAATATGCCTCTGCGAGGGATGCTGGAAATTTTACAGCAGGCGCAATTGCTCAAAAATCTAAAATTCCTAATTTTATCTTTGATTATGGTTTTGGGGTGTATAATCAATCTGGAAATAATGAATTAAAATCGGGTTTAATGATAGCCTCTGATTTAATGACTTTTCCAATGGGATTAGGCGTAATGATTTATAGAGCAAAGTTTGGTGAAGATAAATTTACCCAAATGGGTATTGAAGCTGGGAAAAAATATTTTAGAAAACAATGAAAATGAAGGTAAGAAGGTTAGCTTTATGTTTGGTTCTTATGGTTGTTACCTTTTCTTGTTCTGAAGAAAAAATAATTTATTATGAATATGAAGGAGTAACCATTACTCGGGTTTATAGTAGTTCAATAAGTTATTTTTATTACGGAAGATGTTCTGGTAAAAATCCTAAATGTAGTAAAAATTACATTTTAGGAACTTATTCAGGGTTTGATGGGATGATGAGGGGTTTTTTAGTTTTTGAAGGTGATAGCAGTGTAAAAATGGTGAAATTCGAATCGCTAAGGCAAGTAGGTAATGATTCATTACTTTACCTTTATGATTTTGAAGAGCCTTATTTGGCAAGCATTTGGTATGAAAAGATAAGTGGTAATTATAATAATATTATCGAAGTATATAGTGCAATTAATATTGAGCAAGAACGTAATAAAAAAAATCATTCAAAAGTAAAAGCTTTTTACCATTAGGTCCCCGCACATTAGCATTAATAACTTGCTTCAGTGAAGAAATATCTGGAGAGCCTGTCCGGGTCTGTTTCGAAAGCCTTCTGGACGGCTCCGTAGACCTAAATTAATCATTTCTTCTGATGCAAGGTTAGGTTCAAAGATAGCTTCTTCCAAACCTGGGCATAGGACTTTGGGCGGAAAGATGTATGAGCTTTCTAACCATCTGGGTAATGTACTTGCCGTCGTATCAGACAATATCAATATGTCTGCGGACAGTACATGGGCCTCGGCTGTTTCCATCAGTGATTATTATCCATTTGGTTTAGCAATGGATGGAAGAAGTTTCCAGGATACCGCTTTCTACAGGTACGGCTTTAACGGAATGGAACAGGACAATGCCTGGAAAGGCCCAGGGAGGCATTACACAACCGAATGGAGGCAGTATGATCCGAGGATAGGGAGGTGGATGAGTGTGGATCCAATGGCGGATCAAAGAAAATGGGTATCGCCGTACAATTTTGTTCAAAACAACCCCATAAGCAGGATTGATCCTCTCGGAGCTTTAGACAATCCTATTTATGATTATGGTGGTAATTTTTTAGGAACGGATGATCTAGGAATTCAGGGTGAAGCTATTATAATGAATAAGGGAGATTTTAAACAGGGAATGGCTCACGAAGCAGCTCTTTCAGTGGGCTCTTTGAGAAGTCAGATGCCCATAGGGTTTAGTAAGAGTTCCCTTGAAAAAGTAGACAGTCATCATTCGGATTTACCTAACCGACCTGATTGGGATGGATATTTAACATTAAAAGAGGCCAATGAATGGTATAGAAAAGGTGAAGGTCAACCATTATTTACAGATCTGTCAAAAATTAATTTAGCAGGAATCCGTTCTTTGGGTGAAAAATATGTTGGGCAAGTGAAGCCTTTTAACTTGCTGTTAAATAGTGGCTCACTTAATGACGGACTGGTTTACGGCAATATCACGCTGAAACGATATCCTAATCATCAAGTAAGAGCTTTTTCTGATAGATACGATTTTGAAATGCATCCCGTTTGGAATCCTATAAATTGGGGTAGAAATGCAGAAACTGTCATTGGAAAGAAAGTTGCCGGAGAGGGAACCCCTTTTGAAATAAATATTTATGGTAGTGCAACTTTAAAACCATTATTTCCTTGGATAAAATAATTCTTTATGAAAGTGTATCGTAATTACTTGTTATTTGGGCATGTATTAATTTTGTTGTGTTGTACGGCAGATTATACAAAAAACTTGGGGGGGGGTTATTTTTTTAGGAGTGAAGGAGGAGATATTAAGGATATTCTTTCCACTGCTTCTCATGGAGGAGAAATTCCATCCACGGTCATTTCATTTGATTATGATGGGGACTTTATAATAGCTAAGCAACGTCCTAAATTACCTCAGGATATATTATATGAAAAAGTATACAATTATGAATTAGGAGCAGACACAACTTACTTTTGGTTAATAGTAAAGAAAAGTCACCTGGTTTTAGGACCACTTAGTAAGGAGGAATTTATAGAATTGAAAGAGAAATGGGATGTTCCCGAAAATTTAAGGTTCAAGGATAATTAGTGAGATTATGGGAATGGGTTAAAAACTGGATTACAGTCATTGAAACCTGAAGAAATGCTGAAGCTTTCTAAGGTGTTACTTTTTCCGCTCCCCAAAGGTTTGATGGAGTTTTGGGAAGGGCTGCCGATTCGTGGTTGACTAATCAAAAGGATTACAGTACATTTGGAAGGCAAGGAAGAGAAGGCTTAGGCTGTGAGACTGAATGGTGGTCGGATACGAAACAGGCCATCGGTGTGGGGTATGGAGCCATCACCAATACGATGTTGGCAACCTTCCAAGGTGCGCAGATGTCGGCGGAGTTTGCTTCGGGTGTTGGGGGAAGGACTGTTGGGAATGTCGCTAAGGGAAGCAATCAGTTATCTACACGCTTCGTTTCAACATCTAAAGGACTAACTGATTTAAAACCTACTCTTAATAGAATTTCTTCAGGCTCCAAATTCCCTCATCGAAACGATGGCTCTATTTTTAAAAACTTTGAGGGTCTATTACCGAAACAACAGGCAGGGTTTTATAGAGAGTTTGTTCATCCAACACCAGGCACACATGGACCTGGACCTATGCGAATTGTAACTGGTCAAAATGGAAGAATTTGGTTTACACCAGACCACTACAAAACATTTATTCCAATCCGATAATCCAATTACCATGAAAAATTTCAAATTCATTGAAAATATTGATTCTTATCGGCCCGATGATTCATTTCTTGC
>NZ_JAHBGI010000022.1 GCF_018500185.1 Litoribacter ruber | reverse complement strand
ACTCGTAACCGCATTGGGATTAATGGGCTTGAAGTCATTGGCATGGTAACCCAGCGTGAAAGCAAAAGCATCCTTTCCTGTTCTCAATCCATTCAAACCATCTGCACCCATATCACCCTCTCCAGGCATATTCACCCCTTTGAGCCAACCCTGCAAGGTGTAATAATAATCCATCCCCTGCACGTTATATTCTCCCAATTCTACCCGGGCCAAAGGACCATGTGGATAGTAATGATATGTAGCTTCACTGATCCACAGGTAGGCAACCGTGCTCGTATGCACATACTCTATCCTGTTATCGGCATCATAACTGTATCGATGGATAAACTGATCATCATACCCATACTGGTACATTACGAAATTAACATTTCCACTCACCAAGTCATACACATACTCCGTCCGCTTCGGCGCAAGCCCAGGAATTTGCTGCAGTAAACCCTTCACGTTACCGTGTTCGTCATAGCTATATAGCGTGATAACAGTATCCTGTTGATCTTTTTCGATCATTGCCGTCCAACTGACACGACTTCTAAGATTCTCCTGCAGGAAAGTACTATCCGCATGGGTATGGGGTTTATCATATACCGTTTTGGTAATATCATAAGCCGTATATTCATTCAAGTCGGGCCAAGTCAGGGTGTTGATTTTGGCCTTCAGGCTGTCGGTGGGTTCCGTGCTCAGCAGCTCACCGACCTCGGTTACCCTTCCCTTAGCATCGTAGCGGGTGTAGCTGTAGGCGTTTTTATTTGCCTGCTTGGCATCCTGGGACAGGCGAAGCTGCCCGGCCCGGTTGTACCAGAACCTGGACTCTCCCGCATCCGGGGTCTGCTGCCATATCAACTGGTCGCGGCTGTTGTAGCCATAGCGGGTGTTCAGGGTATGGCCGGGATAGGTCTCCGTACCGTCCAGCACCGCACTCACACCTGACTGATCCAGCGGCTGCACGCCCTGTGGCGGGGTGGTCTGCACCAAGTTGCCAGCCTGATCGTAATAATACAGGGTGTAATGGTACTCCTTCGGCGTATAGGTATAGGTGAAGGTCTCCTCCACCAGCTCTATACAGTTGGTGGTGAAGCTGGCAAACCAGGTGTTCAGTTCCTGCTGCACCAATCGCTCCACGGCATTCTCGATCACAGCCTCGTTTCGCTCCACGGCCGCCTCCCGGCACTCCTCGGCTATCTGCTCCCAGGATTTGTTGAAGGTGAACAAGGCCAGTCCGGGATTGTTGGACAGGTCAAACTCAAACTCCAAACAATACCGGATCATCTGCCCTTCCCCTATGCTGAGGGTTTGCGGGTGGCTTTCCAGCACCAACCCAGGCAAGGCACTGTTTCGGATACGGTACGTATACGTGCCCTCATCCGAGTAAGTCAGTGGATCCAATGTCAGGGTATGCCTGTTCACAGACCAGCTTCCCACTGCCTGCCCATTTTTGTACCAGCGGAATTCCGAGGCGGGATCGGTGGTGCGATCAATCTGGGTAGTAAGATCAAATGCGGCACCTTCTGGCCAGTAATGGTTTTTAGGGCTATCCACATTTTTTTGGGGAGCATATTCTTCAGGGAAATAATAAAAATCCTCTAAAGGCACTAAATTTTGAACAGTAATTAGTTTTTCCCTAAAGTCCAAATATTATAAATCATGAAGGTTATCCAAGGACTCAGGCAGATCACCGCTTAGCAAATTATGGTCGAGATAAAAATCTATCAATTCAGTCAAGTTTCCTAATGTTTCAGGTACTGAGCCAGTTAAACGGTTATTATCCAGTGCCAAACCTGTTAGGTTAACTAGATTCCCTATACTCGCTGGAATCTCACCACTCAAATTGTTGAAACTTAGAACCAACTCTCTAAGTTGGGTTAGCCCTCCTATTGATTCAGGAATTACGCCTTCGATATCATTCTCGTATAATAACAGATATTCTAAATTCAATAGTTGTCCTATTGAAGTCGGAATTGTTCCCGGAATCGAGTTCTCGTTTAAATGCAAGATCTCAAGAGCTGACATATCTCCTATTATTTCAGGAATGGGTTTATCAAGCTTATTACCATCTAATGTTAAATGATATAATTTTTTCAGGTTTTTAAAGGATTCGGGGATATTACCCTCAAGCCTATTATTTGTACCTGAAAAAAACTGAAGGTTTATCAAATTCCCTAGACTGTCTGGAATATCTCCTGATAAAGAATTGAAGGACAACACTAAAGAGTCCAAATCAGTCAAACGACCAATTGACCCGGGAATAGAACCACTAAAATTGTTATTATTTAAATATAAGCTTTGAAGTGCAGTATTACCTATAGATTTTGGAATAGCTCCAGATAAATTGTTTGAGTCTAAATCCAAAACATACAATGAAGTCATGTTGGCAAAAATATCAGGTAGTTCTCCGGTTAATCGAGCTTTAATTGCGCTCAACTCCTCAAGTTTGGTTAGATTTTGCATACTTTCTGGAAAATTTCCGGAAATTTTATTATCAGAAATATCCAAAAATTCCAAATGAATCAAATCCCCAAAACTATCAGGAATAGGGCCTTCCAGATTATTATCCCATAAGTCAATAGTGACAACATTACCATTTTCATTCGTAAATACGTTTGACCACCCCGCAATACTTTGAACCTGATTTGGATCGGCATCTCTCCAACCTTCATCTTCAATCCACCCTCCTCCATTTTGAGTAGCATAATAAAAATCCATCAATGCAAAATATTCAGCTTCAGTAGGAACACTAGTAGGTTGTGAATTACTTGTAACTTGAAAACTATTAAAACTGTCTTTATCCTTGTTTTTAGAAAGCTCTCTGCTTCTTCTTTTAGTTTTGTAAGGTTCAACATTTTGTTTTTGCACTCCAAAATTATCAAAATTAGTTTTTGATTGACCTCTACTTTTTCTTTCATAAGGTTTTGATGGAGATCTATCCTCAGATTTTTCAGATGTAGTCATTGATTTCATACTAGTGTCATCCTCGAATGAATTATTCATCACCATCGCAGCCTGCATCCCATCCGGCACAAATACCAACGTATCCCTCAGGCACACCATCGGATCGGGCACCGCAATTTCCGACAGCCCACAGCCATAACCCTGCAGGATCTGGTCGATCGCCTGAAGGGAAGGGTGCTCACCCACATCCTCTGCCAATATCAGCCTGAAAAAATTCTCCCTCAGGGTGCTGTTCAGGTAGTCTTCTATATGCCCCGCCAATGCCGACTGGTCGCCGGCGCTGAAATCGGCATCGCATACCCCGGCTATCAGACCATACGTGGTTTCCACCTGTATATTATCCACGGGATCGTAATAGCCGTTGTTTCTAGCAAACTCCTCTATTCCCTCCTCGGTCTGAGGAAGATCCTCTATTTCCCTGTATTGGGCCAGATAGGCCGGGCAACTGCCCAGCGCAGGCAGGTCCAATATAGCCTTCCGCTTACCTTCCAGGTAAAAGTTTCTGAAATAGGTCCATCTGGTCTCGGATATCAGCTGTGCAAATTCCTCAGTACCCATAGCAGCTTGCTGGTCGTAGATATGTATATACAAAATATGGGTACCATTTGGATTGCTGTTGCCGTTTTCATCCACAAACATGCCCGTGTTGTTGGGATCAGTGGCCTCAAACAGATTGGCGGGTGCCAGGTTTCCAAACTGCAAATTATTGAGGTGTCCTTCCAATACGTTTCTGGATTGGTACCCACTCAAGCCCTCTTGGTTGAAGTAGGGATCCTCCAGAATAGGATTGGCATATTTACCTGCCGATTCCCAATCCTGAACCCTGGCCATATTGGTCTCAAAGATGTTGGATTCCTTGTTTTGCATGCAGAGCTGGTAATGGCAGTAGTCGGGATGGTCCTCTGCGGCCTCGCCCTCCTGCAGATCGGCATTGATCTGGTTGAGGATGTTTTCACAGGTCAAACTCACCGTCTCTTCTATAGCCTCATCGATGAGCTCGGGAGCTTCCGGACATACATCCTCACAAAACTCGCATTCACTGTCGTCAATGACATATTGATCCTTTAACGCGGTCTCTTTCTGGATAAAGCTTTCCGAACTCACCAGCTCTTGGCGCATCTGCTGAATGCTCTTTTCCTTTACCTCCAGTCTTTTGGACACCGAATATTCCCCCGCTTCCGGCAGCATCAGTTCGAAGGAGATGGGAGTATAATTATCCTCTACCATGCAGTCCTCCGCCTGATATGCCATGACGTAGCGGTGGTTGTCAGCCGATAGGTTACCCTGCAGGGCCGGCAGTTCCATAAGCCTTCCGTCCGGTCCGGTCACCGACAGGATAAGGTCCATCTCACAGGCCTGGCAGCCTAGGCCATCGAGCTCATTGCCCAAGGCCGTGAGGGAATAGTTGAACGTATACGCCGTATTAGGCGTGGTATTGATTATCGTATTCTGGATCTGCTTGGAGTTGCCCTCCAACCGATTGCGCGAAGTGAGATTCACGCTTTGGACATCCCACCCGTTTTGTTCCATGGCCGTAAAACTTGGCAGAGGGGCGGTATTGGCAGGCACCTCGCCGGCCAGGGCCGTCGCGATGGTCCTGTTTTCCTGATCTTGGTAGCTGATACTGGCCTGGCCGTTTGGATCCACCACCACCTCTTTTTTATAGTGGCTTACTTTACCCACATTGGATCCAAAAAGTCTAGCCAACTCTTCGGCAGTAGGCTGACCGTAATAATAGCGCGTCACCAAATTGCCATCAATCTCAAATGTCTTTCCTACCCCGGACTGCTTGCTCACCCGGCCACTACCATCTTGGGTATATTCCGTCTGGCTATAAGGAAACCCTTCTGCATCCGGTATATAATCCCGGTGAAACACATTTGAAGACATGGTATTCCCCGATGAATAATATTGGGCCGTGCCACTGCTCGTGGCCAGCGGACTGTTTTGCAATGTCCCGTTGTCATAGTGGAATTTGGAAAGATTCCCTGATGTACCTGCGGCCACCTCAGCCACTGCCTCCCCAAATGTATTTAGGGAAGGCTTGTAAGTCATGGAATTGGTCACCAAAGGTACAGGCAAGACCTCCACCGCGTTTCTGCCTTCATAGTCATAAAAAGTCTCGGCGACCATGACCATATCTTCGGTATTGATGTTGACCTGCTGCTGTCGCTGCCTCATGCTCCCGTCCATATACACCAAGGACTGCTTGTACTTGCCTTCCTCTGCATATTGGGTTTGCTTTTGCCAGTTGATATCTGCCTGGGGATTGGCAATCTGATGGCCTGAAGAGGCTCCCACATGCCAGGCCCCCTCCCTCCTGAGGCTGGGGTTATCCATATCTCTGCCTACTGCGCGCACCCTGTACCAAACCCTGCCGGTAGGGTAAAAGAGCTGGTGGGTGTAGGATCGGGATGAGGTGGTGATCCTCACTGGTTCCTTGTGGCTAAAGGCCTCCGCTGCCGAACTCCCCCCAAAATCCTCATAGTCTCCTATATATACCCACTCCAGATCATAGGCGGTTTTGGCATCTCCCGCATGGGCCCAGGTTATCTGGGAAGTGGCTGGCCCCACATTGGCCTGTAAGGTAATGGGCAGACCCAGATCACCGGTAGCATCCGGTTTTTTATACAATAAGGATTTCAACTGAATATTATCGCTGGGTACAGTTCCCTCCTGCTCCAATACGCTGATCACAAACCTGTATTCGGGCGAACAGGTAACAGGCAAATCGTGAAATACCGTACCCAGAAATGTCTGGGCATCCAGATCAAGGGATATAGGCTTGGTCCATAGGGTGTCATTCCCATCCATCATGGAGAGTTGCAGGTGAGTGCTCCAGGAAGTTTCGGTATCGAAATTACCCAGATCATAAATCAACTGGAACGCGGCATAGAAGTCTCCTTCCATACAGGGGGGCGCTTCAAACACCTGAAAAATATCTCCCTGCTCCAGATCATCCCAGGATATGCTTCTTTCGAAGGGCTCCAAGGGCAACATCCCCATGGAATTCACCTTGAGCGCTTCAGGGATGAAATATTGCGCATCACTGATCTTCAGGCGCACCTGCTTGCTATAGGCGGTATGGCCCCCTGCGAGTTTGGCCCTTACCCTGTAATACATTTCCTGCCCGGACTGCACATCTTCCTGCAGATAGCTCTTATCCTGGGTCCCCAGGTCCGCTACCTTGGCAAAGGTCCCATTGCCGATTTTACGTTCCACCTCATACCCCTGGGTGGCAAAGGGAAGCAAATCCCAACTTATCAGTACGCTGCTTTGAGAAGCTACCACACCGCGGACGTTCCGGGGGGCCGTTTGGTCGCTGGATGCCAGCGCCTGTACTTTAAAAGAAATACCTGCCAACAATAACAGAAAAATTCCCAATGATCTGTAAATACCTTTCATAAAAAGTATAATTAAAATGATTCTTAAAACCTTAACCTATAAACCTTAAACCTACGCTCACCCCCCAGTGCTCATCGCCCAGCGCTCAGTGCTCAGTGCTCAGCGCTCATCGCTCATCGCCCAATGCTCAGTGCTCATCGCTCATCGCCCAATGCTCAGTGCCCAGCGCCCAATACTCAGCGCTCATCGCTCATCGCCCAATGCTCAGCGCTCAGCGCTCAGCGCCCAATGCTCAGCGCTCAGCGCTCAGCGCCCAGCACCCAGCACCCAGCACCCAGCACCCAGCGCTACCGCTCCACCTGATACTGCTCAGCCTCCTGAATAGTCTTCATACCATCAAAAGTTTCCTTTTTGACCAGGCGGAGGTTACCCTCGGCATCGTAGAAATAAAAAGTCCCATAATTTTCCTGGTCCAAAGTCGAAACCAGCTTATCTGTAACCGCATCATATACATAGGTCTGTATTTCACCCTCTTCGGGATGCAGCCTGATATCATCCCACCAGCTGTCCCCCTGATTGCCTGAATAAAATGTCAGGGCCATAGTGGAGGCGCCTTCCGGAAACACAAAGCTTCCCTTTACCTGCACCCAGCCGTCTATACCGCTGCTCGAGGCATATAGGAATGTTTCACCCACTTCCTCTTCTTCCTCGTCTATAAACGTTACTCTAATCTCCGTGCCCTCCCTTAGGGTATTGCCTGTCTTGGTGGATGCCCATGCAGAGAGGAAATACGATTTCCCCTGTTGCAGGTCCAGGGCAGGCTGCTCAAACTCCTGACTGTCGGTGATCTTCAGGGATTTATTGCCCGAGTGGGCATAATTATCATCGATAACCCCAACATTGTCCAGACCTACGAAACTTAAGTGGTGAAGGCTTCCTAACCACACATTCCTGCTAGCCAGCTGGTCCAATACCAGTATAGTGTAGTTAGGGTTGGTTGGATGCTGATCCATACAAAGGATGTTTGCATTGTTAAACCGAAAGTTAAAGGACCAAACGTTGGCAGGACTTGGTGCCAAAGGAGTAAATAAATTAAAAGAAGTACTCCATCCACTTACAGTTTCTATATCAGATATATCCTCCATTCGTTTGTTCACAATTACGGCATACCCATTGCCTAATATTACCGGTATTTGTGCAAACCTGGTGTAGTTATCTTCCCCAAACTGCCAGTTGCCCTGTAGATAGTCTTCGGACTCAAAGCTTGAAAAGGCTATTTCGTTTCGGCCTGAATTCAGGGCCTGGGCTATCAACATCTGGCCGTTGTTGTTATACAGCTCCGAACTATATATCCCCAAGGCATCCCTCACCTCTGCAGGCTTGCTGTTTTCGGTATAGCCGGTGACGGTTTGCTGCACTACCCAGTCGGGGATCAGCTCCTGCTCAGCCAGTTGCCAGTTAAATCCATCCACGGTATAAAGGCCATCTTGGGCTGTATTGGTATTGGCTGAACGGCCCCTGTCTGCTTCGTAATAGTAGTTGGAGGCAGTCCTAAACACCCCCTGTGAACCGTTTTCAAAAGCTGATTTGTTGCGTAAGTTCTGCTGCTGAAACGGCAACAGCCAGTTGTCGGAATAGGTCATCACCTGTGAGTTGACTACTCGATTGGTTTGTGGAGATTTAAAAACCCGGGTTTCTGACCGAAACTGGTCTTGGGTAAATCCACCGGAATTGACAGAAATGTCATGGGTCACCTCTGAAATATAGATATCTTCGGTGCCACAGGTATAACTTACCTTCAGGGTCACCGTATAAGTACCATCAGCCCCGTAAACGTGTATTGATTCCGGTCCAAACACTGTAGGGGCCCCATCTCCAAATGTCCATTCAAAACTTTTGATAAAACAATCTACATCTGTTACCTGCTTGGAATAAAACGCTGTAGCACAGGAAAGCCTGTAAGCGCTGAAATCGAAATCAGATTCAATATGCAATGGAACATTCACTCTTTCACCTATACAGGTCTCGTTTAATTCGGCTTCCACATACAGACTATCACCGATTTCGATATCTGTCGGGTAACTATCGCCTATATGAACAGGTTCACCGCCAATTCCCTGATCATACCATCTATATTCAGTATTATTCTTTGGGTTAGCCACTTGTATATTTACTTCCCCATTTCCATAGCGTCTATTGCCGATAAAGGTGATCGAATCTGTAAATTCATCGTTGATATAGGCCATGACACTCGCCCGGTTCCCCTCACAATCCGAGTTGCTTACCATAGATACCCAGAACTGGGTGGAATTCTCCAGCGTATCTGTCAGGTATGTTCCGTTGTTTTCGGCTATCGATTCACCCCCCTCCTGTTGGGAATACCATCGGTAGACTGACCCTCCTTCGGCCGCTAGACTTACTCTTCCCGGCCCACATATGGCCCCGTCCGTAGTTTGGGGTAGCCCTGGAGGTGTTTCTACATAGGCAAATACCTCTTTCCTTGGCCCAATACAGCCTTCGGCCGTATTGCGCCCCTCTACATAAAAAAGGGTTTCTTCAGCGGTTACAGATGTGGTAAACTGTGCTCCTTCATGCTTTAAGTCCCCAGCTGCATCGTACCAGAGGAAGGTATCCGAATCCTGGGCTGTAGCTCCGATAAAGGTTACCTCTCCCATATCACAGCGGGATACATTATCCACTGCGACCTCCCCTACTTGCTGAACAGTGGCTGTCACATCCACTGGGGCAGTAAGACACTCGCTTTCAATGTGTTTTAACCTTACCGAGTAAACGGTTGTTTCCGCTATCGATGGCGTGTTAAAGTTCCAATTTGAGCTTACCAAGTTACCGGAAGGATCATACCATTGGGGGATGAAGCCGCTTCGCTGGCTGACACTCAGCCCTACCTGCCCCTCACACCAACGGGAATTGGAAGTTACTTCAGGTATTATCTCTTCACAAGAAAAACTAATGGACAAGTTTTTAGAATCAACAAAGACACCATTCTCATGAAAACTAACTTCCAACAAATCGGACCCCGAACTTGTAAAAGTTATAGTAGCTTTAAATGGGGTAAAAGCATCAATTGTTCCTCTTTGATTACTTAAATACCATTCTGTATTAGCATTTAGCTCATTCTCATTTATTAAATTGCCATTAATGTCAAAAACGTATAAAAAGAAATCATAGGTCTCTCCCCAGAAAACTTCATCTGGGCCAAAAATTTCTACTCTACTTACATTACTTTGACAAATCCCAGTATTGCTTAAAAATAAAATAACCCCGATCAATATTAATATTTTAGGCCTCATAATATTTATCTTAATTGAACCCCAACAGGTCGGTTGACAGTATATTCATAGTTTACCGAGTCGCCTGTAAAGGGGGGCTCGAGCGATGTGATGCTACCCGCGCTGGCTTTTAGCTGGTTGCGGTAGCCTGACCTCATCACGGTGGCATATAGATTGGCCTCCGCTGGAAGTGGGTCCCTGGGATGTACTATGAAGTTGAAGGACTCCTGTTTGACCACCACCGCCTGGGTTACGATTTCAGAGTTTTCCCCATCCTGACGGTAGATGACAATTTCGTCCCCTTCTCTGACCACCTGACCGGAATACCCCGGAATTCTCACCTGTTTCCAGTCCGCTACTGTGGGATGCTGGGTCGGGATTCCCATGTCGAAGGTAAACTTGCTGTTCTTATAGGCTCCATCCATCCCGGCATACTCCTTATAGGCTAGAAAATTGTAATTGTAGATGGGCTCATCATAATTGTTGTTTACCCTCACCAGCACCGGCTCCCCGGTCTGGGCATCCCAAGAAACGTTCTCTGAGGATATCAGGGATCCCTCATCGTAATTTTCCACAGCTAATAAAATCCCCGACTGGTTTATTATTTTGTTATTGACAGCTGTTCTGAAAGTATGCTCAGTTTTGGATATTTTCGGCCAAACTGTAGCTATAATAGCAGGGAAGAAGAGCGCTATCAACAAATCGATATCGGCATCTGCCCCTCCTTGCCAGGTGTTGGATCTCTTTTCACTCATGTCGCTGATAAAATCGACCGTCAATCCAAAACTCTGGGAAGCCTCATTGGCATCATTAGGAACAATTAGATGACCTTCCTCATCTTGTCCCAAAGTATTGACAAGGGCATTTGCTTTTTTGCCTTCATAATAAATTTCCTCGCTCAGATACTTATGTGATGTCCATTGGTATGGGTCGGCATGTATTGAGCCGTCATTGGCTTGCCTAAATGATTTTTGGCTTTTTAATTTTCCATGCATATCATTTGTAATGATGGAATAACCTTGGCTACTGCTAATTCCCTCACTAACGTATTGCCCGAGTATGGATAAATTGGTTTGGTTGAAGAAAGGATTAGTTTGCTTACTCGACTCAAATGTTCTCACCGGATAATCCCTGGCAGTATAAAATTCGTGTAATTTCATGCCGCTGGTACCAATTGAGGTGTTGCCATTGGTAGGAAAATAATTTGTACCAGAGGAAGCTATATGCTTTACATCCAAACCGGCCACATAGGCAGCCGGTAAACTCCACTCCTTTACCACGGCATAGCCCACTTGAGGACCAGGATATAGGCTTTCATTAATTGGGTATTCAAAAAACAAATTTTCATCAGCTTTTAATTTTACCGAGCGGGTAAACTTCTTGGCATACCTTAGGGCATTTTCCTCACCGCCAACAAATGGTTCGTATGCCGCTACTCCGCTGCTAATTACATTTCCATTTTCCTCCTGGGTGTATTCATATACTTTTCCATAAACACCACTTCCTTGCTGGCCCCATCCATCTGACATCGTAAGTTGTCGAACACGGATACCCCCTCCAAACTTAATTTTATCCGGGGATTTTAATTTTACCATGCTTCTCGAAGGGTCAAGCTGCTGGCCCCAGTTTTTATTATAACAGAACCTGTACACCCTGCCAAAGACACTGCTTATGGCAGGCAACAGGCTGGGTAGGCTTTTGATCTGGTTCAATTGGGCAGTACGGCTGCCCGTTTCGGTCAATGGCCGAGTCAAATTCATTAAATGCGGCTGGTCGGCCTCTATATGTTGCCAGGCTCTAAGCATAAGGGGATTATACCCCTGATGGTTATTGTTGGAGTGAGTGGCTTCATTTTTCAAATAGAAATATCCAAATTCAAACTCTCCACTTGACCCTGTCTCAAGCCCATAGCCTTTGGCCAAATCCAAATCCGCATATCCTTCCACAAATTCAAAAAGCGACTCTTTGGTGTGGTCCCGGAGATTGGAATAAATTTTAAAAAAGATCTGACCATCCTCTACATCCAAGTATTTCAAAAGTTCTGCTTTTTGCTCCTCTTCATTTAATGAAGAGGACTTTGTATGCTTTAACCTAAATCTGACCTTTGGGTCATTTTCAACTGTAAAGTTTTGATTTAATTGGGTCGGCGCACCGCCTTTTGCATCGACTAGCTGTGCCATATACATAGCTTCCTTATGCTGTACATAAGCATAATCATCAATTTCATAATCGACCATCATGGAGGCCCCGGATGGTAGCTTGATTTCGCTCAGACTCCAAGCAGCAGCATTATCATTCAATGCCTGCCTTTGATCTGGACTTTGCTCTACATAAGGAATATCTCGATTATAGAAGGGATCATCCAGTCGCTTGGGAGAATAATTTCCCCATCTATCATATGCCAATTCATCATAATCCGGATTTTGCTGGTAAGAAAATTCATATGGATTCAATTCTCCTCGTTGACTAGATCCGTAAGTGAAAAAAACCTTTTTTAGCGTAAGTTTGCCTCCCTCATTGGCCCCGGTAATCTCATTGCTCCCTGTAGAGGCACCATAATTTGGCACACCTTGGCATAGACTATAGTCATATTCAAAATTCACTTTCTTTATGGGATGATTTGGAAATCCGGCTTTGGTGTACAAACTCACACTTTTTAACCCCTTCAGGCGCTTTCCAGTCGTTTGATTTCCGTTTTGCAGTTTTGAATAAGCCCCCCTTGCATCTTTTCTGTCTCTTAAATCAAAGATTGCCAAGTGTGATTTGGTTTCAGCCCGAGCCAGGTAATAGACATCTTTTGTTCCATAAGTAAAGGAGCCTTTATCATCCCTGGGGTCTGCTTTAAATCCTTCCAGAAAATGAGCCCCGACAAATGGATCCCTCCAATGATAGGGGTCAGAGGCAGAGGCCGACTGCTGGTAGGTAAACTTCACCCAATACCCTATATCATCGTCTGTTATCCCGTCATTATTTACATCCACATAATCAGGCCCAGTAATAGAAGTAAGCAGATAAGCATAAGCAAATCCCGGCGTTTTTACCGAATTGATCATTTGATGGGTCCCATTGAACTTGTAGTTTGGATCACCGTTTTCCTCTCCTGTTGGATACGTGAAAATCCCATTGTTGGAATTTGTACTGTAGGTTATTTCCTCTTTGGTGTGGTTATAGGCAGGTAGGGTAAAGTTATACCTAAGTCCATCCCCTGATACAGCTACGAATCCCGTAATATGGTGACCGGGCAAATTTGAGCGGTTATATTCAACGGTTTCCCCGTTTTGATTCTGAATGAAAATTTTATATTCATCCAAAACAGGCTTTCCGTCAATTAGGATTTCCTCATTGGTATGGGGCACCAGCAATTCGTTTCTTTCTTTTCTTTCATTTTCCCGGGTATTTCTGGGGGTGGTCCCATTCCAGGAATCATCTTCCAAGGTACTCAGCGCCATGTTCCCAGCCAGTCTGGTCCTTACGGCACCGGCATTTCCTATGGCATTGTAACTTTGCAGACTTTCAGCATGGGGTTCACCTGTTTTCCTAAAGTACCACGATTCATAGGTACTGTTTTTCTGGGTAGAGGTAGGTAAATAATTGGCCGCTGAATTATTATTTTCAACCCAGGGACTTACATAAGAACTGTTAAAATTCAAGGTGGCATTTACACCCAACTTTTTGCCTCCCAAGTCTAACCCACCCCCAAAAGAGGCTGATTTATCTGAGCTGGCCGGAGCATCGGATACCATTACCCTGTCATTTCTAAAGGCTCTATAATTACCCGAAATCCCTTGACCACTGACAATGTATTGATCATATGTGGGTATCGGTATAGCCAAATTTGGGTGGTCTTTGGACAATATCCCCTCTTTTTCCCTATTAAAATCCAATAAATAATTCGCGTAATTGGAGTTCTCAAAATTCATATACCCGACAGCTGGTGTGGAAACCACTCTCCCCCTGTCCCGCAAGCTTGTTTGGGTATAAAAACCACTTAACATGGCATTTGGATAAATTCCAAAAATTGAAATCCCCCCCCTAACTGATGCAGAAAAGCTGCTGGTTTCATAAGCGGGCGACGAATAGGGTGTATAGGTGGGATGGGCATAAGTATCCCTGTAAACTCTATGTCCTTTGTGCGTCTGCAACCTGCCTCCCAAGTGGATCAAACCGGCCTTGGAATTATATTGACCATTCAGTCCCACATTACCTATTTTAGAGGGAAAGTTTACCTGGGAATTGATAGTCCCACCCGATTCAGGATCGAGTCTCAAACTCAAATTCCCCCTATCCTGTCCAATATCCCCATTGATGGTATTGTAATATCCAACATCTGGACTGATACTGTACCCCAATCCGTTATAATTGTTGTACTTTAAACCTACACCCAGCCCAACATTTACCTTAAGAGAATCAACCGTTTGCTCTGAAGGTGCCCCGTCCGTATTTTTAGCTATTTCCTTTCCAAACAATTCTACTGTTAACCCGGCTTCCACCCCATAAGTAACACTGGGATTCATATCCAGCTTGGTCTCAATAGCATCCCCCTTAAACTCATCCGGCAACCCCCTGACATTCCGGGTGATGGCTCCCGCTGTGAGGTTCCATCCCAGGCCTACCCAGCTTGCCTCATCATCCATCCCGATTCCGGCATGGTATGATAGGTTAAAAGGATAGCCCCCGTTGGGGCCAGGTAGCTCAAACAAGGGAATGTTATAGGTAAAATCCCCCGTAAAAGGATCCACCATTTCGGTCATGCCTATAGGCTCAAATGAACTTACTTCCGGCTGGCTCGGTCCCGAGGTGAGGGCATATGCCGCGGTGGGGGCCAAAGTCTGCCCCAGCATGAGGGTTGCACAAAACAATGCCGCCACTCGCCTAAATCGTCTGCTGAAAAATCTCATAATCTCAATTTTGGAAATTTATTGGTTTGGACTTCTAGCTCTATCGGTGCCGGAGAAATCCTCTCATTGTATATGCGCACCTTCTTCCTGGCTCCATCGGCACCCATAGGGGTCTCAAAGCCCATCACAAAAGTTTTCTTGGAACCCAAATCATTGGATCGCTCGTAGTGGAACAGCACGGGGCCGGCTGCTTGGCCCGCACCCTCCAGCTCTATATCTTCCGAAAACCTGTAGGAGAAATAATAATTATCCTCAAGGGTCACTTTCTCTGCGCCCTTGGGGGTAAGCTCAACCGTGAAAAAATCCATCCCCTCAATCTCCTTCCAAAGCACTTCCTGATTCGATTCCGGCAAGTGGGCTCCCCCTCTCTGCAAGAAGATCAGTTCTTTGGGCTGATATCTTAAGCTGACCCTATAACTTTCCGTCTCATGGCTACTAACTCCAATGTCATGGTTACCCTGGGACCATACCATATACTGATGGGGATCCAAGGTGGGCTGACAGCCCATTATCAGTAATGAAAGGATACTCAAAATGTAAATCTTGCTCATATCTTAATTGATCAATCTATTGTTCCCTTTATCCCTGCGCAGTTGCTGAAAAAATAGGGTATTGTAATTCTTGTTTTTCTCTTCACAGGTGATGTAAACCATTTTCTCCACTTCGGTACCGCAACCGTCCCTGACCCGGAGGATCACGTTGTAATTGGGAGCCAGGTCCACCTCGATTCCAGAGGTATAGCCACTTATCGGGATATGAAAGGACATGGGCTTTCGGGGTGCAGCCCCGTTGCCGTTTACATCCCACTCTATGTCATAGGGGGGAAAACCGCCCTCGATCACCCCATAAAATTCAAACCTGGTTTCCTCCGGCTTTTCGCAGTTCAGTTCCACCGGGTTTACCAAAATCTCAACTTCCGGACTCGGAAACTCTATCGCCTCAGTCAGTAAAAACTGGGTGATCATGCTCTTTCCCTGGTCGGTGGTCGATCTGAGACTATAGATTTTTTCCGTTTCCCAGTTTGAATGCCAATCAGTCAGTTTAAAATCATATTGATTCTGACCATACTTCTTAGGAAGTTGCTTTTTCCTTACCAATTCCCCGTTCCAATTATAGAGGGCCAGATCAAATGACCCCGTTTTGCCATACCTATCCTCATAGGCGAGACGCACATTGGGAATGGAGATCCTATGGACATGTCCTTTGTTAGATTGGTTGATCTGCAAATGATAGTACACCGTATCGGCTTCTTTTTTAAATTTCTGCAGATCATGCTGCTGGGCATGGGCTACCGGAAGCACACCCACCAAAAAAACCGCAACAGCGAATAGTCGTAAAAATCTTTTCATAAATGTTATCTGTTAAGTGAACTCAATCCTACTCTGATCATAATCGGCGAATCATTAAAAAAGCTGCCCCCAACCTGATACAAGGCCATAATGTTAATGGCACTTGACTGGGTAATCCTCACCAGGCACCCCCCGCCCAGCCCCACTTGGTGGTACAGGCGAGCCGGCTCCCTGCCAATCGCTACAAGCTCCGGAGGAGCAAGTCTCCTGTGGGTGAGACTTTCTGCCTGCAGGTAAACCCGCTGGGGCAACACATCATATTTGATAAATGGCCTAAACCCCAACCTTGAAAAATTGGGCACATCAACTGACGGAGGGGCCGCTCCGGTCTGTTGGAAAAGAATATTGGGTCCGGCTCCCACGGAAAACTTATCGATAATATTGGCTCCTATGGCCGGTGAAATACTGAATCTGGTGATATCACCCGGGATCCAAGTAAATAGACCTTCAAAAAATATCCTATCCTTCAATGATTGCTTGTTTTCAATAGTGGCCTTGTTGACATTTCCCTTGCCTGCCGTTTTCATCTTGGAAAGGTTTTCATTTTGCCCCAGTTTTTGGGTCAACGCACCCAGTTCTTCCTTAGAAAGCACCTTAGGAGAAACAGGGCTATCAAAATTGGGAATATCCGGTTGGGATATTTTTTTGTATTGGGCTGCTTTATCTTTCAGCTTTCTGACATGCTCGGCACCTTCAATATGCTCCTCAAGTTGGTCTACTGTAGGCACATCAGGCACGTTGGGGGATTTGTCCAGGTCCATGGAATGCCGATACTCATCAAGCTGATGCTGGATATTCTTGATGGTGTCGAGCGGGACCTCATCACCGGCCCGCCTGAGAGAGTCCACGGACAATTTGCCCAACTGCGGAGAAGTCCCCAAACTGTCCAGCCTGGTCCGCTGCACCCTGTGCAAGGAGTCCTTCTGGCTTTCATTGACATCTACTTTGACCTTTTGCCCCCATGCATTCACGGATAAAAGTAAGGCCATCAAGAATGTAAAAATCTTCTTCATATAGTGCGTATCTCAATTCAAAAAACAATATCCCAAAACTTACATCTGGAATAAACATTCAAACAATAAACACCACTAAATTACGTTATGATACCAAATTATCAAATTTTTAAGTAATTTTTTACTTATTTTTATAACANCCCAAAACTTACATCTGGAATAAACATTCAAACAATAAACACCACTAAATTACGTTATGATACCAAATTATCAAATTTTTAAGTAATTTTTTACTTATTTTTATAACAAATCACCCTTTACAGTCTTTAAACGATATATTTAAAAAATTAATAATTACTTAACCTCAAGTACTATAATTTTCTCAATTGTATTTTATATACATTTTTGAGTAATTCACGACAATTACCTTTCATACTACAACCGCAGGACTTTCCACATTGAGTTGATGAGGTGCCTTGACTCCGCACCCCTGAGTAGAGAGTCTCCGACTTGGGGTATCGTATAAAACACCACCGCAAAGAGTTGAAGAAGCGCAAAGGGGATTAGGTAAAAAGTAGTAAGTGATAAGTAAAAAAGTCGGTTGTCCTGGAAAGATGTTCTTATCGCCGCTTCGAGGTTTCTAACCCCCTAAACCAGGCCGCAGGCCGAATAACCTCCTAAACTACGCAGTTTAGAAGCCTGCCTGCCGGCAAAGGCAGGTTTATTTCCCGATAACCGCTTCGCGGATCTATGAAATAGGTTGAATGGATTAACGGATCAAGGGATTAACGTAAGGTACTCCAGCCCCTTAATCCATTAAACAGTCACCGCTGGGAATCCAGCGCAGCTATGCCCTTATGGACCTTAAACCTTTAAACCAACCCGTGAATAGGTTGATGGGTTTAACGGATTAAGGGATTAACGTAAGGTACCCCAGCCCCTTAATCCATTAAACAGTCACCGCTGGGAATCCAGCGCAGCTATGCCCTTATGGACCTTAAACCTTTAAACCAACCCGTGAAAAGGTGATAGGTTGAATGGATTAAGGGATTAACGTAAGGTACTTCAGCTCCTTAATCCATTAACCAGTCCAGAAGGGAATATAGCGAAGCTATTCCCTTCTGGACCTTAACCCTTTAAACCAACCCGTGACTAGGTTGATGGGTTTAACGGTTTAAGGGATTAACGTAAGGTCCCCCAGCCCCTTAATCCAGTAATCAGTCCAGAAGGGACTATAGCGCAGCTATTCCCTTCTGGACCTTAACCCATTACACCAACCCGTGAATAGGTTGAAGGGTTTAACGGATTAAGGGATTAACGTAAGGTACCCCAGCCCCTTAATCCATTAATCAGTCCAGAAGGGAATATAGCGCAGCTATTCCCTTATGGACCTTAAACCTTTAAACCAACCCGTGAAAAGGTTGATAGGTTGAATGGATTAAGGGATTAACCTAGAATACTTCCGCTTCCTAATCCATTAATCAGTCCTGTTGGGAATATAGCGCAGCTATTCCAAACAGGACATTAAACCCTTAAACCAAAAAACGTTGCGCCCTTTGCGCTTTCCCTTTGCGCCTTTGCGTGAAACCAAAGCCTCATCTTCGTCGCTTCGCGGTTTCTAACCCCCTAAACCAGGCCGCAGGCCGAATAACCTCCTAAACTACGCAGTTTAGGAGGTTTATTCCCGATAACCGCTGCGCGGATCGGGAGGTTTAGGAGGTTAGAAATGAGTTCGACCCCAGCCATTTAAACCTTAACCGGCGAAGCCAGTAAACCATAAACGGCGAAGCCATATAAACGGCGAATCCCCTCCCATTCACCCCCCAAAACCCGTAGTTCACAGATTTCAGCGGTTGGGCAATTGCTAGATTAGGTTTTATCCTTTACAATTGCTCCCAACTTAACCTACATAACTATGAACTTTATTTACAGAACGCCCATGCTCAACTTTGATATTTTTGATACCAAGGAAGTGGGGTACAATTATCCGTACATTTTGGAAGCCATTAAATTATCTTCTACCCACCTGTACGAGCAGATTAAGGACACACCCTACTCGCAGCTCGATTACGATCAACAAATCGCCGTTTTGAAATACCTCATCAGGGGTAAATACCGCGCCACGCCATTTGCTCTTTGGGCAGGGGTCGGGATTGGGCTATTCAGTGACTTGCCTAGTCCAACCAAATACAAGCTTATTTTTCAGTCCTTTGACCTCAAAGCCCATCACGTAAAAGGCAAATACCACTTGCCGGCCCTGACCTACCGACAAACCGATCAGTTCACTTTTTGGAAAATGGATGAAGATAAGAACTGGAAACAGGTCACACTCGAGTCCAACGCCATTTTGGAAAAAATCTATAATCACTTCCACAGTAAGCCAGACCTCTCCTTTCCGAAGTTCAAAAGCTGGTTTTTGAATGTGGAAGATGGAGAGATCCGACAAATTTGGGGCGAAATCATCAATTGCGGATTTCTAACAAACCAGTATCCGCCCCAAATTTCAAAAATCAACTCCGTCGTGTTAAATGACATAAGGAGCGAATTCCCCAACAACTCACAGGACTACCCCATCCACATTATCAGCAGTAAGGAACCCTTTCAGCTGGAAAAAACGCATTACCGCAAACTTGAAAAGTTGAACAAGGAAATCGGAAACCTACTCCATACCCAGGCTTCTGACTTTATTCGGGAACTGAAAAGCATTTTCATTGAAGAGCATGACGATAGGTTTGTACCCCTCCACCAGCTATTAAATCCCGGCAGCGCCACAGCCCGCTTTTTCAAAAATCAGGTTTGGCTGTTTTCCAGGGAAAACACACCTCCCAATCCTATCAATTCCGCTATCCTGGCACACTCAGGAAAAAAAACCATGAACCTCAAGACACTGGTGAAATCCCGAAAGGTAACAGAACAGCCAGCCACTTCCTACTTGTGTCGCATCACCGAAAGGGGCCTATTGATAGACCATGTGGTGACCAACCGACCGGCTGCCACTTGGGCAAAAATATCTTTGGCTGTACCAAAGGCCTCTTTTCATGAAGATATCCAGCACTTCCTGGATTCCTCTACCAATGTGCTCCATGCGGATTTTGAAATATGGGAAAGCGATCAGTCAAACAACATTGCCTGCCATAAAAATCTCTTACAACATACGATCAGGATCTTTACCCCATCAAAATCCTCTTATGATATCGATTACAAATCCCTATACCTTGGCTTAGTTGATGACAGATTTGTAATCTACTCGCCACTTACCCAGCAGGTGATCCTGCCTACGATCCAACATGCGCTAAACCCACAATACATCACCCACCCCATAAGCAGGCTACTATATGAAGTCGCATCTCAAGGCTCCCTATATCCCGTATACGAGGATCTTATGCCTATTTCGGGAGCACCGGCTATCCCTCGGTTAACCTGGGGTGAGGTGATACTCAAGCCAGCCGCATGGTATGTAACGGCTGACGATGGAAAATCCTGGACCACCAATCGCTTTTTGGCAAAAATAAAAGAGCTCGGAATTCCCAGATACTGCTTGTACGGGGAGGATGATGAAAAAATGGTAATAGATACCCACCACAGGCAGAGTATTGAAGTCCTAATGGAACTTATAAAAAACAAACCTTCGATCGTGCTATCAGAATGTTTGTGGATCGAAGACAGTGATTATCCGTCTTACCCCCAACTATCCATTTCAATCCCAAACTCCGCTTACCAATCTCCTTATAAGCATGTTTTCTTCAATCCTAAAAAGCATGTGGACCGCAGCTGGATCTGCTATCACATTTATATAGATCCACTGGAAGCGGAATTGTTTCTAACCGAAAAGATTGGCCCCTGGCTTGATCAAAATTTAAGACCCGACGCCATACATCAATGGTACTACCTGACTCATTTTGACAGCGCATTTCACATCCGGCTTCGCATTGGGCCTAACAGCATAGGGAATGATAGGGTCTCTTTTGAAAAGGAACTGTTGCACTTCCTGTCACAAGCTGACTATATTACCAGCTTTAAGAAAGCCACTTATTATCCTGAACTTGCCAAATATGGCAATCGGGGAATATTTTCATCCGAAGACTTGTTCAAGCTTGAATCAGTGATGGCTATATATGGCAATGTGAACAGCCAGCTACCATACCTTCCCACACTGCTTCAGCCAGAACTCGAAAAAATCTCCTTGATTGCCAATCTGGGTTTGGCCCTCCTGAAGCGGAGCGGGCAATTTAGAGCCTGGCAGCAAGAAACTGAAAATGGGCTGATGAAGGACTTGAAAAACTCCCAGAAATCTAAATTCAAAAAAGTATATGAGGAGAGCTTGAGAAGTAAGAAAGTGTGTCACTCAGTCCACGACCAGGGCTTTGTGCAAAAATACATCTCCTTCTTCCTGGAGCATCCCCTTCTATATGACAAAAACAACTTTGTTCCGCTTTTCAACCACCATTTTCACATGATGATAAATAGATTTTTCCTGTCCCACCACAGCCACATCGAGCCCCTGGTATGGTACACCCTCTATAGAAAAGTGCTGGATTACCGCCACAGCCCCATCCCGACCCCCATCTAACTCACTTCCCTTCAACCAACCAACCTGCCGGCCCCCACCCCCGGCAGGCCTTCCTCCCCTCTCTCCAATCTCCCGCCTCCCCTCTCCGGTCTCCGGTCTTCCGTCTTCGGTCTTCCGTCTTTTTCCATCCAACATCGGTCATCCATGT
>NZ_JAHBGI010000021.1 GCF_018500185.1 Litoribacter ruber | reverse complement strand
ATGCTGGAGGATGGCCTCGAGGTCGCGGAGGTTTTGCTGGGGGTGGTGGCCAAAGTTGTGGGGATGCCACCAGAGGTGGTAGGTTTCGCCAAACCTGGCCGCACGGGTCATTTCGAGGATAATGCGGGAAAGCCTCCAATGGTTCAGGATCCCCCTGCCCGGATGGTTGGGACGGAAAAAGCGGCTGGCGGGCAGCTGAAGAGGCAAAGCCGGATGGCTGGGGTTGGAATCCGGCACATAGCTGTTCCTGCCCCCTATGGGAAACAGGGTGTCTGCCGTTCGGAACGCCTTTTTTGCCCAGGTTTCCCGATAGGTATCCTGCCAGAACCAGTTCTTGGGGTTGCTTCGCACGCAGGTAAAGCCCTCCTCGGCACAAACGGGCAGATAGAACTCATTGAGCTGGTTGCGGGGGAAGACCAGGGAGGTGAGGTCAAGGCCATACTTGTCCATGGCAATCCTTTTGGCGGCCTGCAGGTCGGCCCTGAACTGCTGGGCCGTTTGCCCGGGTTCGCAACCGTAATAATGGGAAAAGGTATGGCTGCCCAGTTCCTGGCCGGGAACGGCAATAATCTGCTCAACCATCTGGGGAGCAAACAGGAATTCCTTCGGGAAGTCATGGGAAAGAAACCAGGCGTAGGCGGAGTACTTGGATTTGGTATACAGGGGGAGTTCGTCGGGCATGTAGGTCCGCCACTCCTTGACGTTTTCGGCCATGAGCATGCCCACGGTGGCCCAGGTGGCACGGATACCGTATCGCTCGAAAAGCCCGAGGATATGGGGGATGTTTTCCAGGGTATTACGGTAATACTGGTCAGCCCTCCGGCCGGCCACCTTCTCAAACCGCCCCCAGTGCAGTTCAAAATCCAATGAAACGACAAATTGCCCTGAGGAACCCATATATGACCTGTGAAAAAGTTTATATTACGTAGGTAAAATAGTGATAAATTTGGGAAATACAAATATAGAGGGGGAAAAAGAATGGAGACCGAAGACGGGAGACGGGAGACGGGAGACCGAAGACGGGAGACGGGAGACCGAAGACGGGAGACGGGAGACCGAAGATGGGAGACCGGGGAGTAGATGGTTGGTGGTTTAGGAGGTTATTTCCCGATCATCCCTTCGGGGATCGGGAAGTTTAGGAGTTTAGGCGCAAAGCGTCGCCAGGGGGATGCGGGGGCAACCTTCATCTGCCTTCTTCTGCCTTCATCCCTAAACTTCTAAACCTCCCGCCGCGCGATAGCGCCGGGAAGTAACCTCCTAAACTTCCAAATTAATCCCTAATGCAAATGCATATTGCTCAATGGAGGTTTGGAGGCCGAAGAGGGATTGGGTATTGGGGGTGGGGATTCTGTTTGGGGAGGTTGGGAGGTTATGGATCCAGTGGATTGCTTCGGGGATGCGGTTGGGGTTGCCGTGATCGTAGAGGTGGGCCTGGGGGAGGTTTTGGAGGAGGGACTCGGTGTCGCCTATGCCCTTGGTGGCGATGGTGGGTAGACCCATGAGTAGGTATTCCCCCAATTTGATCGGGGCGATGGCCAGGGTGCTGAAGGTGGGTTTGCGTAGGCTGAAGGCTACGTCTGATGCCGACAGGTAGGCGGGCATCTGGCTGAAGGGGATTTTTTTGATCAGAATGGCCTCACTAAGATGAACCGGAATTTTTCCTTTCAAATAGTCGCCTTGTGAGGTCAGGACCAGAAACTTGGAGCTTGGGTTCTCTTGATGATAGGCCTCAAATATGGCCAACATTTCTTCCCACACATACTGGGGACCGAGGGAACCGGTATAGACAAACAACCTGTCCTCCTCCCCTATCTGCAATTCCTTTCGAATTGTTCTTCGTGATGTTTCGTCAAACTTGAAAAAATCGGTATCCCTTCCATTGGAGACTACATGGAATTTCATGTCCTTTTTCACGCAAAGATCGCTAAGTTCCGCAGAGGAGCGCGAAGAATTTTTTTTTCCCTTACAAAGTTTTACCTCAACTCCCTCATCTCTTTGCGATTCATTTCTTTGCGTCCTTTGCGTGACACCACCTTCAACTCCACCTTCATTCAAAACATGCACATCCACCGCTCTCCTTGTCCTCACCAAAACCGTATCCGCACTTTTCACCATGTTTCTTTCCTGTCCCTTGAGCCACTTGTACTGCCAGCTACCGGCAGACAGCCCCGTGTAGTCAATCCGCTCCTCCAAGGGCAGGCCATCAGCATCAAATACCACTCTCAAGCCTTGTTGCCTTATCCAAGGCATGAGCCTATTGACCATCCAGGCAGGCATGGTGCTGCGGGGGAGGATGGTGTTGATGTTGTGTTTTTGGATATAAGCTTTGATCTCCCTGCTCCCAGTCCATACCGTCCATAAGGCACCCAGACTGGCAATCGGTTTCCGCTGGATTTGGATCTGTTTGTAGGGAAGATGGTGTATTTGGGCAACTGCGCTGATCCGGGTTACGGTAGCAGGGGAAGCCCAGGAAAACTGCAGGGTGTGGCAGGTAATGCCATGCTGTTTCTGTAAACCCGATAGAATGGGGAAAAAGAGGTTTTCGAGGTAATTGGTCTGGTCAGAGTCCCAGGTGATGAAGAGGAGATTGGTCAAGAAATGAAATGGTTAAATTGGTCACGAAGTCGCACAAAGAATTATTAAAAAAAACACAGATTGAAATAGATTTCACAGAGGATATAATTAAAGGTAAAAATTGGTCACGAAGTCGCACAAAGTTTTAATGAAGTTACACAAAGTTGAGTAAGAATTCACGCAGCGACGCAGCGGATTGCGCGGCGGACGCAACGACAAAGAGGGCACCATGGGATGAAAGTTTTAATTGGTCACGAAGTCGCACAAAGTTGGGCATAAAGTCGCACAAAGAATTATTAAAAAAAACACAGATTGAAATAGATTTCACAGAGGATATAATTAAAGGTAAAAATTGGTCACGAAGTCGCACAAAGTTTTAATGAAGTTACACAAAGTTGAGTAAGAGTTCACGCCACGACGCAGCGGATTGGGTGGCGGACGCAACGATAAATAGGGGTCAATGTGCGCAAAGGAACCGGATCAATTCCCCCTTTGAAGCTACAGTCCCGAGTAGCGCAGTGGATCGGGAGGGGTTAGGGGGATGTCAGAGACGGAAATAATTGATCACACATATAATTAATTCAAAAAAACACAGATTGAAATAGATTTCACAGAAGTTATAATTAAAGGTAAAAATTGGTCACTTTATAGAAGTTTCACAAAGTTTGAATCAGAAAGGAGGCATCTAAGAATAAAAAAATCTGTGTGCATCTGTGTTATCTGTGGTGAGTTCTTACGGATTTACCAATTCTTTGGGCTCTTCCTTTAACTCAAAGAATCCCATGATTTTTTCCCAGTTTCTTTCTATGGTGTATTCGGCTTCTACTAGACGTCGGCCTTCCAGGCCCATTTGATTTCGCAGGGTTACGTCTTGGATGAGGAGGGTAAGGTACTTGATCCAGTCTGCGTCATTTTGGGCGAGGAAGCCGTTGGTGCCGTGGTCGACTACCTTTTTGTTCATGCCCACCGGGGAGGCCACTACGGGGAGGCCGGCGGCCATGTATTGGATCAGTTTGTAGGAGCATTTCCCCTGTTCCCAGGCCGAATCCGGGAGCGGCATCAGGCCGATATCCAGCGAGAGCAGCTGCTCCCCTTCCCTATCCTCCTGCCAGTCCACGATTTCAAGCTCGCCGGAATAATTCAACTCGCATTGCTGGCCAATCACCATTAGCTTAAAGGGCACTTGCTGCCTCAACTGCTCCAAAACAGGAAGGATAGCCCTTAGGTATTTGATGGTAGTAGGTGAACCCACCCAACCAATAACAGGGAGAAAACCTTCTTGGTGATCCTTTAGCTTATATTTAGATATATCCACTGAGGTAGGCAGGTGCATAATCTTGGCTGAGCCCGCTGCCTTTGCCCTTTGCGCCAGGTAGTCATTGCCTACCCACACCCCCGAGGCACATTTCATCACCTGATCGATTTTATCACCGAGCATATTAACCACCACCCCGGAGCTATGCTTGTCATAATTATGGAAAATGGCATCGTCATAATCCACTACAAACCGCACCCCGAATTTGGAAAAAAGCTTCTCCACAATTGCAGGAAAATAGGGAAACACCTCCTTTTCAATGATTACCAAATCATATTTGAAAACCTTCAAACATACCAGCAGTCTGGTCATATAGCGGAACAAAACATTCCCTATTCCCGGCCTTTTATGACTATAAAGACTCTGCAGATAAGGAAGGTTGAAAAATGGAGAAACGGTAACTTCCACACCATTGCTTTCATATAATGGAATATACTGATATGACCTCACCCGGCTACTAGCGCCTAGGCGGGGGTATTTGGGAAGCAACAATACTTTATTCAAAGTTTCCAACCTTAAAATCAATAAAAAGAATGTTCATCATTCCGCTTCTTTTGCTTCACCAAAGCCATATGTTGTTTGGCCTCTTTTATTTTTGCTTTAACTCTCAGGAATCTAACCTTTTTCTGATATACTATCAGCCATAAGCAGAATAATAAAAAATAGATCATGGTCATGTTTTTCATGCGCATGACCACCCCCAGATTACTAAGGGAATTCATAAATGCCAATGTCACTGGAATAAAAGTGATCATCCCCGCCTTAATAAATAGCGGCATATCGCGGATAGCTTCGGGTGTCCAGTTTCTATAGATGTAAAAACTTAACCATAAGTACAATAGGTTTTCAATACTGCTAAACAGGGCTACAAAATTATGTGCATCAAAAAATAGCGGCCTAAATAAATACGTAAATAAGCGCATCGGTAAAGAATAGCTTGATAAATCGACAGCTGAACCTACCCTTCCCCTACTTAAATTACCAGAAGTGGTATTACTTAATTCAGTTAAAGCTTCTAGATTTAATTCTTCAACTTTTAAGAATTCAGCAGTACTACCCATTAACAGGAATGTGCCTACTGATGCTACAATACCAAGTAATATTTTATACTGCAATTTTATCTCACTTCCTAACAAGATAGCAAGTGCACTTCCACCTATTAAAGCCTGCCCCATATGGGGTCGGGCCATGTAAACGAAAAACAAAGCTATGGCAGCCTGCCACCATCTATCTTTGTATTTTTGTATTCCGAAAAGAAACCATGCTATTCCCCAGAAAGCAATAGCATCTTTACCCACTCCAGCAGTCCAAAAATGAAGGTTTAGGAAATAAAATACAGTGGGAAATAGGGGAATATTTAAAACCTTATGATTGGTTGGAAAAAGATCCGCTACCATAACAAAAATGTAACGGATGCCAATAAAGCCTAAGAAGCCAAAAAGAACATTACCAGTAATATAATTGAGTCCCAGAATTCTGGCAGGAATATAACATAACCATAGAATAAAAGTGGTACTTGTGCCCCAATAAGAAAACCAAGTTTCCTCCCCTTTTATCAACACCTGTTGCATTCCTAGCCGCCAGTAACCTTGGGAGTCCCCTCCGAAATTCAAAATATACCAAGTGAAAAAAAAACTAAAAAAGACATGGTAAAATAGCAAATAATGAAGGTGAACCTCATATTTATAGGGCAAGCCAAACTTCTTTGCTATGCTAGAGTTTGAATTAATCAAAGCAACTAGAAATGTCAGTATGAGTATGATATCTAGCATTGTGAATTTTTAATAAGATAATTTATGCTTGACAACATATTAAACACTTGAACTAAAACTAGTTAAAAATCCCCTCATTCCTTAATAGTTCTAAATACAAATCCTCCACATCTTTACAATATCGCTCAGCACTGAAATTCTCCATTGCACGCAGACACCCCATTTCTCCCATTCTCCTTCTTTGCGCAGGATTCTCAACAAGGTATTGAATTTTTAGGGCTAATAAATTAGGAGAGTATGGGGAAACAAGAAAACCTGTTTCCCCTTCTACAATAACCTCTTTTAATCCTCCTACTTTAGTAGCAATTACAGGTAAGCTATGCATCATAGCTTCTGCTGCTACTAATCCAAATCCTTCATATGCAGATGGGACACAAAATATATCCATAAGCTTATAAAATGGAGCAGTATCGTAATGATATCCAGCAAAAATCACCTTTTTCTGAAGATTTAATTCTTCAACCATCGATTTTAGATAATCTTCATCTTTTCCACTTCCAACCATAAGGAGCTTTATTCTATCATTTTCTACTTGTAGAAGAGCTTCAATCAAATCCGAAAACCGCTTATGTTGGTTCATAAAACGGCCTACGGCCCCAATGACAATATCATCTGGAATTATCCCAAATTTAGACCTAAATCGCTCAATCTCTTCATTTGAGACTTTTCTTGGGATCTCTATTCCATTGTTTATACAAATCGCTTTTCTTGGCGCAACCTTTACCTGATTGACCAGGTATTCCAATACGCTTGGTGCAATTGCCACATATTTATCAGCAACCAATGAAAATATCCTCAAAAGAAAACTGGCTTTAGCACTTCTATTTTGTGGATCGGATGTTTCTTCTAAGATAATTATGGGTACTTTTTTTAAAAAACCGTTTATTGCTGCCATTGTCACACCTTCATAAACAGCCCCATGGACAATGTGCGGCTTATAATCTTTAATAATCTTTTGAACTTTTTTATGCTTTTCCCAGTGAAAAGGGCCAGAAAAATCACCGATTTCAATAATTTCAACACCCTGCTCTTCAATCCATTCTGAAACCAATCCTCCTTTATGGGTTCCAACAATTTTCATTTCGAAAATTTCTCTATTCAAAAATTTACTCAAAGAGTATCGTGTACGTTCGACCCCTCCACCAGTGACTGTGGACATGATATGCAATACCCTAATCATTTCCAGCCATCTTTTTGTAAAAATCTTCCAAACTTATTATATACTTCTCTTCAGAAAATTTTTCAAAAACTGCATTTTGACCCTTTATCCCCATTTCCAATAATGAGTCTTCACTTAGTTGAAGGATGTAATTTAACTTGGCTACAAATTCATCTTCTGATTCAGGATTGAACAACCAACCTGTTTGGCCTTCTCTTATAAATTCCGGAATTCCTCCCACATTGGAACAAAGACATGGAATACCAAGCTGCATTGCTTCAACCGTAGCGATCCCGAAACCTTCTGATATTGACGGTAAAACAAATAGATCTGCTTTTTCCAGCCATTCAAAAGGATTACTGGCGAAACCAGTAATTTGCACCCTATCCTGAATTCCGAGTTTATTGATTAGTTCTTCTAAATTCCTTTTTTCACTCCCGTCACCAACAAGTATGAGTTGCACTCTTTGATCTTCAATCTTAGGCAAAGAACTTATCAAGAGCTGCTGATTTTTCACTTTCTCCAATCTACCTACACAGACGATCGTAAAATTAGGTTGCTTGACTCTATTAAAATCTGAAGGAAAGGAGACTGGGTTATAGATAACTTGGCTATTCCATGACTTGATCTCCTTAATGCTAACCAAATGATCCTTTACTGAATTGGAAACACAAATAACTTTATCTGCCAGCCTATAAATCAACCTGAAAACAAAAACCGCAATCTTCGAATGTGATGGGATTCCCACTTCTTCGGCAACAGCTATTTTCACTCCTGCAAGTTTTGCAGCAAGTATACCATGAAAGTTAGCCTCTCCCACCGCAGTATGAACAATATCTGGTTTGATTCTCAAAAACCACCTATAAATACTCCAGATGTTCGAAATATTTGTAATGGATGGATTATTGCCAAAAACGCGAACTTTAAAACCTTTACTTTTTAGGTCCTTTTCTGTAAAGCCTCCTTGTCCCAAACATCCAAAAAAATAGTTGTGCCTCAGCAATTGAGGATGATTGGTAAAAGAAATATACTGCTTCTCCTGCCCTCCGAAATCAAGTGAGGTCGTCAAACGTATAATCTTCATCTTTTCAGATTATAGGAAAGCCTCAAAAGCAAATTTGAAATCCTGAACATCCTTCGCACTAAAAGAAATTTTACTACTTTCTTCACAATGTTTTCTGGTATTACAAATTGGTCAAAAAAACCCCAAGCTTGCTTAGGGAAGTCTTGTAGTGCTTGTATACAATAATTGGATGGATAACTCTTCAGATACAAAACAGAAATACATCTATTCATCAATCTTGAAACCCTGAAACCCAATGCCGGATACTTATTGATCAACTCGGTTTGAGTTATATTATATTCAGTTAATAAAAGGTTGTAAATTGAAATGAATCCCAAATATTCGCTCTCAAAATCATTGATTTTTGTACTCAAAGTACTATTCAAAATCATGTAATTATAGGAAGCATGACTGCAAAACTTAATTTTTTTGCAAAAAAGAAGATAGGAAAATAAAAACAACACATCCTCAAACATGTGGATGTGATTGTTAAACCTAATATTGTTTTCATGAAGAATTTGTCTGTTAAACAATTTGGAAACAGGATAACCCGAATCAGATAAGGGATATTCCTGGAAATAAAATTGTCTATACTCAACTCCAACAATTTTTTCAGGGAATGTTACAAAAACAGTATTTTTTTTGGATATACGCTTCAAACCAGCAATCACTAATTCTACATGCTTAGTGTTTACCATCAAATTTTCAAGGTAAGTTCCTTCTACGTAATCATCGCTATCAACAAAACATGTCCAATCACCTTGTGCTAAATCAATTCCTTTATTCCTCGCACTGCTTACTCCAGAGTTTTTGGTATGTACCACTTTAAAACGATCGTCAGTGATTGCGAAATCATCGCAGATGTTTGGACTGTGGTCTGTAGAACCATCATCTATTATAATGGCTTCAAAATTGGAAAAGGTTTGAGCAGCTATGGACTCCAAACATCTTTTCACCGTATCCTGTGAATTGTATACAGGAACAACAACTGAAACTGCAACACTCAATTGTAAACAACCTTAAATAAAAATTTGAAATATTTTCTGATATATAGATTGTAAATCGCATTACTTACAATAATGTTTCCAAGTTTAAATGGAAGTTTATAATACAATGCAGCAAAAAAATAGCTTTCCTTTTTAAGATTAAAAATTTCTTTGGACGCTTCATGTGATTCAGGCATAAAGTACCTCGTTCGCAAGGATTCGTAGATTAATTTATCTATAAATTGATCAAATTCCTTTTGTTTTCCAGGCTCCTCAATTTGAACAGATGCTAAGAATTCATTCAAATTAAAAATAAAAGTTTGTTCAAATGGAACCCCCAGAATGGATAACCTTCCAATGTCTTCAGATGAATAATATACCAATGTATTTTCAATGTAATAAGCATTACCATCTTGGAGATTGATTCTAAACCAAATATCCAAGTCCTCACCAGATCTCAACTTCGGGTTGAATCCAGGCGTTTTTAACAAGCAGTCTCTTTTAACGACTGTTGCTGAGGTTAAAAACAAATAATTGTTAATGGCATATCTAAAGTATTTTTCAATCAAATAAAACTTCAGGGGTGAAAGATTCATTTCTAAATCAGAAACAGTACTTGAATAATGAGAACCTATGATCTTAACCTTTCCATCACCAGTGATTATTTTCCAATTCTTTTCTAAAAAGTAAGGTGACCAGTAGTCATCAGCATCCAAAAAAGCTATGTAAGGATAACTTGAATGACTGATACCAGTATTCCTTGCCACTGAAACTCCTGCATTCCCTTGCTTAATCAGTTTAACTTGATTGCCATAAATTTCTTGAACAAAATTCCCTCCACCATCAGTTGAGCCATCATCTACCACAATCACTTCAAAATCCTGAAATGTTTGAGCCAAAACACTGTCAATTGCCCTTTTTACAAAAGCCGTTTTGTTGAACAAGGGAATAATTACAGAAAACATAAGGATTAAAAATTCAAAGTTTTCTTTATTCTGAGCGCTTTTTTAAAGCCCAGAATTTTTGAAATCAACTGAAATTTAGGTCCACCTATATACACATCTTCTGAGATGCCCAGATTCAGTTGAAGCTTCTCAGCTTCTCTAATCAAATGAGAATATTCAGGATAAACATCGTAAATATATTTTTGATAAACTTTCTTTAGAGCTATTCTAACTCTTTGAGAATCTTCAACCTTCAACACATGACGCTCATAAGATTTTATTGACTTAAGCTGAGAAATCATTGCTTTTTCAGACTTTTGTTGGCTGACGTTGTTTTCATTTGGCTTTCGGTAAAAAACCTTACCATCAGGCTCATACAAAACTTCTTTTGCTGCTAATAAAACCCTACAAAAAAACTCTCCATCCTGATTTATGGCTAAGCTTTCATCCCAAAGTCCTACTTTTAAAACTAGATCCCTATGAGTTAAATACACCGCTGGTTGGTGCATCTCTTGATTTTCCCAAAATCTCAACAACAAATCAAATCCAGAATCAAAATCCTGAAATACACCGTAAGGAACCCTTCCAACATGATCTTTATTGTCTGTGAAATTCACCCATTCACAAGAGGCCAATACTTCAGGTGTTTTACCTGAAAGCAATTTCATTTGTGAGGCTATCTTATCGTTTGAAATCAAATCGTCTGCATCCAAAAACTGTAAATATTCCCCTTTGGAAGCTTTGATTCCTAAATTTGTAGCTGCCGAGACGCCTCTGTTTGACGAATCAATAAGAAATATCTTGTTGGGGTATTTTTTTTCGAAATCTTTCAAAATCTCCAATGAACCGTCAGTACTTCCATCATTTATAACAACTATTTCGGTATTGAGGTAAGTTTGTTCCAAGGCAGACTCCAAAGTCTCTCGAATATAAGAGGCTTTATTGAAAACAGGAATTACAATAGATACTAAAGGATTGCTTGTATTAACCATCATTTCGGCCACCTATCTTTTTCCTTCGCCCCCCTTAATCAAGCGAAAATACTCAATCGCTGCACCCCAACTCAAAGCATTACAAACTTTAAAAATAGCCCAAGACTCAGCCAAAGGAACGGTAAAAAACTTCTTAATTGAAAACCTAAACCTTTTGAATATGAAATTCATGGTGTGGAGAAAGAATCCTATATTATTTCCTTGGAATTTTCTTGCATAAGCACCTCCTAAAATCCTTTGATATCTAAAAACCAATTCGACTGTAGTATACCTTGCTGGATGCCTGTTTATTAGTTCAGGTACATAAACGACTTTGTACTTCTGAGAAATCCTCAGAGATAATTCAGTATCTCCATTTGATCTCAAATCCTCTCTGAACCCACCAAATTCTTGCAGGACTGACTTATAGGAAAACCAGTTTCCTGCACCACAGGAACCTTCTTTAGCATAGCCTTCAAAATCAAAACCTGTATATTTCTCATAAACTTCTGCAGGTGTTAGATGATTGGGGTTTTTGAAAAACAAAGGAACTGGACCTGTCAATATTCCGATTTCTTTCCCAAAATCCGTTGAAAAACATCGATACGCCGTTATCAACCAATCTATATCAGGCAACATATCTGAATCAGTAAATGCAATAATCTTTCCCTTGGCAATCTTCAGCCCTCTATTCCTTGCAGCATATGAACCTACCCTCAACTCTGTTTCTATGACAATTGGAAAAGAGTAATTACTCTTTAATTCCACAGGGGCATTGGGTGCATTATTCACTACAATAACTTCCCAAGGATCCAAATCAAAATTTTGATTATCTAAAGATTGCAGCAATAAATGCAGTCTTTCTGAATCTTGAAAAGTAGGAACTACAACAGAAAAATACATCATTCTTTTTCTAACAAATTATATCGTTTCATTCCCCATTTGTAAAACCAAACAATAAAAATTGAGTCAATAAAATCAACTGTGATTCTAAAAGCATGAAATACTGACTTTCTAATAAAATTATTCCTAATCGGATTTGAAATTGATCTAGCCAACTGATATACAATAGCTTCTTTTTCGAAATCCTTTAAATTTCCTAACCCAAGGTTGTCTATCCATACTATCAAAAAAAGTGCTTTTGTTTTAAATGAACTTCTACTACTGGAATTATTTCCATGATTTCTCAAAGCAGATACTGGTTTGTTTAATTCAGCAGGATAAAATCTAAACTTCCTGCTCAATCTCCACCAAAACTCAGTATCCTCGTGGATTACTAATCTTTCATCCCATAAGAACCCGTTATTAAATACCTCCACCCGAACAGTTATCGTATTGACATTACCCAAGACAAGATCATTCTTAATGACATAAGAGTAAATTCCCCAAGCATCATCTTCATCCTTGAAGTATTTGAAAAAGGGAGAACGCTCTCCAAATGGCAAAATTTTTTCATACTTTAGGTGTATTTCAGAATATGAGTAAGTAATTTTTGCGCGAGGATTTGAACTGAATATTTCAATATCCTTAATAAATCTTCTAGGAAAATACCAGTCATCCGCATCCAAAAAAGCAATTAATTGTCCCTTGGCTTCCTTAATCGCCAGGTTTCTACAACCAGCAGCATATCTTTTTTTGAGATTTGGAATTACTTTTACTTTTTTAAACTCAGATGATAAGCCCTCAGCTACTGCTAATGAATTATCGGTCGACAAATCATCAACTAGCAAAACCTCTAGAACCTCCTCAAGTAGACAGGCCGACAATACCGCTTCTCTTAAATATACAGCTGCATTATAAATTGGAACAATAACTGAGACTTTTAAATCCACCAAAAATTCAATAAAAGTGCAAGATTTTTATAATAAGATGGTTGATCATTACAAGGAATTTAAACCCCGCTTTTTATTGAAAAAATCTATCATTATATAAAACAATCTCATCATTTAACTTTTAACCAAATACTTTGACCATGTGAGTAAAACTTATTAAATCCAGGAATAACAAAAAATTTCTTAATGATTTCATCAAATTCGACCTCTTTACTCAAATAGAATAAGGGGAGTAGAATGTCAAAGATAGTATTATTGTAAAGTAAAAGGGATGCAAGCATATACTGCTCTGAATAAAAGCGATCAGCCCAATCTTTAGGATAATCATAAGGCAAAAAAACATCATGTATTTGAACAATAACACCTTTCTTTAACCTTGGTAGTATATCCAAAAAAAACGTAGTGACATCAGAATTCATAAGAACACGATGGGAATTGTCAATAAATAAAATGTCATTTTCATTCAATTGATCAAAAATTTCCAGATCAACTTCTTCAAGAGGAGATCTGATGATTACATCGCAGATTTCATCTATTTCTTCTCTGGGAAAAGGATCTATAGAAATGATTTTTGTGTTTAAGTTTTTATCCTTGATGGCTTTTGTCGCAAACTTGGTTGAATTCCCCGAACCAACTTCAAGAAATAAATTAGGCTTCATCAGAGATATAAAACCATAGATGGCTACTGCATCTAAACCCGGTAGCCAATAATTATCCCATGTTGGATCAGTCTTTTTTTGTGTTAAACTTTTTAAAGGTGAAATCTCCTTTAATTTTTCCTTATGTATCAAAAAAGTCTCAAGGAACTCTCTGTAAACACGATGATTCTCATGAAATAGGTTTTTGATTCCCTCATGGGGTTTATCACCGGAATATCTTTGTGATAATTTTACAGGGTAATCTAAAATTGCAATTGAATCCGGTGAAACTTGACGAGCAAACCAAAAGAATCTATATAAGTTTTTCTTATCACTCCTTAATTTTGTTGCAACACCTTGAATTAACTTATGTTTTAAATTATTTAAAGTCTTCATATAAAAACAAACTAAACTTCTATCAAAAGGAAAATTTTTCAACTCTTTAACTTAATACTTTTTTAAGTTTCTCAATAATTTTATCGATTGTTCTTTTATATGATCTTATGGAGAAACTTAGTAAATATACAACTTTAGGTTTTTTTTGAAATCTGAAACCAAACGAATCTTTTAAAACAGGTTGTGTGAACTTATTAACACTTCCATAAAAACTTGTACTATCATTCAATCCATGGACAATCATACACCATAATGGTTTTCTTAGCCTAATTTCTAAGTAATCCGGATCTCCCAAAAAATCCGTATGCGGCTTGCAAAACACAGTTTGGAAACGCCCATTCTTCCTTTTCTCAATAAGGGAAATAAAAGGATTCGCCTTTCTTAAGGTCTGGGATGAAATGCCAGAGGGCATATCGTAGACATATCCTTTTGAGAAATTCAAAACTTTATATTCCTGTTCCCCAAAAAAAATCTGAACTGTTTCAATAAAGTTCTTATGCAACATGTCATCAGTATCTACCCTGCTTGAAATTAGATAGTCAAAATCATCGCCTAAAAAACACTCAATATCAGCCATAAGGTACCTGGTGATATTAAAATTTTCATATTCATGGGCAATCAACTTAATGAAAGGGAAAGGATCAAAAATATCCCCCAGAGATTTTTTCACATGCTCCGGAGTTTTGTTGTCTATATAAAAAAACCAAGTGAAATTTTTATTGGATTGATTCAAGATGGAAGGAAAACAACATTTTTTAAAAAAATCAATCCTTTCCAACAACCATTCCTCAGGATCGAATCCCTTTTCAGCCATTCTGGTTTGGTAAAAAACATTGAGACGCGAAATTAATAATTGCTTAAATTTCATCAATTGGCTTTCTATAAAATGAAGTTTGGGTAAACCGCTTTGAACTTAAGGAAGGGCCAAAACTTTTTAATAACATCCAATTCTCAATCTTTGAAAGTGTCTCAGCATAAGATTTTCTGTTGGAGTTGTCCACTACGAGATAGCCTCCCTTTTTAAGCTTAGGTAATGCATTAAGAATAGAAATATTTCTTGCTTTTCCATCAATCAGGATGAGGTCAAAAAAATCATCCTCAAATTCAAGAATTGTTTCCACATAATCTTTAAAATTGAAATTACCGCCATCCTCGTCTTTAATTTGGATACCCATTCCCGTTTTTGGCACAATCCCCGGTTCAAAATACAACCGCAAGTTTGAATGACTTCCAAGTTTATTGCTAACCAGTTTGAACCAACCTTCGTCATGTTCCACGCTGTACACCTCAGATGTCCTCTCTGAGAAAAACCTGGTAGAACCACCACTCCCAAATTCGAAAACTTTGAAATCAGACTTTATCAATGATTGCAGGTATTCTATTGCTTCAAAAGTGATCCAGGGAACTCCTAAAACAAGTGGGGATTTTGAATAATCCAGATTGGATTTCATGTATTGGGGATAATATCGGAGCACTTTTCCCAAACTCTTTTGCTCTTTGATAGTCCTCCAGCACTCTCTGAAATACCAATATTGGACATGGAAAACGCTGTCCTTTAATAATTTCTTAATCATTTAGGGTTTTATAAGTTGATATATTCTTTTTTTCAGAGACAATTCTAATTCATAAGCCCTGAAAAGGAACTTATTGATTTGACTTGGCAATACAGTACCTTGTGTGCTACAAAATTGCCCCACAGCTCCTGACCAAGCATATTGGTATTTCAATCCAAACTGTTTCGATTCAAGTAAATGATTTTTGATTCTTTCCCTCAGACTCAGCCAATTTTGGGTTCTTTTTTCCTTTTGTTGGGGGTGATGGCTGATAGATTGCTCACGGTAATGGATGTTGGTTTTGGAAGTAGTATCAAACGCTACTTTCGGATTCTTCTGAACAATTCTGAACATCAAATCATATTCCTGACTACTTTGAAGTTGCTGATCCCAACCTCCTACCTCTACAATCATTTTTCGATTCCAGAGGGTTGAACTTGTAGTACCGAGATTGCTCCTGATAAGGCCTTTCCATAGATCTCTATCCGATTTTCTATAATGCCTTCTACCATCCGAAAATACATGAATGCTATTACCCACAACAAATGCAACCTCACTTCTTGCCAACTCAAGCTGTCCCGCAATCTTTCCTGGCAACAACTCATCATCCGCATCCAAGAACTGTATCCAATCCGACTGGGCATGGGCTATTCCGAGATTCCTCGAAGCACAAGCTCCCTTGTTGCTGCCTTTAGGATGTTGTAATACCCTAATCAGTGAAAATCTCTCAGCAAAGCCCAAGGCAAGCTCCAAAGAACCATCGGTAGAACCATCGTCTACAATCAGCACCTCTGAAACAAGTGGTTCATGGATGACGGAGGCTACAGCCCTTTCAAGCGTTATTTGGCTATTATATACCGGAATAATTACCGAAACCGAACTCATGAGAGTACCTCACTATAAATCTCCAAAAGTTTTTCTCCCAGGATTTCCATATCATAGTTGTCATAAACAAAAGACCTGGCCGCCTCTCCCATTACCTCTCTCCTCTCAGTATCCAATATAAGCTCCGCTATTCTACTTGCAAACTCCTTGACCTGCTCTGGGGATACAAGTAGGCCTGTTATTTTGTCCTGCACGCCTTCACCAACGCCGCCGACATCGAATGCTACTACTGGTAAACCCATGGCCTGTGCTTCCATCAATACCAGCCCCTGATTCTCTGCCCTGTTGGTATCTTGTTGTGTTCGTCCAGAGTAGATAAATAAATCAGACTCTGCCAATATTGATTTCACAACAGATTGTTCTTGACCTCCCAATAGCTTTATGTACCGGGAAAGCCCCTTTTCCTCCACCATCTTTTCAAGTTGGGAAAACATAGGACCTCTGCCGATAATCGATAGTTCCAGATTGGCAAATCCCAAGTCTCTGACTACTTTTTCGACAATCCTGATTGCAGTATCGGGACCCTTCCAATCTACCAATCTGCCCACAAAAACCAATTTGATTATCTTTTGGCCGAGCTTTACCTCGGAATTCCTTTTCTTTTCAAAAAGGCGCGTATCGAGGCTTTCGGGAAGTAACCTAACCTGGGAATCAATGTCGGTCTTGACCTTGTTCAGCAATTTGCCAGTATACCCTGAATTGACCGTGGAGATCTTCGCCGTTTGAAACATACTTTGGTAGCGGATTCGGTTGTCCAGATATTCACTGGGCACTAAATCATAGCCGTGAAAACTGACCACATAGGGCCTATTATTGAGCAATCCCTTTGCAAAATATTTTGAAAAAAAGGAACCCATTTGTCCAAAATGCGCATGTATCAAATCACAGGACTGTGTTTCAAATAACCGGGTATAATATAAAAAGTGTGTCAGCTTCAAACCAGCAACCCCGAAACTGAATGGATTAATCGTTTTGAAAAAGGAAGCAAGGTTACCCAAAAGCCCGTAAGATTTGAAAAAACGCCAGGTTTCTGTAAGCCTTGCAGTCATTTTTTTGGGAATTACGCCAACCACAGTCAATCTTTCTTCAAGCCCATAACCCTGATACTGAAGGTGAAGTTTGGAAAAATCACCAGGGTAAAGTGCATAAATCCGAACATCGATATCATTTCGGATAAGGAAAATAATCTGGTTTAGTATGAATGTCTCCGTTAGGGTAGGAAACTCATGTAACAAAAAAGCAACTTTTGCAGGCTTCAAAATATTGATTGATTTCTTCTTAGGTTGGCTAAATGCAATGGTTTGAAGGCAAGGATATTGTCATGATTCGGTAGCTGGTCAACAGAATTAACGGGAACAAGCCTTGATATTTTCTCCTTAGAGATAACAAATCGGAAAATTGAATATCCGTTTGTTTTAGTGAGAAAATTGAACAAATCTTCCATGGTATATTGAAAGTTTTGTCGAGTTGTCGAACACTCTACGACCAAAATTGGCCCGTCTTCTTTCGAGAGAAGATTTTGTGCCCCCTTCAACACCTCCATTTCGAATCCCTCTACATCTATCTTCAAGAGATTGACCTTTTCATGCTGAATGCTGGAATGCACATCATCCAAAACATCCACTTGGATATCAAAAGATGGGGCTCCTTCCTTAAAATCTACCATTGAAGCCGCACCACGATTGATCTGAAGATTGGAGTAGATTTTTGCTGTCCCGGGTTTAGAACCCAGGGCTCTTTCAAATACCTGTACTTGATTAAGTTGATTGAGGGCAATATTTCGACGTAAAATTTGAGCGGTTTCAGGATGTGGTTCGAACGCTATAACTAAGCCACCTTTGCTTACCCTTAGGCCACAAAAAACAGATATCAATCCGATATTGGCTCCAGCATCTACGACAATATCCCCAGGGCCAATCAGGTTATCAATGACATGCAACAATCCCTTTTCGTAGGTTCCGGTGAGGTAAATCTTTTTTTCTATTCCCTTGTCAAATCTCGGATTGATGTAAAGTGGGAACCCGTATAGGGTTTTCAAAAGAATCTCTCCCTTGGGTAGTTTTTGGAAAAATAAACCATCGATGAGCTTGAGGGCTTTACCAAATCCCTTTGGCCTCTTATCTATGAGTAAAGATTTGATTTTATGTAAGAAATGGAGGCTTCTCACGAGTTAAGGGTTTTTTTGCCATTTACTAAAAAGTCTGAAGGTCCACCATCCTTTTGAATTCAACAGAATTTTCAACCAATTCCCGGAATCCATCAGACCCTATGATTTGACCATTTGAAAGAAGGATTACCCGATCTACGTTTTTGATGGTGGCAAGCCGGTGGGCAACAATAAGAAGGGTAATTTTACCCTTCAATTCATCTATATTCTCCTGAATGATTTTTTCGGACTCAGAATCAAGGGCTGAAGTGGCCTCGTCCATAATCAGGATATTGATGTCTTTGTACAGTTCACGGGCAATAGAAATCCTTTGCTTCTGTCCTCCACTTACCAAAATACCATTGGTACCCAATAGAGAATCCTCTCCATCCGGAAGTTGTCGGATAAACTCTGCTATATGTGCACGTTCCAGGGCATCCCAAAAACGCTTGAGATTCTCCTCGTTCTTTTCGGCCCAAAATGTAACATTATTAAATACTGAATCAGAAAAAATTACCGGTTCTTGGGTGATATAACCGATTTTCGATTGATAATATTTCAGATCGATTTTTTCAATCGGCAAGCCATCCACTTCGAGACTGCCCTGCTGATTTGGAATCAAACCTGTAATAAGGTTTACCAATGTGGTTTTGCCGCTACCACTTTCGCCTACGAAAGCAACAGATTGGTTTTTGGGAATCACCAAATCAATATTTTTAAGAATGTTTTTTTCAGTATAAGCGAACGAAACATTTTTCAACCGGATTTCATTTTTGATGCTGACTTTTTCTCCTGAATGCTTTAGTTCAGAGTGATCTTGAAGTTCATCCAAAAACTCACGCATATTCTCAAGAGCGCCGGAATTAGTTAAAAAGTTATTGTAAAAGGTCTGTAAACTCATCAGATAGGTCAAAGCCCTGTAAAAGAACAATAAGCTTAGTATGATAAGAGCAAGGCTTTGGCCCATCACCATGGTCTGAATAAAAATAACTGCAATAGCGACTGCCATAATTACAGGTTCTTTAGCGGCATGGAGTATTGTTCCATAATACCCGATTTTTTTTCCATTGGTCTCAATCCTTTCCACCAATTGAACCATCTTTTCAGTGTAGGTATCAATCAATCCAGTCGCTTTCAAATACTTGAAGAACCCGACTTTTTGAATCAGTATCCCCTGAAAGTCATGACCTTCCCATGTAATTTTCCGGGAGGCCTCAATGGTTTTTCTATTGATTACCTTAAAAAGTTGATTGGACAGCAATCCCCCTACCATTACCATGACGGCAAACTGGGCATTAGCCATCAATGCCAAAACACTGTAAACAAGTGCCATCACTGCACATTGCAAAGTCATGAAATAAGAACTTGATGCCGCAGCCACTTTATTGATTTCTGCGGAAAGGGAATTTTGAATTCTTCCAGAATCGGCATTGACGAAATGTTGATAAGCGAAATCCCTTAGGCTATAGATACCTTCCAAACGTAGATTTTTTACAAAAAAATACTGTACACTTACTCTGTAATATGATTCTATAAATCTTGCGATGCCTTTGAGTGTGAAAAAGAACAACATAAACAAAAGTACTGTGGGCAGATTCAGTGTAAGTCCCAAGCCTTCAATCCATTGAATAACAAATCCCAGACTTCCTAACTCGTCTGAACTGACCTGACTGCTGCCATCAACCATTTGCAACAGAGGCAAAAACATTACAATTCCAAAACCATCCAAAAGGCCTACAGAGATATTCAGCCCCATATTCACAAAAATCCTGTGGCCGAGGTGATAGTGGAAAAACGAAAAATGCTTGAAATACCTCTGAAACATTAAGATGTTATTTTTCGAATGGCAAAACTTGGGCTGTTACTCATTTCAGTAGTCAAAAAAACCAGTTCCCAATCTTCCTGAACACAAAACTCGTGTACTGCCTCCATCACTCCATACCGAAGGATTCTACCCCAATTCCCCTGAATATAATCATGTCCAGCGATGATACCCCCTGGTTTGATTTTATGCTTATATGCTTGAAGTTCATCCCTTGTCACTGAATAAGAATGATCAGTATCTATATAAATCCAATCAAAAAATCCATCAGAGAACTTGGATGCCATTTCCGTAGAATACCCTTGGTGAATTTGGACGCGGCCAACTGCGATATCCTTCTCAAATGTGGTTTCCACAACCTTTCGAAGGCCGCCATGGTATCTTCCGGAATCCCAGGCGTCAATTAGAAACAATTCTTGAGGGTTACTCTTTTCAAGTATCTCTTTGCTGAAACTACCTTTGTTCACCCCAATTTCCGCTACAACCCCATTTTTGGTTAACCTTTCTAGAAGTTCGCTTCGATTACTTAGAGTTTCTAATCTTAAAATATGTTTTCTTTCAAGGTCATATTTAGGTATTTGTTTCTCAATATTATTTTGAACATCTACAAACCTTTTGTGAAAATATTTATATAATTTTCGTTTTAATATTTTTAACATTAAATTATATTTAATTCCCTTTTAGAAGAAAACTCAGCTAATAATATATTACTAAAATACTCTATCGTTCTTCCTAAACCCACTTCTAATTTTACATGGGGTTCCCAATTTAAATCATTTTTTGAAATTTGAGTATCTGGTTTCCTTTGCTTTGGATCATCCACGGGAAGCGGTTTAAACACTAATTTACTTTTACTTCCCGTCATCTCTATAATAGTTTCAGCAAGCTGCAGCATAGTAAATTCCTCAGGATTACCCATGTTGACCGGACCTGTGAAACCTTTATCAGTTTGCATCATCTTTACCATTCCCTCTACCAAATCGTCCACATAACAGAAGCTCCTAGTCTGTGTTCCATCTCCAAAAATGGTTAAGGGCTCATTCTTTAAAGCCTGCATTATAAAATTGCTTACTACCCTCCCATCATTAGCCTGCATGTTTGGACCGTAGGTATTAAAAATTCTTACCACTTTGATATCCAAGTTATGTTGGCGATGATAGTCGAAAAACAAGGTTTCGGCACAGCGCTTTCCTTCATCATAGCAAGCCCTAGGACCTATGGGGTTTACATTCCCCCAATAGGATTCCGGTTGAGGGTGCACAGATGGGTCTCCATACACCTCCGAGGTACTGGCCTGCAAGATTCTTATTTTAAGCCTTTTTGCCAAACCCAGCATATTGATCGACCCCATTACCGAAGTCTTGGTAGTCTGCACCGGATCAAATTGGTAATGGATAGGGCTTGCGGGACAGGCAAGGTTATAGATTTGGTCTACCTCCACATACAAGGGAAAAGTGATGTCATGCCTAAGCAATTCAAAATTCTTGTTGTCAAGAAGATGATGGACGTTTTCTCTTCTCCCCGTGAAGAAATTATCCACACAAAGAACCTCATTCCCCTCATCCAAGAGTCTTTTGCACAAATGCGACCCAATAAACCCAGATCCCCCGGTTACTAAAATTCTTTTCATTACTTATATTCTTGTGACCTCTTAGAAAGTCATTGATTCTGATTGGCGTTTGACTTCAATTTTAAATCAGCTGTGGCACCCCCCAAGGTCAGACTATCCCCAGCTTTACCCTAACGTTACCCTAACGTTACCCTAACGTTACCCCTACTCTGGTATAAGGGAAGGAGCACTGAGCACTGGGCACTGAGCATGGAGCACTGGG
>NZ_JAHBGI010000020.1 GCF_018500185.1 Litoribacter ruber | reverse complement strand
TGCTCCGTAATCACTGGCCCATCATCGCCGTAATAGACAATAGACCAAGAAGCTTACGAAGCATGGCTTGAACTTGATTCTAAAGAAAGGGCAAATTGCCATAAGGTGCCACCGGTAAGAATGCAATCTATCTTAAAGGATACTACGATAGAGGCAATTGGAGCTGCTCTAGCAAAAAATACAAGGGGGGTTGCCCAAATTAGGGATGAAATAGCCGGGTTTTTCCGTGATCTAAATAAATATCGTGCAGGAAGTGACCTAGAAAACTATCTTGAGATGTGGTGCCAGGATCCAGTAATTCTGAATCGGGTCAGTAAAGAATCAGCTCCTATTCTAGATCCTTTTTTAATGTTGGCTGGCACAACCCAACCAAAGGTTTTTGAGCGATCCTTGAATTTGGTTTTCACCAACGGTTCAGGGCTGTTTGATCGATTCCTTTATGTATGGCCAAAGTATACTGAGAAAGCCAAGTATAAAAACGTAAACATTCAGGAAGCTATTGAAACTTTTGAAGGCAGTATTAAAAAAGTCTATAACTATAGCAATGAGAAAAAGGATACAAATATAAATTTTTCTTTTTCCCCTGAAGCAGAACGACTGATACTGGAGTGGCTTAATGTTTACAATAAGGGGCTTGTAGATGAGGCAGATGAAGCCGTAGCGTCCCTATATTCCAAATTCGATATTCATCTACAGCGGATTTGTCTAATACTTCATTTTATTTCTTGGGTTTTTGGAGAAGGTGACCTTGATTCAATTTCTGTAGAAACTACCTCTAAAGCTATTCAGCTGACGGAATATTTTCGAAGGCAATCAGAACAGGCCTTAGACTATCTTATAAATACAGACCCACTAGAAAGGCTCAAGCCATATCAGTTGGCTTTGTACAATAAGCTGCCAAAAAAATTCAAGACAGTAGAAGGGAAAGAAATGGCAAAAAGTTTAGGCTTATCTGAGAGAACCTTCTTTTACTTTATTTCAAATAATCCTCGGTTATTTTCCTCTGTTAAACCCGGATTTTATGAAAAACTATAATCTTTTATGCAGTCTTTGCAGTCTTTGCAGAGATGTCGAAATCTGGGTGGAAAGCCAGATTTCGACGGCAATTTACTGCACGAAAGATGCAAGGAGTGCAAAATCAAGAGCAATGCATTTTCCACTGAAAAGATTGTGGGCAATAGCGGGTTCATCAGCAAAGGGGGGCTCTAAAGAGGCTATAAATGCAGGTCCAAATATAGTGTTTCTCTTAAAGGTGGTTAAAGTCCTAAAAAGGAAGGAATATAAGAGCAAGTGGGAATGGGGCAAAGCCCCATTCTTTGAAAAACCAACCTTCGGATATTCCTCCCTATACCACTATAATAATATATTCATTTGTACATCTCAATTAATCGAAAATGGAAAATCTAGTGAAAAACAAATCCATTCTTATTGATGGTGATCATCACCAAAAGGCAAAAAAGTTAGCTGACAATTTTAATGTTCCACTAAAGAAGTATGTCGAGGACATGATAAAATATTGCCATAAGAATGGTATCAACCCTTCGGTCATTCTCAGAGACCAGGTAGCAGAAAAATTAAACAATCTTGAGAAGCTATTATTTAAAAGCTTAGAGAATGATCAGGAGGTTAAAAGACAGCTGAACAGCTTTATATCACAACAAAACGAAACCAATCAATCTGTAAAAAGGGATACTGCCCAGATTAAAGGGGGTATGGATAGTGCCTTGGCACAGAGGGTGGAACACCTTAGAACAAGAAACAAAGAATATTTTGATTTTATAAAGAAGTTGTATGAGGACCAGTTGGCATTATATAACTTCATGAGGAAAGAGCATCCCAATTTTCTACAGGGTAAGACTGGAGTAATCCCGAATTCCTATGTGGCTCCCTTATCCGATTTCTTGAACTCCTTTAAAAAATCCATTGAAATTACCAAGAAGCTGTTCCCGAAAAACAAATGATGTATGAATGTATCCTTTGGATCAACCGTGTTCGGTACAAAAGCTGACAATAAGGGATCTTGTATGAAGCTTGCTTTTTACCTTGAAAAGGAAAACGAGGGAAAAGGAGAGAATGAGAAAAGACATTTCTTTTCCCATTCCTCTGACAAGGTATCCGTGGAAGAAGTTATTAAGAGCATTGACACCAATAAAAGAAAGTTAGGCAAAAAGGACTCCAAATATTTTCTCTTAAATATCAGCCCATCTCAGAAAGAGTTAAGGTTCATATCTAAGGGGCAGGAGGAAAAATTCCTAATGGCTTATACAAGGAATTTAATGAACAAATATGCCGAAAATTTCAGGAAAGGACTTCAGGGAGAGGATTTAATGTATTTCGCGAAATTTGAGGAGAACAGATATGATAAAAAAACAAAAGAGCCAAAACCGGGGCTTAATTATCATGTCCACGTCATAATTTCCAGAAGAGACCTTCAGCAGAGATACAAGCTTTCACCGGAAACTAACCACATAAACTCTAAGAAGGGAGTGATTAAAGGTGGATTTAATAGAAATAACTTTCGCCAAGCGTCTCAGGGACTTTTTGACCAAATGACCGGTTACAGCCGGAAGGTGGAAGATACCTTTAATTTCCAAAATGAGGCACGGAAACAAAGAGTGGCTGATTGGCTGGAAAATAAGCGTGATGCCGAAGCAAAAGAAAAAGAGGCGGTGACTAAAACTCCTGATTTAAATAACAGTTCTCCAGAGGCTCCTTCCATGCTTTGGAACTTACTCTTGCCAACGATAAACCAGGATTCATTTTATGAATTTGATGAAGAGGAGATGATTAGAAAGAAAAAGAAAAAAAGGGATATTGGGCGTTAGAGAAAAGCCCCCATGATATGCCCATCCACTAATCAAATTTATCCCACCTTTTCTAAATCCCTATTTAGGTAGATACCTAAGTAGGGATTTAGGATAATAGTTAGGCAGGTAGTTAGGTAAGTAAATAGGAAAACCCCCTGCAGGGGGAGTACCTTATTCCTTTACTTCCCTACTGATGTTCTTCAATTTCTCAAATTCCGTCCAGGTAACCTCTCCCGCATTCCTTTGCCTTAAAAATTGATACTTGGTGATATCCTCCAAATATTCAAAAGGGGGATTGTGAAATAGGATGTTTTTAAGCCTTCCGCTTGGCTCCTCCGGAAGGTTGGCAAACCAATCCTCAATAGGGGTTTTATGGCACGAAAGGAAGTCAATTTGAGCATGAAGCTGTTTGTGGTATCTTTCAACTATAGCAAGGGCTGAAAGATATTCTGATTTTGAAACGTTTTCCATGTAAAAGCTTAAGGATTAGAGTCTTTAAAAATTTCATTAAATTAAAAAATTAATTTGTTCCAACACCAAAAATTCTGAAATAAAAAAAATAGCCAGTCAATTACTGTCATTAAATTGCAGAGATATGGCATTTCTGCTTTCTTTCGCGCCATAAAACGATAGTTAATAATGAAAAACATATTTGAACATCTTAACAAGGACCAGATCGAAGACCTGATTAACCGATATTATACAGAAAAGGCTATGGATTTGATTGAAGAATTCAATCTTGAAGTTTCCCCTTCCTCATTAAAAAAGCACTTCCCTCCTGAAGATGTTGGAAGGCCATGCCCACATTGTTCCACTGGACTTTATCGGAAAAGGTTGACAAAATCAGAGTTCCAATACAGAAGCGAACCTAAGAAAGCCTACTGTCCCAACTGCCACCATATTGAAAGCGAAAACTGTCCCTGTACCCATTGTGAGTTACACCGCTTCAGGATAAGAGAAGAGGAAAAGAAACTTAGGGCAGAATACATCAAAAACAAATACACCATTGACCCTGTAAATTATCCTGTGTATGAGGACTTGTCCTATAAGGAGAAAATAATTTTGGGGGCCTATATCCGAGAGGGTATGTTGGAGAATTTTAGGGAGATAAAGCCGCTGAATGATTTTCTGACAAAGTTCACACCTACCAAAATCTTGGAAGAACAATATTTTTCCTTTCTCCAAAACCACAATTTTTTGGAAGTTTCTCACCACACGGATGATAATGGGCTCATGATATTAGACTTAGAGGCAAAAGAGGATATTCTGTTTGAGGATTATTGCAGATATAACCTCTGTATAAAAAGCCGAAGTTTAGCTACGGATAAACTTATCCAACAAATTCTAATACCTATAAAACCCACAGAAGATGAGCTTGAGAATGCTCTTTTGCTTTGGCAGGAGCTAGCGGTTCATGAATGCATTGACTATTATTGGGTGACCATTGAGAGATTGTTTGGCAAGGCAAGGGTTGGAGAGAAAACTTTAACAGTCTTCAGTGATCTGGTGAGGAAATTCAGCGTGGGACAAATATATAATATAATTTATTCCTCATCCAACTATGTTCTGAGGTGGCAAAGGGAAAAGGGAACACCAAATTACAGGGCAGTGAATTCCTTAATTGGTAATATTCAAAGCTTTGCTGAAAAGGCAATAATCAACAAATATACTTTAAAACCCTTCCGGAGGGATTTTAATTGCCAACAGTCCATAATGAGCAAGTACTTTTTGGAAGGCGTGTTGAATTTACCTGAGGCAGGTTTTAACACTGTCCCAAGCCTAGAAAAAATAAAAGACAGCCGCAGCCAAAATGGAGACAAATTAGATGAATAAATATGAAAGTACATGAAATAATCCAAAATTACCCATGGAGTAAAGTTAGCCCTAGTTTTCAAAAACTTTATCCGGATCAAATAAAGAGCCTGAAAGCTTATGAGTTGGTTTATCAAAAACTAAAAGGAACGAAACCCACTTCCTCAGACCTCAAACTGATTATTAAAATTGGGCCAGAAGAGGATAACGGAACTGATTTAGTTGAAGTAGTGGGCTATAAAGAAACCCAATCTAGTTCCCCTGAAACTGAAAAAAGCTATTCCTTAGAATTCCTGCCTTGGAAGGAATGGCTGGCAATGGAGATCCACCCATTTACCATATTAGATTTTACCGAGCTGGAAATAATTAGTCATGCTATTTATGAAATGACTTTTGCTGGCTTTGATGAGCATACCATCCAGCAGAAGTTTTCCCAAATGGAGGAGACAGTGAAGAAGATAAAACAGGGGGACATTAAGGGAACATCATTATCACTGAAAGACCTCCTTGATGGGTTAGATTAGGAGTTTCCGGTTGGATCTACAATCCCAAATTCCTCAATTACCCTCAAAAGTTTTGCAGAACTGGCCACCTTGTACAGGTGAGCTAACACGCCATAGGGTTGAGCTAACACGCCATAGGCTTTTTCAGGATTTCCGTACTCCTTGTCTTTGTTATGTGATTTTAGACAAAATAGATAGTGCACAAAAGCATTACTTTCATCCTTGGCAAGATGATCTATGATTTCGCTGTCATTGGTTTTCTCCTCTGGATCCACCATAGGGTTGGCGCCTAGATTTAGAAGTTGTATGACTTTTTTTACATTCCTTTTGGCTCCGGCGTTGATTAGCTCTATATCAATTTTTCTAAAACCATCATCCACTAATTGGACAACTTCTGATGGGCTGTACCACTCCTCCTCCTCGCCTAGGGTATAGCAAAAGTGTAAATACTTCTCGTACGGCACTTCAGCAATGCTTTGATCCGGAAAATTTTGCTCAAGGTAAGCCAGGCATTTTACTGAGGAGTTGTAAAACTCGGAAGGGATAATACTAACCGATTGAAAGGCTTCCATTTCCCTTAAGCTATACCAGGCATCTATACTCATCTTCAGGATTTCGAAAGCTGATACAGTCACTTCTCTCCTCTGCCAGTGGTCATAACCTTCCGGAATGGGGAGTGTAAGGAATAAATCCCTATCTGTTAGGGAGCGCTTTCTTATTCCATCCAAATCGGAAAAGAACAGGCTTTTAAAAAATCCATAATCAAAATCATCCATAGCCAAATTTAGTTAGAACCATCATTTCCGAGGTTGAAGGCGTTTATTTGATTGGATGGAATTTTATACCCTTGCATTAGTGCCGGAAGTGGAAATTCAAGGTCCCTTTCTTCAAAATAAGCGTAATCTTTTTCTTCTGCCAATTCATGGGCATAATCTATATTAAATCCGTGATCTGGTTCGCATTTTTCCAATCGGTGCTCCAACCAGCTTGAGGGCATTACGACTCTATAGCAAAAGGGTACAACAAAGCCATCCTGAAACCTGATGATCCAAGCTTCTCGCCTAAAGCAATCTTCCACACCACACATACACCATTCTACTGCACCAAAAAATTGATGGCCCACCGGTATCTGCTCAACCAGGCGCCTGGTTATTCCCAATCGTTGTAGTTCCGGAGTGACCTCACTATAACGGTTCCTCCTGAAGACCCCTTCAAAAAGTGTTTTCATTGTGCGCAATTCTGTAACTTCTATCACCTGCCTATAATCCTCCAATTCCACTGCTTTAACCCTGATGAGTTTGCCTTGGCTAACCATCACCATCGGAATCTCTAGGTCATACTCCGGACCCCAATAATACCATTGGTTGGGGTTGATTTTCATTTCCTCAGCATAATGAGAGCGAAACTGGCCCCCAATTAAAGCATGGGCTTCATCATAAAAAGAGATGCAGGGAATATCCGCTTGCTCCATCCAGTTCATTTCTAGCGCAACATAAAATAAAACATCGCTTTGACTTCTTGACTCATGGGCTGGCTTCCACTAACCCAATGCTTAAGCTCTTCCCTCCCTATTCCGGTTAATTTACTGATTTCCTTAAGTGGGATGCCCTGTTGGGTAATTCTATTGGAAATCCAATAAGACGTGACCTCATTTACCTTAGGTTCATGATAGGTTATTGGTCTTGGCTGGATTTCCTTATCAGGAAAAAATTTACTGAAGAGGTCCTTTGTGATGGTGGCCATTTGCTTTTGGGAAAGGAGTGTTTTGGCTTTCCCCTGAATTGACCTTACGATAAGTAAGTCTTTATTTATTTCCAGGATCTTAAATTCCAATTGGTAAGTTTCTCTTAATAAGAATACAGCCGAATCCAGTTCCTCAAAAGCTTCAGGGGAAAGAAGCCCCCTTATTAAATTCCCTTTTCTTAAGTTAGTACGGTTCATAATTCAGAAATTTTTAATTCCTCAAGGTTAAACTCAAAAACTCCTTTTTTACTTTCATTTAAAAAATCGTAAAGATCCTTTTTGATTTCACTAATACCAAAGACACTGTCCGAGCAGTCAAGGACATAGTTGATATGGGAAGGGCTATATCCTCCCCCCGCCCATAAGCCAAGGCTTTCTATTTTGACAATAAAACCATCTACAAAGTTTTCAAGCTCCTCTTGAGTCAAATTTTTATGAAAAACTAGTTTCAGTTGAAGTTCCATATTATATTTTCTAACAATTTAAAAATTCCACAATTTAGATTTTAAATTATCAATTTCCCCATTTTCTTTTAATTGATGATACACCTTAATACATTCCTCAAGGTATAATTTATTAGGTGAAATGATAAATCTTTCTGCTTGATCTATTAACATCAAATTTATAAAAGCAGGTTTAGGAAAAACAGACGGATGGTTTTCATCTATCCTAATTAAGGCTCTATTTTGAGAAATGGGTAAAATAACTTCACTTCTTAAATCAGAAGCCTTTTGTGGATAAAGCTTAAATAACATCGGATTATCTGTTGTTAAAAAATTCCCATATCCTTGTAATGCAAACAATCTCCATTCTAATGATTTATGTTTTTCAAATTCTTCCATAAACGTGTTAACTGCAAGATTTATTCTTACTGCAGTCCTAAAATCACGAGTTTGTAATATTTCCTTATGAAATGATAAATCGTTTATAATTTTCTGTGATTTACGAGTTGAAATAGTTAAGCCAAAATCTTCGACTCTTTCAGCGACTTTTATTTTATGGTCCAATTTTGAATCAGAAGATGGTAACCTCCAGTGCAACAAAGAAATAAAAAACTCAATATTCTCGACATTATTTTTAGTCCAAATTTCTTCAAAGTCATTTGTTTTAGCCAAAAAATTAATCGATTCTGAATGTTTCCGATCAAATATTGTATATGTTTTTTCCTCCAAAAATGGTACAGGAATGTTTTCTTTTCCAAAAAAACTGTTCCTGTGATTTTCATAGCAAACTTGTTTTGGACTCTTTACCGAAATTTTATTCCCTTTACCCTTTTTATCATAAACAAAGAAACTACCACTTCTTTCTGATAAAAAATTTCTCAAGTAAAATTGAGGAACAAAATGATGCCTTACCGACTTTGACATTTTTTAGTATTTAAATGCAAATTGAAGGTCCGAAATAGAACTTCCCTTTTAAATATTTTTATAAATTCTATAGTTTTTTTCTTAATAATTATGAGGATTCTAATTTTAATTCCTCCAATTGACTTACGCTTTTGCCTTCCACTATGGCTATCTCCTCCTCCGTCAATCCATAAAGCTCGTAAACCAATTCGTCAATTTGGTTTTCAAGATCACTGGTATTCAAGGTATTATTTGGTTCTTTACCATACATCACCTTTTCTACTAAGGAGTTTATCAATTTTAAGTCCTTTGGTATTTTTATAGGTAGTGAGGCAAGTTCATAAATTCTAATTTCTGGAAAAGTCACATCTTGTCTATTGTATTTTTTCTTGAAATAGAAACCCATTAATTTTGAATTAAGAATTCCAGTTAAGGCCTTTGTTATTTCTTCCTTTTCTGGCTTTACTATTTGCAAAAGTTGACCAGTAACCAAATCTTGATTAACATAAGAACAGATTAGGGACTCTCCAACTATTCGTCTCACTAGTATTCTAGCCCCGATAAATAAGTCTTTATACCTGGGCTCTGCCAAATTATCACCATACTTCAAATACCCTCCATCCCACGTGAATGAATACTTATTGATATTTTTCCCCTTTAAATAAGGCAAGTACTCATTACCAATTTTAGTAGAAGACTCAAAAATCTTATTTTTGGCAGCGTCAGGAGTTTGCTTTGGTTTCCCTTTTCCTGTTTGATAAATTTTAATTCCGAACTTCACATCAGCTACAGACTTTAACTCCACAGAATCATTTTCTATTTTTGTCCTGATTTCTAGTTCTTTGGGATGAATGTCAATATTTATTATTTTTAAAGGGTCTTCTACCCAAACATGTTGGTACAAATACCCTTTCCTATTTAAAATTTTCAGGTTTGATTCATGAGGCAACAGGATTAAAGATTGTGACGGCTCCTCTAGTTTTGTCACTTGAGTAATAATCGGTAGAACCGTTGCGTCTTCAAAAACCTTTATCTTTGAATAATCTACTATTTCCGATATTTTCCACTTTAAAATATTTTCTCTTAATTTTTGAGTTTTCTGATTATTAAGCCAGGCATTTGGCGTTATTAGACAAACAAGGTTTTTAGAAACTCTTATTGACAGGTCCCAAAACAAGACAAAAGCATCAAATTGATATTCTGCACTACGATAATTTTGTAAGTAATAATCAAATTCAATTTTATCTAACCCCCATTCTCTTCCACCAATATACGGCGGATTCCCAATCACCACATCAAACCCCACAAAATTCCCCTCCCCGTCCAGCACCTCGGGAAACTCAAACCTCCATTCGAAGGCATTTTCGTAAATCTTGTTGTGCTTGATTTCCTCGATTTCGGTGGAGAGCTTGTTGAGTTCCTGCTCCAGCTTTTCAACCCGCTTCTTGCGTTCCATCTTCTGCTTGGCAGTTTCTTCAAACATGCCGGTCTGGCTGGTGAGGTTATACAGTTCTCCACCCAGCTTGGCCTTGCGCTTTTTTTTGGGATCATTGTTCGCTATCTCCGATCGGAAATCTGATTTGATATCGGCAATCAACCGCTCCATCTCCCGCTTTTCTTCCTTGCTCTTGGCATTGCGGTAAGTGGACACGGCTATTTTATAGCTGTCGATATTCCACTTGCTTTTCTTCAAAGCATCCTTCAAATCCACATCCAAAGGAAACCTGGAAATCAGAGAATTTCCGCATTTGATGTTGATGTCGATATTTGGCAGCGTCTCCAAATGCCCCGATTCATTATAGTAAGCATTTTTCAGCAACTCAATCCATAGCCTCAAGCGACAAATCTTCACCGAGTTGGGATTGATGTCCACTCCAAAGAGACAGTTTTCTATAATGGTTTGCTTTTCTTGGAAGAGGGTTTTCTGTACTCTAGCACTTTCCCTATCCAGCGGATTGTATTGAAACAGCATTTCATCCTCCGCCATAAGGTCGGTAACAATCAACTCGTCATTTTCCACTTCCACTCTGTAGCCTGAAATGGGTTTCCCTTCGCTGTCTTGCAGGATCCGGAGTTCATGTTTGATGGTAATGATTTCATTCAGAACCGATACCAAAAAGTGGCCAGAACCCACAGCGGGATCACATACCTTTATACTGTTGACCAGTTCATTGGCTTTGACCCTGCCTGTAGACCTTCCTTCCTGATGGTTAACAATCCATTCGGGCAGATCCTCCTTCAAGTCCTCAAAGGAACTACATTTCCACTCTAATCCTTCATTGAACTTCTGTACCACCGCTTTCCTGACGGTCTCCCTGGCCATGTACATGGTGATAAAGCCAGGGGTGAAAAAGGAACCATCCTTGTAGCCGTTGATTTTTTCGAATATCAAACCAAGTACCGAGGCATTGATCAGGGTTTTGTTGTCCTCCTGTATATCCTCTGCCCCCTCACTGCTAAAGTCATAGCTGTTGAGAAAGGCAAAAAGATACTCCAGGGTATTCATTTCACCGGATTGTCTTTTCCCATTCTTTGCCCCCAAAGCAGTTCTGGTATACAGGGGAACCATTCGCTCATCCCGTAAATTGGAAATAAAGATGGTCTTCTTTTCCAATTCATTTGGCTCAAAAAGCGAGCTGTTGAGGTATGGGACTAAGGCAAACGCTTCAGGTATTTCACTGCTACGGTCGTCCGCTTGTCTAGCCAGCACTTCAAAGAAAAGGGACTGAAGGTCGTCATAATTGCTGAGATTCTCCCAGTTCAAAAAAGCATATCTTTTATCGCCCTTATGGTAAGACAGTAGCTGTGCTTCAAGTAGCTTCAGGAACAGGATACGGTTGATCCAAGTGATGCACAGCTCAAGGCCGACATTAAAAAGCCTTTCATCCTCCGTATTGCCATAAAGGGAGGGTTTATCTAGATTTTCTAATGCATATACACTCTTAAGCTGGTTAATGGTGTTCTCAAGTAGGGAACCGGGATTTCTGGTGGCCGGTGATTTCCGCTCGATTACCTTTTTGTTTTTTCCTACCTGCTCCAGCCCAATAATATGCAGAAGCTCATGGTAAAAGTCCTTGTTCAAGCTATTGCTGTCATTGCTGAAAGGCTCTTTGAGAAGGTGGGCCGGTGACAGCAGCTTATACAAGGCAATCAGCTTAGTGTCGTCCTTCAGGTCATCATTCCTAAGCGGTTTCTCGTAATTCCTGAGATCAAAGTGGGTCAAGGTAAGCTCTGTATCCAGTTTTTCTATGGCTATTGCCGCTATTTCCTTGTAGAAGAAATCCGTATTGGTGCCGGACAGCCTTCCCGCCTCAAAGTCTTCGAATTGCTTGACCAGCGATTTGTTCTGGGCAAATGCCTTTTCAAAAGTTATGGCATCAAAAATAAACCACTCGTAGATGTTGGTAATGATGAGATTCCGGATCTCAAGGTTTTTCAAAGTGATCCGCTCCCGTAGAAAATATAGCACAAGTTCCTGAAAGGCTTTGGTGTTTGCCTTCAGTTCATAAGCCTTTTTACCGTTTTCACTGCCTACTTCCTTCAAGGCTACCATTTCCCCCCGGTTGGTCGGCTTCTTTGTTTCCAAGATTACACCCACATTGCTCTTGGCACTTTTTCCATTGTGGATCACCAAGTCGTTCCGACCCTTCGTGTTTATGGAAAAGTCAGGCTCATAATAGGTCCGCTTGAGAAAATCACTCACCAGGTTCTTATGAAACTCTTCCGATTCAGACTCATTGATCTGGTCGATAAGGTTGATCAGATTGGTCTTGAAAACTTCGATATCCTTTCTGACAGGTTTCACTTTGAGGTATGCCTTGTTGAGTGCCTGTCGTGGCCGTAAAATCTTGTGGTTCATGGGAAGCCGGTACTTAAAAGTTTAAGGCTTCAATTTGCTGGATTTTGGGGGAAAAAGCAATAATTGGGGCAGTAATTGACTGAAAATACCGAGATCAGGGAATAAAAAAGAGCATTTTTTGGGAGTTAATAGCTTGTGTTCCAATAGTCATTACCTACGTTTTATACGGACGCTTTTAGAAATCATATCTAGCCTTCTCTCTCGCTTTCTAATTATTTGTTTTGTTCCAATTGTCTGACCTGTTTCAGTTATTAAAAAATTAAATTTCCAATTTCCTTTGTCCGTCAAAAGAAACTGAGCTTTAGCAATTTTGACATGGTGATTTAATTCTTCAATTTCATTTCGGATTTTAGCTAGCTTTTTCTGTCGAAGTCCTTTTAAAACAATTTTTTCGTCTCTCGTTCTTGCTATTAGTTCAATGTGCGGTTTGCCTGGTAAATCAAACACTACTGCTACTGGACGAGCTTTCGGAATACAGAGAAAAAAAAGTTCTTTCAGCGATTTTCAAATAAACTTGGATAACTTGTTTATCTCTACAGTGGTGTTGTCAACAATTGCATCGGCAATATTTTCTCCTAACCTTTTGGCTGTGGGTTTTATAATCTGATATAGTAGGCAGGTGCCAGCAAATTGAAAGATAATTTCGGGATCTGGAATGGCGGACTTACGCCCATGAATCTTTATCTTAGGCTTAAAATCTTCATTTTCGCTAACTCTATTTACAAAATTTCTCGCTTCATCATTTGACCTAAAATTCTGAAGATCAATCGAGATTGAATCTTCTAAATTTTCTTTTGAAACTACCTCTGCAAACTGAAAATTATTGTCAAATGATTGAAGAATGAGGTTTTGGTCCCAATCAACGGGATTGGTTATATTGTATTCGACAAAATCAGCTTCTAAATAGTAATGGCCCACTTTTTCGATCAGACTTGCATTTTCAAGCCTACCTCGAGGGGGAAAATCTCTTCTATGGTCAACACCAAATCTAATCATTTTGTCAGTACAGTTGATGGACTTTTCCATTTCTTCTAAAGCTTGTTTATCCATGATGTGGCCATGACTGTCAAGGTGCGTTGAGGAAATTATGGTCCTAAATCTTTTTTGTTTTGCCATAGATGGTGTTATTACTTAGAGTATAAGCTTAAGAGGCAATGCCCCAATCTAAAGAGGTCCCTATGGGATTTCTTCAGGTTATAATTATACTAAACTTTCCATAAAACTCCTTAACTTAAAGTTGAAATGGCCATGAAGCGTTAGCTGGCTTATTATTGATTTTAATCAAGATGGGAGTAATATCTCTTAAATACTTTAAGTGGCCCATCTTCTGAAATTCTCTTTTTTGAGCCAATACCTCTTTGCAATAACTTCTATCCGCTCATTCCCCCTTTTTTCCAGAGATTGTAAGGCAAAAGCCTTTAGTTATTTACTTACCTATCCATTTACTTATTTACTTACAGTTCTATAGAGTTATAGCGCTATAGTTCTATAATTCCACCTTTGCCCTGAGGTATAGATTTTCAATGAAATTACTTAAATTAGGAAAGAAAATTGCCCATTATGCACTACAAACTTTCCGAAGAAATCATCAAGAGAAGCATTTCAGGTACCTGGGATGAAGCAAAGCTGGAGTGGTATTTTGATTCTGCATATAAAAGCCCTACACCGCAAACCTGCCTATGTGGCCACAATCCAATAATTAATATCTGCACCATCATTAATAAGAAGAACCATACCCAGGTGGATGTAGGGAATTGCTGTGTAACCAAATTTATGGGCATTAAAGACGGAAAGAAAGTGTTTGACTCCATTACCCGCCTAAATAAAGATATCAAAAAGAGCTTAAGTCCAGAGGTAATTGAATTCCTGAAAGGAAAAAAGGTGATTGATGATTTCGAATTCAACTTCTATTTGGACACCTTACGGAAAAAGAAACTTACCCAAAAGCAAGCATCTATAAGGGAGCGAATCAATCAAAAGTTCCTAGATTTTGTTAGCCCCCAAAGGATTTCCATCAATGAGAAAATTTCCAAGGCCATAGTATGGGCAAGTCATAATCCGGATTTTGATGCTTCCTTCTTCCATTCCTTGAAATCCAGCATGGATAAATACAACCGGCTCACTCCAAAACAGGAAGCCGCTTTGGAAAAAGTGATGGAAAGGTGGAAGATTGTTTAGCTTCCTCCCTTACTCAACTTTTATTGTCCACTCAACGGATGCCAATCTTTCTTCAATAATTTGAAAGGTTTGCAGGATGGTTTCTGCCGGTGGCAATTCCCCATACACCAAACTTTTAAAGTCCCCGTCATAAATTGGCCTCAACTCACTCCAGACATTTTTTAAGTCCTTAAAAATGAGTGCTTCATTAGGGTGATGGATTAACCACCTATTGTTGCTCCTATAGCTTGCTACATCATCGCTTGCTACTTTCAGTAACATCTTATCAAAAGCCCTTGAATGGAAAAATTCTAAATACTCTTTCTGTGNCACCTATTGTTGCTCCTATAGCTTGCTACATCATCGCTTGCTACTTTCAGTAACATCTTATCAAAAGCCCTTGAATGGAAAAATTCTAAATACTCTTTCTGTGTTAATAGCTGATGCAAATCGTAAGTGTGCCTTATCTTTCTCTTTAAATCATCTATTGGGCTGGTACCATAAGAAAAACGAACTAGGCTCATTATTTTTTCGCAAATGGTTCTTACGGGTTCTAATACCAATAAATCAAAAGGTAATAATCCATTATCTTTCGCTATTTCCATCTGCTTATTATTTAGCATCATCTGACCGACAAATGACACAACGCTTTTGGTGGTGTACGGCTCATAGTAACCTAACCAAGTTGCTTCTACCACAATGGCATCTCTTACCTGACCGAAATTACCCTTAAATTGTTTGTTGTAGGAATGTGCCGTTTTGCGGTTCATTCCCATTTTCTGGGTAAGTCCCTCAATATTTACTTCTGGTAATACTGAGGTTACTATTTCACTAATAGTCCTGATTTTTTTGGTTAATCTATTATTCGATTCTCCTTCACGTCTTAATACCACCAAGTCAATGTCTTCGGAAAAGCGTTCAATCATTTGGTAGCACTTGGAAAGGGCAGTTCCTCCCTTAAATACTGTGTCTTTGCCTATATCATTTGAAAAAATCACAAATAAGGCATACGTAACCCAATAATCCTTTTCTACATATATGGCAGGAATCCCCAGTTGGTCAGCAGTAAACTGCACCGCTTGCCTGAACAAGGTTTTATTGTCATGCAACTTCATACAATATTCCATTTTTCAGTGGTGGACAAGATGCTATCCGCACCGGCTAATTTATATTTGGTTATTGGGTTCAATGATTCAAAAAGTGGCTTCGTTAATTTTCCTTGTCCCATTTGCTCTAACAATGCGCCTAATAGTGCCCTTGTGGCAGGCGGATATTTTAAAGCCAGGCGAACCAAAGTATTGATTTCCTTTTCGGAAAACCCTTTAATAATTGCCAGGAACCGTCTACAGGAGCCCTCTATGGTGGCATCAGGAATTTTTTTGACATAACGTATTGCATCAAGCAACTGCAAAAGGGGAATGTTCTCCTTTGTAATGGTGTTTTTTTGCATCACGAACGAAATCGTATAGCGCTCCCGTTTAAAATTGGGGCGAATTTGATTTTTCCCAATTTGAATGGTATTGCTTACCTGGGTAGTTAAGCCTAATTGATTGTAAATGCTGTAGCCTGTAAGATAACCGGTGATTTTCCCATCTTCCTCCAGAAGGTCTTTTACTACCTGCCCCTGGCTTGGCTGAAGTCTTCCAAAGGGAGTATTCTCGGGTTTGTAGTATTTACCCTTTGAAAGCTTGGCAATCTTTCCTGAAGCTACCATCCGGTTTAAGGCTTTGATCACAGCTTCCTTATTTTTCACCTCCGTTATAAAATCAGCATAGGTGAATATATAACCCTTTGGGAGCCTATCTATGGTTGACGATATGTATTCGGCTATTTTCATCCTTTTCCTGAATTCCAAATATAAGATATTTGTCCAGTTTTTTACTAAAAAAACTGGACATTTCAGAAGAACTATCAAGATTTAGGATGAAGGCAATTTGAATTAGAAATCAAGGAAAGGCACAGTAGTCGGGGTGTGGTGGGTAAGCTTTGGGGGAGAGAAAAAAGTTTTTTTCCCCCAATAGCCTAGCGTAGGCTCAACTCCCTTACTTACTTATTCATTTACTTATTGATTAATAACCCAGTCCCTTAACTTATTGGGTTATTGCCTTATTTAAAAATAACTCAATAAGCTATTAAATATCTGAAGAATAACTGGTTATTTTTTTAAAAAGCCATATTCCCCTTACACTGATTGTAGGCTCTATTGGAGAGAAATCTATCAAGTCTTTGTAAATGTCTAAGAAATCTTTAGTATTATTAGACCCTGATATGGGTCCCGTTATTTTTGTGGCTTAACCACACCCGAATTTGGGTGGATAGAGGTCACTGGGGTTATTATTATAAATATATTTTAGAGAACTATTTATGATAGACGTAGAAGCAGAACTTAAAATTTTGGAAAATTCAGTTCGAGACATAATCACTTTTGTCTTGACAAAACAATTTGGCTCAAATTGGTTAGACAGACTTAAGATTTCACCTGACAGAATAAGCAGATGGAGAGAAAGACAGACTATTGAAGAAGCTCGCCTAAAGGGGAATACTTTAGAAGCAAGGTTAATTTACTATTCCGATTTTTACGACCTAAGAAATATCATTGACAAACATTGGGATAATGGCTTCATCGAAGTATTTCTAGACAAGAAAACTGTAACGTTATTTCTGGAAGAAGCAGAAAAACTAAGGGACCCAAATGCTCATAGAAGAGAATTGTTCGAGTATCAAAAACATTTGATAAAAGGTATTTCTGGAGAACTAAGGACACGAATAATGAAATATAGAGGCAAAAAAGAAAATCCTGACGATTTTTTCCCAGTGGTCGAGGCTGTGACAGACAGTTTAGGTAATAACATCTCAAACTCTGTTTATGCACAAAGTATTCAAAGTGGCAAAATTATGAAAGTTGGTGATACAGTAGAGATTATTGCTTATTCGACGGACCCACTTGGCGGAGAGATAGAGTATAGCATCAATCGAATCGGTAAAAGAAGTTGGACTCAGGACAACAAGACGATAATTACTTTTGAAAAGGCGGATATTGGACGATGCTGTGATATCCAAATTATGGTTAGGAGTAAACGAGACTTTCATGCTTATAGTGACTTTGATGATTACATTCAGATCAGATACGTTGTGCTTCCAGAATAAAGCTATCTCAAACAAGAGTATCTATAGAAATGCGGCGGGGACGACTACGGGCCTGTTTCCTAATTAATTCTAGAAAAATCCCATAACTTATCCGTAAGCCCGAAATTGATGCGCAAGTGATCCGTAACTGATTCCGAAAGCTATCGGGATGGGGTCTTCCCGATTTTTCATCGGGAGTGGTTCACTGGATTGTAGGTTGCGTTTTAAGATAATAGTCATCAGTCCAGTTACATCATTTCAGGTGGGATATAATTCAAAAAATCCTGTTGACGCAATCCATACCTCTTAGCAAGAAATTCAATTTTTTCATTCCCCCGAATTTCACCACTGTTCAGCGCATAGTAACAAATAAGGTCTCTTGGGTAGATTCTTTCAAGGTTTTCCAAGAATACCTCGTGAAACATAAACCTGTTCAATACTCTTGGTATAATGAAATATGCATCCCTCTTCACATCGAGAAGATCAATGTCAACGTCCCAAAATATCCCTTTCCGGAATAATTGGGATAGCTTGAGATCGGGTATGTTTATTTTTTCTTCCATGGAATGCCATATGACTCAGTAAAGTAATTTACTGATAATTCTGTAACCTAACAATTAAATGAAGCCTAAAGCAAGGCCGGATGCTTGTAGTCCTGCATTCTTTGCACTCCCTTTGCACTAATTTCTTTGAGAAATCGGTCTTTCTGAGCTTTGTTTAGGGGGAGTGCAGAAACTGCAAATACTGCATTAAATGGGGTGTAATATCTTTTCCCCCAAAAGCAGGAGTGGGTTGTGGCATATGAATTTAGTTGGTATCTTGTTAAGATAACATTTCTGACTACTCACTTTAAATGAATGAGAAAGTTTAGATTTTCCTATCGGCAAATCCTTTTTTAATATTGATCTCGAATCTTTTAATTTATCTATACCCAACTTTGACGAACATCCTTGCCAGCACCCGTGAAATAATAAAGTCTGTGTCAAGCCGGTAACCAAGCTTTTCTGGGTTTAACATTTCACCAAAAAACTCTACGTGAATAATAGTGTCCCAGAGACTTTAAAAATACCGTGATAGGGGTATGGGAAAGCTGGAGTAAGCCCAAATACTTTTCCAAAGGAGTAATCCGCTTAAACTTGCCAAAAATTTTGTTTATCTGTGGAAAAATATCTGTCGAAACCCCGAAAAGTTAATGGCCCCAGCTTTAGTTGATTAGTTGCGTGCTTACAGTCGATCCGGATTAAAATCCAGCAAGACTTTGTGACACATGGCTTTTCAAGCTAAATTGGCAAAAAAATTACTAGGTTATGAATGCTAATGAGATTAAAATAGGATATCCTCTTTTTAAGAATGGAAAAATTATTTCCACCTCTGTTGAAGATTTAGTCCAAATCCAACAAGAAGAAAGTTTTGAGGAAGCCTCCAAAACCTACAGACCTATCCCTCTTTGTCCCAAGGGATTAGATTTCTTCGGCTTTGTTCCGAAAACGAATAACTTCGACAAAAATGTTCATTTTCACAATGAGGATTCAGGTATTAAAGTAGTTGACAATAAAAGCTTTCCAGAATATACTCTAAACATTAAAATGACCAAAAAACGGGGTTCTGGCACAATGACTTACTATTCACCTCTTCCTTATCTTCACAGCTTAATTGATGCTCTAAATGTAATGGAACATTGGTATTTTAAGTTTAGTCAAGAGGACATTGATTGTTTGGAAAAAATGTTGAACCATAAAAATTAGAAAATGAGACATGTTCCATTGCATTCTCTGCACTTCTCTTGCACTATTTTTACATCCAAATTACCTTTGGTACGCCCTAAAAGCGGATAGTGCAAGGAATGCAAAGATTGCAAGAAATGGGAAGCAGATTGCTTTTTCCCCCCGAAGCTTCAATGGTATTGGAATTGAAAACAGTCCTTCCAAATTGGAAAAAGGAAGTTTAATTCAAATACGTTCAAATCCGTAAAACGGTCCTATCTCGTCCCCATAATTGTCCGCCTCAAAGACTATCTGTCTGATTTTAAATTGGGTACGATAGCCCTGTTCCCGCTACTACGAAGGATACTGGAAACGGTATCCTTTTTTTTGTTTTATAGCCTGAAAGTTTTTTCACCACAGAGGACCAGAGGCACAGAGAAAAAAACTCGGAAATACTACCGCAACTTCTTCGACTTTGGGGCCTATTTGGGTTGTTTCACCACAGAGAACCAGAGGCACAGAGAAAAAAATCTCAGAAATACTACCGCAAAGGATTTTAAGGGGCGCAGAGAGGAAGAGGGGGAGAGGGGGGGGATGTGAGAAAGGGAGATTTATTAAAATTTGGTGCGACTTCATTGGAACTTCTTCGACCTGGTGGCCTATTTGATTTATTGAACTTTTATTGCCGTTATAGACCTCTCCGCTTAGCTGCGGTCGAGGTGACGGTGGAGTTTATTGTGACCAATTTGGAATTGCAATGTTGTTTTCACCACAGAGGACCAGAGGCACAGAAGAGAAAAAACTCGGAAATACTACCGCGAAGATTTTTAAGGGGCGCAGAGAGAGAGGGGGAGAATGTGATTATGAGAGTTGGTTAAGGGGTGATTTATTTAAACTTGGTGTGACTTCTTTTTTTTACTTGGTGTGACTTTGTGACCAATTTGATTTGCGCGCTATGTTTTTCTTCTGATTTGAAGATCGGGGGGTGAGGGAAACGGTATTAAATTCCAAAGATTGAGATTTTTAGAGTATCTTTGTGGAAAAAATTGCCGTAATGACCGAAATTTCTCATAAAGCCGGATTTGTAAATATCGTGGGTAAGCCGAATGTGGGGAAATCCACGCTCATGAATGCCCTGGTGGGAGAGAGGCTCTCCATCATTTCCTCCAAGGCACAGACCACACGCCACCGTATCCTGGGGATCATGAACGATGACAATTACCAGATTGTCTTCTCCGACACCCCCGGCATGCTGAAGCCCAAATACGAGTTGCACAAAAGTATGATGAGCTTCGTCAACATGTCCCTGGAGGATGCCGACGTGATCGTGTTTGTGACCGACCTCTATGAGAACGATGAGGAAATCGAGGAGGTGATCGAAAAGATCAACAAATCAGGGGTGCCTGTGCTGCTGGTCATCAACAAGATCGACCTCAACAAAGAGGACCAACTCGACAAGGTGACCGCTTACTGGACCGAAAGGGTGAAGCATGAGCTGGTAATCCCGATATCCGCGGCTGAGAATTTCAACATCCAAAAGGTGCTTGACGAGATCCTGGAGAGGCTGCCCGAGCATGCGCCCTTCTATGATAAAGAGGAACTTACCGACCGTCCGGAACGTTTCTTCGCTTCTGAGATTATCCGGGAGAAGATTTTCACCAACTACAAGAAGGAAATCCCCTACAGCACGGAAGTGGCTATTGTGGACTTTTTCGAGGAGGAAAACATCATCCGTATCCGTGCCGAAATCTACGTGGAAAGAAGCAGCCAAAAGGGCATCATCATAGGTGACAAAGGCAGCGCGCTCAAGCGTGTGGGCATACAGGCAAGGGAAGAACTGGAAAGGTTCTTCGCAAAGAAGGTTTTTCTGGAGACCCACGTGAAGGTGGAGGAGAACTGGAGAAAAAACAAAAACAAATTAAGAAGATTTGGTTACGACCAATAAGAGACGAGAACAGCAATGTCGAATATAGTAGCAATAGTAGGAAGGCCAAACGTGGGGAAATCCACGTTTTTTAATAGGTTGGTAGAGGAAAGAAAGGCCATTGAGGACAACATGAGCGGGGTGACGCGTGACCGCCATTATGGCCATGCCCAGTGGGGCGGCAAATTCTTCTCCGTGATCGATACGGGGGGATATGTGATCGGTTCGGACGATGTGTACGAAGCCGAGATCAGAAAGCAGGTAAAACTTGCTGTGGAAGAGGCTTCCGTGATTCTTTTTGTGGTGGATTGCTTTGACGGTCTTACGGATCTGGACAAGGAATTTGCCAACGAGTTGAGGTCATCGAAAAAGCCCATCTTTATAGTGGCCAACAAGGCCGACAACCAGGAGCGCCTGTTGATGGCCAATGAGTTTTATTCCCTTGGTTTGGGTGAAAACGAAGTGTTTCCCATCGCCGCGGTAAGTGGTGCGGGCACGGGTGACCTTTTGGATGAGGTGATCAAGCACCTTAGTGAGGATGGATTGGAGGATCCGGATTTCGGAATTCCGAAGATTTCCATTTTGGGAAGGCCAAACGTGGGTAAATCCTCGTTTCTAAACGCTCTTTTGGGTAAGGAAAGGTCTATCGTAACTGATGAAGCCGGTACTACCAGGGATGCTATCCATACGCGATACAAGCTTTACGGAAAGGATTTTATCATTACCGATACAGCCGGGATCCGTAAGAAAGCCAAAGTAAAAGAGGATATTGAGTTCTATTCTGTGATGCGCTCGCTGCGTACGCTGGAGGAATCCGATGTGGTGATCGTGATGGTAGATGCCACTAGGGGTCTTGAGGCCCAGGATGTGAATCTGATTTCACTTGCGATCAAAAACAGCAAGGGGGTAATGATCATGGTCAACAAATGGGACCTTATAGAAAAGGACCACAAAACCATGGAGAGATTCAAGGAGGATATGATGGAAAAGCTTGGTGAAAACAAGTGGATCCCGATCATCTTTACCTCTGTGATGGGCAAACAGCGTATTTTCCAGGCTATCGAGCTTGCCGTGGAGGTATATGAAAATAAAACCAGAAAGGTGCCTACATCAAAGTTGAACGACAAGATGTTGGCCGAAATCGAGCGTTATCCGCCGCCGGCATACAAGGGGAAGTATATCAAGATCAAATACATCACCCAGTTGCCAACCAGAAATCCTGTGTTTGCCTTTTTCTGCAACCTGCCCCAGTATATCAAATCCCCCTATACGAGATATCTGGAAAACAGAATAAGAGAGCATTTTGATTTTAAAGGAGTTCCAATAAAGATTACATATAAGAAGAAATAAAAATAATTTTCGGTGAAAGCTTGACAAATTATAACTTGTGTGTAACTTTGATGCTTAAATTTAAAAGAAATACAAACAACACCATGAAGAAATTATTCGCATTGTTAGCTGTAGCAGGTATGATTTTTACCTCAGCTTGTGGAACTCAAGAAGTAGAGACTGAAGAGAACGTTGAGATCATCGACGAGACTACTGAAGTTGAAGCTGAAGAAATTGAGGCAGAAGAAGTGGAAGTTGAAGTTGAAGAAGAGGAAACTGAAGAGACTGCTGCTTAATCAGCGGTTTATTTAAGAATCAAGAGCCCCGGGAGACTGGGGCTTTTTTTTGTACTAGGTACTAGGTACTATGTACTAAGTTTTCTAGGGTTAACAACCGTGGTTTCCAAAAACACAAAGAAAAACTTAGTGCCTTGGTTTCTTTGTGGCCACTTCTCTCATATTTCCTTAGTGCTCTTCTTTTCCTTGGAGCCCTTCGTGCCCATTTCCAATAACAATTTAAAATGGCCACGAGGCGCAAAGACACAAAGAAAAACTTATTACCTTGGTTCCTTTGTGGCAATTTTTATCATATTCCCTTAGTGCCTCTTTTTATTCCTAAAGATTTTTATATTTGCCAACTGTGGAAAGGAATAAAGAAATCTACCAGGCCTTTTTGGACCATGTGCCGGAGAACGCAGCAGCTTATTGTTATGACCTGTGGAAGGAGGATCCGTTCAGGTTTGTGATTTCAAGGAGCAGGAGCTCCAAGCTGGGGGATTTCAGGTATAGGCGTGACAGGGATGTCCAGACCATCACTATCAATTATGATCTCAATCCCTATCAATTTCTCATTACCTACATCCATGAAGTAGCCCATCACAGGGTTTACCGTGACTTTGGCCTTGGCGTGAGACCTCACGGACCGGAGTGGAAAATGGTGTTCCGCAAACTTTTGGCCCCTATGCTTTCTGACTTGGTTTTTCCCAGGGATATCCTTATCCCGCTGAAAAGACACATGCTCAATCCCAAAGCGAGCAGTGGTGCGGATGTTTTTCTGAGCCGCGAGCTTAAGAAGTATGATCTCAGCTTTCAGGAAGGCTTGAACAGGCCTTTGTTTCTTACTGACATTAAAGTAGGCCAGTCTTTTTCTCTTAGGGGGCGTGTGTTTACGAAAGAGGACACCAGGAGAACTAGGGTAGTATGCCTGGAGGTGGCTTCGGGGAGGAAGTATTTGATTTCGTTGAATGCGGAGGTTGAGGCGGTTTAGGGGTTTAGTCATCCCGAAACGCATAGCTGCGCTGTATGCGTTTCGGGATTGTTTAGGGGGTTGGAGGGGGTAACGAGTACCAAGTACCAAGAACCAAGTACCAAGAACCAAGTACCAAGTACCAAGAACCAAGTACCAAATACAACGTGACAATACTTCCACCATCGGAAGTTTTTCTACCATTCTTAAGTGGTGAAATTATCCGTCGTTCTTGCTTTTGTAGCCCTCCCTACGAGCTTAGTGACTAGTTTAGCGAGAACTCCTTCGTCCTTAGTATATATTCTCGTCTCCTAAACATCTAAACCTCCCGATCCGAGAAGCGGTGATCGGGAATAAACCTGCCTTTGCCGGCAGGCAGGCTTTTAAACCTATTTCTGTCTTTCATAATGCGCAACTGCCGCGCGGACGGAGCCGTGGGTGAGGAGCAGTTGCTGGGCGTGGTCGGCATCTATGCCGGTGGCTTCCATGATCATGCGGGTGCCTCGCTGGACGAGCTTTTCATTGGATAGCTGCATGTCCACCATTTTGTTGCCTTTGACCTTGCCCAATTTGATCATCACGCTGGTGGAGATCATATTGAGGACGAGCTTTTGGGCGGTGCCTGATTTCATTCGGGTACTGCCGGTTACAAATTCAGGGCCTACCACAGCTTCCACCGGGTATTCTGCAGCTTGGGCTACCGGGGTGCCGGAGTTGCAGGTGATGCAGCCGGTGAGCAGGCCTTCTCCCCGGGCTTTGGTCAGGCCCCCAATCACATATGGGGTGGTACCTGAGGCGGCAATTCCGATTACGGTGTCGTTTTGGTTGAATCCGAATTCCTGAATGTCGGGCCAAGCCTGGTTTCGGTCATCCTCGGCATTTTCGACGGCTTTTCTGATGGCCTTGTCACCTCCGGCAATGATGCCGATCACCATGTCGAAGGGTACGCCATAGGTAGGGGGGCACTCACTGGCATCGAGGATGCCCAAGCGACCGCTGGTGCCCGCACCGATATAAAAAAGTCTTCCTCCAGCCTGCATTCTGGGCACGATCTGCTCTATCAGTGCTTCAATCTGCGGCAAGGCTTTCTCCACAGCCAGGGGCACGGTTTTGTCTTCCTTGTTCATGTTGCCGATCAGTTCGGCCACAGTCATGTTTTCCAGGTTGTCGTAATAGGAATTGCTTTCGGTAGTACTCATATTTTCTCTTTGTGAAATAGGGTAAGTCCCGCGATTGGGGTTTCAAGAATGATGTTGACGGATATATTCAGGTCAAAGGCCACCGAACGTAGGATGTCGCTGTTGTAATAGGCTATGGAGCCAACAAAATTGACAGGCTTCTCCTGATAATTGTCATACTTCATGACATGGATCCGGAAGAAATCGTGGAAAGCCTTTTGATATAGCTTGTAGCAGTAGGGGTCGTTTTTATGTTGGGTGATGAATCGGCAAAAGCTTGCCATATACCTTCCCGGGAAGGGTTTTTGGTACACGTTTTCCTGGATGTCCTGGCTGGTGAGCTGGTATTCCTCTATGGCCAAATCGCGCATGTTGTCGGGCATTTCTTCATAGATAAAGTCATGTAGAAACTGCCTTCCAATATAGGATCCCCCTCCTTCATCGCCCAAGATATATCCTGGAGCTGGACGGGTGTTTACAATCTGTTGTCCGTCATAGTCGCAGCTGTTAGACCCTGTACCCAATATGCAGGCGATACCGGCATTGGTTCCGCAGGTGGCGCGGGCCGCTGCCAGGAGGTCGTGGTGTACCTCTATGCTGGCTTTTGGGAATACCTGCTTGAGGGCGTGCTCCACGATTTTGTTGTTTTTGATGCTGGAACATCCCGCCCCATAATAATAAATCTGGGTCACTTCATCCTTGAGGTTGAGCAATGAGGGCTGTTTGAGTCCGGCCACCATTTCCTCCAAGCTTTGGTAGTAGGGGTTGAAGCCTACTGTTCTGAATTGGTTTATCTGTCCTTCGTGTCCTATTGTTCTCCAGTCAGTTTTACTGGAACCGCTATCCGCTATTAATATCATTTTATACTAACTGCCCTATGGGCTCAAATTTATCAAATACATTTTGGGTGTGGGGTGCATCTTTCAGCTCATCGGTCAGATCCTGACCAGCCCAGTGTTCATAATGTTTGCCATTTTTCCAGAGTCTGGAGCTGCTCACATCATACACTTTTCCCGCATAGGCTATCCAAATTTCAGGCTTGTCCTGCCCGTTGCGAAGGGCAAGCTGCTGCCTGGTAATATCTCTCATAATTAATACATTTTGAGCTGGGCATTGATCCAGCGTTCGGGGATCTCCCCGCTTTGGGCAATCTGGTAATCCTGGTAACTGCAGGGGATGATGGTTTCCCTGTCGTATTTTTGGTTGCCGGAATGGGGTACTTCCATCCACCATTTTCCGCTGATGTTGCTTTTGTAGAAAATAAAGGTGGAAGGTTTGGCATCCAGGGATACCGTGTACTTGGTGTAATCGTTGCTTTGAAAGGAAAGGCTGTCCTTGCGATGGTAAAATCCTTCAATGAAGTACCATATCATGGTGGCAATCACCGCGGCTGTTTTATAGCGCGTGTCGTCGTAATAGGGCTGGTACCCATAGATGCCTATGGAGCTTAGCTTTTCGTTCATACCTGCAAACCAACACACCTGGCAGGCTTCTTCGGCGGTGAGGCCAAAGGGCTGTGCATCTGCGGCCCCGGGAGCATCTGCCGACTGGATGGATGAAATGTCAAAGCTCAACAGATCCGCATTCCGGATCAAAGGTTCGATTTCCTTGAAATTCTCCCTCAATTGCCCCAGTCGGACATGGTCAAAGTAAAGCTTTTCCATCACGTTGACCAGGTCGCGGTCGGTCAGGAAGCTTTGATAGGCCAGTTGGGTGTAATTGAAAAGGAAGTTGGGTTGGTGCAGGATGATGTCCTGGGAGTGTACCTCGTTGGGCATTCCCTCATCTTCCATGTCTATTTTGGCATCCACGGTGAGCATGCTGACCAGCTTTTTCATTCCTTCATAAGAGAGGTATTGGCCAAAGTCCAGGTCATGGCTTCCGCCGATATAGATAGGCAGGATCTGCATTTTCATCAACTGTTCGCCTACGGTTTGGATGCGAAGATAGGTCTCTTTCAGGTCCACGCCGTTTCGGAGATTTCCGAGGTCGGCGACTTTATAGTGGCCAAGTCCCCTTTTGAGGTCGTATAATTTCAACCGGATTTCCGTTGCCGCATTTTCGATGGACCTGTTGTCCTTGATTCCCCTTCCGTCAGTAAGTCCGATTATGGCTATCTGCATGCCTTCCAGGTCGGGAAAAGTTTCCCCGTAATGGTGGATATGGCTGAAAAAGGAATTTAGGGGAAATTTGGTCTCGGTGAGGGATTCCGGTATCGGGTCAAAATAGAACTCTAAATCCATAGGTGAATCATTGATAGAATCTAAAATTAATGAATATCCTTTAATTTTTTCCCTTTATGGCATAAAAACAAAAAGCCCCGCGGGTTTCGCGGGGCTTTGTATGTAGTCGGATTAACCTCCGAAGTCGTCAAATCTGATGTTTTCCTTAGGGATTCCCATATCATCTAGCAATTTAAGTACTGCTGAGTTCATCAATGGAGGTCCGCATAGGTAGTACTCAATTTCGTCTGGCTCAGGGTGATCCTTCAGGTAGTTGTCGTACAGCACCTGGTGGATAAACCCTACATAACCGTCACCTTCTTTATCTTCCAAGGACTTCTTGATCTTCCAGTTGTCCTCAGGAAGAGGCTCGGATAGACCGATGTGGAAGTTGAAGTTAGGGAAATCTTTCTCGATGTCTCTGAAGTGAGGCACGTAGAACAATTCTTTCTTGGATCTACCACCGTACCAGTAAGAAACTTTTCTGCCAGTCTTCTCTGTATGGAAAAGGTGGAAGATGTGGGATCTCAATGGAGCCATACCAGCACCACCCCCGATGTAGATCATCTCTCTATCAGTTGGGTTGATGTGGAATTCACCATAAGGACCGGAGATGGTCACCAAGTCGCCCGGCTTACGAGAGAATACGTAAGAAGAACAAACACCTGGGTTGACGTCCATCCACTTGTTGTTGGCCCTATCCCATGGTGGGGTAGCGATACGGATGGTAAGCATTACGATGTTACCTTCAGCAGGGTGGTTGGCCATGGAATAAGCTCTGAAGAGCTCTTCGTCATTTTTCATGGTCAGGTCCCAAAGTCCAAACTTATCCCAGTCGCTCTTGTAAACGTCAGCTGGGTGACCCAACTCTGGATGTGGCGTGATGTCCATATCCTTGAAGTTTACAGTGATGGCCGGAACGTCGATCTGGATATATCCTCCTGATTCGAAATCCAAAGTTTCGCCTTCAGGAAGTTTAACTTTAAATTCTTTGATAAAGGTGGATACGTTGTAGTTGGAAACCACTTCGCAGTCCCACTTCTTGATCCCGAAGATTTCCTCTGGGATGCGGATTCTCATATCCTGTTTTACTTTCACCTGGCAGGAAAGACGAACTTTCTCTTTTTGCTCGGTTCTGCTTAGGTGACCAACTTCCGTTGGAAGGACTTCCCCGCCACCTTCTTCGATGACACACTTACACATCGCGCAAGTACCCCCTCCACCGCAGGCAGAAGGAAGGAAGATTTTCTTACCGCCAAGCGTGTTGAGAAGAGTCGATCCGGCAGAAGCCACGATCGGGTTTTTCTCGTCCCCGTTGACAATAATTTTAACATCCCCTGATTGTACCAGTTTTGACTGGGCAAAAAGCAGGATGAAAACAAGTAGCAAAATAATCAGAGTAAATGCTACAATCGAAGTAATGATTACTGAACTCATTTAACGACTTTTTTCTTTTTGTTTTTCAGTATTATACACCCTCGGTTAAGGGAGTACAAATATATTTATAATTCGGTAAAAACGGCCATTTGAAGCCCCTTTTTTCCCCTTAATCATTCGGGCTGCCCCAGTTAGTTCTTAAGCAACCTCAGTAAGGTGGAAAGCCTGGACTTGAGTTGCCTTCTGTCGATGATGAAATCCAGGAAACCGTGTTCGAGTACAAACTCCGAACTTTGGAAGCCTTTAGGAAGGTCTTTTCCGATGGTTTCGCGGATCACTCGTGGGCCTGCAAACCCTATCAAAGCGCCTGGTTCGGCGATATTGAAGTCGCCCAGCATGGCATAAGATGCGGTAACGCCACCGGTGGTAGGGTCGGTCAAAAGGGAAATGTATGGGATTTTGGCATCATCCAAGAGGGCAAGTTTGGCGGAAGTCTTGGCCATCTGCATCAAACTGAAGCCGGCTTCCATCATTCTGGCGCCTCCTGATTTGGAAATCATCAGGAAGGGTATTTTGTTTTTCAAGGAGTGGTCAATTGCTCTTGCGATCTTCTCGCCCACCACCGAGCCCATGGATCCGCCGATGAAGTTGAAGTCCATACAGGCGATCACGATGTCCTGTCCGTCAATTTTACCCACGGCAGATCTTACGGCATCCTTCAGGTCAGTTTTTTTGATGGTGGCTTCAATTCTTGCCGGATATGGCTTGCTATCGGTGAAATTCAACGGATCACCGCTGGTCATGTTTGCGTCCAATTCTTTGAACTGGTTGTTGTCAAACAGTATTTCGAAATATTCCTTGGAGCCGATTTTGACATGATAATCATCATCTGGACAAACGTATGAGTTGTTTTTTAGCTCGCGGGTGTGAATGATATTTCCTTGAGGGGTTTTGAACCAAAGTCCGTCAGGGGCATCTTTTTTTTCCTCGGTAGAGGTTTTAATTCCTTTATCTGTTCTTTTAAACCAAGCCATATTGTTCTGTTTAAGGCTGAAAATGTTTATTCAGGGAGTACAAATTTATAGGTAATATCCATTAAATAAAACCTAATCTTGAATACCCTTCATTTATTTGCTACAGTTCAGGGATTTTGGGAGCCTTGTCCTGCTCCATTAACACCCTAGTCTTGGGCAATGTTTCGGGATAGTTTTCCTGAAGGAAATTGATCATTTCTTCCCTGATGTAGCAGCGCAGGTCAAATGCCGAAGGGCTGTCCCGAGCGCTCATCAGGCAGCGGAGTTCCACCACCCTTTCCCGCACATCGGTCACCTGCAGCACCTGTACTTTGCCGTCCCAGAGGGGTGTGGCGTCCAGGAGTTCTTTTAATTTGGTCTTCAGGGTTTTTACCGGCACGGTGTGGTCCACGTATAAAAAGACTGTGCCCCAGATGTTGGCTGTGGTGCGGGTCCAATTCTGGAATGGCTTTTCTATAAAATAGTTGATCGGCAGGATGAGCCGCCGCTGATCCCAGATGCGGACCACCACATAGGTGAGGTTGATCTCCTCGATTTTTCCCCATTCCCCTTCTACCACCACCACATCGTCGATCCTGATGGGTTGGGTAAAAGCTATCTGAAACCCTGCAAGGAGGTTGGCAATGGATCTTTGAGCGGCAAAACCTATGATCAATCCGGCAATCCCGGCAGAGGTGAGCAGTCCGGCCCCGATTTTCCTGGCGGTCTCTATGCTCATCAGGATAAAAGCAAAGGCTACTATGACAATAATGAGTACGATGATCTTGCGGATAAAATCCAGTTGGGTGAAAATCCTTCTCTCCCTTAGGTTGTCATCCTTTTCAAAGTTATAATGTTCAATGAAATAATAGCGAAGCACATTGGTGAGCTCAATGAAAATCCATGCAATATTGATGATCAGGAAAATCTGGAAGAGCACATGGGACCGGATATAGGCCATGGTTTCCGGGGACACGTAGGGTTCGGCAATCGGCCATAAGATGAAAAACAGGGCGAATTTCAAGGAGTGGGAAAACCGCATCATGGCCCTTTGCGCTTTTGGCAGCTTGGGTTTATAGAAGATCTTAGCCACCAAGGGGAAAACCAAGTAGACCAAAAGATGACTTAAAAGCATGGTAAGCACTAATGCGGAGAAGAAAACCAATTGTTCTTGCATAGGTGAATAGGTTGGATGTAATAGGTTGTGGTTAAAATTTGCTTCAATAAATGTACAAAAAATATAATATGTGGTAAATTAAGGTCTGCAAAGGGCCCTATCCTTACAATTACCCAAGATATTTATGCCATTAGTCACTCTATATATACTTTCAGCAGTAGTCCTTGTGGGGGCTTATTTTCTGTATGGGAAGTATGTGTTCCGGAAATTCAAGATCAACAATGCCAACCTGACCCCTTCCCACAAACACCGGGACGGGGTTGATTATATACCGAGCAAGCCAGTGGTGGTGTTGGGCCATCACTTTGCCTCTATTGCGGGAGCGGGCCCGATCGTGGGGCCGATTATCGCAGTGGCTTTTGGATGGATCCCGGCCGTGATCTGGATTCTGGTGGGTGGGATATTTTTCGGTGCTGTCCATGATCTCGGCAGCATGGTGGCCTCGCTTCGGAATGAGGGCAAATCCATTGGTGTGATTATTCAAAACAACATTGGGGAAAAGGGAAAGCAGCTTTTCGTGGTTTTCAGCTTTTCAACCTTGATATTGATTATCGGGGTTTTTGCCGACATTATTGCCAAGACCTTTGTGTCCAACCCCGGGGTGGCTACTGCTTCAATACTGTTTATTGGTCTTGCTGTCGCGTTTGGTTGGGTGAGCAAGCAGGTGAGGTCACGGATGCAATTTGTGGTGGCCTCTGTGGCTGGGGTGGTGTTGATGTATTATTTTGTGTATCTGGGGATGCAGCATCCATTTGTGCTTTCCTATGAATTATGGATCGGGATTTTGCTGGCTTATGGCTTCGTGGCCTCGGTAGCCCCAGTTTCCATCCTTTTACAGCCAAGGGATTATCTAAACAGCTTTTTGCTTTACGGGCTGATGTTAGCTGCCATTGTTGGGGTGGTGGTAGCCAATCCCACCATCGAGATGGATACACAGGTGCAGTTTAAGGCAGAAAATCTGGGGTATCTCTTTCCAGTCTTATTTGTGACCATAGCCTGTGGGGCGATCAGCGGCTTCCATTCCCTGGTAGCCTCAGGGACTACCTCAAAGCAGATAGACCAAGAAAAGGATGTTAAGTTAATCGGTTTTGGAGGAATGCTGATAGAGTCATTTCTGGCCATCATTTCCATTGGGGCTGTGATTGTGATCAGCCGGCAGGAATATAACCTGAGGTTATCTGATGAGGGGCCGGTGAGTCTGTTTGCCGATGGGCTGGGGGGTATGGTGACTACCCTGGGCCTGTCTCCGGCCTTTGCGGTGGGCTTTGTGGCACTTACGGTTTCGGCTTTTGCCTTGACGACACTCGATACCTGTACGCGGTTGGCTAGATTTACTTTTCAGGAGTACTTCGAGCAATCCCAAAGCAGGCCTGGTCGTTTCTTTGGTGAAAACCGCTATGCATCTACTTTCATCGTGATCGTGCTGAGTGCCCTGTTGTTGCTTTCGGGTGGGTTTGCAAATCTTTGGCCGATTTTTGGCTCTGCAAATCAATTGTTGGCAGCCTTGGCTTTGCTCACGGTGGCCGTATGGCTGATTAGGCAGCAGATCAATGCAAAATTTGTGTTGATCCCCATGTTTTTCATGTTTGCTGTAACTATTAGCTCGTTAATTTTGTTTGCTTGGCAAAATTATCAGGCCGGCGCCTATGTGCTTGCCGTGATAGCGGTGAGCCTTTGTGTATTATCCCTAGTGCTGATGGCCTTGGCCAGAAAAAACTTAGCGTCAACAGTTCCGACAAAAATCAAAACATGAGAAAATCGCCTATATTTATTTTTTTCCTTCTGTTTGTAGCCTTTTTTCAGGTGGGGTGTGAAAATGTATCCCCAGAGGATTTGGATGACAATGCTGCCAGGGACCTGCGTTCGGCTCGAAGACCCATTGGAGCCGCAGCCCGTGAAATCCTTTCCAGTCAGCATTTCCAGTCCCTGCAGTTGGAGATCCAATATATGGTAGGCTTTGAGCCCACGCCGGGCTTGGTGGACAACATTAGGGAGTTTCTTGAGGAACTGACAAATAAGCCAGGTGGAATAGATATCTATTTGACCGCAATAGCTCCCGGCAGGCAAGAAAGCTATTCCATCGCCGATATCCGAGCCATTGAAGACGCCAACCGGAGTTCCTACAACCAAGGTCGGAAAGTGGGGCTTTACCTGTTGATCTTGGATGGGTATTCTGCCGAGGATACAGGAGGAAGCTTCACGTTTGGGTTGGTGCACAGGAGCAATTCCATTGCATTGTTTGGAAGAAGGATGCGGGAAAACTCCGACACCGTGGGAAGGCCCAGCCGGTCACTTTTGGAAAACACCGTCACCCGCCATGAGATAGGGCACCTGATGGGCTTGGTAAATGTGGGTTCCGACATGGTGGAGCCCCACGAGGATCCCAACCACGGTGGCCATTGCGACAATTCCAGCTGCCTGATGTATTGGGCGGTAGAAACTGCCGGCCTGCTGAACGTCATCGATGGCGGCTTCATCCCTCCTTTGGATGAGAATTGCAGGAATGATATCAGGGCGAATGGAGGAAGATAGGAGGGGAAGTATGAAGGGCTCTTCGCGGAGGTAAAGGGACACAGAGTTTTCCTCTTCGCGGAGTAATTGGCCACAAAGTGCACGAAGTTTCACAAAGGCCTCTACGCGGAGGTAAAGGGACACGGAGTTTCTCAGAGTTTGGCACAGAGTTACACGGAGTTTGCCACTTCGCGGAAGAAATTGGCCACAAAGTGCACAAAGTTTCACAAAGGCCTCTTCGCGGAAATTAAGGGACACGGAGTTTCTCAGAGTTTGGCACAGAGTTGCACGGAGTTTTTTTGGCGACCAGTCCATTTGCCATTCGGATTTGCTCCTGTTCAAAGGCAGACTCTAATGGGCGGGAGAATGTAGAATGATGAATGATGAATAATAAATGCTTGCCCGCTACGCCACGGCGCACAGGCGTGGCGGGAATAATGAAGTAATTCTCAGTACAATGTTACCCCATCCGAAGAGCGCAGCTCGGAGGGAGGGTCACGAAAG
>NZ_JAHBGI010000002.1 GCF_018500185.1 Litoribacter ruber | reverse complement strand
TTAATCAATACTTACACACTTATTGGGATAGTGTCCGGCATTAAAAAAGTCTGTATGATATAAGAGGGGCCTAAGCCCCTTTTTTTATTTGTTTTTTTCTTCAATTCGATCCAATTCGGATTGAATTCTTTCCCGGTCAATGTAATTTCCGCCAACGAATAACCCTTCAAGTTCCTCAAGGGTTTCCAATTTTTCAAGAGGGTTATCTCTTACTATCAAGAAATCAGCATCTTTCCCAACCACAATCTCTCCAAAAGTATCCTGGTTAAAATATTGGGCTACATTCTTTGAACCGCTTTTTAATATGTCGACAGCTTTCATTCCAGCGTTTTTCATGGACTTAATTTCTCTATGGGTGGCAAAGCCAGGGACATTAAAGACTTGCGGGGAGTCTGAACTTAAAAGTATCAGGACATCTGCCTCATATAATTCCATGAGAATTTGATCTCTGAGGGATAAAAAGGGTTTTACTTTCTCCTCAGCTAAGATACCATCATCTTCAAGCCTTTGTTTTTGCTCTGCCCACTTCACAATTTGGTCCTTAGGTAGGTATTTCATCTCTGCTCTTTCCTTTAATTCACTTGCCGGTAAATACCCAAAAAAATGTTCAAAAAGGGTCATTGTTGGTGCCACAGCTACATTATTTTCTCTTGTCAGCTTCACCAATTCCGGAAGTTTAGAAAGGTCGGCATCCTGGGAAAAATTCATGCTAAATGGCCCCGCTTTCTCGGAATTTTTATAATCCTCATGGGGAAGCATGGCTTCCAGATAACCATCCAGATGCTCTACTGAATGAAATCCATTTAAAATTACATTTTCCAAACCTACGTCAAGCGGGACATGGCCACCTATCATAATATTTTTCTCCTTGGCTGTTTCTGCGATTGCTATGAATTTTTCCATACTTAATCTAGGGTGGATTTTTAAATGATCATACCCAGCGTCAGCCTGCTCATGTACTAATTGCCGGCCATGTTGGGGAGATTCTACGCTGTTTCCATTCAGGGATGGGCCGGCCGCAAATATTCTAGGACCCATCATTTGGCCACTTTTGATCCTTTCCTTTAACTCCAAATGACTCGGATGCCCTATCATGCCTCTAATTGTGGTCACCCCATTGGCCAGGTATAACCACATGACATCCTCCAAAAAGGAAAAATCCCCGTTCTCCGCATTGGGTATGTGGGAGTGCATTTCCGCCAAGCCCGGCAAAACATATTTCCCAGCTCCTTCGATTATAGAATCAGCTTCTACTTCCAGGTTTGATCCGATAGATTGAATTTTCCCGTTTTCTACCAAGATGGACTGGTTGGATAGAATTGGATTTTCAGTGCTTAAAGTGACAATATTGACATTTTTTACTAAAAATGATTGAGCAGGTGTGGTGAAAGGGAGTAAAAGTATGATTAACAGTAATTGTCTCATGGTGAACTGGATAGGTGATTAGCTAATTTACGGAAAAAACAAATTGAAAAAAACAGGTAAAAAACTGTGATATTATAAACTGGTAAATTTTTTGAATTGGATCATTTTTCTTAAAATTGCCAATCGATCGGGGTGTAGCGCAGCCTGGTAGCGTACTTGCATGGGGTGCAAGGGGTCGCTGGTTCGAATCCAGTCACTCCGACAATGAAAAAAGCTGACAGTTTGGTCAGCTTTTTTAGTTTATGCGCTTTTGAACTTAAGTACAATTTCTTCATCAATATCGAGTATCCCTTCACTTGATGAAATTTTCAAAAGATGATTGTGGTAGTGTTCGGGACCTAACGAAACCTTTTTGCAACTGGCATGTATTTCTTTAAAATGCTCAACTTTTTTAAAGGTTTCCAGATGACTGGGCTTGCTTCCACCTCCCGGCATGATTATGATCCGGTCGCCAGCTATTTTCATCCATTTGAGTAGGTTTTCCATACCATCGGTCACCGTGTCAAAGCCTCCAGATGAGAGGATCCTGGTAAAGCCCAAAGAAATGATCTCTTCCAGTGCCTTGTCATGGTTGGCCATGTTGTCAAACGCCCGATGAAAGGTGCAGGGCTTTTTGGTTGCCTTTATTAAACTTTTATTTGATATTAAATCCACCCCACCTTGAGGAGTTTGAACACCAAATACAAACCCATCCGCTCCTTCTTGATCAAATAGTTTGATATCCTCTATCATTGCAGCGATTTCCCGTTCTGAATAGACAAAATCACCCCCTCGAGGCCTGATCATGACAAAAATAGGAATCTGTATGAGGGATTGTAAAACCCTAAATACTCCAATACTTGGCGTGGTGCCTCCCTCTGCAAAGTCGGCGCAGAGCTCCAAGCGGTCAACTCCAGCCGAGGCGGCTTTTAACCCAGCGTGTAAAGAAAAGACCGGCGCTTCAAGTAGGTAGGTTCTCATTTGAATTTGCTTTTGGAGTCAATCAAAATGTTTTCTCCTTTGGTATGCCTGGCAAAGTTGAAACCGGGATGGACGGAATAGGCACCATATTCCCCGTCTTTATTCATGGCTATAAAACCCGCCTGTATATCCTCAATATTCTTGTTTTTGGCTATCAATCTTTTCACAGCCTCCTCACAGGCTTTCTGCGGTTCCCAGCCCTGCCGCATAAGCTCTACGATAAGAAAACTTCCGCAGATCCTGATGATAGACTCGCCCAGACCGGTAGCGGTAGCTGCTCCTACTTCCTCATCCACAAACAAGCCCGCACCAATGATGGGGCTGTCACCGACTCGCCCGTGCATTTTGAAAGCTAAGCCACTGGTAGTGCATGAGCCGGCAAGTTTTCCTGAGGTATCCATTCCTATCATACCAATGGTGTCGTGGTTTTCAATGTTGATAATGGGTTTGTATTCGGATTTCTGTTTCCATTCTTTATAGGCTTTTTCCGCTTCTGGGCTTAATTTTTCCGGCAGAACTTCCAGTCCCTGCTCGATTGCAAACTGCCTGGCACCCTCCCCGCTGAGCATGACATGGGGTGTTTCCTCCATCACTTTTCTGGCTAGGGATATGGGGTGCATTACTTGTCTTACAAATGAAACCGTCCCACATCCGCCATCACCTCTCATAATAGCTGCATCCAGTGTTACGATTCCTTCCCGGTCCGGTAACCCCTGAAGCCCCACAGTGAGGTTGCTCAGATCCGATTCGGTCACCATCACACCTTGCTCTACAGCACTTACTATATCACCGCTGCTTTCGAGTACTTCCCAGGCTTTTTCATTGGCGGCTAGCCCATGGTTCCAAGTGGAGAGGATCAGGGGCTGGAAATCTGTGGTTTTATCAAAGCCGTTGCCAGATGCTGAAAATTTAAATGGTAGAATTAGGCTGGAAGTCAGGATGGTTTTCTTTACAAATTCTCTTCTCGAAGACATTAGAGCATATTTATCAATTGGTAGGCTATACTAAGCAGTCGAGTTTGAATAAAAACGGAATTTTTTATGAATGGCAATAATGCTGTTTAAGCCTGAAAAATTAATATTGAATAGGTGGTTTTATATTGAATATTACTGGTAAATAGTTCTTTATATGTTTTGTTAATTCATGAATTAATGCTTTAATTTCAGGTGTGGTGGTCTTTTTAAATAAATCATTAAAGTGTTTGTGAAAAGCATAAAATAATATTCTAAACAATGATTTGCAAAAATCAATGTATAAAATGCAATTTAACTAATGGATGTGGCAGGTAAATGGGGAGAAAACCTTTGAAATATTATAAGCTTATATGGGTTATCATTTTATTGTGTGGAAGTCTCACCTCTCATGCTAGTACAATAGTACCTGAAAATACAGACCTTATACATGCTGCTCCTCCAAATGTAAGTCTAATGGTAACCCAAATGTGTTCTGGGGATAGTTTTGGGCAAATTGGCTTTGATCTAAGCCAATTGAGGCCACCTAGAAATTTATTTGCTAGGTATAGAATTCAAAATGGCAGCTGGAGTGATGAAAAATCAATTTCGGAAGGAGGGAATGATGTTTCAGATTTTTTAATAAACAGACAAACTGGATCATATGATTTTCCTGCTGGAAATTATGAGATCGAGATATTTAGACGAAGCGGCAGTAATAACAATAGAAAAGAAGAGCCATTAATATTTCAGGTGACAATAGGTCCTCCTGAGTCTCCTCTCACCGCCACCGTCATCCAAGAATTAGATGTCTGTCCAGTAAACCACGTCACCGTACTCCCAGAAGGCGGCTGGGGGGAGTACACATATAAATGGAGCAACGGTGCAACTACCCAAACCGTGTCCGCTCTTACACCGGGGACTTATTCAGTCACTGTGACCGATAAAGAGGGTTGCGAGGTGACCGTCGATAATATAATTGTCCCTGAAAATGACGCTGTGTCTATTGAACCCACTTTTGTACAACCTACCTGCGGGGCATCGGATGGGGCCATAAATATTACTTCTTCCAATCTTGACTATAACCGACATGAGCTTGTGTGGCGCAAGGATGATCCTCTTAACGGGGAGATCATTGACGGTGATGCAACCGGGATCACCAATGTGGAAGCAGGAAAATACTACCTGATCCTCACTGAGTTTGTCAATGGCAACTGTGACGAGTTTGTGAAAGAATTTGAGCTGAAAAGCCAGCCGACTCCTATTGAAATAGATTTTGACGACCAGGAAATTTGCGAAGGTGAAACGGTGAGTTTTTCACCATCCATCACCTCCAGTTCTTCAGATTATCAATTCAACTGGTACCGTGACAGCACCAAACAGCAGCCTATATCCAATGGGGATCTTGGCCCTGAGGTAGTCTATAACTTTCTACCTGATGGCACCCTTGAAATCGAAGGCCTGCATTTCTCCGAATCAAGCTACGAATACTTCGTGGATGTATCGGGTGTGGACGTTTGCGAATCCCTGCCGGATGAAATGACCAAAATCTCAATTCATGTAAAACCCAAGCCACAGGCGCCCCTGGTGCAGATCAACGGTGGCTATCCCAGAAATATAAATTAAGAAACAATTAAAAGTACCTATTATGAAAAAGCAATTTTACTTATTAATCGGAATACTAATTTTATTGGTAAACCAGTCTTATGGACAATACCCATTAAATTTTACTCATCCTCAAACTGGTAATACCATTACTAGTTTCAATTCATTTGATGCGGCTGGATATGGAGCGGAAAATGACCTAGAGGGGATAGTCCAAAACTTATTTTGTTATGAAGAAGGGGCGAAAGTAGCCTTAAGTGTAGATGGTGTTTACGAAAGGTTTGAGTGGTATTTGATGGGCAAAGTGGATGAAGATCAAGTTTTGCTTGAGGGTGAAACAGAGGCTTCAATTACCTATGACTTTACAAGATCAGGTTACCATAGGTTTAGAGTATATGGATTTAATGGTAGCGGGGATGATGCGTGTTACGAAATTACTGATATAGCAGTCTATGTAGCTCCTGAAATTATACTTGAAGTCGATGAAGAGGATGATGATTTTTGTGAGAATGATTCAGAGCAAATTTCCAATTACAATGAAAAAGAATTAACTGTTTCTGCTTCTTATGAAGAAACACACATGCAAGATGATTTTAATCTTGTATATAAATTCTATTTAACAACCAATGAAGGAGAAGCGATTCTGCTTCAGGAAGGGAGCACCAATACTTATGTTTTGGGTTCGTCAGACAATGACCTTGATTTTACGGAAAGATTGCTAGAACAAGGCGATTATAAATATACTGTTAGGGTAAGTTACGATTTTGAGGATGAAGAAGCTCTTTGTGAGAAAGAAGAGACCTTACTAACTCTAGTAATTAATCCAATTCCAGAGAAGCCAGTAATTGAAATCACTGGAGGCTTAGGTAGAAATTAATAACTCCTAACTTCCCTTGAGCAAAATGCTTTCATACTCTCCTTCGATCAAAGGAATGGCCTTGGCCTTCCTTATCGGAGGGGGTATGTCATTTTCTCAAGTGTATGCTGATAAGAAAGAGGCCCAAAGGGTCAGGCTCTGCGAGGGGGAAACCATTGAACTCACCGCTTCGGGCAAAAATGCCTCCGCCTTCCAATGGCTCAAGGATGGGGTCCCCATTTCTGATGAGGGGCCATTCATAGAAATCACCGAAAATGGTGTCTATGAAGTGATGACCATCAACGAACAGGAGTGCTCTTCGGAAGTTTCCGATGCCGTAATCATCGATTTTCTGCCACCGCCAAACCTGCGAGTCCTCCAACCTGCAGTGCTCTGCGAAGGGGGAAGTATTGATTTTACTGCCTCCATTGAAGGCTATGATCCTGAGGTGTTTGAATACACCGTGGAAATGCCTTCCGGTAAAAAGCTGCGGCTTCAGGATGTACCCGAAGTAAATGAAGGAGGCGTCTATCAAATTCAAGCCAACTACAAGGATTTGGATTGCGCTTCCACCAAGCAAAAGGTCATGGTAGAGGTTTCCGATGATCCGGTGCACGCCATGTTTGATTACAAAATCAACGGGCTTGGACAAAAAGGTGAAGTCCTAGCCAACGATGAGGTGGTTTTTGAAAGCCACTCCTTGGGGGACAATTTGAGCTACCATTGGGATTTTGGAAATGGCCGAACCAGCAAACTCCAAAACCCTCCTTTCAAATTCGATGCGAAAGGGCAGTACTTGGTTACGCTCACGGTCACCAATGCCTATGGCTGTACTTCGACAATGGAAATGCCAATTGAGGTCAATGAGGCATATCTGATCATGATTCCATCAGGGTTTACGCCATTGGATAGGGAAAACCAGAACTTCAAGCCTAAGATGCGTGGAATATCATCTTACGAAATGCTGATCTTCAACACCTGGGGCGATTTGCTCTACGAGATGACCAGCATGGAAGATCCGGGATGGGATGGCAAAGTAAACGGGAAACTGGGGCCAAATGGCAACTATGTGTATAAGGGTACATTCACGACTGTGGATGGCAAGCAAGTAACGAGATCGGGAGTATTTACATTAATACGATAAGGTAGGAAATGAGAAAGTTATGGTGTGTAGTCTTTTTGCTTATTAGCATCCAATCATTTGGACAGGATGTGCAGTATTCGCAGTTCTATGCTGCGCCGATGTACATGAACCCAGCTTTTGCCGGTTCGGCCGAGCTCACTAGGGTGGGGTTGAATTACCGAAACCAATGGCCTGGGCTTGACCATACTTTCAATTCCTATTCCGCTTACATCGATCATTACATGTTTGATATCAATAGCGGTATCGGCCTGCAGTTCAACGGCTCGCAAGAGAGCATGTCCTCGCTGAGCACCATGGAAGTCGGTCTGGTTTATTCTTACAGGCTCCAACTTGGTTTTAACAATTTCCTGAGATTTGGTGGACAGGTCAGTTATGTCTCCAGGGATGCTTACTTTGGGGATGTGATCCTGGGCACACAGATGGACATAGCTCGGGGCATCATCACAGACCGATACGATGGACAGTTGATGGTGGATAGTAGGAGGCAGTTTGCCGATTTCAGCTTTGGAATGCTTTATAACAATGAGCATGTTTGGCTCGGAATGTCAGGGCACCATCTGAATGAACCCAATATGTCTTTTCTGGATGACCAGATCAGTGTGCTGCCCATGAAACTTTCCGCCCATGGTGGGGTGAAAATCGGTTTGCCTGATGGAGGGTACAATAGCTATCTTAGCCACAGCAGACAAGAAAGGGCTTTGCTTTTTGCATTCAACTTTAGGCATCAGCAACCATTTAACCAACTGGAGGTGGGGTCTCAACTCTTATTGGAGCCGATCACGGTGGGTTTGTGGTACAGGGGATTGCCAGTTAAATATAGTTTGCCAAACAATGAGGCCATCATTGCTTCATTCGGGTTCATCTTTGACTCTGGGTTGGATATAGGGTATAGCTTTGATTTTAATACTTCCAGGCTCGGTCTCCGCAATTCCGGAGGTGCCCACGAGGTTTCTGTGAGGTATTCCTTCCTTTACGGAAATGCCAAAGACAGAAATCGGAAGAGCACTATTTTGCCATGTTTCAAATTCTAATAGTTTAAATGATTAGCCGAAATATTGCTAAGTGAGTCTTGGTTCCGGTCTCCCTTTTCCGATTTCCGGTCTTCCGTCCCCTAGCTACGGAAAATTAAATAGGTACTAAAATTGCACTTTTAAAACCTCCTGAACTTCAGGAGGTTTTTTTGTTATAACCACAACACTATGAGATCAATTTGGAACGGAACGGTGAGTTTTGGATTAGTATCCATCCCCGTAAAGCTTTACAGTGCCACAGAAGACCGCAAATTGGATTTGGACATGCTCGACAGTGCCGATAATGCCCGCATCCGCTATAAACGCGTCAATGAAACCACGGGGGAAGAAGTGGCTTGGAAGGATATTGTCAAGGGCTTCAAAAATGATGACGGAAACTATATCGTGCTTACAGATGAGGATTTTGAGCAGGCCAATGTCAAGAAAAACCGCACCATTGAAATCGAGTCCTTTATCGAAGCTTCCGATGTAGCCGATGTGCTATTCAAAAAACCGTATTATTTGGAGCCCCAAAAAGAGGGAGGAAAGTCATATAACTTGCTGCGCGATGCACTGAAGAAAACCAAAAAGCTTGGTGTGGCCACATTTGTGATGCGGCAAAAAGAGAATTTATGTCTGATCGGTGTATATGAAAATGCCCTTGTTCTGCACGTGATACGATTTTCAGATGAAATCAGGAAGCCTTCCGACCTAAAATTGCCCAATACCAAGGTAACCAAAAAAGAAGTGGATATAGCATTGAGTTTAATTGAAAATTATACAGAGAAGTTTGATTTCGACAAATTCAAAGATGTGTACAATGATCAACTGATGAAGATCATTAAAAGTAAAAAATCCGGCAAGAAAACAAAGGCCACCAAATACGAAAGCAAACCCACTCCGGCTAAGGATCTTATGGCTCAACTGAAGGCCAGTTTAGACAAAAAGAAATCAAAAAAAGCCTCCTGATAAATGAGTCTTTCGGCATATTATAAAAAAAGAAACTTTGAAAACACCCCAGAACCTAAAGGGGGAAAGGCTAGTGGTGAACAGTTAAGGTTTGTGATCCAGCGCCATGAAGCCACCCGCCTGCATTATGATTTGAGGCTCGAAATGGATGGGGTGCTTAAGAGCTGGGCAGTTCCCAAGGGCCCCTCGCTTTACCCAGATGATAAAAGGTTAGCCATTCACACAGAGGACCACCCGTTGGATTACTTGTTTTTTGAAGGAGACATTCCCAAGGGAAATTATGGGGCTGGAAGGATGAGGATTTGGGATTTTGGCACCTATAAATCTTCGGAGGGTGGGGCTGAAAAGAACTTAATCGAAGCATATAAAAGCGGCAATCTTAAAATCACCCTTACTGGGCAAAAGGTTAATGGGGCTTTTGCTTTGGTCAGGACAAAGGGAGGAAAGGAGGAAAACCACTGGCTATTGATCAAAAAGAAAGATGAATTTTCCAGTGACTCCAAGTATGACGCGGAAGATTTTCAAGATCAAATTTCTAATTATGGTGAAGAAAGAGGCTTTTTTAAACCCATGTTGGCCACCAAAACGGATAAAATTTTTAACCGTGCCGGCTGGATCTATGAACTCAAATGGGATGGGTATCGCGCGATTGCAGATATTAAAAACAGGAGGGTTAACCTGTATTCCCGAAATGGCATTTCCTTCAACTCTAAATTCTCTCTAATCCACAGAAGCCTTGGCCAAATTGAGCATGATGCCATCCTAGACGGAGAAATTGTAGCCCTCGGTGAAAACGGCCTTCCCATTTTTCAGGCCCTTCAAAACTACCCTGCTGAAAAGGAGGGGGAGCTCAGGTTTTATGTGTTCGACATGCTTAGTCTCAATGGCCATGATATGACTGGACTGCCTTTACTTGATCGGAAAAGTTTGATTCAAGACGTCATTGAGGGAATTGACCATATATATTACTGCGACCATTTGGAAGACATGGGGAGCGTGTTTTATGAAAAAGCCATTAAAATGGGCATAGAGGGGGTGATTGCCAAAAAAGCCGATTCTAAATATTACCCAGGAGCAAGGTCAGAATTCTGGCTTAAAATAAAGGCCTCGGAAAGCCAAGAAGCAATTATTTGCGGATTTGTGAAAATCAAGGGTGGGGGAGGTTTAGGCTCCCTGATTTTGGGAATGTACAAAGAAAAAGAGTTGGTTTACATTGGCAATTGCGGTACAGGTTTTAGCGAAGCAGAAAGCCGGGAATTACTGGATTTGTTTGAGCCTTTAAAGAGAGAGGGGTCGCCTTTTTCAGGAAAAATCAGCCTGAAAGGCAGGAAAGCCAACTGGCTTGAGCCGAAGCTGATTTGTGAAGTTGGGTTTTCTGAGTGGACCAGATCAGGTAGCTTGAGACATCCTGTTTACAAAGGCCTCCGAAGTGACAAAGCTCCAAAGGAAATCACCAAAGAAACTGAAATTAAGTTGAAAAAAGGTAAAGGTAAGCCAGCCGAAGAGTCGAAGGGCAATTTGGAGATAGATGGGGTGAATGTGCCGATTACCAATTTGGAGAAAATTTATTGGCCGGATGAAGGGTATAGCAAATATGACCTGATCGATTATTACATGCATGTTTCGGATTTCATGCTTCCGTATTTAATTGGTCGGCCCCAGAATATGCACCGGCACCCCAATGGAATCAAGGGTGAAAGCTTCTACCAGAAGGATACGGCCGGTATTTTTCCCCATTGGATCGAAACTGTTAAGGTGCATAGTAAGTCCAAGGAGGATTATATTGAGTATATGCTCTGCCAGAATGAGGCGACTTTGATTTACATGGCCAATTTGGGCTGTATAGAGATCAACCCGTGGCTCTCCAAAATGAGTGATTTGGATCAGCCTGATATGGTGGTCATTGATTTGGATCCCAGTGATAAGAATACCTTTCAACAAGTAATAGAGGTTGCCCAGGCTACCAAGGAAGTACTGGACCAGGGGAAAGTGAAAGGCTTTTGCAAAACTTCCGGTTCAAGTGGGCTTCATATATACATACCACTTGCAGATGGGTACAGTTATGATGATGCCAGGGACTTTACCAAGTTGCTGTGCTACCATGTTCATGAGTTGGTGCCCAAGCTTACCAGTATGGAAAGAGCAGTAAAGAAACGTACCGATAAAATCTACCTGGATTTCATGCAAAACAGAAAAGGACAAACCTTGGCTGCTCCTTACTGTGTAAGACCTGTGCCCGGAGCCAGGGTTTCAGCCCCGCTCAATTGGGAAGAAGTAAAGCCCGGATTGAAAAAAGAAGATTTTACCATTAAAACCATGCCCCAGCGATTAGAAAAGATGGGCGATCTATTCAGAGGTGTGTTGACTGAAAAAAATGAAATAGAGTTGATTTTGGATAATTTGGGATAAAAAAAGGCCGGGAAGAAACCCGGCCTTATATTCTTATTCAATAATTTCTAGTTTATATACTCCACTGTCCTCTTCATCCGTAATCACATAAAGGTTTCCATCGGGGCCTTGCTTTACGGCTCTAATTCTACCGATTTTGTCTTCCAGCATTTTCTCATCATGGGTCACTTCACCATTTTCAATCACCAATCTGTAAATGGCTTTTTGCTTCAATGAACCTGAAAATAGATGGCCATTCCAACCCTGAAACTCACCGGTATAGAAAGTTAATCCCGAAGGAGCCATGTTGTCTTCCCAGATATGGGCAGGCTTCTCTACGCCTGGAGCCTCTCTACCAATACCGATTTTCTCATCTGTATCGTATTCGGTTCCATAGGAGACCTGAGGCCATCCGTAATTTTTGCCTTTTTCCACTTTGTATAAAAGGTCTCCTCCATTTGGTCCGTGATCTGACGCCCAAATCTCCCCAGTTGTAGGATGGATTACCATCCCCTGATTATTTCTGTGGCCAAAACTGAAGATCTCAGGACGAAGGTTGCCTGGCTCCTTATTAACAAAAGGGTTGTCCTCCGCCGGACCTCCATCTTCTTTCAGCCTGATAATTGATCCCGCCGGATCAGTCAAATCTTGAGAAGGATATCGTATTCCACGGTCCCCTATGGAAAATAAAACCGTTCCATCTCCCGGAAATATAATCCTTGAACCATAGTGTCTTCCTGGCTCCGTTCGCGGGGATTGTACATATAATACCTCATATTCACTGATATCTGTTCCGTCATCAGTCAGCTTGGCTCTGGCCAAAGCGGTACCAGTGGCATAATCCTCATCACCGCTGAAATTGGAGTCATCATCTCCTGGGCTGGAATAAGTAAAGTAAATCCAGCCATTATTTTGATAGTCAGGATGTACGGCCACATCTAAAAGCCCACCTTGATTTCCTCCCTCATCGGGTGTTTTATCATCCTCAAATAGATCAATCTCGGGAAGGTTTCTGAACCTATGGATGTTTTCTCCATCTATTATATGAAATCTCCCCGGACGCTCAGTGATCAACATTCGGCCATCGGGTAACCAATCTATTCCCCAGGCGTTTTCAAGACCATCCACTACTTTGGTGATTTTTATATTGGCCTCTTCGGTTTCTATTTTTTCCTCGATCACCTCATCGGTCACACTTTGGGCCATCAGAGGTTGCCCAAACAGCAATCCAGCTCCTGCGAGCAGGCAAAGTTTTGAAATTGAATTCATGTTGTTAGTGGTTTAAATTGCTTGATAAAAATGTTGTGTTCCTTCAAAAGAACTTATTGTTTAAAATATTGTTTGGATTAACCTCATTCTCTGTACATAATAATTGCAGAATAAGGGGGTAATATGATGGAATGGGAGGAGTTACCTTCTTCATCCTGAAGAACTTCCAATTTGGTGGGACCTAAATTTCCAAATTCCTCATCGTAGATTTTGCTGTCACTGTTGAAAATCGTGACCCAATCTCCCTCCCCCGGGAAAGGAAGCCAATAATCTTCGTGGGTATCTTGGGAAAAGTTTATGATAACATAAACTGCTTCATCGGCATTATCCGCCCACCTTTTATAAGTTACAACCCTGATCTCAGCATGGGCGTGGAGAATCTCGATATGCTGGCCGCTCAAGGCATGGCTTTTATGCTCCTTGTTGAGCCTCAAGGAAATCAGGTCTTGATAAAGCTTGAATATTCCTTTTCTCTGTTCAAGTCTGTCCCAGTTGATAAAGTCTTTTTCGTCAAACGCCCCTGCTTTTAAAAATTCCTGACCCTGAAAGATCATTGGAATGCCAGGAGCTGTCATGGTCAAAACTGCTCCAAGAGCTGATTTTTTCTTGGCTATCCAAGAGTCAGCCTGCCCAGGAGACGCCTCTTCCGGTAATCTCTGGTCTTCGATTGCCACCGCGTCATGGGATTCTGAAAAAACGATCCGCTCAAACGCATTGTGCTTGTACCTGAATTCCAGCGCCTCAATCACCTGGTCCATATGCCATTGTGCATCATCGGCTAAAGAAGGCTTGATATGCTCCACAAAGATGGAGTTCCACTGGGCATCAAACCCTGCACCACCCTCCTCGGTTTTTTCGGTCAGAGTGCCATTTCCTCTTACATCCTCCGCTATCAAGATTACCTTTGGTTTTACCTTCCGACTTTCCTCATTGGCCCATTGCATAAGCGACCAGCCGTCGGCAAGATCCTGGTCCTTGAGGTGCTCTTCGCCCTTGCAGTTCCTTATCAGAGCCGTGCCATCCCACCTAAGCCCATCCACCCCGATTTCATTTAGCCAAAACATCACATTGTCAAAAATGAATTTTCGGACTTCCGGTCTTCCAAAATCCGGGCGGGTGTGACCCCAAGGCGTTTCACCTCGATCGTCGTTGTAGAAGAAGATTCCGCCTCCCTCGCCTTCATACCAGCCATCAAATCTCCACAAATCCAAATCCGTGGGCCCCCAATGGTTGTAGACCACATCTAGCACCACAGCTATGCCCCGAGTATGGGCCTCGTCAATGAGTTTGCGGAATTCTTTTCGACCTCCGTAGCTGGTTTCTACGGCAAATAGATGGGAGGGATTATACCCCCAGCTAAAGCTTCCGGCAAATTCATGGACAGGCATTACTTTGATAATGTTGACACCCAGCTCTTGCAGATAGTCCAGCTTTTCTATTACATCAGCAAATGTTCCTGGACCTTCCTCAGAGGTCTTATAAAATGTACCCACGTGCAGCTCATAAATGATTGCTTGGTGAAGGGGCGGGGGATCAAAATGACCGATTGGAGGCAAGGGGGTGCAAATAACACTGTTGCCCATGGAGTGGGTGACTTCCTTGGCATAAGGGTCTATCCTTGAAAACTCCTGGTCTCCCTTGTTAAGCAAATAGCGGTATTCCTGTCCTTCTTGGGCATTGCGGATACTGCCCTGCCAGATACCATGATCATCTTTTTCTAAAGGCTCACCTGGTTTCCAATCATTGAAATCCCCAATTACGTGAACGGACTGGGCATGGGGTGCCCATAATTTGAAAAAGCAGCCTTCCTCATGAAGGCTAGCTCCCATTGGGAAATTGTTTTCCATTGGAAATTATAGATGTATGGTTGTTTTAAAAAGATTCTGTTTCCCATCCAGCGGAAGTTATCCCAGCCTGATAGGCACTGTGTAAAAACTCCTTGAGCGTTTTTTCCGGGTCCGGCTTGTTGATCAAGTCCTGATAATTGAGTAGTGCCATCGGACTTCCGTTGTTATCTATCCACTTTGCCTCTGCAGGTTTTATGGGGTAGCTATCCAATCCTTCAGGACTTGGCCAAGTGTAGGAGTAAAAAGCAGGTTCACGGTGGTTTTTATCCCCTGCCCAAAAACCAAAGGAAATATTTTCATGAGAATAAGCCTCCCTATCTGAAGTGCGCGACATCATGCTGTTATCTGCTTTTTTGCCTGAAAACCGTGTGACCACCAAGTCCAAGGAGTGCCAGAATAAATGCACAGGGGAAGATTTGCCTTTATACTGGCATTCGAAATCCTTGAAAATATTGTCTACCCACAGCAGGACTCTGTAATATTTTTGGACATAATTGGCATCATAATGATAATGCTTGGTTAGGCTTGTAAACTCGCCTTCTACGCCCATGTCATAGGGGTAGGGGTTTTTGAGATTTACCGAGATATTCAGCTGCTGAAGGTTATCCAATAGCAAAGAGTAAAATTTGGACACAGTAAGTCCATACATGATCTCAAATTTCCTTACACCCCCATTGCTGGAATTAATCTGGACGAGATGCTTGAGAAGGTCAAACTCTATGGTGAAATTTCCCTGGCCGTTTTGATAAGGTATGGGGCCGGTGGTTAAGCCTTTGGAGGAAACCCGAAAAGTAATGTTCCACCAATGGTTTTTGGGAGGCATCAGTGCCAGTTTTATTTTACCAACAATCTGAAGGAATAAATGTAAGGTGATTTTGCTTTTTTCCCACTCTTCCAAGGGGAGCTGGGGCAGTTTCTGATTTGACTTCACAGATAATTAGGTTTTGGGTGATAGTGTTTTTGATTAACTACCAAAAAGCCATTTCAGTTATGTTTAGCCATAAAAAAAGCCCAACCATTTTTGGTTGGGCTTTGATGTTATAAGTTGATTAATCCAACATGCCTCTTCTTGTCGCGTTACGCTGATTTGGCCAGGTCATTTGTCTGCCCGATCTTGGGTTTACAGGCAGGATGCTTTTTTCTCTTTTGAAGCTTTGGTCATCTTCGCTTGCCATGTAAGTTAGGATAGCAGTCAAAATCACATTGTTTTCTACATCATCAAATACGATTTTATCATACGTGTCACGGTTGGTGTGCCAAGTATAGTTGAAGTAAGACCAGTTAAGTGAGCTCAAGGAGAAGCCTGGTGCTCCTACAGCTAGGAAAGATGCATAATCTGAGCCACCACCAGCAGGGCTGCCAGGGAAAGTCGTTTCAATGTGTCTACGCACATCCTGAGGTACAGGCTCCAACCATCTGTTGATGAATTCATAGGCGTGAAGGAAACCTTGTCCTGAGATGTTTACCACTCTACCCGTTCCGTTGTCCTGGTTGAATACCGCCTGGATGTTTTCGATGATTTCCGGATGATCTTCCACAAATGCTCTTGAACCGTTCAAACCCTGCTCTTCACTACCCCAGTGGCCAGCGATGATTGTTCTTTTAGGGTTAGGATACATTTTCTTCAGGATTCTCATAGCTTCCATCATTACCAAAGTACCTGTGGCGTTGTCAGTGGCACCTGTTCCGCCATCCCAAGAATCGAAGTGGGCAGAAAGAATAATGTATTCCTCTGGCTTTTCAGAACCCTTGATAGTGGCAATGGTATTGAAAGTAGGCATTTCACCCAATTCCTTGGATTCAGCATTGATTCTAAGCTTTGGCTTGGCATCATTTTCCACCATTCTGTAAAGCATGCCATAATCTTCCAGGGCGATGTCTACCATTGGGATGTTTTTGGTGCTGGCGCTAAAAATTTTCTGGACACCAAATCCTTGTGACCAATAAGATGCCACCACGCCAGCAGCACCAGCCTCTTCAAGGGCTGCAGGAAGAGATCGGGCATTATACCCGGTTTTTTCAATCCGGTCGGCCCAAGCCTCAGCCGCCTCTTGCCTATCCTTCTTCATTTTTTCAAAAGATTCCTCAGTTGCAAACTCCTTCCAGTTGTATTCTGGTCGGCCTGATGGCTGCATCATGGAGATCATGACGAATTTGCCCTCTACTTCATTGGATAACCAGTTTTGGAATGCCACCGAATCTTCCAGATCTGGGACAATCACCACTTCTCCGGTCACAGGGCCATCAGTAGAAGGGCTCCAAGCCAACTGCATACCTTCCAATGAAACTACTCTTGGCTCAATTAGGTCGATATGGGAAACGCCTCTTTCCCAGCCTCTCCATACACCCCACTGCTCGTTTTCAGCCTCAATGCCCCATTCGGCATAGGTGTCAACAGCCCAGTCATGAGCTTTCTGCATTTGTGGTGTACCCACCAAACGAGGACCGATAAGGTCAGTAACCTCGTAGGCTAATTTTTTAAGCTGGGAATTCTCCTTAGCTTCTTTGATCATGTTTTCAATTACTTGGTCTTTATCCTGAGCCTGGGCCGTCAAGCCAAAAGCTACTAGGAAAAGTACCAAAAACGAACTTTTGCGCATAACAAAATTTTTAAATCTAAAATATGAAAGTTTTCGTGTGTGCGGTCAATGCTGACGCGGGTCTAAAATAGGGATAATTTTCCGGCCCAAATAAAAATTATCTTATAAACGTAAAAATCACCTTATAATCGGTAGGCAATCAACATGAAAAAAGCGGCTTTAAGCCGCTTTTCGATTCTTACATTTTACCCAATATCACTACCGTTTTCAACAAACTGTCATGCAATCCCTTCCTGATTTCAGCATACTTTGGCTTAAAAGCAAAATTGGTGTATTTACTCAAATGAATGGACATTTGCGTCTCACCTTCCTCTAGCTCTACCGTAAGCTTAAGCCCACTGGAGTACTCAATCTGTACCATATTTCTGGCTTCAAGTTCCAAAGTTCCTTTACGGCCGGTCAACTTGTTATGGAAGGTCTGTTTCTTATAATCGGAAATCAACACCAGTTCATCGGCCAAATCATCCACAGGCGGCTTGGTTCTGAATTTGTCGAAAATCTTTTTGATACTGGTATCTCGGGTGATCTGGAAGGTTTTTTCCAGATATAGCCGGTACTTCACCTGCAGATCGATGTGCCTGTCGAGCATGGATTTCTCCTTTTCGGCCAAATCGCTGAGCAAGGCCATCCACATGTCAAAAATCGACTGGGAATTTTTATCCGCATCAGGATTTAGAATTACAGTGTTTCTATCATCAAAAGCAATGATCTTCTCCACAGCTTCCATGTTAGCCTTTACACCGCCCATCAAGTTGTCAAATCCTGAATGGGTGGTTTTTACAGGTACACCGTTTTTAGTAGCTATGCCGTCAAGTTGATCAGAAAGGATCACGGACTTGATAATCATCATGCCAGATTCTCCAAAAGGTCGATCCCAAATTACCTGCTGAATGAGGTGGTCACTGATAAGAGCAGCTTGCTGGTGTGCATTAAATGCCTGGAAGCGGCCTTCTGTGTTTTTATAACCGATGATTATTCTATTCAAAGATTTGTCAAAACCCAGGATAATGTCATAATCCTCGTTTTTTGCCTCCTCCACAGCAGGCATTAAAAACTTGAAATTCAAGGTTTCATCATCTACATCAGCTCCGTAGAAAAGATGGAAGGTCTCCACTTTTTCAGTTGAGGCAGGTATTTTGATTTTCGCTGCCTTGGGCAGGTAAAAAAGACATTTCAAAGGTTTGATTGGTTGATTTTCAGCGGTGTTTTCCACAGTTTCCATAAGGGTATTTTAAGGTGAAATTCTAGAATGCTAAATAGAATTGCTTTGTAATTACAAGGTTGGGTAGCCTAATAAATATGGAATGCATTCTTGGACATACGAATGCCCAAAATTAGCCTAAAATCTATAGAAAAGCTAAAATTTTGCCTTCCTCTTATTTACCCTATTCTACCGTTCTTCCAAGTTCATCGAGCAATTCGGCCATATTGGCCAAAATTTCACTCTCGGTTTGAAGACCGTATTTTGCTACCCAAGAAGTTGGATCAGTATACTTTACCGTTACTTTTCCTTGTCTTTCCATCACGAGCAGCCGCAGGGGAAGCTCTATTGCAATATCCGCATTTGACTGCATCAATTTTGTGCCAACTTTTGGGTTGCCAAATACCAAAACCTGTGTCTTTTCAAGTTCAAGCCCTGCATTTTTGGCATTTTGGCCATGATCGATCACTTGCATGACCTCGATGCCCCTATCGGAGAACTTGGATTTTAGCAGAGAGATGGTTTGGTCAAAATTATGTTGACTCTGGTGGCTTTTGAGATTCTCCTGACCTAGGGATGGAAAACTCAAAAGCAACAATGCGCAAAAAAGGCCAGTGAAAAGTTTCATAGTTAAATTTATAAAAATAACCTGGCTTTGACCAGGTTAAGGGGTTAAACATTATTTAGTCCCACCGCCATATGGTGGCTTGTGGATGTTGGGTTTGTCGGGATTGCGGTTGGTTCCTTTTTCCAGGTGGGGAGGAATTTCACCATTCTCTTCCAAATACTTTTCCTTTAGTTCTTTTTCCTTTTTGATCTCCTCCTCGGTCTTGCCTTTTTTGATGGCAGCCTTGTCCTTCTGTCCCGGATCGGAGGGGTTGGACTTTCCTTGTGGAGAAGGTGAGTTTTTCTGGTCTGACATAATAATTTGGTTTTGGTTATTCAGTAGTTGATTAGTTATAATAGAACACGCCAGAGGCCTTATAGTTTTGAGTTTTTCCTGATAATAAAGCGAATAAATAGCTGGTTTTGATGGCTTTATACCAAATTATGTATAAAATATGATAACGTAATTCCTTGGTTTTTTAGTAAATTTGTTTTGTTGTTTCTTTAATAAAACAAATTATGTTATGAGAAAGTGTTTAGCTTTATTGATCGTATTTGTTTTGGTGGCAGGTCTGACTTTTGCCCAAGGACCGGAAAGGTTGAAAAAAATCACCAAAAAAACGGAGATGCCTTATGAGGCGGAGTATTCATCCAAGTTTAGAATGGGGGATGATAGGCATTCTTTCAAAATTTTAGAAGTTTGGAAGGATTATGAAGAAAATATGCTGGATAGAAACTTGGAATATTTTGCTGATGATGTGACCATGGAGTTTCCGGATGGAACAAGGATTACGGGGTTGGAAAAATTGATGGAGGAAACAAAGAAACACAGGGATAGACTTGATAATTATCAGAGCAAGATTGTTTCCTATGTTAGCTTAAAAAGTGTGGACAAGGATGAGGACTGGGTGGCCGTTTGGGGTGAAGATATCTATACCGACGAAGAGGGCAACAAGGTAGTCAGCCCAATCCATGAGGTTTGGAGATTCAATAAGGAAGGTAAAATTGATTTCATGAAACAATATCATGCCATGGCCATTCCTGACGAAGTGGCACCAGACTATGAAAACATGAATCGGAATGATGATGATGATGATTGGTAAAAAACAATGGAGCTTTTAAGGCTCCATTGTTTTTTATTCTATGTAATAAGGATCTTGAAGATTATCCTCCACCAAAATGGCATTTGCTTTTGGTTTAATCCCATGACCAAACTTAACAGCCCAATTGCGGGTGAATTCTGCCCCAAAAAATACGATCATACACACGTAGGAAACCCACATCATCACCAATATAATGGACCCAGCAGCACCATAAACTGATTCCGGTTCGGCTAAGCCAAAATAAAGGCCAAGAGCAAATTTTCCGATTTCAAATAGTAAGGCGGTAAGAAAGGCACCTACCCACACAGACTCCCATCGGATAATCGCATCCGGCAAGAGTTTGAACATCATGGCAAACAGGGTTGCGATAACAGCCAGTGAAACAATGAAATTCAGAATTATAAATAATATATAGAGATAAGAAGGCCACCAAGTCATCAACCAATCGCCCAATACTGCCATCACGGACGTCAGGGCCAGTGAAATGAGAAGTAGAAAGGCAATCACCAAAACCAACCCAAAAGAGAACAACCTATCCAAAAGCATTTTTTTGATGGCCTGATCAGGCTTGGGCAACACACCCCAGATACGGTTGAGGCTTTTTTGTAACTGAAAAAATACGGTAGTAGCACCAAATATCAATAGGCCCACCCCCATAATTACTCCCCAAGTCCCACTGTCGGCAACAGTGGCATTGGCTACGAGGTCCTCTACCATCTCAGCCGAATCTGGACCGATCATTTCTGATATTTCATTTTGTAAATTTCCAGAAACCGCTTCTTCTCCAAAAAAGTACCCCGCTATCGCGATGATGATCACCAGCAGGGAAGGTAAGGAAAAGATGGCGTAGAAGGCTATAATGGCACTTTGTCTAAAGGGGTCGGCGTCGTTCCATCGCTTAGCTGTCTTTAAAAATACTTCTTTTATATATTTAAACTTGAGCTCCGATAGTTTAGGCATAGGTGGTTCATTTAAAAGTTAGCTTAATGGGATAACTGAAATAAAAAAGCTTGGTTTAATTATATTTTAAAAATTATACATAAAAATAAGAATAAAAATACAGGAAAGTGAAAATTAGAATGCTATTTGTATTCACCTCTATATCATTAATCACCTTGACATCATGGAAGTAACTTTAAGAATTTTAGGATGTGGAGATGCTTTTTGCAGTGGGGGGAGGGCCAATACCTCATTTTATGTTTCTTCTCCTGAGATTAACTTTTTGATCGACTGTGGAGCTACCACACTTTTGGCTTTGAAGAAATATCAGATTCCAACCCAGGAAATTGATATGATCATCATCTCCCATATGCATGGGGACCATTTCGGAGGCTTGGTGTTTTTCCTTTTGGAAGAAAAGAAAAACAAGCGGAAAAAGCCAATCTGCATAGTTTGCCCTGTCGGGATGGACGAAAAAGTGAAGCAAGCCGTTGAGCTATACTATCCAGGCTCCAGCACCTTGTCGGAATTGGACATTAGGTATGTGTTTTTTGGATCGCACCAAACATTGAATCTTGAAAAGCTCAGAATTGAAAGCTTTCCCGTCGTCCATTCGCAGGAGACCCTGCCACATGGGTTAAGGGTAACGGTAGGAAATAAGGTCATTGCCTATTCAGGAGATACAGAGTGGACCGATGAACTTTACCCGCTATCGGATAATGCGGACCTCTTTATCTGCGAGTGCAATTATTACTTGGAGGAAGGGCCTAATCATATCTCTTATACCACGCTGAAAAAGAAGCAGTTGAATTGCAAAAAGCTACTTCTTACCCACATGGGCGATGAGATGCTTGAAAATGCGGATTCGGTAGATTTTGACATGGCCGAGGATGGATTGGAAATCAGATTGCCCTAAAAATAAACAAACCCCGCGATTAGACGGGGTTTGATATTATTTGTGGGCTTCCCTTTTCTCCAAAGCCTGAAGAAGTGCGAATTTCTCCATGTCAATTTCTTTTCGGGTCCTGATTTTTAGCTTTCTCAGAATCACCAAAGGGGGGCACCAACCCTGAATGGCATGTTGGGCCAAAAATCCGGTAACCAGAGCCGAAAGCAACAACCATTTTTTGCTGCCCAATGCTCCAAGGGCGATTCCGGTAAAGGCCAAAGTGGATGCGTTTAGCTCCAGAACTCTTTCCACGTCCCATTCCTCATCGAGGTCTTTGATTCTCCTGCGAATCGTTATGGGGTTTTGGATGGAATAAAACCGGACATTTCCTTCTATATCGTTGTCTATTTCCTCGTTAATTTCTGGGTCAGTTACGGTTCTTACCCTGTCATTAGTCAAATATGAACTGCTTAACATGATGTTTGTGGTTAGATTTGAAAAAAGTTCTCCAAATTTCCCTCAAAATCAATGCCTTTGTCTTACTCATTAAGGACTTTTTATTTCCTGCCAAAATAATAGTAGCGCTCAAAAAAGGCGTGCAACAATCTGGATACATCTTCATGATCCAAGTCAAGGAATTCATGCTCAATGTGATATAGGTTGAATTCGATAATCAAGCTGTCCAGTTCCTTGTCCTCCAACTGATATTTGCTTTTCAACACATGCATTACGGAATCAGACTTAATGATTTCCAAATAGGGGGCCTGCCTGGCTTCCTTTTCCATGGCCCGTCTATATTGACGTTTGTTTCGCTCCCTGCGGGTAAAATAGGAAATAGGACCGTCCATAGTAAAGCCCGGCGTCATTTCTGTTTGACTGCCGCTATGCCCGCCATACACCCTCCCGGGGCCGGCAGGCTTACGGTCAGGGTCCAAATCTTTTGAAATGCCAGGGATATAAAGTGAGGGCCGTTCCCCAAACACATAGGCCGGAGGAAGTCCCACGGCATCAAAAATCAACGGGATCAACTGGTGCTCCAAATCATCGACCACCCAATAGTGTGGCACATAGCCTTCCTTTGTAAACCGAATGGAATCCCCCAAAGTGGCTCCGATCCTAAAATAACCGCGATCATTGGAGGTAAAAGTTTCTGCAGTTTTGATGTTTTCTACCTTGACATCCTTGAGGTTGTAATTATCCTGTACATCAATGACATTTCCCGTAACCGCCTGCGCAAAAGCAATCGAACTACCGCTACCAAAAAGTACGATGAAAATAAGTATCCTAAGTGGATAGGACATATTAAAACGGGTTTATCGGTTTTCTGCTAAGGCTTTGATTGAATTCAGGGCATCTTTCCAGATGCCAGTCATTTGCTGTATTGTGTCCTGGGGCAGGGGGCCGGCCGTGATTGTAAGCAGGGTTTTATGTTGTCCCGACTCCAGTTGGTACTCTTCCCTGTAATCTCCAAGGGCCGAAGTGGGGTGGGCATGGGCCTCATCAAAATAGCCAACCTTGATCAGCGTGTTTCGTTCAAGGGCCAAAACAATTCCTTTGGCGATAATTTCACCGGCCTTATTTTTCCAACTCACCAAGCCGCCTTTTTTCCATTCAGCATCTACCCAGATGCCTTCCCCAAATGATTTTGCCCATTGGGGAATGAAACTTGGGTCCAGCAAAACCTCCCAAACGCTGGCGACAGGGGCCTGAATTTTCAAGTGCTCTTTGACAATGCTCATAAATGAAGTGGGTTTGAAAAGTAGCCTCAAATTAGCCAAATTCGCCCGAAATTCCGAAATCAAAGCGTTAAAGAAAGCTAATTTGAAGATTATAGGGGAATGTCCACCCATACCAAGGTGCCCTTGCCGTTACGGCTTTCTATATTGAATTCCCCCTTTAGCAACTTGATTTTGGCCTGAATGGTTAGGAAACCGAAGCCGTGAAGGATATTGCCGGTATCCATACCTTTGCCATTATCTTCCACTGTCAGGTTGATGGACTTTTTGTGGTGTATCAGTTGTATGTCCAACTCAGTGGCCTGTGCGTGCTTCAATACGTTTTGAACCAACTCTTGGCAGATCCGGTAAAGTACCAACTCCATTTGCTCCGAAAGCCTCTTTTTGAAACCTAACATCTGAAAGTTGATATGGAGTTGTCTGGCGTTTTGTAGGTTGGAAATAAAGCTTTCCAAGGCCGCCTGCAGTCCAAATTTTTTCAGTCCCACTGGGGACATTTCATGAGCTATTTTTCTCACTTCATCGATGGCGGTATCAAGCATATGGATGGCCCCGTTGAAATTATCATTCTCCATCAGGGAAAGGCTTTCCTGAATCCCGCCAAACTTGAACTTCACACTTGAGAGCATCGACCCAATGCTGTCATGTAAATCTCCCGCTATCCGGCCACGTTCAGAGTCCAAGGATTCCACCATTGCCTTGAGGTGGTCGTCCTTCTGTCGTTGGATCAATTCGGCGAGCTGCTGTTTTTCCTCCATTTCCTTGCGAAGCTCTTTGTTGAGCATAATGGTGTTTTCATGGATTAGTGCATTTTCAATGATGATCAACCCTTGGTTTGCTATCGTTTTGGCCCACCTGATCAGCTTTTCATTATACCAATCAAAAGCTAATGTATTTTCCAAGTACACCACCATCGAATTGGTGCCGGATATGGAAATAGGAAGGATACTGAATGATTTTACCTTTCTCACAGCCAATTCGGGCTGATGGTGGATGGTGCCGGCCTCGGTGTCCCCTATAATCAAGGCTGATTTGGTTTTGTGGGCCATCAGAATGAGGGATTTTGGGAAGAGTTCCCTATTCTCAGCCAGTTGTGGGTAGGAAAATGACATTCCTGCCTGGTTCAATTCCCCGTGGTTTTCAGAAAGATAAATCCCCACACCGGTGCTTCCCGTAAACCTCAGGATTAGCACCATCAATTTTTGAATGAGTGATTTTACATTTAAGTCTCCGCTGAGCTCCTTTTGGATAGTTTCGATATCGAGATGATCCAGGCTATAAATGGTCGAAGAGGAAAGAATACAATCGTATTGTAATTCCAGTTGATCAGCTTTTGCCTGTCCTCCCCATGTTTGATATTCTCTTTTGGCTTCTATCAATAATGTCCTTATTTCCTCCAAGTTTGCATGGCAGGACAACTGTGATTTGGCAAATAATTCCAGTACTAAACCCTTTAGAAAAAAGTTGTCGGCGGCCACCTGCTTTAGGGCTTCTGTATAATAGAAATTGGCCTCTTGGTGATTTTGGCTGATCCTGCTTTTTTCTGCCAATAACAAAGATAGTTGGGCTGAAAAGTTGGCAGGATTTAATTCCGCCCAAATCTCAAACTGGCTGACTATTTCCTGAAATTCTTGAATGGCTACACTTGTTTGGTCAGCATGATGATTTTGCGAAATCGAAAGAGCCAAAATCAACAGGTTTGCCGGGATTAAAGGGGAGCCTTCCTGCAGTGTGCTGTTTTCTTGAGCTATCAGGGCTGTTTGGGTGGCGATTTCGTAATGTCCACCCAGAAAATAATAGAGTGAAAGAACATAATTGCGGTAAAAGGTCTCTTCCTTGATCGTAAGCACAGCCGCCAAATAAGACGGCCTTTGCTGTGGAAGTCCGAAAGTCGGCGTGCGCCCAAGCAGGTAACTCACCAGGTGCTGTTGGTACTGGGTGATGTAATAAGTTAACTCCATGCGGGGATGGGTTTCCTCAAATCTTATCTGAAGCAATTGCTCAAGCGGGCGGCCTGAGATGAAGTGAAGGTTAAACAAGTGGGTTTTGAGGATATACAAACCAATCAGGTCACCCGACAACCTTCCCGACTCAATTCCCTCGGTAAGGATTTCATTGCTTTTGGCATAATCCTCTTTCCACGGCAAGATGTAGAACCCATACACCCCAAAAACCCTACATCGATACTGGTGGTCATGGTTTTTGAGGTTGAAAATCATACCCCTCTTGCCAAGTTCCAAGCCTCTTTTATACTCTCCAGCATTGATTTTAAGCCTCGCATAAGAAACATAGCCGATGGCTTTTATGGATTGGTTTTCGGACCATTCAGACCTTAAAATAATCTGCAGAGCAGCCCAGTTCATCAATAAATCTGAGGTATGGTGTAGAGCCATGCCACCCACATTTAGCAAGTCCGTTATAAATTGGTTGTTGGCCGCAGGTAGATCCTTGCCAAAAGGCAAACCTTTTTCCTGTTTTTCAGCGAGAAGGTCAACTTCCTTTTTCAGGGATTTTTTAAGAGGCAAGGTCAGACCCAGCTCTGCCAAACTTTGCTTTAGGATCTGCAGCACCTTTCTGTATTTGCCAAAATGGTTGTTGATGACAATCTTGAGCCGATATACAGGCGCCCTTTTTTCAAACTCATTAAATTTATCCAGTAAAAAGTCCAAATGCACTTCAGCCAAATCAAAATCCCCAAGGTAATATTCGACCTTCGCCCTTTCCATGTAAACCTGGTAAATCTGCTCTGAGACCCTATTCCATTCACATTCTTTGAGCAGATTGCCGCTGATTTTGAGAAATGATTTGGACTGGCTAAACGCCTTTTCCCTTTTGGACATCATCCCCGCCTTATAGTTAAGAATGGCTCCAAACTCCAACTGCCCGCTTCTTCTCAAAAACGGAATAACCAAATTGATATGGGTAGCAGCAATTATATATAATTGGGGGTTGGAAATGTTTTCCTCTGAACTATATAGCAACTGGGCAAAGCCAAAATGATAAATATCCTTATCTTTTTGGGAGATGCTGTTGTAAATCATTTCACCCAAATGGGTGTCCCGGATTTGGACCTCCTGCCCCTTTTGGGAAAGGATTACTTGCTGTAGTCCCTCATGGAGCATTTTATCCAACATCCCGCTATCTCCATTATACCATTCCAGCAGCAGCTTTTTACTTATGGAACCTATACATACCAGCCGCTGAACCAACTTCTGGGTTTCAGGGCTGAGCTTGTTAAGCTTGACCTGATGGAAATTTTCCAGCGAATGGTTGGATAGGCGACTTTGAATTACCGCTATATCGCCTGACCATTCTCTTCCATTTTTCTGTAGGAGATTTCGAGTTTTCAGGTCCTCCAATATCAATTGCAGGTGAAGTAATTTCCCTTTGCTCAGCTTATGGCAGAGGTCCACTATGTGGGGTGAACAGGGGCCATCCAGCTGGTTTTCAATAAAAAGCTTGCTCTGGGATTTGTTGAGGCTTTCTATCCCTATTTGTTCAATTACCCTGTTTTCAAAACCTAGGCTATCGATCAAATGTGGGATAGGGGAGTCCTGCCCCTGCATAGGCCTTAATGCTCCAACCCATATCAAAATGTCTTTTTGAAGATGAGCCAATAGAAATTTGAGCAGGTTGATTTCAGCCTCGCTCATCCACTGCAGATCGTCCGTAAAAAGGATCACCGGTTGCCCAAAGTATGATCTAATGAATTGGAAAAGTTTCAGAATAAGGGGGTAGAGCTGATTTTCGATGGAGGGGACAGTTTTGTCCACCTCAGCATGGTGCTGGCCGGCCAGAAGGTTTAGCTCAGGAATGTATTCCAAAATAACTGGGAAATCTTTGCCAAAATGCCCCTTCAATGCTTTAGAAAACAGGAGAAACTCATCTTGAGTTTTTTCTTGGTACACCTGTCCAATAAATGCCCCTATGGCATCTTTGAATTCGGAGTAAGGGATATTACGCTGCTGCTTTTTGTGATGGGTTTGCAATAATGGGAATGCAGCGTAGAATTCCGAAATGAAGGATTGGATCAAAGTGCTTTTACCCGACCCAGCCAATCCCGTAACCAAAACTCCAATATGGGAAGGGAATTCATTTTTAGAATCCAGCTTTTCAAACGCTTTTTTTAGTCTTGCCCAGTTGGGATCATTGTTTTGAATGGTGGGGGAGCTTTGGGGAAAAGCCATAAGAAAATGGGATTGATGTGCTGAGCAAAGAAAATAAGAATAAGGGGAAACTACAAAGAGTACCCCTTATTCAAAATAGAATCTGCTTAAACCAAAAACAACTTTTCTATGCTCTTTTATCGGAGCCGGATACTTCCTCTCCGTCCCCGGGTGCGGATCTGTACGGCATTGCTAGGCTCACTTTCATTGTGCAGCCTATCCAAAGCCGTTATTTGATACGTATAATTTGTTCTTTTTTCAGCTGAGCCATCAGTCCAGTGCTGGTCTCCGTATGCGGAGCGCTGCACGATGGCGATAATATTGGCGGAATTTTCCAAATCAAGCTGCTCCTCTGAACCCTCTACTCTGTATACCGCATAATAGGCATTACTGTAAGGCAATCCATCCCGCCAATTCAGAGTAATTCCTTCACCTTGCGAGCCGGTAATTTCATCCAGAATCGGCGCCGCTGGACTTTCTGATTCTATCCAGGGCATGGTAGGCACCAAGGCCTTATTTGGATAAACATCCTTGATTTTTGAATTCAAGCCGCCTTGGTCGTTTACGAAAGTTTTGGCACTAAAGTACATGCTGCCGTTCACCTTGGGATTTTCGCGGTTGTAGTTTATCTGATTCTGAACTTCCAAAGGCTCCTTCCAGCCATCCTGACCCAATCTATACACGCCCTGTCCAATATAAAGGTGTCTTCCATAGGTATGCTCTGACCACCAGTCTACCAATGTTTTATACTCAGCCCTTTCAAAGCCAATCTGCCAGTAAAGTTGCGGGGTGATGTAATCAATCCATCCCTCTCTGAGCCATTTGAGCACATCTGCGTACAGGTCATCATAATTAGTCACCCCAGCCTTGGTGTCGGAGCCCATTTCGTCCATGTCCTTATTTCTCCAAACCCCAAAAGGACTGATTCCAAACTTTACAAAAGGTTTTTCTTCCTTAATCCTTTGGCCCAATTCCTCCACAAAGGTGTCTACATTCTGCCGTCTCCAATCATCGATATGGTCGTAATCCTGACCGTAAACTTTGTAACTTAAGGAATCCGGGAAATCCTCATTAGGAACCTTGTAGGGATAAAAGTAATCATCAAAATGAACCGCGTCCAAGTCATAATGCTTGACAGTCTCCAAAATGGATTTAAACACAAATTCCCGTGCCGCCGGTATCCCCGGGTCATAGTACCATTTCCCTCCATAATGGACAAACCACTCAGGATTGGTCACCAGGGGGTGTTCCGCATGGGGAATGAAATCCTTGGAATTGCTGGCCCTGTAGGGATTGAACCAGGCGTGGAATTCCAGTCCTCTCTTTTTTGCTTCTTGGATCAAAAAAGTCAAGGGGTTGTAATAGGTGTTGGGCTGGCGTCCCTGCGCACCTGTTAAATAGGCTGACCAGGGTTCGTAAGATGATGGGTAAAAGGTGTCAGCGGTAGGTCGCACCTGCATGATGATGGCGTTCATGCCCAACTCCTGAAAATGATCTAGCATTTTGACATATTCCTCCTGCTGCTCCTGCGCACTTTTGTTTCTGGTGGTAGGCCAGTCAATATTCTCCACTGTGGCGATCCAAACAGCCCTCAATTCTCTTTTTGGGCTGTCTTGGGCATGTACATTTCCGGTCAAAAGGGCAATTAAAACAACAAGGAGTCTTTTCATCATTTTGGGTCGTATTGGTGTGAGCAATGGTATTTGATCAGCCCTTCCATAGGGTCGGCCATGATTGTGCGGATTTTGTAACCTTTATCAGAAGCTACCTCCAGAAGAAAATCCTGAAAATAAAATCCAACTGAACCCACTATGCCGATGGTGCTTTCAGATTTGTTCCGGTAAGGGCGGATGTAATAATCCATGAATTGTGAAAAACCGTTTTTGATCATTTTTCGCAACTCGGGAGTTTCAGCATGTTTCCGGAGAAAAGGGACGAAACTTGCTAAAAATCTATTGGCCAAAGGCTTATTGTAAATTTTGTCCAATATCTGCGGTGTGGTCAGTCCAAAATCTTCTTTGAAGCTGTATTCAATCACTTTTGGAAGCTTTTCCTGAAGCAAAAGCGCCAAAAATTCCTTTCCAATCACCGCACCACTGCCAAAATCTCCCAGCATGTATCCCAGGGAGGGAACAGTTTGGATTATTTCCTCTCCATCATAAAGGCAACTGTTCGTACCCGTCCCGATCACACAGGCAATGCCTTCAGAGTCGTGAAAAAGCGCCCGGGCAGCGCCCAAAATATCCCCCTTGACTTCTACATCAAAGACAGAAAGACCATTCATGATGGCTTGCTGCACTATTTCCTGCTTCTCTGGGGTACCGCAGCCAGCACCGTAAAAATGAACGGAGCGGAGGCTGTCAATTTTGGGAGCAAGCTGCTCCGTGATTATTTCTGTGATATTTTCCTGGGAAAGAAAATAGGGATTCAGTCCGATCGTCTTGATGGACTCCAAAACCTCCCCGTTCCCGTTAATATATTTCCAATTGGTCTTTGAAGAGCCACTATCAGCGATTAATAACATGCTTGTCGGTTAAAAAGAAAAACTGTTCCCCACAAATATGTGGGGAATTGGTTTTTCTCACATCCCTGAAAATAGGGATTTACCACAATCACTGAATCAGTCTTTCCTTGTAGGCATTGTTGACCAATTCCGCTGTGTTTTTGGCCTTTAACTTAAAAAGCAAGTTCTTTCTATGGGTTTCTACCGTGTTCTTGCTGATGAAAAGTTGCTCAGCAATCTCCTGGGTAGTCATGCCTGTGGCGATACTTTCCAGCACTTCTTGCTCCCTGCTGGAGAGTTTTTCTACCTGCAGACTTTTGCTTTTTTTCATAAAACTGTTGAGCAGGGTCTGCTGTACCTGCTCCCCTAAAAAAGTTTCACCACCATGGATGGCTTCAATGGCTTCAATTAAGTTTTGCTTACCCGTGTTTTTGAGAATATAGCCATGTGCGCCTGTTTTGAGCATGTCGGATATGAAATTCCGGTCATTATGCATGGAAAGCCCCAAAATTTTAATGTCAGGATAAAGCTTCAGCAACTGTTTGCTGGTTTCCAATCCGTCGAGTTCGGGCATGCTGATGTCCATGATGACAAGATCCACTTCCCGCTTTTCGCAAATTTCCAAAACCTGCTTGCCATTCATGGCTTCTGCCACCACTTCAATGTTTTCCGAAGTCTCCAACATGGATTTAATACCATCAATAAACATTTGATGATCATCCGCTACCAACACTTTGATCATTATTCTGGGTTTTTTAATTGAAACTGCAATATACAAGGCTTTATTGGGGTAAGAAACGAATAATTTCTTATAGGTGAACTTAATCTAAAATTTTATAAAACTATATTCCTTTTGTCAAATAAATACTAAATCTTTTCCCTATGTAGATTTTTTGGCTAATATTGGTGCCTCAATTCAAGATTTGAAATACCATGGCCACCCAAGTAACCCCACAACCTACTTTAACCAAACAAGGACAGCGATACCTTTCACTTGATGTGTTGAGAGGGCTGACGGTGTGTTTGATGATCGTGGTGAACACGCCTGGTAGCTGGGGGCATATTTATGCTCCTTTCAAGCATGCCCCCTGGCATGGCTTTACGCCTACTGATTGGGTTTTTCCATCCTTCTTATTTGTGGTGGGTAACGCTATGAGCTTTGGGCTTAAAAAATTCAAGGAAGGGGACCGGAAGGAGGTTTTGGGAAAACTTTTCAAACGTGCCGGGTTGATCTTTCTTTTTGGGGTTTCGCTTACCCTTTTCCCCTTCATATACCGGAATGCAGATGGGCAGATTCTGATGAAAGATTTTACGGAGGTAAGAATCATGGGGGTCCTGCAGAGGATTGTACTTTGTTATTTATTTGCAGGATTGATCGTGCATTTTTGCAAAATCAAAACCACTTACTGGGTAGGGGCTGGGATGTTGCTGCTTTATTGGGCAGTGATGTGGGCTTTCGGGGATGGGGCTGAACCTTTTGGTCTTAAAGGTAATGCAGCGCTCAAATTTGACGCCTTGATTATTCCTGAATCCAACTTGTACAAAGGCTTTGGACTTCCATTTGATCCGGAAGGCCTCTTGAGCACTTTCCCCGCTGTGGTAAATGTACTTACCGGGTTTTGGGCCGGGTTATACATTCAAAAAGAAACCAATCTTCTTCGCAAAACCAGGATGTTGCTATTGGCAGGAGCCATTGGTGTACTGGTCGGCTTGCTTTGGGACATTTGGTTTCCTATCAATAAACCTATTTGGACCAGTAGCTTTGTCGTTTATAGTACAGGATGGAGTTTGATAGTTTTATCGGGATTGATTTTTCTTATTGAGAAATTGAAAATCGCTAAATGGACCTATTTTTTCGAAGTCTTTGGCAAAAATCCCCTAATCCTTTTTATCCTTTCGGGAGCACTGATTAAAACGCTTTCCATCATCAGGGTGGGAGAGGTGCCCCTTTCCAGATGGATATACCAAAATGCATTTCTAAGCTGGAATGTAGACAAAACCGCCTCCCTGCTCTTTGCCATCTCCTTCATGCTCACCCTATGGATAGTGGGCTACTTCATGGAAAGAAACAAGATATTCATTAAGGTATAACTGCGACTAGGAAAATCGCTAATCTTCAGTACTAATAACGAGTAAAAGTTCTCGCAGCGATCGCGGCGGTTTTCGCAGCGCCGCAGCGAGAAATTATATCGTCGTAGCATTGGGTGTGCTTGCAAAATATAGGGCCTCGAGGTGACGATCTAGGTAGCCGCGAAGAAGCCTTAGTGCCCTTTTTTTTGACTTTGTGCCCTTGGTGACCCCTTTCTTTCCGCGAAGGAGACTCTTTGCAACTCAGTGCCAAACTCCGTGTACCTCCGTGCCCCCTTTTCTTCCGCAAAACTACCTTTACCGAATCAGTGATTTATTAATATCCCTGTTTTCAGGGATGGATGGATGTTAAAAAATCCAAAAATTTACCCAACAAAAAACCTATAAAGTAACCTTAGCTTTTTAACCTGCTGTTTTCAAGGGGGTTGAAGGTTTAGGTGCCTATTGAACTACTTAAAACTCTTATCAAAACCCTTAATTAATTAAACACATGAAAAAACTTTTACAGGCCTCCATCTGGTCTTTATGTTTTCTCCTGTTGCACTTTTCTGCTCAAGCGCAGACGAGGACCGTGACCGGGGTAGTTACATCGGCCGATGATGGAGAATCGCTGCCAGGTGTGAGCGTAATGGTCAAAGGTACCTCCACTGGTACCTCCACCGACATTGATGGAAGGTACTCCATCGAAGTGGATGAAAATTCGGTTCTGAGATTCAGCTTCATCGGTATGTTAACTCAAGAAAAGCAGGTGGGCAACCAATCTGTAATCAACGTTGAGCTAGGAACTGATACCAACACCCTGGATGAGGTGGTAATTGTTGGTTACGGTACTCAGAAAAGAAGCTTGGTGACCGGTGCTGTACAGACCGTAGATACCGAAGTGCTTCAAAGTAGACCAATTACCGATGTGGGTAGAGGTCTTCAGGGTACTACCCCCGGCCTTACCATCACCACGCCAAGTGGGCAGATTGGCCAGAATCCAAATATCCGATTAAGAGGGATGACGGGAACCTTGAGTAACACCGACGGTGCCCAGCCTTTGATCCTAGTGGATAACGTGGAGATTGAAAGCCTTCAGCTCATCAACCCAGAGGATATCGAAAGTATCTCCGTATTGAAGGATGCTGCCGCATCTTCCATTTACGGTTCGCGTGCTGCTTGGGGCGTGATTTTGATCACTACCAAATCAGGTGTGAAAGGTGGCAAGCCAAAAATCACCTATTCCAATAACATTGCATATAGCACGCCTACCACTACTCCGGTAATCGCTCCTGGTGCTGATGGCGCTGAAATGGCTTTCCGTGCTTTGCAGAGAACCAACCCTTCAACCAACGTTTTTGGCGCAGTGGGGATGTTCTTTGACCAAGAGGGGATCCAAAAAATGCGTGAGTGGGAAGCCAATTATGGCGGACAGGATTTAGGAATGGAAATGGTGATGGGACGTGATTTTGAAATCCGTGACGGCCGTCTGTTCTTCTACCGCTCTTGGGACCCAGCAGATCTTTTCCTAAGACAATACACCCCTCAGCAGAAGCACGATATCTCTGTATCTGGAGGAACTGAAAAAACAAGCTATTTCTTAAGTGCCGGTTATTTGGGCCAAAGTGGCCAGTTGAAAGTCAATCCTGATGAGTATAACCGTTATAACCTTAACTTTTCTGTAAATACAGCGGTAACCGATTGGATGGATGTAAGAGCCAAAGTACTTTATACAGAAAGTAATTTTACAAGACCTTTCTACTTCTCCTCCGAGACCTATGACCCTTGGTATTACATCTTTAGATGGCAGTCTGTGTACCCTTACGGTACCTATGAGGGGAGACCTTTCAGAAATTCCATTTCTGAAGTAGAGCAGGCTCATATGAACCAAGAAAACGAGACCATGTCCCGTATCAACTTGGGTACTACCTTGAGACCACTAAGAGGACTTTCCATTAACTTGGATTATACCTATTCGAATAACAACACCAACCTGCACCAAACGGGTGGGGTCCTTTCTGCCTACAATTTCTGGGCAACAGGTGCTAACCTGATTTATGAGCCATATAGTAGCCCTGCCTACAATAGAGTGCAGTATGATTCTAGATGGTCAAAGAGACACGTGGGGAGAGCTATCGCCACCTATGAATTTGACATCAACAATGATCACAATTTTAAAGTGATGGCCGGTTCTGATATGGAATCTTTTGAATTCTGGTCGCACTGGTCTCAAAGAAGAGACTTGATGGATCCAGATAGAGGAGAGCTTTCACTTGCTACAGGCGACATGTTCGTGGGGGGCAACAGAAACGCATGGGCTACTTTGGGTTTCTTTAGCCGTTTCAACTATAACTACAAAGAAAAATACCTTTTTGAACTTAACGGTAGATATGATGGCTCGTCCAGGCTTTCTCCAACTGATAGATGGGCATTTTTCCCATCCATGTCGGCGGGTTGGGTAGTTACAGAAGAAGATTTCATGCAGCCACTTGCACCAGTTTTGACCTTCTTGAAACTTAGGGGCTCTTATGGTTCAATTGGTAACCAAAATGCTTTCTTGGGTGATATTTACAGAATCATGGGATCGTCTACTTCTAACTGGATGATTGGCAATGAAAACATGATCACCACGGCTACTCCTGGAGCACTTCCTACCAACCTAACTTGGGAAACTATCAGTACTTTGGATATAGGATTTGACGCTAGATTCTGGAGGGACAAGTTTGGGGTAAGCTTCAACTGGTATGAAAGAACTACCAGCGACATGCACAGTGCCGGTTTGGTAGTGCCAACTACTTTCGGAACCACTCCAACCAAGCAAAACTGGGGTGAACTGCAAACCAGAGGTTGGGAATTGGCCGTGGATTACAGCCACTCTTTCAACAACGGTTTCAGGTTAAATACTACCTTGATGCTTTCTGACTTCCAGGAGAGAATCACTGAATTTGCAGATAACCGAGGCATCAATCAGAACAGACCAGGTAGAGTACTAGGTGAGATCTGGGGTTATGAAACCGACAGGTTGTTCACTGCAGATGACTTTGTACAGGATGCAAACGGAGAATTCGTCCTGGATAATGGAAGATATATCATGAGAGACGGGGTACCTGATCAGTCCTTCTATGAAAGTGGCTGGTTCTTCTACGGACCTGGGGATGTGAAATACAGAGACCTTAACGGTGATGGTTCCATTACTCCGGGTGACGGTACAGTAGATGATCCAGGAGATATGCGCGTGATCGGTAACTCAACGCCTAGATATCAGTATGGTGTGCGAGTAGGTGGTGATTTCAAAGGTTTTGATTTCAACTTCTTCCTTCAAGGGGTAGGTAAAAGAGATTTCTGGGCCAGTGGACCTTTGGCCGTTCCAGGATTCCGTCCAGGAGAGGCTTGGTATGCGCACCAGTTGGATTACTGGACGCCTGAAAATCCAAATGCCTTCTATCCAAGACCTACGGATCAAGGACAGTCTGCAAATGCAAGAAACTTCCTGCCTCAGACGCAATACCTTCTTGATATGTCTTATTTGAGAATGAAGAACATAACCCTTGGTTATACACTTCCAACTGAATTGACTCAAAGGATAAAAATTGACAGGGTGAGGGTTTACGTTTCTGGTGAAAACCTATTTGAGTTTACAAACTTGGATCTTCCAATTGATCCGGAGACCGATTACACTCAGGCGGGATTAAATGATCCAGCATCTTTCGGTAGAGTTTACCCTTACAGAAGAAGCTATTCAGCAGGTTTCCAGTTCACACTTTAAGATTTAAAATTTTAGCATAATGAAAAATAAAATAATCGGATGTTTACTCACTGCCATGGTGGCGGTTGGGGGCTGTGCAGAGGATTTTCTCGAAAAGCCACCGATCGACCGATTGACAGATGAAACATATTGGACTACGGAAGAGAATGTCCGGACTTTTGCTTGGGGCTTTTATTCCAAATATTTCACAGGATATGGTACAGGTTGGACCTGGGGGAGTTACTTTGCAGGCCAAAGCTTGAATGATGACTTTTCACCAACTACGCCTCCGCAGTACCGCCTGAATCCCGTGACGGCTTCCACGGCTACTTATTACAACTTCAACTGGGTCAGAAAGGCCAATATCTTTATTGACAGAATCCAGACAGTTCCTATGGAAGAAGGGGCAATCAACCACTGGGTGGGTGTAGCCAGATTCTTCAGGGCCATGGAATACTCTAACATGGTCAACCAATTTGGGGATGTGCCTTGGATAGGAGAGGAAGTGAATGAAGGTGATCAAGCGCAGATCTACAGACCTAGGGATCCAAGAGCCTATGTCATGGACAGAGTGTTGGAGGATTTCCAGTTTGCTGCTGAAAATGTGCGAGTAAGCGATGGGGTTTCGGGCTTGACCGTAAATAAGGATGTGGTTTTGGCATTCATGTCCCGAGCCATGCTTTTTGAAGGTACCTGGCAGAAATATCACGAAGGCAACAATGCAAAGGCTTCAGAATACCTTGAGGCTGCCAAGTGGGCTGCTGACGAAGTGATTGGATCAGGTCGTTATTCTCTGACCAATTATCGTGAGACTTTTACTTCTATCAACCTTGCGGGAAACCCAGAGGTGATCATGTATAGACACTATGAGCCGGGGATGTTGTCCCACTCTTTGATGAGTTACAACAACTTTGAGCCGCAGACTGGGGTATCCAAAAATGCTATCGATTCCTATCTAATGGCTGATGGTCTTCCGATTTCTCTTTCTCCAAACTATCAAGGAGACAGAACCAGAGAAGAATACCTGTCTAATCGTGACGGTAGAATGTATGAAACCTTCGTGACGGATGAGTATAGAGTAAATGGTATCATTCCAGAGTACAGTACTTCGGGGATTTCCACGCACAAATTCTTGAATGAAAGTATTCGAAATACCCCTGAAGGAAGCTCCAATCTTAACATCATTGATGCCCCGGTGATCCGATACGGAGAGGTATTGATGAATTATGTGGAAGCTGCTGCGGAACTTGGTTCTCTGGGTGGTACTGGCTTGACTCAAGATGATGTGGACAAAACCATCAACGTATTGAGAGCCAGACCAGGTATAGATATGCCAGCCGTACAGGTTGCAGGAGATCAGTTCTCTGTCAACGGTGTCACATATCAGGATCCAAATCAGGATCAGTCCGTTTCTCCGTTGATATGGGAAATCAGAAGGGAAAGAAGAATTGAGCTGATGATGGAAGGTTTCCGTTTGAACGATTTGAGAAGATGGAAGAAAATGGAATATACGGATACCAGAGAAAACCCAACCATCAACCGTGGTGCGTGGATCCGTGAGTCGGATTTTCCTGGACTTCAGAGTAGCGTAGTGCTTTCCGAAGGAAATGAAGGATATATCATCCCTGCGCCAGTTGAGGCTGCACAGCGGGTATTCAACAATCCTAGAGTTTACCTTGATCCTATTCCGATTGACCAGATTGCCCTTTACAGGGAAAACGGTGTGACATTGGAGCAGAATCCAGGCTGGTAAGTTTCCAGTTGGTTAAAATTGCAAAAAGGCCCTTCGATGTGAAGGGCCTTTTATTTGTCACTTGCATTCAATTGCCTAATTTTAATGGATGAATCCCATTTTCATATTAGCTTAAATACCCATTTATTGCCTCATGAGAATTTTAAATAAATCCCTTCAAGCTGTTTTGCTGACTGTTTTGTTAACAGCTTTGTCGGTTTCAAGCCTTTTGGCCCAGCAGGAAGAATACAAGAGACCCATATTTCTAACCCAAGAAAGCGATTGGGCAGACTCGGTCTTCAACACCATGACCGAGGAGGAAAGAATTGCCCAGTTGATTATGATTCCGGTCTATTCCAACAAAGATCAAGTTCACATTGACTCCATCAGTAACTTGGTGAAAGAATATAAAGTAGGCGGGTTGATTTTTTTCCAGGGGGGACCTGTCCGGCAGGCCCATATGACCAACTGCTTCCAAGAAGAAAGCAAAATCCCTCTGATGATCACGATAGATGCGGAATGGGGATTGGCCATGCGCCTTGACAGCACCATGAGATTTCCCTATCAGATGTCGCTAGGTGGCATCGAAGACGATGAGCTGATTTATGAAATGGGCAGGGAGATCGCCCGCCACAGCAAAAGAATGGGGATTCATGTTAATTTCGCCCCTGTGGTGGATATCAACAACAACGCCAACAACCCGGTGATCGGTTTCAGGTCCTTTGGGGAAGATAAGGAGAATGTGGCCAGAAAAGGCATTGCCTATATGAAGGGCATGCAGGATGAGGGAATCTTGGCCAATGCCAAGCACTTCCCGGGTCATGGGGATACCAACGTGGATTCCCACTACGGCTTACCGGTGATTCATTTCTCCAAACACCGTTTGACAGACCTTGAATTATATCCTTTCAGAGAGCTTTTCAAGGAAGGCTTGGGCAGCATCATGGTGGCCCACATGAGTATACCTACGCTTGATCCTACAGAAAACCTGGCTTCAACTTTATCCAAACCAATCGTGACCGATCTGCTGAAGGAAGAAATGGGCTATGAAGGACTGGTATTTACTGATGCGCTAAATATGCAGGGGGTGGCCAAATATTACGAACCAGGAGTGGTAGATGTGAAAGCCTTACTGGCCGGAAATGATATGTTGCTCAATACCATGGATGTGAGAAACACCATCAAGGAGGTAAAGAAAGCCATTGAAAACGGCGAGATCAGCATGGAGGAAATTGACCGCAGGGTGATGAAAGTGCTCAAAGCCAAAGATTGGCTCGGCATGGATCAAATGAAGCCAATTGAAACTGAAAACCTGGTCAAAGATCTTAATAACCCAGAAGCTGAGTTTTTGAACCGAAAACTTACCGAGGCTTCACTTACCCTTTTGAGAAATAAAGACGACATCCTGCCACTAAAAAATCTGGGCCAACAGAAAATTGCCGCCTTGGCAATAGGCACAGAAAACACCACGCCTTTTCAAAAAGGGCTTGAAAGATACGGCAAAGTCGACAAGTTTTTCCTATCCGCAAATGCCGGTCTGGAGGAAATTGCAGAGATGAAAAAAAGGCTGTCGGATTACACCACGGTTTTGGTTGGGGTGCATAAGCTGCAGCTAAAAGCAGGAGGTAGCAATTTTGGGGTGACTTCCAATGTCAACCTTTTCCTAAAAGGACTGATAGAGCAACAGCCCACCGTTGTATCGGTTTTTGGGAATGTTTACAGCCTAGAAAAATTTGAAGGCCTCCATGAAGCGCATGCGGTGATTGCTGCCTACCAGGAAACGGATATGGCTCAGGATGTGGCTTCCCAGCTTATTTTCGGTGGAGTTGGGGCCAAAGGAAAGCTTCCGGTCAATGTGTCCTCCCATTTCAAAATCGGGGATGGTTTGAAAACCGAAAGTGGTTTCCGGATGGGGTATTCTTCCCCTGAAGAATTTGGATTAGCCTCTCGGGACTTTGAAAAAATAGACGATTTGGTGCATGAGGCAATTGAGCAAAAAGCTACGCCGGGTGCCCAGGTGTTGGTGGCCAAAGAGGGAAAGGTGATTTATCACAAAGCCTTTGGCAACCATACCTACGATGAGGAGCAGGAGGTACAGTTGGACGACCTTTATGACCTGGCTTCCCTGACCAAGATTTCCACAGCTTTGGCGGCGTTTATGAAGCTCAGGGGAGAAGGGAAGTTTGATGAAAACCAGACCCTCGGCACCTACCTTCCCATGGCAGAGGGCACCAATAAGGAGAATCTGGTTTACGCCGACATTCTGACCCACCAGGCCGGGCTTCAGGCTTGGATACCTTTCTGGAAACAGACCGTGAGGAAAAGCGGGAAATTTAAATGGTTTACCTTTAAATCTGATTCTTCTAGACGTTTCCCTGTCAAATCAGCCGATAACTTGTATATCCACAGAAATTACGCAAAGAAGATTTACAAAGAGATCATGAATTCCCCGGTTTCGGAAAAGGGAAAATATGTTTATAGTGACCTTTCCTTTATCCTTGCGCCCAAGGTAGTCGAAAACATCACAGGACAAGAATTTACCGCCTACTTGGAAGAGAACATCTTTGCTCCCATAGGAGCTGAGCACCTTATTTTCAACCCTTACAAAACCTATCCGCTCGACAGAATCGTTGCAACGGAATACGACAGCCTTTTCAGGAAGCAATTGCTCAAGGGCACCATACACGATGAGGGAGCAGCCATGTTTGGGGGTGTGAGCGGGCATGCCGGCTTGTTTGGTACTTCCAATGACCTGGCAAAACTCCTTCACCTATACCTGAATGATGGACATTATGGAGGAGAGGAAATTATCAAAAACAATGTGGTAAGCCAATACAGCAAGTGTGTGAATTGTGAGGAAGGGAATTATCGGGCTATGGGTTTTGACCGGCCAAACCGTCCTGGAGATCCAAAGGGCAATACTGCCGCAAGTGCACCTGAAACCAGTTTTGGCCATACAGGCTTTACGGGGACGTATGGCTGGGTAGATCCTGAAAACCAGATTGTTTATGTGTTCCTATCCAATAGGGTTCATCCCACCAGGGAAAATACCCAGCTTTACAAGCTCAACACCAGAACGAACGTGTACCAGGTTATCTACGAGGCCATGGAAAATGCTGCTAAACAAAAGGCTTCTAATTAGACTTAAAACATGGAGCAATTAGCCACTTTCTCCATATGGTCGAAAATAAAAACCTGCGTACAGTAATCCATTATTTGCCTATTTACGGTTCATTTTCCACTGGTCTTTTGTATACCGCTATAGGCGTGATGGCCATGCTTTCTCTCCTGAAAATAAAAGAAGGCGGTGCAGATGAAAGTAGCATGATGGCCATGATGGAGGACAGTATAGCTGGACAGGTTTTTATATTTATTGTTCTTACCGGAGGGCTTTGCTTTGTGTTTTGGAGAATAATTGAAGCCTACAAAGATCCCTATAAATATGGGAGTGATTATATAGGCATCGGAAGGAGAATTGGCATTGGTCTAAGTTCTCTGGCTGATGCCTTTATTGTTTATTCAGGTATCATGGTGGTGTTTGGAGCCACAGGCATCCGAGAGGATGGAGAACCGGAGGAGGAACGGGAAATGGTAGGGGAGATGCTGGAATACGGGGCGGGTGAATACCTGATCATTGCCATAGGTGTCTTAGCTGTATTGGTAGCCCTAGTGCAGTTCTATTACGGTGTGACCAAAGGATATGATGAGCGGGTGGAAATTTCCCATTTCACCTCATGGAAAGAGACGATGATCCATGTTTTGGCCTGGGTAGGTTATTTTGCCAGGGGAATTATCATTGGTATTATTGGTTATTTCTACATTGAAGCCGGGTTTGATCAAAACCCTGAAGCTATAGTCAATACCGATAAAGCCTTTAATTTTCTTGGTGAAGAAGTCGGGAAATGGGCATTTTCGATCGTGGCAATAGGTACTGTGTTTTATGGTTTATTTATGTTTGCCATGGGAATAACATACGACCATGATAATCAAGAGGATAAAATGTGAGATAATTGAAAGATGTGAGATGTTTTTCTTTGATTTTGCGTTTCCTTCTAACGAAACTACATTTGGATTTTTGCTTAGATTTTGGACATTATGGAAGAACAACCGCAATCGGTTAAGGAATACATATTCTCCTTTCCTAAAAAAGTACAGCTGATGCTTGAGCTTGTCAGAGCCGTAATACGCCGGGCCGCACCCGAAGCTGAAGAATCGATTAGTTATGGAATGCCCACCTACAAACTAAACGGCAACCTGGTTCATTTCGCCGCCTTCAAACACCATATTGGTTTTTACCCCGTCCCCAAAGGTATGGAGGAGTTTGAAGAGGAGTTAAAGGCCTATAAAACAGGTAAAGGCTCTATCCAATTTCCACTCGACAAGCCCCTGCCGCTGGATTTAATCAGCCGGATTGTAAAGCACCGCGCCGAAGAAAACAGGAAGATGAAGAAATAGCCTATTGATCCTCTTTTAGCTTATAGATATAATATCCCCCACCTTTGTCATAACTGCAAAATATTAGGGTTTTGCCATCAGGGGAAACCCCTATGCCTCGCGCTTCAGCACCCTGTACTTCAGGCAAATCCAAAGTCCACATTCTCTTGTTTTTTTCATCCCTAAAGTGGAACGTTGCAGGTTTTACACCACTCGCCCTTACAGCTAAATATATTTTCCCCTCACTGCTCACATGGATGGCATTGGATCCTGCAGCAATGCTTGTGATATCCTCGGCTGATTTGAAATTTTGGCCGTCCTCACTTTCGTAAGTTTGGATATAGGGGCTCCCTGGGTTGGGGAAAAAGAGTCTTTTCCCCTCTTTCTCCATTTCAAAGGTGCGTGCCAAAATGCGGTCAGGCAAGATTAACTCCCTAACCATTTCAAAAGCTTTCCCATTCTGCTTAAGGACAAAATTGCCGTCTTCAGCAAACAAGGACATGACGTAGACTTCCCCATTTTTGGCAGCTCTTGGAGAGGTGATCGCACGGTTGCCTTCCGGCACTTCCCACTTGGCAAGGCCTTCTCCAGTTTTGGAATCAATTTTTAGCAAGAGTCTATTCCTGCCTATCAATATATGCCCATCGTTGTCAAGCCCGATGCCATTGATGGGGTTCAAGGAGAGCTCTTCTCCATCCAACTCCACCTTCTTAATTGGTGAAAGAGTTGACTCGGTTCCATCTGGGTCAATTACGGTTAGTTTACCACCGTAATCAGCCAGCCAAAGTTTCCCCTCATCATCCCAGAGTGCTCCATAGCCTGCTCCCGATGCCCCTTCCACTTTTCCGACAAACTGATAATCTGGAGCCGGAACCTCAATGAAGTCCTCCAATGGCTCCTCGCTTTTCATTAAATGGATAGGGGAAGGGCTGGAGTGAACGTCATTTTTTCCATCAGAAGAAATTACCCTGTGAAAAAGGGTTTTTGGTTGGCCTGATGGCTTATTTTCCAACATAGCATACCAGTCGCTTTCCCGCATTTTCACTTCAGTGACCCTATTTGTTTCTTTTTCGAACAAAACCTTGGCGAAAGATTCCGAATCGGAAACCTGATAGGTATAGCCTATCCAGTTACCCATTGCACTTTCTGCCGGGGACCATTCTACAGTATAAAGGGCCTCAATGTTCCTCACCCCGTAAACGTTTCTGGGGTTGTGGCTGGTGATAGTTGGAGCAGATGGCGTGGCAAACTCACTGCTTAGAAGGTGCCTAGGTGGATAATTATCTACTTGGGCGTAAATTGCCCCAGCCGCTAACCATTCATGCCAGTCCCGATCGTAGTCAATACTGGTTTCAAATTGGCCGCTTTTATCAGGCGAAATTTCGAAAGATTTTAAAAGTTCCCCCTCTTCCGTATTTCTCCCTTTATAAAACTTTAAAGTTTTGTCTTTTCGATTAAAGTTTCTCCCTGAGGTTACAAAAGCATTTCCTTTGACTTGCAAGGTTATGGCTTGATCTTTTCCGGTTGAAAAGGTTTCGGCAAGTAGGATATCCCTTCTGATCAAATGACCATTGACGCCAAACACCGCTGGAGGTAGCTTCTTGTCGTCAAAAACCTTCATGTCAGCGGCATTCTTTTCCTTGATATCAAAGGTGGTATAGATGATGGTATCCTGCTCGTAAAAAATATCCATGATGGTCACCGTGTGTTGGGGAGGGAAGTCCATATCCAGCCAGCCTCTGGGCCCAGAGCCTGCCGCTCCGGCATTGAGCAGTTCCAGATCTCCTCGTCTGCCGGGATAATAGGCGTGCTGGTGGCCGCTGATGTAAGTATGCACACCATACTCTTCAAGGATTGACCTTAGCTTCTTTGGATTTTCCAGCACATTTCCTTTGGAGTCCCTTTCCTGTGCCACTCCGTACAGGGGCATATGACCCATTACAAACCTGTATTGGGCCTGTTGTGCTTCCTCGCTGGACAATTGTTCCTCCAGCCATTCCAAATTTTCCTGGTTAATAACGGGGGAGGAGGCTTCCCAAGAAATGAAAAAAGCATTTCCTTTTTTGAAGGAATACCAATTGGGGAAATTGCTTTGGTCGACAAACTCCAACCCGGTTTCCATTTCAGGGTCTTTCCAAAACTCCTTGGCCGCCTGGTGCTCTATGGGATAGGACCGAGGACCGTCATGGTTGCCCAGCGTAAAAGCAAATGGGATGTTTGCCTGCCTTAGCGGTGCGGCAATGTGCTTGTCGAAGCCTGCCCACATTTTATTCAAATGCTCAGGATCACTGATGCCCATTCCGGCCACCATATCACCTCCGCACACTACCATATCGGGTTGCCATAGTCTCGGGATCCGCTGGATGATGCTGTCCACCTGCCATTCATAATCCGCGGCACCCAAACCCGAATTCAAATCACTTATCACAGCTAGTCGCAAGTCTCCTCTTTTCTGGATCTTCTGACTATCCTTCATTTCTACCAACCTCAGTGCGTCAGTTACCAATTTTCCTTCCCCTTGGGGGAAAAACTCAACTTTGGAATCCTGACCAAATTTATATTCGCCCAGTACATTCCATTTCCCGCTTGTTTTAATATCATTTTGATGGATGAAAACACTGTCTATTCCCTCCAAATGATGAATAATGGCTAGATTTTTTGAGGAATTGGTCTTGGTATTCACTGTCCACCAGCTGGCCAATTGGTATTTTTTACCCTCCAATCCCTCAATATTATAAGCTGCAGAATTGTATGTACTTTCCGCATTGGCAATTCTGCTCGGGGAATGGCCGTAGTAGCTGGAATGGTTGCTGTCCTTCCAAATTCCCTTCTCGGCATACTGTTCATGCTCAGTGTCAAGGATTATCGTTTTGGGCTTGTTGCTTTTTTTCTTTTCCTGAATGACCAGAGCTGAGGCATTTTTTCTGAGGCTGTTCCGATTGCCCCCGGGGATATCAGATGGGATATTGGCCACCTCATCGGCCACTATCATCGCCGAAGACCCGCCACCATCCCAATTGAGGGCCTCGTAGCTGCCGATGCCTTTCATCAACTCGGCCAATTCATCCAAGGTGACCCCGGCACTTGATTCCTGCCGGCCGTCTACTATCATGAGAATTAGCTGGTCATCAGCGGTGTAGCCAACGGCCGTGCGTGGATGCCTGGCCAAATGGCTGCCTCCAAACCCTTCTGCCTTCCCATAATTCTCAATTTGTCCATCTTTTATCAGCACCGGTCCACCTCCTATGGCCTGGGTGGCCTTCCATTTCTTTGCCGCATCAAAATCGCCTTCCCCAACCGTGGGGGATAGAAATGAGTAGATTTCCTGATTGTCGGGGTTTATATGCGGCCAGGTAATCTCAGGCTGTCCTGCAATAAAACCCATGGCACCCCTTGCGGTGCCCTGGGCAGGCCCCGATGCTATCAATTCCCCGTCGGAAATCAATAAACTTACGGATTCATTGGATGAAAAATACCCGCCGTTGATCGCCACTAGGGCATCATTTTGCAAAGCAGCATCCAGGGTGGTTTGCCTAGCGATGTTGCTCCCCACTGCTTTGAAATTTAAATTATCATCCATCAAGTCAACCTTGGTATAGGTTGCCTTGACAGGCGAACCATCAGCAAGTTGTCCATGACTTTCATAAACCCGAATGGAATTGGGCAAGAGGATATTCAAATCAGCTCTTTCGATCCAATCCAATTGAATCTCCTGGGCGGGTAGTTGCCAGGAAAGGAAAAACAATACTATGAAAAGTCTGATCTTGGTGGTCATGGCGTGGATTGTAATTGGGGAATTAAACTGTAGAGGTTTTTGCCGGGACATGAAGTCATCGCTTGGTCCAGATGGCCGGAAATAGAATTCAGCGGCAAACCGTAGTTGTCATTGAGAAAAGCAATCAGATTCTGAAGGCTGGCAAGTTGACTGGGGGATACCTCTTCAACTTCAAAGTTACCTTCCAATACGATAGACACATGTCCTGAGAGGTCATAGTTGGTGTTTGAGTCACCCTGCAGTTCTATTTTCCTCCCCTCGGCGATGTTGCCATCCATATCTATGTAAAAGTGGTAGGGGACATCGGACCAGCCTTTTCGGGGGGTGCCATCGGCCAAGGGATCACTTGAAATCGAAAAAGCCTGGAGGTTCTGGAGTTTTTGCTCTATGCTTATCCCCGCATTTTGCTTAACCGCAGTGTGGTGTAGGGTGATAAACTGTGGGGTATGGGCTGGGATTTCAAATTGTGGCGGCTTGGCATTCCAGTCCTCTCTTTTTATAATCGACGATTGAAAATCCCCTTTATTTTGAGCAAAAGCAGGAAGTGAAATTAGGGACAGTAAAATCAGATGTACTAGTTTTGACATAGATAGGTAAGTCTCGATATCCTAAAATAATGCTTAAAATCGTGGCTTCCATAGTGATTTTGACAAATCCCTGTTTTCAGTGATGGGAGGGAAGGGCTTTAATCCAACTCCTCGGGCCTGAATCTAATGCTTTTCGGATACGGGAAGGCATGTAGCAATTCCTCTTTCAGGATGCTATCTTTTATGGAATTCCAGTGGTCAGGGTCGAATAGCTTAGCATGAAACTCCTGAAAATGCTCCTTTACGTCCTCTCTTCCTATCATGAAGCGCTTGAAATCTTCTGGAAATACATCGTTTTTGGCAATATCATACCAGGGTTCAGAAGCATATATCTGTTCGTAGGTTTCTGCTTTTGGCTTCCTCCTGAAATTCATGTCAGTCAAAAATTCAATCTCATCATAATCATAAAATACCACCCTTTTCTGCCGGGTCACCCCGAAATTTTTGATCATCATGTCCCCAGGGAAAATGTTGGCCTGGGCAAGCTGCAGTATGGACCGCCCATAATCCTCGACGGCGGCCTTTGCATCTTCGTGATTGCAGGTGTCCAAATAAATATTCAGCGGAGTCATTCGCCTTTCTGTATAGAGGTGCTTGAGGATTAACGTATCTTTTTTGATTTCGACAAGGGAATTGACGGTGCTTTTCAATTCCTCCAGCAACTCAGGGTGGATCCTATTCAACGGAAGTTTGAAATCCTCAAATTCATGGGTGTCGGCCATTCTTCCGACCCGGTCGTGCATGGAAACCAACTTGTATTTCGCCCTCACTTCCTGACGCGTCATGTTTTTTGGCGGCTCAAAATGGTCTTTTATCAGCTTAAATACTATATCATAGGAAGGGAGAGTAAAGACAGTCATTACCATACCCTTGATACCTTTGGCAATAATAAACTCATCCTCGCTCTGCTCAAGGTGCGCAAGGAAATCCCTGTAAAACTCTGTTTTTCCGTGTTTATTGAAGCCTATCGCATTGTAAAGTTCATGGACCTTTTTCTGGGGAAGGATGGATTTGAGAAAAGCCACCAGCTGTGATGGAATCTCGGTTTCGACCATAAAATAGCTTCTCGTAAAACTGAAAAGGTTAGACATGATATTGGGGTCGAAAATAAAGGTGTCCACATACAGCCCATTGGGTCCGTGAAGGAGGGGGATAATGAAAGGCATCCACTTTCTGCCCACATAAGTACGACCCACCAGGTAAGCCGCCTTGTTTCTGTAGAATACACTTTTTAGAATTTGGGTGGTGGTGAAATCATCAGCTTTATATCTACTCAAGATAACTTCCCGCACTGTTTTGACCAGAAACTGTATGTCTTTTTCCTTGGACAGATGGGGAACTCCCATATCGAAATCATCCACTATTTTGCGGATAATCCGCTGCAACCCCCATACGGCCGGGTAATTATAAAAAAGGTGCTCGCTTGGGTAGATGTCACAGGCGTCAAAGCCTTCCCTGACAAACATGATGTCTTCCTCTGCCGATACTCCCGGTACAGTTTTGCGGATCACGCTGTTGAAATAGGTCTCTGCCAGCTCCCGGTCCTTGAGTTCCGCAATTTGAAGCCTATATCTTTCTTTGACTTTTTTCCAGAAAAGTTTGTTCTTTTGGCCATCCAACTGATCCAAAATGCGGAGCTTTGAATCCCTGACTTCATCCTTATATAGTCTAAGTCTGCGTAGGTGGTTTTCCTGCATGCGCTTCCAGTCCTTGCGCCTAAAAAGTTCAGAGGCCAAAGTGGTCAGGGCGTTGAAAGTGTCGATGTAGGTGTTATATGCTTTTAAAATCTCGGAGGCTATCGATTCTGGCAAGTCTTCCTTCATCCTACTAAACTGCAAAAATTACCCTAAAAAACCTATGGAAAACAGATGGCGGGGTGATTTTTAACCGCAAAGGGCGCCAAGGTTCGCAAAGTTTTTGAACTTAAACTCTTTGTGACCTTCCTGTCTTTGCGGTTAGATTTTTTATCTCACAATATCCAATATGCGGGTCTATTTTAACCGCAAAGGGCGCCAAGACATCGGTATTCCGTCCTGCGAATCAAAGTAAAAGACTTATATGTCAAAATATAATTTTTTTTTTCTCTGAGCCTCTGGGTCTTTGTGGTTAAATTCAATCTTCAGTTCTTCCTCACAGTTTCAAAGAACCCCGTGACCAAATCCTTTTTCTGGGAGCTGACCTTGATCTTCTCTCCGTTTTTCATGATCACATATCCACCATCACTGCGTTGAAACTTGGTCATGTGGTGTGGGTTGACAAGGTAGCTTTGGTGGATCCTGATAAAATGGTGCTTGTTCAATATGGATTCCACCTCTTTCAAGGTTTTGCAGATCAGGATTTGACCATCGTTCTCCAAAAAAAATGTGGTATAATTGCTCTCACTTCGGCAAAATAGAATATCCTTGATTTCTATGAATTCATAACCATCAAATACGGGAACCGCAATCTTGCTTTGAAAAATGCCATCTCTTTTCATTTTCTCCAAAAGCCCTTCAATAGTGGTTTCCTGAAACAGTCTATCCCGTTCCCGCTTTTGCCGCCAATGATCGACCACAGTGGCCAGCTCTTTTTCATCTATTGGCTTGAGTAGGTAATTGAACGCATGGTACCTGAAAGCCTGAATGGCATAACGGCTATATGCGGTGGTAAAAATCACATCCGGCACATTGGGGGCGAGTTGCTCCAAGAACTCAAAACCGTTCAGCTTAGGCATTTGGACATCCAAAAAAAGTAAATCCACTTCCAAGTCTGGGATTTTTTCCAAAGCTTTCTCCGGCTTGGTACTCTTAAATACTATTTCTGCCTCGGGAGCTACCTGCTTTAGGTCCAAAGCCAAGCTTTCCAAACAGTGTTTTTCATCATCCAATAGAGCTATATTCATGTAGTTGGTTTTTAGTATTGAGTGTTTTCGATTTCAATAAAATGCAAACCTTCGTTCCCTCTGCAAGATCGTGGATGGTAAAATCTATTTGCCACTGGTTGGATTGGTTGAAAAGATCGATCCTGTCTTGGGTGATTTTAGTACCCAGGCTGGTGTGTTCATTGGAAGAGTTTTTCCGCCTGCCCACACCATTATCGGTGATGCAAATCTCATAGCCTTCTGCGGTATGGGTGATTTCTATGGAAATCCTTTTTTCGGGCTTTTCACTTTTCAGCAACCCGTGCCAGATGGCATTCTCCACAAATGGCTGTAAAAGTAAAGGGGGGATGGAAATTGAGTTCAGTTCATCTTTATCTAAACTCCCATGGTTCAAACAATAGGTGAAATGGTCATCAAACCTGATTTTTTCCAGCTGTAAATATTGGCTGACCAGCTTCAACTCTTCGCTAAGGCTGATCAAGGGGTTTTGGCTGGTTTCAAGCACTTTCCTGACAAACCTGCTGAAGACAACCAAGTATTCTTTAGCGGTCTTATAGTCCTCCAGTTGAATTAAATATTTAATGGCATTGAGGCAGTTGAACAGAAAATGTGGGTTCATCTGCAGTCTGGTGACCAGGATTTCAGCCTGTAACAGGTTGCGTTCATATTCTGCTTTGAACCTCATTTTTTCCTGCTCTTGGATCAGTTTTTCGGCCTGCTTTCGGTGTTTGGCATTTCTGTAAATAAGTGTGCTGACTAGGATCAAGGCCAATAAAAAAATGGAAAGGGTGAAAAGGAAAGCCTGATGCTTCTTCAATTTTTCCCCTTGGGCAGCAAGCTCTGCCTGCTGCAAGTCCTTGTCTTTTTCCAAAAGCTCAATTTGGTTTTCCTTTTTCTCCAGATCATACTGTCGGGTGAGGGCAGCGATTTGCGTCTCTTGTTCGTGCAGGTTGATGCTGTCTTTATAGGCCTCAGCAAGTTTGAAATAATGAAGGGCCTGCCCATAATCCTGATTTTCCTCCATAATCTGTGAAAGTCCCAAAGCATTGCTATGGGCAAGGGCTTTCAGTGACATGGAGGTGGAAATGTCAAGCGACTTTTCATACAATCTTGCCGCTTCCCCGGTATCACCCAGCTTTTGAAGCAGGGAGGCCTTGCTATTGAGCAAACCGGCCGTTTTGTGCTTGTTCCCAAGTTTGTCAAACAGCTCAATTGAACGCTGGAAATAGCGGTTCGCTTTGTTCAAGTCCTTTCCTTCGGAAAAATAATTATGGCCCAGATATTCATACGTGATCGCCAGACCGAAGGTGTACTTCCGCTCCTCATTAAGTTTCAAAAGCTTTTCTAGATACTCCCTTGATTTTGGGAAATCCTCCAAGTTGGTGTAGTGGTCACTTATGGAAAGATAATTCATCGCCACCCCCAAGCTGTTGTCCCTTTCCAATTCGGCTTCTAGGGACCTTTGAAAATAGGAGAGGGCCAGATCCTCCTTTCCCTTGATATAGCTGTAAGTGTTGCCCAGTCCATTGCAACTGATGGCAATGTTTTTTAGGTCACTTTCCCTTTCGGCGATTTTGAGGGCTTCCAGATAGTGGGAAATTGCCTGGTCAAAAGCCTGATCATATCTGGCGGCCACTCCTGCATTGTTGGCAAAAATCATTTGATAAATTGGCTCCAGAGAAGCCGCCTGACTCAGTTTGAATGCTTTCGCATGTAGATCAAAGGCCTGGGTATAGTTCTGATGATAGCGGTGAAGCAGCCCTATGTTGTCAAGCGCGCGGCTATATAATAGGGTATCTTCCTTATCGGCTAAGCTAAGGGCTTTTCTGGCCAGGGACAATTCCTCAGATTCATCATGTTTTGCCTTGTGGATAGCCCTGGAAATATCGATCAGCAGGCTGACACTGTCATTATTGTTTTGGGCATGCTGGAGTTCCTGCCTCAAGCTGTCCACTTGGGCATGAAGGGATATTGGGATTATCAGAAAAGATAAAATGAAAAAGTATCTCATTGAAAAATTTTGATTAATGATATGGATAAAGTTACTAAATAACAGGTTGGTAATCAACTTATAAACTGTTTAAGGATGGGGGTATAGCTTAATACTCAGTGAAAACTGGCCTTTGGGTGGTCAAAGCTGCTGAATACTCAACCGCTATTGAGCTACTGCTGAAAGTTGGCCAAATTTACCTAAACAATTTTTCGAAACTGAATCCATTTTGTCATGAAAAAACTATTAGCAACCGCATTCTTTTTTGTTTTATCTCTATCACTTTATGCTCAAAAAGACAATAACTCACTGAACGCCGGTTTGGAAGTGGGTCTTCCAGTTGGTATCCAGAGCAGCTGGATGTCAGTGGGGATTGGTGCCACCGCCAAGGGCTTGTATGGGGTAGGGGAAGCTGGTCAAGTCAGTGCCACCCTGGGTTTTATCCGCCACGGCTACCAAGGCAGCAGCACGGTAAATGGCGGGGTCAGCATGATCCCTATCATGGGAGGTTATAGGCACCACTTTGAAAGCTTTTATGGAGAGGCCCAGCTGGGCTTGGCCATTGTCAACAGTGCATTCCGAGTAGAGGGTTTTGGGGCCTCCGGCAGCACGCTGAACGGTTCGGTAGCCATCGGGGGAGGTTTCTTATACGAAGATTTCGATTTCTCCGTCCGATATCAGGGATATGGGACCGGATTCAATACGCTTGGTTTAAGGGTGGCTTATAGGCTTCCCGTCGAGTTTTGACGAAGGCCCTAAGCATAAAGAGGTAAGATGAGGAAAAAAAACACTTTTTATGATGAAAAATGAAAGCACTAAACAAATTGAAATTCTACATGACAGGGCTGCTGATGGGAGCCCTGATCATAGGCTGTAGCAGTAGTGACGATGAGGAACCCATACTGCGCGATGAGGATGAGGAAACCCTTTCTGTATCTGACCTGACCTTTTCAGGTGCTGAGACTGGGAGAAAGGTAGGGGAGACATTTGTAGGTAAAGCTACCACAAGTGACGGGGGGTATTTTATGACCATAGTGCTGGCTGATGAGGATCCCGACACTTATGTGTTGAACATAAGCCGTATGATGTCCCAGCCATTTAATTTTGCTCCCGGAAGTCATACCATTCCCGCTTGGACGGAAGACGACGATCCTACTGAGGGATTTTATGCCTCACTTACCTTGACTGGGAGTTCAGCTGTATATATGACTTACGGGGAAGAAACAGGTGGAACCTTCACCATTGATCAGAGGAGGACTATTGGGGGAAGGGAATATGTAGAAGGAAATCTAGCTTTGACATTTGCCAACCTATTGGATAACGCAACTCGGGTTGCTGTACAGGGGACCTTTAAAGGGTTTGTGGAAGATCTGGGAGTCATTGAAGTGGACGATGACTGACAGCTTAGATTTTTTAAGCTACTTACGCTTACCTCGGGGACGCGATGTCCCTGGGGTATTTTTTTTGTACAAAGTACTAGGTACTAAGTACTAGGTACTAAGTACAAAGTACACCGCAAGGCAACAAGCTTGGTGAGTAGCCATTTTGTTCTGCTGAGGGGATTTTTATCACAGAGTTCCACTGAGGTTTTCACAGAGGTGCACTGAGGAGACTGGGATTTTTTTGTTTTTATACACTGTGATCCTCCGTGCCCAAATTATGAGATTCTCTGTGAAAAAAAACACAGATTTCACAGATTACCACAAAGTTTTTAAAGCAGTGAACTTTCTGCGACTTCCATTTTAACTTAGTGCGACTTATTGACCCATTTCTCTCTCCCCTAGGCGCCCAGTCCGGTCTGTGCCTCCTTTTCATTCCGAGAAGGAGTTTCAGTCTTCCGTCTCCAGTCTTTTTCCCTATAGTGACCTTACAGGGAATTTATAGGGACATTATAGGGACCTTATAGGGATATTGAGTTAGGGCTAAGCTAGGTATCCTCGCATGCCCGGTTATCCCAAATGTACTGCTTGTCCATACCTAATCCGTACCTTATCCATACCATGTTTAGGGGTAAGATGGGCAGAGTAGGAATACAGTATTAGTCTCAATTGGTACAGAAGGGCCTTAGAGTGCCGCTCCCCTTAACCTGCCAAGAAGACAAATTGAAGAAGGTAACCGGGCAGGTTTTTTAGAGAACAAATGACTTCAGTATGGTCGAATAAGATCATGAAGTTTTCCCCTTCACTTAGTGTTGTTTTTAATTTGATAAAGGGTTGAACTGCTGTTTTTCCTAATAATAAATTGTGCTGACCTGTCTAAAAAACCTGATAACACCGGGCTGATTTGAGGTATTTTGTAGAAAGAACATACCCACAAAGTGTAGAGCAAAAGAGCTGGAAAATAAGCGAAGCTGCTAAATTAAACCACTACCAGAAAATACCCCACAATTCCTATTACTATCCCACCAATGACCACCGGGAGTAAGGTTAGTTTCAACACTTCTTTGTAATTGTGCAGACTGGCGATGGCGGCTGCGGCGATGATGTTGAAAAGTGACACGGCATTTCCCAGTGCTGCCCCGGCATGCTGCTGGGCAAGGATGAGTTCTACGGGTAGACCTATAGCCCTGGCCGTTTCCAGTTGAGAGGGAGCGAATACTATATTCGAAACCGTGGTGCTGCCGGTAATGAATGTCCCGGTAAGGCCCAGAAAGGGAGAAATCAGGGGATAAAACTGACCCGTTTCTGCCAGGGTGCCGGCGATATGGGCCACCATGGATGGGTTTTCCCCACCCGATTGGATCATCAGTTGGGCAATGACGATGGAGGGGAAGAGGACTACCAGAACCCTTCCGGTTTTTTGGAGGGGTACCTTGATCCCAAGGTCCAAATTCCCGTATCTCAAAGCTACCATCATGCCGGTAGCCAAAAATGGCACAAGTGGGGTCTGTAGTGGCCTAAACACTGTTCCGATTTCAGTTTGGAACAGGCTTAGGAAAGCAATCTCCCATCCGATGAAGGTTCTCAGTGGCAGGAACATGCGGGGAAGCAGTAGCAGGAACGCCAGGAAAAGATAAGGCAGCCAAGGCCTGATGCTTATTTTTGTGTTTTTCTGCTTGAAGAGTAGGACCGCAAGCGTCAACATGATCAGGGAGCCCAATACCGTTGCCAGTTCAGGGGCCACCCAGGCAAAAAAACAGAAAGGGGCAGCAAATAACCCATAAAGAAGTATGACCTGTTTTTTGTGCCTCAACTCATAACCTTTCTTCCTAAACACCCTGAAAACGTAAAAAAGCCAAAGGAAAACGGTCAATACGGATACCAGGGCCGAGATTATGCCAATATCGAAAATCAATTCGTCACTGAGCTGTAGGGGCAACTGGATGCCAATGATCAATGGGGTGCCTATGGCGCCGAAGATGGCAAAAAGTCCGTTGAACAGGAGTACCACGGCCACTGATAATACCGCGTTGTATCCAAGCGCGATAAGGAGCAGTGGAACGATCGCTCCGGGAGTGCCAAAGCCTGCCACACCTTCAAAAAAACCGGTAAGGCCAAGTGCCAAGAGGAAAAAACGCATTTCGTTAGCCGGGTGCATTTCTGCCACCGAGCTGCTGATTTTGGCTATCAAGCCGTTTTTCTCCATGATGTGAAAAAGAAAGGCCGCCCCAAAAACGATCATGAGAATGTTGAGGGTGGTGAAAGCCGATACGACAAGTGTCCCTGAATATTCGGCAAGTCCCCGGCCCCAGTAAAAGAAAAGCAAAGTAGTGACTGCAAAGACCACAAATACCGCCTCCTTTACATTCCTAGTAAGAGAAAGCACAATGAGCAATGCTATAGGCAAAAAGGAAAGTACAGGCATCATAGGCTTCAGGGCAATCAGTGAACCTCATTTTCCAATTCCCCTCCCTTGATAAAGCTCGAAATGTTGGACAGGGTGACCTTCGATATTTCCAGCATGGCATCTTCTGTGAAAAAGGCCTGGTGTCCTGTGATCAAGACATTGTTAAAGGACAAGAGGCGCATGAACACATCATCCTGGATGACTTTGTCGGAAAGGTCCTCGAAAAACAGGTCTGCTTCTTCCTCGTAAACATCGATGCCCAGATATTTGATTTGTCCGCTTTTGAGGGCCTGGATTACCGCTTGGGTGTCCACCAGTGCCCCACGGCTGGTGTTGATGAGCATTACGCCCTTTTTCATTTTTCCAATCGAATCGGTGTGGATGATGTGATGGGTCTGGGGTGTCAGCGGGCAATGTAGGGACACAATATCGGATTGGGCATATAGCTCGTCCAGGCCGGCATACTCCACGCCGAGTTTTTCCACCTCCTCAGATTTTTCCACATCAAATCCCAGTACCCTGCAGCCAAATCCGAGCAGGATTTTTGCAGTGGCGATCCCAATTTTACCCAGTCCGATCAGTCCAACGGTTTTCCCCTTCAGGTCAAATCCCATCAGGCCGTTCAGGGCAAAGTTCCCTTCCCGAACCCTATTGTAAGCCCGGTGGGTTTTTCGGTTGATGGTCAGGATCAGCGCGATGGTATGTTCGGCCACAGAGTAGGGGGAATAGGCCGGCACCCGCACCACTTTAATTCCCAGTTCCTTTGCCTTGGAAAGATCCACATGGTTATAACCGGCGCTGCGGAGGGCGATCAGCTTTACGCCCTGTTGTGCGAGTATGTCCAACACCTCAGCATCGGCACTGTCGTTAACAAAGATACAGACAGCATCATAGCCCTGGGCCAGCACTGCGGTGTGGTGGTTGAGGGGCTCGTCAATAAATTCAAGCTGGAAGTTGTGGTTTTGGTTTTGGCGGGTGAAGAAATCCCTGTCATATGGTTTGGCGCTGAAGAAAAGTGTTTTCATTATGCTGTTGTTTTGTAAGGATAACGGGAAAACATCCTTCAGGTTTATTCAAGGGCAATTTTGCCTTGAACAGCATTTAAGGCAAAAGGGCTGGCTTCTTTAAATCCCCTTTTCTCCCCCTTTAACTACCAGCCGATTCTTGGGACATTCGGAGGGATGGGGTAGTCAAACCAGGCCAGGAATCTGTCAGCTCTTACCCAGCTTCCAATCAGCACCCTGTAGGCCCTTACCCCTAGTGGGAGCGGAGAGGGTCCCCAGTGATAGCGGAGAGGGTGCACAGTGGATAAGGCTAACCCATAACTCAGGGATAGCTCCAGGAGGTATAGTGGTGAAGAGAAATTAGACGGATGCTTTGGGGAGGGAGCCAACCTCCCAGGTTTATACCGTCTGGTGAATGTTACTTGGCAGTTTTTTTTGAGAACCCGAGAAATCGCCACCTTCAGGTTGCTACAAAATTGTTAATTTAAATTATAAAAGATTATGCAAATCGAACCAAAAATTTCTCTGTCATTGGTACTTAGTTTCCAATAATTAGAAATCAGTCAATAAAAAAAGGGGTGCTTATTCAGCAACCCCTATAGAATCTGGTATGGATAAAATCTAATTGTTATTCAAAAAAGCATCTAAGGAAACTTCATTATCTTCTTCTGTGGGTGTAAAGGTGCTTAGCTTCTGCCTATCAGAAGGGCTTACCCCAAACCTAGACATCATATTGTAATAGTTTTTATAGCAGTTGTTAGCTATGGATATGTAAGGAGAAACCATTTCATAGGTGCTTCCATTCTTGTTAGTACCAGTAATAACCATTCCATTCTTTTGAATGTGGTACTGGCATTCCAAGTACCTGCCATATTCTGCACTCATTAAGCCTAGGGTGTCTAGGTCTGTCACGGTTAGCACCCCTAGCTCGGTAAGCTTATTAAAATAGAACCGATAGAAGACTTTCCCATACTGGTTTAAAAAGGCTGGAACCTTCATCTCCTCCTTCTTCACCTTCTCTGGTTGCATTGGGTTCTTCAATTCTCTTGATTTTTCTAATGTGCCTCTAGCTTCTTTGATTTCTTTTGCTAATTTTGGTCTTCCTGCATTTGACATAATTCAATTAAGTTTAATATAATTAATTATATATCAAAAAAAATAACAGGTTATAAACAATGGGCACTGTAGCATTCACTGAAACTAAAGATTCCAAATTTTTATGTATTATAAAACCAACATTAGAATTCTATAATATTGATAAAATATTATTAGATTTAGACTCTAAATATGATATAGAAATATTAGGTTTTGAATTTAATGAATCGCGAATAAATTCATTGAACTTTGAAAATAGAAATGTAATTTTTAAATTCTGTGGACTTCCTACAACAAATAAATTTAAAAGTAAAATATTGAGTATTAAATTTAAAGAATGCTATTCGGTCGACAAACAAGATACTATATTCGTATTTGAAGAAAATATAAATAATTTAGATATTACAGATTGTGAATTTAACAAAATTGTAATAAATGATTTTAAGCAAATAGATAAACTTGAAATTATTAGTGAAGTTCAATCTATTGATATTGGTAAGGGAGATGTGTTTGAGTTAAATATTTACGGTCTATATGGCAAAAAAATTTATAATATAAATCTATGGGATTTAAAATTTAAAAATATAACAATATCCTACATTGCAACATTAAAAACCTTACATATAGGAGGTACAGCATTTTTAAATATAAATAAAGATGATGATGTACTACATGATGGCATAATGATTAACGATGTTAATTCAATTGAAACATATATGCATTTTAATATGTGTTATTCTATAATGATAGAAAGATTAAAATGTGAAGTCTTTGATATAGATATTTCTGGTGAAAACTCAATAGAATTCCTCAATTTTTCAAATTGTGATTTTAGAAAAGGAAATGTTTCACAAATTCTATCAAATTTATATGTAGGTAACTTAACAATTAATAGTAGTTCCAACCTTAATTTTAATAATGCTGAAATAACCAATATTTATTTTGAGGGTAATATTGAAAAAAATATAAATATATCAAATTGTGAAATTTCATCAATAAATTTTAGAAATTTTAGAACTCTTTCATACGTTTCATTAAATAATGTCAATTTAATAAATAATAGAGAAATAAACCTAATAAATTCAACCATGGATTCAGTAGAAATAAACCCTTCATTTTTGGATAAGGCTTCAACTATATATTTTGAAAAATCTACTATTAGCGGATTGAAAATACATAATTTAATTGATTTTAATGAGAGGGTATTAAAATTTGAAGAAAAATATGATTTCGATAATTCAGAAATTATAAGTACTTATAGAGAATTTAAGTTATTCTCAGAACAAGCAAAAAACAACTATCTATTTCAAAAATTTAAAGCGCTTGAATATAATGAGATACTAAAAGATAATGGGAATAAATTAAATACATTAAATTGGTTTATTTTATATGCTAATAAATTATCCAATAATCATGGGACTGACCCATTAAAAGCTTTTCTATGTTTTCTAGGAGCACTTGGATTATTTTCATTTGCTATACTTGTTTGCTTCTGGAATAGTGGTTATTCTTACGATGATTTTTGTTATTTTTATAAGGAAAACTTCATACAATTAACCAGTCCATTACACCTTTTTAGCAATTCAATATATAGGTTTTCAGACTATACCAAGTACCATTTTAATCCTGAAATGAAAATTTACAATTTATTGTATAATATATTAATTGGTTATTTAATTTATCAGTTTGTGGCTTCTTTTAGAAAATTTAATAGGTAGAATTTAAGCTTGTAACCTAATAAAGTCAATAAGTTTCTTTAAAGCAGTGTTTAAATCTTCATTATACCTTATTTCTATCAGCTCTACCCCGTTTTCTACACACTTATTCTTTTTTATATCATCTCTTTCTTGGTTCAATTTTAAACCCTCCAAGCCACCAAAATAATCAATGGCTTCATAATGTTGCTTGCCGTTATATTCAATGGCTAAATTCAACTCTTTAATAAATATATCAATCCTTTGTCTACCTAACCAATCTGGTGAATATTGGGATATTATTTCAAATTGGGGAAACTCATTTTTTAGATTTAGGTATAAATACCTTTCAGCATACAAACTTCCAACTATATCGTACCCATGCTGTAACCTTACTAACTCTTCTAACTTCAGTAAATTCTGCCTTACAAGTTCATAAAAGGAATCGACTAGCTTAGTGGTAAGGTTGATTTCTTTTAACAGCTTCCGTTTATATTGGTCTATAGATATATCGGGACTATTATAAAAATAATCTATATCTCCAATATTAAAAATCACCATTAAATGTCTTTCTGTTAGCAATGAAGCATTTATTTTTCTTCTAACATATTCAATTTCAAAAAACTCATAAACATCTTCTTCGGAAAAAGACTTAATAAAATCAACTATCTCATTTTTCTTAAAAATCTTCTTTGTGCTTTTAGCAATTTGCGGCTTATACTTTGGGGTTGTCAAGTAATGTATTCCATATGAAATGTCATTTTTATTTATTAACGATTCATAAAGGTCATACTGATTAATTGGTATGTTGTAATATAGGCTTCCAATAACTAGCTCTAAAGGGTTCAACAACCCTTCTTCTTTTAAATAAATAAAAAGACTTTTTAAATTAATGCTTTTATATGTAGACTTTGCCAGTATTACTAACTCGTTTGATTTAAACCAGTTATTTTTTATAAAAGTTTTTCTATATTTGTAAATAAAATATTTTAATAAATCAATAGACTTTATTTCTCGAATTAAGTTGAATTGCAAAGATGATGGAACTACAGATGATTCATTAATATTGTTTTCAATAACAATTTCATGGCCATTAGGGATTATCATTACTTCAACAAATTTATTTCCATTCGGCAGAGTGCTTACAGGTGAACATGGAAAACAATTAATTCCATTGGTTATATAGTTTTTTCCATCATAAAGAATAAATTCATATTCTAAGTTGGTTTCATCTTTAATCTTTCTTTCCCTACTTAATAATGATAAATCCAGATTTGCAGGAGTAACCCCATTTTTTGTAGAGTATAAATCATTATGATATTTCCTTAAATCAAACCCATAAACATTATCGTATGACTTTCTAATTAGGTCTTCCATAGTTTATTCTTTGTGTGTTTGAATCTATTAAATCTTTTGTAAAATTCAAACTAAAGCCAATAAACCCCCATATCAAGCTATCTTCCTTCAACCAGTGTAAGTGTTACCTTCCATTCTGTTAAACCCTACAACACCTCTTATATCGCTTCAGAAGCAGTGTCATATGTAAAGGATAGAAGGAATGTGTACAGGCTTCAGTAAGCTTCTACTATGTAAAGATTGTGGAGCTACAGCACTAACACCAAATTAGAGCCTTTGTCAGCTTCAATGGCCTATAGGCTGTAACCCCTGCTTTAGTCCTGTTAAAGCCTACAGTGGCTCTTGTTTAGCTTCTGGTGGATTGTTACATGTAAAGGATAAGTAGTGTTTCTGGATGAGTTGTAGGTAGTGACAGGTGGAATGGTTAACTGTTTGATATATAAGGGATTGAAAGAAAGAAGGGTTTGGGGTCTTGGAATTGGTTGATTGTCAGTGGTTAACCGTTTATGGGAAGTCAATCGTCCACAAACGTAATATTTTCAAGGGAGGGCAAAGCCTGACTATATAAAGGATAGGTGGCTTCTTTACTGATTTACAGTGACTTACTATATAAAGGTTAAGTAACCATTTAAAAATCAATGCTTTATATATAAAAGGCCAGTGAAGCTTTCCCTTCCTTTATATATTAGACGCTTCCAGAAGGGTAAAAATGCTTTGCTTCTCTTTATATAGTAAACAGGTTCTAAAGGAAGTTGACGGATGTGGATTTCTGTGATTGGGCTCAAAATGATAATGTTTTATTGAATACCAGTCAAGGAAAAGTGATTTATTTTTGACAAAGAAAAACCCTACTGGAAGGTAGGGTTTTGTGGTTAACTTGTGTGGGATAACATTTCAGTTTTATCATAAAATTCGACATCAAATGACCAAACTCTATTGTAGTTAAAATTTAAGTTTCCTTCAAAGGTGCTAAGGACGCTTACATCTAGTCCCACATTTAATGAAATGGATTCTTCAAAATATTCTTCCGTTTGATTACCATGGATTCTTGATTCTAAGGTTGTTCTAATTGCTGGAATGTCATGAATGAAAAATTTATCTTTTAGCGCTCTTTCTGGGTCAAAGACACCTTTTCCAAATTTTTTCTTTCGTAATTCTGACTTTTTTGACTCCCCATTAACTTCTGCTTTTATGCCTTTGTGGTTTCCCCCACCTTTTCCATCTACTGAAGTTATGTCCGAAATTATTATTTTTTTTGCACCTAAGGCTTCATAAGCGCTTATGGTCTCTTCAAGTATCATGGATTTGATTAATTCGCTAGAATTATTCAATGGAATAAGAATATCATTGTTTTTGGGGTGAGTGCCATAAATTCCAGTGCTAAAACTTGCGCTTTCCCCTCCGTAATGCTTTAGATGTGGGGGAATGCTATCTCTTTCAATTATGATTAATTTCGAGCCTCCATCAGATTTCATGATATTTGCAAAAGCATTAGCTTTTAAAAGCTTGTCGTCAAAAAGTCCATGAAATACTTCTTTTAAATGGGTAATATCATAGCTGTCTGTTATCCAAGAATTTGAAAAAATAATCTGGTTCCTTTCCGATTCCTTGGGCTCGGAAAGTTTATATATTTTAAGTTTTGGTTTAAACAGAGCTGTTTTCGCCAATTCAAATAGGAGTAAATAAGGAGGGGATAAAACAAGGCCCGAATACCCATACTTTTTGATTATATCCAACTTGACTTCTTTTGAATCGGTGCCATAAACCCCACAATGGTTTTTCTTAATGCTATTGACAATGCCGTAATATATCATCTGCTATTCTAAAAGTGTTCTCAATTCATAATAATAGTTAAAATTAATTAAATGAAGTTAGTTATTTATGTAAATTTTAAATTAAAGAGATAATGTTATTTAACTCATTGTTACATAGGTAGTTGTACTGAATTGCTGTATAATAGGTTATTCCTAGCTTCTGGAAGGTGTAATCATACCTATAGCCCTTTAGCCTTAAATACCAGACTTTCCACCGCTTCACATTCTTACCCTTGCTGTAGTAGTTCTGGAAAATGTATTGCTTAATGGTGCCGTACATTTGCCTTAACTGCCTTTCTGATTGGGTTTCTTCTTCACTGTAATCTTCTTCTTCTTCAATGTCGAAATCAGAAGGGCTTAGCTCAGCATATTTGATTTCTTGGTTAAAAATGCTGGTGTTGGTGTTGTAGATTATTCCAGCTATGTAATTCTGAAGCTCTTGGGTAAGTTGATTGTCCTGCAATCCCTTTTCCAGTATGGCTAACATGGTGTCCTGCACCACGTCTTCATATTGGCAGGGGTTCTTAATCTTCTTTGCTGTGGTTAATACTTAATCATAGATTTCCTGATTCATTTGGATAGTAGTTTAAAAAAGTTGGTTCTGAATTTAAAAAGTAGGGTAAAGCTAATAGGAGTGAAGCCCATTTAAGCGTATTGGGTATAGCTGTTACTTTCTTTGCTAAAGCTTCAGCTTTTGTTTCCTCTTTTTTCCGGTGGATGCTTCTGGCTGTTCTGTTAGCTCTTACAGTTCTTTCAGATTGCTTTATGCTGGTTTTGATGGTTCTGTTTTCCTGTCTGATTCCCGTTCTGATTGACCTGTTTTCAGCCCGTATAAGCTTCTCTAAGGTTCTGGAAGGGATTTGTGTCAGTACTTCTGTAGAATCCCTTAAATCAAAGGATTTATAAGTGATATGGGGCTTGGTGCTGCAGCCTGCCAAAAGCTGGAAGAGCAGTAGGTATTTCATTTGAATTTATTGAAAAAAAATAAGGATTGAACTCTTATCTGGTGTGGCTGATGGTTCCTATCTGTGGGTAGAGTAGGGCTTCTAAAAAATCTAAACCGATTCCTGAAACAAGTGTGTGACTGATATGTGACTAAGTGGTTTTGCACCCGATTTTTTCTGCTTATTTATATGGGAAAAATCAGTGATGTAATTCAGGAAATCAGGAAGCAATCTGGAAAAAAAAAACTTTGCAACTTATTGTTTTACAATGTTTGGTCGGGGTGGCAGGATTCGAATGCCGCAGAACAAGCGGCACAGGCTCAGCGACCTCCTGCTCAGTATTGTTACTAAATTATTTCTTTGCGCCTTCGCGCCTCCGTGGCTAAACTTTACAATCAAAAAAAGCCCGCTCAAAAGAGCAGGCTTAATGTCGGGGTGGCAGGATTCGAATGCCGCAAAAAGGCGGCACAGGCTCTGCGACCTCCTGCTCAGTATTGTTACTAAATTATTTCTTTGCGCCTTCGCGCCTCCGTTGCTAAACTGTACAAACAAAAAAAGCCCGCTCACACGAGCAGGCTTAATGTCGGGGTGGCAGGATTCGAATGCCGCAAAAAGGCGGCACAGGCTCTGCGACCTTCCCGATCCTTTGGCTCGGGACGCGGTGACCGGGCTACGCTACACCCCAATAGGGTTGATAGGTTGAACTTCGAATGGTTTCTCCATCCGAGGATTAATGGATTAACGTAAGGTTCTTCCGGCTTTTAATCCCTTAATCAGACCTGGAGGGAAATAGCGCAGCTATTCCCTTCGGGACGTTAATCCCTTCAACCAATAGTCAGAGAAAAGTTTCCAGACGGGCAGGTTTCACAAAGGCTTGGGGATTTTGACCAAATAAAAAACGTTGCGTTCTCTGCGCCCCTCTTAGCGCCGTAGGGAGAAACCTTCCTGATTTAAACCAAAAAAGCCCGCTCAAAAGAGCGGACTTCTATGTCGGGGTGGCAGGATTCGAATGCCGCAAAAAAGCGGCACAGGCTCTGCGACCTCCTGCTCAGTATTGTTACTAAATTATTTCTTTGCGCCTTCGCGCCTCCGTGGCTAAACTTTACAAACAAAAAAAGCCCGCTCAAAAGAGCGGACTTCTATGTCGGGGTGGCAGGATTCGAACCTGCGACCTCCTCGTCCCAAACGAGGCGCGATGACCGGGCTACGCTACACCCCGAACTTATTGGCAGAGAGTGGGGGATTCGAACCCCCGGTACGGTTTGACCCGTACGACAGTTTAGCAAACTGCTGGTTTAAGCCACTCACCCAACTCTCTCTGTTTTGGGAAACGTTTTTCCCTTAAAGCGTTGCAAATATAAATCATTATTTCGGAAAGAAACAAACTTCAGAAGCCTTTAAATGGGAAGTTTCTTGCCTTTTTTATCAATTAATTTTTAACCTCCTGAGAGACAAGACGAAAAATTTGGGAGGAGTTTGGAGACCGGAGACGGAAGACGGAAGACGTGACACCGGACAAGGATGGCGGGGGGATTGGTTTTATTGAAAACAAAACTAGAAGAGAAGGCCTTTATATAAAAAAGCCATATGAAAAGATTTATTGCAGCACTATTATTTGTTTTCGTTACCTCCCCACTTTTGGCCCAATGGTCACTAGACGTAGAGTCCGGCATTGCCATCCAAGGTTACAATGAGATCAGGATTCCCAATGAAGGGGGAACATTGTTTGATTTCAACCGCGATTTTGATTTACAGGGGCCAGTGATCCCTGTGAGATTACGTCTCGGCTTCACCTTTGCTGAAAGAAACCATATTTTTGCCCTTTACGCACCTTTGGGTTTGAGGTATGAAGGTGCCGCACCCACCACGATTGATTTTGAAAACAGCACCTTCCCCCAAGGAAATAATATTGATGGGTACTATCAGTTCAACAGCTACCGCCTTACCTACAGACGAGATATTGTGCGAAATGACCGCTGGATTGTTGGGGTAGGTTTTACCGGCAAAATCCGGGATGCGGTAGTAAGACTTCAAGACGAAAGTTCTTACGATTTCAACGATGATGTGGGATTTGTGCCTTTGCTTCATCTATATACCGAGTACAAACTCCCAAAATGGAGTCTTTATCTGGAAGGAGATGGACTTGCTGCCCCCCAAGGTCGGGCATTCGATTTTCTGATCGGGGGAAGAGGGCCTATAGCTCCAAATCTAGAATTGAAGGCAGGCTACAGGGTCCTCGAAGGCGGAGCCTCCAACGACACGGTATATAATTTTACCATTGTCAATTTTGGAGTGGTGGGACTTATCTACACTTTAAATTAAGAATGGTGAAAAAGAAAAAGCCCCCAATTTGGAAGCTCAAAGTGATTCACCGCGGCCAACTCGAACCTGAAACCTACTGTTTAGAAGGCAGGTACTTTTAACCCGGTTTGTAAATAAAAAAAGCTCTCCAAAAGGAGAGCTTTCGTGATCCTGTCAGGACTCGAACCTGAAACCTACTGTTTAGAAGGCAGGTACTTTTAACCCGGTTTGTAAATAAAAAAAGCTCTCCAAAAGGAGAGCTATCGTGATCCTGTCAGGACTCGAACCTGAACCCTACTGCTTAGAAGGCAGTTGCTCTATCCAGTTGAGCTACAAGACCATTCACTTTAAATATTTAACTCAACCTGAAACCTTCCCGGCCGCTTGGGCGGTCGGGATGCTCTATCCAGTTGAGCTACAAGACCGTTTTCGAATCAGGTGCAAATATGGTGCAATTTAGGTTTTTTGGCAAGTGCGGGGCGGGGTTTTTGATCAAAATTATTTTAACTGGTTCATTTTGAGTTGATTTATTTGCAATGATACTTGCTTCCAAACTTTTACCTGCTCAGGGGATTACATATAGAATGGGAATGCTTCACAAAAATGCTTAATTTAAATCATGATAATAATAGTTTTTGGGGTTTCGGGTTGTGGAAAGACAACGGTCGGGCAGCTGCTGGCCGAGCAGTTAAACCTGCCCTTTCACGATGCCGACCTTTACCATCCGCCCGTCAATGTGGCCAAAATGTCCAACGGGGAGCCCTTGACAGACCAGGACAGAATCCCTTGGCTCAAAGTACTTGCCTCCAACCTCCGGGAGTGGGACAATAATGGGGGTGCCGTACTGGCCTGCTCAGCACTCAAGGAAGATTACAGGCAAACCCTTGCGGAAGCAACGGAAATCAACTGGGTGTATCTGGCAGGAAGCTATGATACTATCCGGAAGCGCTTGGTCACCCGGATGAAACATTTTATGAACCCCAAATTGCTGGATTCCCAGTTTGAGATTTTAGAAGAGCCTGACTACGGGATCAGGATTGAAATTGATTCTTCACCACACCTAATCGTACAGGAAATCATGGATAAATTACACCAAAATAAAGTACAGTTTGGAATCATCGGAATGGGCGTGATGGGGCGCAACCTAGCCCTCAATTTAACCGAAAAGGGAGAAACTGTCTGTGTGTACAACCGGCATGTGGCCGGCTCTGAGGAAGGTATCGCGCAGCGCCTTGCCGATGAAAACCCAGACCTGCCATTCAAAGCCTTTGACGATTTGAAATCCTTTGTCCATACTTTGGAAGCGCCTAGGGTAATTCTATTAATGATTCCTGCCGGAAATGCGGTGGATATGCAAATTGAACAGCTCAAGCCTTTACTCTCCAAAGGCGACGTGATTGTGGATGGGGGGAATTCATTTTTTAAGGATAGCGAAAGAAGAGCATCAGAATTAAAAGCTGACGGTTTTCACTTTCTTCCCATGGGTATTTCCGGAGGGGAGGAAGGTGCGAGAAAGGGTCCTAGTCTGATGCCCGGCGGGACAGCAGAAGGTTATAACCTTCTGAAAACCTACTTGGAGAAAATTGCCGCTGTGGATAAAAATGGAAAGGCCTGCATCACCCATGTGGGAACTGGGGGAGCTGGGCATTTTGTCAAAATGGTACACAACAGTATAGAATATGCCGAAATGCAATTGCTCGCCGAGATCTACAGCATCATGCGCCATGGATGGGGGCTGGAACCTGAAAAGATTGCGGCCATTCTGGAGGATTGGGCAGGATATGGTTTGAACAGTTACCTGTTGGAAATCACAGTTTCCATTTTGAAGAAAAAGGAAAATGAAGAATTCCTTTTGGATAAGATTTTGGATCAGGCCGAGCAAAAGGGTACAGGTGGTTGGTCAGTGAGTGTGGCCTTGGAAAACGGGGTGCCATACGGACCTTTGGCTGAGGCCGTAATGGCCAGAAACATCAGTGCCAGGAAAACTTCCCGAGAAGACTTGGCAAAAAAAATAGCCTTCAAACCGGATCCCGCTTTTGTATTTGACGAAAAGCCTGAAATTCTGAGAAATGCCTTTGCCATGGTGAGCTTGATCAACCATGCCGTAGGATTTGACCTCATCAAAACGGTGTCGGATAAGCAGGATTGGGGAATAAATCTTAGTGAGACAGCCAGAATCTGGACCAATGGCTGCATTATCAGGTCTGCCTTGATGGAAGATTTGGTGGATGTTTTTAAAGACCACGACAACTTGCTTGCCGCCAAGCAGTCCTTGGAGCTATTCGGTAAAAGCCAGCGTGATTTAGCCTTTGTGGTCAACCAGGCCATGGAGAGTGGTCATGCCGTTCCTGTGATGTCCTCAGCACTCAATTATTATTTGTCCGCCATCACTTCCGAGTCTCCGGCAAATCTGATCCAAGCCCAGCGGGACTTCTTTGGCGCCCATACTTACCAAAGGAAGGACAAGGAAAGAGGAAATTATTTTCATACTGATTGGCTTTCAAATGATTGATTTTGGACTCTTGATGGCAGTTCTCGTAGGAGTTGCCGTCTTGATTTTTTTGATTCTTTATTTCAAAATCCAACCCTTCCTAGCCCTTTTGATCGCAAGTATCAGCGTGGGACTGATGGCTGGGATGGGGCCTTTGGATGTTCTGGCCAGCGTGCAGGATGGTATGGCCGGCACCCTGGGTTTTATTGCCATTGTAGTCGGTTTGGGGGCCATGCTTGGGGCCATTTTGGAGAACTCCGGGGGGATACAGACTTTGGCGGCCTCCATTTTGAAGGGCGGGGGAGAAAACAAGGTTTCTTTCAAACTCATGTTTACAGGTTTTTTGGTAAGCATTCCCGTGTTTTTTGATGTGGGTGTGGTACTGCTTATGCCGGTGGTATATGCCTTGCAGCGGAAAACGGGGAAATCACTTTTGAAATACGGGATACCCTTGGTGGCTGGGCTGGCCATTACCCATGCCTTTGTGCCCCCTACTCCGGGTCCGGTGGCTGTGGCTAACATACTTGGTGCGGATATGGGCTGGGTGATTGTCATAGGGATTGTGGCCGGAATTCCTGCCGCATTCATGGCCGGACCACTTTTTGGGAATTTTATTGCCAGGCGCATCAACATTACAGCTCCCGATGAGATTACCCATGCAGAAGGGCAATCTAAGCTGCCTTCGGTAGCCTTGATTGTGTTACTTCTGGCTGTGCCGCTGATCTTAATCTTCATGAGCACCTTGGCCCAAATGGCACCTATGGATTTTCAGACTGCCAATCCCAACCTTATCACTTCCTTACGTTTTATAGGGCATCCCTTTTCAGCCCTAATAATTGCCAATTTACTGGTCTGGTACATACTCGGTTTGAAAAAAGGCAGTACAAAGAAAGAACTGTTAGATATAAGCAACCGTTCTTTAGAGCCCGCAGGCCTAATTATCCTTGTGACTGGCGCAGGAGGAGTGTTTAAGGAAATACTTACCCAAACCGAGGCAGGCTTGATGATCGCCGACTTTCTGATGGCCAAAGGGATGAACGCCATCTTTTTTGGGTACCTGGCCGCCGCTGCCATTCGTCTGCTTCAGGGTTCCAGTACGGTGGCTATGATCACAAGTGCTGGAATGACAGCAGCAGTTTTGGCAGGATCAGAAATCAACTCTGTTCAATTGGCGGCATCCGTTATTGCCATTGCCGCCGGAGCCTCGATATATTCTCACGTGAATGACAGCGGGTTCTGGTTGGTGAGCAAATATTTCGGCATGACGGAAAAACAAACCTTGAAATCTTGGAGTATAATGACAACCATCGTTTCACTGGTGGGTTTTGCGGTTAGCCTTTTGGCTTGGAGTTTTGCTTAACAAAATTTCACCCGCAAAATTTTGCATATACTATCAAATAAGTTTATTTTGAAAATCAATTAAACCTAAAATTATGAAAACTGTATTAACAAAGATTGCTTTCGTATTTGTTTTTCTAATTTCTCACAATGCTTTTTCCCAGTCTGCCGATGACATCAAGGGCACTTGGTACAACACAGAGAAAGACGCCAAAGTGGAGATTTTCCAGGAGGGTGACAAGTACTATGGCAAGATTGTTTGGCTTAAAGAGCCTGAGGAAAACGGAAAACCAAAGGTGGATAAAAACAACTCCGACAAATCAAAAAGAGATAGGCCCATTATGGGGATGAGGTTGCTTCGTGATTTTGAATTTGATGGAAATGCCTGGGAAGAGGGGACTATCTATGATCCAAAAAATGGCAAGACCTATTCCAGTATCATCAAAATGAAAAACCCCAATACGCTTGAAGTAAGGGGGTATGTTGGAATTTCTCTTATCGGTAGAACGGTGGAATGGACAAGAGCTGATTAGAAATTAATAGTTATTAAATAAAAAAGGCATCCAGTTTTGGATGCCTTTTTTATTTATCGGGTTGTTACATTGTTTCCGTATTGCCTGGCCAAGCTCATCATGTGGTTCCAAGCGGGCATTAGATTTTGTTCCTGTGCCCGGTTTTGGCTGATCACACGGCCTGATTTGGGAAATTCGCTGTCTTTATGGTTGATATAAAAAGCTTTCAAGTGCAATTCATTGTCATGATACAAATGGGTGATCCTATATGAAATGCTATCATTCAACGAAATCCAGGGATTGTTAGCCGTCCGATTTTGGGAAGCCCCAATGAGTTTGGCGTCCATTTTATCACTTTTTCTATCCATAGATGCTGCTTGAACATCATTTTCATCATCATCATCGTTCTCATTCTGCTCCACGGCTACTTGGCGACTTTCCTGTCCGGTTTCATTTAGGCTTTCCTGGAATTTTGCAGCGTCAAAGATTCTGTCTTCCTGCAACCTTACAGTGATGATGCTGTTTTCGTCCACTTCTTTGAAAAACGTCCCCTCATACTGTTTTACTACAACTTCCTCTTTCCCGGAGATAGAAGTTTTGTAAGCATGATCAGCAGTACAGGAAACACCTGCTATTAGCAGTGAACTTGTCAGTATACTCAGCGTTTTAGTGTTCAGTTTCATGGTCATTAATGGTTAGTTTATTATTAAAAAACAGGGCTATACCTCATTTGTTGGGCTCAAAGGTGGATTTTTCTCCTTTACGAAACTTTCCCACTCTTCGAAGGCCTCTTCTTTCATGACTTTGGCAAATTTCACCTGACCTCCCTTTTTCTTCTTTACTTCATTGAAGTCGTTGAAAAGATCAACAGGAATAATGCGGGTTTCAACTCCCTTCAGGGATTTGCTTCTCGCCACTTTGTAGTTCTTGTTATTTTCCTGGAGGATCTTGTCCAGTTCCTCAGCGACAACATTTTCATCACTACTATCACCATCCACACCCAGATACCAGCGGTGAATGTATTCCCCATCCTTTTTGACGGCCGCTACGGTGAATTCAGGGATGGCAATGGAAAATTGTTCCTGAATCTGCTCAATTGCCTGATCCATTTGGTGCACACTTAGTTGCGAACCAACTACATTCAGGAAGAACTTGGTTCGTCCCGTAATGATGATTTCACATTTCTCCTTGTCGGTAAACTGAATGGTGTCTCCAATCATATACCTCCAGGCTCCCGAAACAGTAGAAATGACAAGGATATAATCAACCCCTTCTTCCACCTGGTCAATGGCCAATGAGGGGGCATCCGGATGAACGGCCCCTGACTCGGTCATGTTTTCAGGCTTGAAGGGGACAAACTCAAAGTAAATCCCGTTGTCGAGTACCAAAGTCATGGAGCTGGAATCCGGCCTGCTTTGGAAAGCCAAAAATCCTTCCGATGCCAAATAAGTATCTATGTAGATTAGGGGATGCGCGAGCAGTTTTTCAAAGCTCTTTCGGTGGGGTTCGAATGCTACCCCACCAGGGGTGTAAACAGCCAAGTTTGGCCAAATGTCGTGAATATTATCCACCTTGTGGTATTCGATGACCTTTTTCATCATCAGTTCTATCCAAGAAGGAATGCCACTGATGCTGCCAATATCCCATTCTTTGGCTTTTTTGGCTATGGCTTCCACGCGCTTGTCCCAGTCCTCAATTGAGGCTATTTCCTCTCCAGGTTTGTAAAAGTTTTTAAACCAAAAAGGGATTCTGCTGGCGCTAATACCGCTGATTTCCCCTTCAAGAAAACCGTTGTTTTCCTTCAAATCGGTAGAGCTTCCCAACATCATGATCTGTTTTTCAAAAAAATCACCGGGAAGGTCATATTTGGAAAGGGTCATAATCTGCTTTACACCAGTTTTCCGGATGGAATCGAGCATGTCGTCTGTGACGGGGATATGTTTGCTGGCACTCGTGGTGCCACTGCTCACGGCAAAATACTCATTGAGTCCCGGCCATGTGATGTTTTCATGCCGGTCCATAAGCTTGCACCACCATTTGTTGTACATGGCGTCGTAATCGTGGTAGGGGACCTTTTTGGCAAATGCCTTGTCTATATCCTCATCCTCATCCAAAATCTGCTGAAAACCATAGTAAAGACCAAAAGAGGTGTCTTTTGCTTTATCCAACAGGCTTTCCAATACTTCCAATTGAGCGTCTTTCGGGCTCTGATCCGAGTTCAGTTTATCCCCAAACTCGATTGCCCTTTTGATAATTTCTCCAATGACTGTCATTTATAATAATTGTGGTAAGTGGTCAAAATAAAAAATGTAACTACTTTATATGCAACTATTGGACCATTCAAAGGTTTTGGGAGAGGAGCGGGGTATTAGTTGAACGTGGCTGCACTGTCAACCACCTCGTACTTCGTACTTCAGAATGGGTACAAAGTACTAGGTACCAAGTACCAAGTACACCGCAGGGCAGGGCGCTTCTTGGGGTGATTTGGAGGCTTTTTTGAAATTAACCGTTTTTTACTCTCGTGGCCCTCCCTTCGAGCTTCGCTCTTCGGATGGGACATAAGTGGAACGTGAATAAACTTCATTATTCGGCGTTCATCATTCGATATTCATTATTAATCAAACGTGGCTGCACTGTGAAAAATTCTTTGTTCTTCAGAATGGGTACAAAGTACTAGGTACCAGCACCAAGTACACCACAGGGCAGAGCGCTTCTCGGGGTGATTTGGAGGCCTTTTTGAGATTAACCGTTTTTTACTCTCGTGGCCGCCCTCCCTTCGAGCTTCGCTCTTCGGATGGGGCATTAGTGGAACGTGAATAAACTTCATTATTCGGCGTTCATCATTCGATATTCATTATTTTCTCAAATGTGGCTGCACTGTGAAAAATTCTTCGTACTTCGTACTTAAGAATGGGTACCAAGTACAACGTACCACGTACCACGTACAAAGAGTACACCGCAGGTCAAGACGCTTTTTGGAGTGATTTGTAGGCATTTCTGATATTAACCGTTTTTACTCTCGTGGCCCTCCCTCGGGGCTTCGCTCTTCGGATGGGGCATCATTGGAACGTGAATAAACTTCATCATTCAACATTCATCATTTAATTCCGTGACTGACCCGAAATTCTAACTTCTAACTTCTAACCTCGTCCTTCTTCCTACACCAACTCCCTCAAATCCACCGGTACCACTCTCGATACTCCGGCCTCAATCATGGTGATGCCATAGATGATGTCCGTGCTGGCCATCGTGCGTTTGTTGTGGGTGACGATGATGAACTGTGACTCTTCCGAGAAGGCCTGGATGATATTGTTAAACTTGTCAATGTTGGCATCATCAAGCGGTGCATCCACCTCATCGAATATACAGAAAGGGGCCGGCTTGAGCAGATAAATGGCAAATAGGAGAGAAGTTGCCGTGAGGGTTTTCTCCCCGCCTGAAAGTTGGTTGATTGTCAAGGGGCGCTTGCCTTTTGGCTTGGCCATAATTTCTATGGTGGACTCCAAAGGGTTGGACGGGTCCGTAAGTCTCAAATCACAATCATCTTCTGCGGTAAACAAGCTTCTGAAGACTTTTACAAAGTTCGTCTTTATTTTATCAAAGGCATCCAAAAACGTTTCCCTGGCTACCATATCAATCTCCTTGATGGTGGAAACCAACGATTCCTTGGCTTTGATCAGATCCTCTTTTTGCTCTGTGATGAAGGTATGGCGCTCCTTGATTTCATTGTAAGCCTCCATGGCCATTGGGTTGATGGGCCCAATCTTGTCCAATTTTTCCTTTGCCTTGCTTACTTCAGCGCGGATGGTGGATTCATCCTTGTCCAGGTAATCCTCATGAACCTCCGGATTTTCTTCCATCAGTTTGTCCAGATCAATCTCAAACTCCACGCTCAGCCTTTCTTTCATGCTGCTCATTTTGAGTTTAACCTCGTTTAGGGCCTGCTGAAATTCCATGATGATGGTATCGATGTTTTCCTTTTGCTTTTGGAATTCACGCATGCCCTTCTCGATGGCGTCTATATCACCACGGGCAGCATAGTACTCCTTTTCCGCTTCATTTACACCGTTTTCAATGGTTTCTTTTTCGGAATAAAGTTCAATAAGCTCATCATCCTTGACCTCATTGTTGTCCAAAACGGACCTGATCTCCTGGTCGATTCCACTTAGCTCGGTCTGGGAAACATCAATCCTCTTCTTACTTCCCTCAAAAGCATTTTGCTTGAAAGTAATCTCCTGCTCCAAGCTGTTTACCTTATTGAGTTGTTGGTGGTATTGTATGTTTTCCTGGTTGTAGGCATTGGATCGCACGGTGAGGTTTTCACTTTCCATCTGCAGGTTTTCGGTCAACTCCGCCAACTCGTATTCCAGGTCCTCAAACCCGGCCTTGCTTGCCTGGAGTTTAGGTCCAAGATCGGCCACCTCTTCGTTAAGCGTTTCTATCCTTTCGAGAATATCTTCCCTCTTGTTGGCGTTGGTGGAGAGCATTTCAAAGAGCTGCTCCTTTTTCGTACGCACAGATATGTAATCCTGGTTGACTTCATTGATTTCCTGCTGGAGTGTTTCAATTTGGGCTTTATACGAAACTTCCTTGAGCTTCATCAGGTCACCTACTTTGCGGTCCAAGTCTGCTCTGGTTTGGCTCACTTTTTTGTTAAGTTCCTTGATATCACGCTCAAGTTTCTCCAGATTTTTGGCCCTACCAATTCTTTTTCCCTCAAATAGTCCTACCGAACCACCGCTGAGGCTGAATTTTCTCTTGGTAACTTTCCCGCTTTCGGTAATGAAAACTGCGCTTTCATCTTTTGGAATATCCCTATATTCACCCCTTACGATGTAGACATCGTCCAGAATGTAGCTGATCAGTTTGGCGTATTTGACATCATATTCGATGATCTCAGTGGCGGCCATGGCATTTGGGAAAAGCTTATTTATAGAAGGCTTGAACTTTTCAAAATGCTCCAAAATGAAAAAATTGGCCTTTCCTCTGGCTGAATCACTGAGCAGGTTTACCGCAGCCACGGCTTGGTCTTCCGTATCCACCACATAATAGTTCATATACCCCTCAAGGTAATTTTCTATCGTCACGCGGTAGTTTTCATCCGTAGTCAGAATATCCGAAAGTAGGGGAGTATCCTTTCCCCAGCTGCTGTTTTTCTTGAGAAATTTGATGGCCTCTGGGAAACCCTCCAGATTTTCTACCAGTGATTTAGTAAGGTTAAACTCATTCTGCTTGGCATCCAGCTTCCTACTGATCTGCGTTACCTCCTCTTTGATCAGGTCAATGGTGTGGGTGGTTTCTTCAATTTTGGCAAGTTGTTGTGCTTCAGAAGATTTGATACGGGTCAATTCTTCTGACTTTTGGTCAAGATCTTCTTTGAGGATTAATATCTTATCCTCAAAGTCGGCCAAATTTGCTTCCTGTGAATCGTCATCCAAAGTGGTTTTTTCCAACTCCTGCTTCAGGGTAGATAGCTGGATTTGCTTAATTTCAAGCTCTTTGGAAACTTGGTAGATCGTATCCTTTCTTTCGGTAAAATCCTTATTTAGCACTTTTTGCTTTTCCTGAAGCATGGCATGGTTTTCCTTCTGCTCCTCATAGGTTGCTTTCAGGTTTTCCACCACCATTTCTTTTTCCAAAAGCTGCTTTTCTGCGCTTTCCATTTCTTGCTGAAGGGAGCGAATACTAAAACCAGCCCTTTCGTTGCTCTTCCGGTCTTGGTCTATTTGTTCCCGCAGTTTCTGGGCCCTGTCCTCCAAAAAACGCAGCCTCTCGTTCTTGATTTTCTTATCGCTCTCAAATTGCCTGATTTTGTTCACCTGCTCATTCAGCGCTTTTTGGCGGCTGGCCAAAAGTTTCTCTCGGTGGATCAGGTCAGCTTTCAGCTGCTCCAATTGGGCCTCTCTTTCGGAAAGCTGGGTGTTGTAGCTAAGTTTGCGGTCCTGCTCCTGGGTGATTTTTCCGCTCAATTCAAGAAGAGTTTCAGTTTGCTTGCTGACGCTCTTTTTGGCCAAAGCAATGCTGGCTGCCTTGTAATCTTTTTTGATCTGAAAATACTTTTCGGTCTGTTTGGCCTGCTTTTCCAGTTGCTTAAGGTTTTTTTCTATCTCAAAAAGTACATCTTCCACACGGTCAAGATCCGCATCGGTATCCTCTAATTTTTTGAGGGTTTCTTTTTTTCTGGTTTTGAATTTTGAGATCCCTGCAGCTTCTTCAAAAAGATCCCTACGGCTGTTGTTTTTGTCGTTGAGGAGCTCGTCGATCATTTTGAGCTCGATGATGGCGTAGCTATTGGAGTTGATGCCGGTGTCCATGAACAGGTTGGTGATATCTTTCAGACGGCAGGCAATCCCATTAAGCAGGTATTCGCTTTCCCCGGAACGGTAGTATCTACGGGTGATCGTCACATGCGTGTATTCCGTGGGCAGGAGGTTTTTGGTGTTTTCAAACGTAAGGGAGACCTCAGCCAGGTTGGTGGGCTTCCTGTTTTTGGTACCGTTGAAGATGACATTTTCCATTTTGTCGGAACGCAGTATCCTGGTCTTTTGCTCACCCAACACCCAGCGAATGGCATCCACCACATTGGATTTACCGCATCCGTTTGGCCCCACGATACCCGTGATCCCTTTGTCAAAATGGATGACAATCCTATCCCCAAAACTCTTAAATCCCTTAACTTCTAGCTTGGTAAGCTGCATCTTACTCGAATGATAATTTCCAAAAACAAACAAAATTAAACAGTTCGAGGCAATTAGCAAGTTTAGGGAAGAATTCAATTGGACACTAAGGTGCACAACTTGTCCCGAGCAGCCCTGTCCTCAAGAAAGCTTCATCCCCGCCCGTGACTGACTTTAAGTAGAACCATGACAACCATGCAATCTAATTACGGACCCATTCCGACCTCTATTTTCGCGCGTAAACAAAATTTTAATTACCTTAGTAGAGCATTAAAATAAAAAGCATGGACGCTGGTACTCTCATATATATTGTTTTAGTCATCATTTACTTTCTGTTTACGGCTTTTAAGAAAAAAAACAAGCCCCAAGAAGGAGAGGAAAGATTTGAGGGGGAGGAGGAAGGCGAGCGCCGACCGGCGTCCTTTGAGGATATGCTCAGGGAAATCCGTAGGGAGCAGGAGCAGAGAACCCGAGAAGTGGAAAACAGAGAGCAGCCTGAAGAAGAAGATCTTTATGAAGAGGCAGCCTATTCCCAGCCTACTCCTGCACCCAAGCCTAAACCCAAACCCCAGCCAAAAGCCCAAAATGAACCTGCCAATCCTTACAAGAAGTATTACGAAGGGGGAGAGGGCAGCCTAAAAAATGTAGAAAAAGAACCTCTGGTTACCCTTGACGAACAAGTGGACATTAGCTCAGACGAAAAGATCATCGGAGAAGTGGAAGATGTGGCCGAGGAAAAAAGCGCCGTTAACCCTTACGCAAAGCTCCTCAAAAACCCTGAAACGGTGAAGGATGCAGTGGTGCTCTCCGAAATACTAAACAGGAAGTACTTTTGATGACGTTGGGGTTTTACCGCAGAGAAACAAAGGAGCGCAAAGATTAAATTTAGTGACGTTTGGTTTTTTAACCGCAGAGAAGCGCAGAGATTTTAAATAAATGACGTTTGATAATTAACCGCAAAGAAACAGAGAAGCGCAAAGAATATTTTTTTGAAGAAAACTCTCTGAGCCTCTGGTCCTCTGGGGTTTATTTTACAAGGTTACTATAAATTTGGCTGGGGAGTGGTCCGCAGATAGGGTTTTATTCTTTTGTGACCCTTGGGAAATTTTTCAGGGATGTCGGCATCTGCAATCGCCGGTGCAATTACCACATCCTCACCGTGTTTCCAGTTGGCCGGTGTTGCTACCGAATAATTGGCAGTTAATTGTAAAGAGTCAATTACCCTGAGGAGCTCATCGAAATTCCTACCGGTACTTGCCGGGTAGGTAATCATCAACTTGATCTTTTTATCATTACCGATGACAAATACAGACCTTACAGTGGCATTTTCTGTTGAGTTAGGGTGGATCATATCATAGAGCTCAGATACTTTTCTGTCTTCATCTGCAATGATTGGGAAATTCACTTCAGTGCCTTGGGTTTCATTGATGTCTTTCACCCATTCTTTATGGCTTTCCAAGCCATCTACACTTAAGGCTATCACCTTGGTGTTCCTTTTTTCAAATTCCTTTTTCAACCTGGCGGTAGCACCTAGTTCGGTGGTGCAAACCGGTGTGAAATCGGCAGGGTGGCTAAAGAGAACTCCCCAGCTGTCGCCAAGGTAGTCGTGAAATTGTATGGTGCCTTCAGTACTTTCCGCTGTGAAATCTGGGGCTACGTCTCCTAGTCTTAATGACATAATGTAGTTAGTTTTAGTGGGAAATGTTGAGTTTCGTAAAAAACCCGCCTGGCTTAGAAAGGTTTTGATTTACAGGTTATTAATTCCATATAGATGCCGATAAATTTTTAACAACAGAGGACCAGAGAAGCACAGAGATTTAAAGTGATTTTTTGATGAAATATTTATTTTCCAAGCTGTTCTTTGGCCCCTTGGAGGTGGGTGGGATCTTGGGTTTGGATGGCGAAATAACCATAAGCCAAGGGGGCTGCGAAAGTTCTTTCAATAGTGTGTTCATAGAGTTTATCCCAAGTATCTCCGCCCTGCTTTTCATATTCTTGAATGAGGTCTTTGAGACTATCCTCCCCAAACACCTTATGGTGACCGGCAAAATCTTCAGAGATATCACCGATATGTGCGGTAGACCAGTCAATAATCCCAGTCACTTCCCCTGATTCATTTACCATCACATGTCCCGCATAGAGGTCCCCGTGGATAAATTTTGTGAAATCTGGCCACAGCGGATCATTGTCCAACCACTTTCGGTAACGTGACTCCAGCTCCTTACTCAAACCCAATTCTGATTTTACCAACTCCAATCGATCTGCCATTACTTTACGTAGATTTTCAGCTGGAGTGATCTTGAGGCCAGATTTCTCCACCTGACTCCGTGGGATACTATGAAGTTGGACCAACGCTTCTGCCAAAGAAGTAATATAAGCAGGGTTATTCTGGTCCATGTTCCAGCTCACCTCATAGGTTTGGGCGTCAAAAGTCAAAGCCGGTTTTCCTTCCAACAGTGGATAAGCCACAAGCTCTGAATTGGCAATTTGCCAGTTTGGTACCTGGATGCTTAAATACTTTCCGGCTAATTCTAAAATCTTTTTTTCCTCCTCGATCTGCTCCCCCAAGTCCTTTCTCCTGGGGATTCTCAAGAGCCATTTCTTCCCATCCTCAGTTGTGGCAAAGACCACTTTGAAGTCAATGCCCATATCGTTGAAGACGAGGTCTTCCTTAACAGCGAGTCCATTTGATTTGGTGAGTTTTTGTATGTCATCAATTTTCATAGAAAGCGAAGATTAATCAGTTCACGTGTTAAATTTAACCGCTGAGAAGCAAAGAAACGCAAAGAGCATTGGTTTAAAACGGCCAAAATAGTGGTCTGATGTTAAGTTGCAGAACTCTTCGGTGCTGCCTCTGCAGCCATAGGCAGGCTTAGATTCCGTCCTCCCAATCAATGGAGAATAGGCTATTGGCATCTCGGCGGATAATCAAATAAATCTCTCTGATCCTCTGAAGTTTATTTCCTAATTTATTCAAAATAATCACTATACCTCACAGTGGAGTCATTCCTTGCCCTCCGGAGTTTGTCAAAATCCAAACGGTACTTGGGTGCTCCGGGTTTTTCCATGGGAATATAGCTCTGTTTTCTAAATGACCTTATTAGCCCCATAATACCCATAGAAGGATTGGTGGAGAAAAACGTGGCTTCCCCATTGCCAGCTGCCATTCTTTTTGCCGTGTTTGCAATACTGTTTTGGGTGTGATGATTGCCAAGCCGGTATATATTTTTTACAAAATTCAAGTTGTTGGTTAAGTTGCTTTCTAACTGGCTGGGGATATACGGTGTATCAAGTATCAGCTGCTTTAACTTTTCCTCAGAAGGAAAGGAACTGACTGTAAATTCCTCCAACTCCGTTTCATTGAAATGAAGCAGGATGTTCAAAGGATTGCTGTCCTCCACCACGTGTGAGTGAGCCATATAGGCTATGTGGGTAAAGGTTAACTTATCTCCAATATTTACCTCGATCTCAAATCTGCCTTCCGCATCGGTAATGCCCTGACGGTTTCGGGAGACTACATGGGCCCCAACGATAGGTGCACCAGTATCTGCATCCCTTATAAAACCTTTAAGCAAAAATCTATCCTGGGGAATTATGGAAGTTAATATCCAAAAAGCCATTATCACCTGGTTCATTCGAAAAATATTTAGTAAAAGTTTCCTGTCCTTGGTCAAGTTCGTCAGAAATCAGTTCTGATACTAAAGCATTAAGTATTCTTAACCTAGGTTAACGTTTGATTAGAAATTGGACACTTAATTGATTTCTATGTTTTCAAGGTACTTATAGCCGCTGCCTGTATTCATCAACAGCACTTTTTCTCCAGGTTTTATCCAGCTTTTTTCCTTTAATTTTTTGAAAGCTTGCCACAGGGCAGCTCCTTCTGGGCATACGAGTAACCCCTCTTTTTTTGCAATTTCCTTCATTCCGGTTTCCATTTCTGCATCATTGATGGTTATTGCGGTACCCTGGCTTTCTCTCAGCACTTTGAGAATATATTCATCTGCATAAGGCTTTGGCACTCTCAGGCCATTTGCAATAGTAAAGCCTTTGTCTACATACTCGGACTCCGTTTGGTGCTGGTGAAATGCCTGTGTGATGCCGTCACAACTAGTAGCCTGTACAGAAACCATGCGGGGACGCTCACTTCCTATCCACCCCAATGTCTCCATTTCGTCAAACGCTTTCCATATGCCCAAAAGGCCTGTACCCCCGCCAGTGGGGTATAGAATCACGTCGGGAAGAATCCAGTCCATCTGCTCGGCTATTTCGTACCCCATAGTTTTTTTTCCTTCCAGCCTGTAGGGTTCTTTAAGTGTAAAAACTGGAAACCACCCGTTTTTCTCCCCCTCTTCGGAGGCTAATTTCGAACAGTCCTTAATATTCCCATCCACTTCCGTGAGGTTGGCTCCGTAGAGTACGCACTCGTCTTTGAACAGTTGAGGTGTTTCTTTGGGCATAAATACATGCGCCTTGATACCCGCTTTAGCGCAGTAGGCAGCCAAAGCTCCCGCTGCATTGCCAGCTGAAGGTATACATGCAGCTTTCACGCCGAGTTCGAGAGCTTTTGAAATGGCAGTGCTCTGTCCCCTAGATTTAAAGGATCCTGTAGGGTTGCCCGATTCATCCTTCCAATAGACCCGGTTTTCCTCCAGTCCATCTAGGTTTTGCAAGGGGAGAATCGGAGTAAATCCTTCACCGAGGCTAATCATATATTCAACCTTCTCTATAGGCAACACCGGACTGTACCGCCACATGCTATTGGGGTTAGCCCTGAGGCTTTCTTTTTTGAAAACTCCAGGGGATAGGTTATATCTGGCAAAAAGAGAGGATTGGCAATTGGTGTTTTCACATACAGTATGCAATTCTTGGTGAAGATACGTTCGTCCGCATTTGGGACATTCAAGATGGCTGATTAGTGATGTGCTTGGTTGGTGTAGGATATTCATGAGAAAGGAAAGCGGTTTCCTATTACAACAGCAGCAGGTACATCATGTTTGAAAAATCCCGATTGGACAAGTTTCAGCTTTACATTTGCTTAGGATGATCTTTAAATATGGTCTTTAGCCTGATTTGCCATTCGGCTACATGCAGACTTTTGGGGTAGTCCAATAATAGGGATTCTAAAAGCTGCGTCAAGGGGCTGATTTGCCTTGTTTTTGTATAAAGAATTATTATCCGATTTATGTCATGAACATAATTGGCCAAAGTCAGGAAATCGCTCCCTTTCCCGTGTTGGATACAGATTTTATAAAATTCAATTGCAGCAAGATAGTCTTGTGATTTTTCACTCTCCTGTCCTTTTTTTCTCCAGGTTTGAAGAATTTCAAAATCCTTTGACCAAGCTTCGTTAGCTGATCTTATGAATTCTGATTTAGCTTTTATTTTTCGATATTCTCCTTCAAATGCCATATCCCGATATCTTGCGTGATGAAATTTAAAACCACTTATAAAAGTTGAATTTCAAAAATAAATTTCCATTGATTAGTAGTCAATACCTGTTTTCAGGTATTTTTACTTTTCAATGTAATAGACATTTATTTCAATTGACTTAGAACTTCATTTAGCTCTCTTGTATAAGTATCAATGGATACAGCTGCATTTTTCATGTACTTTACTAGGTCTTGAAACTCTTCTAGGGATATGCTTTCGCTCTCGAGGTAGGAGGCAACAGAAGATATTTGAGTGACAGGTTTTCTCAATTTATGAGAGATGTTAAACAGTATTTCATTGATGAGTTTGCTGTTTTTCTTAAAATAAGCTGATTGATCGATAGGAAGGCGTAAAGATAAATATTCTTTAATAGTTTGGTTTTTGTCAACTACAGGAATGATAAGGGTGTCCTTCCAATAATCACTTCCATCTTTTGCCTGGCTATTCACCATTCCCTTCCATGATTTTCCAAGGGAAAGTTGTTGTAGTATTTTGTTATAGAAGGATTGTGAATGGTATTTGGACTGGATCAACTTGTAACTTGACCCTACCAATTCTTCCGGAGTAAATTTGCTAATCTCGCAAAACCTGTCATTGACATAGGTTATTTTCCCCTCAAGATCAAAAATAATGCAGGCAATATTTAATTTAAATGTTGTCTGATAAGTTTGAAATGTGTTTACTAGATCAATTCTAGCATCCATTTCTATAGTAGATGATTCCGGCAAGCTGCCAAGGATGGATAACGGGTTTTTCAAGCTAACTCCTTTTCTTTAAGGTAAATAGGTTAATTTTACGAATGTAAAAATTTTTATTTGTATAAACATGTATTTTTTTAAATAGTCCTTTAAATGTTATTTTTTATATAAAATTAAACGAATACTAGGACATTTTATTCATTGGAGACGTATTGACATACCCTTAGCAGTCAATTTAGGATTTAAATCAAAATTTCAATTAAAAGTCTGGACAATCGTAGATCATGAAAAATTTTATGTCTAAATATAAAAACATTTTAAAACTTCAAGATCCAAAATTCTTGGTTGCAAAAACATTTAGAGAGCAATTTGAGAAAGTCCAGGCCTTACATGAGGAATTTGAATTTAAATATAAGTTACCATTGGTAATTCTGTTTGCATTAACATCACTTCTCAATCCGCTGGCTTCACAGACAACCTCAACTTTTAACCTTGGCTTAAACAATCAACTTTCTATTTCTGAAATGGAGGAGGATTTACAAGTCTTTATTGATATAAGAAAGAATGTTAATTCTGGGCTATATATTTACAGGACGGAAGAGGAGGTAGATAGTCTTTATCGCTGGGCATTTGAACAAATTAAACGACCTTTAAAAACTTCTGAATTTTTTAAAATAATCTCTAATTTAACTGATTTCGAAGGGAGTGTGCATAATTATACCGAGCCTGGAACAGATGATTTAAATGAACTCAAAAAGCAGAAAACATTTTTCCCATATCATTTGACCTACCTTGAAGGCAAAATAATCTTTGATGGGCTTACCGAAAAAATACCCCCTGGATCTCAAATTTTAAATATTAATGGCAAGGAAGACCTTGAATTGATGCAGTCATTCCAGAAGTATTTTCCTGTTGATGGTTTTAATACCAGTTATAAACTTTCCGCAAGTGTAAATAATGCTTTTGCTTGGAGATATGTAATTGAGTATGGGGCAACTGATAAATTCGAAGTGAAATTTTTAGCTCCAGGGAAAATTGAACCCCAAACAGAGTTTCTTCAGGCTGTAACATTTGAAGAAAGGGAAAAAAACCTTTCAAATAAATACAGTGCACCGATTTCTGACTTGCTGGATTACGAAAAGCAACCTCCTTATAGTTACGAGCAGATTGATGCAAAAACAGGCTTGCTTAACCTAAGATTTTTTGGATTTGCCACAGGTAAAGATGACCCACAATTTGATCTATATACCCAATTTTTGGATAGTGTATTTACAGTTTTGGATGAAAAATTAATTCCTAATCTAGTTATTGATGTAAGAAACAATCCTGGGGGAAGTGACCCTACTTTTGAACAACCTGTCAGGTATTTGAGTGATAGCTCTTTCCAAGAAAATTTAGAAGCCCATATAATATTTAATCCACAGGACTTCCCTTATGATGACTTTTTCTGGGGTGTTTCAACGGATGCGAGGATCGACAGTGCCACGAAGGTTATGGGGCTCGAATTTTTGGATGATTACTTTGAAGATTTCAATGAAGGGAAGAGTTATCAAAACCCTAAATATAACCCCATTTATCAACCGAAGTCGCCAGCATACCATGGTCAGGTTTATATGTTGATTAATGAAAATACCGCCTCTGCGGCCTCGCATTTCGCTTCATTGATGAAAGGGTATGCAAGGAATTTAACCACTGTGGGGGTAGAAACAGTAGGAGGATATTATGAGCACAATGGACATATAGGACTTGTATATGAATTGCCAAATTCAAAAATAAAATCCAAATTTTCGGTTGTTTATGTGGTGCATGATGCACCACAAAGGGCCGATCAGCCTTATGGAAGAGGGATTATCCCTGATTATGAGCTGTGGCCTACAATAGAGGACTTTCTTAAGCATAAGGATAGTCAAAAAGAATTTGTTTTAAAATTAATATCCAACTCATAAGTCCAATCTTTGTGCTTCGGTATTCCGATCTTTATCTGATTCGGGCGTACAATTATTGTAATGTTACTTCGTAGTTATTTTTTTTCATTTAACTGAAAATGTAAACAATATGGTTATTAAAATATATTTAAATGGCTAGTTATAGCAAGATTATATGGGTAACAAAATTAGCAATGGGCTCAATGGTGGTGGAGAAGATTCAGGGCCATTAGAGCTTAGAGATTTTTCTATCCAGGGCTATGGCTACGCCTGGTATAGGCTTACATCTCTTTAATTTACTTGCCTAAATAATAGGTATGTTTGGCCGAGAAAAGATGCTCGGCCAAAGTGAATTAATAGCCTGTTCCATTCGGAGGAGAGGGGGCAGATGGAGCATTACTGCCTATGTTGCCTTCGGCTATCAGGGTGGCAAGATCCTCCATGCTCAGGTGTACATTCACGTGCCCATTGTAGGTGATGAGCTCTTCATAGGTGACCGGGGTACCATTGTCAAACATGGTCACTCGGGTTTGACTTCTGCCAGTACTTCCATCCACAGATGTCAGGTCCACCACGATTGGCCCACCTTCGGCTACAGAGTTTGCGTGGATGTGGGCGGGGTGGATGGCTCCATCCTCGGTGCCTTCCAATTGGATGGTCACTAATGTGGCATTACTTCCATCTTTTTGGAAAATCACATTTCCAGGGTTGTTAAAACCAGGAAGGGCATTTAAGGTGTAGATTTTGGCTTCCTCTCTTGGCGCATCATCGTCATCACTGCACCCGACACTAACCAGACAGCCAATTATCACCACCAAAAGGGTTAAGGGGTTGAGTAAAGCTTTCATGATTATTGATAGTAAGTTAAATATAGAAACCGGCTTCCGCTTCGGTTTACTTTATCTTATTAAACGAAAAATCAATGAGTTAGGGCGTAAAATGGATAATATGAAAGATAGAGAATCAATAATCCAAAACTACCTGGATGGCTACAATTCATTCGATGTGGGCAAGATGGTCCAGGACTTTTCGGAAGGCATAGTTTTCCAGAATTACCAAAATGGGGAATTGACCATGGCTTTGAAGGGGAAGCAGGAATTCAGCAATCAGGCTATGGCGACATGTGAATACTTTTCAGAAAGGAAGCAAACCATCCTAGCAATCAGACATTACCCTGATAGAACTGAGGTAGATCTGGAATACTTTGGGGTATTGGCTAAAGACCTCTCAGAAGAGATGAAACAGGGGCAAGAGATTAGGTTAAATGGCAGGTCTCTCTTTGTGTTTGAGAACAACAAGATTACCAAGCTGGTTGATAAAAGTTAAATAAGTGATTAAATAAAATAACTGTAAAATGTCATATGTGAAATTTCTTCTGCTTGCATTATTATTAATTTCTTCCCAAAGTTTTGTGTTTGGCCAAGAGCCTGCACCTCAGGAAACTTCCGGAAAATCAATGGTGGATTTTGGATTGGAAGGAATGCTGGGAGTTTCTGTAGGCCCTGATTTCTATGCGGTCAATGTAGGTGGCCCAAGTCTATTTTTAAATATCAACCCTGATTGGAAGGTGGGGGTAGGAGCATTGCCCTCTCTATATGTGTATGAGGGAAAACTGGGGGCCAGGCTTGGTGTTGCCCCTAGAGTAGATTATAGGAAATTGGCCTTCTTCGTTCCCTTTTTCCATATGGATTCCCAAGATCAATGGGTATGGTCAGTAGGAATGGGGTACAAATTTCATTAGTAGAGACCGGGAAAAAAACCTGCCTTTGCCGGTAGGAAGGCTTCTAAACCCACTTTTCGGTCTGAAATCTATTTTACCGACTCCAGCATTTTATGAAAGATTTCATTGTTTTCATATACCCCCTGGAAGTTTTCAGAGCCTGGGCCAAAGGCAAATACAGGAATCATAGCTGCCGTGTGTCCACCTGTAGTAAAGGTGCCCGTCACAGTTTTATAACCATCCTTGCCGCTGGATAGTGCGTACCCTCCGGTCTCATGGTCAGCAGTCACTATTACCAAAGTATTCCCATCCTTTTCGGCAAAATCCAAAACGGCATTGATGGTCTTATCAAAATCAAGCATTTCATCCACAATATAATCATGGTCATTGGCGTGTCCACCCCAATCTATCTGGGAGCCTTCAATCATGACAAAAAAGTTATCATTCGTATTTTTCAGCTTATTGATGGTATAAAGGGATGCCTCTGTCAAAAATTCTCCTCTGCCTTCAGATATTTTTTGCATGGCACTTGAGGCCATCAGGTGGGCTTCTTTCTCGGCTGGGTTTTCCACCTCTATTTCTTGATCACTTTTTGTTTTAACATGGTAACCTTTTGACCTTAGACTGTCCAAATAATTGATACCATCTTCTCTGGCATTAAAATATTTTTCACCTCCTCCGATTACGATATCCACATCTGAATCCAAAAGCTGCTTGGCTATATCCTCTTCCATTTTTCTGTGGGCTACGTGGGCATAAAAGGCCGCAGGAGTGGCATGGGTAATAGAACTGGTAGCCACCAAGCCTGTTCTCCAGCCTTTCTTGGATAATATCTCCACAATAGTTTCCGCTGCCACCGTGTCATCATCTACTCCAATTGCTGCATTGTAAGTTTTGATGCCGCTGGCAAAGGCTGTGGCACCGGCTGCAGAGTCAGTAATGCGGTTATCTGAGGATGAGGTTTTAATAAACCCTATGTTTTTAAACCGGTCAAAGCTGGCAATCTTATCCTCAAAAGCATAAAGGGAGGAAATCTGGGTAACACCCATTCCATCGCCGATTAATAATATGATGTTTTTAGGATTTGTGGTTTCTTCCTCTGCTGAAAGATGACTCACGTCAGAGTCATTTTTACAGCCAATAGCTGCCACCAGCAGGGAAGCAAAAATTAACTTTCTCATTTGACTTTTTTTTTTCAAAGATAAGGCTTTAAAGATAGGGGCAATAAATATCAAGGTTAAAGGTAGGTTATGGTTTAGGAGTTTATTCGGCCTTCGGCCTGGTTTAGGGGTTTAGAAATCGCAAGAGGGGAGAAGGATGAGGCTTTACTGCATCGCGGAAGTTTCACGCGAAGGGCGCAAAGGAAAAGCGCAAAGACCGCAATGTAATAGTGATTGCTTACGGTGGTCCCTGAGCGAAATCGAAGGGAAGCCTGAGGGTGTTGTCGTGGTATACCTTAAACCCAGTCTGCGCGAGGCAGGTTCTATACTTCCCGATCCGCAAAGCGGTTATCCGGAAAAAACCCTTCTAAAATAACGAAAACCAAATTGTGTTTTAGATGTTGATTTTTCATGGATACCCAAAAAATTAACCTTGCTTCAATCACTTTTTTTAAATTTCCCCCCAAAAACCGTTTCTGGATTTTTAAACAAATTGGTAGGTCCAAAAGGCTGGAAAGTAAATTCGATGGGACCAATTTTGTTCGTTTGATGGGAACGGGAGCAGGTTTTGGCTTTGAAATCTTGCCGGACTTTTCCTCTTATGCCTTGTTAATACACTGGACGGATCTTGATGCAGCAGAAAATGTGGAGCAACATCCCACTTTCCGTGAATTAGCCGATATGTCTGAATCACATGAAACGCATTGGATGCAATGTGCACGGGTACATGGCAGTTGGAATGGAGTCAACCCCTTTTTTCCCTCAGCTGAATACAAAGGCGGCCCCATCATCACTATCACACGGGCCCGTATAAGCTGGAAATATATGCTAAGTTTTTTAAAAGCCGTGAAGGTAACAGTCAAGGCACTTCAGAATACGCCTGGGCTTATATATACCAAAGGGATCGGGCAAACTCCCTTAGTGGAACAAGCAACATTTTCAATTTGGGAGAATGCTGAATGTATGGAAAACTATGCCTACCGCACACGCCACCAGGAATACCTCGAAGTAAATCAACAATGGTTTCAGGAAGAATTATTTGGGAGGTTTGTACCAGTTGAATTGCCCTAGTTTCTTAACTACGTAGTTTAGGAGGTTAGTCGGCCTTCGGCCTGGTTTAGGGGTTTGGAAATCGCTAAGCGGCGAGGAGGATGAGGCGTTGGTTTCACGCGGTAGTTTCACGCGGAGGCGCAGAGATAAAGCGCAAAGGACGCAATGCTTAGATTGGCTCTACTGGTTTTTCTCAGCTTCACTGGACACTTGACAAACACGGGTTGGTTGATAGGTTTAATGTCCAGAAGGGAATAGCTGCGCTGGATTCCCTTCTGGACTGATTAAAGGATTAAGGAGAGGAAGTACCTTACGTTAATCCCTTAATCCGTTAAACCCATCAACCTATTCATAGATCCCCGAAGCGGTTATCGGGAAATAAACCTGCCTTTGCCGGCAGGCTTTTAAAGCAATTGATAAAATGTTAACTTTATAATCTGACCGTCAATCAATAAGCAGTATGAAAAGAGTTTCCATTTTACTTTTAAACCAAGTCAATTTGGGCAGTCTGGAAAATGCAAGATTGGGTTTGTTGGAGGCAAACCACTACCTGGAAAGCCAGCAGCTGCCACCGGCTTTTGAGGTGAAACTGGTCGGTGTGGAAAAGGAGGTCAAACTCCAAAATGAGCTCTATACTATTAAAGCTGAAAAAACACTTGATCAATTTGAGCATACAGACTTAATAATTATCCCACCCGTGCAGGGCGACCTGCAAGTGGCTATCCAGGAAAACAAAGCTTTTATTCCTTGGATCCAAGCCAGGGTGGGCGAGGGGGCAGAGGTGGTTTCCCTTTGCCTTGGGGCATTTATTTTGGCCAGCACCGGGCTCCTTGATGGTAGAAAATGTGTGACCCATTGGAAAGCAGCCAGTCAGTTTCAAAAGCTTTTTCCCCAAACACACCTCGCTCCAGACAGCCTGATGACAGACGAACAGGGTATCTATACCGGAGGCGGCGCCTTTTCTTCTGCCAACCTGATTTTGTATGTCATTGAAAAGTTCGTTAACCGGCAGGCAGCCATTTACTGTTCCAAAATTTTTCAAATAGATATGGGGCGGAATTCCCAATCCGAATTCATCATCTTCACTGGACAAAAGGACCATGCCGATGAGGTAGTGAGGAACGTTCAGGATTTTGTGGAGAAGAACTTTACCGAAAAAATCCAAGTAGATGACCTTAGCTCCAAGTTTAACCTTGTCCGAAGGACACTGGAACGGAGGTTCAAGCATGCCACCGGCAATACCCTATTGGAATACGTACAACGGGTGAGGGTAGAGGCAGCAAAACGGAATCTGGAAAAATCCCGAAAAAGCATCAGTGAAATTATGTATGATGTAGGCTATTCTGACAATAAAGCCTTTAGGGAGGTTTTCAAAAAATATGTGGGTCTGTCTCCCTTGGATTACAAACATAAGTATGGTGTTGCTGAAAATGCGATGAATTTGGTCTAAGAAACTTTGTCGCAATAGCCCCCTAGAATGTCGGATTGACACAGAACTGGGCGATTCAATACTTTTTAACTTTGATATAACATTAACCCCTTTACTTTTATGCATACTGAAATTGAGCTTTATAACCAAACATTGGAAGGAGAGGACAGGATAATTGCCGACCACCTTCATAGGGAAATCAAAAAAGGATTACCTGATGCGGAGAGCAAAATCTGGCATCGCCATCCGGTATGGTTTCTCAATGGCAATCCCATAGTAGGCTATTCTAAATTGAAAAACTGTGTACGTTTGCTTTTTTGGAGCGGACAGAGTTTTGAAGAGCCAGGACTTCAGCCTGAAGGCAAGTTTAAAGCAGCAGAGTGCCGGTATCGCACCGTGACTGAAATTGACTCACAAAAGCTGCAGCATTGGCTGATCAAGGCCCGGAATATTCAGTGGGATTACAAAAACATCGTCAAAAGGAAAGGGCAATTGGAAAGATTGGTTTGACTTAAATAATTACTTCTATGGAAAAGCTTGCACTAGTTAAATTAACTGTATCAATCAAAGCTCCTTTGAGCCAGGTCTGGGGATCATGGACTTCGGCAGAGCACATCGTAAATTGGAATTTTGCCAGTGAGGACTGGCACTGTCCAAAGGCAAAGCTTGAACTGAGGTCAGGCGGTGAGTTTTCGTACCACATGGCTGCAAAAGATGGCAGTCAGGCATTTGATTTCAAGGGGGAATTTGAGGAAGTAGTCCCCATGCAAATGATCAAATTCCACCTAGATGATGGACGGAAGGTTCAGGTGCATTTCAAACAGATGAAAGACCATGTGGAGATTGTTGAGGAGTTTGAGGCAGAATCCTCCCATTCGATCGAAATGCAGCGGCAGGGTTGGCAGGCGATTTTGGAAAACTTCAAAGTATATACTGAATCGCTTTCAAAACTACATAGGTTGCATTTTGATGTTCAAATCGAAGCCCCCGCCCAAGCAGTGTATGAAATTATGCTGGCCCCTGATACCTATAGAGAATGGACGGCCGCCTTCCATCCAGGTTCCTATTATAAGGGCAAATGGGAAGTTGGGGAAACGCTTTATTTTATTGGACCTGATGCCGAGGGTAGGGAGAGTGGTATGGTGGCAAAGGTAACCAAGGCCAAGCCAAGAGAAATTGTGGGCGTGGAGATGCTGGGTATGCTGGACAAAGGAGTGGAAGTGACGGAAGGCCCCGAAATCGAGACATGGAAGGGTGCTGTGGAGGAATACTGTTTTGAGGAAAGAGATTCTGCCACCACCGTCAGGGTGACTGTGGATACGATCGGAGAATATAAGGCTTATTTTGAGGAAACCTGGCCTAAGGCATTGCAGGTATTGAAAACCATTTGCGAAACCACTAAATAAACTAATATGGCAGCAGTTAGCACTTACCTGAATTTTGCGCGGGAGACCGAGCAGGCATTCAATTTTTACAAGGAAGTATTTGGCACTGATTTCATCGAGGGGATCCACCGTTATGGTGACATGCCCCCTTCGGAAGGCGCCCCTCCAATAGCTGAGGAGGACAAACACCTCATCATGAACATGACCCTCCCCATTGTGGGCGGCCACTTGCTGATGGGCACTGATGCCCCAGAATCCATGGGGTTTAAGCTCAACACAGGCAACAATGTCCATATCAGCCTCCATGTGGATAGCAAGGAGGAGGCACGCAAGTATTTTGACTCCTTGTCATCGGGAGGGGAGGTTAGCATGGAGCTTCAAGATATGTTTTGGGGTGAGCATTATGGCAGCTGTACGGATAAATTTGGAATACAGTGGATGTTTCATGCGCCGATAGAATAGTACGGTTAGGTGTTTATTCGGTCTGCGGCCTGGTTTAGAGGTTTAGAAATCGCAAAGCGGCGGCTTCATCGCGGCAGTTTCACGCAAAGGTCGCAAAGAGAAAGCGCAAAGGCCGCAGCTTTAGGGTTGGCTACACGCAGAACTTGTCCCGAGAAGTGAAGCGAATCGGGAGAGCGCAGATGGGTAGATGGTAGAGAGTAGATTCCCCACGTGGTGGCCTAGGCCACCACGTGGGGAGGTTTAGGGATAGAGGTGATTCACTGTGCCTTCATCCCTAAACATTTCTACCGTCCCGAAGCGCCTCGTAAATTTTCCATTGGCGCTCCTCGGGACATCTACTTTCTACTCCACTAAGTAAGATTCTAACCTCCTAACCGTAGTTTAGAAGATTATTCGACCTTCGGCCAACCTATTTAACAGACTTAAATATAAAGATTATATAATTATGGATTACATTGACGGCTTTGTTCTTCCAATTCCTAAAGTTCATTTGAGCGAATACAAAGAAGTGGCTGAGAAGGTAGCAGAAATATGGAAAGAATATGGGGCGATTGCTTATTATGAATTCATTGGTGATGAATTGGCATTTGAGGGAACTAAATCTTTTGTGGTAAGCGTAGATGCTAAAGAGGATGAGGAAATTGTATTCGGTTGGGTTGCATTTCCCTCCAAAGAGGTACGTGATTTAGCCAATAAAAAAGTACCGGAGGACCCAAGAATGACAGCCTTAATTGCCCCGTTGTTGAATCCTGAAAGGTTGATTTTTGATGCGGGTAGAATGGTCTATGGAGGGTTCAAGCCCCTTATCCAATCTAACGGACAGATGCAAATGAAGATCACTAAGAAAACCGAAAGTTATGGCAACAGAGAAGCAAAAAAAGACCTGTAAGAATGGCCACACTTTCTATAAAAGTAGTGACTGTCCTACGTGTCCCACCTGTGAAAAACTCAAAGAGCCAGCTTCAGGGTTTTTGGCGTCTTTAAGCAACCCTGCGCGAAACGCCCTCCTTCATCACGGAATTGATACCATTCATAAACTATCCGAATTTACGGAAAAAGAAATTTTGAAAATCCACGGCATTGGAAAGGCTTCCTTGCCTGCATTTCGAAAATCGCTCGAAGAGCAGGGATTGACTTTTAAGAAAAGTGAAGGTTAGAATGGTGGTTAGGTGTAGCGCATCTTTGTTTCTTTGTCAAGTTTTTGGCCACAAAGACCCCAAGGTATAAAGAAATTATAAGACTTGTAAAAGTGGGTGAATTCGAAACTTACCTCCGAGTCGGAAACTCTCAACTCAATTGTGCGAAGTCTGAAAATATTCTCACAAGAGTGCCGATTCGGCGCAAGACCAAGATTTCCGTTGTTATCCTCTTGTATAATGAAAAGAAAACTATAACTTTCCTTTTGAAATTTCATCAACTCAAAACAGGTTTGGCAGAAATGCCGATTAAAAAGGAATCATGTGCAAATCATGAGCTGTCCCGCAACTGTAATGTAACACGTGTTTTTGACCGAAATCAGCCATTGTCCCATTTATTTGGAATGAGAAGGCCGGCAAAAAGTTACAAGCCAGGAGACTTGCCTATTTTGTATTGACATATGCCCTCGTGGATTGGGGTAATAGTCAGGATTGGCCTAGCCAAATCCTCTTATTATTTATCTGCCAAAGGGCGTTGCGGAATTTTGAAAAATTATTTCAAAAATCAACTTGAAAAGCAATGTCAACATCCCAATTAGGTTATTCGTGGATTGATAGCCCCAAAAAAGTTAAACCCTTTCCTCCCGCTAGGCCAAAGTGCAGGACCATCCAAAGTTTGGATGTATTTGCGCAATCAGACTACTCCAATAATATTTCTCTACAGGCACTTCCCAATGTTCCTTCGGGGAAGGTCCCGTTTTTACACTGTTATGATGTAATTGCCATGAATAGGGTGAATGAAAAAGTTAGACAACAAGATGTCCAGGAGCTAAAAAGATTAGGCCATAGGTTTGCATGGGACCTGAATTGGTCAAATGTGTTACATATGCCTTATGAGGCTCTTGTCCTCACAGATGTAAATACCAACATCATGTTGACCTGTTCAGGTTTTGAGATTATGACAGGTTATTCGTCCAGTTATGCTTTAGGGAAAAAACCCTCATTTTTACAGGGACCGAGTACTAGGAAGGAAAGGATAAAGGATTTCAGACAAAATCTGGATCAGGAAATCGAATTTGAAATGCAGCTGACCAACCACCGCAAAAGCGGTGAGGCCTATGAATGTTTGGTACACATCCTGCCCTTAATTGGGCTTCGAGGTAATGTCACTCATTTTCTGGCTGTGGAAAGGGAGGTGGCCTGATGGATTTAGCTCGAAGGATTGCTGACTCCGAAACCAGGGTATTCAAGGTTGTGTTTCCCAATACTACTAACCATTACGACACCCTCTTTGGAGGCATGGCCATGTATCTAATGGATGAAGTGGCCTTTATGGCTGCTACAAGGTTTAGCAGAAAAAGAATGGTAACCGTTTCCTCCAAACAGATAGATTTCAACCACCCCATCCCTGCTGATACACTGATAGAATTAATCGGCAGAGTTACACGGGTAGGCACCACCAGTTTGGATGTCGAAGTGGAAATCTTTGTGGAAGAAATGTATAGCGATAGCCGTCACCTAGCCATAAAGGGAGGTTTCACCTTAGTTGCCATAGATGAAAATAAAAGTCCTCGTTCTGTGATTTAAAGGTTTAATGACCTAAAGAACCTTTAAAATAAAAAAGCTGCTAGTCAATTTTTATAGGCAGTGTAACCCACATTTAGCCATTCAACTTTTCATACTAACCTTCTAAACTTTCCAATTCATTCGCAGCCTGGCAGGCTTCTAAACTACGGTTCAGAAGGTTATTCGGCCTTCGGCCTGGTTTAAGGGTTTAAAAACCGCAAGCGACGTGGAGGGTGTAGCTTTGGTTTCAAGCGAAGAGCGTATGGGATTCCTTTTTTTTGTGAAATAAACCTCGATTATTTACTAAATTTATATGGTAATCGATACATATGACGCTCTTATTGTTTTATTTGCTGTTAGCCCTCGGGATTTCGTTTGTCTGCTCCTTATTAGAGGCAAGTTTGTTAAGTATATCCCCATCCTATATTGAAACTCAAATACAGGAAGGAAAAAGTTATGCTGGAAGACTAAAAGAGCTGAAAACAAATATTGACCGCCCATTGGCGGCTATATTGAGTTTTAACACCATAGCTCATACGGTTGGGGCTGCCGGAGTGGGGGCAGAGGCCGTCAGAATTTATGGAAATGAATTTTTTGGAATTATTTCGGCAGTCCTCACGATCCTGATTTTAGTTTTATCTGAAATATTCCCCAAATCTTTGGGGGCTGCTTATTGGAAGAAAATAGCCCCTTACATGGGAGGGGTTTTGGCCGCTATGATCTGGATCCTCTATCCGGTGGTCATTATGTCTGAGAAGATGACGAAAGTTTTCAGCGGTGGTAATGAAAGTACCACCAGTAGGGAAGAAGTGGCTGCCTTGACCCATATTGCCACCAAAGAGGGGTGGTTTGCTGAAAGTGAGTCCAAAATAATTCACAACCTTATCATGTTCAAAACCATACAGGTCCATCATGTAATGACCCCCCGAACGGTCACCCTGGTGTTGGATGAGGAGACAACTTTAAAAGATTTTTTTGTAAAAAAAGAGATGAAGGCATTTTCTAGAATTCCATTATATAGGGAAAATATAGATAACATTACAGGCTATATCCTCAAATTCGACGCTTTTGAAAAACTGGTGCAGGATGAGTTTGACCTAAAGCTCAAACAACTCAAAAGACCTATCACCATAGTGCAGGCAACTGATCCCATTCCTGATGTCTTGGAATTACTTCTAAATAAACGGGAGCACATTGCCATGGTGGTAGATGGGTATGGAGGAATGAGTGGAATAGTCACTATGGAGGATATTTTGGAAACTTTGTTGGGGTTGGAAATACAGGATGAAAGTGATGCCATTCAGGATATGCAGGATCTGGCCAGGACCCAATGGAAAATCCGGGCGGCCAAAATGGGTATAAAGCTGCCTCCTTCTGAAAATATTGATTGAATTTGTGGCAGAATTACACGATAACCAAGCTGATTTTTTTACCCATTTGCCTTGCCAGCTGGATTATTGGGGAAAGTTCAGAAGTACTTCCGTTGCAAAAAACCACTATACACTCACAGGCATCGATAATCTCCAAATGGTTTTGGGATTTTTCAAGCTGGCCCATAATTTTGTGATGGGTTATATGCACCAAAGGTAATCTGTTTATTTTGGCATATCTTTTTGCAAACCTCGCGGCTCCCCTGTCTCCGTTTATAATAATTTGTGAGATATTTAATCCTATTAAACTATTTTTGAAAGCGTCCCAATCCCTGAAATTAGCACTTCCTATAATGGCTGTTTTCATTTTGTCCAATGTTTTGGATTAGTTGATTTACTAAATATTGAAGGATTAACTGTAATGTCTTAACATATGATTTATATTGGTAAACATTTGATTCTCCTGATAAGTTTTGCTTTGGCTACTTGACCTACCTATGAAATCCAAATCAGTGAATATTGCCGCAAGCCTGCTCATACTTTTTATGGTAGTGGCTATTCTTTACATTTTAAAAGGCTTGATTATCCCCCTGTTGTTTGCAATCATTTTTGGGGTTTTGCTTTTCCCACTTTGTCACCGGCTGGAAAGATGGAGGCTTCCCAGAACCCTGGCCGCGGTTATATCAGTAATGGTATTGATCTTAATGGTAACAGGTTTATTTGTCTTGCTTGTCAACCAGGCCATAGTGATTGGGCAAGACGGGCAAGATTTGGGTGAAAACTTTGTGGAGATCTATGATTCCATCACCCAATGGGTAGAGTCTACCTTTGGGATACAGAGGGGCAGCCTAACTTTGCGGGTACGTGAGGAGGGACAAAAGGCCGCATCCAATGCAGGAGGATATTTGGTGGCATTTTTTGGGTCTGCAGGAGGCACTATTGCCAATATCATTTTGCTGCCGATTTTTATTTTTTTCATGCTCTATTATAGGGATTTTTTTGTAGAGTTTATTATCCGGGCCAATTCCAGTCAGCCTGCGGAAAATACCAGGGGAGTCATTCAAGAAATATATAAAGTAATACAAAGCTATCTATTGGGTCTTCTGATAGTAATGGGAATTGTGGCCGTATTGAATTCCCTCGGGTTGATGTTTATGGGAATCAAATATGCATGGTTTTTTGGGTTTTTTGCTGCTATTCTATTACTGATTCCATACATTGGGATCGCTATCGGTTCGATAGTGCCAGCATTGTTTGCATTGGCTACTATGGATAACTATTGGTATGCCTTGGGTATTATTGCTTGGTTTCAGGTGGTACAATTTTTAGAAGGAAATTTCATCACACCTAATATCGTAGGGGGGCAGGTGCAGGTGAACCCGTTTTTCGCCATACTATCCTTGTTGCTGGGGGGCATACTGTTTGGGTTGGCAGGTCTTATACTGGCCATACCCATGATGGCAGCATTAAGAATACTGCTCAATCAAAATAATACCACCCGGCCCTATGGCTTTCTGATTGGAGAACCCGATAGTAGATATTTGGGAAATAAGAAAGGCAAAATTGTATCGATTCAGGAAAAATCCAACCTTGAGTAATAGTGCAATTTTATGATCAACCCCTGGGTTGCATTCTTACAGGGCAAGCTTTAGTAAGCTGCACCATTTAAGGAATTTATATAATTAGAAATCAACCAGATGACAGAAAAGGAAAAAATGCTTAATGGAGAATTTTACGATTCCAGGGATCCCGAACTAATTAGGATATACCATAAGGCAAGAAAATTATTATTGGAGTACAATAACCTTAATTCGGAAAACATTAAAGAACGAGAGAAGATTTTAAAGCTGCTCTTTGATTTTGTGGGTAAGGGTATTTGGATTGAGGCTCCGTTTTATTGCGATTATGGAGAAAATATTTCGATTGGTGAAAATACGTTTGTCAATACTAATTGTATGTTTTTAGATAACAATAAAATCAGCATAGGGAAAAACGGATTGATTGCCCCATACGTGCAGATTTACACGGCTTCCCATCCTCTTAAAGCATCTGAACGAATAGTGCAGGAAGGAAATAAAAGCAGATATAAAACATTTACCAGGCCAGTTGATATCGGGGACAATGTATGGATAGGTGGAAATTCAATTATTTGCCCGGGTATCACTATTGGAAACAACGTAACTATTGGAGCCGGAAGTGTAGTTACCAAAAATATTCCTGATAATGTCTTAGCCTATGGCAACCCCTGCAAAGTGATGAGGGAATTAGAATAACCTTTTGTAATCTATAGGTAGTCTTTACAATTAATCTGCACACATGGAAATCTATCTACTCACAGAAACCTGGATAGCTTTGGCCACGCTTACTTTTCTCGAGGTGGTGTTGGGTATTGATAATATTATTTTTATTTCCATAATATCCAATAAACTGCCTGAATCCAAACAGGAAAAGGCAAGGGTAATAGGGCTTGTATTTGCCATGATCTTTAGAATAGGTTTACTTCTGGGAATTACCTATATTATAAAATTCAACGACCCGTTATTTGGCCTGATGGGATTTCAATTCAGTGGCAAGGATTTAATTCTTATTGGCGGTGGTCTGTTTCTCCTCTTCAAATCCACTTTGGAGATCCATCATAAGATGGAAGGGAAAGCCGAGGTGATTAAAACTAACGTGACAAGCAATGTTTTTAGGGTCATACTCCAAATAATCTTATTGGATGCCGTTTTTTCATTTGATAGTATTTTGACAGCTGTGGGCCTCGTGGATGAGGTACAGATTATGATTGTAGCGGTGGTGATTGCTATGGGGATTATGATTCTGTTTGCGGGTAAAATAAGTGCCTTTATCAACAGGCAACCGACTTTGCAGATTTTGGCCCTTTCATTTCTGATCTTAATTGGTTTTATGTTACTGATAGAAGGATTCCATGTGGAAGTACCTAAAGGTTATATCTATTTTGCTGTTTTTTTCTCCCTGACAGTTGAACTTGTCAATATGAGAATGCGGAGAAATTCGGAAGGCAGGAAAGTGTCACTCAATCCCAGACTGAAGGAAAGTGGCAATGAGCGCAAAAGGTAATAGATTGTTTAACTTTAACTATTGCTTTATTTGTTATTTTCATGCAAATTTATCGACGGAAAAAAATATGGATTATCAGCAATGATGCCAGGGGGCTTCCTTCAATGTGTCGAAACTAGATTGTAGAGGGAGGATGGGATAGAAAGCAAATACAGGCAACAAAGCGAAGATTGAATATAAAAGCTAATATCCCTATCGGAAGTTATAATGAATGTAGAAATTATAGTCGCCATTATTCTTATTTCCTATCTCAGGACTTCTTCTTTGACTTATGAAGTTCCGCTAAGATGGAAGAAAACCCTAAAGTGGGGGCTAATTGTATCCATCACGGTATGGATTTTAGATGTTTCCACCTTGCTAGGGGATGTATTTGGGAAAGTGCTCTCAATTTTATTAGTAGGGGCTGTAATTTATGCTATTCTCCGGTTTAAAGAATTGGACAAAGGCAGACAGCTTGTATTCGCCTGGTTGCCTCTTTTATTATTATCCCTAATAATTGAAGTAGTCGAATTTATTTTTCCACAGTTTTACAAGCGTTGGGATGACTATTTCCTTTTGGCCATATTCTGTGCTATTGCATGGGGCATTGCCATGTGGATCAATAACAACAGGCAAAGAAAAGCCCTAGAAAGAGAAAAGATTAAATCCTTGGCTAGGGAACAGGAGTTTAAAGCCACTGAGCAGATGAAAATAATGTTGGAAAGACAGGTCCGTGAACGGACCTCGGCACTTACCCAGCAAAAGGAAGAACTTGAAAAAACTCTTGAAGAACTTAAATCCACTCAGGCGCAGCTCATCCATGCAGAAAAAATGGCCTCACTCGGAGAGCTTACTGCTGGAATAGCGCATGAAATCCAAAACCCGCTCAATTTTGTCAATAACTTTTCCGAAGTAAGCAGTGAACTTCTTGATGAAATGAAAGAAGAACTTCAGAAGGGGGACATCGAGGAGGTAAAGGTTTTGGTAGAAGATATCAAACTAAACCTGGAAAAAATAAACCACCATGGCAAACGTGCCGATGCCATAGTCAAGGGAATGCTGATGCACAGCCGGAATAATTCTGAAGAGAAATCCCTTACGGACATTAACGCCCTTGCTGAGGAGTATCTCAGGCTATCTTACCATGGCTTACGTGCAAAGGATAAATCCTTCAATGCAAGTTTTAAGTTGGACCTCCATCCAGATCTTCCAAGTATAAACATTGTCCCCCAGGATATAGGTAGAGTCTTTCTTAACCTTATCAACAATGCCTTTTATGCCGTCAATCAGCAAGCCAAAAACCTCCAGGAAAAGGGAATACAGGACTATACACCTAAAGTTGAAGTAGCCACCGCTCTTTATTCTGATCATGGCAGAGGGAATGTGATGATCACCATTAGGGATAACGGCATAGGTATACCCCAGGCCATTAAGGCTAAAATCTTTCAACCCTTCTTTACCACCAAGCCTACTGGCGAAGGAACAGGACTTGGGTTGTCGCTTAGTTATGATATCATTAAAGCACACGGAGGTAATTTAGAAGTAGGACACAATGATTCAAACGATCAATTCAACGCGGAAATCGGATTGGAAGAGAGTTGCCGAGGAACCGTATTTACAATTACTCTACCTTATGATAACATATAAAGACATATGAAAATACTAATAGTCGATGATGAAAAGGATGTAGAGACGCTTTTTAGACAAAAGTTCAGAAAGGAAATCAAAACTGGCAACCTAGAGCTTGTTTTTGCTTTTTCCGGAAGGGAGGCCTTGGATATTCTCGAGGAAAGCAACCCTCCAAAGGTAATGTACATGTTTTCCGATATCAACATGCCGGGCATGAGTGGCCTGGAGTTATTGGAAGAAGTAAAAGCTCGCTACCCTGAGCTACAGGTAAGCATGATTTCAGCCTATGGCGACCAAGAAAATCATGATAAAGCCATGGATTCAGGAGCCACGGGATTTTTCACCAAACCCATAGACTTTGAATCCCTTAAAAAAGAGATCAACAATTTACTGCAATAAGATAAGGAAAAAGAAATGGCAAAGATATTAGTGGTAGATGACGAGGAGGATTTGGAAATTTTAATCAAACAGAAATTCAGGCAAAAAATCCGACAAAGTGAATATGAATTTATTTTTGCCATCAATGGCAGACATGCCTTGGAGAAGCTTAAAGACCATAAAGATGTAGACTTGGTTCTCAGTGATATCAATATGCCCGAAATGGACGGGCTGACTCTGCTCTCCAAGCTCAATGAGCAGAATTCTCTCCTAAAATCCGTGATTGTATCCGCCTATGGGGATATGGACAATATCCGCCTGGCTATGAACAGAGGAGCATTTGATTTTGTGACCAAACCCGTGAATTTTGCGGATTTGGAACTTACTATTGATAGGACCCTGAAGCATGTGTTGATGATTAGAGAAACCCTTAAGGCTGTTAAGGAAAACAATATCCTCAAGATGTACGTGGATGAAACCGTCTTAAATTTTATGGGTGGGGTGGAAATAGAAAAAGCCATGTTTCTTAATGAAAGTGTGGAAGGAACAGTGGCCTTTATCGATATATGCAGTTTTACCAGCATCAGTGAAAATGAGTCACCGGATAAGGTAGTGGAGCTGTTGAACTGCTATTTTGACATCATGGTACAGGAGATAATCAAGGAAGGAGGGGTGGTAGATAAATTTATAGGCGATGCAATCATGGCGGTGTTTACCGGTGATTATCATTTGGATAGAGCAATTGACAGTTGCCTGGCCATTAGACAAACCTTGGATGGATTGCCGGGATTTCAAGGTAAAGCTGAATTTAAGCCTCAGGTGTCTATAGGTATCAATTCTGGGGAGATGGTGTCTGGTAATATCGGTTCCACCACCCTCAAAAGGTTCGACTTTACGGTTATAGGGGATATTGTAAATGTCGCAGCCAGGCTGCAGGCCGCTGCAGACAAAAACCAGATTCTCATTACCGAATCCAATTATCAGAAGGTAAAGGAATCTTTCAATTGCAAAGAATCCAATGTATTGAAATTAAAGAATAAAAAGGACCCTGTGGTGGTCTACGAAGTTTTGGAGTAGGAAATTAAGAGTTTATATTTAAAAACAACATGGCAATCCTGCCGAGTTTTGGATGATCGGGACTGTTCCGGGCAAAGATTTAAATTAAGAATAATGAGTGATTTGAAAAAAATTAATTGGAAGTCTATTTTTTCATTTAAATCGATAGCCTTTACGATAATTGGGGTTGCTTTTGCAGTAGTAGGACTTCAGGGTTTTATGGTACCCAATAATTTTCTAGATGGGGGAATCACGGGCATCTCCATATTGGTCAAAGGATTTGCCAATGTACATATCAGCATTCTTTTGATAGTTTTCAACCTTCCTTTTCTGATTATAGGCTATAGTAAAATTGGCCAAACATTCAGCTTGAAAGCTCTAATTGCGGTATTGCTGTTGGCAGCCGGAATGTATTTTATTGAAATCCCCATATTCACTACAGACAAGGTTTTGATAGCAGTATTTGGAGGTTTTTTTATTGGGATGGGGATAGGATTTGTCATAAGAGGGGGAGGAGTAATAGATGGGCTGGAAGTCATAGGGTATTACACAAAGAAAAAATCCGGATTTACTTCAGGGGAGATAATCCTTGCCTTAAATACCATCATCATCTTGGGAGCGGCTTTTAAATTTGGAATAGAGACGGCCATGTATTCCATATTGGTTTACTTCACGGCCATGAAAACCTCCGATTATGTGGTGGATGGGTTTGAGGAATACACTGCCCTGACCATTATCTCCAAAGAACACGAACAAATTAAAAGTCTAATAGTCAATAATTTCGGGAAAGCTATTTCCGTGTATAAAGGAGAAAGGGGCTATCTGCCTGAAAACTTTCATTTAAAATATGAATGTGACATCATTATGACTATTGTCACCCGATTGGAAATCCATAGGATTAAGGAGGCTGTCAATGAGATAGATGCTGAGGCCTTTTTTTACATACAAAGCATTAAAGAAGTAAAAGGTGGACTGATCAAAAGAAAGGCAGAGCAGCATTAAAAATGGTGAATTTCAAAACTGTCTATGACCAGATTATTCCCAAACTTCAACGGAATCTTCCAGCCTATCTTTTATATCACAACGTCGGGCATACCCTTGATGTGTTACAAAACTGCCTCCTGCTAGCAAACCATGAAAATTTAGGACCGGAGGAACTTTTGCTTATCCAAACAGCAGCCGTGTATCACGATGCAGGTTTTATAATTCAAAGAGAAAACCATGAGGAACTAGGATGTGGCATGGTAAGGGAAGACCTTCCCGAATTTGGTTTTTCATCGGAGCAGGTAGAAAAAGTTTGCGGGATGATTATGGCTACAAAAATACCGCAAGCCCCAGTTACTATTATGGAAAAAATATTGGCAGATGCCGACTTGGATTATCTGGGGACTGAGGGGTTTGAAGACAAAAGCGAAAGGCTATTTAATGAAATGAGGCATTTTGACCCAGAATTGAATTTGACAACCTGGCTTAAAATTCAAATAGACTTTTTGAAGAGGCATATTTACCATACTGCCTTTGGTACGGATTATCGGGAGCAAAAGAAACAGCAAAATCTACAAAAACTAAAACGCAGATTAGACTCCCTAACCTCCTAACTTTTCCAATTCGTGAACAGTATAGTTCTAATTGCTCAGCATAGGTAGAGACGATGACCGGATTGCTATCCTCAGATATTTTGTCAGCCAGGGAGGTTATTGGCCACTTGTTTGGACCGCAACCAATAATCATATATAAATATAGATGATGGGATGGGCTTTATAAGAGTCAGGTTCATTCATCTCAATGAAGGGCACGGGGAGGTGAATGTTTCTGTAAAAAAATAATCAACTATTCTTCTTTTAAATTCTATTAATTTGTTAATTTGACCCCTCATCAGTGTAATTATGGTTAAGTTAGCACCTTTAATCATTCTTTTGGTATTGGTGGTAACGTTGACTTCTGCCCAGCATTCCTTCAGCTACCAGATTCAAAATGATCTATTCCCTTCAGAGTTATTAGAAGATACGACTCAAATCGACAGTATTGCAGATCTGGCGTATGAATTCAGGGGCTCCCATCTTGACAGTTTACTTTTTTATGCACAGTGGACACTTAACTCTAGTAGAGCAATTAGTTATTCCAAAGGTATAGCCAAAGGCTATTCTTATTTGGGTATTTATCATTACCAAAAAGGGAATTTATCGGAAGCTATAAGTTTTTATTTACAGGCGGCCAAAGTTTTTGAAGCGCTTAATGATGTAAATAAACTGGCGAGTGTTTACAACAATGTGGGGTTGGTCTATTATGAGATGGAAGATTTTGCTACCGCTCTTGATTATCACTTAAAGGCGATTCAATCCAGTGATTATAATCAGGAGCCAGTCGTTATAGCCAATTTTATGTTAAATCAAGCTAATGCTAAGTTACAATTAGGTAATCTGGAAGAGACCCTAAGCATTTATCATGAGGCTATCAAAATACTGAAAAATGCGGGCAACATTACCGATTTGGCTAACCTGTATCTCAATTTGGGAAATAATTTTGGCAGGGAGGGCTTGATGGATTCTGTTAAAATTTATTTTGACAAAGGTCTGTATCTAGCAGAGCTTGATGATGATTACGATGTGCTCTCCTATGCGTTGGTTAGCCAAACCCGCTATTATACCTATACCAAAGATTATGGGCAAGCTTTACAATATGCCAAAAGGTCACTTGATCTTGCGGATCAATTCGGCTCTTTGCAAAATAGGGTTAATGCATTATATGCTATTTCCCAACTTTACGAGTATATGGATTCTTTTAAGGAAGCCTTGAATTATACTAAAAGACATGCTGTATTGAAAGATTCACTAAGCAGAAAGGAGAATAGTTTGGAGATTGCCCGACTGGAGGCCAATGCAATTGTGGATAAACAGCAATCACTTTATAACCAAGAACTGGACTTCAAAGAAAGGAGTTTAGTCAAACAGCGCTATATAATCCTCTTATTATTTGTCTTTTTGGCTACCTCCCTGGGCTTGGTATATCTCATTTTAAAGAAATGGGAAAATACGCGTATTCTTTATAGCCTGCTGGAAAAAAGAAACCAAGAAATCAATGAGCTTTCCCAGCACACCGAGGCGCTCAATATCCACCAACAGCAAATTTTCAAAGTGTTGGGCCATGACCTCAAGGGACCTGTAAGATCCATCGCGACGGTCACCGAAATGGCCAGTCAGGATGAATTTACCTTAGAGGAACTCAAGGAACTATTGCCCCAGCTAAGTTTGCAGGCTAAGCAGTTAAACATGTCACTTGAAAATCTTCTTCACTGGGCTATGGAGCAAATGGACGGCGAAAGGCTTAATGCCAGTAGCATCCAAGTGGACAGTTTGATTTACACGGTTCTCGAGTTTTTGGACGTGGCTATCAAGGAAAAATCTTTAATAGTAGATGTTAAGGCAGAAACTTCAGCCTATATCATGGCAGATACACAGATGGTCATGATCGGAATTAGAAATGTACTGGCAAATGCAGTGAAATTTACCCCGGCAGGGGGGTATATTTCTATTATTTGTAGAAAAGTTGAAGGCAGAGTCATAATAATCCTAATGAATGAAGGCAAACCTGTACCTGAAGCCATAATTGATAAATTCAATAATGGGCAATTGATAGGGGAGTCCAAAACCGGCACGGGAATAGGCCTAAAACTTGCAAGTTCCTATATTTCCAAAAACCACGGTACTGTTACGATGAGAAATTTACCTGATGTGGGGGTAGAGGTGGCTATGGAATTTCCGGAATGCCAATTTACCCCTTTAAGCGTAGACCAAGTCTGAAGGCCTTTTCAATTCTCTTCAATAAGCGAATTTCGCGGTAATTTTCAAACGTTCCCTCGAGTCGGAGACTCTCTGCTCAGGTATAAAGGCTCAAAACCGAGAAACTCATTTTAATTGGCTTAAAACTTCATTGAGTTCACGCGTGTAAGTATCAATGGAATCAGCGGCACTCCTCATATAATTTACCAAATCACGAAATTCCTCTTGGGAAATATCCTCATTGGCCAAATATGCTGATACAGAAGAAATCTGGGTGACCGGTTTTATATCGATCATTGACATAAGTTATTATACCATTGGTGTCAAATGCTATACATGCAATTTTTGATCCGCGAAGCGGTTATCGGGAAATACACTTGCCTTTGGCGTCAGACAGGCTTCTAAACTGCCTTTTCCTGAACCATTTCCTTTTGACCGGTTGGATAAGGCGCTAGTTCTACTTAAATTGATTGAGGAAGTTCAAAGTAGGAGGATTTGAGGTTATAAAGTTCCTTTAGTATAGCAAAGAGTTTCTTAATTGCGGAGTTTAAGAGTTTATTTGGCTTCCGGCCTGGTGCGTGTGGGTAGATGGTAATGAGGTGATTCCCCGGTTGGTGGCTATGGCCACAGCGGGGGGGATAAGGGTGGTGCTAGTCTTCATCGGGCAATAGCCCTGCGGTAGAGAAAGGAAAACAAAAGGATAAAGTTTGAAAAGTAAAAATTGAAATCGGATGAAATCAGTTAAAGGTCCCGCTATATTTTTAGCGCAATTCATGGGGGATGAAGCCCCTTTCAACAGTTTGGAAAACATAGGGAGATGGGTGGCCGGTCTTGGCTACAAGGGAGTGCAAATTCCCACCTGGGATGCCCGCTGTATAGACCTGAAAAAGGCTGCCGAATCCAAGGATTACTGCCAGGAGATACAAGGTGTCCTAAAAGAATTAGGACTTGAAATAACGGAGCTTTCCACTCATTTGCAGGGTCAGTTGGTGGCTGTGAACCCTGCTTATAATGTAGGTTTTGATGGGTTTGCTCCTGACAGTGTCAAAAACAACCCGGAAGCCAGGACCGCTTGGGCGGTTGACCAGATGAAGCTTGCTGCCAAGGCTTCGGCCAACTTTGGCCTGACCGCCCATGCTACCTTTTCGGGAGCATTGCTGTGGCATACTATTTATCCATGGCCCCAAAGGCCTGCTGGTTTGGTGGATATGGGCTTTGAAGAACTGGCAAAACGTTGGATGCCAATATTGGACGCCTTCGATGAAGCCGGAGTGGATGTCTGCTATGAGCTCCATCCGGGAGAGGACCTTCACGATGGGGTAACCTTCGAGATGTTCCTGGACAAAGTGGGTGGCCATAAGCGCGCCAATATACTTTACGACCCTTCACATTTTGTGCTGCAATGCCTGGATTACAAAAAGTTCATAGATTATTACCACGAAAGAATAAAGATGTTCCATGTAAAGGATGCCGAGTTTAACCCGAGCGGGAAGCAGGGGGTGTATGGAGGCTACCAAAGCTGGGTGGACCGTGCAGGAAGATTTAGAAGCCTTGGTGACGGTCAAGTGGATTTTAACGCTATTTTCTCGAAACTTACACAATATGGTTTTGATGGATGGGCAGTTTTGGAATGGGAATGTTGTCTAAAAGATCCGGTTCAGGGAGCTACAGAAGGCGCTCCCTTCATTGAAAACCATTTGATTACAGCTACTTCAAAGGTCTTTGATGATTTTGCAGGGGGAGGAGTTGATAAAGAGACAATTAAGCAAATTTTGGGTTTATAATAATTTGCAAAGCTTGAAGATAGGGAGGAGAGTTGTTCAACAGGTCGATAGAACACACCAAGTTGACAAGGAGCTTCATGGCAAAATGAAAAGCTAAGGATCGCTCAAAGTGAATGGATGGAATATCGAGACAAAGAGATCGAATTCTCAAAGCCAACTCAACTACCATAGGGAAGGCACAATGTGGCGTCAGATTGCAGATCGGCCCAAACTCAACCTGTCAAGAAACAGAACCATAGATATTGAAAGTTACATTGCCAATTTGACTATCGACAAGTAATGGATCACGACTGATTTAAGCGGGAGCAAGTGGTACCCACCGCCTTTTTCTCTGCACCTTCGCCGGTAGCAACCGTCGGGCAGCAACCCCCGCCTGCAAATAAGTCCCAGAGGGACGCTCCATATGAATTTCGGAGTGGCGGTTAAAAGATCAAGGTTATGGTAAGGGTGCCTACTTTTCTCCAACTTTAGTTGAAGGATTGGCGTGTATACAATTTTCAGGCTTTAGCCGTAATTCTAGCTCGGGCAGAGTTGTGGAATGGAGTAACCTATTAAATAATAACTGCTAGTCAATATTAATTAGCAGTTTTATCACTTGTTGATTTTTGATTTATTATTACTAATACATCTATTTATTAGTACTCCTGATAGTATAAGCAGTCTTGTAGCCTATAACCCAAAAGAAACTTGTAATTATTCAGGAAAAAGCACGATGGTGCTTATGGGGGTTATAGCTAAGAATACTTCCAAATAAATTATGCTTTTCATTTATAGTAAGCATTTTTACGGAAAAGTACGAATATCAATGATAGTAGGGACGGTACCAGAAAAACCACTATAACCGTTTCTTTTCCAATAATCTCATATTGAAGGGATATGATTGCCAATAATGTACAGCAAAGAGTTAAATATAATCCTAGTTTATTCTTTAGCATATCCTATATTGATAGGTGTAATATTTGGTTTTGAAATGATTTTGTAACGCAATAAAGCAACAATATTTAATATTTCAAAATAACAATTTATGAGGGGTTCTCTTTGGGGTTAAAATCTGTTAGAAATAAGCTATTTACAGTTCTCATATTTTGGTGTAAATTCTAAACCAACACGATTCTTTTCACCTCAGACTTTCTTTCTCTTACTAATTTCTCTCTGCGCTTCCCGATTCGCTCTAAATATTTATAGGGGCTCATCGGGACAAGTTCTGCGGTTTAAACTGATACCTGCACTCGAGTCGGAGACTCTCCACTCAGTTGTGCGAAGTCTGAAGACATTCGCACAACGGGTTGCTTTCAAACTGATTGGGCCTTTCCCAATCCGCTAAGCGGTTATCGGGAAATAACCCTGCCTTTGTCGGAAGACAGGCTTCTAAACTGAGATGGTTATGAATTTATTCGGCCTGCGGCCTGGTTTAGGGGGGTAGAGACCGCCAAGCGGCGACAAAGAGCTCTAGTTACTTATCCGACCCCGAATGGGGTCCAACTTTTCAATAACCATGGGTGCAACCCATGGATTGCGCACCCCTAATCAATTCCCACGACCCCGAATGGGGTCGAACTGGGAACGACAAATTACAAACAATTTCTTCAATCCATACCGGAAGTCCCCCGTGATTTGCATTTTTTGGCGATTACCTGGTTAAGAATCGTGGCTAAAGCCTTATCAGGGATGAGGAGTCGTTCACCACTAGCTGAAGCAAGTGGAAAGTGTTTAATTCCATTGGGCTTGGGGGTTGTGTGCAGCAGACTGGTATTTCACAGGCGGAAATGCCTATGTTTATGGAGAAATTGCAATAACAAATTTCATCTATTGATTATTTTTAATTTATAGTCCATCTCGAACAGGTTTCTGAAAGTGGGGTCGTAAACATCCCCCTGTTTGTCCTATCTCGTCTTGGCCATTCATATTATCTACTGCAAGTCTAAGAAGGTTTCCACTCTTTATTTTTTGATCAGAATGTAGGTGTAAGCAGGGTTGGGGACATTAGTCGGAAGTGTTCCTGCGGTTTCACCATTGAACCTGACAGTGTTATACCTGTTGTTTTTTCCTACATCAACAAAAAGGGTATCCACTTCATTGCCTATTTGAAGGTAAAAGTCCTTGAATCCTTGTACACTTCTCATGGGAATATTAGGTTCATAAAGACGGTAGGTGTCGTTGACTAATCCTACCTGAGGATCTAAGTATTTCTTAACGCCACTATCAATAAAGAATACCTGTATCAAGTCTTTAGCACTTTGCGCCAGATAATCACTGCCTTCTTGGGTTAATACTATTGCTCTAAAAGGCTCCGGTCCTGGATCACAGCAAACCGGTGTTTCACAAGCAGCCAGCAGTATCAAAGGGATATATAGTATGTTTTTCATGTCTTAATGGACTATAATCATTTTTCTGCCTTTATTATAATTATTGTCAGTCCCATTTGCCTGCCAGTGGTTGATGTTGTACAATCCGTTGCCACCACCGCTCCAGCCCCAGTTCATATAATACTGGTTCGTATGATACGTAGTTCGGAATCCGTCACAGACCCAGATGTGGTGGTTGAAACTGATACCCAAAAAACCGGATGTTCTGGCTTTAAAAATGACCGGTCTCCCATTACTGACCTCAACCTTCACCGTTGTATGGTTCAAATCATTTAAGCACCTATTTTCATAAATATTGTATTTAATTAAAATTAAATGTTTAGTAAAGCAATTGTAATTAAAAAAACAACTAAACCCTAATTTTTTAGAAATAAATTTCAAGGAATCTTTCATGCCCATCCGATATCCCCCTTGCCTCGCCTGTAGTGGTCATCAAGGTCAAATTCAATTGTGATTTTTGGTTTTGACAGGGTGTAGGTGCAACTACACCCAAATATCATTTCCAACTTGCAATTAGGAAAGGAAGGAATTGCCAATAATCCACTTCTAACAAATTTTCTTATCCAGTATGTTTCTCAGGTATGAACACTAGTAATCTTTCTGTTTCTCTACGATTCTGCCATTTAAAGCTGGCAGCCCGTAGTTCACCAGTTAAAAACCGTCGTTCACGGGATTTTGATTGGACTCTATCCGGTTAAATTGCGGACAATATTATTAAGGAAAAGGGCAATGGATTAGGGATATTTGAGGTTTTTTTAATTTTTACGGTAGGCAGCATGCTGTTTACCAGTTAAAACCGGTCGTTCACGGGATTCGGTCTATTCCCTATATAATTTATCGCAGATTATATTATATAGGACTAAAGCTATGGATTAGGGGTATTATGAGTTGTTTTCACGTTTTACGGCAGGCAGCCCGTCGTTCACCAGTTAAAATCCGTCGTTCACAGAATTTTGCTTGAAGTCTGTCCAATTTATCGAGGATGATATTACATAGGAATAAGGCATTAGATTTGTGGAATTTGAGGTTTTGTCTCTTTTTACTGTAGGTAGCCCGTCGTTCACCTGTTAAAACCCGTCGTTCACCGGGTTTGGGGTGAATTAAATAAATTTTGTCACAAATTATATTAAAGATGAATAAGGCTATAATTTAGTGTGATTTAAGGTTGTTTCACTTTTTCGGCTGGCATAAATAGATTGGTTTTTCAACCAAAGCCCGTAAAATTTGAATGGCTGACCGTCTTCTCTCTCAATAATAAGCGATTCAGTACCTCCTCCCTCTTTTCTTAAACTTGGACTGTTATGGTTTCCTCCTGAATTTTGGTTTGTGAGGTCACCATTAATTCCGCCATGAAACTTATATCTCACGCCACCGATATCAATCAATGCCTTAGTTTTCCATGGCCATCCATTCTCACTGGATAGCGTCGCAGGCTGATTAAAATCCCATGTATATCGCTCCTCAAGCTGTGGGGGATCAAAAGGTGAAGGATCCCTGTCGGAATACCCCCGATAGGGAACCAAGGTTATTAATAACATAAAAGTAAATAAGTAGAGTTTTTTAATATGTTATTCAAATAGATTAGAATTGGATTTTAAGGTTTTGTGTAGTTATATACTAGAATAGTTATATGTATAAATACCTGATTAGAGGTAGTTTACAGCTTATTTAAATCTAATTTTGATAAAGTGTATAAGGGTTTTAATAAAAATGTATGTCTATACATACAAAGCATTTTTTTGTATTGAAACAATGATCTTTGAGTAATGAAAATTTATTTTGGGAGGATTGAAATTATTTGGTGTCTTAATTTATAATGAATTTAATAGCCTGAGATCAACAATTTATTGTGTTTATAAATTGTATAAAAAAAAAAGAGTGAAAAATAAAAATGTTGATGTTTGTAATTATTGGGTATTTCTAATATGATATTTATTGTGGGTTTGGTTATAAACTGCTATTGGATTGGAGGTTCTCCTGGCTTTTCACGCGGAGGATGCTAATGGGTAGATGAATAAAGTGTAAATTTCCCAAGGCTTTGACCTCACTACCACCTCCCTATGGGCGCAGATATGCGGAAAGAAGTATAATTCATTATACGGGTAATCAAAAATGAGCTATCTTAGCTATATCAATTGTCAAATAGCAATATATATGCTCCCTATGAGATATTTACTTACCCTCTTGATTTTTGGATGCCTTACTGCTAATCTATTTGCCCAATCAGAAAATCATACCGAAAATGCTGAAAGATTCAAAAGCAATTTCAATGATGAAGATTACGATCAAATTTTTGAGGTGTTTTCCGCCCAGATGAAAAGTGCCCTGCCTGTTGAGAATACCCGTAAATTTTTAAACGACCTTCGAAATCAATTTGGCGACATCCAGGATATGGAATTCATCAAATTTGAACAGAGCATTTCAGCAGTATATAAAACCACCTTTGATAAAGAGGTTTTATTAGTCAATATTGCCCTAAACGATCAAAACGAAATCAGTGGATTACTGGTCAGGCCATATGAAGAAGAGGCTGAATTGGCCGAGCGGGAAAACGGACTTACCGACTACCCCGAGAAATTTGCATCGTCAATCTTTTCCAAGGTCAACCAATTTCCAGAGAACACCGAGCTCGCTATTGCAGTAATCAGTGAAGGGGTGTCAAGCTATTATGGGACATTTGTTGGCGAGGAAGCTGTTCGCCCTATTGAAAACCATCATAAGGTTTTTGAAATCGGCTCCATCACCAAAGTGTTTACAGCGGCAGTGTTGGCAACTCTTGTGAATGAAGGGCAACTTGACTTGGAAGGAGAAGTAAACACATGGTTTCCTTTTGATTTTCACAAAAATTCTCGAATTACATACCTGCAACTTGCAAACCACACCTCAGGATTGCCCCGAATGCCGAGTAACTTTGAAGGAATGGACCCGGAAAACCCATTTAAATATTATGGAGAGGAAAAGCTGGAGGATTATTTAAAACAACAACTGGAGATATCCAAACCTGGTGACTATGAATACTCCAATCTGGGTGTAGGCCTTTTGGGGTATAGTATGGCAATGTCACAGGGGAAGTCCTACGAGCAACTTGTCGATGAATTGGTATTTGTTAAATATGACATGGGGAATACCTATATGCGGGTAGAAGATATTCGGCGTGAACGGGTACAGGGTATGAACCCTAAAGGTGAGGTTGTTTCCAATTGGGACTTCGATGTGCTGAGTGGTGCCGGTGGGGTCTTATCCACGCTCGAAGATCTGGTAAAATTCGCAAAAGCCAATTTTAATGAGGACGATAAAGTACTGGCTTTGTTAAGGGAGTCAACCCACTCGATCAATAATACGATGGATATGGGGCTAGGATGGCACATACTCAAATCACAAAATGGCAATAATGCTTACTGGCACAACGGCGGTACCGGGGGCTATTCCTCCTCCATGGTAATTGACCCGGTAAAGAAAACGGCTGTAATTATCCTTTCGAATGTATCGGGGTTAAGCTCTAAAAAGGAAAATATTGACAAGCTTTGTTTTGAGTTGTTTTCTCTCAATTAATCCCTGGCGCTGTACTGCGTAGTTTATGAGGTTATTCAACCTGCCACCGGTAATGTTTTTCTATCCCACGAAAGGGCTCTTAATTTAACTTATCTACCTATGAAGCATTCATTTACATTGCTATTAATCTTTATAATCTTTTCAAGCTTCGGGCAAAAGGAGGCTGAAATTGCTGAGAATTTGGAAGATTCGCCTGTGAAATGCTCCTGTGGGGAGTCGTTTTATGCCTTGGCTGTAGGAGTAGAACAAAACTATTCTCTGTTTCAATTTAAGGTTACGGATATTAACCGGGAAATTTATAAGGCCTTTACAGCAGTGATGAGGCAACAGGCTGAAACTACCTCCGATTTTGAGGAATGCAAAAAGGTACTCAACACCTGGTTGGGATTTTTCAGGGACGGACATATGTGGCTTAATTTCCAAGAGAATGGGGAGGTTTTTAATGAGCGAGTTGTGTTAGGGGAAGACAACTTTAAAAAAAGGTTTGTCGCCGAGGCTGAATCGGAGGATTTGCTTGGCATTTGGGAAAGCGGAAGCTATCGGGTGGCCATCATACCTGAAGAAGATCCTGTTGGCAAAAGGAGAGACTTTGTCGGGGTGATACTAGAAAGTAAAAATCCGGACTGGCACCCGGATGAGGTAAAATTTACTCTGCAGAAAGTTTACGGTAATGATTATAAAGCTACTTTTTATTTGGGTGACCGCCGGCCTAAATCGGTGGAATCCAAACTAAAAAATGCAGGACTACTACAATTTGAAGGTTTGAATGAATGGTACAAAGTATGGCCTGAAGATCAGGGTAGTTTAAAAGTTCAACCCGAGACACTGGCCTATGAGGGCTTTCATTTCGAAATGCTTAATGGAGAGGTTCCTTATTTCAGGTTTCCCAGCTTTTCGCCTTCTTCTATTGAAAGCCTGGAAAAAGTCTTAGAGGAGTACCATGAGCAGTTAGTTAAGGCTTCTTTCATGGTTGTGGATGTACGGCAGAATAGCGGTGGATATGATTATGTCTACTATCCTTTGATGCCCTATATCCTTTCCGGCCCCATAGAAATGCCGAATGTTTACCACTACCTGAGTGCTTATAATAAAACTCAAATGGGAGCAGAGGTTGCTGAGGAAGATGTTGATGAACTAGAGGATGAAGAGGAAAAGGCCATGTATAAGTTATTTTATAGTAGCATGGATACTTTATTGGCTTTTGGCGGCGAAACCTATACTTACAACCCGGATACGCTATATACCCAACCAAGAAGAATAGCTGTGCTTACTAGCGACAAAACCATCAGTTCGGGAGAAACCTTTGTTTTGAGAGCCAAAAAAAGTTCTCGGGTAACTGTTTATGGCCAGAACACAGCAGGTATAATAGACGGGTTTAACGGTGCTGAACTGGAGCTGGGCTGCGTGACTTTGAGATATCCTTTGAGCGTGAGGTCCCTGGATGTAGATACCAATCCTATAGACCCATATGGTATTGCTCCCGATGTCTTTTTGGACAAATCAGAGGATGCCCTCGAATTTGCATTGTTGCATATGCGGCAATTGATTGAAAATGAGAAAGGCAAAAAATTGAAGTTGGCCACATCCCAAGCTGACTGATTTTTTATAAGGTGTGTAATGAAAATATTATTTGTTCTTTCAATGAGCGGCTAGTCCGCTGTACCGGGAATTGGTTGGAAATTCTCGCGAAGGAATATTTTCCACACAGTGAGGAGCAAAACTTTAAGAAGTTTATTCCTCAGCTGATAAAAATGATTGAAAAAAAATATGGAAATGAATAAGCTTGCCACTTTACTTTTAATTGCTTTAGCATTTTACACCACTAATTTTGGAGCGGAGTCCAAAAAGGAGAAAAAACCAACCCTTGTAGAAGGAGAACTGAAGATATCAATAGAAGATGAAGCTATCGAGGCAACACTTAATATTACTTTTGTAGTAAAAGACAGTGCCCGTGCAAGCACAAGCTTTTGGATGGATTCAGCAATGGAGATCCAATCAGTAGATGGTGACCTAGTGAAAAGCTATAGTTTTGATCAGGAAGCAAAACCCTTTGCTACTCTCACAATAGACTTTAAAGAAGCCCTGTCGGAAGGGGAGGAAATTGCCTTTTCATTTGCTTATTCAGGTAAACCCTCCCAAGGATTTTGGATTGAGGAATATCAGTGGGTGGATATTGACCCGGACTTTATGATCCTTCCCGTATTTAGTACACTGGAAAGTTTTGATTATAGAATCAAGGCAGTTGTGGATGATGTAAATTATAAACTTATAGATGTACAGAAAGGTAAACTTACACAGGAAGTCGAGGTGACATCGGGTACCACATCCTATTATATCAATCCCATTTTGGCCAGCAATAATCAAAAGAATGGTGTAGGTTTATATGATTATTCAGCTGATGGTAAAGAAGTCAGGGTGTTTTCCGAATATGCAGACAGTGCCCGATATGTAGGAGATGCGGCCTTGAGGATATTTGATTTCTTCAACAGTACTTTTGCCAGAGAGGAACCCGTTACTTTCTGTTCTGTGCTTTACAGACCGATTCCGTATGATGAACATAAGGTCACCAGGTCCTTTAAGCCTTCGGTAGTATTTGCAAAGCCACATGAAAATATCGCAACTTTGGCGCATGAGATATCCCATTTCTGGTGGAACAGGGGCGATGCCCTTACCACCGAAAAATGGCTGACTGAATCATTTGCCCAATATTCAGAGATGATGTTTATTCGCTATGAGCAGGGGGAAGATAAGTTTAACATGATCATCGAGAAGCTTGCAGACCGTGCTGAAAAACTGCCTCCTCTATTGGGAGGAGATAGGTTTGGGAGATATGGTGATGCACTGATCTATGAAAAAGGACCATATATCTTATATCAGTTGGAAAACCGCCTTGGTTATGAAAAATTTGTGGACTTTATGGTGGCGGTAAATCGAGAGCAGGTGGCCACCACGCCACATCTCCTGGAAGTACTGGAAAACCAGACCTCTGCTAAAATCCGAAAGGAATTTGAGGAGTTGATTAAAAGGTAGAATAGTGTCAAGGAGCAACTCATGAGCCTGATGAACCCAGTAAGGGCGCTGAGGAGTGAGTGATGATTTTAAACCTGCCAGGTTTGATGAATAACCCGATGCTGTCCATTGCATTGAAAGTGCCCCATCCTGCAAGAAGGCCTCCAATCAATAAGTTGTCGGTAAATGCATCTACAAATCCCCCATCCCGATAATTAAAGTCAAGGTTGATATGATTACTGGGGTTCTTTGTTTTGTGTTTTTATCTCTTAGTTTTACCGTATTGAAGTATATTAGTAGAAGCGGCACCAAAATAATCAGTGGCAAGATTACTTTTAATAAAGTTGGGATGAAATTCTCAGAGGGCGAAAATTTTTAATACTGTTTTTGGCTCCATGCGTATCGGTAGATGGTTGATTAATTTAGAATGTGCCATCCGAATTCAACCTTTAAACTACTTTACTGGTGTTCCCTTAACAATTACCGCATGAATATCTCTTGTGTATTGGATGTCTTCCAGTGGGTTGGAGTTTAGCAAAACAACATTGGCAACCTTACCTTCTTCGATTGAGCCCAGCTGGGAGGCTATCCCCAGGTATTCGGCGGCATTCAAAGTGGCGATTTTAAGGACTTGGGCATTGGTGAATCCAACTTGGCTCAAATGATACAGCTCAAAGTGAAGGCCCAGGCCGGGTGGGTTGTAGGGGTTTGGACTATCTGTGCCCGCTAGAATCCGGTCAGGGTAATCGAGGAAATATTTTTTAAGTATTTCTTGATGCAGGCTGTCTTTCACGGCAAAGGTTGGCGCATTTCCCTCAGCAGCCTTCCACCAATTCATCAGTCCGGCTAATTCCTTTCCATACCTTGACTCCTTGATTTCCGACTTGATCTGCTCGCTGCCCATATTGGCATAAAGGGCCAGGGTAGGGCAGAGCCATACCTGATTGTCTTTAATTTTTTGAACATAATTCTCAATTTCTTTCAATTGAAAAGTATGGTACAAGGCTGTTCTGTTCTTTTCCTCTTCCCCAATGAGCGTCCAATCCTTACTTCTGCTGCTTGGGTCAAGCTGGACAAACCCATCCATATGCTCAATTGATCGGTGTCTGGGATCGGCGAAATTTTCCTCCGTCAGGGTATAGGGAAGGTGGCCGGAAACCCTCAGTCCATTTTGCTGGGCGAACTCCAATATTTCCAGGTATTTATTTTCAGGCAGCCTGTTGTAAACCTTTAATTCTTTATACCCTTTGTCTACATAGGATTGGAGAATAGGGTTTACAGGGGTGTTGGTGTCGATGGCGGGTTCGGTATGCTGCTCTCCCCATAGCGGAGGGTTGCCGTCGATCAAAGGGGATGCAATGTAAAGATCAGGTTGGGGCAGATTTGTTGCCTCCAGTGAGTCCCTCATGGCAAGCAGCTGGTCATTCCCACTCATGATTCTGATTCCTGTGACCCCATAGCTAAGATACATGGGGACCCACCCAGGTTGGCCAAAATGGGCGTGCATTTCAAATAGTCCAGGAATAGCATATTTCCCCGAGCCATCGATGATTTGGTAATCGCTTCCCTTCTCCAAAGGCTTGGCGGAAATGGAAGTGATTTCCCCATCTGTCATTAATAGATGCATGTTTGGCTGCATGGTTCCATCATGGACATCTAAAATGTTCACATTTTTGACATAAAGGGATTGGGCTACTCCTGAAGGTAATATAATCAAGAGGAGCATTATTAGATTTAGTAAAAACTTCATTCTATGTTATTGGTGGGATTAATAGTTGAACCAAACACATCGCCCACTTCAGTTACCTTATAATCCGGGTTGGATTCGAAGAGATGTTTGAGAATGGGGATATGTCCAACGCCATAAATCACTATGACGTATTTGTCTGTGGGTCGGATGCTGGAGATGATGTTGGTGTATATGTGGATATTGGTCTTGTACCATTCCGCCACTAAACCTGCTCCCTCATAGTCCGCTTGGCTTCCAATTAGTGTGAAGTATTTAGTATAAAGCCTTTGGTTTTTATTCAACATTTCGGAAGAGTTAATGTGAACTAGATTCTCTCTCAGCTCAAGGTTTGGGTTACCATTCATTTCCTGCACATATGCTTGTGCAAATACATCCATACTATCCAAAATATGTTGCTCTCCGTTATTTATTGCGGCTTCAAATACCGGCTTGGTGTCAAATTTACCCTTGTAGTTGACACAAGTTAGTTTTTCCAATCCCGCCCTTTTGGCTGTTTGGAATCCGATAAGGTCAATTTCATTAAGCTGTAACTGGTAGGTGCCGGCCATATATTGCTGAAATTGCTTGTCAATATTTTCTTGGTTTTCCCTGGGCACCTCAATAAAAATTTGATCGGGGTTAAGAGACGCCAATTTCAGGATCACATCTTCGATTTCCCTTATCATTTTATCATCCAATTTTAGTTCCTCATTGGAGTAGCTGTCGGAAGTGGATGGGGTAAAATGGGTGGTGCCCATCAATAGAATCCTTGTTTTTTCTTGTTCTTGACCATGTAAAGACAAGGAAAATGCGTATAACGCAATTGTAAAAAGAATATTTTTCATAGTTGGTTTAGGGAAAAGTTCCCATTCTCTGGCCAATTAAGTCTAATCAAGCCACAATTTTACCTAATTAATTCTCATGATACAATACCCTATATCCAAATTGAGACTTGTACATGGGTGAGTTTATTTTCTGTAGGGGTGCTCATTTCGAGTTGCCTGACCAATGGGCAAATTAATTTTGGGAAAGACGTCAAATCTCATTCCCTTACTTAAAGACGCCCCAAGCGCATTTCGAATTTTTCTCTTCAACCATTCTCACCATTTCTATTTGGTTCTTTATAAATTAATCCCTATACTTATAGGGCATATCGAATATGGTAATTCGTGTTTGTTATTGTTTGGTTATTGTTTTTTTGGGACTCCTGCAGGAGTCCTTTTTTTTACCAAAACTTGGATAAGACTATGTGTGTCTACTAGATGTTGATTTTTTAAAAATGGCCTGCAGCATTATTTAGCAGGATTCAACTACACGGGGCCCATTTTGGAGAATTATAGATTTATAGAGGGTTAAAAGGTTGGCAACTGGCTTGTTTATTCTTTACCAAAATTCCTATATTGATCTTCTTAATCTTTCATTTCCTTTAAATATATGACAAAGCAACACAACAAGAGCACCGACTCATTATCTGAAAAGAACAATACCCCTAAAGTCACTGGCATAGGCGGGATATTTTTCTTTTCCCCGAATCCGGAAAAAACCCGGGAATGGTATGCGGACAATTTGGGGCTGGAGGTAAACCAGTGGGGGTCAAGTTTTGAGTTTAGAAATGCCCACCGCCCCGAGGAATTAACTACCTTCAATGGAGTCCCTTTGAGCAGGGAAGTGAGTATTTTGCCCCATCCAAGAAGGAATTCATGATCAATTATCGCGTTCAAAATATCGAAGGTCTTGTGGAAAAACTCAAGGCTAACGGTGTGACTGTTCTCGACGATATAGAGACCTATGATTACGGAAAGTTTGTGCACATCATGGATGCCGAAGGTAATAAGATTGAACTTTGGGAGCCGGTAGATAGGGTGTTTACAGAAATGGGAGGGAAGACGACGAAGTAGGGACTCAATTTTGCGGTAGCAAAAAGTCCGCTTTCGCACAAAAATGTTCGTTTTTTAGAAGTCAAATAGGTTGGTTTCTTTGATTTTTAAGTGGTTAAGAGGATTTTGTTCGGTATGTAGTTCGCAGGCTACAAGGTTATCAGTGATTTGGTTTTAAATCTTCTTAAAGGTTTTCTCATGACACATATAGCCATACCCATACCCACGGCCCCTGGCAAGCAGGATATCCAAGTAGAGGTGACCATCAACAATGAAAAGCAGACCATGCATTATAGAGTGGAGCTATTTTATTGGGACGACTGCAGCAATCCCCAAGGGCACCGAGCAGACTGCCTGAGTGAGATGCTCGCCAAACACGATCCCAACTGGACTGTTTATTATATTGGTTCCCCTACGGATAAGTTTGTGCCTATTACTTTTGTGGAAAAAAGAGAATAGTAAGAAGTAAATAATGGGTGTTTCAGGAAACCGACCGTCCCCGAACAAAAATGTCCGAATTTATGGCCTTCTTCTGTTCCAAAGGTCCAATCTAGGTGATTTGAGAGGGTTTATTTCGGCATTAATCTGGAAATGGTTTTTGGGTATTTCAAAGAAATGAAGATCCCATGTTAAAACATTACTTCTACATTGCCCTCAGAAACATCAGGAAGAATCTTGGTTTTTCTTTTATCAATTTTTTGGGCCTGTCCATTGGCCTTTCCATATCCATCATCGTCCTGCTATTCGTCCAGTTCGAATGGAGTTTTGATAAGTTTCATACAGAAGGTGACCGCATCTTCAGGCTCAAAAGGTTCGAGATGTTTGATGATGGTATGGTTCAATCTTTTTCAACCCCCTTCTTGCTTAAAGATGTGGTGCAGGATGAATTTCCCCAGATACAAAAGGCCACACGGGTATTGCAGTCAAATCGGGCTTTTAAGCTTCCTGACAATACAGAATACCGGCAGCCCATTACTTTTGTGAGTCCTGAGTTTCTGGAGATTTTCAATTTTGGCCTCAAAGAGGGTGCAAGGGCATCGCTTTTTTCAGGTAAATATGACATCATCCTCACCGAAACTGCCGCTGAGCGCTACTTTGGCAAGGAGCCCGCCGTGGGCAAAACCGTTGAGGTGCAGTTGATGGAGGATTTCATCCTCTTCACGGTGAAGGGAATCATGGTGGATGTGCCTGCCAATTCAAGCATTGTGGTAGATGCTTTGGTGTCCGACGAGTTGGTGCGGGACATGCAGGCTGAGACTGCCCTGAACAACTGGTTTAATGTGAACACCGATACTTATGTTATGACTACTTCCCCAAGCGACAAGGCCGCTTTGCAATCAGGTATGGAACCGATGATGCAGCGGGCCTTGGGGGATAATTACAGGGAAGGCTTCTACTATTTTGAACCTTATGCTTTGGAGGATATCCACTTCCATACCGGAGAAAATCCCGGAAACGTCCGTGTGACCAACCCCCAAATGCTGTATGTACTGTTGGCCTTGGGTCTGATCGTACTGGTTTTGGGATCCATAAACTTTACCACCATGGCCATTGGCAAAGCAGTGGTTAGGGCCAAAGAGGTTGGGGTACGAAAATCACTGGGGGCAGAAAGGAAACAGCTGGCAACACAGTTTCTTTTTGAGTCCATGGTGATTACCCTTTTATCATTTTTGTTGGCAATTCTTCTAGCTTTCCTAATCCTACCGCATTTCAATACGCTTTTCAATACCAGCCTTGCCATAGGCCATTCTTGGGAGCAGCTAGTTCTGATGGTTATTTTATTGGCTTTGCTTACCGCCATGGCGGGAGGATTTCCGGCCTTTTACATGTCTGGCATGAAGACAATCAAAGTGCTGAAGGGAAGTTATTCCATCAGCTTTGGGAAGCAGGCCTTGAGAAAAGGATTGGTGGGTTTTCAGTTTTTCCTCTCCTTTCTGATGATTTCCTGTACCCTGGTGATGTATAATCAAATGGAGGTTCTGAAAAGTCATGATCTGGGTTTTCAGGCCGAACAGGTATTTGTAGTGCCTGTTGAGGCCGAGTCATCCACTAATTTGTCTGCCAGGATGAAAACGACTTTCGAGAAAGCCAATCTTTTCAGGGAAAGGTTGCTGGAAAGGACAGATGTGGAAAATGCTGCCCTTTCTGTTTCCCTTTTTGGGGACGGTGACTGGTGGCGTGCAGGATTTACCAATTCGGATGGCAAGCAGTTTTTCTTCCAGCTCAATTTCGTGACAGGGGATTATCTTAATACCATGGGAATGAAATTGGCGGAAGGTCGGAATTTCTATGACAACATCACTCTGGACTCGAGTGCGATTATGGTCAACCAGAAGTTTGCCGAGCAAATGGGCTGGAATGGTCTTGAGCAGGCCCAGTTGCCTGCGAGTGCCAATTTTGGCTCCCATGAGGTGGTAGGCATTATCCAGGACTTTAACCATGCCTCTTTGTATGAAGAAATCAACCCGGTGTTGATCTCCAAAAACCCCCGTTTAATTTTTGAGGGCATCAACGATATTGAAATCAGCCGGACCAGTGCCATGGTCCTGGTCAGAAGCAATCGGGCAGATACGGATCAGTTTATTTCGATGTTGGAGGAGGAGTACCAAAAAATCTACCCGGGAGAAAGCTTTGACTACTATCCTTTCAATGAGTTTGTTTTTGAAGCTTACGAAAACGAGGAGAGACTGAGTCGAATGGTGACTTACACTGCGCTGTTAGCGGTATTGATTGCCGTGATGGGCTTGTTGGCCTTTACGGCCATGACCATTGCGGGAAGGCTCAAGGAAATCGGCATCCGCAAGGTACTTGGAGCTTCTTCCGGCTCCATTACCTGGATGTTCAATAGGGAATTTTTGACTATTACAATTGTGGGTATTTTATTGGCCATACCGGCAGGAATGTGGCTGATGCAGAATTGGCTGCAGCAGTTTGCCGTGAGGGAATGGCCGGGTGCTTTGACCATTGGTATTACAATCCTGGGCGGACTGGCCTTGACGGCTCTGGTGGTGAGCCTGCAGTCCCTGTCGGCATCGTGGATCAATCCGGTGAAGACGATTAAGAGTGAATGAGCCGAAGTAATAAACGGGTGACTAAGTTGCTTAGACAAAAATGGTCACAAAGTCGACGAAGTTCAAAAAATAAGTCGCACGAAGGGGAAATGGGCACAACGGACACGAAGTTTAAGAATTAGTCACACCATGAGAAAATGGTCACAAAGTCGACGAAGTTCAAAAAATAAGTCGCACGAAGGGGAAATGGGCACAACGGACACGAAGTTTAAGAATTAGTCACACCATGAGAAAATGGTCACAAAGTCGACGAAGTTCAAAAAATAAGTCGCACGAAGGGGAAATGGGCACAACGGACACGAAGTTTAAGAATTAGTCACACCATGAGAAAATGGTCACAAAGTCGGCGAAGTTCAAAAAATAAGTCGCACGAAGGGGAAATGGGCACAACGGACACGAAGTTTAAGAATTAGTCACATCACGAGAAAATGGTCACAAAGTCGACGAAGTTCAAAAAATAAGTCGCACGAAGGGGAAATGGGCACAACGGACACGAAGTTTAAGAATTAGTCACACCATGAGAAAATGGTCACAAAGTCGGCGAAGTTCAAAAAATAAGTCGCACGAAGGGGAAATGGGCACAACGGACACGAAGTTTAAGAATTAGTCACGCCATGAGAAATTGGTCACAAAGTCGACGAAGTTCAAAAAATAAGTCGCACGAAGGAGAAATGGGCATAAAGGGCACGGGGAGAAGAAAAAGAGCAGGGAGCGAATCCCTGCTCTTGACCTTTATGTAAGCTTCCCTATTGAAAACCGAAAAGGAATGGAAATAGAAAAGTTACAATAAGGGCCCATATGGCGTAGAGTGGCAGGTATCGGGCCGTGGTATGCCCTACGCCTTGAATGGTTGCTCTGCCCGACAAAGCCATTAGAAACTGCCTAGTCACCAACCCGAGATTGATTAGGATCAGGAGGTTTGCCCCTAAAACCGCCGCCCTGTTTGGGGTGATTCCCCATTCCGCAATTCGGAAAACTATTGCAGATAATGCGATGCAATTGACCGTAATGGTCACAATCGACAGTAATAGAAGAATCCAGAGCTCTGTCCTGTTTTGTGTGTTTTTTGATGTTTCGGCCACAGAAAAGAATATGATGGCCAAAACACCAATTAATAGGAGATTGAAAATAAGCAAAAATTCACGGTCATTGTATGGGTTTTTTCCTGAGTAAACCATGGCAATCAGATAAATGAATAACATGACCAGGACCAAGGGACTAAAGATTTTAGCTATCACGGGTGAGACTTTTCCAACCAGCAGTGGGTTGCTTTGGATGAGAAAGGTACCGAAGATAGGAACAGCCGGTAAAAAGAATATCACAAAGTTCTTAAAATAGAATTCGCCAATCTCTAAGCCAATCAAGGAAAAAAGGCCAATTGTGATGCCAGACAGCATTGCCCCGGCAATGCAAATGAGTGCCGATATCACAACCAGGTCTCCATTATATTGTAAATATTCTAGGCGTCTTCCTATGCTATTTGTTCTGTTGCCCACAAACACAAAGCCCAACAATACCCATAGTACAATAATCAAATGGATGCAGGAGAGGGTTAAGGTGTCACTTTGTGGCTCATTGGGGAGAAGGTTGATATAAAGCACCCCTATCAGGATGGCAATTGCCAATAAGGCTATTTTTGCTGAAGATAGTTTTTGTCTCCAGGAAAAATAAGCGGCCAGTGCGGGGAAAATAATGAAACCGATGTTTCTGGAATAAAAAAACTCTTCCGGAAGGGAAAAAATTGCAGGGAGCTTTGCCAAAAGGCCTGCACACAAGGAGGCCAATAATACTAAGCCCAATTCCCTGCCGTTGCCCCAACTCAATTCGTCGGTTTCAAAATTTAGCCTTTCATGCCAAAAGTCAGCCAAAGGTTTACCTTTAAGACCGGGATAAAGAGTGGTGAATTCTTTTTTGAAGGCCAGCTTGTTGTTTCTGTACAATTTTTCCAGATAGCTTGGGTCGTCAAGATGGGGGAGGATTTCAAGTTTCATAGCGAGTTAAGTTGTTTTATAAATTGATCAGTGCTAATTGAATAATGATTATGAAAGTACTTTGTGTTTCAAAGTGATTGTTCAAAAAAAATATGCTTTACTTTTGACTTTTTATCAAAGCTTCAAGGGCATTCAGATGTTCCTCAAATGCCCTTTTTCCGGCTTTGGTCATGTAATACATCGTGTTAGGTTTGCGGCCTATGAATGTTTTTTTTACTCCTACAAATTCTTCTTTTTCAAGAGCTTTCATATGGCTGGCAAGGTTTCCGTCCGTGACTTCTAAATATTCTTTTAGGGCTGTGAAATCCAGGGATTCATTTACGGCAAGTGCAGACATTATCCCTAACCTCACCCTGCTTTCAAACGCTTTATGTAAATCATTGATGATTGTCTTCACTTCTCGTACTTCAGGTGCATGTAAATCCCATAAAAAATGTGCATGACCCCGAATCCTATGGTCCAGAAAAGGAGGGCATACCCTAAATAATAGGTGGCCATCAAGCCCAGCACAATTTCTGAAATCCCCAAGTATTTTACCTCTTCATAAGTGTATTTGCTTCCCTGAAGCAGTGAAAGGCCATAAAACACCAGGGTTAAGGGAGCCATTAGGGCGTATAATCCTTTCGTATAAATTATAAGCACCAAAATACCCCCTGTCAATAGGGGGATGGTCATATTTATTACAAGCCTTTTTGAGCTTGCGTTCCAAAGTGTTTCCCTATTCTTGAGCGCCTTTTTATAAGGAAAATAAATGGCAGTGCCAATGGCCAATGCCAGCACCACTAAGGCCAAAAGGAAGATGTCGTTAACAATTCCGGGTACTTCCTGTCTTTCTAGGGTATTATATACCAACTGATCATTTTTATAATATGACCTGTAGGCGATAAAAGCTCCGATTAAAGCATATATACCAGCCATAATCCCTGGCCAGCCGGTCAGGGTCAAAAACTTGGAGGATCTCTCCATCATGGATCTGATCTCTGATAAGTCATTGATATATTCCTGTTCTGTTTTCATAGAAAGTACTTTGTATTTCAAAGTTAGCACTTTTTTCAATTATGCAAATAGGTCAAGAGAAATTTTTAAAATTAGTTGCCCTTAAGTATTTCCGCTGGATTTCCCAGTGCCGCCTTAATAGATTGATAGCTAACTGTGATCAGGGTGATGAATCCAACGAGCAAAGCTGCTTTGAGGAATAGAAAAGGAGTAATCTCTATCCTATAGGCAAAATTAGCCAGCCAGCCACCTGAGGTGTACCAGACCAGGGGTACGGCTATGGCGAATGCTATCATTATCATCACAAAGTACTGCTTGGTCAATAACAAAAGGATGCTGTCGGTCCGGGCACCGAAAACCTTTCTGATACTGATTTCCTTTGCTCTTTGGTGCACATGGTATTCCACTAACCCAAACAAGCCCATGCAAGCGACCAGTATTGTTAATCCTGCAAATATGTTGAGCAGGACGGAAAGGTTTTGCTCGGAGCGGTACATCTTGTTGAAATTGTCGTCCACGAAACTGTAGCTGAACAATTGGCCAGGCACTTGGTCATTAAAGATTTCCTCTACTTCTGAAATTTGGGCAGTTGCCATGTTCTTGTCCAGTCGCATAGTCAAAGTGTAATAAATCTCTGACTGTATGTGCATCACCAAAGGTGTAATGGCCTCTTTTAAACTGTTGGCATGGAAATCTTTGACCACTCCGATGACCTCTCCCTGTTTGACGGAATCGGCCGTCCACATATCCCAGTATAGGTTTTTGCCAAGGGCGTCCTCAGGGGTGCCGAATCCGAAGTTTTTGGCAGCAGTCTCATTAAGGATAAATGCCTTCTGGGGATCAGTTCCATGATCTCTGGAAAAATCCCTTCCCGCAAGTAGTTCCATACCAAAGGTTTGGATGTAATCATAATCGACCACAAACATAATTGTGCTCATTCTTTCCCCTGTCGTGGGATTGATCACCCCGTCCTGGGCAAAAATATCACCTGGGATTCCATAGCTCCAGGTGGCATGTTTGATTCCGGTACGATTCAAAATCTCAGTTTTTATACTTTCTAATTGAGAAGCTTTGACTCCACGCCCATAAACAGACATCAAGGTGTCTTTGTCAAAACCCATGTCTTTATTTTTCAAAAGGTTGTTTTGCTCAACCACGATCCAAGCACCTATGATAAGAAAAAAGGAGAGTACAAATTGTAAAATGACCATGGCTTTTCTGAAGGTTCCATGGCCACCCTGCATTTCCTTGGCTCCTGATATCACAGTAAGAGGTTTGAAACTCGAAAGTAAAAATGCAGGATAAGCACCAGCTAATATGCCGAGTACCAGTAGAGTTGCTATAAATAAGATAACTGAAGCCATCGACAACGGCAAAGAGAGTTCCTTGCCCGTAAGATCAGCAAGGAGGGGAATACTGAGCGAAGCCAATAGGATGGCTAACATTAAACCAAAAAAAGTAAAAGCATAGGATTCTAGGAGAAACTGGATTTGCAGATTTGACTTTTGCGCACCAATGACTTTTCGGACCCCAACTTCCTTCATGCGTTTCACAGCTCTTGCGGTGGAAAGGTTTATAAAGTTGAAGCAGGAAATAAGCAGGATCATGCCTGCGGCCACCATCAGGATATGTACGGTGTCCTTGTTGCCGATGATGGCCAGATCATATTGGAAGTTTGAAGATTTTAGATGAATATCATGTAGGTTTTGGAAATAGGGGACCGATTTAAAGCCGGAATCAGAGTTAAACGGTGCGGATTCCTTTTCGGCATAGGCTTGAACTTTTTTTTCCAAATCTCTAGAATCTGTTCCTTCCCTTAATTTGAAATAGGTGTACATCTGGTGCCAGGTCCAGGAGTCTATCCTTTCAGGAAGCCAGGTGAGGCTTTCCATAGAGATCAAAAAATCCAGTTGCAAATGGGAGTGGGATGGGAAATTCGCATAAACATGAGTAACCTCATGATCGGTGCCATCAATTTTTAAGGTCTGGCCAATAGGGTTATCAGATCCAAAGTATTTGCCAGCAAGGCTTTCCGAGATAGCCACGGCATTAGGCTTTGTCAATATCTGATTTGGGTCACCATCCAAAATGGAAATGGCCATGATGTCGAAAAGTTGACCTTCACCATGGGCACCACGGGTTTCGCTAAATAGTTTCTCCTCCAGCTGTACCTGCTTTTCTGAAATTGTTCCGAGGATCCTGGCTGTCTGCTCCACCTCCGGGAACTCCTCCTGTAATTTGGTTGCCAAGGCAGGCTGTACCATGGCTGCATAACGCTCCCCTGATTCGGGAGAACTCATAATGCTGTAGACCCGAAAAACCCTTTCGCCCTCAGGGTGGTACCGGTCAAACTGCCATTCATCCCATATATATAGTGAGATCAAAATAACGGAAGCCAGACTGATCCCCATTCCGAGAATATTTATAGCGGAAAATGATTTGTATTTAACCAAATTTCTAAAGGCGATAAGCAGGTAGTTTTTAAACATGATTGCTAAGGATTGGATCAAAATGAGTTTAGTACTATTCACATACCAATATGAAAAGCGCTCGTGGAGAGTGGGAGCGAATATTTGATTGTGGGTCTCTATTCGGTTTTGGACGGTTTTGTCCGCAGACGGTCGAATTGATTTAACAAAAAAGGATATACCCACTATACTTTTAATATTTATCAACCTACCTCTTGCATGTCAAAACTTAATTCCCTTAATTTGACCTAATGTTTTAGCTTACATTTCTTTTTTATGAAATACAACCTTGTTTTAATTAGCGCCATTTTATTGGCAATTGGCTGCACTAGCCCTCAGGATGAAAAAAAATCGCAAGACTCATTGGCAGGAGAATGGGCCGTAGTGGATTCGATTACAGTGGAATATTTGGGGAATATGACCCTTTCAGATATTTCTCCCGATGGAAAGCACCTGCTGGCCGCCGATTATCGGAAAAACACCTATTTTATCCTGAATGAATCCGGTGAGATATTGCAGGAACTCCAAAAGGGGGGCGATACTCCGGATACCTATGGGCAGTATTTATCTGAAATGGGCTTTTGGGATGACCAAACTGTATTCATCATGGGTACCAAAGCCATCAAATGGTATGACCTGCAGGGCAATGAAGTGAAAAGCACTCCCATGAAAGGGGATTATCAAAAATCGGTTACCATGAGGTACACGGGAGGACAGGCCCAGAAGATTTCCCTAGGAGATGAGCAGCACCTTTTGCATCAGGGGCATATGCCTAAAATCAAAAGAACTGAAAAAAGATATATGGATGAAGTGAGAGGCGGTACCTTGATCAATACCAATAATTTTGAGATGATAGAGCTTTTTCCATTGGAAGAGGATAGCCGTTTCCGAGATGGTAATCTTTATGACAATGGTGATCTTTATTCAAGATTAGCTGTGGGTGAGGATAAAATCTATGTTAGTTTTGATGGAGACCCCACCTTATATGCCTATGAAAAAGATGAACCATTTAAATTGGCTTTCAAAAAACCGTTAACCCTGCAGAATGTGCAGCCCAACGAGGGAATGCCGGTGGAGTATGCTGATGTGGATGTCTATTTCGACCCGGCCAAGAGTGGGTTGAGGTTTTTGCAAGCGGATAACAGGTCGGTGTATCTTCAATATTTCGAGGGGATTTCCAAGGAAAGAATGGCTGAGTTGGAGCAGATTGATGATATGAATAAGTGGATGGCCGAATATGAAGAGGAATTAAACACGAGAGAGAACCGGCTGAAGCTGTTTGATGCGGAAGGAAATGAGCAAGTGGACTTACGTCTGCATGATAAATTTGACGGCCAGGCTGGTTTCCTAGCCCGACATGATCACCTTTATTTCAACAAAGTGGAAAATGAGGAGGAGGAAGAGGATTATGTGGTGTTTTATAAGGTGAGGGTGGAGTAGGCTGGCCCAAGTGCCCAAGCGACAACCTCCTGATCAGAATCTGCCATATAGATAGATGCCCACCCAGTCATCTTCACTTTCCCCGATTTTGTGGTAACCGTTGCGGGTGAGCCAGGTTTGGAATTCTTCCAGTAGCTGATCTTCATGCGGGTACTGGTGGATCTGCCGGTGGTACACCATCAGGCGCAGCTGGTCGGGGATTTCTTCCATCAGGTCAAAATGGCCAATGCTGTGCAGGTAATGGGTCCCCACTGGGTTTACGGCCAGTACCTCCCGGCTCCGGTAGACAAAGTCATTGGTGAACAGGGGGATTTTGGACTTGGAGGCCTTTTTGTTTTCCTCTACAAAATGACGGTAAAAGTGGCTGTAGTTTTTTGAGGTGATTTCCTGAAAAGGAAACAGGATGCCCGCCAGTAGCAGAATCCCTGCCAGGGCAGGCCATAGCTTTTTTCCGTAAAGCTTAAAGATCAAGGCGGAAATAAGGGCCAGCATCCCCGCCATGACCCACCAAGCCTGGCTTAGGGCAATAAGGCTCCCGCCAAACATCAGAATGGCCAAATTTCTTCTCCAGATTTCATTCTGCAACCAGCTCGGTACCCCATAGGCTATGGCCACACTGAGGGGAGCCACCATGATGATCATGTGACGGGGCTGCAGATACATGGGGTTGTAATGATGAAGGGAAGTAGTCATAAACCAGAAACCGGCCAATAGAAGGGTGTTGGCTATGGCAAATTCCAAATGGATGGGCTTATGGAATTTCATGCCCAAATACCAGCTAGGCAAGGCCAGCATTACCAAGACCCAGAGGTAATTTTCTGTCAGATGAATGAAGGGCTGATAGGTCAGACGGGAGAGTATGGCTTTCCATCCTGACTCAGCGTATGAATGGGAAAGTAAATGGTAGCTTTCCTGTAAGGTCATGATATGATAAAAGGGACTGTCAAAATTCCACCAGTAGTAAAGAAAATAGCCTGCCATTAAGATCCCCGCAAACGGGAAAAAATAGAAATAGAACTTAAGTGGCTTTTTGAAATGCATGTCAAAAGCCATCAGGATCAAGGGATAGATAAACAGAAATGAAACGGATTCTTTGGTAAAGAACCCCAAGAACATAACCAGTCCCATTGCTATGGCTGTCTTTGGGGCTTCGCTGTGGCGATACAGGGATAGGACTGGGATCAATAAAACCCAGAAGATAAGCAGACTATCCGGGAACAGTTTATTCAGATATTGAAGAGCGAATAGGTGAGTGACAAAGAAAATGACGCCCCACTTTTTAAGGTTCCGGTAGGGAATCACGAGCCATATTATGGTCAGCGTACCCAGATAAGCCACTAGGTTGATCAGTGTGGCCAACCTGTAAGATGGGCCAAGCAAGCTGGTAATCCAACCTGAGAACAGGTAACTTCCCCAGCGGTGACTGAGATAGTCCTTGGACTGGACCTGCTGGCCCTGGTAAAAGGACTGCCCAAACTGAAAATAAAGCACGTCATCCTCAAAGGCAATCCCTTCATAGCCCAGTAGCCAATACAAGACCAGGAAGATGCATCCTGCTCCCAAATAATAGTAATGGCTATAAGGGTTTTTCATAGTTTACCTATTTTATGCAATATAAAGTTTATTTGCCAAATTTTATAGGTAGAGGGCGAAAGACGGAAGACCGAAGACGGGAGACAGATGTGCGGGTTGTGGGACAATTATTGTCAATTGTTAAATTTTTAATGATGTTTTTAGTAGTTTTGGGTTTAGATTTTTGATTAGGTTATGGCCAAAGTAGAGCAGCAGAAAATTCTTCGCGTATTTAAATTAATCAACCTTTTGAGGTCCAGAATAGGGAAAAATGTCCACCGGCTAGCCGAAACGCTGGAGACGGATACGCGGACTGTTTACCGGTATTTCAAGCTTTTGGAGGAGGTTGGGTTCAAAATTGAAAAGGAACACGGGAAATTTAAGATCGTGGATATGGTGGAGACCTCCTCGCAGAACCTTGTAGGAACCTTCACCGAGGAGGAGTCGGCCTTTTTGGCGCAGGCAATTGCCAAGTCGGGCAAGAAAAACAGGCTTAAGGACTCCTTACTTGAGAAAATCCACGCCCGTGCGGAATTTAAGCAGAGCATAGAAAGTCTTTTCAATGCCAAACTGGGACTTTTTGTGGATGAGCTGGCCGAGGCTTTGAGGAAGGAATTGCAGGTGGAGTTGAGGGATTATTATTCCCTGCATACCGATTCGGTAAAGGATAGGCTGATTGAGCCGGTTGCCTTTACCAGGGACTACGATTACATCCATGCCTTCGATGTGGAAAGCAAGTCCATGAAGAAGTTCAAATTGGAAAGGATAAGTGACCTGAGGGTGAGCAACAAAAAGCAGTTGTATAAAAGTCTTCATTCCGAGATCAACGAGTCCATGTTTGGCTATTCGGGCAAAGCCAAATACAAGGTCAAGCTGAAATTATCCCACAAAGCTTATCAGCTTTTGATTGAGGGTTATCCAGAGGCCAAGCAGTTTACCAGCATCAAAAACAGGAAGCATTACTATTTTGACACCGAGGTGGCTGAGCTGCCGGGGGTGGGCAGGTTTGTTTTGGGCCTTCCCGGGGAAATCGAAGTGTTAGAAGGGCAGGAGCTCTTGGAGTACCTGAAAGAGCAGAAGGAAAAATTCACTTTTTAGTATGTGAAAATCGGTAAGAAGGCAATTTTTAGTAGCTGATATTCAACTCCTCCGGAGTAGTGGGGTTTGGTGGTAGATGCTGTCCACGGGTTGCACACGTGGTTACTTATATTCAAGTCCTCCAGACTTGGGGATGTGGGTCCAATCTGTAGGTCCGTCATTCTTCTGGTGAAATTGAACTCCTCCGGAGTTGTGGGGCTTGGTGGTGGATGCTGTCCACGGGTTGCACCCGTGGTTACTTACCTTCAAGTCTTCCAGACTTGGGGATGCAGGTCCGATCTTTAAGTCCGTCATTCTTCTGCCAATATTTAATTCCTCCGGAGTTTGGGGCTTGGTGGTGGCTGCTGCCCACGGGTTTCACCCGTGGTTACTTTCATTCAAGTCTTCCAGACTTGGGGAGGCCTGCAGGTTTCCAGGTTTGTCAATTCTCTTTTGTATTCAACTCCTCCGGATTTGGATAGTTAAGATCATACCTATCCACTCAATCAACCCCAGCGGGGTTGAATGTGAATAACCCCGGGTGGAACCCGGGGAACGGTAAGGTGAAAATTCGGTTAACCCCGGAGGGGTTGAACCTCTGTGTGTAAAGGCCACCTATAATAAAGTCATGGTATTACCCCAACATATATTCTTCTTTAAAAGCCACCCCATTTTCAATCAGCAGTCTTTTATATTCCTCATAAAATGACTCCTTCTTATGATGTTCTTTTTGATTGATTATGTAGTTGATTATCGCATCCATATCCCTATAGGAATATGTAAATGCACCATATCCATTAGCCCAGCCCTCCCAAAGGGGGAAATTTTTGTTTTCTTTCAACCAAATACTGCTTGAAACCTTAATGTCCTTAATAAATTCTGCTAAACTTATCTTAGGATGGAGGTCAGTAAAGAGGTGAATATGATCGGATATACCATTGACCCTGTATAGCTTGCAGTCTTTGTTTTTAATTATGCCCCAAATATATCTGTATAATTCTTCACAGTGTGCCTCGGGGATAGTGTGCTGTCTTCTTTTGGTACTAAAAACTATCTGGTAAAAAACCTGTTTATAACTGCTCATTTTTTTAAAAAATTGATGATATCTAAGTTATGGAAAAAACCTTGAATTTACGCTTTGGCTTTATGGATTTTAGCGTCCTACGCATTGATATTCAACTCCTCCGGAGTTGTGGGGCTTGGTGGTGGCTGCTGCCCACGGGTTGCACCCGTGGTTACTTTCATTCAAGTCATCCAGACTTGGGGATGCAGGTCTAATCTTTAAGTCCGTTATTCTTCTCGCAAAATTCAACTTCCGCGGAGTAGTGGGGCTAGGTGGTGGATGCTGTCCACGGCCGTGGTTACTTACATTCAAGTCTTCCAGACTTGGGGATGTGGGTCCGATCTGGGGAGGTAGATCCGGCTCCTAAGCCAACCAACAATCATTATTGGTGAGATTGTGGAGACAACTTTTAGACAATTTCAAACATGAACTTTTGGCCGGGCTTCATCTGGACTGCCAGATTCCGTTGGGGTTCTTCCATAAAGAGGATTCTGGGGTACCCGCCCGTGATTTGTGCCTCCATTAAAAGCAATATCATCTTGCCGCCAGGGGTAAGTTGGACCATGCCGGGGAAGATGGGAGAGGTGAGGATTTCAAGCCGGTTTGCCGGAAGCAGTTCATGGATTGGAGCGGCCATACGGTTTCTTTCGGAGGTAAAGCTAAAGCTGTCAGTCCGTAATTTCCGGATAATCTCCTCTGGCAACAGGCTGAATTCCGGTCCTTTTCTGACCTTTAATACTTTCACCTTTTCCCATGGAAATGCGGGTTTCACCCTGGAACTGGATGCTGAAAACAGGAAGTCCTGGCTGCTGTAATTGATTGTGTTCCCTTTTAATAAACCCGATAAAACTGTAATTCCTGGAGAAAGGCTTTGGCTTCCCAGGACCTTTTCCGAATCAAATCCACCAACAATCCCCAGGTAGGCCCAGGAACCAGATTCCAGGGTTTTGATTTTTATGACGTCATCGGGCTTCAGGCTAAGTATGGCGTTGTTAGCTGGCGCGATACTTTTGCCATTCAGCACAAGGAATGCTTTTGCCCCGGTAATGGTTATGGTGGTTGAATAATGGAATTTCAACGTGGGACCAGGGGAAGCAAACTCCAGGCAACTGGCATTAAGGTCGTTTTGGAGAATGTGATTAGCCAAATGGAGGGATTGCCGATCCATGGCGCCAGAAAAAGGAACTGCAATGTCGCCTTGGGCAACTCTTCCCTCATCCTGAAGGCTACAATAAAGTCCGGGATCCAAAATTTCAAGCATACTTGATTTTTTCAGGTATTTTCCCTTCATACAGAGCCATTTCATTAAACTCAATGGGAAAAAATTCAATGATGTCACCTTCATTTCCCCAAACGGCAGGTGATCTTGTGGGATCAAACATCGTGATTGGAGTTTGGCCAATAACATGCCATCCACCTGGGCTTGTGCTGGGATAAATGCCCGTCTGCCTGCCGCCAATGGCTACGCTTCCGGCCTTTATTTCCCTCTCCGGGTTGGTTTTTCGTGCTGTGGCCAGCTTTTCATCCAAGCCACCCAGGTATAAAAATCCTGGCAAGAAACCATAGAAATGAATATGATATGAAACTGAGGAATGAAGCCTTATGATTTCTATGATGGAAAGGTTCTTCCATTCTGAAAGCTTCTCTAGGTCCTTTCCGTTATAGCACACGGGGATTTTCCATAGGTGCTTTTCCATTTTGCTTTCCCCTGCATAATTGGACAGAATATTTCTAGAGATGGTCAGGATCTCTTTTGAATTCTGCGGCTCGGCAAAGAAAAGACCGAGATTGTGAAAACCTGATACAGCCCGTAGCAAGGTGTGCGGATAATGCTCTATCAGCTTCTTTTTAACGTGGGCCTTTTGATAAAGGATTTCTGTTGAAATTTCTTTTGGCCATTGAACTTCAACGATATGAGGCGCTATTTGGAAAATTTCTATCATTCAAATTTGGGGAAATTTTTCCGTATGAATTTGGCGATTTCCAAGGCATTGGGGTTGTCACCATGGATGCATAAGGTTTGAATTTTAGCTGGAATGGCTTTGCCGTTTTCGGTGACAATTTTGTGATCCTTGATCATGGAAGCCACATGGGCCAAGATTTTCTCCTTCTCGGTTAGGACTGCATGGGGAAGATTTCTGCTGACCAGCTTCAGTTCATCGGTATAATTTCTATCTGCAAAACCTTCACTCCAAGAATCCAACCCATGCCGATGAGCGGCCTTTTCCAACTCCCCATTTTCCAAAGTATAAATGATAGCAAATGGAAAAACTTGCTGGACTGCCTTGATTACGCAATTGGCTGTTTCTGGATCTAAGGCTGCTTGGTTATATAGCGCCCCATGGGGTTTTACATGATGTATGGAAGCATCTTGTTTGTCCAACAGATCTTTAAAATAGGTCATTTGTTGGACAAGGGATATTTGCAATTCAGCAAGGGGTATGTTTAGGACTTTTCTGCCAAAGTTTTCCCTGTCCGGATAGGAGGGGTGGGCTCCGATTTTGACTTGATTCATTTTGGCAGCCTGTATGGCGGTAGTGATCACTGCCTCGGATCCCGCATGTGCCCCGCAGCTAATGTTGCAGCTGGTCAGATAAGGCATAAGCTTGATGTCATCCAAGCCTCCTTCCCCCAAATCACAATTTAAATCTACCATATTCCCATTACTTTTAACAAGCTGCCCATGCCGAGTAATAAAGTTAACAACCAGCAGGCGATCCCCCAAAGGTTTTGAAGAGGGGAATTGACTAGCTTACCCAATAGTTTTTTTTCATTGATCACCACTAAGATGTAGGTGGCGATGAGGGGCAAGAGTACCCCGTTGGCCAGCTGGGCAAAGGTGATCAGCTGCATCGGCCGCATGCCCAAAGAGGCAAAAATCAAACCAAGCAATACGATAAAACCCATGGAAAGTCTCATTGGCAGGGTTCTGAAATCCTGTGATAGTCCAAAGCATCCGGTTAGTACCAATGCACCAGCCAAGGGCGCGGTCATGGCTGAAGTGACGCCAGCGGCCAGCAATCCGGCCGAAATTAAATATTTGGCCAATATTCCAAAGGTTGGCTCTAGGCCCAGCGCCAAATCAGCCGCACTTTCCACCTCCATTGCAGTGCCTCCTGCAGCAGTGATTACAATCGCTCCCGAGATCAGTCCACCAAGTGCAATACTTACCATCGTGTCCACTCGCACTAGCTTGAGGTCAGAAGTGGATTTCCATTTCTTTGCCACCAGGGCGCTGTGTAGAAATAAATTGTATGGCACCACCGTAGTACCCAAAAGCGCCACAACCATAATGATGTTCTTTGAGTTGACAGTGGGTGAAAATCCTGCAAAAAGGTCATGAAAGGAAGGTTTGGTCATGATAGCTGCTGTCAAAAATGTGAGGCTCATCAGGATGACCAATGTGGTGAGGATTTTTTGGATGGCTTGGTAACTGCCGAGCAAAAGCAAAATCAGGGCAATCAATCCAATGAAAAGACTATAGAGGTTAATGGTAAAATTGCCTGCATGGATAGGAGGCAAATCCAAAAGCAAGGCTGCCCCAAGCGCTGCTCCCCCGATGTTTCCGGCTTCGTAGGCAGCATTGCCAAGGAAAATGGCTAGAATGACCAAGCCTATTCCGAATATCCTTAGCAACCTGTTGTGGATGGTCTGGCCAAGTAGGTTGGCCAGACCTAACTGTGTGGCCAGTCCTATGCGGGAGGACATTTCCTGGAATACGATGGTTATCAACACCGAAAAAAATATCGCCCAAAGCAGCTCGTATCCATAACTTACACCGGCAATGGTGCACACGGTGACCGTGCCTGGACCTATAAAGGCCGCGGCGATCAATGGACCGGGCCCAATATATTCTTTAAGGGTTCTTTTCATCTTGATGGGTACAATATACCCATCGTAAACATTATTTACCTAATAAATATAAATTAGAAGTCAGGCCAAGTTGCATGTACCCCTTGGTTTTACCGGCAAAATTCTGGGCCATATAGCCCGCCTGCAGGTTGGTGGCAGTGGTAAATTGATATCCCAAGGCCGTGTAAAAGCGGTTCCGGTCGTAAGGACTGGATTCAAATTGATGCAAGAATAATTCATTATACACCGCGCCAAATACGGTTTTGGGCTGCATTACGCGGTTATTGAAAGGTATGGTGGCCATCAGGCGGTAACGGATCCGATCCCTGTAGCGGTCCCCCACAAAACGCTGCTCCAGTCTTCCTCGGTGCTCGATAGCCACCCGGCCAATGGCATGAAAATGCATGACCTGTTGCCAGATGCGGTGCTCCACCACTTTGTCAGCCACCACATCCTCCGGAGGGTAACTTTCTATATAGCCATAACCGGCAGTCAACCAGGTTTTCTGATTGAGGTGGTAATTCAGGCCGCCTCTAATTAGCAGTTGCTCTTCTTTGGCGGAGATGTCATAAAAACGGTCCTGGATTTCGGTGTGCAAGCTCCACTTTTCGTGAAACCTGGTCCTGTTGAAAAACATCAGCCAGCCCCCAACTTCATTGTTTACTAGGCTTTGGCTGTAAACATCCAGGGTTAGTACCAGAAGTCCGGTAAGGAGGAGAAGTCGTTTCATAAACTTTAACTTACTTGAAAGGTTAATTTTGAACAAAATTACTACCTTAATAACTATAATACTGTGACATATTGTACATGCAGTCTCAAATAAGGTATGAATGGTACAGTATAAAAACTTTACTTTAGCTTGTCTTAAATGATTAAATTAGGTTTGAATTCAATGCGTTTAAATAAAAGGAAATCATTTTCTTTTATTCCAATATTAATAATGTGTTTTCTCTCTTTGGCTCAGGTTTCTTTTGCGCAGGAGGTGGAAATAGAAGTGGATGCAGAGGATAGGGAGAAAGCCATCCGGTTGACCGATCAGGGGATCTCCCAAATCGAACGAGGCAACTATCCCGCTGCCATCAGAGATATAGAGGATGCCATTTCCATTGACTCCACCTTTCATCCTGCCTACATCAACCTGTACTCGGCTTACATCAACACTCAGGGCGATAAATCCAACTTGATAAAGCTTCTTGAAAAAGGGAATAGGGTCTTCAGGGAAGACGATGAGCTCACATATTACCTTGGGTATGTGTATTATGAAAAAAATGAATTGGAAAAGGCAATTGAGCTTTTCAGCGAAGCCATACGCTACAGTAAAATAAACGGGGAGGACTTCCCGCTGGTATATGCCTACCATTTCAACCGAGGGAATGCCCACCTCAAGCTTGCCCGTTACCAAAAAGCCGTGGAGGACTTCAGCTATGCCCTCAAGCTCAATCCCGACCATCCGGACATCCTGGTCAACAAGGGGATAAGCCATTATAGGCTAGACCAGAAGAGCCAGGCATGTAGAGATTGGCGGAAATCGGTGGAAGAGGGCAGTGATACCGCTACCAAATATATCAACCAGTTTTGCAGGTGATTTATATAGATGATTTCTGAATTAGGAATTTATAGTAAATATTACAGAATAATGTATGTAAATTTGCCACCTGCCTAAAAAAGCAAACGTTTCAGGATATGAATATAGTCATCGCTGGGGCCGGGGACATGGGATACCATCTGGCTGAGCATCTGAGTTACGAAAACAAGGACATCATCTTGATTGATACCGAGAAGGATATTCTGGAAAACATTTCGAGTAGATTAGATGTGTTGACCGTTTGGGGGGATTCAGCCTCCCTGGATATTTTGAAGAAAGCCAATGTGGGGCAAGCCAGTTTGGTGCTTGCCGTCACCACCTCGGAGAAAACCAATATCGTAACGGCCATGCTTGCCAAGCAGTTGGGTGCCAAAAAGGTGATCGCCAGAGTAAGAAACCACGATTACCTCGAGCCTGACAACCAAAGCTATTTTCATAACCTGGGCATAGATTCCATCATTTCGCCTTCCATGCTCTGCAGTATAGAGATTTCCCGAATGATGAAAAACTCTACTTTTTCGGATGTGTTTGAGTTTGAGGGTGGAAAGCTGAACGTGGTGGGCATTACCTTGGACCGCAACAGCCCGCTAATCAACAAAAAACTTTCCGACTCAAGTACCAACCCCATTTTTGAGGATATCCGAATCATCGCCATCATCCGTGACCAGCTTACCATCATTCCACGTGGGGATACGGTGATCAGAAGCAATGACCATGTGTTTTTTATCAGCAACAAAAAAGCGGTGGATTCCATCAAGGAATTAATTAACCATAAAGAAGTCCCCATCCGCAACATCATGATGATCGGGGGGGATGATTTGGCGTACAGCACTGCCTTGAGGATGGAGAGTAATTACAGGCTGACGCTGATACACAAAGATAAGGAACGATGCAAGTGGCTAAGCGAAAGGCTTTCGGAGACCTTGGTGATTCATGGTGATTATAAGAACATTGACCTGCTCATAGATGAAGGCTTGGAGGAAATGGATGGTTTCCTTGCCTTGACGGAAAGCTCCGAAACGAATATCATCACCAGTCTGAGTGCCAAAAACCACGGGGTTTACAAAACCATCGCCCACGTGGATACCCGTGAATACATCCACATCTCCCACAGTATAGGGGTGGATTCCCTGATCAACAAAAAACTTGTGGCGGCCAACCAGGTGAGTAGATACCTTAGAAAGGGCAAAGTGGAAGCGGTAACCGGGATATATGGTGTGGATGCAGAATTTGTGCAATATGTAGTAACCAAAAATAACAGGTTGACCAAAAAGCCCATCAGAGAGCTACATTTTCCAAGCACAGCTATCGTGGCCGGGGTAATCCGGGGGGAAAATGTCTTTATTCCTGATGGGGATTTCAGATTGGAGATGCATGATAAAGCTATCGTATTTGCCCTGCCGGCAGCTCAGCCTATTTTGGAAAAACTGTTTAATTAGATTATGATTCATTACACCGCAATTGGGAAAGTGATGGGAGGCCTATTGATGCTTTTGGCCGTACTGATGGTACCCAGTATCCTTTTTTCGTGGTATTACGATAGCCGTGATCTGATGCCCTTAGCCCATTCTGGGTTGATCAGCGGTGGTTTTGGTGCTCTGCTCTTTTTCAGTTTTAAGCGTGAGGACAATCTTATTAGGAAGCGTGAGGGGTACCTAATCGTGGCGTTGAGCTGGCTTTTCATGTCTGTTTTTGGAATGCTTCCCTACTTGTTTAGCGGTACGATCTCCTATTTGCCGGATGCTATATTTGAAACCGTTTCTGGACTCACCACTACAGGTGCCACAATTTTAGAGGATATCGAAAGCATGCCCGTAGGAGTGCTTACCTGGAGAAGCATGACCCAGTGGATAGGCGGATTGGGGATTATCGTATTGACGGTAGCCATATTTCCGCTTCTCGGGATTGGGGGGATTGAGCTTTTTGTGGCCGAGTCTCCGGGTCCGACTTCCGACAAGCTCCATCCCAGGATCCGCGAAACGGCAAAAAGGCTCTGGTTTGTATATGTTGGGCTTACTGTGTTGGTCATGATCCTCTATCGAATTGGCGGGATGGATCTGTTTGATGCGGTAAACCATGGGCTGACGACTATGGCTACCGGAGGTTTTTCGACCAAAAACGCCAGTATGGCTCATTTTGATATTCCGTTTATTCATTATGTAGCTATCATTTTCATGTTTTTGGCGGGTACAAACTTCACTTTGATTTACCTGGGCTTAAAAGGTAAGTTTAACAGAGTGTGGGCCAGTGATGAATTTAGGGCATATTTTACCACAGTGCTTTTTTTCATATTGGTGCTTACGGGACCTATATATTATTTTTCAGGCACTTCTTTCGAACAGGCTTTTCGGGATTCGGCGTTTCAAATCATTTCCTTGATTACCACCACAGGGTATGTGACGGCCGATTACACAGCCTATTCCGACGAAATGGTCATCATCTTTTTCATGTTACTATTTGCAGGGGCCAGTGCAGGTTCCACAAGCGGTGGAATAAAGTTTATTAGACACCTGACCTTTGTAAAAAACAGTTTGTTGGAATTTAAACGTATGGTTCACCCCAGGGCAGTTGTTCCCTTGAAAATCAATGGGGAAAGAGTAACCGGAAAAGTGATCACCCACATCATGAATTTCCTGCTGATTTACCTGGCTATTTTTGTGATAGGTAGCATGGTCATGTCTTTTGCGGGGTATGATATGTTGACTTCCTTTGGCTCTGTGGCTACAAGTTTGGGGAATGTCGGCCCTGCTGTGGCTTTGGTTGGCCCCATGGATAATTTCGCTTTCTTTTCACCTTTTGCCAAATTATTCCTTTGTTTCCTCATGCTTTTGGGAAGGCTGGAGCTGTTTACCATTCTTGTATTGTTCTCTCCATATTTTTGGCGTGCCAATTGATTGAATAGGCTTGATAATTTGAAGATGAGCAGGGTTTTGCTTATTTTAAGAATTGAACCGCAAAGAACCATTTTATGATTTTAAACTATCAAGTAATAGCAGTATTTACTGACAAAACCCTTGAGTATACGGGCAATCCTGCAGCCTGTTTTTATTTTAAAAGTCCCCTTGATGATGAGCAAATGCAGAAGATCGGCACCAAGGTCAGGCAGCCGGCTTCTACCTTTCTATGGCCTGCAGAGCAGGAGGGGCATTTTCATGTGAGATGGTTTGCTGTGGATGAGGAAATCAACCTTTGCGGACACGGGGCCGCTGCTGCCGCGATATTTTTGGGCAAGAAATTCAATAGCCATGAGCCCTTTACGCTTCACCACCGCAAAGGGACCGTAAGGGTACAGTGGCAGGAAAATGATACTTTTATCATCGAGCTGGAGGCAGTCCACCTTATCAAGGAAATTGAAGTTCCAGCAGCCATTGAAGAAGGATTAGGTATTCCCATCATGGCCATGTATGAGACGGATGGGAAGCATATCATTTTGGTGGAAAGCGAGAGTTTGATCAAAAAAATGAACCCAGACTTTGCTAAATTGAGAGGTTCTGATATTTATAGTTACGCTATAACTGCACCGGGCAAAAAAGCCCATTTTGTGAGCAGAACATTAGTGCCTCATTATCACCAGTTGGAGGATCACGCCACGGGTTCATCCCATGCCGCTTTGGTTCCCTTTTGGTCCAAGAAACTTATGAATGACGAGATGACCGCGCTACAACTCAGTGATAGGGGAGGCAGGTTCAAATGCCGGTTTAGGGAAGACCGAAACAAAGTCTATCTGGAAGGCAGGTATCAGATATTGGAAACCTGTACGGTAGAGATTTAGGCCTTGGGTAAAGTAAAATAAAAGGTGGTGCCTTCTCCTTCTACGCTGTTTAGGGAGATGGTGCCATTGTTTTTTTCAATCAATTCCTTTGACAGTAGAAGCCCAAGGCCGCTTCCTTTTTCTTTTTTGGTGCCTACGGTGGTATAGAAATTTGTCCCAAAGATTTGGTCCATATTTTCTGCGGCAATCCCTACTCCGGAATCGGAAATAAGAATCTTCCAGCTTTTGCCCAAGTCCTCTGCTTCCACACTGATCTCACCGCCTTCAGGGGTAAATTTCAGGGCATTGGTCAATAGATTACGCATCACGATGTCAATCATCCCACGATCTGCTTTTACCAACACAGAATCATCGATTACATTCACCAGCCGGATGTTTTTCTGCAGGGCGATTTGGTTTAGGTGATCTTCATTATCATCAAAAATACTTTTTATCCTCACAGTTTGCTTTAACGGACGCATTCCCTTCATTTGGGATCTTGACCACATGAGCAGGTTTTCAAGGAGAATACTGTTATTCCCTACATTTTGACTGATCAATGGAAGGATTTCCCTAAACTCCTGCTCGGTCAGGTCCTCTTCCTCTATCAATTGAATCAAGCCCCTTAAGCTGTTCAAAGGACCTCTGAGGTCATGGGCGAGGATGGAAAAAAGTTTATCCTTGACCATGTTGAGGTTTTTGAGTTCTTCGGCTTGGCTGGCAATTTCCTGTTTTTGGGCATTGAGTTTGGCTAGGTTCAATCTTTCCTGCTGATAAGAGCGATAATATATAAAGATCATGCAGCCGGAAAGGAATAGCAGAAACAGAAGCCCGATGTTAATCAGTTTTTTTTTGCTGGCCTGCTCTTCTTGGATTTTTCGATCCAGTTCCAGCGACTTGATTTCAGCCTCCTGTCTTCTTATTTTGAGGTTGGTGAGGTAACTGTTGGTTCTTTCATCCAAGAGTTGGTCTTTTCCGTCAATATAAGCCTGTTGATATTCAAAAGCTTTATCGTATTGTCCATAACTTGAATAAATCTCTGCCATGAGGTAATAAATGGACAAAATTGCTTCTAGGGAAGGGGTATGTTGATGGATTTCCAAAGCCTTATGGGCATATTCCATTGCCTGTCTGGTATTGCCGTTTTGATAATGCCATTCGGCGAATCTTTTAAAGGCAGTCATTTCCCCTCTGGTGTAATTCCCTTTGACATGTTCAAAATAAAGTTCATAATCTTGATAGGCTCTATCAAAATCCTTCAGTTTAAGGAAAAAATCTCCACGGAATAATATGGATGTCAGGTAATTCCGGTCGATGTGGTTTCCACGGATCTCCATGGATTTGTCAATGGCCTGAATGGCATCAATGTATCTTTCCAATTTATTATATACGGCACTGAAACCTATATAGGTATAGCCCAAGCCTTCTTGATGATCGATGGACTTAAAAATTCTCTCCGCTTCTTTGTAGTATTCCAATGCCTCGGTAGGATGTCCTTGGTAATTTAGGATTTGGGCAATGTTGTTGAGTGCATAACCTTCCTCTTTTTTATTGCCGATTTCTTTGGAGAGCACGAGGGCGTATTCGTAGTATTCCAAGGCTCTTTCGTGAAGGTCCAGGTTTCTGAACACCACCCCGATCCTGTTGTAGTTTTGAACTAGAAAATCAGCCTCATTCAGCACTAAACTTAATTGGATGGCCTCTTTGTAGAATTTCTGTGAGCTATCGGTATTATGGATCAGCCAGGCAAAATCTGACAGTAACCTTAACTTGGCATGGTCATCTTTTTCTTGTTGGATTTGCTCATAGAGCTCTTGTGGATCCGTGTCCGGGATCTGTGCAAAAGCCAGTGAGGAAAGCATGCAGAGAAGCAGAAGAAACGCGGGCTTCAAAGAAATGAATTTTGTCAAAGTAAAAATGCTTTTGCAGTTATTTGGTATCTATTTGATAACCTTGGGTTTATTTAAGATTATTCAATCTTATCGCAATTTATTACTTTGCCTATTTTCTGCAAAACATTTCTTCTTTATTTTATTAGTTGCGCCTGTATTTTTGCAATCCTGTCCTCGAGGGTTTCTGAAGTCAGCGTGGCCCGCAGCCTATCCACCATGATGGGGAAAGCAAATGGGGTAAACCTGCGGGTGTGGATGAGCTTGATTTCCTGTTGGTTGATTCTGTCTATAGCTTTTAATAGGCGGTCTTTCTCCATCTGCATGGAAAGGGCCTCGTCTTTTGCCTGTTGGAGCAGCAAGTTGTCGGGGTCATATTCGTCAAACACCCCAAAAATAATTCCCGAAGTAGCCTGTAGGTGTCTATTGGTAATGGGCTTGCCTGGATATCCCTGAAAGATCAATCCTGCGATGGAGGCTATATCCCTGAATTTCCTTTTGGCCATCTCACTTTCATTGATACTGGCAAAAATATCCTCCATGAGGTTTTGTGTGCTGAAAAGATCCTCGGCAAGGGCATCCTCGATAGGGATATCACTATCCGACAATAGCTCAAAACCGTAATCATTCATGGCAATGCTAAAGCTTATAGGATATGAAACACTGATCCTATAAGCCACCAAGGCGCCCAATACCTCGTGGACAAACCTTCCTTCGAAGGGGTAAAAAAATACATGAGAACCTTCTTTCGAAATGCTTTTTTCGATCAACAGGGTTTTTCTGTCCGGTACAAGGGAAAGTTCCTGCTGCAGCTCAAGTATGGGTTGGATGGTTTGCACCTCGATGGATTTCTTTCTGTCCGAAACCGCATTTTCCAATTCCTCCCTGAGCATTTCCGACATCTGTGATGAAAGGGGCAGGCGTCCTCCCATCCATCTGGGAATGATGTTGGTTTTTTTCTTGGATCGCCTGACGAGCACGCTCATTTCCTTCAGCTGCACATATTCCAGGCTTTTACCAGCAAAGAAAAACACATCGCCTTTGTTGAGTTTGGCAATAAAGCTTTCTTCCACCACACCTAGGTAACCTCCGGTCATGTATTTGACCTTTAGCATGGGATCACTCACTATGGTGCCCATGGAAAGACGATGACGCATGGCGACTTTTCTGCTGTTGACTTTGTAAAGTCCATGCTCCATCACCTCAATTTTTGAGAATTCTTCATAGCTGCCCAGCGATTTCCCTCCCTGGGTGACAAACTGAAGCGCCCAGTCAAATGCATCTGTGGTGAGGTTTCTGAAAGCATGTGTACTTTTTAACATCGTGTAAAGCTTTTCCTTGTAAAAACCCTCGCCCACAGCAATGGTCACCAAAAATTGACACAATACGTCATAGCTCAGCTCGTGGGGATGCTGGACTTCAAAACGCTGCTCGGCAATTGCTTTGCGGAGGGCACTGCCTTCAATTAATTCCAGGGAGTGGGTAGGTACAAAGAAAATCTTGCTGGGCAAGCCCGGTTGGTGACCGGCCCTTCCCGCCCGTTGGGCAAATCTGGAAACCCCCTTTGGGCCACCGACCTGGATCACCGTATCCACCGGTCGAAAATCAACACCCAAGTCCAAGCTGGAAGTGCAGATGACGAGTTTGAGCTTGCCCTCATGCAGGGCCTGCTCCACCCAGGACCGGACCTCATTATCCAGCGAGCCATGGTGCATGGCCACGAGGCCTGCCATCTCGGGGTATTTGTCCATGAGTTTCTGATACCAAATTTCCGTTTGGGATCGCGTATTGGTGAAAAGTAGAGTGGTTTTGCTTTCCTCTATGATGGGAATGATTTTGTCAATAAGTTTCACGCCCAGATGCCCTGACCATGGATATTTTTCCACCTCATCGGGCAGGATGGATTCCACAATTATTTCCTTATCAATATCGGCTTTAATTATAAATGGGTTTACCTCACTTGGCCCCATGAGGGTGGTATAGGCCTGTTCCATGTTTCCTATGGTGGCTGAAATCCCCCAGGTTTTGATGGGAGAGGGGGCAATGTGACGAAGGTAGCTCAGGGCCAGTTGGATCTGCACGCCTCTTTTGTTGGCCATGAGTTCATGCCATTCGTCAATAATTATGGTCTTTAGGCCTTTAAAAAGCTGATGGTTGTTTTTTTGGGCAAAAAGCAGATGGAGGCTCTCAGGTGTAGTGATGAGACACTCTGGCATTTTCTTTTTTTGCGCCTGTCGTTCCTTGGGACTGGTATCACCATTACGGATGCTGACTGTCCAGGGCAGGCCTATTTCTTCGCAAAGGGTGCTCATGGCTTTTTGGATGTCTTTTGCCAGTGCCCGTAATGGGGTTACCCAGATGATTCGCAAGCCGTTTTTTTGGGGAGTTTGCCAAGTGCCTGGATTTTCCTGTATGTATTCTAGCAGGGCGGGTATCCAGAGGGAATAGGTTTTCCCGCTTCCTGTAGGAGCATTCAAAATCCCGCTTTTTTCATTCAGATAAGCTTCCCAGGTTTCATATTGAAAGGGAAAGGGTTTCCAGCCCTTCTGGGCAAACCAGCGTTCAATTACCTCAAGCGGTTTTTCCTCCATATAAATTTAATAGCTCCTTTAAATCTGTTAATGTGTTTGCTTCCTCTGGGTTTTTATCTTTTCGCCACCTTGCAATTCGCGGAAATCGTAAAGCAATTCCAGATTTATGCCTGCTGCTTTCCTGGATTCCTTCAAATGCAATTTCAAAAACCAGTTCGGGTTTTACCGTTCGAACAGGTCCAAATCTTTCCTTGGTGTTTCTTTTGATAAAATTATCAATCTGCCGCAATTCAGCATCTGTCAAACCCGAATAGGCTTTGGCAAAAGGGACCAGCTGTCCATCTTGCCATACGCCCAAGGTGTAATCAGAATAGAGGTCTGCCCGCCTTCCGCTGCCTTTTTGGGCGTAAAGCAGAACACCATCAATGCTTAGCGGCTCAATCTTCCATTTCCACCAATCTCCTCTTTTTCTTCCTACACCATAAGGGGAATCTAGTCTTTTCAACATCAGCCCCTCCGCCATCACGGCTCGGCTGTCTTCCCGGATATTGGCCAGTTCTTGCCAGGAGCCTCCTTCCACCACCTTGCTCAATTCCAGCTTCTGATGGCTTATGTTGGACTTCAATTCCTCCAATAATTTCCTTCTTTCCACCAATGGGCTGGTCCTGATGTCTGCTCCCTGCCATTCCAAAACATCGTAGGCTATGAAAGAGATCGGGGCGTCTTTCAATATCTTTTTGGTTAGGTTTTTTCGGCCTATCCGGGTCTGGAGGATCCCAAAGGTCAACGGATAACCACCCTGAAATGGAATGATTTCTCCATCCAAGACGGTTCCCTCGGGCAATTCTTTTCCCAGGTCCAAAAGTTCTGGGAATTTTTCGGTCACCAGCTCTTCTCCTCGTGACCATATGTAAACTTCTCCTTTGCGGTTGATCAACTGGCCCCGGATGCCATCCCATTTCCATTCCGCCAAATATAAGGACACCTCATCGAGATTGTCCTCCGGCTGTTCAACGGGATGGGCCAGGTAAAAGGGATAGGGGCGGGAGAGGTTGTCTTCCCTATTTTCTTCAATGAGCAGTTTTTCAAAACTCGTCTTGTCTGGATCCCAGTTTCCCATGATTCTATGGGCCACCTCCGTTTTTTCCATTTCATATACTTCAGCCACAGCTCTGGTGACCAGATTCTGGCTCACCCCAACCCTAAAACTCCCTGTAATGAGTTTGGTGAAGACAAACCTTTCCTGCTTGTCGAGCACGCTCCAGGCCCAGGTGATTTTTCCTTTCTTTTCCTCATCTTCCAACCCCTCCATACCCAGCAAATAACTTATCCAAAAATGAAGTGGCTTGTCTTCCCGGCCTTTTGCAGGTGGGAGTAATAGACTGATCGTCTCGGCCAAATCGCCGACACTGTGATAGGATTCCTGAAAAAGCCATTCAGGGATCCCGGCGATTTCCTGACACCAGATCTTTAGCTTTGTCGTGGTGACCTGCCTCTTTGGTCGTTTGTGGGTAAAAAGGGCCAAAGACCAAAGCTTGTCTTTATCCTCTGCCTGTGAGAAATAGCTATGAAGCGCTTCTAGTTTGTCTGAGGTTTTGTTGGTTTGATCAAGAGCGGTAAATAGTGAAGCGAACAACTTCATCTTAGTGGTTTCTTAAAGCATCAATGAGTTCTTCCTTGCTCATCTTGGAACGGTTTTCAATGCCTATTTCCTGGGCCTTGTCATAAAGTTCCTCTTTGGTCCACTCCTCGTATTTTGGTGACTTTCCACCCTTTTTGCCTGTTTTGGAGCTATCGGAATTGGCAATACGTGCGGATTTTTCCTTTGAATATCCCTGATCGCGCAAAGCCTCATATTGTTCCTCGTTTTTTACACTGGGTCTTTTATCTTTAGCCATATTTGGTAAGGTTGAAGGTTAAAAATTAAAATTTACGCTGTATGCCAGTTGGAGACGGAAGACGGGAGACCGAAGACCGAACCTGGGACCGAGGACCGTGGGGGACAGGCGATAAAGCGTATATAACAATAAAGTAACTCTGATTGGATTAAAACGTTTACAAAAAGAAATTACATCAATTATGATTCGGCTGCATATTATCCTCGCAATTCTACTTTTCGGCTTTTTTTCCTGCAATACAGATGAAGAAGAAATCTATACCGGACGTGAGCTTCAATACCAATTGTTTCCAGGCAGTGAATTTGACTTTTCTGGGGTGGCCACCGTACGGGAGTTGATTAGGGGAGGAGTGGAGCTGCAAATCCAGCTGGAAGGGCAAAAAAGCAATGATATTTATTACTACCCTGCCCATTTGCACTTTGGGGAAGCTTCGGAGGCCGGTGCCAATATGGCCTATATGCTCAACCCAGTAGATGCCAGGGCATTGTTGAGTATTACAAGTTTTCGCTATCTCACGGATGGGACTGAAATGAATTTTGAAAGATTTTCAGATTTTAATGGACATATTAAGATTCATTTGGCCGAAGATGGGCCTGAATATCAGGTGATTTTAGCCTTGGGAAATGTAGGTAGTAATACATAAAAACCACAAATAAGTATAAATGATTATTAAATAGGATGGATTGTAAAATTTATTTGAAAAAAGGCTTATTTAAAGCAATAATAAATAATCTACCTGGATGAATTTAATCTGAAAACTGGTCTGGTCATTGCCATAATCACAGTAATTCCTTAAAATGTTATAATTAATTAAGCGTTTTATATATTAAAGCAAATTTTTAATTATTAAGTCATTTTTCGGACTGCATTATTTTATAACCCTTATTAAATAATTGATTATGTTTAAGCCAGTTTACCGTTTCATTGGAAAGCCTTTGACGCTTTCCGCATTTTGTCTGGCCATAATGGCCTCTGGATGTCAGGATAGTCTTGACGAACAACACATGAATCCTGATAACCTCGATGCTGAGGAAGAATTTGTGGGTTACCTGAATGGTGACATAATTCCAGGACAGTATATCGTCATATTAAATGAGCAGGGGATTACTTTTCGAAAGGATGGCACTTATGCCGAGATCCAAGCTGCCATGAAAAAAGGAGCCTCAGACCTTTTGTTAGGGCACAAAATAGGAGGGGAAAACCTAAAAGAAGTTTTTGGAGCATCTGTTGAAGGATTTTCTGTCCGTATGACGGATGAGGAATATGACAGGGTAAGCCAGGATCCTAGGGTAAAATACATAGAAGAAGACCGGATGATGGCCGTATCCCGTCCAAGAAGAAATCAGTCAAATCGCTGGGATAATAGTGGGCCTACCAATACGCAAGAAGTATCCTATGGTGTGACCAGGGTAGGAGGGGCGACCTCTTATACAGGTGATAATGTCGCCTATGTATTGGATTCAGGAATTGACTTGGATCATGAGGATCTAAATGTGAATGCTTCCAGAGGATTTAACGCTTTTACAAGCGGGAGCGATGCAGAAAGCCTGAACGATGAAAACGGACATGGAACCCACGTAGCCGGGATAATCGGAGCACTGGACAACAATGTCGGTGTAGTTGGAGTGGCTGCCGGTGCGCCGGTAGTGCCTATTAAGGTATTGGATGCTGGTGGAAGCGGGCCTTATTCGGGTGTGATTGCCGGGATTGATTTTGTCGCTGCCAATGGAAATGCAGGGGACGTAGCCAACCTAAGCCTTGGTGGCCCAGGTTCCAACGCCATGGATGATGCGGTGATAGCCGCGGCCAACAAAGGTATTTATTTTGTACTGGCGGCAGGTAACAATAATAATGATGCTGAGCATTACAGTCCAGGAAGAGTGAATGGCCAGAATATCTATACCATTTCGGCCATGGATTCCAGGGATAGATTTGCATCCTTTTCCAATTACGGTAATCCTCCAATTGATTATTGCGCACCGGGGGTAGGAGTAAATTCAACTTGGTTGAACAATCAATATAGAGTTATGAGTGGGACATCAATGGCAGCCCCCCATGTGGCAGGTATCAGATTGCTGGGAGAAATAAACAGCGATGGCCGGGTGAGAAACGATCCGGATGGCAACCGGGATATAATTGCGGTAAAATAGAATTTTCAAATTTTTTGATAAAAGTCACTTCGAAAGAGGTGGCTTTTTTTTGTTATATGGCTATAATAACCATAAATAAATTTTAATCCATTGATATTTAATAATTTAGCAGTAGATGTATATACATAATTTGTCAGGATGAGCTATTTTTGGAATAATCTTATGTTAAAATGTGGAAAACTTTTTTAAAAAATTTTAAATAGGGCCAAAACTTTATTATTTTCATTTAAAAGTTAAACTGGTTGAAAAAATATTTTGAAAACAGAAGAAGTATTGTCATAATTTCAATAAATATTTGGTTTTTTAGATAGGAAGTGTTTTGGGTGGAAATTGTATGGTTTGGTTTTTGCCAACTATTTTTTCATAATTACAATCGGATACAAAATATTGTATCACTAAATTTATTTTAACACCCTTTATTAACTAAATGTATGTTTAAACCAGTTTACAGATTTATTGGAAAGCCGGCAGCGCTTTCAGCTTTTTGTCTCGCACTTGTAATGTCGGGTTGCCAAGACAACATGGATGAGAAAAACCAACTTGAAGTTGAAGATCTTATCGCTTTTTCAAATGGAGACCTGATTCCAGGTCAGTATATTGTGGTTCTGAATGAAAGTGGGATTTCATTCAGAAAAGATGGTAGCTATGAGGAAGTTCAGGCAGGCATGAGAAAGGATGCTTCCAACCTTTTGGCAAAGTACCGCATCAGCGGAGAGAATTTACGCGAAGTGTATGGGTCAACTCTTGATGGTTTTGCTGCTACTTTGACTCAGGCGGAATTTGATCAGATAAAGTCCGATCCTAATGTGAAGTATGTAGAACAAGACAGGTTCGTGGCTTTGGCTCCTCCTCCGGGCAGAGGTCCAGGAGGAGGTGGGGGAGCCACCGGCCAGACTGTACCTTACGGCATCACTAGAGTAGGTGGACATGCAAATTATACGGGTAACAATGTAGCCTATGTGTTGGACACCGGTATCGAGTTGGATCATGAAGACCTTAACGTGGATGCTTCTAAAGGTTTTAACGCCTTCACAAGTGGTAGAGATGGTAATTCTTTAACGGATGGCAATGGTCACGGTACTCACGTTGCCGGTACCATTGGAGCGATCGACAACAACATCGGTGTAGTAGGAGTAGCCGCCGGTGCGCCTGTAGTTCCGATTAAAGTTCTTGACTCCAGAGGTTCTGGTTCTTATTCTGGTGTGATTGCAGGGGTAAACTTTGTAGGAGCCAATGGCAAAGCCGGTGATGTAGCCAACATGAGCTTGGGCGGTCCAGTTTCCCAAGCCCTTGATGACGCTGTTTTGGCTGCTTCAAACAAGGGAATCTGGTTTGTGCTTGCCGCTGGAAACGAAAGCAGAGATGCCAACCTTTCCAGCCCTGCTAGGGTAAATGGCACTTATATCTATACTATATCTGCGATGGACTCCAACGACAGATTTGCTTCCTTCTCCAACTGGGGCAACCCTCCTGTAGACTGGTGTGCACCGGGTGTGGGGATCAATTCTACTTGGATCAGCAACAGCTATAGGTCTATAAGTGGTACTTCCATGGCCGCTCCTCACGTAGCAGGAATCAGATTGCTAGGTAATGTAAGGCAGGACGGAAATGTTCAGAATGACCCTGATGGCACTCCTGATAAGATTGCCGTAAGGTAATCTGGCTTGGCAATATTAAAAGGCTGTTTTCCTTTATTGGGAGGACAGCTTTTTTTGTTTGGTCCAAGATAAAATTTGTATTCAAACCAAATATTATGTTTCAAATACAAAAAAACGCTAAATGTGCTAAAAAAAATGTGGTATAAATTTGCTTGTTAAAATTCTTTAATTTACATTTATATCACTAAGCAAATTAACTTTTTCATTTGTCACTAGCAACGTGAATGGCCCCAGAGGTCATTCACATTTTTTTTGCATATTTTTTTTGGAGCGGAAGTAAGAGATCCTCTAGTCCATTCAGCTTGATTTCGTACATTGTGCTAAGCCACATGCCTAACTTTCCATCGGGAAAACCTTCCCTTTTCATCCATACTAAATAATGTTCGGGTATATCACAAATAAGAAATCCCTTATATTTCCCAAAGGGCATCCGTTTGGTGACCACTTCTACTAAGACTTCATTTTCCATTGGGCTAAGGTAATTCTATTTGCTTATTTTGAAGCAAGCAGATTATGAATCAACAGACTTTATTTAGATTAATCCTAAATTTTCTATAAAAAGAACAATGATTGAGAGCTGTCGTTAATAAGTTATAACCAAAAACAGAGAAACCATGAAACCAATTAAAAAAGAGTCAGCTATCAATGAATGTCCTATCTGTCATGCTTCTGCAGTGGAACCATGCAAAAATCCGGAAAAGAAAGCATCCAGAGAATGCCCAAGAGTAAAGTAGGGCTATTAAGGATATTTAAAAGAGTAAGAAAAAGGTACCGCAAAATAGGCTAACTATTTTGCGGTTTTTCTTTTTAAGGAAATATGCCCAGATCCATGTAACTGATCGAGATTCTTTCAAGGGCAAGGACAAACCCTGCGATTCGGAGATTTTTTATATTTTTCTTTTTCCTTAACTCGTTCATGTTGTGATAGGCGTTGACCATCGTTTCTTCCAGTCCGGAATCAACCAGGTCTCTTTCGCTGGCACCTTTGATGATCGTCTCCCTTTGCTTTTCGGAAAATTTATATCCTGAGCTTTCTTCCATGATATCAACCAGATCGGAAAACTTCTGCTTTTCATACCGTTTTTGCAGCTTTCCAAACGAAACTCTAGAGAGGTTTTTTAGCCATTCAAAATAAGATACAGTGACCCCACCGGCATTTAAGTAAAGATCTGGAATGACCATTACGTTGTTTTCAGTAAGAATTTCCTCAGCTTCCCAGGAGACTGGGCCATTAGCTGCCTCTGCAATAATTTTGGCTTTAACATCTTTTGCATTGTCTGATGTGATTTGATTTTCCAATGCAGCAGGCACCAATATATCGCATTCATAAGTCAATAGATCCGTTGATTCTTCGATAAACTTCCCTTTTTTGTATCCTTTGAAGCCATCGTTTTCAATTTTATAGCGATGGATTTCCTGTACATCAATTCCATCCTCATCGTACAATCCGCCATTGTATTCAGCAATACCGATAATCTTGGCTCCTGCTTGCTCCAAGTACATGGCGGTGTGGTAACCCACATTACCCATACCTTGTATAATGATCTTTTTGTCTTTCAGTCCCGTCTTGAGCCCTAGTTTTTCCATGTCCTCTTCCACACTCACAGCTTCTCTTAGGCCAAAAAAGACCCCTCGGCCAGTGGCCTCCGTTCTTCCCGGAATGCCGTGCAGGGAAAGCGGCTTGCCTGTCACACAGCCCTTGGCAGTAATGGAATCCGGGTGGAAAGCCATATAGGTATCGGTAATCCAGCCCATTTCCCTGGCACCTGTTCCGTAATCAGGGGCAGGAACATCGATGGCTGGGCCAATAAAATTCTTTTTGATCAATTCTGAAGTGTAGCGTCGGGTGATTTTCTCCAGTTGGGTTTCTGTATAGTTTCTGGGGTTGATCTTCACGCCTCCTTTTCCTCCGCCATAGGGTATTTCCACTAGCGCACATTTGTAAGTCATCAATGCTGCCAGTCCTTTGATTTCTTCCACATTCACTTCCTCGCTATATCGGATACCGCCCTTAACCGGGACTTTGTGGTGGGAATGCTGAACTCTGAAACCTTTTATGACTTCTTTTGAGCCATCATCGTTTCTTAATGGAAAGTTGAATTCATAAATGCTGTTACATTCCTTGATTTGTTGCACCAGGGCCTTGTCCAAGTCAAGATGCTTGGTGGCTTTATCTACGAAATGATTTACTTCATCAAATAGGCTGTAATCATTGTTTTCTGACATACAGATTGGGTTTATATGTGAAATTTTTTTTCTGTTATAGATATCCGCAACCTGCAGCAAAAGGCAAGTAGTTCTCTATTCTTTAACTGTCGGGAAAGAAGACCGAAGCCTGCCGTCCCTATCGGGAGGTAACCCTGACTCGGCAGAGGCAGGACCGAAGTAGCGCGCCATTTTGGCAATCACCCCTCATTGCTTTAACAGGTTCTGTTGTGGATTAAATATAATTTCTATGATAACTCCTAGAAGGAAATTCTGTTCGGGACAATATCCAAGTGAACACTGGCAGCACCTCAACAATGAAAAATGGCATCCCTATTCACAAAAAAAGCCGGAATATAAATTCCGGCCTAAAATTTCCAATTTTATAATATCAATGCACAGATGGATTTAGAATAACGTTTGGGTAAGTACAAATCTGTCTTTTCCGATAGTCCAACTTAGTGTAAATCCGAGAAAACTCTGTGTCCTTTTTTTAGGAAGACGTTTTCCGTCTCCCGTCTTCGTTCTTCTGGCTATTTAATTAACTCAACCATGCCGCCCAGGGTATTCTGGACAAAATCAGTAGGAGGCCAATGCCGTAGAACACATAGATGCTTCTGTACCTATTTCTGGCAAAAGAGATCTTTTTAGCCCTGCTATAACCTACCGTGATCAGGATAACTGCGATTAGCCCTACCAGTGGGTGCTCTAAAGCGTAAAGTCTAGAAGTAGCATCTCCCATGGTGTGGCTTCCGAAATTGGAAACACCCAGTGGGCTGACAAAATACAACACCAAGCCAGCTAGAAGCTGAATGTGCGTAGGAATAAGGCCGAACAAGCCGAATTTTTGGTCTTTAGCTGTAAATTCTCTGTTTGAGAGAGCTCCAAACAGCGCATATAGAAAACTGATGGTAATGCCAATGATGACCAAGTAAGCCAAGTAGGAGTGAAGGTGCAAAAATCCAGTATACATCTTAATTAAGTTGATTAAGGCATAAAAATAAGTGATTTTTTCCAAATACCTTAATCACTTTTATAAAAGGCGGTTTTTATCCTCCGGCTCTTCGATGTCTGTTTGGCTAAACAGATAGCCAAAAGGGTTTAATACAGGCACATGGCGGCAAATTACCGTGATCATTCCAAAAACTGGTATGGCCAGCACCATGCCAATTACCCCCCAAAGCTCATTACCCAAAATCACCGACAGGATGATAAAAAAGGGATGGACATCCACCTTGTCTCCCAATATTATGGGCTGCAGGATGTAGCTGTCCACAAATTGGGCAATGAGGAAAGTGACCGTAATTCCTATGAGCGTGCCGGATCCTCCATCAGCCAGCAATCCCAAACTCAAAGCTATCACATAACCGATCATGTTTCCAATAAATGGTATGATGGAAAGAACAGCTGCAATCAAACTGATAACAAAGGCATTTTCCAAACCTGAAATCAACAAGCCTGTGAAATACATCCCCGTCAGTATGGCCATCAAAAGCAGCCTTCCGGCCAAATAATGCCTGCTCACTTTGGAGCTTCTAGAAATGATTTTGGAAACTTTTGATCTTTTTTCACTAGGGATAAAGCGAAGAATAAATTCCTTAAATCGTCCCCTAAAATGGATAAACATAAAAACATAGACTAAGGTCAGCAACACGTTTGTAAGTGATGTCATGATGGTGGATACCACACTCATGGCCTGCTCTGCTGTTTCCTCCTCTTCGCTGGGATCAGATTCATCTTCACCTTCTTCTTGATCTTTTTCATCCTCAGGTTCTGGAGTTACCTCATCTATTTGTTCTTCCTCAAGCATGGTATTATCGGCTAGATAGGTGCTGAATTCCTCCATTTTTTCGAACATGGTGGATTTCATTTCTTCCCAGTCTTCTGCAAAGTCTTTTATCTGAAGAAAAATCAAGGCAACTATGCCACCGCTTACCAAGACCAAAACAAGTGTACTGCTAATGGTGGCCCACACTTTTTTCATCCCCCACTTTTCAAAAGCATAGGTAATGGGAAGCATTAGAAAGGCCAATATCATGGCAGTAACCAAAGGAGCCAAAAATGGCTTGGAATATGCAATTCCTTGGAATAAAAAATAGGTGCCGACAATGAATAATGTTGAATAAAAAAGTACTTTTTTTCCTTTCTCCATAAATTAAAAATGAGTGACACTACATGTTTCTATAGAAAATAAGTATTGTCAAATGGAATTTGTTTGATTTGGGTTATTTTTGAGTTTAATAAAAAATAGTATGTACAAATACTTTGCAAAACTTTTCGGTTGTTTAATACTTTTTGGAATCAGCAGTTCGGCATACTCCCAAGTGCCGGGGCGTGCCACCGAATTGGACACGGGAAGGATCATGGAATCCATACCTTTGGCCTTTTCGGAGGTCCCATATTTCACCTATGGACAGGGGCTTGGGATCATGGCTCCTGATAGTTTATTTGCGATGAATATTCGTTTTAGGATGCAGAATAGAGCAGGTTTTACTTTTGAGGAAGACCAGGCCACCCAGATTGAAGCGCGTGTCAGGAGACTAAGACTGCGCTTTGATGGCTTTGTATATAATCCCAGGCTGAGTTATGTGCTGCAGCTTTCCTTTACACGGGGGGACATGGACTGGGAAAATACCGAATTCCCCAATATAGTCAGGGACGCCATGATTTTTTACAGGTTGACGAATAAGCTTGTTTTGGGCTTTGGACAGACCAAACTTCCTGGGAACCGCCAAAGGGTGAACAGTTCAGGTGATTTGCAATTTGTAGACAGAAGTATTGTCAATGCTACCCTAAATGTCGATCGTGATTTTGGCCTGCAGGCTGCCTATACGGACCGCTTGATCAATAATTTCCATTATGTGCTAAGAGGTGCTGTCAGCACTGGAGAGGGCAGGAATATTCTTGCCACGGACGGGGGATTGGCTTATACGGGAAGGGTTGAAATTCTTCCATTCGGGATGTTTGAGCGGTTTGGAGATTATTTTGAGGGAGACCTAATTCGGGAAAAAACACCTAAACTATCCATAGGAGTAACTTCCAGCTTAAATCGCAATACGTTAAGGACAGGTGGACAGATTGGGACCTTCTTATATGAAAGAACGGATATGGATACCTATATGACCGATTGGTTGTTAAAATATAGAGGTTTTGCCTTTGCCAGTGAGTTATTGTATCGAACCTCGCCCAATGCTTTAACTTTTAACCCTGAAGGGGATATGAGATACGTTTATACCGGACTTGGGCAGAATTATCAGGCCAGTTATATTTTTTTCAATAATGTAGAAGTTGCCGGAAGATACACGCAGTTGGCTCCACGATCCCAGATTGATGAGCTGGAGCCTTTGGTGCAACACTACACTGTTGGGGTCACCAAATATCTTAAGGGACACCGGGTCAAGGTGCAAACTGACTTGACTTATGAGGATCGGCAATTTGTAAACCCCAGCAATAACTTCAATAACTGGCAATTACGCTTCCAGGTTGAATTGGGTATCTAATTATAAAAGAAATGGTCACAATGGGCACGAAGTTTTAAAAGAATTTGCACTAAGTATCTATATAAACCAAAAGCCCACTCTTTTGAGCGGGCTTTATGTATTTATTTCGTAAGTAGACTTTCCAATTGTTTTTCCATTTTTTCAAATTCAAATTTGGAAATTGCCTGGTCCATTTTCTTTTGGATATTAGGTAGACAAAGGTTACCGATTGACCCCTCATGGGTGTGTTTTACATCCTTTGGCGGATTGTAAGTCCCGTTTTCAATGCTCATACCCACTTCTTTGTAGGCATCCCTGAAGGGCTTTCCTTCCAACACCATTCTATTGACTTCTTCTACGCTGAATAGATGCTGATAAAATGAATCCTTCAGAATATTTTGCTTAATCTCAATATTTTCAAGCATTAACCTGGAAATGCTGATACATGATTTTAGTTTTTGAAGATCAGGGAATATAGTTTCTTTCATCACCTGGAGGTCTCTATGATACCCTGTCGTGAGATTGGTCAATTGCATGGCCAAGGTATTTGGGCTGGCCTGGATCTGGTTGGTTTTGGCCCTTACCAGTTCAAAAACATCTGGATTTTTCTTATGGGGCATGATACTCGAACCTGTTGTGAGTTCATCGGGGAACTTGATGAAACCAAAATGTTGGTTCATGAAGGTGATGGAATCCGCGGCCAGTCTGTTCAAGGTGCCAGCTATCCCTGCCAGTGCAAAGGCTAGCGTTTTCTCGGTTTTCCCACGGCTGTTTTGTGCATTGATTACATTGAAATGCATTTCTTTGAAACCCAACAATTCCGTAGTCATCGATCGGTTGAGCGGGAAGGAGGAGCCATAGCCAGCCGCAGAACCAAGAGGGTTCCTATTTACCAACTGATATGCCGCATGCAAGAGGTCCATGTCTTCGGAAAGGCTTTCGGCCAGGGCGCCAAACCACAACCCGAAGGAGGAAGGCATGGCTAATTGGGTATGAGTGTAGCCAGGCATCAAATCAGCTTTATGCTTTTCTGCCAATTTTACCAAAAGGTCAAATAGTGACTTTACCTCACCAATCAAAGATTTGATTTCCGCCCTGTAGTAAAGTTTGAGATCCACCAAAACCTGGTCGTTTCGGGATCTTCCGCTGTGCAACTTTTTGCCCACATCCCCAAATCGCTTGGTCAAGATAAATTCTACCTGACTGTGAACATCTTCTACTCCCTCATCAATGGTAAAGGTGCCATCTTGGATTTCCTGATAGATTTCTCTTAGTCCTTGTTGCAGGGTTTTAAACTCTTCGGCTGTCAGTAAACCGATGCTTTCAAGCATTTCCGCATGCGCCAATGAGCCTAGAACGTCAAAGGGGGCCAATAAAATGTCATATTGAGGATCATCTCCAATGGTAAAAACCTCAACTTCCTTGAGGTTACTTTTTTCCTTTTGCCATAGCTTCATGTCGTATTTTATTTGGTTGATCGCATCGCTGCGTAGGTTTCAATTAATTTGATATAGAGCGAAATCCCGTCTTTGATTTCATTGTCGTAAATATATTCGTCTGCAGTATGGGACCTTGCCGAGTCCCCGGGCCCGATTTTTACAGAAGGAAAGGGTATCAAGGCTTGATCCGATAGGGTAGGGCTGCCGTATTTTTCCAGCTGTAACTCGTCGGCAGCTTTCAAAATAGGATGGTTTTCATCTATTCTTGAAGAGTTTAACCTCATGCTTCTAGGAACCAGTTTAGCCTGTAGCTTGGACTCAAGTTCAGCCAATGCCTCTTCCAAAGTATAGGCATCGGTGACTCTCACATCGATGCAATAGGTGCATTTGTCAGGCACTACGTTGTGTTGGCTGCCGGAATTGATAATGGTGACCGTGGCTTTACTTTCTCCGAGAAACTTGGAAACTTTTTCAAACTGGAAAGTTTTCAGGATATTGAGATCCTCCAACGCCTTATAAATGGCATTTTCCCCTTCGTTTCTGGCTGCATGACCTGCTTTTCCGGTCACTTCGGCATCAATTACCATTAAGCCCTTCTCAGCCACTGCCATCTGAAGCAGGGTAGGTTCACCTACAATCGCCAGCTCGATTTCGGGTAACTCAGGCAGTATATACGCTATCCCATTTTTCCCGCTGATTTCCTCTTCTGCTGTCGCAGCCAAAATCAGGTTAAAGGGTAAATCCCTGCCATAAAAATGATAATAGGCAGCAATCAGAGAAACCAGACATCCCCCCGCATCATTTGAACCCAAACCGTAGATTTTACCATCTTCAAGGATACAGGAAAAAGGGTCTTTAGTGTATCCGGCATTCGGTTTCACTGTGTCATGATGACTATTGAGCAGGATATTGGGCTTCTTGGGATCAAACTTTTTGTTTTTCACCCAGATATTATTTCCTTTTTGGAAAAAGGGGATGTTCTTATTTTGAAAAAACTCCGCTATCAAAGCCGCAGTTTTATCTTCCTCTCGGCTAAAGGACGGGGTTTCAATAAGGGACTTTAACAACTCTTTGGCTTCAAGGCTTAAAGTATGTGGATCCTTTTCAGTCAATTTTTTAAGAGGTTTGGGTTTTTATAAATGTTCCTTTGGATTTAGAATTGATGGCTTTTCGCACATCTTCTGCTTTGCCCAACCATACTTGGCTGATGCCTTTTGAAATGGCTTTGAATGCATTATCCAGTTTGGGAATCATGCCCGAATGAATGGTTTTTTCCGCCTGCAAATCCTGATATTTCTCAAAATTGATTTCTGAAATATTGCTCTGGTCATCATTGATGTCTTTCAAAACTCCATTTTTATCAAAGCCGTAGAACAAGGACACATCATGATGCCTAGCCAATCCCAATCCCAACTCTGCTGTGATGGTGTCAGCATTGGTATTGAGCAACTGTCCATTTTTATCATGGGTAATTGCCGCTACAATTGGCACATAATTATGGGATAAAATGGTTTCCAGCAGGGGCACGTTGACAGCTACAATATCTCCGACAAATCCATAATCGATATCTTTTATTGGTCGCTTTTCGGAGGTGATTAGGTTACCGTCAGCGCCGCTTAGGCCAATTGCGTTTTCACCCTTTGCCTGCAGTAAAGCAACAATTTTTTTGTTGACCAAGCCAGCATAGACCATGGTGACCACGTCCAGGGTATTTTCATCAGTTATTCGGCGTCCATTTACCATTTTGGGTTCGATACCCAGTTTTTCGCTCAAGCGGGAAGCCAACACTCCTCCACCATGTACCAAAATTTTGGGTCCCTCAATTTGGGAAAATTCTTCCACGAAAGTCTGAAGAGCCTCGGGGTTGTCCACCACATTTCCTCCGATTTTGACGATATTTATCTGCAGTTTTTCTTCCATTCTCTAAACGTTTTTGTTTGGATGTCCGGCCTGCGTGTTCAAAATCTCACTTATGACTGCCTGGGCTGCATAAATCCGGTTGTTAGCCTGTTCTTGAACTAGACTTCTTTTGCCGTCCAGGATTTCATCGGAAAGCTCCAGATTTCTTCGCACTGGTAGGCAATGCATTACTTTTGCATTGGGACTGTTGGCAAGTTTTTGCTCGTCAAGAAGCCAATTATCACCTGCGTGAAGGATTTTGCCATAATCATTGAATGCACTCCAATTTTTCACATATACAAAATCAGCATCCTTGAGGGCTTCATCCTGATCGTGTGTAATGGTAGCTCCAGCAGTGAATTGCTCATCCAACTCATATCCTTCAGGATGGGTGACAGTTAAATCATAATCGCAGCCAAGTGCCCATTCGCAGAAGGAATTGGCCACAGCATGGGGTATAGCTTTGATATGCGGTGCCCAAGTCAGTACAACTTTTGGTCTTTTCTCCTGGGCATTTTCCTTGATGGTCACCATGTCGGCCAAGCTTTGAAGCGGGTGACGGGTGGCACTTTCAAGGCTAATGATGGGCTTACCGGTGAACTTGAGGAATTGGGTGAAAGTATATTCATCCACATCCTGTGATTTGTCTGTCAAAGTTGGGAAAGCGCGAATGGCCAAAATATCAAAATATGAACCTAGAACTGCTGCAGCATCTTTGATATGCTCCACCGTGTTTTTATTCATAATTGCACCTTCTTTCATTTCAAGCGCCCATCCATCTTTATCCATATTCAGCACAATGGGTTCCATTCCCAAATTGCTGGCCGCAAGTTGGGTACTTACCCTTGTTCTCAATGAGGGATTAAGAAATATTAATCCTATCCTTTTTCCTCTTCCCAAATGCTTATCCAAAAATGGGTCTTTTTTATACTTTAAAGCCAGGTTGATAAGGCTTTGTGCCTCCGAAAAATCAGTGAATGAGGTGAAATTTTGCATTTTTATTAACTTTGATTTAATATGTTTGAACTGGAGTAGATTGTATGACCTGGGGAAGTGCTTCCAGGAAGATATCTAGTTCCTTTTTGGTGATCGTGAGGGGAGGCAAAATCCGGATAGTATTTTTGGTTGATGCATTTCCGGTGAAAATATGATGTTTTTCAATTAGCTCCTTTCGCACAGGAGCAGCGTCTGTTTCCAGATCCACGCCTATCATCAAGCCTTTGCCACGGACTTCTTTGATGCCTTCCATACCCTGAAGTTTTTCCATAAGATATTTCCCAATTTCATCAGCTTTGGAGCAAAGGTTTTCTTGATGCAATACTTCCAATACAGCCAGGGATGCCACACAGGCCAAATGATTGCCGCCGAATGTAGTGCCCAACATGCCGTATTTTGCCTCCATTTCAGGATTAATGAGAACGCCACCCACAGGGAATCCGTTTCCCATACCTTTGGCTATGGTAATAATATCCGGCTTCAAACCCTCAACCCACTGGTGGGCAAAAAACTTACCTGTACGGCCATAGCCAGACTGAACTTCATCCAAAATAAATTTGACATTATGATCATTACTCAGCTTCTGAAGGCCTAAAAGAAACTCCTCAGAAGGTGTATGGATTCCGGCTATGCCTTGAATGCCTTCGATAATAATCCCGGCGACATCATGCTTTTTCAGACATTCTTCCACTTGCGCCAGATCCATTTCCAGGATGTGCACCTCATGGGAAGCATTGAATGGAGCAACTATTTTCGGGTTATCCGTTAAGGCTACCGCTCCGCTTGTTCTACCGTGAAATCCCCCTTTGAATGAAATGAAGCCTTTTTTACCGGTTTTGAATGAAGCAAGTTTAAGGGCATTTTCATTGGCTTCTGCTCCTGAGTTGCACAGGAAAAGGTCATACTCGTCATAGCCTGAGACTTTTCCGAGCAAATTGGCCAGTTCTTCCTGTTCTGGGATTTGTACCGAGTTGGAGTAAAATGCAATTTTATCCAGTTGCGATTTGATTCTATCGGTGTAGTGGGGGTGGTTATGGCCGATGGAGATCACGGCGTGCCCCCCATAAAGGTCCATATATTCCGTTCCGTTTGAATCCCAGATTTTGCATCCCTCCGCTTTCACGGGCGTGATGTCCATAAGGGGGTAAACTGCGTAAGGTTTCATAATTAAAGAGGTTAAAATGCGATACTTTTCAAATTGAGGCCAGCTTTTTCCTCCAATCCAAATGCCAAGTTCATGTTCTGAACAGCCTGTCCGGCGGCTCCCTTCAGAAGGTTATCTATAGCGGCATATATCACCAACTGCCCTTCTTTTTCCTGCAGAGAAATTAGGCACTTATTGGTGTTGACCGCCTGCTTAAGCATGATTTCCTTGTCGGACACATGCGTGAATGGCTCATCGGAGTAGAATGCCTGGTATTTATCCTTCACTTCCTCAAATGATCTGTCCAAGGTACCATAAGCCGTGATCCATATTCCTCTGGAGAAATTACCACGGTAGGGGACAAATAGGAGATTGTTTTTAAACTCCATGTCCAATTCGTGAAAGGTTTTCTTTATTTCCTTGAGGTGCTGGTGATCAAAAAGCTTGTAGATAGAAACGTTCTGGTTTCTTTCACTGAAATGGGTGGTTTCACTAAGTTTTTTACCAGCTCCGGTGCTTCCGGTAATCCCGTTGATATGGATAGGTCCGTCGATGAACCTATGGGCGATCGCTGGGGCAAGTGCCAACTGTATCCCAGTGGCAAAACATCCAGGGTTAGCTATTTTTTTGGCTGTCATGATCCTAGATTTATTGATTTCCGGCAAGCCATAGACGAAGTTGTCGCTCTCATCCCGGAAATCCGTGCTCAGATCTATGATGACTGTGGATGGCAAAAACTCATTGTTGTCCAAAAATCCTTTGGCCTCCCCATGGGGTAGGGCCAAAAAGAGCGCATCCACGTTTTTGTTTATTTCATCGGTAAACACCAGTTCCGAATCTCCCAAAAGATCCTGGTGCACCTCGTATACTTTTTTTCCTTTTTGGCTATTGCTGTGGATGGATACCAATTCCACCTGCGGGTGAAAAAGCAACAGTCGGACAAGCTCTCCGCCGGTATATCCTGCTCCGCCAATAACGCCAACTTTAATTTTATCCATTATCCAATGTTTTGTTTACTTGGTGAAAAATTGCGGTTTGGTTACCGAATATTTTGGTGAAGCCCTTCACATCATCGGCGGTCCAGCCTTTATTTATCTCTCCATAAGCCCCAAATTTATTGGACATCAAATCGTGCTCGGAATTGATGCCGATAAGTTTGAAATGGTAAGGCATCAGTTTTACATTTACCTCTCCTGTAACAAAATCCTGTGTGGACTGCATGAAGCTTTCCAAGTTTCGCATGACAGGATCCAAATAATGGCCCTCATGTAGGTGGGTGCCATAAAATTCAGCCATTTGATTTTTCCAGAAGGATTGCCACTTAGTCAGTGTATGTTTTTCGAGCAACTGGTGGGCCTTGATAAGTATCAATGCCGCCGCGGCTTCAAAACCAACCCTACCTTTGATACCTATAATGGTATCGCCTACATGGATATCCCTTCCTATAGCAAAAGGTCCCGCCAGGGCCTGGATCTTTTGAATGGCTTTTACAGGATCCATTTTTTCACCATTTACGGCTACAATTTCACCTTTTTCAAATGTTAGCTTTAAGTCTTCAGGCTCCTTCTTGGTTAGCTGAGTAGGAAAAGCCTCCTCCGGTAAGGTGTCATGGGAGTTCAGGGTTTCTTTTCCTCCTACAGATGTGCCCCAAATTCCTTTATTGATGGAATAAGCGGCTTTTTCAAAATTCATTTCCACCCCATGTTCTTTAAGAAAGGAAATCTCCTCCTCACGGCTGAGCTGCATATCCCTGATGGGCGTGATAATTTCAATATTGGGAATTACCGTTTGGAAGATCATATCAAACCTTACCTGGTCATTTCCCGCGCCTGTGCTTCCGTGAGCAATGGATTCGGCGCCAATTTTTGCGGCATAATCAGCCAGAGCTTTGGCCTGAACGATTCTTTCGGCACTCACAGACAGGGGGTATGTTTGATTTTTGAGCACATTGCCAAAAATCAAATACTTGATGACCTTCTCATAATAATCCTGGGTCACATCCAAAACCTCAAAGCTTTTCAGCCCCAGTTTTTTAGCTCTGGCCTCTACTGTTTCCAACTCCTCTTTTTCAAACCCACCAGTATTCACCAAAACGGCATGGACTTCATAGTTTTTTATTTTACTCAAATACAATGCGCAGTAAGTGGTGTCCAGGCCTCCACTGTAGGCCAGTAATACTTTTTTCATGGTTGAAGATCGAGTTTTAATGCTTTGTTGAATTTTACTAAAATACTTTTCTTAATTTTTGTCCAGCGCTCAAATAGATTGAGGTTGCCGTAAAAGTCTTTTCTTAATCTTTGTTTGTTTGGTTGTCGTTGGTCTTTCGGCACATAGAGCATGGCCGTGCAAAGACAGTTCTGACGGTTTTTGCTGGTCAGGATGGCGTAGTTTACGCAGCTCTGGCAGCCTTTCCAAAATTGCTCATCATCGGTGAGGTCAGAGTAGCTGACTGGGTAATAGCCCAGCTCCGAATTGATTTTCATCACAGCCGCACCCGTGGTAAGGCCGAATATTTTGGCATTTGGATACTTTTTGCGGCTAAGTTTGAAGATGGCATGTTTGATTTCTCTAGCCAGTCCTGATTTTCTGAAATTTGGGGAGACAATCAATCCGGAATTGGCCACGAACTTTTCATGTCCCCACGCTTCAATGTAACAGAATCCTGCCCACTCGCCTGTCTTGCTCAGGGCAATAACGGCTTTCCCCTCTCGCATTTTCTGCATGATGTACTCTGGGCTACGCTTAGCTATACCTGTACCTCGTGCTTGGGCGGAATTGGCCATTTCCTCTACGATGGTGTCGGCATATTTCAAGTGTTCTTCTTGGGCTACTTGAATAACAAATTGCTTGTTTATCATATTCATGATAATTGTGATATGGTTTAGAACCGACCAATAAAATGATCAGCTTTCAAGCGTCTGAAATGAATTATCTTGGAAATAGAATCGGAAAGCAGCAACCGCATAGGTTGCCATAAATATAGCAGGGACTAGGCCCTATAAAAGTTCCTTGTCCTTATTGAAAAATTCATAACCGTGATTTCCACCTGCTGGTGTGCAGGGGCCGGGCAATCGGCGGATATGTTGATCTTGTAGGACATTGTATGATTCTCAAGACAAAGTTTCAAAACAAAAATTTTAAAAACAAACAAAATTTTCAATTCTTTGTCAAATTGGTAAAAACCTTCACAGGGGTTTAACAATTTTTCAATTTGAATAAGTTCTGTTTTGGTAAATAGTTCAACTTTTATGCCATAAGTAACTTGTGATATTTAAATATGATAAGCGGGAACTCATAATTATTAATTATCCTTAGTTAAAGAAAAAATAGATGAAAGTAGAAATATGGTCCGATGTAATGTGCCCTTTTTGTTATATCGGAAAAAGAAGGTTTGAAAAGGCTTTAAAACAATTTGAAGGCCAGAGTGAAATAGAAATTGAGTGGAAAAGCTTTTTGCTCAACCCAGATCTTAAAACGGACACATCCCTTTCCCCAGTGGAATATTTAGCCAATTCCAAAGGAATGCAGGTTCCCCAAATTGAACAGATGATGGCTCAGGTTGAGGTAATGGGGCGCTCTGAAGGATTGAACATGGATTTGACCAATACAGTTGTGGCCAATTCCCTAAATGCCCACCGCCTGATCCAAATGGCAAAAGTTCATGGCAAAGGTGATTTGGCTGAAGAGCTTTTGTTTGAGGCCCATTTTGATCAAAAAGCCAATACCGATGACCCGGCAGTACTTTTGGAATTGGGGCAAAAGTTGGGATTGGATTCCAATGAAGTAGAAAAGATGCTTAATTCAGATCAATTTGTGGAAAGGGTAAAACAGGAATATGCCGAAGCCCAGCAGCTGGGGGTAAGAGGGGTTCCGTTTTTTGTTTTTGATAGAAAATATGGCCTTAGCGGTGCCCAATCATCCGAGGTTTTTCTTCATGCATTGAATCAGGCGTATGAGCAGCAGTCCGCCAATTCCAACTCCTGTGATGTGGACGGAAACTGTTAAAACTTTCTCTGGAGTATCAAGTTGGGTTTACTAAGTTTTAAACCATTTTGAAAACGAAAATTATGAAAGGAAACGTAGCATTGATTACCGGTGGGAGTTCTGGTATTGGGTATGGAATTGCTCAGGAACTTCTCAAAAAGGGTGTAAATGTTGGTATTACCGGAAGAGATAAGGGTAGGATAGAGGAAGCGGCCAGAAAACTAGAAGGATTGGGTGGGGAAGTGCTTCCCATTCAGGCAGATGTGAGGGAGTTTGAAGCCCAGCAAAATGCAGTCAAGGCGGTAACCGACGAGTGGGGCCGTTTGGATTATTTTGTTGCCAATGCCGGCCTGGGGCATTTTGGTAGCATTGAGGAACTGACTCCCGAGCAGTGGAGCGAAACTATCGATACCAATTTGACAGGGGTATTTTATAGCATCAAGGCAGCTCTTGAGCCGCTGAAGGCTTCCAAGGGCTATTTCATCACCATTTCCAGTTTGGCAGGCACCAACTTCTTTGCAGGTGGATCGGCTTATAATGCCAGCAAGTTTGGCTTGACGGGCTTTACCCAGGCGATCATGCTTGATCTAAGGGATGCCGGCATCCGCGTGAGCACCATCATGCCGGGCTCTGTAGCCACCAACTTCAACAATCATAAAGTGAGCGATGAAGATGCCTGGAAGATCCAGATTGAGGATATTGGAGAAATGGTCGTGGGATTGTTTGAGCTCAATTCCAGAACTCTGCCGAGCAAAATTGAAGTGAGGCCTTCCATGCCACCTAAGAAATAGAAAAAGCGGGATTTCCCGCTTTTTCTATTTCTCGACCAACAATCCTCTTTTTTCCAATTCCTCCACAAAGACTTCCTTGGGTTTGTGATACCCTTTTTTGTCCTTATAGGTCGTTATCCAATTGTTCACATAGTGGTTGAGGTATTCCAGTTCCTCCTTTTTTTCAATTAAGTAGTGTTCGATTTTTATCACATGCTCACACATATCCTTCAACTGGCTGAGATGAGCCATGGCTGAGCGGTTGACTATCGTATCATGGGAAAAAAACTCCCAAGAACCCGAATAGATTTCCGGATCATGATTGTGGTGTTTTAATGCCTCCGTGAGATAGTGGCAGAATTTTCTAAAAAAACTTGATTTCTTTTCTACCCTAAAATCGGGAATGACAAATGAAAACTTTGTCAACCCATTTGAAAAGATCAAGTATTTTTTGCGGTTGACATAGAAGATGTCCCCATACCAACGGTAAAACTCATCCGTAATATTGTCCTCAGGCACGGTAGCCATATCAAAAAACTCCGTCCCAATCATCCCTTTCAACTTTTTTGAAAAATAAAGGCTAACGATGTCTGATTTTTCCTGCATATTAAAGTTTTTAGTGGTTAAAAATTATTCTGTGGTGGATTTCTTTTCCACGGCGAAATGGCCATGAAAGTCCTTCATAGAGCTATATACCCCCAAGTAACCGCCTACCAATTTGTCAAACCAACGTACTGGCAACAGTCCTTTTAATATAGGAGTCAAAAAAACCGATTTTGGCATTCTGATGAAAATGTTATTCTTTTTGATCCCTTTTATAATCTGTTTGGCGGTTTTTTCTGGGGTAAGGATTGGTTGGATCCAATGGGTCTTTACTCCTTCGAACATGCCTGTATTGATGTAACTTGGGGTTATTGTAGTTACTCTCACTTTTGATTTGACTTGCTCCAGTTCCAGTCTGAGTGATTCCGACCAACCCGTAACGGCCCATTTGCTGGCGGCATAGACGGCCATTTTGGGATTGCCTATCAAGCTTGCTGCAGAAGAGATGTTGACGATGTGCCCATGATTTTTGGCCATCATACCAGGGAGGCATTTCAGTGCAATATGCATCAAGGCATTGGTGTTGATCAGCATGGTTTTTTCAATATCCTCATGGGAATTCTCCCAAAAATACCGCCCCACAACTATTCCTGCATTGTTGATCAAAATATCAATGGCCAAGCCATCTTGCAGCATCTGATCAAAAGCTTGATTAATTTCATTTAAGTCGGCTACATTGACTTGGTAAGTATGAACGCTTCCGATTTTCCCCAGTTCAGCTGCTGTTTCCAGCATCTGACTTTCATTGATATCCCAAATGACAAGGTGGGCAGCACCCTCTTCCAGCACGTTGCGGCCCATCAGTTTGCCAATTCCAGCGGCACCGCCTGTGATGAGTACGGTGGAATTCTTGATTTTAGTCATACCTGGAAAATTTAAAAGTTAGCAAGCGTATTTTTCAAGTAACAAAGCCCATCCGGTTTTGTCCTTCGAAGTATGCTAATTTCGGAAATAAAAATCTCTTTCCTGATAATAATCATACTTTGTTCAGCGTAAATGTGTGAGTTTTGTCAGTAAATAACTCGTTATGCATACCAAATATCAGAAGTCAATCTATTTCTGGCTGCAATAAATCCACATTAAAATGCAGGGGATTATAATTTATACTATATGATTCTTAATTGAATATGTTAAACATTTGATGAAACCATTTTTAATGATAGCCACCTTCCATTACCCTGAAAATGTGCAGAATGGCGGGGAAAACGGCATCCATGGATTCTGAAGCGCCATTGGTAGAGCCGGGCAATGCCAATACCAGCGTGTTTCCGATCAATCCGGCCACGCTTCTGGACAGCATGGAGTAGGGGGTGCGCTGTTGTCCATAATTTCTAATGGCCTCTTCAATGCCCGGCACTCTTCTTTCCAGCAGTGGGATAACTGCCTCAGGGGTCACATCTCTTGGGGAAAGCCCCGTGCCACCTGTCAGAATCACCATTCTTACTCCCGCTTCACCGTAGTTTTTGACCTTTTCCTGGATGATGTCATGCTCATCTGGGATCACGGTGTAATCCTGGATATGGACTTTAAATTGCTCTAGCTTGGCTATAATAGCTTTTCCCGCACGGTCTTCTTTTGTCCCTTTGGAAATGGAATCCGAACAGACAATCACGGCCGCATTGAGGTTTTGCACTTCTTTTTTGTTGAAATCGGATTTGCCACCCTTCTTCTCCAGAAGCTTCACCTCATGGATACTCACACCCTTATCAATTGGCTTGAGCATATCATACATTGTTAGGGCCACCACGGAGGCGGCGTGCATGGCCTCTACTTCTACACCGGTTTTGTAAATGGTGTGGATTTCCACCATCACCTGCACTTCCATATCCCTAACCTCATAGCTGATTCCGGTGAACTCAATGGGTAAAGGGTGGCAGTCTGGAATCACATCGCTGGTTTTTTTGGCAGCAAAAAGGCCCGCTGTTTTGGCCATTTCGAGCACATCACCCTTGGGAACCAGCCTGTTTTGGATAGCATGTATGGTTTCGGATTTGCTCACTTTCACAATTGCCTGAGCTATGGCCTTTCGCAGGGTGCTTTTTTTATGTGTAATGTCTACCATGTTAGATGTTTGTTGTGGGATGTCCGATGTCGGATGTAAAATGGGACACAGAGTAGCTCAGAATTTTAAACTGAGTTCAGCAGAGTTTCCGAGTAGCGGGCATAACTATTTTGTAATAAAAATTTGCCGCGAAGAAGCCTCTGTGGACCTCTGTGGCAAACTCTGTGTCCCCTTGTTCCGTCTTCGGTCTTTCGTCTTCCGACTTAATTATTTTCCTTCCAGACCGTTTGATCTTGATCAGTGACTTCTTTTCCCCAGATGGGCAGTTCTTTTTTTATTCTTTCCACCAGTTCTTCGCAGGCGTCCATAGCCGCTTTTCTGTGTTTGGAGGAGGTGAATACAAATAGGCAGATTTCTCCGGCTTTCACTTTGCCCAGACTGTGGTAAATGTGCATGCAGGTAAGCGGGTATTTATCGAAAATTGCCTCCCGGATTTCAAAAGCCTTTTCCAGGGCCATTTCCTCGTAAGCAGTATACTCAATGGCGGTCACATTACCTTCCGGTTTTTCATCGGCCCTAACCTGGCCAAGAAAAATGCTGTGCCCCCCTATACCCGTTTTGGTGCTATGGTTGGCAATGGAGGTGGCAATTGCCTCTGGGGTGATGGGGCCTTGGCGAAATATGTTTTTGGGTGTTCTTTTTTTCTCAGTCATTGTGCAAATATTTTTCTGGCAATGCATTCACACCGCCTTTTACAGAATAGAATTCTTTTCCTATTAGCAGGCCACTCAGCTTTTGGGCCGTTTTAAGGCTTCTTATCCCAGATTGACAGCAAATCAAAATGCGGTCCTGCTGGGCAAATTGATCAAGTTTGGTTTCAACCTCGGCCATGGGGATTTTCATATGTTCTATTTCCTTTATTTTAGGCTGTTCATGATCCTCCCTGATATCAACCAAAAGGTTGTCTTGCTGAGTGAGCATTTCAACTGCATTATCCCACGAAATTTCCTGGACAGTGCCGCAAGAAAGGGAGTAATCCATTTCCAGAAACTCCTTTTCACTTTTTGGAATAAGCGCTCTGGATGCCACATTTATTCCAACATCAAAAACATTGGAAATTTGGCTTAAAAGATCGTAAACGAGAAGTTTCCCAGACAAAGTTTGGCCAAAACCAGCGAGGAGTTTGATGGCCTCAGCAGCTTGGAAGGTTCCGATTATACCTGGAAGAACGCCCAGCACGCCAGTTTCACTGCAATTGGGGACTTCATGTGCTTCTGGGGGTTCTGGGAATATGTCCCTGTAATTTGGGCTAGTTTTCCCCTTGCCATTCAACACTGAAACCTGACCTTCATTTTGAAATATGGAACCCATGATCAGGGGTTTCTCCAGTAAATAACAGGCATCATTGACCATATACCTGGTCTGGAAATTATCCGATCCGTCGATTACAACATCGTACCTGGAAATAATATCAAGGCTGTTTTCCTGTGTTAAGTAGAATGGGTAAATTTCAATTTGGAGGTCAGAATACTTCTTTGAAAAGTAGGATTGGACCACTTCTACTTTTGGTTTCCCCAGATCCTGCTCGCCAAAGATCACCTGCCTATTGAGGTTGGAAAGAGAAACCTGGTCGCCATCGGCCACCCCGATATGGCCAATTCCGGCTGCTGCCAAATAAAGGAGTGCAGGGCAGCCCAGTCCTCCGGCACCCACTACAAGGATTTTTGCCGATGCGAGCTTCTGTTGCTTTTCAAGCCCAAAACCGTTGAGACTATATTGTCTGATGAATCTATCCATATCATCCTCCAGAGAAAGGTGGAAGCAAGGCAACTTCATCATCCGGCCCTATAGCTTTGTCCTCGCTAACTACTTGCTTATTGAGCGCAATGGTAAACTTCAATGAGGCTAGCTGCGGATATGTGTTTAAAAGGGTCTCCCTAAGTTCTGATATGTTTTGGGGTTGCTCAATTTTGAGTTCTGCTTGGCCCAACTTTTCGGCAATCACTCCAAAGGCCATTATTTTGATCGTCTGCTTTTCTAACTGCATTTCTAGCAAATCTTTTTTTGTATTGATATTATAAAACTCCTGGTCAGAAGCAATTTTGTCCGTATCGATAAATTGGTGAGGAGAATCCTGGATTAACCTCTGCATTTTCAATCTTCCCATTTCAAGATTGTTGGCGACAATTTGAAGCAAAGTTTTAGGATAAATACCTATCAATGGATGGATTTTACCTTTATGTCTACAAACATTGGTTTTGTGCGCTTCGCTTTGAGCTATCAAATAGGTCAAGGTTTGACGGCTGATATTGGGCGTGTCGCAACTCAAGAGCATCACATGATTGGCTTGAGTCGCAGATAAGGCGGTAAATAGTCCACCCATTGGGCCCATTTCGCGTATTTTGTCCTCCAGCACCGGAAATCCCAACTCTAAATATTCAGCATCATTTGCGATGATTTGGGGGCTGTAACCAACCTGCTTGACCGTATCCAGGATGTAATTGATCATGGGTAGACCATTGATTTTTAGCAAACCTTTGTCCTCACCCATTCGGCTGCTTTTTCCTCCCGAAAGAACAAATACCTCAATTGATTCTTTCATGTCCAAATCAATTTGACCGATGCGATTAATAGGACGGTGGTAAGTAAATATTCCACGGTTTTCACTTTAAATCTCTGTGCACCAAAGAAGGCCCCAAATATCCCGCCGATGATGGTGACCCCAAGGATAAGCCATAAATCATTTGAAATCATCAAATTCCCTGTGGCAGAACCCGTCAAGCCAGCGATTGAATTTACAAAAATAAAAATGGAACTCAAGGTTGCTGTCACTTTCATGTCGGCCCAGCCTAGCATCAGGATCAGGGGAGAAAGGATAATGCCGCCACCGATACCAATCAGGCCGGAAAGAAGGCCTATTCCAAGGCCAATCAAAGCAATGATTGCTATGGAGGGACTTATTTTGAGCACTTGGGATTTTGGAAATACATTCAAAAATCTCAAGACTGGCAATAAAAGCAATACGCCCAAGATCCTCTTGTAAATATTTGGATCAATGCTGATTGTTCCTCCCAGATATGCTGCAGGAATAGAGAAGGCTACCAAGGGCCAAAATATCCTGTGGGGGAAGGTTGTTACTTTGTTGTAGGAAATGAATGCGATTAGGGAAACGGCGATATTCAATAATAAGGCTGTGGGACGAACTTGGTCGGGGATAAAGCCTGCAAGCGTCAAAAACATCAAATAGCTACTCGCGCCGCCATGGCCTACCGAGGCATATAGAAAGGCAACCACCGGCATGGCCACCAATAAAAGAATTCCATAATCACTGCTGAGCATATTTTACCAATTGTAAACTTTTAAGATATGACCAGGATTGACTTGGTTGCAGTCCTCTGGTATTTCCACAAATGCATTGGAAATGCCAAAACTAAGCAGGTTGAATGATTCCTGTCCGCCCAAGATCTCAACGCCGTTTTTGGATTTCAGGGCTTTGAGGAAAAAGGTCAAGGGAGGCTTTTTGGAAAATGAATTGGTACAGGGGAGAAGCTCATAGTCTTCCCACACCTGTTCAAATCCCAGATAATGTTTTAAAGTTGGTCTCACGTATTGGTTGAAACAGCTGATTACGGAGGCGGGGTTGCCAGGTAAGGCAAACACCAGTTGGGTTGCGGTTTTTCCTGCAAAAAGTGGTTTGCCTGGCCGCTGTTTGATTTTATAGAAAAGTTCTTCTATTCCATTTTCTTTCATGGCTGTTTTGACAAAGTCATATTCCCCGACAGAAATTCCTCCGGAAAACAAGATAAAATCGAACTTGACTAACACCTCTTTGACCAAAGAAGACAGACTTTCGAGCTTATCAGGAGCCTGAAATTCTTGAACTTCCTCAATGCCGAGTAATCTCAAATAACTTTTTAAAGTAGGGCCGTTGGAGTTATAGATTTCCCCATATTCCAGGTCTTGACCGATTTCTTTGAGTTCATCGCCCGTTACGATGATGGCCACCGAAGGTGCCGCATACACAGGCACCTGGCTGATGCCAACTGAAGCCAACAAACCGATTGTACCTGGTGTGATGGAAGAATGTTTTTTTAAAATCAGGTCTCCCTTTTTATTCTGGTTGCCCTGATACCTGACATTGGAGCCTTTTTGGAATTTCTCCAAATCGAATGAAAGTAGGCCATTTTCCAATGTTACAAATTCCTGCGGAATAACCGTGTCGGCACCTTTGGGCATGGGTGCGCCGGTAAATATCCGAAATGCACTTTCAGCCGGTAAATTGCTGCAGCCCGTAGGTCCAGCTTTTCCAGATATTTGCTTGTCGAAATGGCGGAAATTGTTTTCGCCGTTCCATTTGATGGCGTATCCATCCATGGCGGAATTGTCGAAATAGGGGACATCACATGGGGATGTAATGTCTTCAGCCACGATTTTTCCCAAAGAATCTATCAATGGAACATTATGTTTGGTCCCTCTAATGGCGTTTGCCATTAGAATTTCTTTCGCTTCTTGTACTGAAATCATAGGGAATTAGCCTCCAATTTTAATCATGCTCCGGTTTTGAAGCGAAGTGGTGGAAGTGTTTTGGTAACCTTCAGAGAATTGCCCGCCCATCACCTTATGCTTAGATCTTATGGAGGCTTGGATCAAGGGAAGTAATTCGTTGCCTTTGCGAAGCTCTCCCAATAAATCCATTTCATCACTTCCAAATAGGCAGTTTTTCATTTTGCCATCAGCTGTTAGGCGCATCCTGTTGCAGCTCCCGCAAAAATGCTCACTCATGGTGGTGATGAAAGCAAAAGTGCCTTCATGGCCAACCGCTTTGAATTTCTTGGCCGTGGCGTGGGGTTCATCACGTAGTTTGACTATATCGTATTCCTCCATTACCGTTTGGAGCATTTGCTGGGCGGTCACCACTTGGCTGCTGTCCCAACGATTGCCGTCAAATGGCATAAATTCGATGAATCTGACGTGTAAGGGTAGTTTTTTGGTGATTTGGATGAAATCCAGCAGTTCTTTTTCCACCTTGCCTTTAATGGCCACTACATTTATTTTGACCCTGAAATTGTGCTCAAGCAACAAGTTGATATTCTCCCAGACTTTATCAAACTGGTTTCTTTTGGTGAGCGTGAAAAAAGAATCTTTGTCCAAGGTATCCAAGCTGATATTGACACTTTTCATACCTGAGGTTTTCAGGTCAGCTAAGTATTTATCAATCAACACCCCATTGGAAGTCATGGTCAATTCGACTGGGAGCTTTGCCAGTTCCTTCAAAATGGAGGCAAAACCCTTTCTTACCATGGGTTCTCCTCCCGTCAACCTGATTTTGGTCACCCCAAGGCTGACAAACACTTTCGCAATTTGGATTATTTCATTTTCGCTCATCAGATGCGACTGGGGCAGACAGGGCGTGTCCTCATCAGGCATGCAGTAGCTGCATCGGAAGTTGCAGCTATCGGTGAGTGATATCCTTAAATAATCGTGAACTCTATGGTGTTTGTCTATTAGCATAGGCTATTTGCGTGGTTTAGATTTTGCTGGTCTTGGGTCCGGCAGGTATCTCAAGAGCCAAAAAGAGACCAAGGCCAGGGCCAAGGATCCTCCAAAGGTGGCTAGTGCAATGCCGAAATTATCATCCAGGGCATTATTCAATGCCGAATATAAAAACCAGATCTGAATACTCACCAATAATATAAGCATTAATATGATGCCAGTCATCACCGTATTGGTTTTATTCGGATGGGCTTCGTTCTGGGAGCTTCTAAAATAACTCATACGTTATAGGGCTTATCTTTCGACATGGATTTAACATATACCTTTCCTTCCTTTACCGCTACCTCTAATTGTGGGAGGGGGCGTGGGGGAGGACCTTGGATAACCACACCCGTTCGGGGGTCGAAAAACCCCTGGTGGCATGGACATTCAATTTGACCCAAATCATGCCTATAGCGAACGGCACAGGCCAGGTGGGTGCATTTTTGCTCAAAGGCTCTCCATTCGCCCTCTTCCAAGTGGATAAGGATATAAGGGATGTCTTTGGTTCCGTGAATCTCAAACTGCTTCATGCCACCCACAGGGACTTCATTCTCCTCACATATAAAATGCTCCCCTTCGAGTTCCTTATCAGGAAAAGCGAGGCTTTTGAGCACGATGGCTCCATTTCCCAGGGCCAAAGCCCCAGAAAAGAGGCCAAGGAATTTGGCAAACTCCCTGCGGGAAACGTGGGTAGCTTCCTCCTGATCTATAGGGAAATCAGACTTCCAGGTCGGATCTTTATCTTTTTCTGCCATAATGGTATGCGTTAATGTATTTTAAGTTCTGTGCTGCCTTTTGGCATCATGATATTTACCTTGGTATTGACCTCCTGTTGGCCAAAAACAAATTTCTTGACAGGGGTGCTGTTAGGACGCATCTTTTGGATTTCTTCCCTGGTTCCGTAAAATAGGGCCTGACTTGGGCAAACGGTCGCACACATGGGTTTTTTGCCGGCACTAGTGCGGTCGTAGCACATGTTGCATTTCATCATCAGTTCAGCCTGTTCCTGTTTTTGGGGCACACCAAAAGGACAAGCCAACACGCAGTTTGAACAGCCGATGCATCGGGAAGAATTGGCGGTATGTACTACGCCGAATTCATCTTTTGTGATGGCATCTGCCGGGCATACGTTGGCGCAGGCCGGATCCTCGCAGTGCATGCACACCTGTACGGTGGTTTGCACAGTGGAGGCTCTGTCCACGTAGTGGATGTGAATCATACTCTCTTGACCATTTGTCTCACACTCGGCGCAGGCCATTTCACAGGCATGGCAGCCAATACACCGCTGCATGTCCACGAAAAATTCCATTTGCTGGTCATATTTAGTATTAGGCATTTGGTTGGGGGTTAAAGGTTAGAAACTTTGATACGCAGGCGATTCGTTGGCCGGGCCCGCCCATTTTTTGGTCGGCACCAGTTTGCACGCACAGACTTTAAATTCTGGAATTTTAGAAATAGGATCCAGGGTCCCTATTGTCAGCTGATTCGCAGATTGTTTTCCTCCCCAGTGATAGGGAATGAAAACGGTATCCTCTCTAATGGTCTCCACCAATTGCGCAGGGAATTCCGCCTCACCGCGGCGGGTGACCACTTTTACCAGCTCTCGTTCTTTTATACCATAGTGATAAGCCAATTTTGGATGGATTTCCAATAAAGGCTCCGGATATTGATCCACCAGTTTGCCGATGCGTCGAGTTTGGGTGCCACTCAGGTATTGCGACACTACTCGACCTGTGGTCAATACAACTGGATATTCTTTGTCCACTACTTCAGAAGATTCTTTCCAAGGCACAGGGTTGAAATGGGCCTTGCCATCAGGAGTTCTGAATTTTTTGTCTTCCCAAAGTCTAGGGGTCCCAGGATGGTCCTCGCTTGGGCAAGGCCAAAATACACCCATGTTCTTTTCAATTTTCTCATAGGTAATCCCAAAATAATCCGCTGTTCCTCCTTTGGAGGCCACTCGGAGTTCATTGAAAATTGCTTCGCTATTTTCATAATTAAACTTATCTCCAGCTCCCAGTCTCTTCGCTAGATCCATGATGATTTCACCGTCTCTCCTTGCATTATTGGGAGGGGTGATGGCAGCGTTGATTTTTACTACTCGACCCTCTGCCGTAGTAACGGTACCTTCCTCTTCCTCATGAAGTGAGCTGGCCAAAATCACATCAGCATGGCGGGCGGTTTCATTGAGAAAGAAATCAATGGCCACAAAATATTCCAGTTTTTCCAGGGCTTCTCTCACAAAATTGTTGTTGGGCAGAGAAACCAAAGGATTGAAGCAAATGGTGATGAGGCCTTTAACTTCTCCTCTGTGGATGGCCTCAACTAATTCATATGCCGAGAGACCTTTCCCAGGCATTTCGGATTCCTCAATACCCCAAACATCGGCTATGTATTTGCGGTGTTCGGGGTTGGTGATATCCCGGTTTCCAGGTAGCTGGTCACATTTGTGACCGTGCTCTCGGCCACCTTGACCATTTCCCTGACCGGTGATGGTGCCATATCCACAGTAAGGCTTACCGATCCTACCGGTTGCTAAAACGATATTAATGCAGCTCAATACATTGTCGACCCCTTTGGTGTGGTGTTCAATACCTCTTGCGTGAAGGAGAAAGCTGGTTTTGGCTTTGCCCCACATGGTGGCTGCCTGCATGATTTTTTCCTGAGGAACACCTGTTTTGGCTTCCGCCCAATCTAAATCAAAATCCTTTACAGCATCAATTGCCTGATCAAAGCCTGAAGTATGATTTTCAATAAAATCATGGTCCAGCCAATCATTATCCACCAAAATTTTCAAGATGGCGCCGAAAAGTGCTGAATCGGTCCCCGGCTTAACAGGCAGGTGAAGATCCGCAGTTCTTGCAATTGGCGTCACTCTAGGGTCTACTACAATCAGTTTGGCACCATTATCCCTAGCCTGCCAAATATAATGTGTAAGAGTAGGGAAGGTTTCGCTCACATTTGTGCCAGCGATGATGATTACCTCAGCATGCTTCAGATCCGCCCAGCTGTTGGAAATCCTGTCAAGCCCAAAAGCTTTCTTGTTTCCAGCTCCTGCACTTACCATGCAAAGTCTACCATTGTAGTCTAGGTTGGCCGTTTTAAGTGCCACACGGGCAAATTTGCCGATCATGTAGCTTTTCTCGTTAGTCAAAGAAACTCCAGAAAGCATGGCAAAGGCATCATTGCCATATTTGCCTTGGATTCTTTTAATCTCATCCACGGTTCTACCCATGGCCGTATCCCAATCAATGGGTTCGAAGCCTTTCCCCTCCACACGTTGAAGAGGCTCCATGATACGGTCAGGGTGGTTGTTTTGCAAATAGCGCTGAACCCCTTTAGGACACAGTCTGCCTTCATTGAAGGGAAACTCCATCCAGGGCTCAAAACCTGCAATGGTATTGTCCTTCACCTTCAATTGGATACCGCATTGCATTCCGCAGAAGCAGCAATGGGTTTTTACAAGCTTATCAGGCTCGTGGGTGCCTTCGAATCCGTCTTTTGGGGTGTAATTTTTATGTGGACCAAAGTCCTGGATAAGTTTGTCTACTGATACTGGTAATTTTGCCATAGGTTAGTGGGTTATATCATCCAAAGAAATGACCGCCTTCTTTTCTTGCTTGGAAGTGGGCTTTGGCCAGGGCCGATCTCTTTCCTTCCGGAGAAAAGTCCAAGTGACTTCTTCCGTCTTCCAAGGTGAAATCAAAGCCTAGGTCTTTGGTTACGTCTTTCAAATCATTGATGTGTGTCTGAGAAGCAAATTCCTGCTGGGTGTGCGGACATTTGGCCATGCCCCGTCTGGAGCCCTCCACTTTGTAGATATTGGCACCGAGCTGAGCCAGTCGCTGGAAGATGTGGAAGAACTTTCCAAAAGGCATCCAGATCAAGAACAGGATCACGGTGATGGCATGGATCACAGCCATAAACTGATGTGTCCGGCCTTGCAAGAAAGTGTAATCATAAGAAATTCCCAGCCCTGTAACAGAAATGGCAATGAGCAGGATCAAGGGAAGCCAGTCCCCGTCAAAGGTCTGGGTGGCGATCAGCCCGCCATTCGTCATCCTTCTTTTCATCATCATCACAGCGCCGATGGTGACCAATACAGAGCACCAAACCAGGGCGTGAAAGGCAGCAAAGGCCATAGGTGAACCCAGCTGGAATGTACTCACCGGAAAGCCAAAGAAGTTGGCGATATAGGTTGTGTCTGAATCCGGGTCAAGGGTGAAATGTATCCATCCAAAGGTAAGTGGAATGGTCACGGCAAAGGCAATCAAGCAACCTGTTGCCAATAGAAAGTGACCTATCCATCTGGTTTTTCCTCTTGGGTAAATAAACCTTTGAAACAGGATGTTTCGGAAGAAGAGCTTCAAGGACCGAGTAGCATATGGGACAAAATCCTTGCTTAGCAAAAACTCCCAGCTTCTTCGCCAGTATAGTCTTGTAGGTGGTCTTTGCAGCCATACCGAATACCGGTAGGCAATGCCAAACACTGCGAAAACGGTTCCGAAAAGGTACCCAATCAGGGCGGCATCGTAGTTTTGGAGATTTCTTGAGCCTGCAAAAACAACCACAATTACCAGCAAAGCCGCAACAGTTGCCTTGATGAGCGCTATTCGGTTAAGGGTTTTGATCAATCTGAACATATATCCAAAAATTTTTAGTTTCTTAATTAACTTGGCCTTTCGGCACCTTTTCTGTCATAGAAATACCAGTTGATGGCCGTGGCGAAAATCAGGAAGACGCCCAACAGCCAGAAGAACCCTTCTGCATGGCCAGAAGCCGCGATAAATGAGCCCAGTGCCATGGAGAATATGAAGGGGCCGTAAGCTGCGATGGCTGCGGTCCAGCCGATCACCCCAGCCGCCTGACGGGGGTTATGCTTGAATATGATGGGAAACTGTCGGAAGGTGGAAGCATTCCCGATACCTGTGAAGAAAAACAGGGCCATCATCACACCCACAAATAGCGGGAATTGCTCCATACCAGTGGGGTTTACCAGTCCAAAAGCCAACATGGCCACTACCCCTGCAAATAAGCCAATCCCTGTAATGGTCGTTAAAACAGCCCCACCGACTTTGTCAGCAATAAATCCGAACAAAATCCTGGATGCAGAACCAATCAAGGGGCCATAGAAGGCATATTTTAGAGGATCTAAAGAAGGGTCAAATTTCCCGTAAAGGACTTTCATCAACAATGGAAAGGCAGCTGAAAGCCCGGCGAAAGTTCCAAAAGTCATGAAATAGGTGATGGTACAATACCAAGTGTGTTTGTCTCCAAAGATATCGAGCTGTTCTTTAAAACTTGCCTTTACAGGTACACTTCTTAAATATTTCCAACAGACTATCGCCATGATGATCAGGAGGGGCGCATACCAAAGGGCCCCACTTTGGAGATAGATTTCGGCCTTTATCGGTTCACCTGTTAATTTATTAACCGACTGGAAAAAATGGGGAGCTCCATAAAGTCCAACTCCTAGCATGATAGGGGTCATAAACTGGGCTATACTTACACCGAAATTTCCAATTCCTGCTTGGATCCCTAGGGCGGACCCTTTCAGTCTTGCGGGGAAAAATAAGTTTGTGGAAGGCATGAATGAACTGAAGTCGCCTCCTCCAAATCCGGCTGTTAGTGCCAATATCACAAACACCCAGAATGGCGTGTTAAGGTTCATTACGGCCAAGCCAATTCCGATTACAGGAATCAGTTTAATAATGGTAGAAACAGTGATGGTATGGCGGGTACCGTAGATGGGGATTAGAAAAGTGTGGACTATCCTTAATGTACCTGCGGCCAAGCCCGGTAAGGCAGCCAGCCAGAATAATTGATTGTCAGTAAAATCGAATCCCACGCTATTTAGCCGAGTGACAATGGCACTCATCATAAACCAAGTTGCAAAGGACAAAGTCAATGCAATTGTGGTAATGGTCAGGGTACGCCAAGCAATTTTTTTACCTTTGGACTCCCAAAATTGATTGTCCTCAGGGTTCCATTCTTTCAGCCAAGTCGACATAACAACAGTATTTAAATAGTTGCAATAATTGATTTCTCTTCGTTAGGGGACAAAAGTATCCCTTAATCCTAGAGGAAAACATGACAATTGTCAGCTATTTACTGATTGTTTTGAGTGGTAATTATGCGGACTGCCGTGAGGGTACTGGTTGAAAAGTTTCATATCTAAAGTAGGTTAGTGGTGTTAGGCTAGATTTAGATTGTGACTTTTAAATTAGCAATTTAATTAGTAAGATAAAAATATCAAATAAAAAATCCTCTATAATTTCAGGTTATAATTATAGAGATTCGGTTATTTGATGTTTAAAAAAATAATTTTATACTGTTTAAATCTAATTATTTGCTGATGCTAATTATTTTATTAATTATCTCGTCGTTTTCCATTCCCAATCCTTCTTTTTGAAATTGCAACACCCCATTCCTGTCAAAAACACTGATTATGTTGGAATGGGAAAAGTCGATGGGGGATATTTGCTTATATTTCACTGCAAGGATATTGGCAAAATCTCGAACAGATTCTTCTGTACCCTGCAGAAACAGCCACTTGTCATCTGTCATCTGGTTATCCTTTGCAAATTGCATCAATTTATCTGGGGTGTCATTGGTAGGATCAATGCTGATCATGAGGTATTTGATGTCCTTTTTTGTTTTGGATTTTACCGCAGTTTCAATATGGCGCATATCAGCCACCAGTCGGGGACAGGCGGTCTTGCAGGCTGTGTAGATCATGACAGATACCAATGGTGTGCCCCTCAAATCTTCCAATGCAATCAACTCACCTGATTGGGTATGCCATTCAGACGGCAAGTGGTAAATTGACATTTCATCCAGCTCTTCGTCCAAATAAGCAGAGGAGTCCAAGGTTTGCTCCTGGCATCCCAACAGGAATAAGAAGGCGAGGAAATAGGGTAATTGGCGAGCGAGGCTCATGACAGTAGGGAGTTTATTTTTGAACTAAATAGTTGGAATTTGCATCTTTTACACATCGAAATCCTTTAGTGGTTACGGTGTGGTTGGCCTTCAAGCTTGCGCGTATGGCGTATCTCATGAATGCGGCATAGTTCATCAAGTCATTGGCACCTACGGCTCCAGAGGCACAGAAGAGGCCTTTTTCCCCGTTGCCGTTGTTTCTTGATTCTCCTGCAATGATGACCGAATTGAAGTCCTGGGTCCACTCCCACACCAAACCGTGTAGGTCGAATATGCCCCAATAGTTTTTTTCACCCTGGCCAACTTTTAATAGGTGTGTTTTGGGCTTTTCGTAGGTGCGGATGATTTTCACATTATATAAGCTGTCTTTTCGGGCGTCTTTGATTTTTTCATCAGCCATGGCCGCATATTCCCATTCGTCTACTGTGGGGAGGCGCTTGCCCTGGCACTCGCAGTAGGCTTTTGCCGCAAACCATGATATATTGTTTACCGGGCTGTTGTGAAGTTCAGAAGGAACCTGCTGGTCGCCATCCCAAGCGGTAAGATATCTTTCATCGGCAAAGATTTTCTTTACCATTGATTTTTTCCACTGTGGGTTTTTCTGCACAAATTCCAGAAAATCAGCGTGCGTCACAGGCTTGGCATCCATATAGAAGTCCTTAACCTGTACCATTTCATTTTTTACGGCTCCGTAGAGGGGGAGGAATTCCCCCCCTCTTACTAAAGCCATCTCTTGGGCCATGGTCTGTATAGGTAGCAGACACATCCATATCCAGAGAAGATTCTTAATATTCATGTCATCTGCGTTTTTTGATCATTTCAGGAGTGATCTCAGAGCCGTCATTCCCCCAGCTGTTGTAGATAAAAGTCAGTACATTCGCGGCGTCTTCATCGGATAAGGTTTGAGGAGGCATTACACCGTTGTATTTTTTACCGTTTACGGTGATTTCCCCTGATAAGCCGTGTATTACAGCGTCGATAGCTTTGTCCTTGTTATTGAGGTAGTCCGCCTTGGCAAGAGGGGGGAAGGCTCCGGCCATTCCTTCGCCATTTGACTGGTGGCAAGCAAAGCAGGACTGATTATAAAGTGTTTTTCCTTTGGCCACTCGGTCGTCTTTGGAAAGCGCAGCCACTTCGGCCAATGCTTTTTCATTTGGCATCTTCTTCACCAAGCTTTCGTTTGGATTGTAGATGCCTTCACGAACTTGAGACTTGAAAAGCTTATGGTTTTCTTCACCGCTTACACTCAAGATACCGATTGCTCCTTTATTGAAAGCCCTAAAGATGGAGTGGTCAACCAATACCAGATCAGAAGGTACATCCACTTGGAATTCTACGATGGCAGATCCACCTGCTGGAATAATGGTGGTTTGCACATTTTCGTTGATTCTGTCCCCGCCTTCAAGGTAGACTTTGTCGAAAATCTCACCGATCACGTGGAAGGAAGAAACCAAATTTGGCCCGCCGTTTCCTACAAACAATCTTACTGTTTCACCAACATTGGCGCTGATGGCATTTTCACCTGTTAGACCTCCAACTTTACCGTTAAAAACCACATATTCTGGTTTCTCGTCTACAGCTTTCTGCAGGTCAAACTGCTGTAAACCTGGCTCACCATGCTTGCCCTCGGTGTAAAAGTCACCCTGCATGACATAGTATTCCTTATCCACTGGGGGCAAGCCGCCTTCCGGCTCCACCAAAATCAGCCCGTACATCCCGTTAGCGATGTGCATCCCTACCGGTGCCGTGGCACAGTGGTAAACATAAAGACCTGGGTTCAGCATTTTAAAATTGAAAGTTTTCTGCTGGCCTGGCGCAACATAAGTTGCCTCAGCTCCACCACCTTGGCCAGTTACGGCGTGTAGGTCAATGTTATGGGGGAGTTTGTTATCGGGGTGATTTTTTAAGGTGAACTCCACTTCGTCACCCACTCGGCCCCTAATGAAGGATCCTGGAACCGATCCTCCAAAGGTCCAATATACGTAGCTCACGCCATCCGCCATTTCACCTTCCTCCTCGGTGACTTCAAGATCCACAATCAATTTCATTGGGGCCCGATTACCTACAGGGGCAGGTACAAAGGGTGGGGCGGTGAGTTCCGCCTCCATGGTGCCATACACCTTCATGTCGGCTGGAGCGGTTGCTGATTTCTTGTGGGAACGTTTCAGTTCGGTATTCGTACCGCCTTTCAGCTCACATCCCAACGTGTATGATGAGATTAATAGGATAAAAAGATAAATAAGTCTTTTTTTGGATTTTGGGTTTGCCTTTTTCATAGTACTTCCATTTTTGAGTCTACAGGATAGGAGAGTTATAATGAAACAAATATACCCTTCAATACTACTGGAAAGCACTGACCTAAGTCAATTGGATATAGGAACTTTATCAATCAAAAATGTGCGAAAACGCACGGAATTTAGGTTGGGGAAAAGAGAGTAGTATTATTCTGTCACTGGATAAAATCCGACGATTTGGTTTTCTAGTTTTTCAGGTTGAAGAATGGTGATGTACTTTTGCTTGTAAGTAAGCCAGCCTCTTTTCTTCAATTCCACAAGGGATCTGCTCACTTGTTCAATGGTAGTTCCTGCCAAGTCAGCGATTTCTTTACGGGTCAATTTCACATTGAGGGTCCGTGCATCCTCAAGGCATCCAAAGGTCTGGGAAATGTATTTTAGGGTGGCGATGATTTTATTTTCATTGTTCATGAGGGAAAGACATTTCAGCCTTTCTTCCATTTTTCGGAGCTCTCTTGCGTAAAATACCATGGTCTGAAAAGTAAATGGCGCATTTTCCATATAAGCATCTTCCAGGACCTCATTTTCTATAAAGCATATCTTGGACTGATCCAGTGTGATGGCACTAATAGGGTAAAATTCTGACTTTACGGCCACATGACCAAAGATGTGCCCATCGTTGGCAAGCCTGACTGTCTGTTCATGGCCGTTGCTATCTTCACTCACTACTTTTACTTTTCCTTCACATATAAAATAAGCTCCCATCACCGGTGTGCCGCTTTTGAATACGTATTGGTCTTTGGGATAGGTGCAAACGATTTTGGTCTGGTTGATCTTGACCTTCCAATGATCACTACACAATTTAATAAAGCAGTCCGCTTTATCACATACTCTGCAATCAGTTGCTTCTTTCATACCCAGTCCGATTTCCTGTAATAAATATAAGAGATAAATTTAATAAGTTAAAAAGGTCCCTTAATATTCCTTTTTTTTAATGTGTAAAATATTTTGAAAAATAGTTCAATTTTTTCTCTAAGTTCTTTTGGAAATTAAAAGATGTTCGCATTACCTTAGCAGTATAAAAGATAAAAAGGTCTTCTATTCTTTTGTAGTTTTATTTACAATCTAAACATTTGATATTATGCTCTCAAAATCACAGGCACGGGCATTCTTCTTGGGCGGAACAGTAGTTACCTTCCTGATTTTCATCGGGCTGACCATCTATTCCCTGGCTCCGAGTAATGACCAGACCAATCACGAAAACATCACCGAACAGGTGGTAAAAGGCAAGCACATTTGGGAAACCAACAACTGCATGGGCTGTCACTCCATCATGGGGGAAGGGGGCTATTACGCTCCTGAGCTTACCAAGGTGATCGACAGAAGGGGAGAACCTCTTATCAAGGCCATCTTGCAATCTCCGGTGCCTTGGGCACCCAATGGCCGGAAGATGGTCGCCTATGAAATGAGCGACGAGGATGCCGAGGCCATGATCGAATACCTCAAATGGATCGGGGAAATCGACTTGAACGGCTTTGATCGCATCGTGTCCCCATTGGCAAGAGAAAGAATGAAAGACTAAATACTGAGATACTATGAAATATCAATCACAAAAGATCGCCTACTGGTTTTTTGCACTGTGTATGCTCCTGTTTTCACTGCAAATTGTCTACGGCTTCATCATGGGCTTTGCCCGGATAGGAATGGATGGTCTACATGACTTTATTCCATTCAACACCGCCAGAGCGGTTCACACCAACCTATTGGTAGTTTGGCTACTTGCCGGATTTATGGGAGCTGCTTATTACATTATTCCAGAAGAAGCACAACGGGAGATTGTCAGTGTTAAATGGGCCTATATTCAGCTCATTTCCCTGGCCGTAGTCGGGGTGGCTGCCATCACCGGATACCATTTCAACATTTGGGAAGGGCGTAAGTTCTTGGAAATCCCTAGGGAACTGGATTATCTGGTTGTAGTCAATGTGCTGCTCTTCTTGGGGCTTATTTTGGCCACCTTATTTAAAAGTAAACGGCAGACCACCACAGCGATGGTGTTGACCATGGGTTTGGTTTTCGCGGCTTTGCTTTACCTGCCCGGTATGATTTGGTTTGATAGCCAGGTGACAGATTCATTTTTCCGCTGGTGGGTTGTCCATCTTTGGGTAGAAGGTGTTTGGGAACTTATCATGGGGGGTATTTTGGCCTTCCTGCTAATCAAACTTACTGGCGTAGACCGAGAGGTTATCGAAAAGTGGCTATATGTTATTGTAGGTTTGACCTTCCTATCTGGGATTTTGGGTACTGGCCACCACTATTATTATATAGGTGTAAATAAAATCTGGTTGGTAGTAGGGGGGATTTTCTCGGCACTTGAGCCACTTGCCTTCCTTGCCATGGCCTTGTTTGCGGTGTATATGTACAGAAAAGGCGAAAGAAACCACCCCAACAAGATTGCCTTGTTCTGGACTGTGGGTGCCTCCATTGTATCCTTCATCGGTGCAGGTCTGTTGGGATTTGCGCATACTTTGCCACAGACAAACCTTTATACCCACGGGACATTGGTGACTGCCATGCATGGGCACTACGCCTTCTGGGGAGCGTATGTGATGATTGTTTTGGCCATCATTTCTTATGCGATGCCTAACCTAACAGGTAGGAAGCGACACGACAACACCAATGGTCACTTGGCCTTCTGGCTATCGAATATTGGAATGCTGGGTATGGTGACGGCCCTAGGAGTAGCAGGTGTGGTTCAGGTTTACTTGGAAAGACGTCTGGGCATGGACTTCATGGTTGCTCAGGAAGAGGTGAAGATCCACTTTGTGGTTATGCTTCTTTGCGCCACCATGTTTGCTACCGGCATAGGAATGTACATCTATGAGTTCATCAAGTATGGAAGACCTACCGATGAGGCCTTGAAAGTTCCTGCGGTAGAGGAAGACAATAAAGTGTTAGTGCATTAATTAACCTGGGAGCGGTGTGAAAGCCGCTCCCTTAAATATTCAAACCTCATGTTCATCACAGCTCCATATTATCAGGAAACCCATAAAGAAACGGATGTCTTTACCCATGCATTTCAAAACAAGATCCCCTTATTGCTGAAGGGCCCCACGGGCACAGGGAAATCCAGGTTTGTGGAATTTATGGCCCACCAGCTGGATAAAAGATTAATCACCATAAGCTGCCATGAAGAAACCTCCAGCACAGACTTGATCGGACGATTCATCATAAAAGGTGCGGAGACCATTTGGCTTGACGGACCTTTAACTACAGCAGTAAAGGAGGGGGCAATTCTTTATCTGGATGAAGTCGCTGAAGCCAGGCCTGACGTTATTGTGGCCATCCACTCGCTTACCGATCACAGGAGGGAATTATTTATCGACAAACTCGGCGAGACCATCAAGGCCCATGAAAACTTTATGTTGGTGGCCTCTTTTAATCCAGGTTATCAAAGGGGATTTAAGGAACTGAAACCTTCCACCAGACAAAGATTTGTCGCCCTATCCTTTGATTACCCTGAGGCCAAAACCGAAAGGGAAATCCTCATCATGGAAAGCGGTGTGGATGCCGATGTGGCCAAAAAGCTGGTTTCCATAGGCTCAAAAATCCGAAACCTTACCGAATTGGGCCTCTCCGAAACCGTATCAACCCGATTGTTAATCGATGCGGCAAAGCTGATCAACAGCGGCCTTCCCAAGCGGCTTGCAGTGGCGGTAGCGGTGGTGGAACCGCTTTCAGATGATCCCCAAACGCTGGAGTCCTTAAGGGACCTCTGTGATTTGTTGATTTGATGCTAGGGTGTCGAATGTAAGATGTCGGATGCCAGATGTTTAACGCTGACTTCATCGGTCATCGGACAAAATTCTTTTTACCAAAACAAAAACTCAAACCAACATGGGACTGGATCTAGATGAATGGGTATATGGGAAAGTGGTCAAATACTTCAAAAAAAGTAAACGGGCCGCAGAGGAAAAGATGGCTCACAAGGTGGACCTGGAGCAAATCCGGCCAAGGCTCACGCTATTGGCAAGAGCGGTTACGGGAAAAGCCATTGAGATTTTCCCCGCCGAAAGGGAAGGAGGGTACAAAAACCACAACTTCTTTCTGCCCATCACCTTTTATGAACTTGCTACCTATGAGGAAAACCTATCATTTTATTTCTACAGGATATTATATCTAAGTAGCCAGCTTGACCTAGGTTTGAACTTGAAAGAACCTACAGACAATCTGATTCTATCGAGAGAAAATGCGCTGGAGACATCACCTCAGGTATTAGCCCATTTATATCAAGAATTCCCGCTTGCCGCACCTCTTCACGAAAGAATAAAGACTGCGTTGGACGAAAAGGCCACGGAAAAAACGCCTGTTGACTATAGTTGGCTTTATGGAAAATGGATGTGCAATGAAACGGATGAATCGGAAGCCTATCGCTTGGAAAAATTTACCGACAAAACCAAAAAGTCCAAAGAGGAAGCTCCCACGACTACTTTACAAGCCAGGGCGGTAGAGGAGGTACAAAGCTTACAAATAGACAAAAAGCAGCAAGAGGATTATGTGTTGCTGCATAATTTCGAAAAAGTGGAAACGGCTGAAGAGTCTAATGGTGTTTGGAGAGATTTTGACGGGAAGGACGATTTGGAAGACCATCAGGATGCCCTTGAGGAGTTGAGCATGAAATTCACCGTGAGAGTGGATGACACGGCCCATTCCGTTTATCAGGCGGAGTTTGTAGAGAACACCACTGTTTCTGAAAGTGCGGAAACAGATGAAAAAGGGTTTCATTTGAAATACGATGAGTGGGATTGTAAAAAGAAAATCTACAAAAAGGATTTTACCAAAGTCTACCCCCTCCAGCAAGTCCGAACCGATGCAGAATATTATCGGGATACCATTTCCAAAAATGCCTCAACTCTCATGGGCCTAAGGAAAATGCTGACCAGTGTGTACAACAAGATGCAGCAGCAGAAACGGCTCAGCCAGGGCGAGGAGCTGGATATTGATGCTGTTACCGACATGTATGCCGATGTGGTGGCCAGAAAGACGCCTTCCGGAAAAATCTACATCTCCAACCGAAAAAAGGAAAAGGACCTCTCCATAGTGATTTTGCTCGACATCAGTTTATCCAGCGACAGTTTCGCAGCCGATAACAGGGTGATAGATGTGGAAAAGCAGGTATCCATCCTGTTTGGTGAAATACTCAATGAATTTAACATTGATTTCTCTATCGATAGCTTTTATTCCAAAACCAGAAACTACACCACATACCTCACGGTCAAGGAATTTGATGAGCCTTGGGCATCTGCTAAGAATAAAATCGGGGCTATTTCTCCAAATGGATACACACGGATCGGTGCGGCCCTTCGGCATGCCGGGGCCAGGCTGGACTCCCGACCTACCAAAAACAAATGGGTGATCCTCATCTCAGATGGCAAACCAAACGACTATGACAGATACGAAGGCAAATATGGAATCAATGATGTCAAACATGCCCTAGAGGAATTAAACGAAAGGCAGATCCGTACCTACGCCCTAGCTATTGAGGCTCAAGCCAAGTATTACCTTCCCCAGATGTTTGGCCAAAACCACTACCAGATCCTTACCACACCGGTGGAGCTGTTGCAGTCACTGGTCAAGCTTTATGAAAAAATCAAGCACCAATAATCATGGAAGTTATTCCAAATATGATTTCCAATCGATTTCAAACATATAGAAAGACAAAAACGACTGTTGGAATGGAAGTAATAGCACAAAAATTACCCGCAAAAATTGACTACAAGCAATTCAACAGTCCCCCGGGAGGCCTACTGATGTGGATTGTGATTTTCTTGGAAGTGATAACATTCGGCATCGGATTGGCCAGACTGGTGTATAATGCCAGACTGGAACCTGAGCTATTCCACACCTCCCGGCTTCAGCTTAATGCCAGCATTGGAGCCATCAATACTGTAATTCTCCTATCAAGCGGCTTTTTCCTAGCCAAGGGACTCCATGCCTTCAAGCAGGACAACTACCTGACTACAAGCTTCTATTTAAAATGGACATTGTTGGGAGGTTGGCTTTTCACCATGATCAAGATTTTTGAATACTGGAATAAGCTCGATGCCGGGCTGGGCATGGGAGCCAATATGTTTTTCACTTCCTATTGGCTGTTGACAGGTTTTCACTTGGTCCATGTGGTCGTAGGAATGGTGATTTTGGGGCTTATGCTGAGAAGCCTGAAGACGGCGCCTGAAAAGATGGCTTTGGTGGATGTAGAAGCCGGGGCGGCATTTTGGCACATGTGTGACTTGATTTGGTTGCTTCTGTTTCCCGCCCTCTACCTCATATTTTAACTGGATTTGATTATGGAAAGAACTTTAAACATGACCTATCTGCTGTTAATAGCCTTGACCCTATTGACCGCCGTGATATCTACCTGGACCCTGCTTGATGGTAAAATGTTGGTCTTGGTAATTATGGGTATTGCGGCGGCAAAATACCTGCTGGTTGCCTTTGATTTTCTTGAAATGAAGAAGGCCCATTTCTTCTGGAAATTCTCCATAGTGTTTGTCTGTCTATTAATAATAGGTGTAGTAGGCCTTTTTGCTGTGGGTTAAAGCGTATCCCGCGTAAAAGGCACAAACCTCACCGGAGCCACATTGCGGGTTTTTATCTTGCCGTTCTTCTTTTCGATGAGGGTAAGCTCTTGGATTTGGTTTATTGGGCCGATGGGTACGACCATTTTACCGCCCTCGGCTAGCTGGTCTAGGAGTGGTTGAGGCAGCCTATCAGGTGCTGCCGTGACGATGATGGCATCAAATGGTGCCTCCTCAGGCCATCCTGCGTAGCCATCACCTATGCGCACGTGGATGTTGTCATAGCCAAGTTCCTCCAAGTCTGCTTTAGCCTTTTCCCCCAGGGAGTGGATGATCTCAATGGTGTACACCTGGTCGACCATTTCGGCAAGCACAGCGGCTTGAAAACCGGACCCAGTGCCTATTTCCAGCACCCTCATGCTTTTTTTGGGTTCGATAAGCTGGCTCATAAAGGCGACTATAAAGGGCTGTGAGATGGTTTGCCCGGCACCGATGGGCAGGGGGCGGTCCAAATACGCATTCTCCCGCTGGCTTTCAGGCACCAACTTGTGACGGGGAACTGCACGCAGGGCCGAGAGCACTTTTTTGTTGTGAATACCCTTGGACTGGATATGGTCCTTTACCATCCGCTCCCGGGCTGCGGTGTATTTGTCCTCCTGAGGGAACATGGAAAATAACAGAATGAAAAATGACCAAAGCATCGGCTAAAGAGTTGGTGTTTACGAATTTAAGTTACGTGATTACAGTGGCAATGTCAAGGAAACTAAGTTGTTAACAGCTCGTGTAAGGGGATGTGTTTTTTTTTAACCAGCTCAAAAGGCCCTATTTCAATTAAAATCAGAGCCTTAATTCCAATTTGGTATCAAATACTGATAATAATCATATTTTTCTGTAACCGGGGTCATAACCTAGGCCCTGCTTCCTGCCTAGCTTTGTAATGTTGAAAGAGAGAAAAAATCAACATTCACCAAAAGAACAAAGCTATGAAAACTGTCAACCGAACCTTCCAAACTTTTCTGATAGCCTTTCTTCTGTTTACCGGCTTTACGGTAAACGCACAGGAGACGCTCACCTTAAATGGCAAATCGGAATTCAAGGTTTCTGGCACCTCCACCATCCATGATTGGGACATGGTTTCTGACAATGGACAAAAAGGAAACGCTAAAATCAAACTTGACAATGGTAAGATTGCTTCCATCGAAACTTTGAAAGTAACCATCCCAGCAAGCACACTTAAAAGTGGTAAGAACGGAATGGATAAAAATGCTTACGAAGCACTCAATGTCAAGAAGCATCCAGAAATCCTGTTTGAGCTTACTGAAGTATTGGACATCACCGACAAGGTCATCAAAGCCAAAGGCAACCTTACCATAGCAGGAAAGACCCAAAATGTACCGATGGATGTCAACTACACAGTGGACGGCAAAAAGGTGAACTTCACAGGTAACCAAAACATAAAATTCACCCAGTTTAACATAGATCCTCCCACCGCGATGTTTAATACTATCAAAACCGGAGATGACCTAAAAGTAAGTTTCAACACAACATTCAACTAATTTCTTTTACCCCATAAGCTATGAACACTTATAAAAACTTGTACAGAGCGGGTCTGTTATCAGCCGCGGTACTAATGGCAGGCAACGTTGTGGCCCAGGATATCCAGAGAGACACCGATCTCCAGTATTTCCGACCAAACAACAAGGATGGCATCAACATGTTTGAGGCGCCAAAAGAAGCGAAAGGAACATTTGAAGGCGTGAGAGTAAGAGTAGGGGGAGATTTCGCACTTCAGTTCCAAGGTTTGCAGCAAAGCAATACCATGAACAACCTGGTGGATATGGAAAGAAACCTAAACCTTCCTGCTGCCAACTTGAACTTGGACGTACAACTTCACCATGGTGTGAGAATGCACTTGAGAACATACCTTTCTTCCAAGCACCATAACGAGGCATGGGTAAAAGGTGGCCACTTGCAGATTGACCAATTGGACTTCATCAAGCCAGGCTTTTTGGAAAACCTCATGCAGTACACCACCATTACAGTAGGTTTGGATGAATTTGGCTACGGTGATGCGGTTTACAGAAGATCTGACAACGCCAGAGCTATTTACAACCCTTTTATCGGCAACTATATCATGGATGCATTCACCACTGAGGGTTTTGGCCAGGTGATGTATAGAAGAAGCGGTTTTATAGGTATGGCCGGTGTGACCAACGGTAAAATGAACCAAACCGTGATCGTGAATGAGAATACTGACAACAGACTCTCTTTTTTCGGTAAGTTAGGTTACGATGACTATATCATGGATGATTTGAGAGTGAGATTCACCGGATCGATCTACCAAAACAACGGTACCACTACTGGTAGCAGCCTTTTCGGAGGTGACAGAGCAGGCTCTAGATACTATGCGATCATGAGAACTGTAGAAGGAGACGGTACCAACTTCGAGGGTAGATTTAACCCAAGATTCAGTCAAATGACTGCGGTTCAATTCAACCCATTCGTGAAGTATAAAGGACTTGAGTTCTTCGGTATCTACGAAATGGTGAACAACAGCTCTGAGCAGGGCAACGGTAACTTCAACCAGATTGCAGGTGAGTTGCTTTACAGATTCGGTAACACGGAGCAATTCTACATCGGTGGCCGATACAATGAAGTACAGGGCAAGATGAATGAGAATGCCGGTGAGCTTAAGCTTACAAGATTGAATGTAGGCGGTGGCTGGTTTATGACCAAAAACATCCTTACCAAACTTGAGTATGTGGACCAAAGATATGAGGGTTTCGCAGCTACCAGCAAATACAATGGAGGTAGATTCCATGGGGTAAACATAGAAGCTGCAATTAGTTTTTAACAATTCACCAGAGGTGGGGACAGGTAGTCCCCACTTCTATTCCTTTAAAAACAACTAGGCAGCCTCCCAAACCGGAGGATTTGCTGTTCCCAGAAGATCCAGTCCACTTTTTTATTGAATTAATTAATGATTAAAAAGTGTAGAAACAATGGCAAAGCTATTCATACTTATTCTGATTCTTGGACAGGCGGTATTGATGCCTACTGGCACCATCGAGAGGGCAAAGTGGAAAGTTTCCGAACTTAGCCGATTGGAGATCAATGGGAATACCAACGTGACACCTTTCAACTGTGTGTCAGTGGATTATTCTGGCAATGACATCTTGTTTGCCAATGATATCAAAGGGGCCCAAAACCTCATCTGGTCTGGGGAAATTGTCATGCAGGCCAACAACTTCGATTGTGCCAATAATATCATGACCAAGGATTTTCGCAAAACTGTGCAGGCAGAAGATTATCCCGAAATAAAAATCAAATTCATAAGTCTGCAGCAAAACCCAAAAAACAACTCCAAGGAGCTTTTTGAGGGTAAGGTGGAGATTTCTTTGGCCGGTGTGGCCAACCAGTTTCCGATAACTTGTCAGCTGAAAGATCCCGGAAATGGCAAGAAAAAGCTTACCGGTGAGCAGACTTTTAAGTTTTCTGATTTTCAGATCGAGCCCCCTGTCAAATTTCTGGGAGCGGTAAGAGTCAAAGATGAAGTCACCGTCAATTTTGACCTCATTTTAGAAGCCAATTGAATAAACCCACTAACCAACCATAAGATGAGAGATCCCAAAGAAGCCTGTGAAATCTGTCTGAGTAGAAAGCTGTCCATGTTTGCCAACCTGACCGAGGAGGAGCTGAAAAAGATTACAGCAGCCAAAAACATGATTTCCCACAAGAAAGGGCAAACCCTGTTTTACGAAGGTACCAAGCCTCTCGGGATCTTCTGCGTTCGATCAGGTGTGGTAAAAACAGTCAAAGCAGCCTCAAACGGCAAGGAGCAACTCATCCATTTGGCCAAAGAGGGGGACTTTTTGGGTTATACCTCACTGCTGAGCGATGATGTGTACTCATCCACATCTACCATTGTCAAGGATGCCAAAGTGTGTTTTATCCCCAAGGAGGCCTTTTTGGAAGTGCTGCGCAATGACGTGCAGTTCCACTACAGGGTAACCGAAAATATCTGCCGTGACCTGGGCAATATGGAAGAAAGGCTTACCGATGCCAACCAAAAATCAATCCGCGAGCGGCTGGCTTTTGCCTTGTTGAAATTGGTCCACACTTTTGGAGTGGAGGACGATAGGGGGGAGAAGATTGATATCGTATTGAGCAGGGAGGAAATAGCCTCGCTGGTGGGTACGGCCACAGAGACCATCATCCGCTTGCTTTCCGAATTCAAAAAAGACAAACTCATAGCCCTTCAGGGCAAATACATCCACGTGCTTGATAAAAAGTCCCTATCCAAAGTGGCGGATTTTTATCAATAGATCATCTTAAAAAACTGACAATAATCACTTTTCCAACAGGGATTCGTCATAATACTTTTTCTCCTTCTCCTGTAGATTTGCATAAACCTTAAGAAACTATGGCAACGATAACAGAGACACCACCTCAATTTGAAATTCCTGAAAACATCCTCAATTTTCACGATCTAGCGTATGTTCTCGAGGATTTTGATCCAAAAAGTGGCGTGCAACATGTCATCGAAAACCCCACCCTTATTACTGCCAATCTACCCCAGGTTTTGGAATGGTTGCACAACATGGATAAGCCCAGAGAACTTGAAAAAACACCCTGTGGCATACCGTTATTGTTGTTTGACCAAGAAATAAATACTGAGAAAGTACTTTTCCATTACGACGGCAGCGAAGGGTCAGCCCAAATTATAAAGGGATTCATAAATCTTTTTGGTGCCAGATTGAAAAACAGCCAAGCAACCATCATTTCTCCCGGATTCATTCCAAAATCAAAGCTATCAGAGGAAAAAGAGCTGGTTTCCTTGATCAACCAGCACTTTGAGGACACTTTCTTTATCAAGTTTAACTTTAGAAAGATTGCCGACTTCTGGTCATATGCCACCCAGACCAAATGCAACCTGATGGTGACCTCCAAAAAATACCAGGCAGAGCTGGCCAAAGTCCTTTACCACTTTTATAAAGGTGAAAGGTGGTATGACAAGTTATCCATTTATTTATCTAAATAGATTACCTGTCCACCACCTCAATGTTGGGAGTCGAAAGGCTCCTCAAATCCTGCAAGGTGGAGGAGCTACCCATTTTTCCGATGGTTTCCGCATCATTTCTGAACTGCTGAATGTAGTAAACACCTTTGTATCCAATTTTTTCAAGGTAGCTTACCATCCGTTTAACTTCTTCCCGGTCAATCAGCTCCGAGTGAACCGTGGTCCGCACCTCAAACTCCACATTTGATCCCATCAGCAACAACAGCGTGGTCTCGAATTGCTCGAATAGATTCGATCCGGTGATGTGCTGGAAGTTTTTGGGTAGTGATTTGAAGTCCAAAGCCACATAATCAATAAGCTTTTCTTCCAAGAGTTCGTTGATCCTGGAAGGTAAGGCCCCGTTGGTGTCGATTTTGATCTTCAGTCCAAAGGTTTTGATGATTTTCGTCAAGGGGATAAGATCACTGTGAAGTGTACATTCCCCTCCGCTCAGGACCACTCCGTCCAGCAAGGTTCTCCTAGAATAAATAAAATCCAACGCCTGTTCCAGATACAGTTTGCCTTTCCCCGTCACGATTTGGGGGTTGTAGCAATACAGGCAGCGCATATTACAGCCTGCAAACCAAAGGATGCAGGCTGTGTGTCCAGGGTAGTCTAAAAGGGTGAATGGCGTGATATTGAATATCGGCCTAGCAACTCTGTCCTTCTTTAAAATGTGTTCTCTGTCTATGCTCACCTTTCTTTCCTATGTTAAAGCTTTCTACTGGCCTGTGGTAACCCATCACACGGGTATACACCAGGCATTTGGTTCTCTTGTCCTGAAGCTGGGCTAGGAATGTGTCATTGGATGTTTTCATGGTCATTGATTTGATTATCGTTTAATTGATTGATAAGGATTTCATCGCATTTGGGGCAGTACTCATGTTCACCGTTCAGGTAGCCGTGCTCAGGGCAAATGCTGAAAACGGGTGTCACGGTGATATAGGGAAGTCTGAAGTTGCTTACCACCTTCTGTACAAAGCTTCTGCAGGCTTGGGGGCTGCTGATTTTTTCGCTCATGTAAAGGTGCAAAACCGTGCCTCCGGTGTATTTGCACTGGAGCTCATCCTGAAGGAAGAGTGCCTCGTACGGGTCCTCTGTGTAATTGACCGGGATTTGGGAGCTGTTGGTGTAATAGATGTTTTCTCCTTGCCCAGCCTGAACGATGTCTTTGTACCGCTTTTTGTCTTCTTTGGCAAACCTGTAAGTGGTGCCCTCCGCCGGAGTGGCCTCAAGATTATAAAGGTTTCCGGTTGCTTCTTGGTAGATTTTCATCTTTTCACGGATATGCTCCAGTATTTTTGAAGCAAAGTCAATCCCGAAATCCGATGTAATATCCTCCTGTTCAGAAGTGAAGTTTTTGATCATTTCATTCATCCCATTTACCCCAATAGTGGAAAAGTGATTTCTGAAATGGGGGAGGTATCGCTTGGTATAGGGGTAAAGTCCCCGGTCGTACATTTCCTGGATAAATGCCCTTTTCTTCTCCAACGTCGATTTGGAAATTTCCAGCAACTGGTCCAGCCTTTCATAAAGGCCCTGTAGGTTGTCTTGATATAAATACCCCAGTCGGGCCATGTTGATGGTCACCACACCTATGGATCCGGTCATTTCCGCACTGCCGAAAAGGCCGTTACCCCGCTTCAGAAGCTCCCGCAAGTCGAGCTGCAGCCTGCAGCACATACTTCGGACCGCATTAGGCTTGTACGCTTTTGGGTTTTCGACACGGTTGCCTTCTTCATCCAGGATGTATTGGCTCCCCACAAAGTTCTGGAAATAGGAAGAACCGATTTTGGCGGTGTTTTCAAAGAGCAGGTCCGTATTTTCTCCATACCAATCGAAATCCTCCGTAATGTTAACAGTTGGAATCGGGAAGGTGAAGGGCTGCCCATTGGCATCGCCTTCGGTCATCACCGTGTAATAGGCCTTGTTGATCAGGTCCATTTCCTTCTTGAAATGGCGATAGGTTAGCCCCTCTGGATCAGGGGCGCCTCTTTCCTTGGCCCGCTCATACAAGTCAGGGCTTTTATTATCTTTGAATAGATGCAGGTCATTCTTGGTCGGGATCTGGTCCCTCAAGTCTTCTGGCACCTCCCAATCGATGGTGATGTTGGTAAAGGGAGACTGCCCCCATCTTGCAGGCACATTCAGGTTGTATACAAAACTCCGAATAGCTTTGAGCACATCTTCATAGGGTAGGTTGTCCTTGAACACATACGGGGCCAAGTAGGTATCAAATGAGCTAAAAGCCTGCGCGCCGGCCCATTCACTTTGCAGGATGCCCAGAAAATTGGCCATTTGGCCCAATGCTTCCCGAAAATGGGAGGGAGGGCGGCTTTCCACCCGGCCACGGACACCATTAAAACCTTCATTCAAGAGTACCCTCAGACTCCAGCCCGCACAATAACCAGTCAGGCAATCCAGATCGTGGATGTGGATATCCCCGTTTCGGTGGGCATATCCTTCTTCTTTGTTATATACCTTATCGAGCCAATAGTTGGCAATTACCTTTCCGGCCACGTTGTTCACCAGCCCGGCATTGGAGTAGGAGGTGTTGGCATTGGCGTTAATTCTCCAGTCGGTCAGGCCTATGTATTCCTCAATGGTCTGGGTGCTGTTTACGTAGGTAGTGTCTTCGGTAAGCCCTTCCACATGTTCCCGCTGCATCTTGCGGGTATGGCGATATAGCATGAAGGAACGCATGACTTCAAAGTACTTTTTCTCATATAGAGCTTTTTCTATGATGTCCTGGATCTCCTCCACTGCCCAGGTGACTTGGTTTTCTATCTTAGCGATAATGGATTGGAATAAATCCTCGTCAAATTCTTGGTGGACACTTTGGAAGCCTTTTTCCAAAGCATCCTTGATTTTGTATGCTTCAAACGGTTCGTAATTGCCGTTTCGTTTTATTACATAATGTTGCATGGCGTAGTATGATTTGCCCTAAATTAAGTAGTTCCATCATGGTAATTGCTGACTTTGGTCAGGTGCATATATGATAAGAATCATACCTTTTTGTCCTAAATTAGACGGCTGATTTATAGGGTTCTTCAGTATAAAAGGATAATTTTGTCCCGAATTTTATTGACAGGTCTCCTAATAAATAATGAGTGTTCAATATGCTTAGCATTACCAAAATCTTTGAATTTGAAGCCGCCCACCGTATTTCCAATTATAATGGAGCTTGTAAATTCATTCATGGGCATACGTATAAGCTTCATGTAACCCTCACTGGAAATATGATAGAGGGGGAGGATATGGTGATGGATTTCAAGAAGCTTAAAAATATAGTAAGGAATTATATTTTAGAACCCATGGACCATGCCTTGATCCTGAAGGACACGGAAGAAAACAGGGACAACTATCAAAATACCGATGGGAAAATCTTTTGGATGAATACGGAGCCCACTGCCGAGCGGATGATCCTTTGGATGGCTGATATATTGATCGATAAGCTTCCCGATCGGGTAAGACTACAAAATTTGAAGCTTTACGAAACTTCCACAAGCTTTGCTGAATGGTCTTTTGGGCCTGTTTTTGCCTGAAAATTAATTCGGACAAAAAAGTCTAAAATAAATAAAGGACTTATTTGTCTTATTTGTATTTTGTCGTATATTTGAACCATAAACGATCCCCAATCGAGATGTTTTCTAAAAAATGCGAATACGGAATCCGGGCCGCCATCCTCATAGCAGGGGAGTCCCTAAAAGGCCAAAGAATTAGCCTTAAGTATATCTCTGAGCAAATTGGTTCCCCAAATGCCTTCACGGCAAAGATCCTCCAAACCTTGACTAGGGCTGGTTTGGTAGATTCCCAGAAGGGACCAACTGGCGGATTTGAAATTCCCATCGAGAAACTTTCTCAAATCACCTTACACGATATTGTAGAGGCATTGGATGGCAGTCAGATTTACAATGGCTGTGGTTTGGGGTTGGCTGAATGTTCCGAAGACCATCCCTGTCCGATACATGAACATTTTAAATTGGTAAGGGCGGATCTGAAAGCTATGGCCCACCGAGCCAATCTTTTAGATCTTTCCACGGGGTTAATCAAGGGATTTACTTATTTGAAAACAGCTTGTCCAAAAAAAATTAAGTTTATAAAAGATAAAAAGGTATTAAACTCAATAACTGAATAAACATGGAAATTACAACACAAACAATAGGGGAATTGGTCGCAAAAGATTTTAGAGCCGCGACTGTATTTGAAAAACATGGAATAGACTTCTGCTGCAAAGGAGGAAGAACTATCGAGGAAGCCTGTGAGAAAAAGGAAATAGACCCTCTGGCTGTGAAGGAAGATTTGAAAAAGATATTCAACACTAAGGATGAAGGGCACGTGGATTTTGAGAGCTGGCCATTGGACTTGCTGGCTGACTATATAGAGAAAAAACACCACAGATATGTGGAAGACCGCATCCCGCTATTGCTGCAATACTTAAACAAACTGTGCAAAGTCCACGGCCACGCCAATCGCGAATTAATTGAAATCAACAAGTTATTCTATGACACCGCGCAGAATCTCTCTGCACACATGAAGAAAGAGGAGTTGGTATTGTTTCCTTTTGTGAGAAAAATGGTGAAATACCATCAGGAAGGCAAAAGCATGAACGAGCCCCATTTCAGAACTGTCAAGAATCCGATTATGATGATGATGGATGAACATGAGTCTGAAGGGGAGAGATTTGAGAAAATCGCTGAGCTGAGCAACAACTACAACCCTCCAGCCCATGCCTGCAATACTTACCAAGTGACTTACAAACTTTTGGATGAGTTTGAAAAGGATCTTCACAAGCATATCCATCTGGAAAACAACATCTTGTTTCCAAGAGCCATCAAAGCGGAAGCTGAAACCCGGTTTGAAGTGGAAAATACCTAGAATTTAAATAGAGTGAACGGTGGTGAGCGGCCACTTGGAAAACCCGTGGAGTCGGGTTTTCCCTGGCCGTTCTAATGTCAAAATGGAAAGGTTATGCGTAATACTTGGATCAACATATCGCTCTTGAATTTCCTGATCGCCACACTGATGGGGTTGATGCTCAGGTACGCTTTCATTGGTGAAATCCCCGGGATGGACTACAGAAACATGCTGCACGGACACTCGCATGTGGCTATGTTGGGTTGGGTTTATCTGATCCTATTTACCTTGCTTCACCATTATTTTATCCCTGAAGACAAGAAAAAGACTTCTTTTTACAACCGTTTATTTTGGTTTACCCAAGCCACTGTATTCGGTATGTTGGTGAGTTTTCCCATCCAGGGTTATGGGGCGGTCTCTATCATTTTTTCCACCTTACACATAATTGCCAGCTATATCTTAGTTTACTGGCTTTGGAAAGACCTTTCTGCAGCAAATTTCCCATTTATAAATCTATTGGTTAAAGCCAGCCTTGTCGCGATGGTTTTTTCCACCATTGGGATCTGGGGCATGGGCCCCGTGATGGCCATGGGGCTGAGAAACACGTCCTATTATCACTTAACTGTCCAATTTTACCTACATTTCCAATTCAACGGATGGTTTGTGTTGGCTGTGATAGCACTGTTGGTCCAGCTGTTTCAATCATGGGGAATAATCATTTCACCCAACCAACTTAAAGGTTTTCTCAATATATATCTAATTAGCCTTGGACTGACATTTTTCCATGTTCTCAACTGGGCTTTTCCACAAGTACTTTATCTCCATTTCAACAGTGTGGGTGTAATCCTTCAGGTGTTGGCATTTGGATATTTGCTTTGGCCGATATGGAATAAGATCAGGGAAAAAATGCGGCTTCAGGCTCCTATTTTGAAAGTGTTCTTTCATTTCGGCCTGCTTTCCCTGGTTTTCAAGTTGCTCTTCCAGGTCGGTTTAATAGTGCCAGATATCGCCAATATCTCCACTACCATCCGCCAATTTATGATAGGCTATATCCATTTGACCATGCTCGGATTTATCACCGGCTGGCTCCTTTGGGTGCTTGCCCATAGCCACAGTTTTGGAACAATGGGCGCGGCCATCTTTATCACTGGATATGTGGGTACAGAAGTGCTTCTCTTTGTTCAAGGAGTCTTCTTTTGGGCCAAATGGGGGAGCTTGCCCTATTATCACGAAATCCTGTTCCTGTGTTCGGCGCTATTGCCCCTGGGGCTCGGACTTATGGTCCTGACTTCCTTGTACCAACGGACAATACCCAAGTATAATCACATAAATACCTGATTTTGATCATGGTTTTCGCCTTTAAATCAACCTTAATTTACAATTCTAAATAGTACAAACATGAAAGTTTTACAAATCCCAATCGCACTAATGTTCGCCCTCTTTCTGGTAGCCTGTGGCTCTAGCACCAATGAGACGGGAACCCGAGAAACGGCCGCAACCAAGCCTGCTGCTGCGAAATCAGAAGTCCCACAAACCGTCAAAGAGGGTAAAGGCATAGGCCAAACCACCCATGTGGAGTTGGCTGCTAACCTGGATGATGGCATGGTGGCTGACGGAAAATCAATATTCGATATGAAGTGCTCTGCCTGTCATAAGCTAAATGATAAAAGGGTAGTGGGGCCCGGTTTCGAAGGGGTAACCAACCGCAGAAAGCCAGAGTGGATCATGAATATGATCACCAACGTGGACGACATGTTGGACACCGATCCGGAAGCCCAGAAGCTGTTGGAAGAGTGTCTGACAAGAATGCCTAACCAAAATGTGTCTTTGGAGGAAGCCAGAAACCTGCTCGAGTACATGAGACACAATGACAAGGAAAGAACAGGGAAGATGGATGGTGCAGTGAATAACTAAATTAGTTTTTGACAATCCCAATCAACAGATCAATATGAAAATCAAACAAGCAATCAATCTAACGGCCATCTCTGCTGCGGTATTGGCCCTGAGTTTCTCTACAGGCTGCCGTCCGGAAACGGCTGGCTCTGTGAGCGTGGGTGATGCCGCCTCCAAGGTGTATGTGGCCCCCGGCCAGCATGATGAGTTTTACAACATCGTGTCTGGAGGATTCAATGGCCAAATGAGCGTGGTGGGGCTCCCTTCGGGCAGGGTGTTGAAAATCCTTCCCGTGTTCTCCGCACATCCTGAAAACGGCTATGGTTATACTGAGGAGTCCAAGCCGATGCTTAACACTGCCCACGGCTTTGTGCCTTGGGATGATTTGCACCATATCGCCATTTCCACCACCAATGGTGAACATGATGCCAGATGGGCCTTCGGGAATGCTAACAATACCCCTAGAATCGCCAGAGTGGACTTGACTTCTTTTGAGACGGTGGAGATTCTGGAAATACCAAACAGTGCTGGTAACCACTCTTCACCATTCATCACCGAAAACACGGAATATGTGGTAGCCAGTACCCGTTTTTCCGTACCTGTGGGAACGGATGAGGAAAATGACGTGCCGATTGAAACTTATAAAGAGAACTTCAAAGGAACGGTCAGCTTCATCAAAGTCGGTGATAAAGGCGATATGAGCATCGCTTTCCAGCTGGTGACCCCAGGAGTAAACTTCGACTTGGCCAGGGCCGGTAAGGGCAAATCCCACGGCTGGTTCTTCTTCTCGACTTACAACACGGAGCAGGCCCACACCCTTCTGGAAGTAAATGCTTCCCAGCGGGACAAGGACTTTATCATGGCGGTCAACTGGAAAAAGGCCGAAGAATATATCAAGGCTGGCAAAGGCAAAACGGTAAAAGCCAAATATGCCCATAACAAGCTTGACCATGACACCCATATGGCGACTTCCACCATCATGGAAGAGGTGCTGCAACTAGATCCAAAGGAATTGAAGGACATCATCTATTTCATCCCTTGTCCTAAATCCCCTCATGGAACAGACGTAGACCCTAGTGGTGAGTACATCGTGGGTAGTGGCAAACTTGCTGCATTGATCCCAGTATTCTCTTTCACCAAACTCATGGAAGCAATCGACAACCAGGATTTTGAAGGCGAATATGACGGATTCCCAATTGTGAGATACGAGTCGGCTCTTCATGGTGTGGTGGAAAAGCCTGGTCTTGGTCCATTGCATACCGAGTTTGACGGAAGAGGAAATGCTTATACTTCTATGTTCGTATCCTCTGAGGTAGTAAAATGGAGCATTGAAACGCTAGAGGTTTTGGATCGTCAGCCTACATTCTATTCTGTAGGTCACCTATCCATCCCCGGTGGCCCTACAGCCAAGCCACACGGCAAGTACCTAGTAGCTTACAACAAGATTACCAAGGACAGATACCTGCCTACAGGTCCAGAATTGGCCCACTCAGCCCAGCTGTTTGACATTTCTGGGGATAAGATGCAGTTACTTCTTGACTTCCCTACTATAGGTGAGCCCCACTATGCAGAAGCCTTCCCTGCCCATCTGATCAAAGACAAACAGGTCAAGATCTACAAGATTGAGGACAACAAGCACCCTTATGTGACCAAAGGCCCGGGAGAGGCCAAAGTGGTCAGGGATGGAAATAAAGTTCACGTCTACATGACTTCCATCCGATCTCACTTTGGACCTGACAACATCGAAGGGGTGAAAGTTGGGGATGAGGTGTATTTCCACGTCACCAATTTGGAGCAGGACTGGGACATCCCGCATGGATTTGCCATCAAGGGAGCCAATACCGCTGAACTGTTGATCATGCCTGGGGCTACCCAGACCTTGAAGTGGACGCCAGACAGACCGGGGATCTTTCCATTCTACTGTACGGACTTCTGCTCGGCATTGCACCAGGAGATGCAGGGGTATTTGAGAGTTTCACCTGCTAACAGCACCGTGGCCCTTAAATATTCAGTAGGAGACACTGAGGAGGATTAAACCTAAAGAGCGGGGCCTGGGGCTCCTAGGTCCCGCTTATTAAAACCATAATATGGGAAAAATTACACCCTTATCGAGAATTTTGATGGCCTTATCGGCTCTGCTGATGATCCTGATCTATTTTGTGCCAATATGGAAAATAGAGATGTGGGCTCCGCAATATCCGGAATGGCTTCATATGAAAATTTGGATCAACAATATCACCGGTGATGTGGCAGTAATCAATGGTTTGAACCACTATATCGGGATGAAATACATCAAGGTAGAAATGTTCCCTGAGTTTGAGATCATGCCTTATATCCTGGCCGCCATAATCGGAGTAGGGTTGGTTTTGGCCCTGATCGGGAGAAAATTTGCCTTATGGAGCTACTTGGGTATCCTGCTGTCAGCAGGCATAGGGGGCATGCTGGATTTCTATCTGTGGAGCTATGATTATGGCCACAATCTCGATCCAACTGCCGCTATAAAAGTACCCGGAATGAGCTATCAGCCACCATTGATTGGCTCCAAAGAACTATTGAATTTCATTGCCTACTCAGCACCGGATGTCGGCGGATTCATTGCTGCTGGAGCTGGATTGTTGGTAATCATTGCCATAATCATTGAACAATGGAAATCCTCCTTGAACAAAAGGGCCTATAGAGGCGCCAAATTATATACTTAAGCCTATGAAAAAGTTATTTGTATTGCTCGCTCCCATTTGGTTGCTGTTGGCCTGCCAAGCAGATCCAGAGGCCATATATTTTGGGAAAGATGCCTGCCATCACTGCAAAATGACCATCATGGACCCAAAGTTCGGTTCTGAGATCGTCACCAACAAAGGGCGGGTTTACAAATTTGACGATATCAATTGTGTTCACAGCTTTATGGCAGAATCCCAGCTGGAACCCGATGATATCCGTCACCTACTTGTGATTGATTTTAGCCAGCCCCAAGAGCTGATCAATGCCTACAATGCCACTTATGTACTTTCAGAAGATCTGAAACCCCCCATGGCCAGTAATTTTGCGGCATTCAGTACCCAGGAAGCAGCAAAAGAATACCTGGACCAACGCAGTGGGGAATTGATGAATTACCAAAGGATGCTTGCCAGACTAGACTGAAGCCTGCTTTCTCTTGAGTGACTTTAACGCCTTATGAATATGAAAAGTCTCCTAACAATATTACTTACGTTATGCATTCCCTTGCTCACCTTTTCCCAATCAACAAATGGAAAAGTAAGCCAGGGGGCCAGCATACAGTTGGCTATTGACTCGGCTGCTCCTGGTGACACTTTATTTATAAGAGCTGGAAAGTACCTTGAAAATAACCTGTTGATTCAAAAACCGCTGACCCTTATCGGTCTTGATTATCCTACCATTGATGCTGACGGGAAAGGGGAGATTTTTATAGTGGCCGGAAAAGATGTCACTATACAAGGCTTTAAACTAATAAATACTGGTAGGTCAAGCGTGGAAGACCTTGCTGCCATCAAAGGGCTAGATGCCCATGATATCACCATCCGCGACAACCGCTTTGACAATACCTTCTTTGCCATCCATTTGTCCAATACCAATAGGGCTCTGATCCAAAATAACCACTTGAAAGCAGAGGCCGAGCATGAATATCAGTTGGGAAACGGTATTCATCTTTGGAAATGCAAGCGGGCAAGAATCTTAGATAATGAAGTGTCGGGCCACCGTGATGGGATATATTTTGAGTTTGTGACCAATTCCACCATTGAGCGCAACCAGAGTGTAGGAAACATGCGCTACGGACTACACTTCATGTTTTCCAATGAAAATGAATACCTGGAAAACACCTTCAAAAACAATGGGGCCGGGGTGGCGGTGATGTATTCCCATGGTATGAAAATGCGCCACAACAACTTTGAAGACAACTGGGGTACAGCTTCCTATGGACTTTTGCTCAAAGACATGCGGGATAGCCAGATCATCGGTAACCGCTTCACCGGCAACACCATCGGAATCTACATGGAAAGCACCAGCCGCAGCACTTTTGAAGACAATCTCTTCAAGCAAAACGGTTGGGGAGTGAAGCTTCAGGCATCTTGCGATGACAACAGCTTTTCCAAAAACAACTTCATCGCCAATACCTTTGACTTTTCCACCAATGGCTCATTGGTATTGAATAAAGTCAATGGCAACTATTGGGAAAAGTACCAAGGCTATGACCTCAACAAGGATGGAGTAGGGGATGTGCCCTTTCATCCCGTTAGCATGTTTTCCGTGATTGTGGAAAAAGTCCCTTCGGCCATGATGATCTACCGAAGTATGCTTGTAACCATGCTCGACAAGGCCGAAAAAGTCATTCCTGCCATGACTCCAGAAAATTTAAAAGACAACTGTCCAAGTATGAAGCCTTATGATCTCTATAGGAAAAGTAAATAAAAAATTCGGCAAGTTCACCGTCCTGAACGACCTGACTCTAGAGTTGGAGTTGGGGAAATCCTATGCCCTCATAGGTCCTAACGGCTCTGGGAAAACCACCTTGATCAAAACCATCTTGGGCTTGGTAATTCCTACATCAGGTGATATCACCATTCAGGACAAAAGCATCCTGAAAGAGTGGGCTTATAGGGAAAAGATTGGTTACATGCCACAAATTGGACGGTATCCAGAAAACATGACCATCGGTCAGGTTTTCGAGATGATTAAAAATATCAGAAAGCATACAGGTGCTCTGGATGAGGAGCTTATCCAGAGTTTTGAGTTGGAGAAAATGTATGGAAAGCGCATGCATACCCTTTCTGGAGGCACTAGGCAGAAAGTTAGCGCCGCCTTAGCCTTCCTTTTCAACCCGCCAATTTTGATTCTTGACGAACCCACGGCCGGACTTGATCCCGTCTCTGTGGAGATTCTCAAAGACAAAATCCTCAAAGAAAAGGAATCCGGAAAATTGGTTATCATCACCTCCCATATCATGAGTGACCTTGATGATTTGACCACTGATTTGGTTTATCTTTTTGAAGGTGACCTGATATATAACGACAGCATTAAAAACCTTAAAAAAGAAACGGGGGAAACCAAACTAGGCAAAGCGATCAGTTGCTTGATCACCCAAAATAAATGCTTAACTGAACTGATAACCTCATGACCAGAATCATCAAATACATCCTGTTTGATATGTTGCGTACCCGCTTCATCCTATTATATTTAGGGTTTTTGCTCCTCAGCACCATATCCATGTTCATGCTTGATGGCGATAATGCCAAGGTAGTGCTCAGTCTCTTGAACATTGTGCTGCTGGTGGTGCCGCTTGTGAGTGTGATCTTTACCACCATTCATTTCTACAATTCCTATGAATTTATGGAAATGATGCTTTCCCAGCCAATCAACAGAAAAACGGTCTTTCTAAGTCAATACCTAGCCGTCATTCTGGCTCTAAGCTTGGCTTTACTGGTGGGGGTTGGTTTGCCGATTTTCTTATATGGAGCTAGCGGCTCCGCACTGACATTGCTTTACGCTAGTCTGATGCTCACCTTTGTATTTGTCTCTTTGGCTTTTCTGGCTGCGGTATTTACCCGCGATAAGGCAAAGGCTATCGGCGTGGGCCTGCTTTTCTGGTTTTATTTCGCCCTTATCTATGATGCCCTGCTGCTGTGGGTAGTCTATCAATTTGCCGACTATCCTATCGAAAGGGCCACCTTGGCCATGATTTCCTTCAATCCCGTGGATCTGGCAAGAATTCTCATGCTCTTGCAGCTTGACATCTCGGCCCTGATGGGGTATACGGGGGCATTCTATAAAGAATTCTTCGGGTCAAATATGGGGTTTGTTTACTCCACAGCCATATTGCTTCTCTGGACATTGATTCCTGTGACTTGGTCCATGAGGATTTTCAAAAGAAAAGACCTTTAAATGCAGTGGGGTATGGGTAAAATGCTGAAACCTCAATGGTTGTTGCCCTTAATACTAGTAGGGTTGGTGATGGGCATAGTGGGAGGCTGGACCAGGTTAGGCTATTCTGGATTCCCTAATGTTAACTCTGCCATCAACCATGCCTTGCTCATGACTGGCTGCTTTATGGGCACCTTGGTATCGTTGGAAAGGTCCATTGTGCTGCCATCAAAAAACTGGCTTGCCGTCCCCTTATTGGGGGTTTTGGCGACCATAGCTATCCTGGCAGGCCAGCAGACTACTGGTATGGTATTGCTATCCGTCCAGAGCGCGGGCTTGGTGGTTATTCTATATTTGCAGGCATCCAGATACAAGCTGGTGGAGCAATGGATCTTGTGCCTGGGGGCTATTGGCTGGCTGATTGGAAATTTGATGGTTATCAAAACCGAATTTGTGCCTGCTGCCACGACCTGGTGGATAGGGTTCATTCTCTTTACCATAGTAGGGGAACGACTGGAGTTTGGCAAGTTTCTACCCAATCCCCCTTGGAGCAAATACCTGCTTTATGCCCTTCTCATCCTATTTTTTCTAGGATTGTTGATCCCTTTCCACGAGGGTGGCAATCTCCTGCAAGGCTGGGTGGCATTCCTGGTAGGTCTGTGGTTGATCAAATTTGATATGGCCAAAAATTCCATTAAGAAAGCAGGATTTCATCAATATGTAGGTACTGGACTTATGGTGGGTTACTCCTGGCTGGGGGTCTTTGGGGTGTCGCTTCTGCTTTTGGAGGAACACCCGCTATTCTATGATATTTTCCTTCACACCTACTTTCTTGGCTTTGCCTTCAGCATGATCTGGGCCCATGCACCTGTCATCCTTCCTGCGGTATTCAAGAAACCTGAAACCATTTACCATCCTGTGCTGTGGTGGGGTTGGTCATTCTTCCAGATCACTTTGCTAGGAAGGATGCTTGCAGCTCTCCTGAAATATCCCGAGGTACGGCAAAGCCTAGGGATAATCAACGGATGGATCGTATTGGGAATGTTTGTATTGATGGCTGGAATAATGGTTTGGAAATTATACTTCAAAGCTTTACCCCAAAATTCCGCACAAAAAGTGGTATAACATTTTAAATTTTCATAAGGCTAATTGATAGCAAAGACCTGTGGATTTTTGATTCATGGGTCTTTTACTTAAAAAAGGTATAAAGTACTAGGTACCAAGTACGAAGTACACCGCAGGGTATGATGCTTTTAGGAGTAATTTGGAGGCTTACTGTAATTAAATGTCCTTATTCACGGAACCCTCCCTTCGAGCTTCGCTCTTAGGATGGGGTGGGGTATCAGTTAAACGAGAAGAAGTTTCATTATTCTTACCATGGCGGGCAATCATAATTTGAAATTCATCATTTTGGAAAATGTAAAATGTTTGCTAAATATTCACGTCCTAATTTTTCTTGTGTATATTCTCCGCGATGCGGCTCTGTGAAACTCCAATAAAACTCTGCGAAACTCCGTGTCCCTTTTATTCCCGCTTGTCCGAACGCCTTATCCCGTCCTCGGTCTTCCGCCTAATTATCATTCCACACATCATGGCTGGTTTTCCAAGAGCCGTCATCCTGTCTTTTGACGATATTGAGGTATTTGGAGCTGCTTTCGGTGGTGTCGGCGGAGGTTTTATCTATCAAAGTGACCCTTGCCTCGCCGCGCCCGAAGCCCATGTCGCCGGAAACCTCTATTTCCTCATACCAGCTGTCCAGTATAGCCTCATATTCTTCAAAGATTTTTGCATAATAGGCTTCAATGGCCTCCGTGCCGGTGGCTACTTCTTGGCCGGGGGCCATGAGGACTCCATTTTTGGTAAAATGTCCGGCAATGGTTGCCGCATCTCCTTCATTAAAGGCCTTTGCCCTGGCCTTGCTCATTTCGGTGATGGCCTGGGCGTCATTGTCATCGGAAGAAGTTGGAGCCTGAGAACAGGCGGCGAGAAGGGCAAGGACAATTGTGAAAATGAATAATCGCTTCATCTTGTAGTATCTTGTGGACTATAAAGGTACTAATTCCCGCTTGTAACCCAACTTTGGCCCAACACTCACCCGACCTTGACCCAAGAAAACTTTGGGTGAGGAGTGGGCAGGTGCTGGGCCAAGACTGGGTGAAGGTTGGATATGAGACGCTTCATACACGCTTCATACTCCCTTGGTACCTGAATAGGCTAGGGCTTACACCACCAACCTTTTCTTTTCATCATCGCCAAGTTTTTTATACTTCATCCAGGCGATCACAGAGATTACAAGTAGAACGGCTACAATCCAATATACCCAATGTGGCACCGGTACCGGATCACCGGCGGCGTAGGAGTGCAATCCCGATAGGTAATAGTTGACCCCAAAGGAGGTCATGATGATGGTAGAGAAGCCCCAAAGACTGGCCAAATTATAAAGCAGGCTGTTTTTCAATGGAGGAATCAATCTCAAATGTAGGATGGCCGCATAGATGATGATGGAGATCAACGCCCAGGTTTCCTTTGGATCCCAAGCCCAGTAGCGGCCCCAGCTTTCGTTGGCCCATACGCCACCAAGGAAGGTGCCAATGGTCAGCAAAAACAGGCCGATGGTGATGGACATTTCATTCACCACATTGAGTTCCTGCATGCTCAGCCACCATTTGGCTTTTGGTGCGGTAGGCTTGAAGATCAGCAGCATCAGGCTTAGCAAGGCCATGATGGCGGAAAGTGCCAATGGCGCATAGCCACTTACTATTACTGCCACGTGGATTTTGAGCCAGTAGGAGTGGAGCACCGGCATCAAGTTGGTGATTTCAGGGTTTAGCCAATCCAGAAACCCCACAAAGAGGAGGGTGCCTGAAAACAGAAGCCCGAGTGGCACAGTAAATTTTGATTTATCGGAAAATATCAAACCGAAGAATAGCACACCCCAGGCCACGAAGACCAACATCTCGAACCCATCACTCCAAGGCGGGTGCTTGGCAATGTACCATCTCAATCCCAAGTGAAAGGTAAACACCAACAAGCCGATCCAACCCAAAACATTGCCTACACTCCAAGCGATATGTAAAGGTTTATTTTCCTTGAACAACATGGTAATTCCCAGCATCAGCATGCATAATCCAATCAACCAGAAGGGACCAAACATTCTAGTGCCTAGGTTTAATCGGTTGTATAGCACTTCTGCCATGATCAGGTTTTCACTAGGATAGACTTCCTTGCCCGCATATTGCTGGAAGACATTGATGTAGTTAAGCGCTTCATAGGCATCTTCCCAGTTGTTTTGCTCCAATCCTTTTTTCACGCCGTTCAGAAAAAGTGGGGTGATATTTTTGACAAAAATGGCATCCTCCTCTTCAAACCCCTGCTGGTGTTGCTGACTGGTAAACCAGGTGTTATTTTCATCCAATTGGTTTGGAAAAATTCTCAGAAAATCACCTGTCAACAGGGCATAGAAGATATTGAAGCGTTCATCTGTTTTGAGCAATTCTTTATGGCTTTCATTTCGCTCAGATGGCTTGAGCATATTGGCAATTTCCACCAATTCATAAAGTCTGTATTCCCCGTCATCGGTCAGAAAATCCCTGAAGCTAATCCTGTCAGTTGGCTCCAGGTCCAATGCTGCAAATGCATGTAGGGATTTTTCACTGTCTATCTTAATAATCGGCAAATGGCTATAACTCACAGGATCCAGCTGTATGGCAAGCAAAAATTGCTCTGCCGTCAACCTTTCTGTACCAGCATCGGTTGGAATGTCCACATAAGATTTTCCCGCCACTTTCCTCACAATTTCATTGGCAAGGGTATTCAAAGGCTTCATTCTACCGTCAAGATCCTGTACGATCAGTTTACCATACTCGTCAGCTACCTCCTTGGGTACAATGCTTTCTGGCGCTACTGTAGGTACTGGCGTTTGGGCCTGAAGGCCTGCGATGGCGAATAAAAAGAGGGGCAGAGTCACCATGGCTTTTTTCCTCAGCGTCACCAGTTTTCTATTCAGCATCTGGAAGCGGCTGCCTTTTACAAATAGGGTCATAAACATACCCAGGGTCATTAGGAAGTAGCCAAAGTAAGTCAAATAAGTGCCTGGCCGATCCTGATTGACGGAAAGCACCGTGCCCATTTCGTCTGTATCGTAGGAGGACTGATAAAACCTGTATCCCCTGTAGTCCAACACATTGTTCATAAAAATCCGGTAGGGGAATTCATCTCCATTATCCCTCACCATCACCTCACTGGCATAGCTGGCTGGGCTTTGGCTACCCGGGTAGCGGTCCAACTCGAAGGCATTTAAATATAATTCAAATGGGAAAGAAATAGCCTTGGGGCCATATGTTAGGCTGAATTCCTGCCCATCATGTTCAAAGGAATGCCAATTGGGCTTTAGGCTGGTGAGCTTAAAATAGGCGTTAGAAATAGGATTGTCATCTTGATCTTTGATGGCAAGTTTGATGATGTCCGACCTGTTTTTTGCCACCTCAGGGTCTGGCTCCGGCCCGTAGTGTAGCTGTGCGTTTTCCTCGATTGATTTCACTATAAAAGCTCCCGCATCCCATTGATATAGGGATCTGTAGCGGATGGGCTGGGTTTCCCCGGCATGCATCACGCCCATCTGCTGGGTATTCATGTCCATCAGCTGTAGGTGAATGTTGGTGTGGATCATCCAGGAAGAATCTGTTTTGAAGACTTTCACAGGACTTTCCGCCTCCAAAGTAGTTCCCAGTTCAAAGTCCCCCAGTTTCACTGTCTGACCCGGGTTGACCAGATAATCCTCCCTTCCGGATCCCACTGCCACAGCTAGACCGATATAGGTTTGATCACCTTGTTCAAACTCCTCCCTGCCGCCAATGATGTAATCCTCAAAAGTCACTTTGAAATTGGGCTCATTGAAGTTTACCTTATGGGTTTGTGGTCTGAATTTATGACCAATCAGGGCAATAGGCTTCTCAAAACTATTTCCCTTTTCGGCATTGTGGTTTTTCACCTGCAGGTAATGCGCGGTAGTGTAGAAGGTATTTCCAGTTTCACCTTCACGGATGTGTATCATGCCTTCCTCACTCATGTAGCGGGTGATACCCGCTCCCAATATGGTGATTACAAAGGCAATGTGAAACAATCCTATCGGCCACCTCTTGGCGCTGAATAACTTGTAATGCTGGATGTGCCCCAAAAAATTGAAGGCCAACCATATCAGGATGATTTCAAACCACCAGGAATCATAGACCATGCCCCGGGCTACGGCTGTCCCGTGATCATTTTCTATAAAGGTGGCCCAGGCCATACTTCCAGCAAAAGCAATCAACAGCACCAAGGTAACCTTGGTGGAAAATACTAACTTCACTAACCTCATTCTTCCTACAGTAATATTCCTATAAATTTATTCTTCATATTGGGCCTAAAGATCATCATGAGATAGGCCCAGTTTTGGGTGTCTCTTAGGTTACGGTTGCCCTGTATGGCGCGATAAGTATCTGTGTGGAAAAATTGGCTGTATCCCCCCTGAAGGGAAATCGCATCGGTGAATACATAACCAAAACTCAAATCCAGCTCGGTCCCCATGAAGTTGCTCAAAGGGTCTGGACCGCCTTCAGGTCCGAATACACTTGCATAGGAGTAAAACAAATGGGCATCGCCTTGAAGGAAAAACCTTTCATTGAAATCATATCGGCCTCTGAGAAAATAATCCTGAAGGCCCACATTGTTTTCATGGGCTCCGCCTACGTAAAACAGATCCATGTAACCGTTAAATAGGTGGTTGGTACCATAAAGCGGGGAGTAGGCATTATTCGTCAAAGAGTCCACCCCGCCGCTTAGAATCTCAAAGCCTCCGACAAGTCTGAACTTTCTGCCTATCTCATTATTGATGTCAAACTGCTGGGTGACCTGGGCACTTACATTATAGGCATTGATCCTTCTTCTTTCCACGCCAAATCTATCTCTTCCCAATTGGTGGTAATAGTACCCTGTAAAGGTGGTGTTGCCCATTTGGTATTTCAATGTGGGGAGCCCAATCGTCTGTCGGAAATCCACTCCCGTGGTGGAGAATTCTTCATCTTCAACTGTCCAAAACTGCCTGCCGTCATTCCAAAACATAGCCGAGAAATGAAAATCCCCGTACTTGTTTTCATATCGGGCCATTTGGGCTACCTTATATTGGTTGGGAATAACGAAGGTAGTCTCAAAGAGGAACTGGTTTTCTTGGTTGAATCCCCCTCCAAAATGAAGCTTCATGTCTTCTTTTTCATATTTGACCAGTGCAAAATCATGTGCCCTGGCTTGGAGCGCCCAATCCAAATTACCCAAGAAGCGGGCATTATCGTAATTCAATTCCTGCCGGCCAAGCTTGATTTTCCACATGGGGCCCATATCCGCCTCAAGCCAAGCCTCATGGACGGATAAAAAATTGTCGGTTAGCTTGACCTGAGTGGTATTGCCCCAAGTCCGGATATCCTGTACACTCATGAAAAAATTAAAGCCATCCATTCGGTAACTCGCCTGTAGTCGGGCCCTATGGGCAATAAATGCTGCTGGGTTTTCTCCTTCCCCAATGGGTCTGCCGAAGCCATTCCGGTATTCTCCCCGGGTTATATACTGGCCGTCAATGCTAAACTGTGCCATCGCACTGTAGTAGGAAAGTGTCATTATCATGACCAATCCAATGGTTATCCATTTTTTCATAACATTGATATTTTAAAACTGAGTAAAGGTTTTGTTCAATATATTTAACTGATTTATAGTGTAATACACGAACAATATAAGTGCCCTATTTCTCAACCCAATATCATTTATTGCTAAGTACTTTTACTTCTTTTTGTGCCTCTCTGGCCCTGCCTTCCTTCAACCATCTCGGTACCACCTGCTCGAGGAATTTCCCTTTAGCCTCAGTTTCCTTTTCAAGGTCAATACCTATATAGGCCTGAAGTGCACTTTTGCTGTTTAGGTCTGGGGTTTTCACAGGCTCATTATGTCCCAAATCGGCCAGTACTCGGGTCAGTTTGATGCGGGTTTCCTGGATGATATCCGTGGCGGAGGTTACAATTCTACTGGTTTCAAGCGGAGCGTGGAAAGCCGCCCCATGGGAGGCCACTGCATAATCCCATCTCCACTGGGCATGTCTGATGCCGGTAAGGATGTCTTTCATCTGTTCTTGGGTGGCACCAAGCTCCCAGGCCTTCTCTGCCTCAAAGTGGGCCATGGCTATGATCCTCCTTAATTTATTGGTGCCTTCCTTGATTTTTCTCTGTCGCTCATAGACATCATTTACCAGATCGGAAACTTTTTCTCTGTGGCACACAAAACAGCTGTTTTCCACATTGTTTAGGGGGGATCCTATGTGGTGGTCGGTAAATTTCTGTCCGCCCTCAGTTCGATAAGGCATATGGCAGTCCGCACAACTTACGCCTCGTTGGGCGTGTACGCCCATGGAGAACAATTCGTAATCTGGGTGCTGGGCTTTCAGCATCTTGGCCTTACTCATCGGGTGGATCCAGTCAGCAAAGTCAATGTTGTCAAAGTAAGCTTCGATAGACTCCACATCCATCCCATCTTTCCAAGGGAAAGTCAGGTACTGGGCGCCTTCCTTGCCAGGCTTATTTTTGTCAAAATAATACTCCACGTGACACTGCGCGCATACCAGCGAGCGCATTTCCTGATGGGTGGCGTTGTTAATATCCTTGCCCATGGCTTCAAATGCCTCGATCAGTGCCGGTCTGGTAATGGTCAGATTCATGGTTTCGGGATTGTGGCAATCCGCGCATCCTATTGGGTTGATCACTTCAGGACCCAGGTCAGAAAGCTTTTTGCTGTAATACTCCGTCACACCCATTTCGCTCATCAAGCGGGGCACGTCGGGGCTTTTACAGGTCCAGCAGGTGCTTGGCATCACGCCCTCACCAGCCTCCATAGGCGCACCGATCCTGACGGAGTGCAGCACGTCGTGCACCGCGTAGGCATGCCCCCTTGGCTCGTTGTAGCCCTTGCTGAATGCATAGCCTGCCCAAAGGATCACCATTTCCGGCTGGTCTTCCAAGGCATCCCGTAGGGCGCTGGTGTTGTATTTACTGGTAAAGGTGGTGTCGGCAGTTCTTTGATAGGATTGATACTGTCGGGGGTAATTAAGGCCCCAAATGGAATCGCGCGGTTCGATACCATCAATTTGGACCTTGGGCTGATAGGCAAATCTTGCCTCAGCTTTTCTGTCCATAATTGTATAGGCCAGCATTGCCAATAAAAAGACGACTATGATGGTGCCAATGAAAAGAATCCAATTTCTCATGGTAAATGGTTATTTATTAGTTGTGGACGGTGTGTTGCTTTTTTTTATCTTTTATGGTATCTCTCAACCATTTGGGTACAATTTGAAGATCAGAAGGGGCATGGGCCCGGATGGGCTCAATTTGATGGCCCACAGATGAGAGACTTTTTACCCTGCCATGGGGCACTTCCCTGTGGCATTCCCAGCAGAGGCGGTCGGTGCGCTTAGCATGGTGGTCCTCTACGAACCCCGAAAGCTTGGCATCTGTCACCTGCGGGGTGTGGCACCGGATGCAGTTGTTTTGAATCACCTCTACAGAGGGCTCGCGGGCCTTGATTACCTCCGGCTCCGCTCTCAACGTGAAGATGGCAGAATGGTAAAGCCCATCCATGGCTTTGAAGTAATACTTATTGAAGACATTATCGTGGGGGACGTGGCAGTCATTGCAGTGGGCTACCTCGCGGTGGGCACTGTGGTTCCAGGTGATATACTGGGGTGTCATCACGTGGCAGTTGACACAGGCTTGGGGATCGTCCGAAAGATAGGAGGCTGCATTGCTCAATTTCACCATGTACAGACCCAGACCAATGATTGAGGCAACCAATACGGTAGCGGCAGGCCGCCATTTTCGCGGGGGGATCAGGGAGTAGCGGAACATAAACCGCTTGAATTTGGGTAGTCTGCCCATAAGGAAAAGATTTGATTCAAAAGTAGGTTGACTGAAAAATCCAAACTATGACATAAGTCATAATTTAGTATAAATATAAAAATATTATAGGTTACACAAAAATGTGAGTTCTTCAACCCTTAATTGGGATAAGATTATCCGAATTATGAGTATATTTGACATGTTTATCAATCCAAGAAGAAAATGGGCAAACCCTTGAAAAGACACACTGCGCTGGTTCCGTTAAGCCAGGACCACCATTTTGGTTTGCTGCTTTCCTGGAAAATCAGGAAGGGGCTAAAAGTAGGCTTTGAAAAGGAAAGGATTGTCCGCTATGTGGAGTATTACTTTGGGGAACATCTGTCAACCCATTTTGAGCTTGAGGAAAGGCATATATTTCCATTTCTCGATGAAAACCATCCCATGCGGACCCTTGCTGAAAAGCAACACAGGGAGCTTCGGGCTTTGGTGGAAGAAATCAACGACTTTCCTAAAGGAAAGGGGGAGGAGCTGGAAACTTTCGCCGAAAAGCTTGAGCAGCATATTAGATTTGAGGAAAGGGAGTTGTTTGAACATATCCAGCAAGTGACCCCAGAAGATAAAATGGAGGAATTGGAGGATAAACTTGCCTACATCCACCGCAAAGTAGACGACACCTGGACGGACCGATTCTGGGAATAAAGGGAGCGCAGGCAGGAACAGACACCCGACATCTAAATCTAACATCGGTCATCCGACATCCGACATCGGACACCCGACATAACACAATAAAAATGTTTTCAAAAGCAGCAGAATACGGCATCAGAGCCGTGATTTACGTATGGGGCCAAAGCAACAAAGGCCTGAAAATGGGTGTCAAAGACATCTGTAAGGAAATTGACGCACCTGAGTTTTTTACCGCAAAAGTATTGCAGTCCCTTGCTAGACTGAATATCATCAGTTCGGCAAAAGGACCCAACGGGGGCTTTTATATCGATGAGGAACAGGAGGAAATAAAACTGATCGACCTGGTAGTGGCCATTGATGGGGACGGGATCTTCCGAGGATGTGCCCTGGGACTCAAGCAGTGCTCCGAAACAAATCCTTGCCCGATTCACAAGGACTTCAAAGCCATCCGCGACGATCTCACCCACCTCCTCCAAACCCGAACCATCAGGGAACTCGCCCAGGATGTAGATAAAGGTCTAGCTACTTTAGTGAGGTAAAAATAAACTCACCGAAAAGCCATGTATCAGTTTAGAAGGTTATTTCCCGATAACCGCTTTGCGGATCGGGAAGTTTAGGAGTTTAGAAATGAGATCTACTGGAGCAGCTTTGCTTTACTTAGTTTTCTTCGCGTGAAACCAACGCATCACCCCTGTCTTCTCTTTGCGTTTCTAAACTTCTAAACTAGGCCGCAGGCCGACTAAACTTCTAACCACATTTTTACCCTCTCATCTTAATTTGTAGACCTCTCAGGAAATTGCGCAGGACTTGGTCTTTGCATACTCTGTATTGAGATTGTGAAGGCTTGCGGAAAAGGGCCGAGAGCTCGTGCTTGCTGAAGCGGAAATCAGCCAAGCCCAATATCACCAAGATATCCTCATCTTTGAGTTCAAGGGCAATCTTAAGCTTGCGGAAGATCTGATTGTTGTTCAGGCTTTTTTCTGGAGCGGGCTGCTCACCGTCTTTCTTGCCCCGTTTTTCGATGATGAATCCGTTGAGAAAAGCAGCCAGTTCCTTGTCATATAAAGGTAGGAAAGATTCATCGTCCTCTTTTTTCATCCAGTCACTTACCTCAGACCTTGTGGCCTCATAGCCTCCCTGGGCAAAAAGCGCCATCATGGAGTCATCATTGAAATCAAAAGTGTAGCGCAATGATCGCAATATATCGTTGTTGTTCATAAAAGCTAGGTTTCAGCACGCAAGATAAGAAATTACCCTTTAGAACTTGAGGATAAACTCCTGAAGGTTTTCCGAGCGCTCCAGCTGCAGCTTTTTCCTCAGTCTATATCGCGCGATCTCAATGCCCCGGGTAGAGATATTCATCAGGTTGGCTATTTCCTTGGAGGAAAGGTTCATCCTAAGGTAGGCGCTGAGTTTGATTTCCTGCGGACTGAGGTTATCATATCTTTTCTTAAACCTATATAGAAAATCCCCGTGAACCTGGTCAAAATGAATCTCAAACTGCTCCCAATCCGCATCGGCAGCTATGTTTTTCTCTATGCTCTGCACCACCTTTTCCAGTTCATGCTTAACCTCTTGGTTTTTGGTCTTCTTGATCACGGAAGTCACACCTGTTTTAACATGATTAATAAATCCATTTTTATTTATCAGGTGCATGGTTGCTGAGGCCAGTTCCTTATTCTTGCTCTGTATTTGATTTTCCAGCTTCTCGGTTTGGAGCCTTTCGATCTCCGCCTGGGAATCCTGCAAGGCCATTTCCTTTTGCTTCAAGGCCTGCCTTTGAGCAGAGGTAATCTTTGCTGTCTTGAGCTTGTTCCGTTTTTCAATCCACTGATAGGAAGAATATATCCCCGAAATCACCATCAGCCCATAAATGATATAAGCCCACGTGGATCTGTACCAAGGAGGAAGGATGGTAAAGGCAAACCTGGCCTCTTCTCCCAGTTCCCCATAGAGGTTTTTGCTCCTCACATGAAACACATAATCTCCTTCCCGCAGGTTGGTATAGGCGCGGTCCCGCCTGTTGGACCATTCTCCATACTCGCTCTCCAGTCCTTCCAGCCAAACCTGAAACTGGGTTGAGTTTTCCTGGTTGGGTACGGGGTTGCTGAACTCAAACCTGATGTTGCCATTTTCATAAGGGTAGGAAATGCTCTCGTCGTTATCAGAACTATTATAATTCCCGCTATAAATCAAGGAATCCGATGGATTGGTCAGGTAAATTGATCGGATGAGGGTAGGGTAGGCCGGAGTCACGGGTTTGTTCTGATCAAGTCTGTACCAGATAAATCCCTCCTTGGCGGCAAAGAGCACCTCATTGGACTGGATCAGCGCCAAATTTTGGAGATCATCGTTGAGCAAGGGTTTGATCTTGTTGAAGACTTGATGGTTTTTGAGGTAACCACCGTTGATCTGTTTTTCCAAAACGCCAACTTCCTGGCTGGCTATGTAAAAGATGTTGCCCAAGGGATCCTCTGCCATGCTGGTGATAATGGTGCCTTCGTCAAAATATGCGCTGAACATGCCATCTTTCTCAAAGCTGTCAGAGAACTGATTGTAGGAATACACCCCAATCTCTGTTGTAAAAAGAATGCGGTTGTTGATTTTCCAGACGCTGTTGAGCAGGTTGGAGGGTAGTCCCTGATCTTTGCCGTAATGCTGAACAGTCACATTTTCCAGTTTATCATCCAGCAGTAATTTATAGACACCCTTATAACCGTGAGCCATCCATATGGTGCCATCCTCATCCTGCTCCACTATACGGGAGCTTTCATTGAATCCTTGTAGTTTACGCTTGAATCTCAGCTTGCCATTTTGGTTTTCAAAAAGAAACAAACCGTTATACCCACCACTGAGAACTAGGTTTGGGTGGTTTTTCAAGGGCTGAAAGTTCCAGATTCCACTAGTTTCCTGGGTCTTGTCCAAGCGGTCCCCATCATACACAATGGCACCGTCATTATGGCCAACAAGCAAATCCCCCTGATAGTCGGAGATCCAATAAACCTGTCCCTCAGTTTGGGAAAGGGGAGATACATTCCTGCTGGGGGTGTTGAGGTTTTGGGAATAAACGCCATCATTGGTACCATAATAAAGCCTCCCTTGCAGCAAATGGGCATCATATCCTGTACCTTCCAAACCGGAATATTGGTCAATTTTTCTGAAGGGAAGGTTCAATTCCAACAGCGTGATTCCATTGTTGTGCCCCATCCAGAGATTTCCCCCTATGTCTTCAAAAAAGGATAGGATGGTGTTGTTTTGGATCCCGTTACCTTTGTGAAGGTGTTGGGTGACACCCTCCAGCTCATTGATCAGGTACATGCCATCATTCTGAGTGCCCACGGCGATGCTTCCTTCCTTGAGCCGAAATGCTTTGTTGATTTTGGAACCGCCCTCCAACTGGTATCTCCATTTTTTCAATCCAGAGACAGTGTGCAGGTAGATTCCTTCATCCCTCGTGAACACCAAGCGCTGATCTTGAGAGAGGGAAATGACTCCAGATAGCACTTTTCCCGCAAGATCATTACCGCTTGCCAATGGCAACAAGCTGTCCTTTGAAATAATATGAAGGCCTTTCTCCCAGTCGTTTATATAAATTTGATTACCAGCTAAATGATAGCTTTCAAATGAACTATAACTTTTAATATTTCCCACATACTCAAAAGCATTATTGAAGATGAAAATGTAATCCACTGTGCAGAAATAAATGCGGTCGTGGGCTTTATAAATCTTCCAAACCTCATTGATGTTGCGCAGCTCACTGGGTAATTTATCAATAAGAGAGAAAAATTCTAGACTTCCTTTTTTGTCAGAGGCAAAGTATCCAAAATCAGCCTGACCACTTGTCAGGATTCTACCTGAGTCATCAATGACCACATCCCTTACTTTTGTGGAGTTGGGCAGGGAGTACTTCCTCCAGCTGGTTCCGTCATATTCCAGCAGCCCAAAATTATTGGCCACGTAGATCAATCCTTTTTCACTCTGCGCAATGGAGAAATTCTGAATGCCCCCTTGATATTCCTCACTCGAATAGAATTTGGAAAAAGGGAGGCCCAAATTCTGTGAGGCCGCAGGTAAACCAAGGGTTAAGAAAAGGAAAAAGATTAACGTGTACTTCATTTTCTGGAATTGAGAGGACTAAAGTAGTAATTTTTTGATGATGTAGTGGTGTGTGGATAAAAGTTAGGATGGTGAAAAATAAAAAAAGCACTCCCATTTAGCCTATAGACAGTTTTTTGGCTTAAATGATGTGTTTTTGTGAAAAGTAAAAATCGAAGGTGATGTAGTATTGTAGTAGCCTGTTTTTTTGCAGTAGAGCGGTAAATGATTTGATTTCGGGGATTAATTTCTAAATCCAAAATTTATCGCATGAAAAAAATTTTATGGTTTTGTCTTGCCATGTGTATCAATTGTAGCCTTTGGGCGCAAACGATTGCAATCTCTGGCACAGTCACGGACGAAACCGGGGAACCGCTCCCCGGCGTCAGTGTCTTAAAAGTAAACAGTACCGTGGGTACGGTCACGGATCTGGATGGAAGGTATTCCATCAATGCCGATCAAGGTGACCAGTTAAGGTATAGCTTTATAGGCTTTACCACCCTTACCAGAACGGTAGGTACTTCCACGACAATTAATGTGGAAATGGAATCCGATGTTTCTTCTCTTGATGAGGTGGTAGTCGTAGGTTACGGCACGGCCAAGAAGAAGGAATTGACCGGAGCAACTTCCCAGGTAAGAGGGGAAAGCATTGAGAAGATGAACATGCCGCGTGTGGATCAGGCCCTACAGGGTAAGATCGCAGGGGTGAACATTTCTACTAACTCTGGTGCTCCAGGGGGAACTTCCAACATACGTATCCGTGGTATCAGTACTTCAGGCCAAAACAACCCCTTGATTTTGGTTGATGGGGTGATTTATGATGCTGAGGGTTTGAACGCATTGAACCCAAATGATATTGAGTCTGTAAACGTCCTGAAGGATGGTACTGCAGGTATCTACGGGGTGAGAGCGGCCAATGGTGTGATCTTGATCGAAACCAAAAAAGGAGCTGTGAATGCCAAGCCTTCATTTAATGTTGGCGCTTATTATGGTGTTCAATCTACTGCCCGTCAGCTGGACCTGCTTAACGCCAGAGAGTATGCCATCTTGAAAAACGAGGCTTTTGCTGCAGGTGGACAGGCAATGCCTTTCAACAATACCAATTTGGGATTGGGTACTGACTGGCAAAATGCGGTATTTACCGAAGCGCCTATCCAGGAATACAACATGTCCGTGACCGGAGGAACAGCCAAATCCAGCTACTCCATCGGAGGTTCTTATTTTGCACAGGAGGGTATCGTTGGCGGACCTAAAGCCAATTTTGAGCGATACAATGCCAGAATCAACTTCACTACTGAACTGGCGCCAAGAGTCAGACTTACCAATGTATTGCTTTATACGCACGAGCAAAGTTCAACAATTCCCCAGGGAGGCATTGGATCGGTGCTTTATAATACCGTGAATGCTTATCCAACTGAGCCACTTATGGTGGATGGGAGATATTCCTACTTGGATAATGTAAACGACATCATCAACCCATTGGCTCAGATGGCCAATACTTATAATGATGCTTGGGTAAATAAGATTGTGGGTAAAGAAGAAATCTCCTACGAAATCAACAACAGATTTACAGCAGTAGGTAGAGCTGGTTATAACTACAGTTTGGTAGATACCAAAAACTTCAACCCACTTGTATGGTACGGTACCGGTAAGGCGCCAAATACAGCAAGGAATGCCAACTTGGATCCAGTGATTGTAAATATTGGTGACCTTGAAATCGAAAGAGGTGCAAATGTGGCCGAAGCGAGAAATACATTCTTTGACTACAACCTTGAAGCCTTCTTAAACTACAGCGAGACCTTTGACGAAGATCACAGAGTAAGAGGAACAGCGGGTGTTTCTTACATTGGAAACAGAAGCATGGGTTTGAGCGGTGTTGGTTTTAATATTCCTAACAACGACCCTGCTTTGGCTGATATTTCTGCCAACCAGGCTGCCGGTGGATTTTTGAACAATGTGGGTTCATTCCAGAACAGACAGCGTTTGACTTCCGTATTTGCAAGGGCTGAATATGACTATAAGCAGCGTTACTTTATCTCCGGAATTGTGAGAAGAGACGGTTCTTCCAACTTTGGGGCCAACAACAGAATCGGTTATTTCCCATCCATTTCAACTGCTTGGATTATCTCTGAGGAGGATTTCTTCGGCACGAGTGCCGTTGACTTCTTGAAATTAAGAGCCAGTTACGGGGTTTCCGGCAATGATCAAATCGGCCTTTTCAGATATAGAGGACTTTTGAATGGTACGGCAAGATATGTATTTAACGACCTGATTGTAAACGGTGCGGCCATCGGAACAACCAGTAACCCTGATTTGAAGTGGGAGACTACAGAGCAGACCAACATTGGTGTCGATGCGACTTTTTTTGGCGGGATAGATTTCACGGCCAACTATTTCATCAAAAACACCAGAGACCTATTGTTCCAGCCGGAAGTTTCTGCATTGTTGGGTTCTTATGGGGCTGGTGGATTCCCTCCAGTGATCAATGCGGGTAACGTGCTGAACAGAGGTCTTGAACTTGAATTGGGCTATGACCTAAGAAGAGCATCAGGATTGAATATCAGATTGGATTACAACGTGACATTCCTTCATAACAGGGTGACCAGTGTACCCACTGGACTTGATTTCATTCCAGGTGCTCCATTTGGGGTAGGGGGAAGCGTGGCTACCAGATTTGAAGTAGGTTACCCAATCGGTTACTTTGTAGGTTACCAGACCAACGGTATCTGGCAATCTGAAGAAGAAATTGCCTCAAGCCCGGTTTCTCAGCCTGGCGCACGTCCAGGGGACCTGAGATTCGTTGACCAGAATGGTGACGGGGTGATCAACTTCGGTGATGATTCTGACAGAACAATGATCGGTTCCCCAATTCCAGATGTGATCATGGGCTTCAACTTGGGTATGGATTTCAAAGGCTTTGACTTTTCTGCCAACGTATATGCCGCACTTGGTCAGGACATCATCAGAAACTATGAGCGTCAGCAGCCTTACGCCAATATGCTTTCTTACAACTTGGAAAGATGGACGGGTCCAGGAACAACCGATGTTTTCCCTAGATTGACTACTGGCCAGACCAGAAACACGGTATTCTCTGATTTTTATGTGGAAGATGGATCATTCGTAAGGTTGAGAAATGTGACCCTAGGCTATACCCTTCCTAGAACATTGACTGAAAACCTTAAAATCTCATCCGTAAGGTTTTATGTAGCAGCCAACAACCTGTTTACGCTGACTCGCTATATGGGCTTTGACCCGGATGTGGGAGCTGGAAACCCGCTTTTTGCTGGTGTTGACAACGGTATTTACCCACAAGCGAGAACCGTAATGGGAGGTCTAAACATTAAATTCTAATTGAGATGAGAAAAATATATTTAACCATAATATTGGCAATGGGGTTGATGATCACTTCCTGTGATTACCTTTTGGACATTGAGCCTGAATACACCCAAGATGCCGAAAACTTCTTTGATACGCCCGAGGATTACGAAAGGGCTTTGGTAGGGGTTTATGATCTGCTTCAGACCAGCTACCTCCATATTTGGATTGGGGAGATTGCTTCCGACAATTCCATTGCGGGGGGAGAAAGTGTGAACGATACCCGAGGTCTCCACGAAATCGACAACATGACCCATGGGGGCGTAAATACCGAGTTGAGGGACATCATGAGATGGAACTATGCCGGTATTGCCAGGGCCAATTATATCTTTGAGCATAAGGATAAGATCGATTTTGAGGGTAAGGACCAGATTCTAGCCGAAGCCAAATTCCTTAGGGCGTATTATCATTTTGTATTGACTACCTATTTTGGTGATGTGCCATTGGTAGTGGACAGACGACTTTCTCTTAGCGAAGTTTCCTCTAGTGAAAGAACTCCGCGCGTACAGGTATATGCCCAGATCGAGCAAGACCTGATAGATGCTATCAACGTGCTTCCTGACCAACAGGCCGAAACGGGAAGAATCACCAAAGGAGCTGCTATTGCACTTTTGGGAAAGGTACAGTTGTACCAAAACAAGTTTGGTGACGCTGCACAGACCTTGGACCGCATTATCAGCCAAAATGTAGCTGGATATGACCTGTTTCCTGATTTCTCCACGCTTTTCTATGTGGTGAATGAAAACAACAGTGAGGATGTATTCACCATTCAGTACTCTGGCCAGCAAGGTGGTGACTACGGCTGTTTTGTGTGCCTTCAGGGTAACCCAGCAGTTGGTTTCCATGGTGTCAGACAATACAATGGTCCGCTATACGGTGATGGCAATAGCTACAACCTACCTACCCAGGATCTTTATGATTATTTTGATGGCAATGATCCTAGGAGAGAAGCTACGTTGTTGGATATCGATGCCTTTATCGCTGCCCAGCCTAATTCAGGAGATATTTCCTATGCTGTTGGTGCGGGTGGACACACGGGGTATTACAACAACAAATACATCAAAAGGCTGGACGAGAGAGGCCTCCCAGATGATGATTTGACCAGCCCACTTAATTACAGAGTGATCCGTTATGCGGACGTGTTGCTAATGGCAGCTGAGGCCTTCCAGCAAAGCGGGAATGATGATAGGGCTAGAACTGAGCTGAACAAGGTGAGACAGCGCGTAGGCATGCCGGCTATCAACAGCTCTGGAACCCAATTGTTGCAGGATATCTACAGAGAAAGAAGACTGGAGCTTTCAGGTGAAGGATACAGGTTCTTTGATTTGGTAAGAACCGGAAGAGCGGCGGATGTGATCCAAGGCTTTGTACCGGGCAAGCATGAGCTATTCCCAATCCCTCAGGTAGAAATTGACCTTGCGGGCGGCAACTGGCAGCAAAATCCTAACTATTAATTTTCAGAAAAGATGTTAAAGAAATATTATAAGTACTTATTCCTGCTGCTGCCATTTGCATTTATGGCAGCCTGTGTGGAAGACTATTCCCTTGAGGAGAATCCTCCTACGGAGCAGGACGCAAATTTCACCTTTCAATCCACAGAGGAAAATGACAACATCATCAGATTCACTGCATCGCAGGAGTTTTTCATGATGAACTGGGACTTTGGCAATGGTGCCCAGTCCTCAGGAAGAACGGTGACGGCAACCTATCCAATGGCGGGTACTTACACAGTCACCCTTACCGTATTCAATAAAGGCGGTAGTGCGACCTACAGCCAAGAAGTAGTAATCGAAAACACTGATCCACTTCTGCTAGACAAGCCGCTTTATAACATGTTAACAGGTGGTGTGGACGCTACAGAAGGTAAGACTTGGGTGATTGATGCAGCTAGGTCTGGACATTTTGGTGTGGGGCCAAACCCATCTTCTGGTGCCGGTGACTTACCAGAGTGGTATCAAGCAGGTCCATTTGAAAAAGAAGGCGGGGGAATGTACGACGATAGATACACTTTCTACCTTGCAGATTTCAGATATGTAATGGAAACCAATGGCAATGTGTATATCAATGCCGCTCAGGCAGGTAACTTCCCAGGTTCATTTGAGTCTGAAGTGGGTGACTTCACTGCACCATACACTGCTCCTGATGGTTTGACTTGGTCGATGGCAGAGCCTGAAGGTTCTTACCCAGAATTGACAATTTCTAACGGTGGTTTCATCGGCTATTTTGCTGGTGGAAGAACTTATCAGATCGTTAGAATCGAAGAGAATGAGCTATTCTTAAGATTTGTAGATCAGGCTAACGATGGCTTGGCTTGGTACATTAGATTAGTGCCTGAAGGGTTTGATAGCGGCACTGAGCCGGAGCCGGAGCCGGACTTGGGCGAAGTGGCTATCACTTTGGGTGATTTGATCGGAAATGGCCAGAAGGCATGGAAACTTAAGGAAAGTGCTGGTGCATTCGGAGTAGGTCCTGTGCCAGGCAGTGATGAGTGGTACCCTGGCGGAAATGATATTTCTGGTGATAGACCATGTTTGTTTAATGACCTTTTCATTTTTGGTGAGGGTGGTTATTACGAGTATGATCCCCAAGGTGACTTTTTTGGAGAAGGCTATATGGGCGTGGACGAAGGATGTCAAAGCGTTGATAATCTTGCCGGTACAATTGGTGAAGCTTGGGGACCAGGTGTGCATGAGTTTGCTTTCCAGCAGGGAACTCCTGATAGCCTTCCAACCATCACGGTGACAGGTACGGGCGCATTTATCGCCTTACCTAAAGCCTTCAATGGTGGAGAGTACGAAACAGGCCCTCCAACTGCAAATAAATCAGTAACTTACACTGTTATTAATTTTGATGAGGCTTCGCAGGAGATGACAATTACAATTGATATCTCCGGTGATGGTGGGGTGTTCTGGACATTTGTGTTGGTTCCAGCTGAGTAAATTAGAGAATGAAAAAACGGATGAAGTTTATATTAATAATGTTTATCCTCCTTACGGGGGCAAATAGCTGTCAGCAGGAACAGTCAGGGGAAGTGGTTACACTTCCCACTGACCTGACGGTTCAAATAGAGGAACTGGGCAATGGAAGAGTGAAAGCAATTTTCTCTGCCAGGGATGTCAACTTCTATAGGATTGATTTTGGTGAAGCCAAGTCCAACATGCAGCGGGTGGAAGGCCAAGAGGCCACCCACAGCTACAGGACTCCCGGAAACTACACCATTACGGTGCAGGCCCATACTACGGAGGATGCTTTCATAAGTGAGGAGACACAAGTTGAAATCACCGAACAGGCACTTGGTCTTGGTATTCCTACCGAAGGATATGAAAGCCCAGAGAGCTATGATGGCTATACCTTGGTTTGGAGAGATGAGTTTGAGGAGGGAATTTCCCCTGATTGGGTGTATGAAATCGGGGATGGCTGTCCCAATCTTTGTGGCTGGGGAAACAATGAACTGCAGTTTTACCGAAGAGAGAATGCGGAGGTTAAAGACGGCATGTTGGTAATCACCGCCAAGGAAGAAAACTTCGGTGGAAAGAATTACACGTCCACCAGAATGAAGACTCAGGGCAAGCAGTCTTTTACCTTTGGCAGGATTGACTTCAGAGCCGTATTGCCCAAAGGCCAGGGTATATGGCCTGCCTTCTGGATGCTTGGCGAAAGCATCACCGAAGTTGGCTGGCCGGCATGTGGTGAGATCGACATCATGGAGATGGTGGGCGGAAATGCCAGCGGCAGGGACAATACCACTCATGGTACTCTCCACTGGTCTAATAACGGCACTTATGCCACTACTGGTGGAAAAACTAGTCTTGCTGAGGGCATTTTCAACGATGAGTTTCACGTGTTTTCCATCATTTGGGATGAGGAAAAGATCATCTGGTTATTGGATGGTGAAGAATACCATACCATTGACATCACCCCGGCGCATATGGATGAATTCAGGGATCCGCAGTTTATCCTGATCAACTTAGCTGTTGGTGGCAACTGGCCAGGCAATCCGGATGACTCTACCATCTTCCCTCAACAATTGGTAGTGGATTATGTGAGGGTGTTTCAAAAAGACTGAAGCATTTAAAATGGCCAAAGGACACAAAATAAGAAAATTAGGCCCGGAGACGGAAGACCGGAGAACGAATAAATAAATAACCTATAAAACCTATTAAACCGAAAAGCCCGAGGATGATGACCTCGGGCTTTTTTAGTTAAGCGATTCTTTAATCAATCAGCTATCACATAAATATCAACTGTATTTTTTTCGCTGTTGATATGGATTTCCTTGGGATTTAGATTGGAAGTTCTTTCATCTCTTTTCAAATCCAGCTCGTAATTTTTACGGTCGTACTTCATCAAGGCCCCACTCGCGGCATCAATACCCCAACCCAGTAAGTTTCCAAGATTAATAATGCTAACCACATTAAATTCTTTATCCAAGCTGAACACCCTTGCTTCATACCCATCAAGTCTATACTCGATATCGGTATCATTAAGGCTTCTCTTTACAGGGACCCGGCAAGGTGTTTTGCAAATTTCAAGTCCATCTTTGTAAACCGTGGCTCCTTCAGGATTAGAGTTGAAATGGATGGTGTCTTTCGTCCCGGTAAAAATGGTTGCGCAGCTAGAAAGCATTGCTGTCACCAAGGTGAGTAGTAATAATCTTTTCATTATTAAGTAATTAGGATATAAAATACCTCAAACCTTTTAATGTCTTGGGAGGCTATTCTGGACTTAATTCATAACGGCACAAACCTATAATTTATAATTATATCAAACAATACCGCAATTAGGGTATTTTTACTTTTGAAAAAGAGAAGTAAATTATGGCGAAAAGTATTATATTATTTCCTGAAATCATTTTTACATAAAACATTTACATAATGAGCATTACATTGAGAAATGTCATTGGAATTATTGCAGGTATAGTAATTGGCAGTTTGGTCAATATGGGGATAATAATGATCAGTGGATATATAATTCCACCACCTGAGGGTGCGGATGTTACCACTAGGGAGGGTCTTCAAAACTCCATTCACCTTTTTGAGGCCCGCCACTTTTTTATGCCATTCTTGGCTCATGCCCTTGGAACCTTCGTGGGCGCCTTTGTGGCAGCTTATATGGCTGTGAGCCACAAGCAGAAGATGGCCATGTTTGTAGGGGTATTTTTCCTCCTTGGTGGGATTATCAGTGCGGTATTGATCCCAGCGCCCATGTGGTTTATCTTGGCAGACCTGTTTTTGGCCTACCTTCCAATGGCGTACCTGGCCGGCGCGTTGAACCGTACCCAGGTGCCGGTGGTCTAGGTGAAAGCAATTGGTCAATACGGGAGAAATTGGTCACTAAGGGCACAAAGCTTACACGAAGTTGCGCTACTTGTCCCGAGTAGCAAAGTGGATCGGGAAAGGCCTCTTCGCGGCGAAAATATTCTTAGATGATCAAAAGGTATAAAACGAGCTCTGTCCTAGGATACTTAGTACCTAGTACTTCGTACTTCGTACCCAGAAAATATATCCCTAATAATTACAGTTTTCTTTCAAATATCACCCTGCTGTTATATTTTCGTAGCAGAAAAAATTTGATTCCCTTGGAACTAGTTTGAAGCTTAAGTGGCTATAATCCCAGATGTTACAAAGATTCAAAACTAACCGATAAAATCCCTTTATAATGAGAAGATTCACATTTGCTTTATCCACCCTTTGTATTGCGTTTCAATTTTCATGTTCCCAAAACTCTTCCCAGGAAGCTGACGCTGTTTCAAGTGCGGAAACTGAGGAAGTATTTAAGCACCATGATGCTCAAAATGCTCCCATGGCTGCCAACCAAGAGACTTTTGAAGCAGAAATGCACGAAGATGGCCTAGAGAAAGAATTGGTTTGTATGGTAAACAACGCCTTTATGGGTAAAAAGCAGTTTCCGGTGGAGTTTGGAGACAAGATGTATTATGGTTGCTGCGAGATGTGTGTAAACACTATACAGAACGACAGGGATGTCAGATATGCCAAAGATCCCCTGACGGGCAAGGAAGTTGACAAATCCCAGGCCTTCATTGCTCCTGAGCCAGGTCATCCGTATGGGGGAGTACTTTATTTTGAATCTAAAGAAAATTACGAGAAATACTCGAAGAAGTCCTAATGGATTTTTTTACTTAACATTTACATGTCTGCTTCCAACCCACCCATTCCGCTCAATGAGCAGGAAAGACTTCAGGCTCTTCGAGAATATGAGATCATGGATACTTCTCCCGAGGAGACCTTTGATAGCATAGCCAAACTTGCCTCTTACATCTGCGAGGTTCCCATCGCTCTGATTTCCTTTATAGACGAAGACAGGCAGTGGTACAAGGCCAAAGTGGGCATGGATGTCCAAGAGATATCCCGTCCTTTGACTTTTTGCCAATATGCCATATTGGACGACAAGCTTACCTATGTGCCCGATGCGGAAGAACATTCTGTGCTAAAGGACAACCCATCTGTGAGGGAAGGAAAAGTGAGATTCTATGCAGGCACCCCGCTGACAACTCCAAGCGGTTTTCACATCGGCACCCTTTGCGTGGTGGACAGTAAGCCCAAAGAGCTGAATGAGGACCAAAAAGCAGCTCTGGAGACGCTAGCCAACCATGTAATGGCCCATCTAGAGCTTAAAAAAAGAAACAAAAAGCTTAAAAATGAGGTGAGTAAGCTGGCCGAAAAAGCCCTTGACGGAATTGCCAAGGAGCTGGATTACTACAAAATGGCCATTGACGAAACCTCCATCGTATCCATCACTGATGAATCCGGGGTCATCACCTATGTCAATGATAAGTTTTGCGCTATTTCCCAATTTCGGCGTGACGAATTGTTGGGTCAGACCCACAAGATCATTGATTCCGGTTTTCATAGTAAGGCTTTTTTTGAAAGCCTGTGGAAAACCCTGCTAGCTGGGAAAGTTTGGAAAAACGAAATCAAAAACAAAGCAAAGGACGGGTCTTACTATTGGGAAGACATGGTGGTGGTGCCCTTTTTAAATCCACACGGCAAGCCATATAAGTTTGTGTCCATCAAGAGGGACATCACCGAAGAAAAACACAGGAAGCAGAGAATTACGAACCTGCTGAAAACCCAAAGCTCCATCATTGATGGGGCCAGCTACAGTATTGTGTTCATGGATACCAGGGGTATCATCCGTAAGATCAATAAATCGGGACTTCAGCTTTTGGGTTTTAAAGAAAGTGAGGTGGTCAATGTCAAAACCCCGCTGATTTTTCTTGATGAGCAGGAGTTGGAAAAGGTCAAGAAAGAGCTTGAGAAGGAGTATTCCAAGACTTTTGCCAAAGACCTGGATGTCTTGGTAGATTGTGCCCGTACCAAAAATACAGCGGATTCGAGGGAATGGACCTACATCACCAAATCCGGCAAAAGGATCCCGGTGTGGCAGACTATTACCTGCATTTACGATGATGAAGGGCAGGTACAGGGATATTTGAGCGTAGCGGAGGATTACAGTTCCAAAAAGAAAGTGGAAGCCAAGCTGATCGAGGCCAAACAACTTGCCGAGCAGGCTGTAGCCATGAAGGCAAACTTTTTGGCCAATATGAGCCATGAGATCAGGACCCCTATGAACGCCATTATTGGTTTTACCGATCTGATATCGGAGACCAAGTTGGATGATACCCAAACCGAATATGTGGGACATGTGAAGATGGCCGGAGAGAATCTCCTATTATTGGTCAACGACATCTTGGACCTTTCCAAAATTGAAGCGGGTAAATTGGTGATTGATCCACAGCCCTTTAATATAAAGGCCTCACTCAAGCACAATTATGAGCTTTTGAAAATCAGGGCCCATGAAAAACTGATTGATTTCAACCTTTTTCTAGATGCCGAACTACCTGATATGGTGGTCGGGGACAAGGGGAGGCTTAATCAAATCATGATGAATTTGGCCGGCAATGCCATTAAATTTACCACTGATGGCGAGGTGAATATCATGGTTAAGAAAGTAAGGGAGGATGAGGAAAGCATTGAACTGAAGTTTAGCATTAAGGATACCGGAATTGGTATTCCAGAGAGTAAACTGGCCACCATATTTGAGCGTTTTTCCCAAGGAGAGGAGAGCACTTCCCGTAATTTTGGGGGCACGGGCTTGGGGCTGAATATCAGTAAGCAGCTCATTGAACTTCAGGATGGCAAGTTGGAAGTTAAGAGTAGAGTCGGCATAGGATCCGAGTTCTATTTTAGCCTTATATATCAGAAGGTCAATGATATAGATGTTAATATTAATAATAAGGTTGAACTGCCTGAAATTAATAGGAAAGTGTCCATATTACTCTGTGAAGATAATGTAATCAACCAGAGGTTGGTTAGAAATGTGATTGAGGGGTTTGGGTTTGAATTGGATATTGCCCACAATGGCAAAGAGGGAATTGAAATGTTTTCCTCCAAGGTGTATGACTTGGTGTTGATGGATCTGCAGATGCCCTTAATGGATGGCTATCAGGCAACGGTGCATTTGAGAACCGAGGTAAATTCTGATATCCCTATCATCGCGATGACGGCCCATTCATTCATAAGTGAAAGGCAGCGATGCTTTGATTTGGGTATGAATGCGTATGTAAGTAAGCCCTTCCGGAAGGAGGAATTATATGCCAAGATCTTAGAGGTTTTGGAAAGACACGGATTAAAGGAAAAAGTGGAAGAAAGAAAAGTTGAGGAAGCAGAGGCTGCGGTCAGTGTGGGATCCAAGATCAATTTGAGTTATCTGAGAGAGCTTTCAGAAAACAATAAAGAGTTTGAAAAAGAAATCATAGCCATGTTTTGCCAAAAGGTGGAAAACGAGATTGAAGTTTTGGAGAAGGCCATGCATGAGCAAGATTTCAAGGAGGTAAAGGAATTTGCGCATGCCATGAAATCCAGTGCATCCCTGTTTCTTTTGGAAAAATGTGTTTATATTTTGAACCAAACCGAAAAAGAAGCCACTGAACTCTGGAAAAATGGTGGCACTGAGCTCTCAAAGGAAGTCTTTGAGGGGATAAATGAGTTGAAGCAGCTACTGGGAGAGGCTACGGAGGAGTTAAACGACCTACTTGAAAAGGAATATTGAGGGTTAGTTAGCCACAAAGGCCCGAAGGCGCAAAGAAAAAGTAAAGAAATTGAGATTGGCCACAAAGGCTCGAAGGCGGAAAGAAAAAGTAAGGGAATTAAGATTGGCCACAATGGCGCGGAGGCGCTAAGAAAATGTAAAGAAATTGAGATTGGCCACAAAGGACCTAAGGCGGAAAGAAAAAGTAAAGAAATTGAGATTAGCCACAAAGGCCCGAAGGCGGAAAGAAAAAGTAAAGAAATTGAGATTAGCCACAAAGGCCCGAAGGCGGAAAGAAAAAGTAAAGAAATTGAGATTAGCCACAAAGGCCCGAAGGCGGAAAGAAAAAGTAAAGAAATTGAGATTAGCCACAAAGGCACGTAGGCGGAAAGAAAAAGTAAGGGAATTTAGATTGGCCACAATGGCGCGGAGGCGCTAAGAAAATGTAAAGAAATTGAGATTGGCCACAAAGGACCTAAGGCGGAAAGAAAAAGTAAAGCAATTGAGATTAGCCACAACGGCCCGAAGGCGGAAAGAAAAAGTAAAGAAATTGAGATTAGCCACAAAGGCACGGAGGCGGAAAGAAAAAGTAAGGGAATTGAGATTGGCCACCATGGCACGGAGGCGCTAAGAAAATATATATTAAATCACCCCGTCCCCAATGAGTCTAGCGAATTGGTAGGGAGCCTAAGAACGAAGGCATTAAATAACCGGAATGTTTATGATTGGCTCCTAATGACCAAAACACTAATTTTACATAGTACCTAATATACCAAAACCACCCCAATTAAATGAGACTAATTCTAGCTGAAGACAACGATTTATTGAGAAAATCTCTTTCTTTTTTTCTTACTTCCAAGGGATTTGAGGTGGATCAGTTTGAAAACGGCAAAGAGGCGCTGGAGGCTATTAAGGTAAAGGAATACGATATTATCCTCACGGATATTAACATGCCCGGCATCAGTGGAATGGAAATGACACAGCATGTGAGAACCGAATTGAATCTTGATACCCCAATCATTATTTTTACATCATCTAACGTAGAGCAGACCGAACTGGACTCCTTTGATATTGGGGCCAATGAATTTATCCCAAAGCCTGTGAGCCCTGCAGTATTGCTGGTAAGGATGAAGAAACTGCTTAAACAGCTTAATTGATTAATTGGATACTGTTGATGGAAAGACTTTGGGGTTTTTATACGGATAAGACTTGGGTAGAGCCTTTTTTGGTTTTTGCCATTGCCTTTTTTGCACTGGGCACAATTATGATGTTTATGGCACTTGTCTTCATCCGATATAGGCGTATAAGAAGGCAGGAGCTGGTGAAAGAATATCAGGCCACCGTTGAGGAAATCCTCATGGGGGTGATGTTTACCGACAGCATATTTGCCACCATAGTCAATGACGAAAAAATGGCCAAGCTTTTCAAGAGCCCACTTTTCCGGCAAACGCTTATGGATGGAACCCTCAACCTGCACCGCAATTACGAAGGCCAGTATGCCGAAAATCTGGAGAAATTCTACGCCGAATCCCATCTGATCCGAGATTCCTTCAAGAAGATTAAAAGCCTTAATTGGGCCAAAAAGTGTTTGGGAATAGAAGAACTTGCTGAAATGCAGGTAACCCAAGCCTTTGATACCTTGGTAGAGCTTTCCAAATCCAGCGTAAGGCCACTTAAAATAGCTGCTATTCGCGGCTGTATCAAATTAAACGGTACACAGGGACTGGTGCATTTGGTCAAACATAAAGATCCCATTGATACCTGGACGCAGCTTTCCATCATTCATGCCTTGAAAAAAGGCGATATTGAAACCACGAAGGGGATAGAAAAACTATTGACCTCTTCAAATAAGTCAGTCGTTAGTCTGGGTTTGAAGGTAATCCAAGCCCTGAAACTCTCCGATAATTTCCCGGCTGTGATCCAATTGCACAGCAAAACCCAAAGTGACCTAATTAAAAGTGAGGCAAGCAGGGTGATGGCCAAACTTGAAAACTTTAACTGATGCTGGAAGCGATAAATTTTGGATCCCAACTGAGCATGGCAGTAGAAATCTATCTAGTTTTGATTCTGCTTTATGCGGTTACCATCATGGGCTCCTACTTGGTGTTGGGGTATCTGTCGGTGAAAGAACTGAAAGATTACCTTACGCGAAACAGTTTTGTAAATTATGAAGTATTGCTTTCGAGCGAGTTTTCACCCAAACTTTCCCTAATTGCCCCTGCCTACAATGAGGGTTTGACTATAGAAGAAAATGTCAAATCCCTGCTTTCCCTCAACTATAACAACTATGAGGTGATCGTGGTCAATGATGGGAGCAAGGACAATTCCATGGAAATCCTGATCAAAACCTATGATTTGGAAGTAGTTGAAATGAATCTCGATATTAAGTTGATAACCAAGCGGATAAGAAATATATACAGATCCAAAAACCAGGCTTATAAAAAGCTCCTGGTGGTGGACAAGGATAATGGTGGTAAGGCCGATGCCTTAAATGTAGGCCTTAATATTGCCCAAAATCCCTATGCAGTATGCATTGATGTGGACTGTATTTTGGACAAGGATTCCTTGCTCAAATTGGCCAAGCCTTTTATGGAGAATGACGGCAAGCGGGTGATAGCTACTGGGGGAGTGGTGAGGATAGCCAATCAATGCGTGATCAAAGATGGTCGCCTGATTGAGGTGAACGTACCTGACCGCATGCTGCCCAGAATCCAGGTTCTGGAATATTTGCGTGCATTTTTGTTAGGGAGAATGGCTTGGGAAAGGCTTGATGGGCTATTGCTGATCAGTGGGGCATTTGGTGCTTTTGACAAAGAAATTGCCATCCAGGCCGGCGGATATGACACCAAGACGGTGGGGGAGGATATGGAGCTGGTGGTTAGAATGAGGAGATATATGTTGGAAAACAAATTGCCTTATACAGTATCCTATATACCAGATCCCCTCTGCTGGACTGAAGCCCCAGAGAATGCCACCATCTTTAAAAAGCAACGTAGCCGCTGGATGCGCGGGACTATTGAGACTCTTTTTATCCATAAGAAGATGTTCATGAACCCCAAATACAAATTACTGGGCATGGTTTCCGTGCCTTATTGGACATTTTTTGAGTTTTTGGCCCCGCTCATCGAATTTGTTGGAATACTTATTACCTTAGTATTTTTAGCTTTTGGGCTTTTAAACTGGAAGCTGTTTCTTCTACTCATTTTATTTGTGTATGTTTTTGCAGTGATGTTTTCAGTACTGGGATTGCTGAGTGAAGAGTTGACCTACCACAAGTATCCCAAAATCAAAGACTTCCTTAAGCTTTTGGGCGCTGCCTTGATAGAGCCAATATACTTCCATCCTCTAGGCGTTTATTCGGCTTTAGTGGGTTATTGGGAAAAGCTGATGGGCAAAAAGACCTGGGGAGAAATGACCAGGCAGGGTTTTCAGAAGAAACCAGGGAGTTGACGAAGTTCGGCGAACGAAGTGCGGAATACGAAGGACGAACCAATATTATTTAAACAACAAGGCTTCGTAAACATCCTCAAAGGTATCATAATCACCTTTCAACATGCTGTTGTCCAATACGACCGCATAATTGTTGGCATAAGAGTATTGAAGGAAGGATTGGGCTTTTGGGCTTTCTTCGGCAAGGTTGATGTCGAGGCGTTTGATTTGAAAGCAGCCTGTTTCATCGAATTTCACGTAGTAAAAAACAGCATTGTAATCCAAAAGAGAATACAAAGGTCCGGCATCGGGAGTTACGGCATTGTAGGTATGGTTTAAAACGAGCAGATTAAAGCAGGCCTTCGTAAAAGCTTTATTTGGATGGGAATCTATAGCCTCAAGAAAATTCACCTCACAGCTCTTGCTGAAGTTTAGAAAGTCTTGCTTACCGGAAAACCCCGCGTCTTTATAGCGATCCCTGGGTTCATCTTTTCGGTTGCTATATCTATAGTATCTATTTAGACTCAAAAGGCAGAATTCAGTGTTTTAAATACCAATCTGCAAATATGGCTTAAATAAAATTCAATTTTATCATGCTTAAGTTATTTTTAAAGTATAGAAATGATGAACAGCTCAAAAAGTGTGATGAATGGTTAATTTAAAAACATTAATTACTCAAATAAACCCGTCCATGGTTGTTTTTAGGCCGTTCATTTTCTAATGACCTTATAGAAGGCTTTAAAGTTTATTATTGTCGGCAATCTTTTCGATAGCGGCTGTCGTATCCACATCGTAGGCAGCAAGGGGAAAAGGCACACTCACCACCTGATTACCAAGTTCTGTAATGAGATTCTTGGCACCGGTATCCCCGCGGAGTTCCAATAGTTTTGGAAATAGTGAGCGATGAAAAAGGGCTGGAACCCCTTTTCTGCCTTCATATAGACTGGCCACTACTTTTTTGCCGGTTTTTTGCTGAGTGTCTATCAGCGTTTGTAAATGGCTGCTTTCTACATAGGGCTGATCGCAGAGCATAATTATAAGGTATTCCAGATAAGGGTAATGCTTTAGTACATGGTTAATTCCAGTTCGGATGGAACTTGCCATGCCTTCTTGAAAATCTGGGTTTTCCACCATTTCTGTTTCGGTTATGGTGGCTAGGTTCCTTTGTTCGTCTCCCGCTGATATTACTGTCAGGGTTGCGGCGGTTTTTAGAGCCGCGGCTTGGGTGATGGCGTGCTGCAGCAGTGTAGACCCCTTGAAGGGTACGGCCTGTTTTGGGAAACCCAGTCTTTTGGATTGACCGGCTGCCAACACTATAATACCATAACACTTCTTGGATGGTACCAATCCCATTTTTCTATGATGAATATGGCCATTAAGATTTCTCAATGAGCTTCCAGTATTTCCGGTAAAGATACCTTGTATCTCCGCAATGATGGAAAGGGCAATTTCCTCAGAGGTTTCCGCCCCAATCTGCAGACCGGTGGGCGCAAACAAATTTTGCGGTATTCCTGTGTCCTCGGGAATAGCAACTCCTTCCTCGCCCAATTCCTGAAGTATCCTGTCCCTTTTTTTGGTGGGCCCCAAGAGGCCTATATATTTAACTGGACTGTGGAGAATTGTCTTTAGTATAGCTTTGTCATAATCGTAGTTGTGGGACATGAGCACAAAGGCAGTCCGCTCGTCGATATTTATCTTCCCAATGGCATCTTCTGGCTCTGTGAGCAGCAACTGACATGTAGGGAATCTGTTTTCATTGGCATACAAGGGGCGGCCATCCACTATGGTGATTTCCCAGCCCAGGGTTTTAGCTATTTCAACTAAGGGAAAGACGTCATTGCCAGCTCCCGCGATCACCAAGGCAGGTGATGGCTCCAGATATTCCATAAAAGCGTGAAATGATGCAGTATTATTGGCTAAATCCGGAAATCTGATAAATCCCGAATGCTGCTGTTTCCAAGTATTTTGAATATCTGCTTCTATAAATGAAAAGCCGAAAGGAAGATGATCTTGATCTAAAGTTACCCCGTTTGGGGTAAAAAGAAGTTTGGTGCCCTGCAGGACATGCTTCTTTTCATCAGGTGAAAAATAGGTCACTAGTATTGCCTTTTGCCTTTTGGAAATGGCTTTTTCCAAAAGCTTTATGGGGTTATGATCATTCTTTTGCTGAATGGGTTCCAGTAGTACGCGGATGATGCCATTGCAACCCAGGTTGACAGAGATGATGTTGCTCCCTTCATCCGAGGTGTCGTAGGTGACCAGCAACGGCTTGTTGGTGGCCATCACCATAAGGGCTTTACGTAGGATATCGCCTTCCAGGCACCCCCCGCTGATCGCACCGGTAAGCATGCCGTCATCCCTCACCAACATCCTGGCTCCGGGTGCTCTGTAGGATGAGCCTTCTATATGAACCACAGTAGCCAAAACGGCCTTTTTCCCGTCAGACAGAGCTTGGTGATAGGCTTGGATAATTTGTTTGATTTCCTTCATGAGATCAATGTGTAGGTGAAAAAGAAAGAATCCCAGCCGTCAATTTTTCAATGACCAGTTCTATTTCAACTTCCTTAGTAAACCTGCCCAAACTGATCCTAATCGAACCAAAGGCTTCCGCGTCGCCCAAACCCATGGCTTTCAACACATGGGATGGTCTTTGCACGTTGCTTGTACAGGCACTACCTCTGCTTAGGGCCAGGTGTTGTGAAAGGGACAGCAGGAGGTTTTCGGCGTTGATCTGGGGAAAGCTGATATTACTAACGTGCGGTAGACGATTTTGGGAACCGTTTTTTTTAGCTTCGGGAATGGCAGCCATCAAAGACTTTTCCAGCTTATTTCTCCAATTTCCAAGGTTTATATGCTCCATGGTCATTTCTTGGGCACATAACCTAGCAGCCTGTCCAAACCCCACTATCCCTGGAACGTTTAAAGTACCACTTCTTAAACCATGTTCATGGCTGCCTCCATTCAAAAGGGGTGATATCTTTGAGAAATGGGACTTTTTATTTAAATATAAGGCTCCAATCCCTTTAGGACCATACATTTTATGGGCAGAAAATGCCATCAAAGTAATGCCTGCCTCTTGTACATTCACAGGAATTTTACCCACTGCTTGCGTTGCATCGCAAAAGAAGGCCACATGGTGTTTTTGAGCCAAATGGCCAATTTTTTCTATGGGATGAATCACCCCGGTCTCATTGTTGGCCCACATCAGGGAAATGCAGAGGGTTTCAGGTCGAATCAATCCCTCAAGCTCCTCCAAAGAAATGTTTCCTTCGCTATCCACACCAAGATAGGAGACGGCAAGCCCTTTTTTTTCAAGATATGCACAGGTATCAAGCACCGCATTGTGTTCTGTATGGCAGGTGATGATGTGGTTTTTGCCAATTGGGGCCGCAACGGCCAAACCTTTAAGGGCCATGTTGATAGCCTCGGTAGCTCCTGAGGTAAAAATTATCTCTTCCGAATGGGCGCCTACCAAGGCTGCCACCTGCTCCCTGGCCTCATCCACTGCGTCCTTGGCATTCCAACCATACAGATGGTCCCTGCTAGCCGGATTGCCAAATTCACCGCTGAAATAGGGAAGCATAGCTTCCACCACTCTTGGGTCGCATGGGGTAGTAGAGTTGTAGTCGAGGTAGATGGGTTTGCTAATCATAGGGTCAATCCGCTTATCTATCAAATATTGCCAATTTCCGTTAAAGGAGCAAGATTGAAAAGGAGATTCGATTTGGATTGAAGGATTAAGTTTACCCAAAAAAGGGTAAAGGAAGATGATTTTATACTTCTACCCAAAAGCATTTAGCATTAAAACTTTTGAATACCGCAGGTTCCGGGGGGCGCAAAAGAGGAGACTTGGCTTAACTGGCTTTCTAAATGAAGTGATGAAAGTAGATCCATAGAATCATGGCCAGCATGATGATCAAGGGTAGGATCAGGTGGCGGATATTGCGGTACCAGTCCTTAAGGGAACGATAGGGCCGTTTGTTGTCTTCGTCATAGAAAAAATCCCATTTCATGGAAAGGTGTTTTGGTACTTTACAAAGTAAAGTGGTAGGGAATAACCAAAACATCAATTTTGCCTCTTCAGACATAAAGATTTTATAAACTATTGGAACCGATACCCCACCCCGCTTTCAGTAATGATGTGTTGGGGGTGATTGGGGCTTTCTTCAATTTTTTTGCGCAGGGTGCCCACAAATACCCTCAAATATTGGGTTTCTGTCTGAAAACCTGTCCCCCAGATCTCTTTTAAGATAAACTGATGAGTGAGTACCTTATCTTCATTTTTGGCAAACAGGGCCAAAAGGTTATATTCCGTTGAGGTAAGCTTGAGGATTTCGCCGTTCTTGCGTACCAGTCTGGCGGTAAGGTCAATTTCCAGATCTCCGGAGGTAATTATGCTCACATTTTTAACGTTTTGGCTTCTCCTGAGTGCAGACCGGATCCTTGCCAAGAGTTCTCCGGTTCGGAAAGGTTTGGTCAGGTAATCCGTGGCACCACTGTCCAAAGCGGATACGATATCCGCCTCATAATCTTGAACGGATAGCATGATTATGGGCTTATTGTACCACTCCCTAAGTTCAACAAGTAGCTCATGCCCGCTTTTGTCAGGAAGTCCTATATCCAAGAGGATAAGGTCGGGCGGATGACTGGCTGCCATGATAAGCCCCTCTTTGGCTGTAGCAGCCTGGAGCACTTTATAGTCATTGCTTTCCAGATTAATCTGCAGAAGCTTTCTGATCTGAGGTTCGTCGTCGATAATTAATACTTCGGCTTTATTCATTCTCAATATCGCTTATGGATGAGGCTTGGGATGGGATATCTATGGTGAATTTTGCTCCGCCAGTCGGCAGGTTTTCCAAATGGATGCTTCCATTCAAAGCTTCCGCAAACCCCTTTGCAATGGACAGTCCCAGTCCAGTGCCGCCTGTGGTGGAGTTGGGCAGGCGATAAAACTTGCGGAAAACCGACTGAATCTCTTGCTCAGGAAATCCCTTACCATTGTCGGAGAGCACCAATCTGAATACCCCGTTTTGGTGTTGGGCACGAATTTCTATAATAGTGCCTGGAGCAGTGTGCTGAATTGCATTAAGTAGGATGTTATGGATTATCTGCTCTGTCAGTCCCCTGTCAATTTTGATCAAAGGTAGATTTTCAAAGGGCTCAAAGCAGATTTGGTGGTCCCTGGCATCTTCCTTATGGTCCTTGATGACAGAAAATATTAATTCATTGATGTCGCACCAGTCCATTTTGGGCTTTAATACCCCCGCCTCCAGCCTGCTCATGCTCAAGAGGTTTTCGACCTGTCTGTTGAGCCTAAAACCCGCGATTTCAATTTCAGTATAGAGTTCCGACTTATTGAATTCCGAGAGTTTGGAGGCGTTCTCCTTTATGGTATCTATAGCGCCTATAATGGTAGAAATAGGGGTTTTTAACTCGTGTGATAGAGAATTTAGCATGGTGTTGTATAGCTTCAGGGATTTTTCCCTCTCCTCCTTTTCCCTGGCCTTTTTTTCCACATCCCGGATTTTGAAGGTCAGCACTGCATTGATCAGTGCTATTACAAAATACATGAAAAAAATCAGGGCATCTTCGGTAGTGCCGATATGAAACGTGAAGGTAGGAGGGATAAAAAAGAAATTCCAGCTCAACGCGCTTAGAAAAGCGGTAACCAAAACCGGTAAGATATCAAAAAGCATGGCTAAAACAGAGACAACCAGCAAGAGTATAAGGGCCACTACCTGGTAGCCGATTACATCCACGGAATAATAGCAGGCAATACAGGAGGCAGCGATCATTGAGAGGCTGATCGAGTATTGGAAGAATTTGCTATTTGATTGGGTTTTGAAAAATTCCAAGTTTAGGTAATAAAATTTGAAGTAACTAAATTTAATCCATTAACTAAATTTAAGCCAACAATGGCGGGGAATAATGCTTGGAGAGGTTGTTAACACTAATATTGCGCTTAATTTTCCAGACTAAGAATCCTGTTGATATCGCGAATGTTTCCGAAAAGCAACAAAATATCGCCTTTTTCAATTTTTGTATTTCCGGCCACCACCCCGCTCACTTTCCTTTTTTTGGACATGATACCGAAAATGTTTGGTTTTTCCTCCATTTTGATAATGGTCAGAATATTAATATTAAAATCTTCTCGGATGTTGGTTTCAGAGATAGTCATTCCAGTATATCTTTCAGGGGCTTTTACTTCTATAATGTTGTAATCATCCGAGACGTCCAGAGAATCCAAAACACCTTTCATTTGTAGTCTTTTAGCCAAGCGCTCAGCAGTTTCTTCCTCTGGGTGGATAATTTCGTCTACCCCGATTGCTTTAATGACCGTTTCATGCAACACGCTTATGGCCCTACTAATGAGACGTTTTACATTGAGCTGTTTAAAGATGGCTGTGGCCATAATAGAAGCCCCGAAATCCTCCCCAATGGCAATTATTACTACATCCGTGTCTTTGATGGGAAGGTTTTTGGAAGCCTGCAAGTCGGTGGCGTCCATGGTAATGGCGTGGGTGATTTTATCTTTTACCAAGTCAACTTTTGCGCTGTCTGAATCAATTCCGATTACCTCATGGCCCAAGTCCGTCAGTCTGATGGCCAAATAGCCGCCAAAGTTTCCCATTCCCACAATGATGTATTTCATGTTTTTTTTTTGTTTGATGATGTTGAGTTATGTTTTTTCTGACCGAAGACCGAGGAATTACGTTATATAAACGCTTTCCTCAGGGTATTTGTATCTTTGGGTTTTGGGTTTGGTGACCAATGTCATCATAAATGTCAATGTGCCCACCCGGCCCAAGAGCATGATTACACTGATCACCAACTTACTTGAAATGGAAAGTTCAGCAGTGATACCCAGGCTTAGGCCAACAGTTGAAAAGGCGGAGAACACCTCAAAGGCAACATCAATCAGGGCAAGTTGTGGGTTAAACAGGGTCACCAAAAACACTCCTGTACCAATTACCAAAAAGGATAGAAGGATAACTGCAAAAGCTTTTCTCACAGTGACATTGGTCAACACGCGGTTGTAGACTTCCACTCTTCTTTTGCCCTTGGCTATACTAAAGGCATTCAGCACGGCTACGGCAAACGTACTAGTCTTCAGCCCTCCTCCTGTAGACCCAGGGGAGGCCCCAATCCACATGAGGATCAGGTAAATCAGGACGGTGGGTAATGCCAGGGCACTCATATCTACGGTATTGAAACCGGCTGTTCGTGGTGTGACCGACCCGAAAAAGGCAGTCACTATTTTCCCATATGTGCTAAGCCCAAACAAGGTGGAATCTTTTTCCGATATCAGAAAACTGATAAAACCTACAATCAACAATATGATGGTAGTGTTTACGATGATTTTTGTATTGATATTAACCACTCTTGGAGCGTGCCTATAGGGCTCTTCACCGGTGATCATTTTTTTGGTGCCGATGACTACATGCCTTAAGTAATTATAGTAGCTGAGTACCACCGGAAAACCTATGCCACCCAGAATGATGGTAAATGCAATGACAAGGTGCATGTTATAGGCAGTCCTGAAGCCAGTTTCATAAAGTCCATCGCTTAGGGTGGAGAATCCAGCGTTGCAAAAAGCGGAGATGGCATGGAAGATTGAAAAGAAGATCCGGTCTGCATTTGAGTCAAATAGGGTAGGGTCAGTGAAATGAAATATCAGAACTCCGGCTATGGATTCAACAATTAGGGTAAAAAAGATGATTTTAATTAAGGTAAAATAGATGGCACCGATTTTCTCCTCGTTGATATAGTCTTGAATAAATAGCTGGTTTTGTAGCGAATAACTTCCTTTAAAGAAAAAACCAAAGAAGCTGGCAAAGGTCATCATTCCAAGGCCACCTATTTGGAAAAGAATCATAATAATGATTTGACCAATCAAGGTAAAATCCGATGAAGTGTCCAGCACAATTAAACCTGTGACACAAACGGCACTAGTGGCTGTAAATAACGCATCAACTACTGAAATTCCATTGTATGTGGCATTTGGTAAAGACAGCAGCCCGGTACCGATTAGGATAGCAATGACAAAACTTAAGATGAAAACCTGTGGCGGATTTACTCTTAGTTTGCTTACAGATAGACTCCATTTGCTTACTTCAACCAGAAATATTAGGCTGACGAGTAAATTGATAAAGAAATGCTTCAGTTCGATGTTGACAATCGTCCTTTGAATACCAAGATCCCAGATCTGTAAGCGTAGTCCTGCTCCAATTATCAACAGGGTTATAACTATGGCCTCCATCAAAATCCTGGTTGTGGTCAGTTTGGAATATCTGATCAAAAGGTGAAAAGCAAAACCCAGGGCCAAGGCAATAATTGAAACGGAATAAGCTAATTGTGCTATGGGGAGTAATTCTGGTCGAAGGTCAAAACCGAAATTAAGAATAAGAAAGAGGAAGGTCAAAAAACTTAACAGTCTCAACAGTAATTTATTAATCCGTTCGAGATTTTGCGTCTTAAGCATGGCCTGATCGGATTTTCCAAATAAATACCACATACGCTTTATATTAAATTGTTTCTTTCCGTTTAGCTGCCTGGTTATATGCTGGGTAATCAAAACAAGGCACAAATTTCGGCGGAATAATATATAGATTAAATTAAAGACTTTGAGGATATATAAAGATTTTATAAAGATGCTCCATAAATTTCCTTGTCTGGGACAGGGGACTTTTTGATTTGGCGACTCCTACTTCAACGCAACAGGAAAAGGTACAATGAATTCTTGGATTTTAGCCAAACACTAACGAACCTATGGGACACCTATGGGACATCCCTTAGACACCTATAGATTGTATATGGGATATTGTTGTCGAACTCTTGGTAGAGAGGTGGGAGTCAGAGATTCCTGACTCATGGTGCGCAAGTCGGAGACTTGGCTCAACGGCGACTTGGCCCAACGGTTTTTGGACATTCCGTATTTTCCCAATTATACCTAAGAATCCGTATATTCCGGGTGCATTTGGGAGGAAGATTAAAGTGTTGTTAATTAGGGGGTTGGGCATGCTTGATAGCGGGTTAAACACGCGTTGAACACGGGTTAAACACGCATTAGGGAAGTACTCTACTTCAGGTTGTTAGTTAGCCACAAAGGCTCAAAGGCGCGAAGAAAGGATCCTTAAAAGCGCGGAGGCGCGTGAAAAAATGAAAGGGGCTTATGGAAGATTATGAGACTCGGCGAAAGTGTGTAGGCTATTTCGAGAAGAACAGAAAAAGGAGGGGGCAAAACTTTTATCCTGAATTTTTTCAAGAAAATTTTAAGGAAATACACAACCTTGGACGGGAGGAAAACCGTATTATCCAGTTCAGTCAGAAGTATTTGAAAATGCTATGCTGCCCCGTAGTGGGGATTTATTTTTACCAGCTCGTCAATGGGGATTATTATGAACTGAAAACCGGTGCTGCCTTACAGATATTGGATGCGGTCAAACTCGAAAGGCCCGAATTGCCCAAAGATGAGGGGCGCAATTGGAGAGATTGGATCAGGGGGCTGGCATCCAGTATACTCTGAAACCTGCTTTCCTTCGGGGTTCCCCCGTATCAGTTACGGATCACTTACGGATCACTTACGCATCACTTACGGATCAGTTACGGATATTTCCGAAAATTGACTAGGAAATCGGCCGTAGGAGCTTGGAAAGCTTGATATTGGGTGATTTCCGATGGGGCCTTCCGTAGATTTTCTTGGAATAGTTATATAATCAATGATTAGTTAGCCACAAAGGCTCAAAGGCGCGAAGAAAGGACTTCCTCAAAGGCGCGGAGGAGGGAGAAAAAATTGAAGGGGCTTGTGGAAGATTTTTAGGTGCAGCTAAAGTGTGTAGATCAGAAATTGTACAGGTTTCTCTTGGGGTAAAGCGGCGTTCGCATGGGGATATGGCTAACCTTTTAAGTCTGATAATTATTCGTTTTTCGGTTTTTGTCAATCCAAACATACACTACGAATCCGACAAAACTGATAGCCCCAATCCATATTAAGCCAGTCTGCAAACTTTCAGATTCTTCAAAGTAAGCAATGAGGAGTGTAAGGGGTAGGATTCCCAGCATGGTAGCTGCTATAAATTTCCAGAATCCCATCTTCATTATTCCAGCCACAAGGCTTATCGCGTCATTGGATAGAAATGGGGAAAAGCGAACTATTATCACCGCCCAAAAACCATAGTTTTTTAAGAATCCCTTCATTTTGTTTTTAGACTTATGCCCAAGTAGTTTTTCGACCACGGGATTACCCAATGCAGAACCTAAAACATAGGCTATTGACGAAGCGATGAATATACCAATAAGAATAATTCCCGAGCCAATTAACGGTCCATAAGCCAACACAGCTATAACCATTAGCAGAGGGGTTGGGACAACTAGAACCACCATTTGTGCTGTCATGGCTAAAATCAAAACAAGGGGGCCGGCCCATCCAAATTGGTCTACCCAGTCCGATATCTTTTTCTCATCGCCACTGCTAAGCACTTCGTAAGCTTCCGCGACGAAATTCTCCACAGCCGGAACAGTGAGATAAAGCAGAATTATACCGATTAACAAAATCAAAGACAGGTATATAGGCGATTTGGATTTGCTCCGATTTTCCTTTTCTACCATTTTTAAAAGTTAAATTAAAAACTTATTGATTCAATTTTTATGCTAAAAGCGGAGGAATTATTCATCTTTGCCCTATGCCTGGAAAAATAGAAAGAAAACAGTCTCTTCAGGAGGAGTTTGCGAATAGCATCACCCACGGCCTGGGTATACTTTTTAGCATAGTTGCTATTTCTCTTTTGATCACTTTTTCGGTGCTTAATGGCTCGGCAGTTCATGTTTTCGCTTGCAGTATGTTCGGGGCTTCCATTTTGCTTCTTTATACCTTTTCCACCCTTTACCATTCTGTACAGTCTCCCAGGGTAAAACCATTGCTGAGGACTTTTGACCATATCAGTATTTATTTCTTGATAGCGGGGACATACACTCCCTTTTTATTAATAAGTTTAGGAGGTGTGGCCGGTTGGGTTTACTTTGGAGTGATTTGGGGCCTGACAGTTCTAGGAGTGGTTTACAAGGCTTTTTTCACCCACAGGTTTGAAAAGCTATCGCTGATTCTCTATCTGAGCATGGGTTGGCTGGTTATTTTCTTTATTAAACCTTTGGTCTCTAACCTAAGCCTAACCGAATTGAGCCTTGTTGCAGCGGGAGGGATGGCTTACACTTCGGGAGTTATTTTTTATACGAACAAAACCCTCCGCTTTTCACATTCGATTTGGCATTTATTTGTACTTGCAGGGACTGTGCTGCATTTTATAGCCATTATGTTTTTGATAACTTGAAAAAGTAGAAATATCAAAGAGCCTCAGACTTCGAAGATTTTCAAAGACTGAGGGTTATTGATGATAAATGATGAATGATGAATGGGTTAACGTTTGAATACCATCATTTTTATCCTTGTCATTTCGTGCATGGAGTAGGGGATGCCGCCCAGGCCTTCTCCTGATGCGTCCCTTCCCCCGAAAGGCATCCAATCCACGCGGAAGGCGGTATGGTCATTGACCATGACGGCAGTGGCGTTGAGCTTGTCCACGCATTCTAAGGCCTTGTCTAGGTTTTTGGTGAATACTGCGGCCTGGAAGTGGTATTCCATGTCATTTGAAAGCCGGATAGCTTCCTGAAGATCGGTGTAGGGATAAATGCAGACTACCGGTCCAAAAACCTCCTCCTGGCTTAATTTTGCACCCTGGGGCGGGTCAAACATGACCGTGGGAGCATAGCAAGTATCAGATATCTTTTGGCCACCGACCAGTATTTTTCCACCTTTACCTTCCGAATCTTTTACCCATTCATGGACGCGGTCTACCTCATCAGTGGAAATAAGGGGGCCCACTTCAGTGTCTGGATCCAAAGGATCGCCCACCACCAATTCTGCGGCTAAATCAGCCAATCTATTGGATACCTTATCGGCAATTTCCTCATGGACAAATATCCGCTGAACGGATACACATACCTGGCCGGCATGGTAAAATCCACCCTTTGCCAGCAAGGGAAGTGCCTTATCAAGATCGGCATCCTTCTCTACTATAACAGGTGCCACACCTCCGTGCTCCAGGGCAACCCGGGTACCGGGCGCAACTTTGGATTTGAGGTACCAGCCCACTTTGGCCGATCCAATGAAGGATAGGTAATTTACACGTTTATCCTTTACCATGAATTCCGCCACCTCGTTGTCGCAAATAATACTTTGGACCCACCCGGCTGGTAATCCAGCTTCTTTCAGAATATCCATAAATGCCAAGCAGGAGAGGGGGGTAGTTCCAGCAGGTTTGATGATCACCGGGCAACCAGCAGCAAATGCAGTAATAGTCTGGTGCACTATAAGATTTAGGGGATGGTTGAAGGCTGAAATGGAAAGGACAACTCCAATAGGTTCCCGAATCGTAAAGGCTAACCGGTCTACCGATGCCTCTGTCAACCCCATAGGCACTTGCTCTCCTTTGAGCTGCGAAATTTCCTCGCTGGCGATTTTGACGCCATTTATGGCCCGCAGCACTTCCACCTTGGAGTCTTTATAGGGTTTACCTCCTTCCTGTGCGGCAGTTTCGGTTAGTTCTTTTAGGCGGTCCTGCATGAGGGTAGCCACTTTTTCCAGAATGGTTTTTCTTTTATAGGCAGGGATCCACTTGTCGCGGGACAAAAATAAATCGTGGGCTATTTGAAGGGCTTTGTCAGCTTCCTCATTTCCCACCATGGGAATTTCTTTGATTAAAGTTTGATCGAAAGGGGCGTAAACTTTCAGCTTTTGGCTCATAGTTCTTTAGATTTTTCTTTGAGTTTGACATTTAAGATGGGGTGATTCAGGGAGTAATCTACCGGAAGGTCTATAATTTTCACCCCTTCAGTCGTTAGACATTCCTCAAGAACATCTTTAAATTCCTGATCACTGCTTGGGCGAAACCCTTTTGCTCCATAGCTCTCGGCATATTTGATGAAGTCAGGATTTTTGTAATCCAGCCCAAAATCGGTAAACCCCATATCCTCCTGTTTCCATTTGATCATTCCGTATGCCTCGTCATTGAGTATGATGGTGGTAAGGTTTAACCCAAGCCTGACTGCCGTCTCTATTTCCTGCGAATTCATCATAAATCCGCCATCCCCACATACCGCCACTACTTTCCGATCGGGGTACACCATTTTGACAGCCATAGCTGATGGTAGTCCGGCGCCCATGGATGCCAGGGCATTGTCCAAAAGAAGAGTATTAGGCTTGTGACAGGTATAATTACGGGCAAACCAGATTTTGTATATACCATTGTCCAAGGTAATCACATCTTCTGGTGCCAATTTGTTTCTTAGAATATGGATCAGTCGTTGGGGAAGCATAGGGAAGCGTTCATCATTCACATATTTACTCAAGTGCTCATCTACTTCCTTTTTGACTTTCTTAAAAAAAGAAAAATCCCAGCCTTTCTGTTTTTTTATCTCTTTAGTCAATTTACGGACGGCATTGGTAATATCTCCGACCACATTGAGTTGGGGGAAATAAACCGGGTCCACTTCGGCTGGGTCAAAATTGACATGAATCACTTTCTTACCCCCTTTTTTCATAAAGAATGGCGGCTTTTCGATTACATCATGGCCTACATTGATAATGAGGTCGGCATCCTCGATCCCAGCATGAAGAAAATCGTTACTGGATAAGGCTGCCGTTCCCAAGTATTGTTCATGTCTTTCGTCGATCACTCCTTTTCCCATTTGCGTGGTGAAAAAGTATATGCCCGTATAATCCACAAATTCCCTCAGCGCCTCGCAGGTGACCTTTCTGTTTGCCCCGGCTCCGATGAGCAATAAAGGTTTTTTGGCTGCTTGGATCATTTCTACGGCTTTTGCAATGGCTTGATCATCCGGTTTTGGTATGATGTGGCCTACCACTTCGAAAATATTCTCCTCACACTCTTCCTGGGCTATATCCTCGGGAAATTCCAAGTGGACGGCACCGGGCTTTTCCTCAATTGCCAAGCGGAATGCCTCCCTGATGTTGGATGTGATGACATTGGAGTCAACGATCTGCTTGGTGTATTTGGTGACAGGCTTCATCATTTCGACCACATCAATGATCTGAAAACGGGCCTGCTTGCTTTTTTTGATGGGTTTTTGACCTGTGATCATTACTATGGGCATACCGCCAAGCTGGGCGTATGCGGCAGGTGTCACCAGGTTGGTGGCTCCAGGGCCGAGAGTGGACATGCATACTCCGGGCTTCCCTGTCAGCCGCCCGTAAGTGGCGGCCATAAACCCGGCCCCTTGTTCGTGGCGGGTTAGTATAAGTTTGATGCTGGAGTCTTTGAGGGATTCGAGAAAATCGAGATTTTCTTCCCCGGGGACGCTAAAAATATATTCTACACCTTCGTTTTCTAGGGCTTTTACAAAGAGATCGGATGCTTTCATGGGAGGAGGGTTAGTTAAAAGTTTTTTAATAGAAGACCGAAGACGGAATTCGAAAACGGGAGACGGAAGACCGAATTACGATTCAGGTATATAAGAGATTTATAGGGGGAAATGATTTGAAAAAGTGGGGAAATTTTGATCAAACCTGGATTTAATTCATTAAACCTTTCAGGTTTTATTAGCTAATCAACCCCACAGCCAGTTCTGCCCAAACTAGTAAAAAGGCTAGAAAGATAAGGCCACAGATGGTTAGACGCTGGGTGGTGTTTTGAATTTTTCTGAGGGTCCCCTCAATACCAAACCCTGTGATTGCCAACAAGGCCGCCGCAGCCACAAAGTCTGAAATAGTCCATACAACCTCCTCAGTAAATTGCATGGCAAAAAGTGGGATGGCTAAAATTATAATCGCAACCGCGAAAATAATCTTGATTCTAAGGTTATGCCTTTTCATAAAACAGAAAGTAAAACAACTATAAAAGTTACCACTTTTTAATCGATTTATTCAAGAATTTCAAACAATTATTTTTTACCGATCATAAAAATGATTTTGGTTTAATGACATATAATAAGTTATCTTCGACAAAAATTTATTAATATTTACTTATGAGTTCTATTCAGACTTTTCAAATTGTAGAATATAAAGATGCCTCAGAAGAAGTAAAAGCCATCTATGATGACACCATGGCCACTCTTGGGATCCCATTTGTATTGAATTGGTTTAAATGCCAGGGGAGCAATGCCACATTGCTTAGAGGGAATTGGGGTAAATTGAAGTCCACTTTATGTGAAGGAACAGTTCCCAACATCATCAAGCAATTGATAATTTACAGTGTGTCAGCTGAAAGAAAATGTGCTTACTGTGCTGAAGCTCATAAGATTTTTGCCAACATGATAGGCAAATCGCTTTACCCTAATGAAGATGTTTTGATTTCTGACAACCTCAGAAGTGATATAATTCCCCATAGCTACAAGGTGGCCGTATCGATTGTAAGCAATGCCGCCATCCACAACGGGCAAATCAACCAAGAGCATTTCGATATATTGGTAAATGCTGGCTACAACAGTAATGAAATCCAGGAGCTCTTTGCACAAGCTGATTTGGTAAACATGCTGAATACAATTGCCAATATTTCCGGAATCAAGGTGGATAATGAATTGGTAGAACTTAGCCAGTCATTTGCATGAAAATAGATGAGTTCATCTATTACAAAGTCCAGTTTGAGGCCATCAACCGCCTTTCAGTGCAGTTGGCAGCAATAAATGAGAAAATAAAAATTGTAGAGGTTTTAGGTCAACAGCTCAAGTATCTGTTCAATTTTTACAGTTTTGAATATTTGTTTATTCATGGCAATGAGTACAACTTATACTCAATTTCAAATCAAGAAAACAACTATACCACTGGGCCAATATCTGAAGATTTATTGGCCATGATGGGGGACGGAGTATATGAAGTCCCCAGCCTAAATTCAGTTTTAGATGAAAGTGGAAACATTGTTGAGGAAAGAAAATGGTTATTCAACACCGGGTCCAATAAAAGCCTGATCACCCTTAAATCAGTAGAAACCAACCCATTTTCCATCAAATCCATCCCTCTAGTCAAGCTTGTCCATGAGCTGATCTCTGCCAAACTTTTAAATCTGGGTCTGTTAGCAGAGCTGGGAAAAAAGAATGGAGAAATCACCAAATTAAACAGGGAGCAGGAAGAGGTGATTCGGCAGAGGACCAGTTCCTTGAAACAGTCCAATCAAAAACTGAAAGAGCTGATTCAGTTTAACAGCCATGAGATTCGGGAGCCTCTTTCTCGGATACTAAGTTTGACAGTTGTGAAAGGCGATGTGGATTCAGGAACCTTTGATGAAGTATTTTGGCCGGAGCTGATGACGGCCGTCCGTGATTTGGACTACTCCTTAAAAGCCGTGCTGGAGAAGGTAGACGAGCAAGTATAAAGTAGCGTATGAAGAAAGTTTTCTTAGTGGATGATCAGCGGGTCATGAACCTCGTGCATCATAAATTTATCAATATGGTGGATCCTGAACTCAAAGTTGATTCATTTCTCAATGGTAGTGAGGCTTTGGAAGCCTTGGAAAAGGATTTGCCAGAACTGATATTTTTGGATTTGAACATGCCTGTGATGAATGGCTGGCAGTTTTTGGATGAGGTAAAAATGAGACAATTGGATTTGAATGTTGTGATTTTGACTTCTTCTAACAGTTTGCAGGATCAAGAAAAAAGTCTGGAATATCAGCAGGTAAAAAAGTTTGTTCAAAAACCCTTAGATAGGAGTGGATTTGAGGAAATATTGGAGGCTTTGTAAAGTTTAAAGGTTTAAGACTTACTTTTTCATGGTTTTTGTGGTTAAATGGATTTGTAAAAAGTAAAAGCCATTTTTATTATGAAGACTATTATACAGTTGACACCCAGAATTTATAAACTTATTATGCTAATATTCTCCATAGGGAGTTTTAGCGCTGGGTTTTGGCTACTTTCCAGAGAGCGTGTTTCCGACCTCAAGGCCTTGGCGGGCACAGGTATGATTATTACAGGTATACTCGTTGCTCTCATCCTATTGTTACTATCCCGCCCCAATAATTTTTTGACGCCCAAGATCCGCTTTGGCCGACAGGGGATACTGATTAAAAGAAACATGTTTTTTGCCAAAAACTATATCCCATGGGATGAGGTGAAGGCTATTCACTTAAATGAGTTTGAGCTGCAAATTAAGGCCTCTGAGGAAGAGAAAAACTTTCAAATCCAAATACCTAGGGATTTGTACGTGTGGGATGATCTCTATCGTGTTTTGAGTCTGACGGCCAATGGGAAAAAGGTGCCGTTGAAAGTGGAGAAAACTGGTTGAAACGAAGTACGAAGTGTGAAACCACAGAGACTCAGAGGACCAGAGAAAAAAATACTACCCCGAAGGACGCTGGGGGGCGCATATTTACAAAATCCAATACCACATCGTAAGAGTTACCGCTGAAATGAGGATGCCGAGGCTGACCATCAGGGAGGCGAGGCGCGGGTTGAGGTGATAGGAGATGGCTACGATGGAGGCGGTGATCATGGAGGGCATGGCGGCTTCCATGACCATTACCTGGTAGATCAAGCCATCGAAATCCAAAAGAGGCCCAATAATACCCATTACAGCCAGTGGGGCCACTAATAAGGAGAATGCAAGTCCCGCCCATAGCTTTTTCTCCTTTAACTCATCAACATTCAAATTGACCTGCATTCCCACGGCCAAAAGCGCTACAGGACTCAGCGTCCAGCCTAGAAGCTGAAGAAACTCCTGTGCATGGCCAGTAAAGGTTATTTCCGCCAAACTCATGGAAAGTCCAATGAAGAAGAAGATGAATGGGGGGAACATGAGGATCTTGCGTCCGATGTCTCTTTTTCTCAGTTGCCTGTCCCCATATATCCCTGCCACCACCACAGCCAAGCTGCTCACAATTAGGAAAGAGCCAGGTTGGTCAATCAAGAATGCTATTTTCAAACCCTCACTGCCATATAGGGCCTCGATAATGGGGAACCCCAAAAATGACGTGTTGGATAAGCCTGCGGTAATGATCAGACAACCGGTGGTTGAATTTTGCCAATGAAAACTTTTTCCCAGTATAGAAAACAAAGCCCAACTGATAAGAAACACCCACCAGGCTGAAAAAGCAGGTAGAATTAATTCTGCTTTCCATTCTATTCCCGGAAGGTAAAGCAGAGCCACAGCTGGCAGCACGATATAGATTATATACCCATTTAAATATTTAGGCGTCTTCTCCGGAAGAAAAGCTGCCCATTTAAGCAGCATCCCTGTAGCCAAATATAGAAAGACAAGAAAAATCTGGGACATTTATAAGGTTAATTTATGCTGTACGGCATCCCATAATTTTAACCTCATTTGCAAGGCTTTTTCAACTGCATCAGCGGCCTCAATCCAATTGGACTCCTCATCTCCGCAAAGTGCCGCAGTCATTTCTAAGGAAAGATTACCATGGTGGTCGCCATCCACTTCTATATGTCTTTCTAGATAATATTTTAAAATTGAAACTTGATCGGGAAACCTTGCATGTATATCCCTGACGATTGAAATAAACATATCCGGAATAAGATCTTCCCTACCAAAAGTAAATACCGCAGCCTGTGTGTGGAGTGGGTGGTTATGGATGATATCGAATGTAAAATCAATGAATTCCTGAATGGCAGGACTAACCTGACCCACAGCATAGGCGGTGAGGAAATCTTGATTTTCCTGTAGCGAGGTGGAGAACTTTTCTATTGATTCCGTTTTTGCACCACATTGATTCATGGCTTCTAGGTAAAGCACATAGTGGCTTTTTCTATTTCCCTCTTGATCTATATCCGATTCCTCACCGAGGACGATTTCATTGATCAAATGAGTGGTGTTGGCATCAGCTTTTGGAAACCAAGGAATGGAAGTACAGGTTAAGTTGATTTGAAGTGACTTGAGCAGGGACATGAAGTCCCAAACTGCAAACACGTGGTGCTCCATAAAGACCTTTAAGTCCTCAAGATCAGTTATTTTGGCGTAAACAGGGTGATTGATGATTTGTTCCCTTAAGGGAGCTATTCTATTATTTATCAGATCAAAATGAGAATTCATAGCAATTAAATTTGTCTGCAAAGTTAATTTTTTAATTGTAAGTGAATGCTTAAATTCAGAGAGCAAAAGGAAATTTGATGAAAAAGAGCAAGGAAGAATTTACCCCACTGGCCCATCCGGATGAAAGGGCCTTTTTGGCTGGACCGCAAACCCGCTTCAAGGATTTTAAATTTGCCATGAAGGTGATGCGGGAGTTTATTAAGGGATTTAGAACTCTCCACTTCGTAGGCCCCTGTATTACGGTTTTTGGATCTGCGAGGTTTGAGGAAAAAGACGAATATTACCAGCTAGGAGTGAAAGTCGGTAAAAGACTTAGCAAATTAGGCTTCACAGTGATGACAGGCGGTGGCCCGGGCATCATGGAGGCAGCTAACAGGGGTGCCAAAGAATTTGGAGGCAGATCGGTAGGCTGCAACATTGTGCTTCCCCACGAACAACATCCAAATCCTTATCTAGATCGATACATGAATTTTAATTTCTTCTTTGTAAGGAAGGTTCTCTTATCAAAGTACAGCTACGGCTTTGTGGTGTTACCCGGCGGTTTTGGTACTCTTGATGAATTTTTTGAAGCCTTGACTTTGATTCAGACGCGAGTCATGAGGTCCTTCCCCGTAGTGCTGATGTGCAGTGATTTTCACAGGGAAATTTATGAGCATATCAAGTATATGGCTGATTATGGGACTATAGACAAAGAAGACTTAAAGCTGTTTTTGCTGACTGATAGTGTGGATGATATGGAGGATCATATTCATCATTATGCGGTAAAGGGATATAACCTCAAGCCTAGGTCGGCAACGAAGCCATTTGCTTGGTTAGGGGAAAGGTGAAAGGAAGTACGAAATACAAGGTTAGAATTACAAAGCAGATGTAAATGGGCCACAAAGGCCACCAAGTTTTCACGAAGTTTCACAAAGGCCACTTCGCAGAGAAAAATATAAAAGTTTGAGAAAAAAGCGTCAAGTAAATTTGGGACGTGACAAAAGTAACCACAGAGCCTCAGAGAGCTCAGAGAAAATCTGTCAAGTACAATTAGGATGTGACAAAATGGGCCACAAAGGCCACCAAGATTTCACGAAGTTTCATAAAGGCCACTTCGCGGAGAAAAATTTAAAAGTTTGAGAAAAAAGCGTCAAGTAAATTTAGGACGTGACAAAAGTAACCACAGAGCCTCAGAGAGCTCAGAGAAAACCTGTCAAGTAAAATTAGGACGTGACAAAATGGGCCCCTAAGGACACCAAGTTTCCACGAAGTTTCACAACTTTTTCCGAGTAGCGAAGCGGATCGGGAAATGCCACTTTGTGGAGAAAATTTAAAAGCGTGAGAAAAAAGTGCCAAGTAAAATCAGGATATGACAAAAGGTCGTTTCAGCCACGTTTTCTAAAATGTCGAATGATGAATGATGAATGATGAAGTTTTTTATTCGCACAAAGGAGACCCCATCCGAAGAGCGAAGCTTTGAGGGAGGGCGACGAAAATAAAGGCAACGGATTACCACAGCTGGGCAAAATGACTGAAAGTCTACCACTGATGATAGGAGTACTTGGTACTTAGTACCTAGTACTTTGTACCAAAACATACATACGAGGTTATAAATGCGAGTATGATTTAAAAGTCAAGTTAAAAGTAAAAAGGAGACCATAAATAGATTCATTTTTTCCATATGGAATTTATAGATTATTACAAGGTATTGGAGCTGGAAAGAGGGGCTAGTGAGGGTGAAATCAAGAAAGCCTATAGGAGGCTAGCACGAAAATATCATCCCGACCTCAACCCCAATGACAAGACGGCAGAGGAAAAATTTAAGCAGGTAAATGAGGCCAATGAAGTTCTGAGTGACCCTGTAAAAAGAAAGAAATATGACCAGTATGGGAAGGACTGGCGTCATGCCGAAGAATTTGAACGGGCTGGAGGAGGAAGGCGCCAAGCTCAATCCTCACAGGATGGCAGAAGAGCCTATTCCGGACATTTCACCGAGGAGGACTTTTCTGATTTTTTCAGTTCCATGTTTGGAGGGGAGCAAAGATTCTACCAGCAAGGCCAAAAGAGCGGTGGTGTAAAGTATAAAGGACCAGATTATAAAGCGGAGCTGCACCTTAGACTCTCAGATGTGTATACTACACAAAAGCATACTTTGACAGTAAATGAAAAACAAATTAGGATTACCGTTCCTGCTGGTATAGCTGATGGGCAGACCATCAAGATCAGGGGTTACGGAGGGGAAGGAATGAACGGTGGACCAAAAGGCGATCTGTATATAACCTTTCATATTATTAATGACACCACCTTTCAGAGAGAAGGGGATGACCTGCATAGCAAAGTGCAGTTGGATCTGTATACCGCTGTGTTAGGCGGTGAGGTGGTCGTACCTACCTTTGATGGAAAGGTGAAAATCAAAATTAAGGCTGGTACTCAGTCGGGCAGCACCATCCGCCTAAAAGGCAAGGGCTTCCCTGTTTATAAGCAGGATGGTCAATTCGGGGACCTATATGTTAATATTAATATAAAGCTACCGGAAAACTTGACTGCAAAGGAAAAGGAATTGTTTACCCAACTTCGAGATTTACAAAGCCATGGAAAATAGGAATTTAATTACGGTTTCTAGCTTTTGTACCTACCACGGATTGGAGATATCTTTTATCAGCAAAGTTCAGGAGGAAGGGCTGTTGGAAATCTCCTATATCGAGGAAGATACGTACCTTCCGGAGGACAGTCTACACAAGCTGGAACAGATAGTTCGACTTTACAAGGAATTGAACATCAACCCTGAGGGTATTGGTGCCATTTTTCATTTGCTTGAAAAAATTGAACATCTTCATGAAGAAAATGAAAAATTGAAAACCAGATTAAGGAAATATGAGATTTGAAAGGGGAAAATCTTATTCCCCAATGTCTTCATTCCAAAGCTCCGGTTTATCCTGAATAAATTTGGCCATCATGTCGATGGTTTCTTGATCTTGGATGACTTCCACTTCCACGCCGTTGTTTCTGAGATGGTCTTCCGCGCCAAGGAAGTTTTTGTTTTCGCCCACGATCACTTTAGGGATGCCGTAAAGTAAGATCGCCCCCGTGCACATGGGGCAGGGGGATAGGGTGGTGTAAATTACGGAGTTTTGGTAGACGCTGGCTGGTTGCCTACCGGCATTTTCCAAGGCATCCATTTCACCATGGAGCACACAGCTGCCGCTTTGCACCCGCTTGTTGTGACCACGGCCAATAATTTTCCCGCCGTGCACAAGGACGCTCCCTATTGGGATGCCACCTTCATGAAGTCCTTTTTTAGCCTCATCCAAGGCCGCTTTATAAAATTGATCCATAGTCAAAGATAGGGAAAAATTAAGTAAGAAGTTAGAAGTAGAAAGTAGGGGTAAAATGTAAATGGGCCACAAAGGCCACCCAGTGGTCACGAAGTTTCACAAAGGCCACTTTGCGCGGCTGTGATTCTTGAGACGCTTTCCATGGTTGCGACAGCGGGCAGGGGACAAGTTATCCGGTGGGCATTTTATCTCTGAGCCTCTGGTTCACTGCGGTTTGTTTCAAATGTCATTAGAGGTAAGGGATTAAAGGAAGGGAATGCCCTGCGGTGTACTTAGTACATAGTACATCGTACTTAGTACAGCATCTCACTTCCTCATCAATTTCTTCCTAGGCTTGGAGGAAATGTCCTTGATGTAGCCAATAACTACCATGGTGGCAAAGATGGGGTGGATTGCCATAAAAGACTTTTGGGTGGACGGGATATCATAGAATGCCAATAAAAAAAGCTGCATACATAAGGTAACTCCAATTCCAAAAAATCCTATGATAATTAAAGGGTTAATCTTACTCATTAAATAACAATATTAAGTGCTTTTATAAAGGTATGATGTAAATATAGCAAATTATTACAAGATTTTAATCTAAACGTTATAAATTATTTTTATTTTAATTAAATAATCATTATTTACGTTCAAATTATTATTTGTGTTTAAATGGTCTATAACAGCTGTTGAACGTTTCGATTTTGTATATAAACCGTCTAAAAATGCAAGACCAGCACTGAGGGTGCCGGTCTTGTAATCATTTCATTGACAGTGATTTACATTTCTTTTGTCTTGGTGTTGATTTCACGTACAATTTTGTCAAGTTCCTCTGCTGAATCCATGATATGCGTAAGCAATTCTTTATGGTCTTTGTCAGTGGCTTTTTCCAAATCAATCAAATTTACCAAGCCCATCAGCCGAGCTATGGGGGCTCTTACTACATGGGATTGGATCCAGGCAATTTCCCTCATCTGCTGGTTTTGCTTTTCTATGGTTTTGATGTATTTTAATCTTTCCGTGATATCAGAAGATAGTACCAATATTGCATCTTGATCTTTAAATTTTATAAAATTGGTTTTGACTTCCACATGAATTATATCACCATTTTTTTTACGGTGCTTGGCCATTCCATGAAATGGCTTTTGGGTAAGCCTTGAGCTTTGGATAAGATTTTCCAGCTTGACTACTTCTTCCGCTGGTCGAATTTCTTTGATAGTCATGGACAAAAATTCCTCCCTCGAAAAACCATAGTGGCTAAGGGTCGCCTGGTTAACGTCGAGGAATTTGAGACTTTCCAGATCAAAGACCCACATCGGCTGGGGGCTCAGGTGAAAAAGGTGGCTGTAGCGGCTTTTTGACTCTTCCAAATCATGAAGTATCCTTTTCCGCTCTATGTTGTAAACCAGGCTCTTATAAAGAACAGAAGGGGACAAGTCATCCTTAATCAAATAATCCGAAACCCCCAAAGAAAGTGATCTTACACTGAATTCAAAATCAGAATATCCTGAAAGAATTATGACAGGGCAGCCGGGTTCCAAGGCGTTGAGGTCAAAAATAAGTTGCTCACCGCTACCATCAGGAAGGGATAAATCCAACAGCACCACATCATAGGGGCAATCATCTGTTTGGCATAGGAAATATTCAGCCTCTTTAAAGCTTTTGGCCTGAATGGTTTCAGGATTGGCTATGTATTCCTGCAGGTAATCCTCAATCAATGCAAAATCGCCTGGGTTATCTTCTATTACCAGGACCTTGTATTTTTTGTGGTCTTTATACACAGTTTAACTGTTGGTTGGTAGTTGTACGATATTAATCCAAAAATCTTCTATTTTTCCCACAGCCTCTATGAAATCACTTACTTCAACTGGCTTGGTAATATAGCAATTAGCATAATTCTTATAGGCGCTGTCGATATCCACTTGTGAGGAAGAAGTCGTGAGCATAATGACAGGAATACTTTTTAAGTGTTCAGTTTGTTTGATATATTTTAAAACCTCGTGGCCGTTTTTTTTGGGAAGATTTACATCCAATAGAATCAAATCGGGACGGGAGGCTCTGACAAAGTCATTTCTTTTTTCCAGATAATCTATGGCTGACTCCCCATCCCGGATCACTTGGATGGTATTAAAAATCTTTCCTTCTTCAAAAGCCTCCAGAGTCAAAAGGATATCTCCTTCATTATCTTCTATTAATAGAATTTTTATGGGATTCATATGCTACAAGTTAAAAAATAATGTGATAATGAGCAATTATAACTGGATTCACCACGGGTTTATTTTAGAGTTATGATTTAGGGGCTTTTTTGGGAATCGTAAAGTAAAAAGTACTCCCGATACCTTCTTTTGAATCCACCCATATTTTCCCTTTCAGGTTTTCAATTATTTTTCTGGTGACGGCAAGCCCCATTCCGGTGCCGCTATACTCCTCGCGCTGGTGCAGTCTTTGGAAAATGACAAATACCTTTTCCCTGTATTCAGGATTGAAACCTATTCCATTGTCTTCAATAGAAAATTCAAAATGATCTGCCAACTCTTTCCATTGGATCTTTATTACGGGCCTATTGCCAGGTGCCTGGTATTTCAGGCCATTGTTGATCAGGTTATGGAAAACCTGCCTGATGGGTGCCTTTGGTATAGTAAGGGTGGGCAATGAATCCGCAAGGATCTTTGCGCTTGTTTCAGCAATCTGCTGTCTGTGAAGCGATCGGATTTCTTCCAGAATGCCATTCATATCTACCTTTTCGAACTTGTCTTCCATCCGGCCCACACGACTGTATTCCAATAGATCCAAGATAATCTGCCGCATCCTTTTGGCGCCATCCACTGCGAAATAAATGTATTTCCTTCCCTTATCGTCTAATTGCTCCTTGTATTTTTTCTCCAGCAAATTAAGGAAACTAGTAACCATTCTCAAGGGTTCCTGTAGATCATGGGAGGCCACATAGGCAAACTGCTCCAATTCGGCGTTTGATCGTGCAAGTTCCTTGGCGTGGGTTTCCAATTTGCGGTTAAGTTCCTTTAATCGGTTTTCATTCTTGATCCGTTCGCTAATATCGGCATGGATTCCATAAATGGCGACAAGCTTTCCATTATCATCATAAATCGGCCCTGCACTAAGGGAGTAATGGAGGATTTCGCCCGCTTGGTTTAACAGATCAACCTCTTCTTTGACAAACTCCCCGTCGAAAAGCTTTTCAAATATCGCTGCCCCCTTCTGTTTGTTTTCATACAGGTTTATTTCCCCAAAACCCTCAAGCTCCTTTGAGTTTAGCTGAAGGTTTTTCTCAAAGGTAGGATTGAGGTAAATGCTTTTTGGCTGGATATTAATAATACTGATGGCTTCCTGGCTGTTCTCGATTACTTTCTTAAACTTCAACAATTCCAGCTCAGCTAGCTTTTCTTTGGTAATATCCTTAAAATAGACAGTAAGCCCTTCCTCCGCTGGAAATACACTTACGCCAAACCAGGCTTGAAGGGGAGGGAAGTGCTCCTCAAATCTAATTGGCTTTTTGGTCCTTTTGACCTCTTCATAGGATTTGTAGAATGCCAACTCCAAGGCCTCAGGAAAATGATCCCAAAGCAAGGTGCCTATCACTTTTTCTTTATTCCTTCGAAGTAATTTTTCTGCTTCAGAATTCCAGAAGGTCACAATATAATCATCATTAAGGGCAAAAAAACCATCCTGAATACTTTCCAGGGTATCGGTCACTTGCTTTTTGGAGGCTTCCAGCTCGAGCTCATACTTCTTCCTCTCAGTCACATCTCTTGCGATGGCAAAAACATGCTCCTCACCCACCAGAGGCGTGGCAGTCCAACTAAGCCAAATGACCGTCTTATCTTTTTTGATATAGCGGTTTTCGAAATTGTAGATGGTTTCTCCGATGTCCAGGTTACCCAAAGCCGATTTGGTTTTTTCCACATCCTCGGGGTGGATGATGTCCAAAAAGTTAACATCTTGAATCTCTTCAAAATCGTAACCTAGCAACTTTGTAAAAGAAGCGTTGACCCTTTTGAAATAACCCTGAAGATTGGCAATACACAAAAGATCTGGAGAGAGGTCAAAGAATAGGTTCAAATCCAGTTCAGCCTTTTTGCGCTTAAAATCCAAGGCTAAAAGCTGAAGGCTGCTTTCCGATATCTTGGGATGGTTGTTAAGAGGGTCATTGCTTTCATGTCGGAATAAGCAGATAACCCCAATAATTTCCTTTTCAAATTTTATGGGATAACCAATGACACAGCTGAATTTGTTTTGTTGAATGAACTCGTGTCGAACAAATGAATTCTGTTTTTCCAGGTTACCTAACAAAACTACTTCTGCCGAACCATACACCATCCCCGGAAAGCCCTCATCGCGCTTGAAGGACATTTTGTACTTGGTAGGGGAGGTATTCAAGTCCCCTTTATAGGTGACCATGTTAAGTCTGGTATTATCCAGGTTGGCAATCCATATTTCGCCATAATCGAGTTCAGTAAACTCTAGCAGCTTGCCCAAAGAGTCATGGAATATTTGCTCCACAGATGCATTTTGGGCAAAGACTTGACTTAGGGAGAGCTTTAGTTTATCCTCTTTTTCTTTGATTTTATGGGCAGTGATATTCTGAATCGCTCCAACCAGTCGGATGGCCTTACCCTTCTCATCCCTGACAGCAATGGCTCTGTCCCTTACGTACAAAATCTCATCCTTGACATTGTAAAAACGGTATTCTGTAATCCAATTTTGGTCTTTGAAATGGTGGATAAAATTGTAAATGGATTCATTTAGCCAATGAAAATCTTTGGGGTGAACCTTACTTTGCCAGAAATCATGGCCTAGTTGAATTTGTTCTTCGGAAAACCCGAACATCTCACTAAAGCCGGCTGACCTGAAGATCGAGTTTTGTTCAATATCCCAATCCCACACAGCATCAGAGGTAGCTTTAGTTACTAGTTCATACCGCTGGTTACTTGTCCTTAGCTCCATTTCCGCTTTTTTACGGTCGGTAATATCAATACCTACACACTGGATTTCCGTTATATTACCGCCATAATCCGATAGGGCCATGAATTCCCATATGGTGGTCATAGGATTTCCATCTGGTGTTCTCTTGTCAATTTCTACTCTAAATGCTTCATTGGAGAATGTAAGGCATTTTTCAATTGTCTCTTCCATTTTTTCCAAATGATAAGGCATAATAGAGTCCACGGCTTTTTTGCCTAGGATTTTTCCATCGGAATAAATCCAGGCAAAGGTTTCCTCATACTTTTCATTACAAAAGGTGTATTGGCCCTCCAGGTCCGTTCTGATCACAAAGCTGGTGTGTGATTCAATAATAGCCCGATAGCGGGATTCGCTTTCAATGAGGAGTTCTTTGGCCAAGCGATCTTTGGTGATGTCCTGCACAGTGCCCGAAAGCACCCAATCGCCATCGAGATTCGGCCGATAATAGCCAAATTCCTTAATCCATTTTACTGATCCATCCGGAAGGACTATGCTATGTTCAAATTCGTAACTGTCTTTGTTTGCAATGCAATTCTGAATGACTTTGCGGAAGGTCGTTCTTTCCTCCTCCGGAATCGGCGCCCAGTGGTGTTGTTCAGTAATGACAGTCCCAAGAGGAACCCCAAACATTTCATACACCTCATCTGACCAATCGATTTGTTGCTTTTCTAGATTATTCTGCCAATATCCTATTTTGGCCAGTTTTTGGGCGGCTACGAGTTTGTTTTCCCTATCATAAAGCCTGGACAAGGCTTCTTCTCGCTCCGTAACGTCCAAGGCAATGATCATTTTGGCGGGAAGGTCTTGATAGGTAAGAGCATAACCATAGATCTCCATCTTTGCCAGTTCACCGTTACATTTTTGGTGGGTAAAGATGCCGAATTTGTGTGTAGATTTTTCTCCCAGATTTTTCTGGTGGGCGATCATCATTTTGTCAATTTCTTCCGCAGGTCGGATATCCGCAAGGGTCATTCTCAAAAATTCCTCCTGGTCATACCCATAAAATTCTACCGTGGCATGGTTGACATCTAGGAAGCGTAAAGTTTCCAGATCATAGATCCATTGGGGTAGGGGGCTGGAGTTGAACAGCGTCCAATATTTTTCGGCTGTCTGTTGAAGTTCAATTTCAGCCTTGATTCTTTCAGTAATATCCCTGGAATTGGCCACAATTCCTTTGATGGTAGAATCTTCCAAAAGGTTGGTTATTTGGGTTTCCATCCAGCGCCATTGGCCGTGCTTGTTTTGAAACCTAAATGGAGGAAGGCTAATCCGTCTCTCCCTTTCCAGTCTGCCAAAATGCTCATATACATTATCCACATCTTCCGGATGGATGTAATCAAATGCGCTTTTGCCCAAAAGCTCCTCTGGGCTAATCTCAAGTATGGAGTAGGAGGTGGGGCTCACATAGGCGTAATTTCCTTCTTCATCCAAAATGGCGATCAAGTCGCTACCGTCTTGGACAAGTTTTCTGAACCTTTCTTCATTCTTTCTCAAGATGATTTCCGCCTCTATCTTTTCCCTTCCGTCTCTAGCAACGCAAAACATGAGCTGGTCTTCAGGGTCATAATGAGCTGACCAGATAATGGGGACAACCTTGCCGTCTTTTCGAAGGTATCGGTTTTGGAAGGCGGTGACATCCTGGCCTTGCATGATGGCCTGGGCTGCAGCAAGGGTAATGTCCCGATCATCAGGATGGACCAAGTCAATGTACAACCTCCCGGTAAGCTCTTCAGGTGAAAAGCCCCAAATTTTATGACTGGCCTGGCTCACTTCCTGGAAGTTGCCTTCCCGATCTATGGTGCAGATTACGTCCAGTGACCTGCTATAGACCTTTTCAAGCCGGTCCCTGGATTCTTTTAATTCAGTCTTGGCTTGTTCTGAGGCCGTAATATCTTTTGCAATGCCATAAACGCCCGTTATTTCCTCACCTTGATAAATGGGGAGGTTGGTGATATTAAGGCGCAGTTTTGTGTTTTTGAAAGAGGTGAAATCTATATTGTAATTGAGCTGTTCACCATTTTTGGCCCTTTGGAAATAGTCGGATACACGCTGTTTTTCCCCATCAGGAAGAAATACCAAAAAGTTTGAGTCTAAAAGTTTTGATAAACTTCCCTCCGCTATTGCCACAGCATTTTGATTGGCTTCAATAAATTTGCCGTTCAGATCAAAGGCAAAAACGGCGTCTGGGTGGTGTTGAAAAAGTGATTCGTATCGGTTTTCGCTTACCAATAAAGCTTTTTCGTTTTCTTTTTTATCTGTGATGTCCAGCACATGGGAAATGAAATGATAGGGTTTGCCATTACCTTTTCTGACCAAGGTCACACTGAGCCAAGCCCATATCACATGACCATCTTTATGAAGGTATCTTTTTTCGAGTTTATAGTGTTTGATTTTATCCTCAAGTAGCATTTGGACATGCTCAAGGTCATTTTTCAGATCATCTGGGTGGGTGAGGTCCTGAAAAGTCATTTCAAACAGTTCCTTTCTGCTGTAGCCCGTGATCTCGCATATTTTGGGGTTAACTTCTATCCACCTGCCGTCTAGATCAAGCATAGCAATACCTGCAGAACTGAAGTTGAATACCGATTCAAATTTAAGCTTAGTCTCTTCTAGTTGTGATTTCTCCGAATTGTTTTTAATTTGAAGCAATACATAATCCGTTACCTCCTTGACTTGATGGATAATACATTCTACCTCCCCCTGCTCATTTAAAATGGGTGTATTAATGGGTTCCCAATAGTGTTCCTCGATTTTGCCGGTTCGATGGTTAAAGACATCGTACTTTACGATCGGCATTTCATGGGCCTTTTTTTCCCGGATTATTTTGTTCAAACTGTTTTCCAGGTTTTTGGGTCCATTGTCGTCACCCAGACTCGGAAAGGCCTCAAAAATCCCCTTGCCAATCAAATCCTCTTTGTCCCTATTTGTGTCCCTGAGATAGGACTTATTCACATCTAGAATGGTGAAAATCGGTTTGTTTGCCTCCACAATCAGGTAGGAAGTGGGAGCACCATCAAAGATGCCTTGTAAAAGACTTTGATCCATATTGAAGATCGGGTGTAAGGTTAGGAAGAATTACAGTCTTACTAAGTTTGCAAAAAAGGGGCAGAATAAAAAATTCCCCATGATTTTGGTTCATGGGGAATTTTTTCTATTGAAGTACCTGGTCTTCTTTTTTGATCTCGGAATGGATACCAAAGACAGCGATTACCTTATCCTTCTCATCAAATATTGGGCCTGCGCTCAGGTGAAAGTCCTCATGTTCCCCACTCTGGGTTGTCAGGGTAATGATGCCATCATAATACTTTCCGTTCGTTAAAGTGTCAAATACCTCCTTGGCCTTCTTTGGATCGGTAAAATACTGGGCAGGCCTTTCTACCCCTTTGAATCTGTCATCTGGCTGTCCAAGTTTAGCCAGTAGTGCGGGGTTGCGGTAATGGGTATTCTGTTCAAAGTTTAGAATTCCGATGCCTTCCTTGGAGTTTTCAATCACATTTTTAAACTGCATCAGCTCGAGCTCAAGTTGCTTGCGTTCGTTGATGTTTTTAAAATAAACGGTGATACCATCCTCAGAAGGGTAAGCGGTAACTTCAAACCAGGTATTTACCGGAGGGAAAAATTCCTCAAAATTAAGAGATACTTTTTCCGACATAACTTTGTTGTATTTGTCAAAGAAAGCCAATGATACTGCCTCCGGGAAAGAATCCCAAAGAACTTTACCCAGAACTTCTTCTCTTTTTACTCCTAAGAGCCTTTCTGCCTCCCGATTCCAGTAAGTAACCTTAAAACTCTTATCTAAGGCAAAAAACGCATCTTGTATGCTTTCCAGCGTTTTGGTTACTTCATCTTTGCTTGCTTTAAGTTTTTCCTCATAGTCTTTACGCTCCGTAATGTCCCGGCCTACGGAAATAAATACCCCTTCATCTACTAGGGAGGTAGATGTCCAGGCGATCCACCTATACTTTCCAGACTTGGTTCTAAGGCGGTTTTCATTCTTCATCACATGACCGGGCTCCTCCATTCTAGAAAATACCTGTACAGTTTCCTCTTTATCCTCATCATGAACCCAGTCAACAAAGTAAGCGTTAAACATCTCTGATTCTGAGTATCCCAATGTCTGCTGGGCGGCTTTATTCACTTTTTTGAAGGCACCATCCATTCCCACTATAAAAAGCATATCACCTGAAATGTCAAAAAAGGCATTAAGGTCATTTTCTGATTTCTTACATACGTAATCGGTGGCCAATTGCTCACAGATACTGAGGCTGATCTGAGAAGTAGATCTGATGATGGTGTTTTTGTCTTGAGCATACAAGGCAAAAACCGCAATAGTTTCTCCATTGCAGCAAATCGGAAAGACTACCGCACTTTCAAGCTTATTGGCTATGGCGAAGTCCTTGCGGACAAACTCTTCACAATTCTGAAGATCGGTGAAAAACAGCTTTTCGCCGGTCTCCCAAGCTTTTCCGTGAATTCCCTCTCCTTTTGAGAAATTTAATGGAAAATCCCGAGGGGACTGAATCACATTTCCCCCAAAAGAGGAGAGAACTAACCCTTCTTTATCTGAAGGCTTGAACCACACTTCTCCATAGGTCAATTCAGTAAATTCCAAAATGATATCAAGGGATTTACGAAGACCTTTGCCGGGACTGTTTTCTTTTCTAAAGACAGCGCCGAGATCTATCCTAAGTTTGTCTTCTTTTTCCAAAAATTTCTCTTGTGTGATATCCGACAGTGCCCCCACTATTCTTAGGGCTTTGCCAGAATTGTCCCTTACGGCTATTGCCCTATCCTGCACATAGGCATAATCTCCATCTGCTTTTCTATACCGATATTCTTCCTCCCAGTGTAATTCTTGGCTATCTATGAATCTCTTAATACTTTCGGCTATCCTTTCCCTGTCCTTGGGATGGTTAAGGTTATCCCAGGCCTTGACATTTTGGGGCAGGAGAAAGGGATTGTGGCCGAATATCTTGAGAAACCCACTTCCCCTAAAAACCTGTCCGGTCTCTATATTCCAATCCCAAACGGCGTCTGAAGTGGCTTGTGTGACAAGTTCGTAACGCTGGTTACTCTGATTAATAGCCGCTTCGTACTTTTTCCTTTCAGTAATATCCTTGGCCACACAAAACATGATTTTTTCGGCAAAATCAAAATGTACCGACCAAGCCGTGTCTACCAAATGTCCATCTTTATGGATATACCGATTTTCAAAATTAGTGAGGTCAACTCCTGAAAGGATTTCACTAGCTGCTACGGAGGTTTTTAATTGGTCCTCCCCATACACATAATCAGCGTATGGGGTGCCGCACAATTCTTCCGGCTTATAGCCCCAAACCTTCAAACTGGCTTCACTGACGTCAATAAAATTGCCTTCAGGGCTTATGGTACAGATGACATCAAGAGATTGGTTAAGTATCTTTTTTAACTTGGCTTCGTTGGCCTCCAAAGCATGTTGTGCATCTTTGGCTTTGGTGATGTCAGTCATTACCCCACGCAAAACGGTGGCCCGGCCTTTCCGTTTGATGATAGATACGTTGTTTCGTAGCCATACTGTCCGGCCATCGGCAGCAATCATCCTTGATTCAAAAGTAAAATTCTTCCCCGTTTCCATACCCTCCAGGAAAGCCACCCAAAGGGCATTTCGGTCTTCTTGGAGCACGTGTTCAAACCAAAAATTCTCATGATTATACCACTCATCGGGTGAAAAGCCCAATATTTCCTTGGTTTGCGGGCTGACGTAAAGCGTTTTCAGGTTTTCATCTGATTCCCACACCATTCCATCAATGGTAGAAATAAGCTGTTCATATTGATCTTTGGCTTTAAGCAGGGTGATTTCCGCATTCAGTTTATCGGTGATATCTTTAGCAATACCATATACACCAACAATCTTCCCGTGGGAGATGATCGGCATGTTGGTAATGTTAAGTGTCTTAAGTTCTCCTTTACTGGAAAGAAACCCAGTATTGTAGCTCAAAGACTTTCCCTCAGAGGCCTTAAGAAAATTATCAAAAACCCTCCTTTTATCATCTAAGGGGATAAAAGGCAAAAACAAGTTACCCAAAAGTTGATCCCAGGTCAGCTGGGTAAGTCTGCATGTGGCATCATTGGCACTGATGAATTTGCCGTCCAGGCTAAAAGCAAACACGGGGTCTGGGTTGTGGTGGAAGAGAGACTGGTATCTTTGCTCACTTTCCAGCAAGGCCAACTCTACCTCTTTTCGATCGGTAATGTCTATAAAATGGACCACATAATGCAATGGCCGATCTTTTTTATCTTTGATAAGGGTCACGCTGGCGTAAAACCAAACAGTTTTGCCATTGCGATGATAGAATCTAATCTCAGTGTTGAATACCGATTTTCTATCGATATTCAGTTGGCCCAAACCATATCCAAAACTGTCTATATCTGCGGGGTGGATAAATTTCTCATACTTTTGATTTAAGTATTCGTAGCGTCCGTAACCCAGATAATCGGTCATTTTGGGATTTACCTCCACCAAGACTCCGTCAAGGTTTATTAAGGCAATAGCCACTGAGGAAAGTTCAAAAATATTCTTGAATTTAAAATCCATTTCTGCCGATAGGGCAGTTTGGAATTTTGGGGCCAGCAAATCTGAAATGGATTCTGTGATGTCATAGGTTTTTACCAAAATATACAGGACCTCACCATTCCTGTCCAATATTGGTTGACTGGTGATTTCCCAGTATTTCTCCTCCTTTTCTCCCGTGTAATGATTTTTGACATCATACTTTAAAACCGTAAGCTTAAAAGGCTCTTTCTTATGCAAAGAATGCCGAAGGGCTACCAGCATGTCTTCAGCTCCCTGTTCCTGATCTTCCATGGCAGGAAAAGCTTCAAACAGCGTTTTGCCCACGATCAATTCTTTTGGTGCAAGGGCAATTTTGAGGAAAGCTTCATTTGCATTCTTAATGGTGAATTCGGGTTCATCTATACCAAACACTATAGAGGGGGTGTCGGTATAATTGAATATTTGTTGAAAAATTGGATCCATAGTGGGTGCATTAAAACTTATGACCGAAAAAACTGAATATTGGGCGGAGATTCAATTTTAGGGCAATTTAGTTATTTTTATTCTATTAATTGCTTCTTACAATAGGTAAACTGTTTAAAAAATTCCAAAATGAAAAAATAAAATTTTGACAGTTAAACAGAAGTATGTTTTGGTTTTGACGTTAATGTGCTAGAAAATATGCATTAAGAAAAGGATAACAATTGTTATTATTGCTGTAATTCAATTTCCAGAATAAAATTCTTGAAGTTTAATTAAAATTAATTAAAAATTATTTGCATTAATAAATCAATAATATAAAATTTCATATAGGTGTCTTTGAAATATACATGTCAAACAAGGTGTTTAGCTTGATAATATGTAATTTTATTGGGATTGTTAAATTTACATTAATTTACATTATTTAACCGTTTATAACCATATGAATTTTGTTTATAAAATTACTTTAAGGGTTCTTTCTTCGCATCCATTGACATTCTAGGTGATCACTCTAGCCACTGAAAACATCAATTTTTCTTCTACCCAGGGACTGGTAGTCCAAGAGAGGCGGAGTATTTGACCGGATTTGGTTTGGATCCGATTTTCAAATTGGTGTATAGATTTCCCTTTGATGGAATCCTGCATTTTAGCTAGAGATACCTCCAAATCTTCAGGGTGAATGGCCTCTTTAATCATGATGTTATTGAGCTCATTTGCGGAGTAACCAAGGATGGTTTCTGCTGCTGAATTCATTTTTTTAACCTTACCATCGAAATCTGATATGATGAGAATGTCCTCGGAGAGGTCAAAGAACAGGTTGAGGGTATGCTCTGCATTTTTCCTTACGTAATCCCTAGCCATTTGGTCCAAAATATTTTGCTGTATTGGAGCCACTTTTTCGACCACACATTCCTTTCGCTTGGAAAAAAGTAACATGACTCCAAATACTTCCCCATTGAAAATCATGGGGTACCCTACGGCGCATTCCAGCCTATTGGCTTTGGCAAAATCTTTCCTGATAAATAAGGGTGTGGATTGGATATTTTTAAAATACCCTATTTCCTTTTGATTGAAAATTTTTCCTGGTAAAGATCCGTTTTGTGCAGTATCCAAGATGTAATAAGAGGTTTCCTCTGCTATAGAGCCGGACCAGCCTACTAATTTCAGTTTGGCACTTCCAGGTGACTCAGGGAGCCAGATCTCACCGTAGTCTAGTTCTGTATAAGCTAAAATCTCTTCCAAAGAACGTTTTAAGGATTTCCACGGGGAATCTTTTTCAGAAAAGATATCAGCCAGTGTAAGTCTTAATTTATCTATATCCTCATGAGTGCTCTGCTGGGTAATGTCTTCCATAGCACCCACCAACCTGATGGCTTCCTGGTTTTGGTTTCGGATGGCCATGGCTTTATCAAGAATCATCACATATTCTCCATCAGCACGTTGAAACCTATACCTGCATTCCCAATGTATTTCCTTGCTACTTATGAATCTAGCGATACTCTGCAAGGCTTCTTTGCGGTCATTTGGATGTACTTTACTTTCCCATTCTGACAAATTGGAAAAGGGTTGGTCTTTGAAACCAAAAATCTTGTAAAAACCATCGCCAAACAAAATGGTTTCCTTCTCCAAGTTCCAATCATAGATGGCATCCGAGGTTGCGGAAATTACCAATTCGTAACGTTTGTTACTCTCCGCCAATTCTGCTTCCACATTTTTTCTTCCGGTAATATCCTGAACTGTTCCTTCAAAAATGGCAAGATTACCTTTGCTATCTTTCACTGCTTTCCCCAGAGATTGCACCCATTTGGTTCTAAATTGCGAAAGCTGGATTCTATACTCAATATCAAGTGGTTCTCCACTTTCCATTGACTTACCCACCTGCTCCCTGACATAATTTAAGTCTGCTGGATGCACTGTAGAAAAGAAGTATTCCAGATCAACTGACATATCTGGGTTAATTTCCCAAATCTCATAAACTCCTTCACTCCAATAAAGCCTTTCTTCATTCACCCGGACTTCCCAATAGCCCATGTGAGCCATTTTTTGGGCTGTCAGTAACTGTTGCTGGTGTTGTTGGATCTGCTTAAGGGCATTTTCACGTTCGGTTACATCTACAGACACGATCATTACCCCTTTTTTATCCCTAAAATGAAAATCATAGCCAGAAATTTCCACTTTTATAGGAGTGCCGTCTTTTTTGAGATGGGTGTGTACTCCATAGTTGTGCACCCCATTACTGGGGTCATATTTTTTTAAGGATTTTTTGAGCTTAGGAATATTCTCTTTCGGCCTGATGTCCTTGATGGTCATAGACAGAAATTCTTCTCTTGTGTAGCCGTATTTATTGATAGCCGTCTGGTTTACATCCAAAAACTTGAGTGATGCTTCATCAAAAATCCATTGGGGAAGGGGGCTGGAGTGGAAGAGAAGTCTATATTTTTCTTCCGAAATCCTCAGCGCACTTTCGGCTTCAATTTTATGTGTAATGTCCCTCGAATTAAAAACCAATCCCTCAACAGCTGGATCATCCAACAGGTTTGTTACGATGGTATCCACCCAAATAAAGGTGCCATCCTTCTTTTTAAACCGGTGGGGGGGCATGGTAAGCTGCTTTTGGATGTGAATATTTTGGAGGGCTTCAATCAAAATGTGTTCGTCCTCTGGATGAATCAAAGACTCACTGTTTTTTCCGGTTAATTCTTCAGCGGTGTAGCCGGTCACCCCAAAAATGTTATCACTTATATACACATACACACCTTCTGAATTGGCAATACCCACCACATCCACCCCGTTTTGCACTAAAGCGCGGTACCGGCGTTCATTCAGTTGCATGGTAATTTCGGCAGCTTTTCTATTGGTGATGTCACTGGCTACAGAGTATATCAATTTGGTTTCAGGATCGTAATGGGCTGACCAGATCATAGGGACTTCATGGCCATTTTTGTGTATATACCTATTCTCATGAGAGCGGATATCCTTGCCAGTCAAGATTTCTCCCATGGCATTTACGGTGCCATCATAATCATCTGGATGCACGAAATTATAAAAAGAAACTCCTGTCAACTCTTCTTTGGTATACCCCCAAACGCGTTCACAGGCATCGCTGAGGTCTACGAAATGTCCATCTTCATTAATGGTGCAAATCACATCCAAGGATCTCTCCATGATCTTGGAAAGTTTGGCCTGCTGGATTTCAAGTTCTTGTGCAGTGATTTTGGAAGCGGTGATATCGCTCATTACACCTCTCAAAACCGTGGCCCGCCCGGGGCGTTTGATTACGGTAACCTGGTTTCGGATCCAAACGATCTGTTGAAGGGATCCTACCATACGGTATTCCATGGTAAAATTGCCGCCTTGGTCCATACCTTCGAGAAAGCTTTTCCAAAACTTTTGATGGTCTTCGGTATGAATTTTTTCCATCCAAAAATTATCATTGGCATACCATTTTTTGGGCTTATAGCCGAGGATTTTTTCGGATTGGGGAGAAATAAATGCCGTTTTAAGGTTTTCATTTGCCTCCCATACTATACCATCAATAGTGGAGATGAGCTGCTCGTACTGATCCCTGGATTTTTGGATGGCCTGGTCTGCCTTTACCTTTTCGGTTACGTCTTTGGCAATACCAAAGACACCAATGATTTTACCACCTGTTTTAATAGGCATATTGGTTACTGAAAGGGTACGCTCCGTCCCCTTGGCTGATATCAGTCCTGTCTCATAGGTGATGGCCGTACCCATGGATGCTTGGAGGAAATTCTCATATACCCTTCTTTTGTCTTCAAAGGGGATAAGAGGGAGAAAATATGAGCCAATAAGGGCTTCCATGGTAGACTCACTGAGTTTCAAAGTAGCTTCATTGGCCGATGCAAAGCGCCCATCCATGTCAAAAGCGAAAACGGCATCGGGATTCTGCAAAAACAGGGATTGATATCGTTGCTCACTCTCCTGCAGGGCGATTTCAATTTCTTTTTTTTCTGTGATATCTAGCAGATGGGCCACATAATGATAGGGACTGCGATCCTTCTTCCTCACCAGATTCATGCTCAGGAAGGTCCAAACGATGCCCCCCTGCTTGCTATAAAACCTTATTTCACCTTTGAAGCTTTCCGGTAGATTTTTCAGTCCGAGGTCAAGGGTGTCCAAGTCAGCTGGATGAGTCATTTGCTTGAAGTTTTTCTTCAATAATTCCCAGCGACTAAATCCTAATATTTCACAGGATTTAGGATTGACCTCCTTCCAGTTGTATTCTAAATCCACCAAAGCGATGCCTTCGGAGGCAAGATCAAATATATTTTTGAATTTTAAATCTACCTCATCTAGCAAAGAAATACCAGGGTTGGGATTGACCATAGTTTTAACATGGTCGGTTACATTTTCAATTTTGGCTAATATTCTGGTTACGGTATTATTCTCACCAAAAAGCGGTATATAATGACTTTCCCAGAAAGTTTCGATTACCTCACCAGATGTGGAGTCATGGATGTCATATCTAAAAACTGGGAGTTTGACCTCTTTGCCGGTTTCCACCACTTTCTTCAAAGAGGCATAAAGTTCCTTGGAACCTCCCCCGGCATTGCGGTCTTCGCCAAGATCGGGAAATGCCTTAAAAACACTTTTCCCAATAATGTCTTCACTTTTGGCTTGTACCGCCGCAAGATAGGCTGGGTTGGCATCAAGAAGGGTAAATTGGGGGGCGTCAGCTAAACAAATGGCCGCAGGTGAGGAAATATGCTGAAAGATCTGCGAGTAAGTTTTATCCATAGCTCTAAGGCCTTGATGTAGTTAGGTTATAAGGGTTTAATTCAGGCAAAATACAGAAAAATCTCCAAATTATCCCGATTTGCCATAAAACAAAAGCCTGGACAATAGCCCAGGCTTTTGATGAGATAATATTTTAATTTCAAACCAGAGGCTAATAACTGCTTTAAAGTTGAAATCTACCAAAGATTAAACCATTAATTATTGTTAACATCCACTACAGCAAAATCTTCGGGATTTCCCTGGTAGGCCTTCCTGAATTTTTCCAATTCCACTTCCATTTTTTTCTTTTCCGTATAATCTTTAAAATAAATGGAAAGTCCGGATTCGGCAGGGTAGGCCGTCACTTCAAACCACTTATCAGAAGGAGGATAATAATCTATGACCGTTACCACCTTTCTATCCTGCAAGGCCTCTTTATATTTGGGGTAAAACTGACGCTTTGTAGCTTCAGGAAACACCTCCCACAGATTTCTACCTTCCACATTTTCCCTGCCTATACCCAATAATCTTTCAGCCTCCTTGTTCCAATAGGTGACTGTCCAGTCTTCTTCTATGGCAAAAAAGGCATCTTGAATACTTTCCAAAATCTTATTCACCCGGCTATTGGCCTTCTCAATTTCTTCATCTTTAAGGATTTTGTCGGTAACATTTTTAAAATATACCGATACCCCCTCTTCTGAAGGATAGGCAGTGATGTCAAACCAGCCTTCTAATGGTTCGAAATATTCCATGAAAGTAATTGGCTCTTGAGTGTCCATCACCTTTTTATAATTGGTGTAAAATTTCAGTTCTGGACTTTCGGCTTCGGGAAACTCCTTCCAAAGGGATTGTCCTATGACATCTTCTTTCTTTCTTTGCAGAAGCCTTTCTGCTTCATCATTAAAATAGGTGACCTTGAAATTTCGGTCCAAAGCATAAAACCCATCCTTTATACTGTCCAGAATATTGAATATTCGCTCGGAACTTTCCCGCAGCTCCTGTTCCTTCAATTTATTTTCTGTGATATCCCGAGCTACACAAAATAGGACATTTTCTTGGACGTAAGGACTCACCGTCCATGCCATCCACACCTCATGTCCATTCTTATGTATATACCTATTTTCAAAGTGGGCTAAGGATTGATTTTTCCGCGTCTCTTCAATGAAATTCTTGGTCCTATCTACGTCCTCTTGATGAATAAGGGTCTCGAATGGAATACTCAATAACTCCTGAGGGGTATATCCAAGAATGGATTGAATAGCATTATTTACTTTTTTAACATATCCGTCATAACCTGTAATAGCCAAAATATCCTTGGACAAATCAAAAAAGAGGTTAAGCTCATTTTCAACCGTTTTACGCCGGAAGTCGCTTGCTATTTGTTCCAGGGTGGCCGAGCTTATATAATTAAGATTATTCAGGTCTGTTATCTTTTCTTTAGAGTACAGGATGACCATGGCAAGGCTTTGGCCAACTGAATTTAAAGGGAATGCAACAGCAGTTTCGAGCTTGTTGAGCTTGGCAAATTCCTTCCTATAATATACATCGTTATTCGAAAGTTCATTTAGAAGGGAAACTTGGTCTTGATTCCAGACTGCCCCCTGCATTCCTTGGTCCAAATCCATTAGGGTAGGATATCGATTAGGGTCTACCTTTAATTTACCTTTATGAGTAAGTAAAGTCAATTGGTTTTGGCCAGCGATTGCAGGTACCCATACTTCACCATAGATCATTTCGGTATACCGAAGAAGTGAATCCAAACAACCTGCCATGGAAAGTTGTGGGGAATCGTTTAGGGCAAATGACCTTCCTAACTCAAACTTCAACTGTTTTTCTTTTTCCTGTTGCTCATTTAAGGTAATATCATGGATGGTGCCCACCAAACGCAAAGGGATTCCTTCTTCACTTCTGACAACAATTGCATAGAGATTTACATAGTACTTAACCCCTTGGGCATTTATAAGCCGGCAGTTATGCTCCCAAGTTTGAGCAGTGCCTTCCAGGAATTCATCCAAACTGGAGTCGAGGTCATTTTTGTCGTTTGGGTGAATGAACTTGATCCATTCTTTTCGGGATTGTCCGAGCTCATCGATATCATACCCAAACATTTTTTCAAAGCCTTGTCCATAATAAATGTCTCCATTGACCATGTCCCAGTCGAAAATAGCCTCAGATGTAGCTTGGATCAGCAATTCATACCGTTGGTTGCTTTCCTCCAACTTGGCCTGAACGAGTTTTCTTTCGGTAATATCCTGGACGGTCCCTTCAAAATAAACTTGTTTACCCTGCTCATCCAGCACCATTTTACCCAATTCATGGATCCATTTTATACGGCCATCTTTGAGTTGAATCCTGAATTCAATATCCAGTTCAGACCCCGTTTCCAATGAATGGGTAAAAGAATTCTGGATAATATGGACATCCTGTGGGTAAATTGTCGTGTAAAACCAATCCACGTTCGACACATTTTCCGCTTCTTGCTCCCAGATTTTATAGGTTTCTTCGCTCCAATACAGGGAGTTGTCCTTTAAATCAATTTGCCAATATCCCATCTTTGCCATTTCCTGGGCCTTGATAAGTTTGGCTTTTTGGTTTTTGATTTCATCCAGGGCTTTTTCTCTTTCGGTTACATCCACAGCCACAGTCATTACACTACTGTTTCCATGGAAGTCCATTTCATAGCCTGAGATTTCCATTTTCACCAAGGTGCCATCCTTCTTTTGATGCGTGAATATTCCAAAATCCTTGAACTGCTTGCCTTTCATTTTTTCCAATGAGGCCTGGAGTTTTGGCAAATCGCTCTTTGGTCTGATGTCTTTGATAGTCAATGTAGTGAATTCCTCATAGGAATATCCGTAAAAATCAACTGCCTTTTGGTTAACATCCAAAATCTCCAAAGATTCACTATCATATACAAATTGAGGGACCGGACTCAACTGAAATAAAAGCTTGTGCCTTTCCTCAGATTTTTTCAGTTCCTGATCGGCCTCGATTTTGAAAGAAATATCTCGGCTATTGAATACCAACCCATTGATAGCGGGGTCAGAAAGATGGTTGGTAATCACGCTATCTATCCATATAAAGGATCCATCTTTACACCTAAACCTATGGGGGGGCAAAGCTACTTTATTGGTATTGGCCAATTCCTCCTCCTTATTGGATATCTTCTCCAAATCATCAGGATGGACAAATTCAAATCCATTTTTACCCACTATTTCTTCGCTTTTAAATCCGGTGATGGATTCAGTATTGGGGCTGACATATTTAAATACCCCTTCTTCATCCATGATACCAACGATATCGGCGCCATTTTGTACTAGGTTTTTGAAGCGCTGCTCACTTTGCTGCAATTGATATTCTACGGCTTTCTTTTCCGATATATCCCTGGCAACACAATACATCAGCCCAGTCTGGCGATCAAAACTTGCAGACCATATATTATTGACCAAGTGGCCATTTTTATGGTGGTAGCGGTTTTCAAATGTCTTGATATTTTTCCCGTTTACAATGGCCTCGGCTTCATGGTAGGTTTTGGGAAGATCTTCTTCCAATATGAATTCATAGATTTTTCTGCCTTTCATTTCTTCCGGCTTATAACCCCACATCTGCTCTGCAGCTGGGTTTAAATCCACGAAAGTACCCTCGGCATCAATTGTGCAAATTACATCCACTGCACTATCCATGATCTTGGACAGCTTGGCTTCGTTGGCCTGTAGGGCGATGATGGCTTCTCTTGCTTCAGAAATATCGGACAATACACCCCGGAGCAGGGTGCGTTTGCGCTGCCGGATTACGGCTACATTAGTCCTCAGCCACACGGTGTTGCCATCCGCATTGATCATTCTGAACTCAAAACTGAAGTTGGACCCTTTTTCCATACCGACTAGAAACTCTTTCCAAATCCGCATTTTATCCTCCGGATGGAGGTGGTCCATTAAAAAGTTTTCATTGGCGTACCAGTCATTTGGATCATATCCGAGAATGTGGCTGGTTTGGGGGCTTACAAAATGAAATTTCAGGTTATCATCTGACTCCCACACAATCCCATCCACGGTGGAGATCAATTGTTCGTATTGATCCTTGGAAGCCAGAAGTTGCTTTTCTGCCAATACTTTGTCTGTGATGTCTTTTGCAATACCATGGACCCCTACAATCTTATCTTGTGAAATAATGGGCATATTGGTCACCTGGATAAATTTTTCCTTACCAGTTGAGGTCATGACCCCACAAGAATAAGTGATAGAATCACCTGCTGAAGCTTTTAAAAAATTTTCATAAACCCTTCTTTTATCATCAAATTGAATAAAAGGTAAAAACAGCGAACCTATTAACTCCTCGGCTGTTTTTTCCACCAGCTTATAGGTACTTACATTGGCACTTATAAATCTTCCTTCTAGGTCAAAAGAATAAACTGCATCGGGATTATGAGTCACTAAGGACTGATGCCTTTGTTCGCTTTCTTGGAGGGCAAGTTCTATTTGTTTTTTCTCTGTGATATCTAAGAAATGAGCTACGAAATAATTGGGTTCACCATTGGGTTTTCTCACTATGGTCAGACTGGACACTACCCAAATCACCTTGCCATTGCGGTGATAGTATCTTTTTTCGGTTTCGAAAGAATCTTTCTTCCCTTCAACCAAATCATCGAGTAATTCTAGGCAATGGTCGAGATCCCCAGGGTGGGTCATTTTTTGAAAGTTCATTTTCAAGAGTTCCCAACGGCTATACCCGAACATTTTAGGAATCTTGGGATTGACTTCCATCCAGTGGCCCTCTAAATCCAACAGGGCAATGCCTGCTGAAGAAAAATCAAAAATATTCTTAAATTTAAAATCAATTTCCTCAAACAGGGAAGTTGATTTTTTACCCATACCGATATTCCCGCCTCCCATAAGAGTGCGCAGGTGAGGAGTAATATCATTTATTTGGATCAGTAAGCTCTCTACCTTTCCAGAAGAATCAAGCATAGGAGAGGAACTCAGCTCCCAATATTTTTCCTCGCGCTTTCCAGTCTGCTGGTTGATGACATCATATTTGATGACTGGCATCTTAAAAACATCCTTGGTGGCGATGGTCTCCTTTAAAGCCGCAAGCAGGTCACTTTGCCCATGATTTTCGCCTTCCCCCAAATCCGGAAAAGCCTCAAAGACGCCTTTTCCGACTATCTTCTCGAAACTTGACTTCACAACTTCAGTATAGGCCTTATTTACATCCAAGATGGTGAAGGTGGGAGCATCCACATCGAAGATTGCCGAAGGAACCACTGAATCTTTAAACACTTTCCGGTAAGCTTGTAACATTTATGTATAAGTCTTTAGAATGATGTTTATACTATTTCGCAAATAGGTCTAACTGGGAATTGGCGCAATTTAAGGATAAATGTTGAAATTAAGTGCTTTAAAATCCAGTAAAAGTATAATTTATCGTGTATAAACAGTGCAGTACAATCCGATCCATGTGTTATACGAGATGCTGAAAGTTGTTTATTTTTGTTCAATCAATACTACACAAAAAAGCTGTCCTGCTGGTAATAGTTGCTTGGATTGCCCTTAAAATTTACAGGGGGTAATAATTTTTTCTTTTGAGTTTGGTTTCCAGCATCCTATCGGATGATCCATTAACTTGGTCGCGACGTGTATTGTTTACCCAAAAATCCCGACATTGAGCAAATCAATCCCCATAAAAGAGATACAAACTGGAAGAATACAGATATGAACATTTTTATCCTCAAGAAAAATAAAAGTTTTTAAATCGAAAGAAGATTTCGTTTTGTGACATCCTTACTTTTCAAAAAAGGTTTTTAATCCTAAAAGCGAAAAGAAATGCAAATCAATATAGAGGAAAGTAAATGTTATATAAATACAAAATTACCCAATGAGTATTGAAATATTACTAATTAAAATAGCTATTTTTATTTTGGCATTATTATTACATAGAAGTGATCAGGATATGATTTGAAGCAAATAAAAAATATATAGATCTTAAGCCCTCGGGTTACTCTTCCACTCCTCAAGAGTCGGAACCCGAGGCACAAAACATGAATTACCTCACACTAACCAACTAACTACCACGACAAGCTGCTTTTCCTAAAGGCAGCTTGTTTCTTTTTGGTTTATGGGTTGTGTGCCTGCGGCCCAGGTTAAAGTTTAAGATTGCCATTACCTCAATTAGCCTACACTTTTTTCAAAAGCTCTTTGCCTATAATCCCTTGTACTCGTCTGAACAGATGTTTTTAATTTCTCCTTTGTGTTCTTCTTTTTCCATTGTGCCCTTCGTGCCCCATTTTTATTCTCCCAATCCTTATTTCCAACCTAAAATTCGCTAAATTTAATCGGTAAAAAGTGTTTTTAAGAAATAACTAATGAAAAAGCTATTAAGCATTCTTTGTGTCTGCCTCAGCGTGCCTGTTTTTGGGCAAATGAAAGCTGATGATGTGCAGACCTTCACCCTGGACAATGGGATGAAGTTTTTGGTGATTGAGGATGGTTCCATCCCCAATGCCAACATGTATTTATTCTATAAGGTAGGATCCCGAAATGAACACCCGGGGATTACAGGCCTCAGTCATTTCTTTGAGCACATGATGTTCAATGGAGCGGAGAAATATGGGCCAAAGGAATTTGACAGGGTGATGGAATACAATGGTGGGGCAAACAATGCCTACACCACCCAGGATGTGACTGTGTACACCAACTGGTTTCCAAACTCAGCCTTGGAGGTGATTTTTGACCTGGAGGCCGACAGGATCGGAAGTCTTTCGATTGATTCCGCCATGGTGGAAAGCGAAAGAGGAGTGGTGCTTTCGGAAAGAAGTACCGGCTTGGAAAACTCTCCATGGCGTGTGCTTGGAGAAGCGGTGAACAGTACCGCATTTCTAGAACATTCTTACAATTGGTCCGTGATAGGCTATGAATCTGATATCAAAAACTGGAAGAAGGAAGATTTGGAGGAGTATTTCAATACCTATTACGACCCCAGCAACTGTGTAATTGTAATTTCAGGCGATGTCAAATTTGACGAGGTAAAGCAGTTAGCCGAATCCTATATGGCTCCTATCCCCTCTACCCGCCAACCGAAACCCGTACACCTGGTAGAGCCTCCCCAAACCGGCGAGAGACGCATAACGGTACAAAAAGAAGTAAGCAGTCCTTATATGATTGTGGGTTATCATACCCCCAATACCCAACATGGGGATTTTTATGCCTTGGATATCCTTTCCTCCATTTTATCGAGAGGCAAAACTTCCAGACTCTACAGTGCACTCGTGGACCAAAAGCAATTGGCTACAGGGGTCTTCACCAACTTCGGGGAAAGCTTTGATCCTAATTTGTTTTCGGTATACGCTGTTGCCGCCAGGGAAGTGGATGAGGCGGATCTAGAAGAAGCTATTTATGAGGAAATCGAAAAAGTGAAGGCTGAGGGCATCAAAGAGGATGAGCTTCAAAAAATCAAAAACCAGAAGCTGATGGACTTTTATTCCCAGATAGAAACGATTAACGGAAAGTCCAATAATATTGGGACGTATGAGCTGTTTTTTGGAGATTATCGGAAAATGTTTGACGCTCCTGAAGAATACGAGAAGGTGACCATGGATGACATTCAGAGGGTGGCCAATGAGTACTTCAAAAAATCCAACAGAACTGTAGGTGTATTAAAAGCTAATGTTGAGGACTAATTTTATGAGAAAGTTTATAGATAGATTGATTATCCTTGTGCTGGCCTATTTTATAGTTATCCCATTCTCTATGGGTCAAACAGCAGGATTTCAGCTTCCCGAATACGAGAAATTCACTTTGAACAATGGGCTGACGGTTTATATGATGCAGCAGGCAGAGGTGCCGACCATTAGTTTTTCTGCTTTAATTCCTGCCGGAGCCATTCAGGATGGTGAAAACTCGGGAATCTCATTCCTAACGGCAGCTGCCTTGCAGTTCGGTACTGAAAATTACAGCAAATCTGAAATAGAGGAGGCCTTGGATTTCATAGGTGCAAATCTTAATTCCTCATCCACGAAAGAATATGCCCAGGTGTCAGCCCGGTTTGCAAGCAAGGATACGGAGACGGTTTTGCCGATAATCAAGGAGGTGATCACAGCCCCAAAATTTGATGCCGAAGAAGTGGAAAAGGAAAGAAAAAGGATGATTTCTAACTTGGAGCGTGACAGGGAAAGCCCTCGCTCGGTGATTAGTTCCTATTGGGAAAAGTTCCTTTTTGCCGACCATGCTTATGGCAACCCAGCCCGAGGCACTGTTTCTACGGTTGAGTCATTTACCGCTTCAGATTTAGAGTCATTTTACCAGCAACATTATGCCCCAGACAACTCAGCAATAGCTCTGGTTGGAGATTTTGATTTGGCAGAAATGAAAACCAAAATCGAAGAGATGTTTTCTTCATGGGAAAAAACAAGCGGCAACAACTCAGCAAACCTTAACGAACCTGAACTCGCCTTGGATTCCAGCCGCGTGATGCTAGTTAATAAAGGTGATGCCAGGGAGACCACTTTTCTCATAGGTGGGAAAGGCGTGAAAAGAGACAATCCTGACTATGTGGCCATTCAGGTGGTCAACACAGTTTTGGGAGGCAGGTTTACTTCTTGGCTCAATGATGAGTTGCGCGTGAATACCGGCTTGACTTATGGGGCCAATAGCCGGTTTACTCCCATGAAGTATGCTGGGACATTTGCCATTTCGACCTTCACAGCCACTGAAAATACAGAGGAAACTATCGATCGAGCCCTGCAGGTGTATGAAAGAATGCACAGCGAGGGCATCGATGAGGAAACGTTGACTTCTGCCAAAAACTATGTAAAGGGCCAATTTCCGCCAAATTATGAAACCTCCCGCCAATTGGCCGGGCTGTTGACCCAGATGTTTTGGTATGGCTTTGATGAGAATTATATCAATACTTTCCAAGCCAACGTGGAAGAACTGGATACCCAAAAAGCCCAACAGATCATTGAGCAGTATTTCCCAAAAGAGAATCTTCAGTTTCTGCTCATTGGCAAAAGTGAGGATATCAAGAGTATCGCGCAGAAATATGGTGAGGTAGTGGAAAAGGAAATAACCGAGGATGGTTTTTGAGTTTGATTAACCACAGAGAAAGAGAGTAGAGGAGTTTTTTTAAACCGCAAAGTTTTTGAAGGGGCGCGAAAGATAATAAAATCTCTTTGCGATTCTTTGGGAGCTTTGCGGTTATTTTTTTCTCCAGGTATTTTAAAACTAAATGTATTTGGATACTTATTATTTAATTCTTAGTTTCAATTTTCTAAAAACTTTAAGATATGAAAAAGCTATTGTATCCACTTTTGGGTCTTGTTGTGGCCTGTTCTGGGCATTCGGAAGATTCTAAAGATAATAACCAAGAGGTTAATTTGGTATTGAAAGACTCCCTTCAGATTGATCATTTGGGAGAGTTGGTTTTGATGGATATTGATCCTGATAACGACAAAATCTTATTTTTTGATTTTAAGACTAGAGATTTTATTATTTCTGACAAGCAGGGGAATAAGCTGAATACTTTCAATAAAACCGGCGATGGACCAGATAGTTTTGGAAATTTCCCAAACACACCCGGTAAATTCAATGAAAGGGGGAATTTTCAGTTGCTCTCTTATAATGGCATATTTGAGTACGACACTGATGGAAACCTTGTGAATAAAAACACCTTTGAACAGCCGATCAGTTATATGGGAAGAAGTACGGCTGAATGGGAATTTTATCAAGTAGCGGAAGATAGCATATTATCTGTAGGGCTTCAAGCTTGGAGCGAACACCCCAGAAACACACCGGAATATTATGACAATTTTAAACTTCTCAACTGGTTGGATGTAAAATCCATGACCAACACCCATTTTATGAGTTTGGAGGAGAACAGTCTTTTCAGGAATGGCAAAGGCCATGAGCTGCCAGATATGATCCCTGCTATGCACTATGAGGATGGGAAAATCTATATGGTAGTCGGTAAGGATGCCAGGCTAAATGTCTACGAAGCCAATCCACCGTATGCATTAATAAAATCCGCCGAGTTGGACTTGGAAGGTTTCCAGCAAGACCCTGGTGTTTCTTTTGGTGAATTAGACCCAAATGCGATCAAAGTCAATATGGAGACTGGAAGAATCAATAGCTTAAAAAAATACGGAGACTATCTGCTGCTCAGTTATTTGCCAGGTTTTAATGACGTAGATGCAGAGAGATTTCGCTCTGAAACAGACCCGAACAAGCAAGTTGCATTGTATGAGGAGTTGAAATCAAAGTACCCTGCCAGACTTAACATTATGAATACGGAATTGGAAACTCTAAAAAACATGGAGATGCCTGCCAATCTGAATAATAGGCAATTCATTGTAAGAAATGACCAACTCTGGTTTATGGGTGAGCCAAATGCAGAGGAAGAGGAGGATTTTTTTAGAGTGTATAGAGTTGAGGTTGAGTGAAATTAACCGCAAAGGTCGCTAAGTTGCGCAAAGTGAGTGTTTTTTTAAAAAAAACTCCATTAGTTCTTTGTGCAACTTTGAGGACTTTGCGGTTAATAAACATCACTCCAGCCTTTGCTGTTCTTCGGAGCTGCCGGAGCGGGAGCGGACGTTGAAGTTTTCTCCACGGTTAAATTTATATCGTAGCGTGAAGCGGATAGCCTGGTTGCTATTATACTGCTGTACCGAAGTGTCAATTTGATCGAACAACACATTCACCCTGAACACTTGGGTACGGAATACGTCAGTTGCATTCACCGTTAAGCTGATTTTATCATCTTTGAATGATTTAGTCACCCCGGCATCTACCCAACCCACGCCTCTGATTTTGGCTTGGCCTTCAAGAAAAGGTGAAAGGTACAAGCCCATGATTTCCATTTTGAAACCTTTTGGCAAGGTGATGTTATGCTGGGTTCTTACCATGCCAGACCACTGTTCCATATCCAGCATTTCATCCCCCAAAGGTGATTGGAACCGGTTGTAATACACCTGAAGCATATTGCTTGTGCTCCACCATTCGGTTAGCTCAAAGGGAAGGGTGAACCTCAAACTGAAATTATCCGCTCTATCCAAGTTCTGTACCTGAAATACCGACTCTCTGGTCTCCTCGTTTTGGGACATGATCTGATTGAAAGAGTTGGTGATCCGGCCATAGGCCAAAGTAATTTGATAGGCGTTCTTGATATTGTGGCTCATTTCAAAGTTTTGCGCATATTGGGGTTGAAGATTCGGATTTCCCCTTTCGGTGGTCAAAGGATCCACATAGAACACAAAAGGATTCAGAAGACGGTAATTGGGTCTGGTAATTCTTCTATTGTAGTTGTAAACAATATTATAATTCTCACTGACATTTTGCTTCAAGAATGCACTGGGGAACAAATCGAAATACCTTTGTTCATTTACTTGGTTTAAGGTTACCGAATTGCCCGTAATGTCGGAATGCTCCCCACGCAAGCCCGCTTGGTATTCGAACTTGTCGCTGAATTTGCCTTTATAATTAACATACCCCGCCAGCACATTTTCATTATATATAAACATGTTGCTGTTGGGATCAGGTCGCAGCGGTTCACCAGTCACTCCCCGTTGGATATCAAGGTTGTTATCTGATCTTACCCAGCTACCTTTAACCCCAGTTTCTATCACATTGCCGTTTTTAAAAGGTTTTGTAAAGTCAACTTTGGCTGTATATATGGTATAGAGCATATCGTTGTCCGTCCGGATCCTGTCAGATTCTTGATTCACCCGCTCATTGAGCCAGTAGGAATTATCCAAAAAGCCCAAGCTTCCTGTTTCCATTCTCGTGATATCGATGTCGGAGGTTATTTTGGTACCCAGGGTATCGAGATTTCCTATATAATGGAGGTTGGTGAAAATCCGCTGGCTGTTGGTTTCGTTGTTATTGACGGCTTCGAGGAAATTCAGGTCAGCCGTATTGGGATTGCTGATATTGGTAAGGGAAAGGCCACGGTCAGGCCCATCTGAACCTGAAGCCTGAATGCTCATCCCTACAGAATGCTTATCGTTGATTTGGTAATCAGCCCCGCCGTTGAAAAACAGGTTACGGCGACGGATATTGATGTTGGCCTCTTGGTCAAAATTGGAAAGCCCACCCTCGACTTGGAATCTTCTATAAATGTCCAAATCAATGATTCTTGCCCACTCATTGTAATTCAAGCTGGCATTGGTCGTCCATTTGCCAGATCTCACATTCACGGTGGCTCCAGTGAATGGGGTATTCAAGCCGTTATACTGGTGGCCTACCTGCACACTACCATTGACACCATTCATGGTGTTCTTTTTCAACCTAATATTAATAACCCCTCCGGATCCCTCTGCATCATATCGGGAGCTTGGGCTATTGATTACCTCTATGCTCTTGATGTTATCAGCCGGCATGGAGCGGAGAAAGTTGGCCAGGTCAGCCGCACTCATGTAGGTTTGGCGGTCATCGATCAGCACTATGACGCCAGAACGTCCGTTGAGGTTAATGTTTCCATCGCTGTCTACGTACACTCCAGGAGAGCGGCCTATTACATCCAAGGCTGTGCTACCTTCGGCCATCACCGTTCCTTCCACATTTACGATTGTTTTATCAGCTTGAATAATCACCTCCGGTCTCGAGGACCTAACGGTCACCTCACCCAGATCAGCGGTTTCTTCTTGTAGGACTATTTTGCCAAAATCTCTGGATTCATCATTTTCCACTTCAAAAGGATCCGAAAGGAAAGGCTGAAAACCAATTGAGGTGACCTTTAATTGAAAGGTTCCTTTTTGGGAGGTGGAAAAGTCAAACTTTCCGTTGTCTTCCGAAACGGTACCAGTTATCAATTTTTCGGACTCCACTTCGACTAAAGCCACGTTGGCAAAAGGGAGAGCTACTCCCTGAGAATCCATGACCTGACCGGAGATTTGGGTTTTTATCTTGGCTTCCCCAAGGATGGGGTTGATGAAAAACACCATGTAAAATATAAAAATAGTAGAGGCTTTCATAACAAATAAGATTAAGGTGGATATCCATACTAATCGAAAACATGTGCCGAACAGAAAAAACCTTAATTGGATGCAATAGGGGCACCTTATGCAAAAAACTCTGTACGCGGGCGAACACTATAAGTGGAAATGTCGGACACTTTTTGAATGCCATTTATCCTGCTAAAGAACCGAGCTTCATGTTTTGGTGAGGGTTATAAAAGGAGGGGAGAGTAGGAGAGGGGAAAAGTGGTAAATTAGAAATCTATGTAGAAATAAATTGGGCACAAAGTCGCACAAAGGTAAAAAGGAGGGACACAAAGTTTCTTCGCGGAGCAATTTCATAAGCTTTAAACTTTAAACCGTAAACTATAAAAAAATGGGTCACAAAGTCCCACGAAGTAAAAAGAAGGGCACAAAGTTTCTTCACGGAGCACTTTCAAATCATAAGCCTTAAACTTTAAACCATAAACAATAAAGAAATAGGTCACAAAGGTCACAAGGAGGCGCACAAAGTTAAAAAGAAGGGCACATAGCTCCTTCGCGGAAGGAAATGGAATACGTAATAAATTAATTTAAGAATATATGAAACGCTTTTTAATATTATTAGCCGCCATGGTCACTCTTGAAGGTTATTCCCAAACGGGGGTGTTGCCTGAGGTGGGAGATTCGGTGCGGACGGTGACGATTTCAAGGCCAGTGCAGAAGCAGTGGCGGGGAGAGTTTGAGTTTGAGAAAATGGGGGTAACGGTAAGCAATGATTTTCCTATGGGAAGTCTGAATGGGTTGTTTCAGGAAAATGACAGCACCCTGGTGGCCCTGATCACTGCTGAAAATACCCCAATCAATGAAAGTCCCTGGTATGCTTTTCAGATTTGGGCAGAGGAAGAAAAGGAGATTTATTTAAGGTTAACCTATCAAGCTGGTAGCAAGCACCGATATTATCCCAAAATAAGCTATGATGGGGTTTCCTGGGCCCCGTTGGACTCAGCCAACTTTATGGTGCCTGATAGCCTGAAAAACTTCAATTTCCGCAACAGGCCAGAGGCGGCCACTTTGAAACTTGCCGTCTCCCCTGATACCTTATGGGTAGCAGGACAGGAGATCCATGATTCCAAAAGGGTCCATTCATGGGCTGAGCAGATAAGTTCCAAGCCTTTTGTGAGTATGGAAAAGATTGGAGAAAGCCTTGAAAAGCGGGAAATAAATGCTTTAACTATTGGAAATCCTGACAAGGATAAAATGGTGATGGTAATTGCCCGTCAACATCCTCCCGAGGTGACTGGTCAATTGGCCATGCAGTCATTTGTCGAAACCTTGGTAGGGGATAGTGATTTGGCAGAGCAGTTTAGGGAAAAGTTTACCGTGTTGGTAGTACCCATGGTCAATCCCGATGGAGTGGACAATGGCCACTGGCGCCATAATATGCATGGGGTGGATTTAAACAGGGATTGGGCAGACTATTACCAACCGGAAACCAGAGCCGTAAGGGATTTCATGCATAAAAAGGCAGAGGAGAACAATGGGACTTTCTATTTTGGCATTGATTTCCATTCCACATGGGATGATATATATTATACAGTAGGAGAGGATTACCAGAGCGGAAATATTCCTGGTATGGTAGGGGAGTGGTTGGAAAACATTCAATCGGCTATTCCCGGGTATGAGCCCAACATTGCACCCAACAACAAAATGGAACCCACGCTGGTGTCAAGAAACTATTTTTATATGACTTTTGGAGCTGAATCACTCGTGTATGAAATAGGAGACAACACTCCAAGGGATTTTCTGGATGAGAAAAGCAAAGTTGCCGCTGAGGAAATGATGAAATTGTTGATTAATAAAGTGAAATAGAAAGGTCTTAGCATACTTTTATAAAAAAATTAATTAAGTTTAAGTAATCAATTAAAAAACTTATGAATGGATTGAAGTTTTTTCTAGTCATGTCCTGCATTTGCCTGGTGGGATTTATTGGGTTGCCTTTAGAAAGAAAGCAGGCGAAGTTAAGTGAGCACAGTATCATTCCAAAACCATTAGAGGTAGTGGATAGGGAAGGTTCATTTGCCTTTAAAGATGGAATGGGCTACCAAATTGATGGTGACACAGATGATTTGGAGTATGGCATTGAGTTTTTCACAAAATTTGTAAAAAAATCAACCGGGATAGAATTAGTCCAGAAGGATAATGCGGAAATAAACATAGCCATCGATGGATCAAAAGAGCCGGAAAGTTATTCCATCGAAATTACTCCAGCTGGGATCGTCATCAGTGCAGGAGCTGGCCAGGGAGCGTTTTATGCATTTCAGACTATAAGACAGCTCATGCCAGCAGAAGCTGAAAAGGGAAAAACAGCAGATATAGCCATTCCGGCAGGAAAAATCACCGACAAACCTGAGTATGGCTACAGGGGGGTGATGCTGGATGTATCTAGGCACTTTTTCCCTGTGGAAGATGTCAAAAGCCTAATCGATCAAGTTGCCAAATACAAGGTCAATAAATTGCATTTGCACCTTTCCGATGACCAGGGCTGGAGAATTGAAATCAAATCATGGCCAAACCTAACCAATATCGGTGGAAGTACCCAAGTGGGAGGGGGCAAAGGGGGATTTTATACCCAAGAAGATTATAAAGACATCATAGCCTATGCAGCCTCCAGATATATTACCGTAATCCCTGAAATAGATATGCCGGGTCATACTAATGCGGTTTTGGCTTCATACGGCCAGTTTAATCCAGGGATAGAACTTCCTGAAGAAAACAGGCTAGCTGTTGACAGAAAAGCTCTGGGAGTAGATGGAGAGGATGAAAGTGCCACCGATTTGTACACGGGCATTAAAGTAGGTTTCAGTACCTTAGACACTAAAAAGGAGATCACTTACCAATTTATCGAGGATGTGATCCGTGAAATCGCCGAAATTACCCCTGGCCCATATTTCCATATTGGGGGAGACGAATCGTTGGTGACGGAACTCAACGATTATAAACCCTTTATCGAAAGAGCCCAAGCCATAGTGACCAAATATGGCAAGACAAGTATAGGTTGGGATGAAATAGCCCATGCACAGCTTGAGGATAACACAATAGCACAATTTTGGGCGAAGGAAAAAAACATTAAGCTGGCGGCTGATCAGGGAAACAAGATCATCATGTCCCCATCCAAGCATATTTATTTGGACATGAAGTATGATTCCACCACCCGAATCGGCCACACTTGGGCAGGCCTCATCGAGATAGACCAGGCCTACAATTGGGAACCTACCGAACTGGTAGAGGGAGTAGGCAAAGAGCTAATATTAGGAGTGGAAGCGCCCCTTTGGACGGAAAGTGTGGAAAACCGCCAAGATATTGAGTTCATGGTATTCCCTCGCATTACCGCCCTTGCCGAAATAGGTTGGACGCCCCAGGGGCACAGAAGCTTTGAAGATTACAAGCAAAGGCTAAAGAAGCACACCGCTAGATGGGATAAGATGGGTATGAATTATTATAGGTCGCCTAAGCTCGATTAGAAATGCATAAACAAAAAGGGGGTGTCCATATTGGGCGCCCCCTTTTTGTTTATCAAATCCGACCGTTTATCAATTTTCTAGCTTTGACATTTGGCCTTAACTTTTAAAGGACTAAATTTAAAGGTTTAACATCAAGATAACTTACTGATAAAGAATATAGCTGGTAGCTAAAGTAATTTATGATTCAATCAACGCTGGACAAGGGTATGTGGGAAGAGCTTCGCAAAGGGAAGCAGAGGGCGTTGAAAGACATCTATGAAAAATACTTTGAAGATCTTTACCATTATGGATGCTGTATGTGCCATGATTCCAGCCTAGTGGAAGATGGGATTCAAGATGTGTTCATTGACTTATTCCATTACAGGAGTAAAATTTCTCCCCCTTCTAACCCCAAAGCTTATCTAATTTCGTGTCTACGCAGAAAATTACTTTCAAACCTTAAGAAGAGCAGGCTTTTTAGTCTGAAGCCGGATGCTACCGATTTTTTGATTGAGGAAAGCTTGGAGAAGAACCTAATTTCCCAAGAAACCGATCAGCGGATCTTACTGAAGCTAAAAATGGCTTTGAAAAAGCTTACCCCGAGACAAAAGGAAATCATTTTTTTGAAGTTTGTCAAAGACATGGATTATGAAGCCATTTCCGAAATTCTGGACATGTCCCCGGCTTCTTGTAGAACCCTGATGTATAGAACTGCAAAATGCCTAAAGGAAGAATTGAACGACCTTCAAATTCTTCAAAATCCCTCATTACAAAAAAGTACATTTACCCAAGTTCTACGTACTTTCCTTCCGGTTTTATTCTAAGGAAAAAATTTTTTTTGAAATTAATCTTATAATCTTGTCTATACCTCCAGCTATTGCATCTCTTTATAAACAAGAGTAAAACAATAGAGGATGCGGGAAAAGATTCCAAATGATGGTTCTGGGAATGCCGAAAGGTTTTTAAAGAAATTCCAAAGAGAATTTAAGGTAATATTTAGTCAGAAGAAAATTTCAACTGAGCGGAAGGATCGTCTTTGGCAGAATATTGACCAAGAAATAAATCAACCGTTTATTTCTAAGAGCAACTACCTACCACTGGGTTTAGCAGCTTCACTCAGTTTCCTCCTTGTCTTTTTTACATATCAGTTTCTAATTAGCCAATCTGATCAGATGGAGGATCTGGCAGCAAGGGCTGATATGAGTTCTGTGACTGAAACCCAATTGATTTTGTCGGAAGATGAAACTTTACTTTTAGAAAATGATGATTCCGATATCGATTATTCAAAGAAAGGAGAAATCAATATTGATCGGAAAGCAAAAGCGGCTGCCTCCAGTGAGTACAATACATTAATTGTGCCCTATGGCAAGAAAAGCCGCCTTACTTTGGAAGACGGCACCAAAGTTTGGGTTAACTCAGGCTCCAAACTTATATATCCTGTTTCCTTCAATGATAAAGAAAGAAAGCTGTTTGTGGAAGGGGAGGCGTTTTTTGAAGTAGCCAAGGACGAAAAAAGACCTTTTACGGTGCAAAGCAAAAATATGGATTTGCGTGTGTTGGGTACTGCTTTCAATATTTCCTCTTATCCAGATGAGTCTACAGTTTCTGCAGTTTTGGTCAGTGGCAGTGTAGAAATCCATACAGGCAAAAAGGCCATTTTCAAAGGAAAAGGACATATGCTTAAACCCAACGACAGGGCGGTTTTTGGTCCTGCTACCGGAGAAGTAAAGATTAAGCCGGTAGACACAGAATACTATGTAGCTTGGAAAGACGGCTATATCAAATTACGAAATACCAATCTTAAAACCATCAGCAAAAGATTGGAGAAATTTTACAATGTCAAAATAGAACTTGTAGACCCTTCCATTAACGAAGAAACCTTCACAGGGAAACTCGATTTAAAGCAAGATTTAGAGGAGGTTCTAGATATCCTTACTGCCACAACATCATTAAAATATTCAAAAAATGAAAGGAGGTACTTATTGATGAAATGATCATTTCCTTTAAAAAAAAGCATACGGAATGTGCGCCAACACATCCCGTATACCGCCTGAGTGGTACTACCAATACCCCTTGAGGCACATTAACTTATGTAAACCAAAAGTCAATACAAAAGTATGAAAAAAATCTATTCTAAACCCTACCCGATTGGGGTGGGGGCTAAAGTCTTTTTATGTATGAAACTGACTTTCATTTTCCTTTTCGTAGGCATTTTTGGAGTAGCCGCCGAAAGCTATTCCCAAAACAACCGTGTTAGCCTACAACTTAAAGACGGTTCCCTATTTGATTTGTTCGGTAAAATAGAGGAAAACAGTGACTTTTTGGTCCTGTACAAGGATGAGGTAATCCGTAAAAACCAAGGTAAGAAAATCAACGTATCTGCCGAAGACCGAGAAATTGAATCTATTCTCCAGGATGTGTTGAAGGAAACTTCTCTAGGCTACAAAATTTCAGGCCGCCAAATAGCTATTTTGGAAAAGGAGGAAACTTCAGTCTCCCCAGCTAAACAACCCAAAAGCCAAACAATTAAGCAAAACCAGACCATTAGCGGGGTAATCACAGATGAAAATGGAGAACCATTACCTGGGGTTTCCATTATGGTGAGAAGGACTACAACGGGTACCACTACAGATATGGACGGGGAGTTTTCCCTAGACGTGCCAGAAGATGCCACGCTTGTAATCAGATTTATGGGTTATAGAACTGAAGAAGTAAGGGTGGGCAACCAAACTGAGTTCAATATTTCCATGACTCCCGATGTCTCTGACCTTTCGGAAGTGGTAATCACCGGTTATGGAGTGCAGGAAAAAAGAGCTATTACCGGTTCCATGGTTCAAGTGAGCGGAGCAGAGATTGAAAACATGCCCGTGCAGTCATTTGACAAAGCGCTGCAAGGTAGAGCTGCTGGGGTCTTGGTACAGTCCTCATCTGGTGTACCAGGTGGTCAAGTGAATATCAATATCCGTGGCCAGGGTTCAATCACTGCTGGAAACCAGCCTTTGTACATTGTAGATGGTGTTCAAATCAATGCTGAAAGCGTTAACACTAACCGAACGGAAAACAATCCTTTATCATTTCTAAATCCCAATGACATTGAGTCAATGGAGATCTTAAAGGATGCAGCAGCAGCTTCTATTTATGGGGCCCAGGCAGCAAATGGTGTGGTGCTGATTACAACCAAAAAAGGTACAGCAGGCAAAACCAGGTTCACCCTTAACTACTACAAAGGTGTAACTGAGCCCATGCCAAAGGTAGATATGATGAACTCTCAGCAATATCTGAACTCTAGGATGGAGGCTATTGGAAATAGATTCCCCGACAGATCCCCAGAAACCGTTCGAAGAGGGGTACTTACTGAATCTCGACTTTCTCCTGATCTTACAGATGCCCAGATTGCTGGCTTGCCTACATATGACTGGCAGGATATCGGTTTTAAAACCGGCATAGTAGATAACATTGAATTGTCAGCCTCCGGAGGAAATGACAAGACAAATTTCATCATGTCTGGATCCTATAACAATCATGAAGGAAATGTTGTAGGGATTGATTTTGAAAGAGCGACGGCTCGTATGGGTATCACACATAGGGCTAATGATCGGCTTACCTTAGACATGAATATGAATTTGAGTTCAATTGTGCAAAATGGTAACGATGGTGTAGGTACCACAGGTTTGTTTGCCGCGCCTCAATTTGCCTCTCCGATGATTATTCCAACTGAGCCTTTTTATTTGGAAGACGGTTCGTGGAATGCACCTCTAGGTGGACTTCCAGGTACTTTAAGATACAATCCTGTTCAGACGGCTTTATATAATACGGCTAGATCAGAAAGTAAATCTGCTATCGGTAATTTCAGCCTGAGCTACGATATCTTGGATAACTTGACCTTCAAGTCATTCTACGGTATTGACTTTAGATTGGTGTCTTCAGAGTTTTATATCGATCCTAGAACTGAAGGCGGTTACGGAAGACAAGGATTTCTGCAAATCGAAAACATGCAGAATACAAATTTTATCACCAACCAGACTTTAAACTATAATACCTCATTTGATGGCGGACATTCCTTGACAGTCCTTTTGGGTGCTGAATACAGAAGTGACATCAGAGAAAGAGAAGGAGCAACTGCCGAGGGGTTCCCAACTCATCAGTTTAGAAAAATGTCATCTGCGTCTACTCCTTTGACCGCATTTGGTACTTGGACAGGTTTCAGAAGATTTGGTGTGTTTACACAGGCGAACTATGATTATCAGAAGAAATTCTTCTTGAGTGGTACAATGAGATACGATGGGTCTTCAAGGTTTGGTACCAACAACAAATTTGGTTTCTTCCCTGCAGTATCGGCAGGATGGGACATGTCCCAAGAAGGGTTTTTGCAGGATAACACTTGGCTAGATCAATTGAAAGTAAGGGCTGGTTATGGTGAAACCGGTAATGATCAAGTAGGAAACTTTGCAGCTAGAGGCCTGTATGGTGGTGCTGGTAACTATGGTGGCAACCCTGGTATCCAACCAAGTGGAGTTGCCAATGTCGATCTTGGCTGGGAACGAAATGTTTCATCCAACATTGGTATTGACTACTCATTTTTTGAAAGAAGGCTGTATGGTGCAGTAGATGTGTTCCACAGAACAAGTTCCAACCTTCTCTTAGACCAACCCCTTCCGTGGATTGGAGGATATGGAAATATCAGCTCCAACATTGGCGAGGTGGTCAACAGAGGTATTGAAATCGAAGTTGCCTCGGACATTGTGAGACGCCAAAATTTCCTATGGAAATCTGCCTTCAACATCACCTTCTTGGACAACAAAGTGACCCAGCTAGTGGATGATCAGCAGGTTCTTCCCGGCAACCAGTCTATACGTGTGGGCCATCCTTTGAGGACAAATTTTGAAGCTCAATATGCAGGTGTCAATTCAGCGACCGGTCGTCCGATGTGGTATGACGCAGAGGGTAACATCACGTATAACCCACTCAACCCTGGCGATTATGCGGTATTTGGCAATGAGCTATCGGATTATTTTGGAGGATGGAGTAATAACTTCACCTACAAAGGATTCAATCTTGACATATTCTTTACCTATGACATGGGAAGAGAATTCTATAATCAGGCTAATGTAGGTTGGTATAGAAACGGATTTAACATCCGAAATTCCTTGACAAGGGTATATGAGGAAAGATGGCAGGAACCTGGCCAGATCACTCCTCACCCAAGACCCATGGAAGGTGGTGCTGAAGTAAACGGGGATAGCTATATCAGAAGATCGAGCAGATTCTTGGAAGATGCTTCTTTTATCAGATTAAAGCAAGTGACCTTGGGTTACGATATCAGCCCGCAGTTTCTTAGCCGATTTGGGTTGACCAATGCGCGCGTATATGCCCAAGCTATGAACCTCTTGACATGGACCGAATGGACAGGATATGATCCTGAGTTTTATTCTGACGGCAGCACATTTACCAACAATCAAGGTGTAGTGCCTCAAACCCGTAGTTATACTTTTGGTGTACAGTTAGGATTTTAAAATAAGAAAGGATGAGAAAAATAATTTATATAGTTAGTTCAGCATTGCTTCTTTTTTCAACCTCCTGTGAGGAGATAATAGAAGTTAATCCAAAGCAATCCATTGATGCCACAGAGGCTTTGACCAGCCCTGAGGCGATAGAGGCAGCAACTAATTCAGTTTATTCAAGACTGAGGTTAGTTAGTCAATACGGAAGGGATATGGTTGCAATTCCAGAGGTTTTGTCAGACAATTCCATTCCAGCCGGTACAGGTATACGTCTTGTAGGTCAGGCCAACAACCAGGCAGGTGCGCATTTGTCCAATTGGCAATCGGCATATTATGCGATTAATGAAGCCAACCTGATTTTACGGGCATTGAATGAAGTAGACGTAAATGTGGAGTTCAGAAATCGAATAGAAGGTCAAATGAGGTTTTTGATTGGCCTTTATTATCATGATTTGATGAGAGCATATGCCTATGACCCAACAGCAATTATCGAAGCCTCCAATAGAGGAGGAGTGCCCTTGATGACACAAGGTGTAAGGGGAACTGATGAGATAGAGTTAGCTGCAAGAGCATCCATAGAAGAGGTTTACAGTTATATTTACACCAATCTGGAGTCTGCTCAGACTTTACTTCAAGAAACTTCGAATGCACGAGCGCCACATTATGCGACAGTGGGAGCTGCTTCGGCCTTGTTTACCCGAGTTGCCTTGTATAATGGCGATTATGAAAGAGTGATCCAGGAAGCTGAAAATGCCCTATCATCTGGGGTGGGTACATTCCAGTCCAATGAAAACTATATCAGTGCCTGGAGGCAGGAGGTTCATCCAGAGTCCATGTTTGAAGTTGTATTTATGACCAATGAGAATATTGGACAAAATGAGTCATTGAGAGCAACATTCACTACCAGATTCAATGAGACTACCAATACGGCTACATCACAAGGGTTGGCCGTACTCAGTGATGACCTGCTGGCTCAGTATGATGAAGGAGATGTTAGAAGAGAGCTTGTTTGGATGGGCTTGGGTGACAACAGCGACAAGTATGAAATCACCAAGTTTTTCAGCAGAGGCGGCATCAACAACCTGGATAATGTTCCCGTGATCAGAGTTTCAGAAGTTTACCTAAATAGGGCTGAGGCATATGCCATGTTGGGAATGTCAGCTGAAGCAAATGCGGATCTCAATGTAATTCGTGAGCGTGCGGGTTTGGATGAAGTTGAATTAGTTGGAGACGAGCTTTTGGAGGAAATTTTAAGACAAAGAAGGGTAGAGCTCGCATTTGAAGGCCACCGCTCTTTTGATTTAAAACGACTGGGAAGAGATATAGTAAAAGAGTCTGGTGTCATACCATTTGACGATTTCAGAACCTTGGCCAGAATACCTATCCGTGAGGTTGATATCAATCCTAATTTAGAACAGAATCCAGGTTATTAATCCAAAAACTATGATGAAGAAATATATATATCTGATGTTGATGGGCATAATGGCTCTTACAACATCATGTTTTGAAAATTATGAAGAGCGCTATTTGTTTACCGATCAAAGAATTGAGTTTCAGGAAGCAGTAGTTAGAAACAATGCCCCGGGAAGGGATTATCCCTTACTTCCTACCCAGGCCTTAGGTGAGGCAGGCTACCAGGTAAATATGTTTGGTGAGCAGCTGCCTCAACCGGTAAACCTTGAGTTTCGGGTGGATGCTGAAGCTTCCAATGCTATAGAAGGCGTTCATTACACTTTACCAAATGACAACTTCTTTGAAATTGAGGCTAACAGCAGTTTTGGGGAGGTTTTGGTAGAGAGACTTGAGTTTGATGAAGAGGAAGATCAGATTGTCCTCGTACTGGAATTGGTAGGTAACGAGCAGGTTGAAGCCAGTTACAACCATAAGAGAATAGGTGTTGTATTGAATTAAGATTCAATTGACAATTCAGCCCCTGGCTGTTTTTAATGGTCAGGGGTATTTTTATGCATGAATTCTTCCTTAAGGAACGTTGCTGAAACCCTCTAAAACCTAACCACCAATAATTGAAATGAAACAAATATTAGCTTTGACTTATTGCTTCTTAATTTCTGCGCTCTCTATGGGGCAATCCCAATTGCCAGAAAAGGAATTCTATACAGAAGAGAAGCAAAACGCTATTCAAAAGCGAGCCAATCAAATGGAAAGGCTTAACAGTCTTTTGATCCTAAAAAATGATAGCCTGGTTTTTGAAAACTATTACAATGAATTTGAAAAAACCGGATTCAGTAATGTAAAATCTGGTTCAAAAAGCATATTAAATCTACTGATTGGATTAGCTATTGAGAATGGCTATATAGAATCCATAGACCAGCCAATCAAGGATTTTCTCCCCCACCTTTTCCACGATGATCTTGACTCAAGGAAGGAAGAAATTACCATACGGCATCTCATGTTGATGCAAAGTGGTTTGGAACCAACGAGTTTGAGCAATTATGCACCATGGGTGGCAAGTGATGATTGGCTTCAGTTTGCTTTAGACCAAGAGTTGGAGGCGGATCCTGGAACTCTTTATGGCTATAGCACGGGTGATACGCATTTGCTGTCGGCGGCCTTGTCCCATGCTGTTGGGGTACCTTCTGATGAATTTGCCTTAAAGTATCTTTATGAACCTATGGGAATAACTCCAGGAAAATGGTCAAAGGACCCCCAGGGCTATAATGAAGGCGGAAATAACATTCACCTGAGACCTAGAGATTTTGCCAAGATCGGGGTACTGGTCAAAAAAAAGGGAGTTTTTAATGGAAAGCAGATTGTTTCAGAGGAATGGATTGAAGAAAGCATTTCTTTCCAAACAGAACCACAAGGAATCTCACGGCCTTTCGAAATATTGGGATATGGTTATCTTTGGTGGTTGATTGAAGCGGCTGGTTACCCGACTTATTGCGCCATAGGATTTGGAGGCCAATACATGATGACTATTCCAGATCTGGATATGATCATTGTGCTGACCTCCCGGCCAAAAGGAAGCGCGCCTTCCTCGCATTTTGCGTCCATTGCCGATTTAATTGAAAACTATATCATAAAATACAGTGAACCCACATGATAAGTACAAAACAGATTAATACCCTCTTATTAGGAATAGCCGCGGGTCTGTCCCTTCAAAGCTGTCAGCAGCAGGAGGCAGGTCATGCTCAGGCAGAGTTATTGCCCATAGAAAGAGCGATCATTGAAGATCAGGACAGCTTCTTTCATGTTGACTTTGAGAATTACCCGCATAAGGACAGAAAGTTGCCCATTGGAGTATTCGACTCCGGTACTGGTGGTCTTACCATTTTGAACTCACTGCTGGATTTTGATGAACATGATAACATGAGCCGTAAATCCGGTTCGGATCAGGTACCGGATTTTTCCAATGAGAAGTTCATTTATCTGGCCGATCAAGCCAATATGCCTTATGGTAATTATTATGCTGAAAACAAGTCGGATCTGCTGATTGAGCACATTATCAAAGATGCCCAATTTTTACTTTCAGATAAGTATTACCCATCCCAGAACGCCTCAGAATACAGAAGGGATAAGCAGCCTGTAAAGGCTATGGTAATTGCCTGCAATACAGCAACGGCTTACGGAAAGGAAAACATTGAGGCCTTTATCGATAAATCCGGGGTTCCCTTAAAAGTAATCGGCGTGATTGATGCCGGAGCCAAGGGCGCCTTGAGCCATTTTGAGCAAGATGAAGATGGGGCTATTGCCGTATTTGCCACAGTAGGCACCATTGCCTCCAAAGGATATGAAAACACTATTTTGAAAAAAATGGAGGAAATGGGTTTTACTGGTGACATCCAAGTTTATAATCAGGGAGGCCATGGAATTGCCGAGGCAGTAGACGAGGAGCCTGATTATATCAACCGTGACCTGGATAGCCCTCGAGAGGATTACAGAGGTCCATCCTTAGATCATGAGGATTTCAAAATTGACCAGACGCTTATGGACGTCTACAACTTTGATTTTGACCATAATAAGATGTTATGTGATGTCCAAAGCGGTGGGGACTGTGAAGTTCTTCAAATCAACAGTTCTGATAATTATGTCCGGTATCACCTAGTTTCCATGATGGAAAAAATCAGAAAGGCAGAAAACCCCAAACCACTTAAAGTAGTGATGTTGGGCTGTACGCACTATCCCTATTTGACCCAGGAAATCGAGCAAGTCCTTGAAGAATTGCGCAATTATCAGCAAAACGGCGAGTATGTCTATAGAAAGCACATGGCCGATAATATTGCCATCGTTGATCCGGCTATCAATGTCGCTGAAGAATTATATGCTTTTCTGGATGAGCAGGACCTTTTCAATTTGGATGGTGATATGCAAGAAAGCGAGTTTTATATCAGTGTGCCCAATACAGACAATCCAAACGTCAAAGTGGATGATAAAGGAAGATTCCCGTATGACTTCAAATATGGAAGGACAGCCGGGGAGGTTCAGGAATATGTGAAAAGAGTACCATTTAGTAATTCCAACATACCAAGCGAAACATTGGGAAGGCTGGAAAAATCAGTGCCCACAACCTATCAAATAATCACTGAGTTCAATAAAAATAGCGATAAAACTTCCGAGTTGGCTAAAGAGGAAAGGATCCAATGAGAAAGATTTTAAAGACATTTATGGCAGTTTCTGCCCTTGTTATCTCAGGAGAGGTGATAGGACAGGATCTAGATATATTAATAAAAGGTGCCAAAGTCTATGATGGCACCAATAGCCCTGGGAAAGTTAAAGATGTGGGGGTCAGGGACGGTCAGATCGTATTTGTTGGAAAGGCAAAAGCTGGTTTTGCCGCTTCAAGAGAGATAGAAGCCGAAGGGATGATTTTGGCTCCTGGCTTTATTGATCCCCATACCCATGTGGAAGGGGACCTCAGCCACCCGGATCGCAGGAGCAATTTGGCCTACCTCATGCAGGGAGTCACTACGGTGATAGGAGGCAACGATGGCAGTGGACCATTTCCAATCGGAGAAAAGCTAGACGAATGGGAAAAAAACGGTATAGGGACCAATGCGGGCCTCTTTGTAGGACACGGCACCGTCCGACGGTTGGTATTGGGCAATAAGGATGTGGCTCCAGATGAAAATCAATTGGAGGAAATGAAATCTCTGGTAGCAAAGGGTATGGAGGAAGGAGCCTTGGGACTTTCCACGGGTCTTTTTTACAGTCCGGGTAGCTTCGCAGAAAAAAGTGAAGTGGTGGCACTTGCAAAAGTAGCCCACCAACATGGGGGAATCTATGATACCCATATGCGTGATGAAAGCAGCTATTCTATTGGTCTCCTAAGCTCTGTTGAGGAGACCTTGGAAATAGGACGAGAATCCGGGATTCCCATCCACTTTTCCCATCTCAAAGCTCTTGGAGCCGATGTATGGGGAATGAGTGATGAAGTAATCAGAAAGATCGAAGAGGCCCAGGACGCTGGCATGGAGGTGACTGCTAATCAATATCCCTATGAAGCCAGCAGAACCAGCCTGATTGCGGCGGTGGTCCCACGATGGGCCGAAGACGGGGGATATGAGGCCCTGTTAGAAAGGCTCCAGGACCCCAATCTACTCGATACTCTTTCGGAAGGAATGACGGAAAACATCAGAAGAAGGGGAGGTCCCTCCTCTCTTATTTTAAGTGATTCAAAAATGCCTGAAATAGACGGCAAATCCTTGGAGAAAATGGCTGCAGAGTGGCAAATGGAACCTTGGGAAGCAGTCTTCAAAATCCTAAAAGAATCATCTGCGGTTCGTGTTGTTTCATTTAACATGCAAGAGGAAGATATTGTAAACTTTATGAGGCAGCCTTGGATGATGACGGGGTCAGATGGTGTGGTGGCACATCCGCGCAAGTATGGCTCCTTTACCAAAAAACTTGTGGAATACACCTTGGAAAAAAATGTTATCCCATTGGAGTTTGCTATTCACAGCTCGTCCGGTTTGACGGCAGAGACCTTGGGAATAAAAGATAGGGGATTTGTCAAGGAAGGCTATTATGCCGATTTGATACTTTTCAGGTTAGATGAACTGGAAAACAATGCGGATTACGACAACCCAAGTGCCTTGTCAGGCGGAATGCAATACGTTATGGTTAATGGAAAATTGGCCATTGATGAAGGGGAATACACGGGTGAACTAGCCGGGAAGGCCATAAAAAAATAATTTAAATGCGGGTTCTCTACCCGCTTTTTTTATGTCCTATTTGTTAAAAGAGCTTAATAACTCCTTGTTAATAGTTTCTATCCAAAAAACTTAAAAACTGACATATATCATTTTTAATATCAGTAGGTTAGGGTTAAATTTACGAAAGAATTAAAGCCTACAACCATGACCACATTAAGCAAAAAAAATGGAGGATTTTGGCCCAAGATGGTCCAGGATTTCTTCGGTTCCGAGAACCCATTTACCTGGGAAGACAAGTTTTGGAATATCGATCAAAACATCGAAGTGCCTTCCACCAATGTGTTGGAAGATGAGCAGAACTTCAAGCTTGAAATCGCTGCGCCCGGATTTGAAAAGGGAGATTTCAAGATTGACATTGATGAAGGTGTACTGACGATCAGTGCGGAAAAAGAGCATTCCTCGGATGAGACTAATGATAAGTACAGAAAGAAAGAGTTTTCTTACTCCAGCATCAGCAGGTCATTCAGACTGCCTGAAACTGTAGAGCAGGAGAGAATTGATGCCAAATACGACAACGGGATTCTGAAGGTAAATCTGCCTAAAAAAGAACCTTCAGCACCTAAGAACACCAAAAGAATTGAAATTAGTTAGGTTATAATGACTGGGCGGCCGAGTTAGGTCGCCTTTTTTGCTTTCAGGACTCTATACAACTCAATAAGCTGCTCCTCAATTTCTTCCCTTTCCCGTTGATTTTTGTCCAATTGCTTCTTGAGGTTTTTGATTTGAAAGGTGGGTTTAATGGTCAGAATCCTGTAGAAAAAATTGGCAAATATGAGCCCCTGCCTCGCTTTCATAAGAATACCCCGCAATTTATAACCTCTTGCAATCTGGGTCAAGCGGGCAATTTTAATCAGCCGTATAGATCTTACAAATGCAATGAAGGGAAGCAAGATTATCACAACATCTATCCAGTTGCGCTTCACGTAATCAAGGCGCTCGTTAGACACTGAAAACATGAGGATAAATTCAAAAGCGAAAGCCATCCATATAAATGCCTGCACCATGTCTAAAAGAAATGTTAGATCGGTTTCCAAAAATGTGGATACCTCATCATAAAATTTCCACTCCACAATAAGCACAGGCAGAATTAGAAGAGCGATAAATATCATGGGCAGTGAGAATTTCCTTTTAAGCAGTTTGAGCAAACCCTCGTTGCTTTGGCTCCAACCGAAAAAGGGGACCCATACCAGTTCGATGTTTTGGATGTGCCTTGATACCATCCTTAAAGGCGGAAACGCCAGTGCAAAAATCCTGAAAATAAACTCCCCAGTTGCGATTTTCTGGTTATGTTTTCTAGCCAAAAATAATATCAACCCAAAGTCCAATAAATAAACAAACCAGATAGACCAGTATATAGCAGCAGTTTTAGCTTGAAAAACAGCTATGAAAAGATTTTCTTCATCATGCGAAATGGAGTTTAGAATGGCTGCTGAAATCATCAGCATCAATACACTGATATAGAAAAAATAAGGGGTTACTTTTGTGTCATACCTCGAAAGGGGATTGTCCACAGGGCTTTCCATGTTTTTAAAAATCCGTAAATCCCGGCTAGTATGACTTTCCAACAATATGGGGTATTCTTGAGAAAAGTTACCTAAAGGGTCTAGTGCTTTCTCCCTATTAACCAAAGCCTCGAGTTGCTTGAGCAAATAGGGATTATCGCAATTTTGGATTTTCTCAATCAATTTACCTTTACTACCATTCTCCATCATATCTGCAAATATAAATATGTTGGTCTAAAAGTAATGGGAGAAGAGCTGGGTTAAGTTTTTTTCACGACTCATGGCTTCCTTAATAAGTTGAAAAAACTCTACATGTATACAGTACCAGGGTCTGAATTTTTTAGTAAACCCTTTGGTGGATTTTTCATTGTGAAAGTGAAACCTCGTAATAAAATCCGAAGAAAAGCCGGGGTAAAGCTTTTTTGAGGTAAAAGAGTAAAGCACGTAAACGGTATACATACTTGAAAAATTTAAGTTTAAAAAAGAAAAGGCTTTCTGTTAAGAAAGCCTTTGTAGCGAGGAGCAGAATCGAACTGCCGACCTCAGGGTTATGAATCCTGCGCTCTAACCATCTGAGCTACCTCGCCATTAATTTTTATTTCAATATTAAACAATTCGATACGTGAATCGAACTGCCGTCCGCCGCGGCGGATATGAATCCTGCGCTCTAACCATCTGAGCTACCTAGACATTAAGTGAAATTTTTACTTAAAAGTAAATAAATTAATTATTTTTTAAGTAAATTATGTTTCTATCATTTAGAAACCTATTTTTAGACCGCCTGAGAGTTTGTTTGCTCTCAATTGGGACTGCAAATATGGAGGCTTTCCAATATAAATGCAAGTGCTAGTGCATAAAAATATGAGATTTTTATTCAATGATTAATGTTGTGATATGGTAAAGTATAAGTTTGTTTCTGACTATCAGGTGAATACTTCCAAAAAGGTTATTTTCCCTTATTTAAGCTCTGCTAGCGGACTTAATCAATGGTTTGCTGACAATGTCACCATCAACGAGGACAAGAGTTATATATTCACATATGATGGTGAAGAACACTACGCCAAAATGGTAGGCCTGAGATCTAATCACAGCGTGAAATTTGAATTTTTTGATCCTGCAATGCCCGATGAGGACGACAAAAGTTACCTGGAATTCCGATTGGATGAAAATGAATTGACCCAGACGCTATTTTTAAGGGTGGTGGACTATAGTAACGGTTATGACGAAGAGGAACAGGAATCCATTTGGGACAGCCTTATCCATAACCTGAAGGAGATAATAGGAGGATAATTTAACATCAATTATCTTTTTTGCCATAATATTGTGACCTTTGCAGCGTCATAATCAGGAAAGGAGCGCTCAAGCACTTCATGAAAAAACTAGATAAATTAATACTTGGGTCTTTCATCGGCCCTTTTCTCCTTACATTTATAGTAGTAGACTTTATCCTACTTATTGTGAATATGCTCAAATATTTTGATGAGATATTCGGAAAGGGATTGAGTTTTAGTATTTATATGGAGCTGATCAGCTACTTCGTGATCAGTATTAGTCCTATGGCCTTGCCGCTGGCGGTGTTGCTTTCTGCCCTGATGACATTTGGCAACTTGGGAGAGCATTTTGAATTGACTGCTATCAAAAGTAGTGGCATCTCCCTATTGAGGGCTCTTTTGCCTATTGGGATATTTGTGGTGATCCTTACGTTTTTTGCTTACCTGTCAAACAATTACCTAGTCCCCCGGGTAAACCTCAAAACTTTCAGTTTATTGTATGATATCCGCATGAAGTCTCCTGCATTGGACATTCAGGAGGGGGTTTTCTATAATGGCATTCCTAATTACAGTATTAAGGTAAATAGAAAGCTGGATGATGTCACCCTGAAAGATATCATCATTTACGACCATTCATCGGGCCAAGGCAACACAAGTATTACCATGGCGGATTCGGGAAGAATGGAACCTTTTTTCAATGACCGCTACATGAAGCTGACCCTTTTCCATGGCAACAGTTATCAGGAGAGTGGTAGCCATAGAGGGATTAAGGAAAAACCGGTGGATTTTAGCAGGACCAGCTTTAACCAGAATGAAATGGTTTTCAGTTTGGATGCCTTTAACCTTAATCGGACTACAGATGACCAATGGTCCAATAACCGGAGTATTAAGAACATCAGGGAAATCCGGTTTGATTTAGACTCTATGGGGCGGGATCTGAATTCTTTCCATTATTACAACTACATTAATACGGAGTCCAATTATTCCTATTTCACCAAAAACAGGAAGCTTACTGCCCCGCGTGATATTTTGGCCAAAAAGGAACGTGCGGATTCCATACGAAACGAACGCTGGAAGCAAAAGCTAATCGAAGAAGCTAAACAGGTCGATAGTGTCGCTTTGGCCGAAGGTGACTCCACTTCCCTCGAAGAGGTGGACCTCAATATCCCAATTGACCATGTTGAACTCTTTTACCAAGAACAGGATTTTGAGGAATTTGAAGATGACGAGGAATACTTGGAAGGTATGCCCGACTCTTTGGCAGCCGTTGATACATTGGAGGCAATCCGGAGAGGGGAGACTGCCGCAAATCAGCCAGATACCACTACAGCGGCAACTGCAGATACGGTGGCCCCTGAAACAGAGGAAGAAGTTGCTTCAGAAATTTTAGTCCAGCAGCCCGTTTGGCTTAGTTTTTCTGAAAAGAAGATTGCTGACTTGGATTCCCTCTTTGAAAATTCGAAAACCAATGTCAGAGGAGCGTCCATTGCCTTGAATTCGGCTAGAACGATGAAGAACCAATTCAATATTCAAAAGACTAAAATCGATAATCTGGAGCGGGAATTCAGAAGATTTGAAATTGCTTGGTACCAAAAATATACGCAGGCATTTGCTTGTATAGTCATGTTTATGATAGGAGCTCCTTTAGGAGCAATTATTAAAAAGGGCGGATTGGGAATGCCGGTACTTTTCTCCATCATTTTCTTTATCATTTTCTATATGCTGACCATTACGGGGGAAAAATGGGCCAAGGAAGGGATTGTGGATCCTTTGATAGGTACTTGGTTTGCCAACCTTTGTCTTATACCTGTGGGTTTCTTTTTCTTGAAGCAGGCAAGAAAAGATGCCAGGTTATTTGAAGCTGAACTCTATCAGAAGCTATTTAGTAAGATAAAGGGGCTCTGGGGTCGTTTTGGGCGTAAAAGATCAAAATAAGTTTTTATTGTTAGAAATAAAACCGCTATCTTTGTAGCTGTTTTAAAAAATTATCATTATCTAATTAACTAAGCATGTATTTAACATCAGAGAAAAAAACAGAGTTGTTTAAAAATCATGGTAGGTTAAAATCTGATAAAGACACTGGTTCTCCTGAGTCTCAGATCGCTTTATTCACATTCAGAATCAAGCACTTAACTGACCACCTTAAAACCAACAAAAAAGATCACTCTTCAAGATTGGGTCTTTTGAAACTGGTAGGTAAGCGCAGAAGTCTTTTGAATTATCTTTACAAAAATGATATCGAAAGATACAGAGCTGTACTTGCAGACTTAGGATTACGTAAATAAAAAACATGACTGTAAGGTTCTTCCTAGGGAGAACCTTACTTTTTTGATTCTACTACCCCCAGCTATTAAACCTTACTTTTAAAACTATCTTAAGTTATTCTTAACAAAATTGTATGTTACCAAACGTCATTTCAAAGTCCATCAAGTTAGAGGACGGAAGAGAAATTATTATTGAAACTGGTGCCTTAGCCAAGCAAGCCGATGGGGCTGTGGTGGTAAGGATGGGAAATGCCATGCTATTAGCCACTGTTGTTTCTAAAAAAGAAGCTGCTGAAGGGGTTGATTTCCTACCCATGTCAGTGGATTACCAAGAGAAATTTGCCGCATCAGGTAAAATCCCAGGAGGTTTCCTAAAAAGAGAAGGGAGACTTTCCGACTATGAAATTCTAATCAGCCGTATCGTAGATAGAGCTATCCGCCCTATTTTCCCGGATGACTATCATGCTGACACCCAAATCGCCATCACTTTGATGTCAGGCGATGCAGATGTGCTTCCGGATGCACTTGCGGGCTTGGCGGCTTCTGCGGCTCTTGCCGTATCCGACATTCCTTTCAATGGCCCCATTTCAGAAGTAAGGGTTGCCAAAATTGATGGCAATCTTATCATCAACCCCACTCCAACCCAATTGCAGTCAGCTTCAATGGAGTTGATCGTTGCTGGTTCTATGGAGTACATCCTTATGGTGGAAGGTGAAGGCGACGAGATCTCAGAAGACGAGATGGTAGAAGCGCTTCAATTTGCCCATGAGGAGATCAAAAGACACTGCCAGGTTCAGAAAGAACTTGAAGCTGCAGTGGGTAAAGAAACCAAAAGGGAGTATTCTCACGAAAAAGAAGACCAGCCTTTATTTGATAAAATGAAGACTGAGCTCTACGATAAAATCTACGAAGTGGTAGGTCGCCAATTGGCTAACAAATCACAAAGAGGTGAATTGATCAAAGCCATCAAAACTGAGTTCGTTGAATCATTAGGTGAAGAGCATGAGTATGAGGCCAGCCTTATCGGTCCATATTTCAGCAAGATCCACAAGGAGGCGGCTCGAAACCTTACTTTGAATGAAAAGAAAAGACTTGACGGAAGACAGACTGACGAAATCCGTCCGATCTGGTCTGTAGTTGATTACTTGCCATCTGCCCACGGTTCGGCTGTTTTCACCAGAGGGGAAACCCAATCTGTAACCACTTGTACCTTGGGAACCAAGATGGATGAGCAGATGATCGATGGAGCTACCATTTCGGGTTACAACAAATTCTTTTTACACTATAATTTCCCAGGATTCTCCACAGGTGAAGTAAAGCCAAACAGAGGACCGGGAAGAAGAGAAGTTGGACATGGTAACTTGGCCATGAGAGCTTTGAAAAAAGTATTGCCTCCTGAGGAAGAAAATCCTTATACTATCAGAATCGTTTCTGACATCTTGGAATCCAACGGTTCGTCATCCATGGCCACAGTTTGTGCTGGTTCCTTGGCCCTGATGGACGCAGGCATCAAGATCAAAGCTCCTGTGACGGGTATTGCTATGGGGATGATTTCCGATGCAAAAACCGGGAAATACAGCATCCTTTCTGATATCCTCGGTGATGAGGATCACTTGGGTGACATGGATTTCAAAGTAACCGGTACTGAAAAAGGTATCACGGCTTGCCAGATGGATCTGAAAGTGGAAGGCTTAGACTACAATGTTTTGAAAGAAGCTTTGTACCAAGCTAAAGAAGGTAGACTCCACATTTTGAGAGAGATCAGCAAGACTCTTGATGCCCCTAAAGCGGAACTTAAGCCGCACACACCAAGATCTTACAACATGATGATTCCTAAGGAATTGATCGGTGCAGTGATCGGGCCAGGTGGTAAAGTAATCCAAGAAATCCAAAAGGACACCGGTGCTACAATTGTAATAGAAGAAGTGGATAATGCAGGCAAAATCAATGTTTTCTCTAATAATGAGGATTCCATGAATGCTGCCATCAGCCGAATCAAAGGGATTGTTGCTCAGCCAGAGATAGGGGAGACCTATACGGGTAAAGTTAAAAATATTATGCCATTTGGGGCGTTTGTAGAATTCATGCCAGGCAAAGATGGCCTGTTGCATATTTCTGAAATCAAGTGGGAAAGACTGGAAAACATGGAAGGCGTGCTAGAGCCAGGTGAAGAGATCATGGTCAAATTGATTGACGTAGATAAGAAAACCGGCAAATTCAAGCTTTCCAGAAAGGCTCTATTACCTAAACCAGAAAAGCAGGAGAAAAAAGATTAAAATAATCTGAAACCATTTTAGTATTTTGAACTTATTTTCAATATACATCTGTTATTACACCAGTCTTTACAAAACAAACGAAATTGAATGAGGCAGCTTAAAATTAGCAAACAGATTACTAACCGAGAGAGTCAATCTCTTGATAAATATTTACAGGAAATAGGTAAGGTTGACCTTTTGACAGCCGATGAAGAGGTGATTCTTGCCAAAAGAATCCGTGAAGGCGACCAACTAGCTCTTGAAAAATTAACTAAGGCCAACCTAAGGTTTGTCGTTTCTGTAGCTAAGCAGTATCAAAATCAAGGTTTATCACTTGGGGATCTTATCAACGAAGGTAACCTAGGCCTGATCAAAGCTGCCCAAAGATTTGATGAAACTAGAGGTTTTAAATTCATCTCTTACGCCGTATGGTGGATCAGACAGTCCATTTTGCAAGCTCTTGCCGAGCAATCCAGGATTGTTAGACTTCCACTGAACAGGGTAGGGTCTTTGAACAAAATCAGCAAAACTTTCTCAGAACTTGAGCAAAAATTCGAAAGAGAGCCATCTCCTGAGGAGCTTGCCGAGGTATTGGAAGTCACTGCTGGTGAGGTAGTGGATACCATGAAGATTTCGGGTAGACACGTCTCAATGGACGCACCATTTGTACAAGGTGAAGAAAACAGCCTCTTGGATGTTTTGGAAAATGATGGTGAAGAGAAACCAGATGATGGCCTGATGAATGATTCCCTTCGCAAGGAGGTTCAGAGGGCATTGTCAACTTTGACACAGAGAGAAGCTGATGTAATTACTTTGTATTTTGGTCTGAATGGTGAACATGCCATGACTTTGGAAGAGATTGGAGAGAAATTCAATTTGACAAGGGAAAGAGTAAGACAGATCAAAGAAAAGGCAATCAGAAGATTACGACATACCAGCCGAAGCAAGACTTTGAAACCTTACCTCGGATAATACAATATCTTATTAGAAACAATGTTAAAAGGGGATTTTATCCCCTTTTTTTATGGTTTATATCGAAATAAACCGCAGAGCATTTTACCTTTGAATTAGCTATTTTTAACAAGAATAACCTTTGTTAAAAGAGATAAATTGTTAAAATTTGCCAACCTTAAATTTTATGAATCCATGAGCCAAGATATAGAAAGCATACAAGTTTTAATAGTTGGGTCAGGTCCTGCAGGATATACCGCAGCCATTTACGCTGCAAGAGCAGGTTTAAAGCCTGTTTTATATACTGGAGGCCAGCCTGGTGGACAGTTGACCATTACCACAGATGTTGAGAATTACCCAGGTTACCCTGAGGGGGTAATGGGCCCTCAAATGATGGAGGATTTTAGGAAGCAGGCAGAAAGATTCGGTACTGATGTGAGATACGGTCTGGTTACAGAAGTTGATTTTTCTCAAAGACCCCACAAAGTAATTGTAGACGATCAAAAAACCATTCATGCAGATACCGTTTTGATTTCAACCGGAGCCTCTGCGAAGTGGCTTGGGCTTGAAAGCGAAACCCGTCTTAATGGAAAAGGTGTTTCAGCCTGTGCGGTTTGTGATGGATTTTTCTTCAGAGGCCAAGATGTAGCCATCGTTGGGGCAGGTGATACAGCATGTGAAGAGGCTAGCTATCTTGCCAACATTTGTAATAAGGTTTACATGATCGTGAGGAGAGACGAGATGAGAGCTTCTCAAATCATGCAAAAGCGTGTCATGAACAACCCGAAAATCGAAATTCTCTGGAATACAGAAACGGAAGAAATCTTGGGTGACGAGGAAGTGACCGGTGCAAGATTGAGAAACAATCAAACCGGTGAAACCATTGAATTGAATGTAACTGGATTTTTTGTTGCCATAGGCCACCAGCCAAATACTGATATTTTCAAATCCTACATTGACATGGATGAATCCGGCTATATCATCACCCAGCCAGGAAGCACCAGAACCAATATTGAAGGAGTCTTCGCATGTGGAGACGCTCAGGATCATATCTACCGCCAAGCCGTAACTGCCGCTGGAACAGGTTGCATGGCTGCATTAGATGCAGAAAGATATTTGGCTGAAAAAGAGCTTGTATAGACGGCGAATGAGTTTCCAATTCCGAATTTTATTTATTGGATTGCTGTGCTTGATGAGCTATGCCTCCCAAGCGCAGCAATTTCCCCGTATATTCAAAAAAAACGCACCCAAAACCCAGCCCATTGAAGCCCCAGCCACCCGGAGCTTGGAAACCTTCGATGTCCAACAATACTTAAAAGACCTAAGAAAGGAAACCGATTCCCTTATTTATAAGGACTATGTCAACTTGAAAAGGCGATTGAGCCCCATTAGTGAGGATACTACAACATTAATATGGGCCCCTACCAATCAGTTGGTGAAGGTTTCTGAGCAAATCATGATTGACAGCATTTGGGTCACTGCTTTTGAGTATTACTCATCTTGGGATAGCCAAAAAATCAATATTTATAACTTTAACCCCAAAGACTTTAAAGACACGGTTCATATAAAGCTATACGATCAATTCTTCGGAAGTAATTGGCACGTGCCTTTGCAAGAAACTCGGATCACTTCAGACTTTGGTTTCAGAAGGATCAGATGGCATCACGGTACAGATTTAAAACTAAACACCGGTGATCCCATTCATAGTACCTTTGATGGAATTGTCCGTATCAAATCCTATGATAGGAATGGTTATGGTTATTATGTCGTGGTAAGGCATAAAAATGGTTTGGAGACACTCTATGGACATATGTCCAAGATACTGGTTGAAGTAGGGCAAGAAGTGATTGCAGGTGATGTGCTAGGTCTAGGAGGGAGTACGGGACGGAGCTCCGGACCGCACTTGCATTATGAAATACGGTACCAAGGACTATCCATCAACCCTACGGAAATTTTTGATTTTAATATCGGGCGAATCAAAGGTGATTCTTACACGATCACCGCTAACAGTTTTGATCATGTGATCAAAGCACAACAAGCAGTTTATCACAGAGTAAGAAGTGGGGAAAATCTGGGTCTAATTGCGAGAAGGTATGGAGTATCTGTCAACCAGATTGCGCGTCTGAATGGAATTTCTACCAGATCGATAATCAAAGTTGGACAACGATTGAAAATTAAATGATTACCTTTTTAAGCTTTAAAATATATGAAACTTGACATTTTGGCGATAGCCGCCCATCCTGATGATGCCGAACTTTCCTGCTCAGGAACCCTAGCTGCACATGTGGCCCAAGGTTTTAAGGTAGGTATATTGGATCTTACTCAAGGGGAAATGGGAACACGCGGCACGCCAGCCATAAGAATGGAGGAAAGTGCCGCAGCCGCTGAAGTTTTGGGGCTTAGCATGCGGGAAAACCTTAAATTTAGAGATGTGTTTTTTACAGATGACGAAAAACACCATTTGGAAATAGTAAAGATAATCAGGAAATACAAGCCTGAAATTGTATTGGCCAATGCGATTTCTGATAGGCATCCTGATCATGGAAAAGGAGCTCAGGTTGCTACAAAAGCCTGTTTTACCAGTGGCTTAAGGCGAGTGGTTACGGAACTAGAGGGGGAGGAGCAGGAACCTTGGAGACCTAAATATGTCTATCATTACATACAGAACAATTACATCAAGCCTGATTTTGTAATGGATATTTCTGGGTTTTGGGAGAAAAAGGTGGAAAGCATTCGCGCTTTTAAGTCCCAATTCCACGATCCTGACAGCAACGAACCCCAAAGCTTCATTTCTTCTCCGGAATTTTTGGATTTTATCGAAGCTAGAGCCAAAGAGTTTGGCCACAGTATCAATGTGAAGTATGGTGAGGGTTTTACCGTCGAACGAACAATAGGGACGGGTAACCTTTTCAATATAAAATAAAAACAGGCCTGAAATACCTTCAGGCCTGTTTTTATTATGGGGCCAATCTATTGATTTGCCAATTCCCAGTTTCGTCCAACTGGAATTCTAGCCTATCATGGAGCCTACTTGGCCTCCCCTGCCAAAATTCGATTACATTGGGAATTAGTCGGTAACCACCCCAATGTTCAGGTCTATCAATATTCTTATCTTTATAAGATTGCTCAACTTCAGAAAGACGTTTCTGTAAAAACTCTTTATTCGGAATTACCTTACTTTGGGGGGAGGTAATGGCCCCAATCTGGCTGCCCACAGGTCGGGAGGAAAAGTACTCATCCGATTCAGCTGCCGCGATTTTCTCCAGCTTCCCTTCGATCCGCACTTGCCTTTCGAGTTCAGGCCAGAAAAAGGTCAAGGCAGCAAAGGGGTTTTTGGCTATTTGTTGGCCTTTTCTACTTTCATAATTTGTAAAAAAGACAAATCCGTGATCCACTCCCTTTAAAAGTACCACCCTGGCAGAGGGTTTGTTGCTATCATTGACCGTGGCCAAGTTCATGGCATTTGCCTCTACGGCCTTTACTTCTAAAGCTTCCTCAAACCACTTTTTGAATTGATCAATTGGATTGTGGTTAACATGGTCCACATCCAGAGTCTTGAGGGAATATTCATTCCTAAGTGCAGCTATATTCATGGTTATGATGTTGGTAATTGGGTGCTGATATAAAATTAATATACTTATTGCATTTAAAAAATTTTGATATAAATTGACAGAATAATATAAACGTTATTTTTCATGGGATTAACTTCTAATAAAAGTCCAGTGGCGGGTGATCTGCTGATCTCCGAACCTTTTTTGCAAGACGAAAATTTTGTAAGATCAGTCATTCTGCTCTGTGAGCACAATGAGAAAGGCTCTTTTGGCCTTGTCTTAAATAAACTTTCCATAGTCCGCTTAGGGGACCTCATTCAAGACCTGAGTAGTTATGACACTTCTGTATACGTGGGAGGACCCGTTGAGCAAAACACCCTGCATTTTATCTACCATGGCGACCAGCTTATCACCGGCAGCATTCCTTTGGCTCCAGATATTTGGTGGAGTGGAAATTTCACAGAATTGGTGGATAAATTGAAAACCAGCGATTTGGATGTAGACAAGTTTAGATTCTTTTTGGGATACAGTGGTTGGTCCGAAGGCCAGCTGCAGGAAGAAATTGACTTAAAAACTTGGATTGTATGTCCCTCTGAGCTTTCTCAGCATATTTTTAATTCGGATCCGGATGAGCTTTGGAAAATAATTCTAAAGAACATGGGGGGCGAATATCAACTTCTGGCAAATTATCCGATAGACCCAAGATTGAATTAGCCAAAATTTCTTACTTTTGTTTATAGCTTTTCAAAAGTTTTATATTACCCCAGTATTTATGGACAACGATAAAGAAATGTCAAAGCAAGATCAGGTGACCCCGGAAGTTAATGAAACTCAAGAGGGTATTCAAGCAGCCCAAAATCAGGAGCATGATTCAGATGAAAATCCACATGAGGAAGAAGACCATCATGTCGATTATTCCAACCATTCGAAAAAAGAGCTGATTTCAGCTCTAAAAGAAATATTGGCAGCGGATCAGCTAATTAAAAAGGATGGGGAAGTTCATGAAATTAAAGCTCATTTTGATGAATTTTATCAACTGGAGAAAAAAGAGGCTGCAGCCAAATTCGAGCAGGAGGGAGGTAATCCTGATGACTTTCAATATAGAAATACTAATGAAGATAAAGATTTTTTCAAATATTACAACGAATTCCGTGAGCGCAAGGCTAACCAGATCAAAGAGTTAGAAAAGAACAAGGAAAAAAATCTTCACGCCAAAAATGAAATCCTGCAAAAGCTTCGTGAATTGGTGGATGGGGAAGAGACCACCCACAGCATAAGCACGATAAAGGAAATTCAGGAAGAATGGAAGAAAATCGGGCCTGTCCCAGCTTCCCAAAATAAAAACCTTTGGGCATCTTATAATGCCTTGATGGATAGGTTTTATGATAATAGAAGCATTTATTTTGAGCTTAAAGAGCTTGATCGTAAAAAAAACCTGGAACATAAGCTGGAAATCTGTCAGCGTGCGGAGCATTTAGGACAGTCTGAAGACTTAAAAGAAGCCATCAAGGTTTTGAATGATCTCCATGATGAATTTAAGCACGTTGGTCCGGTGCCGAGAGAGGAACAGGAGCAAGTATGGCAAAGATTCAAGTCAGCCTCAGATGCCATTTACGCTAGAAGGAAAAACTATTATGAAGACCAAGTTGAAGTTTTCAAAGCCAATCAAGTTAAAAAAGAGGCTTTGATCGAAAAACTTGATCAGTATAAAGACTTCAAAGCTGACCGTATTAAAGACTGGAATAATAAAACCAAGGAAATCTTGGATATCCAGAAACAATGGGAGGCAGTGGGGCCTGTACCCCGTGAAAGCGGAAAAGAAATCAACAAAAAGTTTTGGGGACTGTTCAAACAGTTTTTCCATAACAAAAACCTGTTTTTCAAAGAACTTGACGAAATAAGGCTTCAAAACAAGGCCAAGGCTGAAGAGCTAATTGCTAAAGCTACTTCTTTTTCTGATAGTACCGACTGGCAGGCGGCCGGCAAGGAACTGATTCAGCTGCAGCAGGACTGGAAAAAGATTGGACCAACTCCTGAAAAAGTGAGGGATGATCTTTACAAGCGCTTTAAGAAAGCCTGTGACACTTTCTTTGATAAAAGAAGACAAGCCAATAAGGAGCTTAACAAGGAGTTTGATCAAAACCTTAATGAAAAGGAGCAGCTTTGCGAAAAGATCAAATCCACGGCTTCAACTGGAGAAAACCTTTCCCAGGAAGAGCTTGAGGGCTTTATTGCGGAATACAACAGCATTGGTTTTGTACCAAGAAAAAACATAAAAGACATCGCTGCCAAGTTCAACGAGGCAGTAGATCAATATGTAAATAAACTGGGGGTAGAAAGCGGTGATAAAGAAGAATTCCTCTTCAGGCTTAACCTCACCAAACTACAGGCAGACCCACACGGAAATAGGGAGTTGAACAAAAAAGAGCATGGTATCAGAAAACAGATTGCCGATCTGGAAAACAATATTACCCTTTGGAAAAACAACTTGGAATTTTTTGCTGCATCACGCACTGCTGATAAATTGAAAGATCAGTTTGACGAAAAAATCGTGAAAGCAGAGAAAGAAATTGACAGGTTGAAGAAAAAACTTTCCATTCTGAGAGAATTTTAAGAAGTTCACATTTAGGGAGATAGTTGCATCTCCCTAAATTTTCTTCCAAATTATTTGAATAAACTGTGCCTTAGACCTATATTTGCACTCGCAATAAGGGAAAAGCCCCTTATCAAAAACATCAAAGCCTCCTTAGCTCAGCTGGTAGAGCAACTGACTTGTAATCAGTAGGTCGTTGGTTCGATCCCGACAGGAGGCTCAATTTTAGCCTCTTTAGCTCAGCTGGTAGAGCAACTGACTTGTAATCAGTAGGTCGCTGGTTCGATCCCGGCAAGGGGCTCAAAATTGTAAAAGCAGTCTTTTAAAGACTGCTTTTTTGGTTTTAAAAAACCTGGAAAAGGCCTCTCCATTTATATAATATTCTTTTAAAATTTGGCTTTATTGATTTAGATTTAGGGTCAATTAGTTTTTGAACCCATGATAAACTGTATGCGGACTTCCGTGCTGGCAATTCTGCTCTGCTTGATCTTTCTGCCCAAATCCTATTCTCAACATCGCAACAGAACCTCTTCAGAAATTTACCATGAGCTATTAAAGCTTAAGGAAACCAAAAGAGTCCTGTATGTGGCTGCCCACCCCGATGATGAAAACACCCGCCTGATTTCTTACTTGGCCAATGATGAGCATGCTCAGGTGGCTTACCTGTCCCTTACCCGGGGCGATGGCGGTCAAAACCTCATCGGCAAGGAGTTAGGCTTGGAACTGGGAATGATCAGGACCCAAGAACTCCTACAGGCCCGAAAAGTAGATGGCGGAAAACAGTTTTTTACTAGAGCCATTGACTTTGGTTTCAGCAAAAATCCCGATGAGACGTTCAACAACTGGGATAAAGAAACCATTTTGAGCGACGTGGTGTGGGTGATCAGAAATTACAAGCCTGATATCATTATCACTAGATTCAATACCGAACCGGGGGGGACCCATGGGCATCACACCAGTTCAGCAATTCTGGCTGGTGAAGCGTTTAAGATCGCAGGCGATAGCACTAAATTCCCCGAGCAACTATTACATACTTCCACTTGGCAGCCAAAAAGGATTTTTTGGAATGCCTATAACTGGGGCGGGGAATATGAACCTGATGCGGACAAGAAATACCATACATTTCCTGTAGGCGATTACAATTCCCTTCTGGGTCGAACTTATTCCCAAATTGCAGCAGCAAGCCGTACGATGCACAAGTCCCAGGGTTTTGGGGCCACAGCTCAAATTGGAGCAGGAACAGACTTTATCCAGCTAATTGATGGGCCTAAATTCACGAATGATCCTTTCGAAACAGTGAGGAACCGATGGGAGGGGATACCCAATGGGCAAATAATGGAATCGAAAATTTCTGAAGCAATTGACGCTTTTGACTTTGTTAATCTAGGAGCCAATTTGGAAAACCTTTTGGAGATTAGAAGAAGTTTAAATCTTGAACCAGGAAATGAGGATTGGTTAATTGAAAAGAGAATGGCAATAGATGAAATTATTTTTGATATTTTGGGCTTAACTGCAGAATTCAATGCCGATGAAGAGTTATCATTTCCTGGAAAAGAAATAAAATCGACCCTCGTATTTAACTCCCCATCCAATACAGACATAAGGTTGCAGTCGTATACAATCCTAGATAAGAAACTTGAACTTGAAGAGTCAGTAGAAAAAAACAAACCATTCAAAAAAGACATTAAAATCACCCTACCCCTGGAATATCCAGTTAGCCAGCCGTATTGGTTGGAGGAGGAAATTCTGGACAATGTCTTTTCAATAAGCAATCAAAAAAGTATAGGGCAAGCCTTCAATAAACCTAGTCTATCCGGCTTATTGGCTTTTGAACTCCAAGGGCAGCATTTCCAATACGAATTGCCATTGATGTATAAGTTTAATGACCAGGTCGATGGCGAAACCAAACAGCCGTTCACCATCACTCCTGAAGTGGTAGTTCACGTGGGGGCTAAAAATGTGTTTCTAAAAAAGGGAAAAGAAACCCAAGTGGAAGTAGAGATAGGTTTTTTTGAGGATGTCATAAGCGGAAAGCTTACTTTGGACGGATTAAATCCAGGTCAATACAAGATTCTTCACAATAGAACCGATGAAGTCAAAAAGAAGAAGTTTTTTTCAATAGCAATTGGTGAATTGCCCACGGGTACTGAAAAACTTGATGTAGTGGCCAAATACACCTTGGAAGATGGGAGAGAGTTTGATCAAGATATTATCCGCATTAAATATAAGCATATCCCCAACCTCACCTATTTCCCCAAGAGCAGGTTTAATATCTTGAATCTGAACCTTCAATTAAGTGATCAGCATATTGGCTATATTCCAGGTGCAGGAGATGATATCCCAGAGGTCTTGCAGCAGATGGGTTACCAGGTTACCCTGCTTGACAATGGTAGCCTGACCTCCAATAATCTTAAGCAATATTCCACCATCATCACCGGTATCAGAGCCTTCAATGTCAATGAAAACTTGGCCAATAATATGGACCAATTGCTTGGCTATGTGAAGGACGGTGGCAATATGATCGTACAATATAATACCAGCTCACCTCTGCTAACCAACCAATTGGGACCTTATCCTATAAAGTTATCCAGGGATCGAGTTTCGGTGGAAGAAGCGCCGGTTAAATTCGATGGTGACAGCAGGATTCTTACTTATCCTCATCGGATTTCGGAGAGTGATTTTGAAAATTGGGTTCAGGAAAGGGGCCTATATTTTGCCGGAGAGTGGGATTCTAAATACCAGACACCATTTACCATGAATGATCCGGGTGAAAGTCCCAAAAAAGGTTCCTTGCTTTATACTGACCATGGAAATGGCACTTTTGCTTATTCCGGAATCAGTTGGTTCCGTTTGCTTCCTGCCGGTGTGCCGGGTGCGATTAAATTATTTGTGAATCTAATCGAGCAAACCCAGGATGGACAAGATTGATTGGCGTAAATATTACATTGGATTGGTGGTGGTGCTCGGGGTTTTGATCATGTTGTTATACTGGATGACCCAATATTACTCATGAGCAATATTGATTGGATAATTTTATTTGGGACCCTGATTTCCATCGTTTCTTACGGAGTATATAAGACCTATGGGGCCAAAGACATGGAAAGCTACCTCAAGGGAAACAGTGATATGAATTGGTGGACAATTGGCTTATCCATTATGGCCACCCAAGCTTCTGCTATCACCTTTTTAAGTACTCCAGGCCAGGCATTTGAAGATGGAATGCGTTTTATACAGTTCTATTTTGGGCTTCCGGTGGCCATGATCATTCTCTCTGTCACCTTCATTCCGCTGTATTACCGACTCAAAGTGTATACTGCGTATGAGTTTTTGGAGAATAGATTCAATTTAAAAACTAGGACTCTGGCAGCACTTTTATTCCTGATTCAAAGGGGATTAGCTGCTGGAATTACCATTTATGCACCATCTATCATTCTTTCGACTCTCCTTGGCTGGAATCTGACTTGGACAAATATCCTGATAGGGGTATTAGTAATTATCTATACGGTATCAGGCGGGACCAAAGCCGTTTCCATCACTCAAAAGCAACAAATGGCTGTGATGATGGGAGGAATGATATTGGCCGGTGGCTTTGTAATCTATTTGCTTCCCATCAAATTTACCGAAGCCCTCCATGTAGCCGGAAAAATGGAGAAATTAAACATTGTCAACTTTGAATTTGACCTTTCAGACAGGTATAATTTCTGGTCGGGACTGACTGGGGCCCTGTTTCTGTTTCTTTCCTATTTTGGTACAGACCAAAGCCAAGTTCAGCGGTACCTTACAGGGAAATCCTTGGCTGAAAGCAGGATGGGGTTGATCATGAATGGTTTTCTCAAGGTCCCTATGCAATTTATCATCCTTTTTATAGGCGTGATGGTTTTCGTGTTTTACCAATTCTACCAACCTCCCATATTTTTCAATAAAGTCCAAACAGAGAATATCATTGGCAGTCCTTATCAGGAAGATTTCTTACTACTTCAGGATGCATATGACCAGAAGTTTGTTGAAAAAAATCAGGATATCATGGCTATGTTGGAGGCTGTGAAAGCCAAGGATGAAAACAGTATTCGCACTTATCAGCAGTCCATACAGCAATCTTCCTTGGAACAGGAAGAAATCAGAACGGAGGTAAAATCATTGATCCTTAAAAACAATCCCGCTGCTGAAACCAGGGATACCGATTATGTTTTCATGCGTTTTGTAATGGATTATCTGCCAACAGGAGTGATAGGATTGCTATTTGCCGTGATTTTTAGTGCGGCCATGTCCTCTACAGCCTCGGAGCTAAATGCATTGGGCTCAACTACCACGGTGGATGTTTATAAGCGGTCCATCAAGCAGGAAGAAAGCTCTGTTCATTATATGCTTTCCTCAAAATGGTTTACCGCCATTTGGGGTGTATTTGCCATCATATTTGCGACCTATGCCTCCCTGTTTGAAAACCTTATTCAAGCTGTCAACCTTTTGGGCTCCCTGTTTTATGGTACCATTCTAGGGATATTTTTGGTGGGCTTTTATATGAAGTGGGTGAAAGGAAACGCAGTGTTTATTGCCGCCTTGCTTTCCGAAGCCTGTATCCTGATCATTCATTGGCACAACGGCGAAGAGTTATTCGGGGTTGCAATTGATATTGGCTTCCTCTGGTACAATGCTATTGGTTGTCTATTGGTGATGGGGCTTTCCGCATTACTTCAGCCGATAATTGGCCAAACAACACCGAAATAACAGTAAAAAATAAAGGCTGAGGAATTTTCCTCAGCCTTATCATTTTCTACCTGATTGACCTTAACAGCCTCTCATTGAGCGTTACATAATCATCATTTTTGGCTTCCTTGGCCATTTCCAGAGATTTTCTAGCGCTTATTCTGGCTTCCTCCTTTTTACCAAGATCATTCTCAATTTTGGCTTTCAAATGTAGCGTCCAGTATTTTGGATCATTATCAACGGACTTGCTAATCCATTCTAAAGCCTGATTCAAGTCTTTCTTATTGGTGTAATAATAGTTGGCAGCCTGATAATATAAGCCGGGATTTTGAGGATCCTGGTCGATTACCATCTCTTGGATTTGCTTCATCACTATTGGATCCACCTCGGTCTCGATGCGGAATTTAACCGAAGTTCTTTCCCATTTCATAGCTACTGAGGCGCCGGTATCGGTCATGTCCACGAAGTTAATCTCCATGGTTTCATACTTGTTGGCAGTTTTCGAAGGTCTTACCCTAAACCTGAACACATCATCGGCCTGATCATAACCGATGGAGCCCCAAAGCTTGGTGTTTTTGGAGAAAATGATGGTCCAATCCTCTTTTTCAGGAATAGAATAAATGGCATAGCTGCCTTTCTCAAGGTCTCTACCTTCCACTTTCACATCTGTGGAAAAGGTGATTATAGTAGCTGCATTTGCCCCGGTTCTCCAAACTTTTCCGTAGGGCACCAGTTCACCAAAAATCTTTCTACCCTTCATACTAGGTCGGCTATACTCAATTTTCACATCGGTCAAACCGATTTTTTGACTCAATGTAGCTTCCGGGCTCGCCTGAGGCATTTGGATTTGTTGGCCATTTACAGAAGCATATCCCATCATACTCAACAGGATAACAAACAGAGCTAATTTTCTCTTCATAAAATTTTATTATTAATTTTAAATATGACTTATATTATGGTAATATTATTGCTTATAATTCAATTAATTCTTAATTTAAGCTAGTTTTTATTGCGTCATGAACCTAACCGTATTGCCTAAAGAATTCTTTTTGGAAAATGAGGTTACTCAGATTTCCAAAGAGCTGCTTGGCAAAATAATGGTCTCCCAAATTGGCGAATCCATCACAGCGGGCAGAATCGTAGAAACGGAAGCCTATGACGGGAATAAAGATAAAGCTTGTCATGCATATCTCAATCGAAATACGAAAAGAACTGAAGTAATGTTTAAGGAAGGAGGGCGCAGTTATGTGTACCTCTGCTATGGGATCCATCATCTGTTTAACATTGTCACGCATATTGAAAATCAGGCCAATGCAGTCTTGATTAGAGCTCTGGAGCCGCTAAAAGGCATTGAGGAAATGAAGATTCGCCGCGGCATGGAAAATATAAAAACGCTTTGCAATGGACCGGGAAAGCTTGCTATGGCGATGGGCATCCATAAACAATACAACGATACCGTCCTTTATAATAAAGAGTCCCCGATTTGGATAGGCAAGCTGGAAAGCGAACCGAAATTTGAAATTGTGGAAACCACTAGGATAGGAGTAGATTATGCCGAAGAAGATGCGGCATTACCCTGGAGGTATTACATAAAAGATAACCTGTTTATCAGCAAAAAATGAACATAGCTATTATAGCGCCAGGACGTGATGTTACCGTCTGGAAAGAAACGATAGAAAAAGAAGCCAAAGGGGTGAATATTCAGGTATACCCTGAAATCAGTTCACCCGAAAATGTGGATATGGTGATGCTATGGCAGCATCCTAAGGGGATTTTGAAGAAATTCACCAACTTAAAGTTCATCAGCTCGATGGGGGCAGGGGTGGACCATATTCTCAACGACCCGTATCTGCCAGAAGGAATTCCTGTGGCAAGGATTAAGGATGAAAAACTGACCTTCTCCATGACCAATTATGTGGTTATGGGGGTGCTGAATTTCCACCGAAGGTTGAGCCACTTTCAGGAAAACCAAAAAAAGAAACGATGGGATATGAAAAACCCTGAAATCGATGTAAAAGTTGGCGTGATGGGAGTGGGAGCTTTGGGTGGAGATGTTTTGGATAAATTATCCTACATGGGTTTTGATGTATATGGATATGGAAACAGTCCAAAAGAAGATTTTCCTTTTACGTATTTCCATGGAAAGGAAGGTTTAAAGTCATTTCTGGATAAAGTAAACGTGATAGCCTGTCTCTTGCCCCTGACAGAGCAGACTGAGGGATTCTTAAATAGCGACTTCTTTGAGGATTGCCAAAAGGGTACCTATTTGATTAACGTGGCGCGTGGAAAACATCTGGTGGAAGAGGATCTCATAAAAGCCTTGAAAAAAGGGCATATATCGGGTGCTTTGCTGGATGTTTATAGTAAGGAACCCCTTCCCAAAGACCATCCATTTTGGGATAATGAGAAAATTACCATGACACCCCATATTGCCAGTGTGACCAACCCACTGGCAGCCGCACCGAAGATTGCGGAAAATTGCAGGAGGTGGATGGAGGGGAAACCTTTGAGGAATGTAGTGAACCAAGAAAAAGGCTATTAAAACGAAAGAGCATTTATGAGTACTTTTAAAATATTGTGTCCGACTGATTTTTCAGAATGCTCACTCAATGCGATTGAGTATGCGGCCAAACTGGGTGAAAAATACCAAGCAGAATTGATATTGTTTCATGTTCCAAATACAGATGATTATCAAAAGCTATTGTCTAGGGATCCGAAAATGTATGATTTGCTCAATTTTGCTGAGAAGAAAATAGAGAGCCTAGTCAAGGAGGTAGAAAAAGAGAGCATTCCGAAAGGACTGGCCGCCGTGACCAGTGAAATTAAGGAAGGCAAAACGAGTTCGACCATTCTAGAATATGCAGATGAGCACAAGGTAGACATGATCATCATGGGCACCGAGGGAATCAACGATTTCAAATCCAATTATATAGGCACCCGCACTTCAAAAGTAGTCGCAAAATCCGACCATGACGTATTTGTTGTCCCAAGGAAAGTTTTCTTCAAAAAGCCTCGCAAGTTTGTGTATGCTACCGACTATATGGAGGAAGATAAGATTGCCATCCAAAAAGTCGTAGAATTGGCCAGTTTTTATGACAGCGAAATAGACATTGTCCATGTAGGCACCAAGAAGAAGCAGATAGACAAGGCGCTTCATCAGACGATGATGGCCGAACTGGAGCCATTTATCCGCTATGAAAAGGTCAATTACGTATTAAAAAGCTATAGGGATGAGCCAGGCCTGGGCCTTGAAAATTACTTGATCACAGCAAAAGGGGATGTGTTGGTCACCTTAAGCAAAAAAAAGAGCTGGTTTGACCAACTCTTTACTGATAACCTGTCCAAAAAGATGTCTTATTTTATTAATAAGCCTTTATGGGTCATAAAATCTGTTTAATCCTTTTTCCTAAATAAGAAATCGAAAAACTCTTTGCGGGTCTTGCCATCGGTGAATACATCTTTGACAGTAGAGAGGTAGTTTTTCAGCGACAATTTTGAATCCTGATCGTTTTCCTGATCACCAATGGTGGGAAGATCTTCAGGATTTTTTTGTGGAATTTCAGTTTCTTTGGGCTTATAGCCCACCAATTCATCTGCTTTATGGAAGCTTTTCTTGGCTCTCTGCTGATAGCCGAGCTTTTCTTCTACCAAGCCTTTGTTGTTATAAGAAACGGCATCTTCCGGATCCATTTCTATAGCTTTTTCATAATCTGCGATTGAACCTTCCAAATCACCAATTCTATCCTTGAAATAAGCTCGGCTGGAATATCTGTAGGGGTTTTGTGGATCAAGGTTTAAGGCCTTATTGAACGCCTCCAAGGCCTCCTCGTTTCTTTTCATCAAGTGAAGCACCACTGCCTTGTCACTGATAAAATCGGTATTGTGCGGCTCCATGCCGGAAATTGTCTCGAAATCGCTCAACGCATTTTCCAATTGACCCAACCTGGATAAAATCCGGCCTCTAAACAGCATGTATTCAGTATTCTTGGGATCTTCATCCACCAGCTCATTGAAATGAACCAATGCTTCCTCAAACTTACCTATTTTATAAAGTCCTACTGCTATCTCTAGTTTTTTCACAATTTTTGGTTTGGTTTGATAAGAATACAAATTTAACAGTAATTAAGTTTAATTGGCAGTTATAGGTCTTTATTATCCCTTTTTAAAAGGCTAATAATTTATATATTTGAACCAAATTCCAACTTATGCCCGCAAAACCAGAAGAAGTCCTCAAGAACTTAAAGGCAGGAAAATATGCCCCTGTTTACTTTTTGCAAGGTGAGGAACCTTATTTCATTGACCAAATCGTAAACCACATTGAAAAGCATGCAATCCCTGAACATGAGAAGGGATTCAACCAGGTGATGATGTATGGCAAGGATGCCAACATGAGCGTGGTAATCACTAATGCCAAACGCTTTCCTATGATGGCTGAGAGGCAGCTGGTGATTGTAAAAGAAGCCCAGTCCATATCGGATTTGGGCAAGGAAGCTGGCGACAGCTTGCTCTTATCCTACCTTCAAAATCCCCTTCCTAGCACCATACTGGTTTTTTCCCATAAGTACAAAACCCTTGATGGAAGAAAACCTCTGGCCAAGGAATTGGATAAAAAAGCCATTTTGGTAAAGTCAGACAAGGTTCCTGAGTACAAATTGGCTCCTTGGGTAAATGATTATTTTAAGAGCAAAGGTTTTTCCATTGATGTGAAGGCCGCCCAGATTTTGGCAGAATCTATTGGCAATAACCTGGAGGTGTTGACCAACGAAGTGGATAAGATGCTTATCAACTTTTCGGAGCCAGTGGAGATCAACAGCCAGCATATCCAGCAGTTTATCGGGATCAATAAGGAATACAACAACTTTGAGCTGACCAAGGCCTTGAGCTATAGGGATGTGATTAAGGCCAACAAAATCATTACCTATTTTGCGCAGAATAGGAAGAACAATCCCTTAATTCCGATCATCGCTCTATTGTACCTACATTACTCCAGGATTTTATTGGTGCACGGCAACAAGGATAAACCGGATTCAGCGTTAGCATCCATGTTGAAGGTGAATCCCTATTTTGTGAAAGAATACATCCTGGCGGCCAAAAACTACCCCTTAGGCAAGGTTATTGATAATATGGGCTATTTGAAAGAGGCAGATTTAAGGTCCAAAGGCGTGGATTCCGCTGGACTGGATGATGCACAAATTCTCAAGGAGCTGGTGTTTAAACTCACCCATTAAGATTAATATTTTCCGTTTTGATATAAGAATGAAGAAGTCTTCCTTATTACTCATTGCGTGTGGTCTTTATTTGCAGACCAACGCGCAGTCCACGTTATACCAGACCAGCACACTCAAACAGTTTGACGATGCCTACGAGCTTTTTCACAAAGAGCATCTCACTGCCGCAAAATTTAGCTTTGACCACCTGAGAAACCGGGTGCTTTCCGAAAACAGGGAGGCAGCCTCGGAGTATTTTCATGCCGTATCGGCACTCCAAATTGAAAATCCAGACGGGCCTAGCAGATTGATAGAGTTCACGGAAACCAACCCCGACCATCCAAAGGCCAATGAGGCACTGTGGGTGCTGGGAAACTTCCATTTTGAAAAAAGAGATTATAGGGCAGCTATTGCCAGTTTTCAAAAAGTCAATGAAATAGCCCTCAGAGATGAGGATGGAGAGCAGGTTCCCTTCAAATTGGGATATGCCTTTTTCCAGCTTAATGACTATAGAAATGCGCAAACCTATTTCGATAGGGTAAAAAGATCCCGCACCAATATGGTTCCTGATGCCTATTATTACTCAGGCTATATCGCCATGGAACAGGGGAATTTTGATAAGGCCATAGCCGATTTTAAGGAGGCAGACAAAAGCAGGACTTATTCCGATAAGGTCCCTTACATGCTTTCGGCCATGTATTACCGTCAGGGATATTACAATGAACTGATCCAGTATGCCGAACCAATTATCAATAGCAGAAACAACTTGGACCGCAAGGAAGAAATCTACTTGCTAATGGCTGAGTCTTATTTCGAACGTCGGGATTTTCCCAACGCGGCTAGATATTACGATGCATTTGTAGCCGCAAAAAGAAGACCTCTGTCGAGAGATCAAAAATACAAGGCCGGCGTTGCCCAGTTTGAAACCAAAAATTATCAGCAAGCCACTAACTATTTTAAAGAGGTGGCTTTGGAAAACGATAAATTGGGTCAGGTGAGTAGCTATTACTTGGGACATTCCTATTTGAAGCTCAACAATCCACAATTTGCTGTTAATAGCTTTAGCGCAGCCTACAAAAGCAACCATGACAGCCGAATTACAGAGGAGGCATTGTATAACTATGCAAAGGTAAGCCTTGAAAGAGGGGTTTTTCAGGATGCCATTATGGCTCTGGATAGTTATTTGGAATCGTATCCTTCTGGAACCCATGTGCAGGAAGTAGGCGAAATGCTTTCTGACGCCTTGGTAAATACAAACAATTACCTCAAGGCCATTGAGCATATAGAGCGCTTGCCACGCAAGTCAGACCGGATCAAGGCTGCTTACCAAAAGGTGTCTTTTTATCAAGGTATCACTTATTTCAATGACTCCAAGTTTAGGCAAGCCATCAGCTATTTTGACAAAAGCCAAACTTATCCGCTTGACAGGGATATAGTAAATCAGTCCAATTTCTGGAAAGGGGAGGCCTATTCTGGTCTAGAGGATTTGCCGGCAGCCATCCGCGCATACGAAGCGGTGATCAATTCCAACGCCAGAGGAAGAGAGCCTATTTTGGTGAGCACTCATTATGGCTTGGGCTATGCCTACTTTAACAATGAAAACTATAGCCGCGCTGAAGAGCAATTCAAACAGTTTACCGAAAAAGTCAACCCAAATGTTGAAAGGGAAAACTATGAGGATGCCATGATGCGCCTTGGGGATACCCAGTATGTGCAGAAGAAATTTGGTCAAGCCGAAGCTACCTTTAACCGAGCAATCAACGAGGGAAACAGAAATAGCGATTACGCCTATTTCCGAAATGGTGTAGTTTTGAATTTCCAAAACAGAAATTCCGATGCCATCCGCTCCCTGAGTCAGGTAACTGAAAATTTTCCAAATAGCCGATATCTGGAGGATGCCATCTTCCAAAAGGCTCAAATCAACATGGAAGAAACCCGCTACAGTGAAGCGGTGGATGGGTTTACAAGATTGATAAACTCTAGGCCCAATAGTCCGTTTGTACCGTTCGCACTTGAGGGTAGGGCAGTGGCCAATTATTCCCTAAAGCGATATGACCAGACGATAAATGATTACAAAAGAATCCTGGATAATTTCCCGCATTCCTCCAATGCCAATGCGGCACTTGTGGGTCTGCAGGAGACCTTGTCTCTTCAGGGCAGGTCTGGAGAATTTTCCAGCTATCTAGCCAATTACAGAAATGCCAACCCAGGCAATGAAAGTCTCCAAGGGGTTGAATTTGAGTCGGCTAAAAACCTGTTCTTTAACCAGGCCTACAAAGAGTCTATTAAAGCCTTCCAGGATTACTTGCGAAACTACCCCCAAAGCGGTCAACAGCAGGAAGCCAACTACTTCATTGGCGATGCATATTACCGAATGGGAGACAAGAATAAAGCTTTAGAGTATTTCTATAACCTTCAAAAAGGTCAAGAATCTTCCCAAACGATGCGTGCAACTATCAAAATTGGGGAAATCGAGTATGAAGCGGAAAACTATAAAAAAGCAATTCCATATTTGAGAACCTCCTCCAAAAATGCCAGAAACAAGATAGAGGAGTTTGAGGCAAATAGGAGGCTGATGCAATCTTACTATCAATTGGAAAAATATGATTCAGCTATCCATTTCTCTGACAAAGTAATTGAATTGGGCAATGTGACTGCTGATGCGGAGAGCCAGGCCATGCTGTTGAAAGCGAAAGCATACAAGAAGCAGAAAAAGGATTCTCAGGCGGAAGAAGTGCTTACCAATCTGGTAAAGGCTTCCCCAAGTGAGCAGGGCGCTGAAGCCTTGTATCTTTTGGCCAAAAGCCATCACGATAGTGGGCGATTCAACAAGTCCAACGAGACCATATTTGATCTTTCTGGACCTTATGGGGCCTACGATTACTGGTATGGCAGAAGCTTCCTTCTTTTGGCTGAAAACTACATCCAGCTAGGTGAAACCTTCCAGGCCAAAGCTACTTTGGAATCAATTGTGGAAAGGTCCAACAATGAAAAAGTGAAAGAAGAAGCCAAAAAGAAGCTGGAAAGCATTTAAACCCATTCCTTGAAGTTATATTTTGAAAACAATGAATAAGCCATTAATATTCTTTACTTTATGCATGGGTTTATTTGCCCAAACGGCACTTGGACAGGATACAAGAGGAGAGGTGAAGGACCAGGAATTTGTCATCCGCAAGGATAGGGTGTTGACCCTGCCTACTATGCCGCGAAACTTCCAGCGTACCCCAAACCTGCCATCTGCACAGGGGGTTGGAAACCTACGGTATGATGTCCATAATTTCTTTCTGACGCTGCCTCCAGTGGAAACCAACATTCAGGCATATCAGAAAAGATTTGAAAGTCAGAAGCCTCAACTTTTCAACAGCTATACAAAATTGGGTTTTGGAAATTACCTTTCGCCGTTAGCGGAAATCCACCTTAACAGCAAGGAAAGTGATTACATGAACTTTGGGGCTTTTATTAAGCATCAGGGTTTTTATCAAGGACCTGTAGACGGGGAAAATTCGGCCGAAGATCACACCACGGTAAGACTTGACGGTAGTTATTACCTCGAATCAACAGAAGTCTATGGCCATGTGGGCTACAATAGAGATAAATATCATTTCTATGGTTACACGCCAGGCTTGGAAGTTAATGCCCAAGATATTGCACAGGTTATGCATACCGCCTACGGTGATGTGGGGATCCGAAACATAGACCAGCAACAGTCCTTTAATTATGATGCGGCATTTTCATCCAGAATTTTCAGAGATTCGTATTTGGCTAGGGAGGCAGAGATTGGCTTGAAGGCAAATCTGGGTTTCAGGGCCAATGAAAACCTCAGAGCTTATGTAAATACGGATGCTTATTTTACGACTCCTCAAGATCAGTTTTATGATAATATAAACAGAAATTTCCTGAGAGTAACGCCAAAAGTAACTTATATAAAAGAAGGGTTGAAGGTCAAAGCAGGTGCAAACTTGGTGGTGGAAAATGATGTAGTTTCCAATAAGAATTCTGATTTCCACATTTTCCCGACCGTGTATGCCAGCTATAAATTCACGGAGGAAATTGGGATTTTTGCAGGTTTGGAAGGGGATGTGATCAGAAACACCTACTATGACTTTGTTATGGAAAACCCGTTTCTAGGTCCTAGCCAAGGCTTGCTAAACACCATTCAGAACTTCCAATTGAGCGCAGGGGTCAATGGAGACATCTATGATGAAGTTACTTACACAGTGGGTGCAAAATACGGCAGGTTTAACAACATGCATTTCTATGGAAACAACAGCAACGACAGCACACGCTTTGAACTGATGTACGATGACCAAACGGATGTATTGAACATCAATGCGGGCATGGGATGGCATTTTGAGGATTGGTACCAACTGGAGGCCACAGCGGATTATTACCAATACAACCTGAATGAATTGACAGGGGCTTGGCATAGACCGGAGTGGGAGCTCAAAATCAACAACAACATTACCCCGAACGAGAAATTGCTTATCAACGCCTCAGCATTGGCAATGGGAGGGATCAGGGTAATCAATCTGGAATCAGGCCGTCAGGATAAATTGGGGCCTTTATTTGACTTGAGTGCAAGAGTGGATTATGCCTTCACCAAGCAATTCTCTGCTTTTGCTATGGGAAATAATTTGCTGAACCAAAATTACCAGCGTTTCTGGAACTACAGGGTCCGAGGCATTCAGGGAATTGGGGGAATCACGTTCAAGTTTTAGTCTAAATCCGGCCGTTCATAAATATTGTGGGCAATATTGGCTAATTAAAGCTTTTGTCTTAGCTTAGTAGATTAATTGTCACCATATAATTTTTAAGAATGGCTGAAAAAGATAACCAAAATACCCCGTCAAACGAGGATGCAGACAAGGATTTTGGGCTTCCTAAAGTAAAAATTACACCTTTGCAACCTACGGAAAGCAAGGAGGAAAAACCTTCAGAAACGCCAATAGCTCCAGTTAACAAACCGGAGCCAAAACAACCCGAAGCGGAGCAGCCTAAAAAGCAGGAACCGGAAAAGAAGAAGCAAGAATCTACCCCTGTGGCGGCGGCTCCAAAAGTTGAAGCGAAAAAGCCAGAAAAAGATAAGGACCAAACAACCACCTTTTCCTCTGTTTCCAAAAAAGAGGAGAAAAAGAAAGATGGCAAAAAAGGTTGGGTTTGGGCAGCTTTGATTCTGTTGTTTGTGGGATTTTCAGCGGTGTTATTTTGGTATGTGTATTTGAATGAGGAACCTGCACCGGCTCCTCAGGTGACTGAACAGCCGGCACCTACTCCGCCTCTGGTGGTGGAAGAGGAGGAGCCAGTAGTGGAAGAGGAGCCCGAAACATTTACCTTGACCCAAATAAAATCCAGAGCGGAGGCGCCACGTTATTTCTTAGTAGTTGGCAGCTTTATTGATGAGGACATGGCGCTGGATTATTCGGAGCGCTTAATTGAAAAAGGAATAAATACGTACATAGTTTATCCATATGGACAGATAGCCTATTATAGATTAGCCGTAGGGGAGTTTGAAAACGTCGCCTTGGCATTGGAAGAACTCGAGCGAGTTCAAGCAGATTATCAAGAAAATTTATGGGTATTGAAATATTAACATGATCTTATTACAAACTATCTCCACTGACAACCAAGTGGTTGCAGACACCTTAACCAACTTAGATTCCGCGAGTTCAAACATTGGCCTATTAGATCTAATGATCAAAGGAGGCTATATGATGATTCCCCTCTATTTGTTGTTTATTCTTGCCATTTTCATTTTTGTGGAAAGGGTAATTACCATCCGCAAAGCCGCCAAAACGCCAAAAGGCTTGGTGGACCAGGTGAAAATGATGGTACAGGGTGGCGACATCCAGCGTGCTAAAATGGTTTGCCGTGGTGAAAACACCCCGGTAGCCAACATGATCGCAAAAGGCCTGGACAGAATCGGCAGCCCTCTGAAAAACATTGAAGTGGCTATCGAGAATGTCGGCAAAATCGAAATTTACAAGCTGGAAAAGAACTTAGGCCTTTTGGCAACAGTTTCAGGTGCGGCACCGATGATCGGTTTCTTGGGTACGGTGGCAGGTATGATCCGTGCCTTCATCGGAGTGGCCCAAGAAGAGGGCATGGTATCACCAAAGCTTCTTTCTACCGGTATTTATGAAGCCATGATCACTACGGCCACTGGTCTTGTAGTGGGTATCGTAGCCTATTTGGGTTATAACTACCTTGTCGGACAGGTATCCAAACTGATCCACAGCATGGAGTACACCACAGTGGAATTTATTGACCTTTTGCAGGAAAAATAAGCTATGGCATTACAATCCAAAAATAAGATCGAAGCAGCATTTTCCATGTCCTCCATGACGGACATTATATTTCTGTTGCTGATCTTTTTTATGTTGACCTCGTCATTCATCACCCCATCTGGACTTCCGGTCAATCTGCCAAGCAGTGAGACCTCTGATATTGTGATGCAAGAGGTGACGGTCACCGTAACGAAAGACCTGAGATTTTCAGTCAATGACAGAACAGTTAATCGAGATGAAATTAAAAATGAATTAACTGCGTTGTTAAAGGATCACAAGGGAACAGTGGTGTTGCATATTGACAAGGAGGTTCCTGTAGAATATCTCGTTGAAATCGGGGGCATTGCGGCCACCTTGGAGGCAAATGTGTCCATCGCCACTAAACCATATAAATAATCATTTACAATGGCTTACTGGGATTTAAGTAAAGATGAAGCTGACAGCAATAAAAAGGCGTTGATAATTACCATTATCCTTAACGTATTATTGCTTGTGGCTATCTATTTCATAGTGGTTTGGCGACCACAAGTACCCCCTATACCCCAATTCGGACTCGAACTAAGTTTGGGCTTTACCGATATGGGAAGTGGAACCACTCAGACTACCGCCCCCCCTTCCGAAAGTGAAGTGGTGAGACAGGAGGCTCCGGCCCCTGGTGAGGTCACTCAGCAGCCAACCCAGCCAGCAACTCCAGCTCCCCAGCCTGAAACCAAAACGGCTAAGCCAGCACCTAGCCAATCCCAAACTACCTTTGAAACGCAGTCCAAAGTAGCCAGCCCGTTGAAGGGTGGTGAAAAAACCACGGAGGCTAATAAAGAAAGTACGGCCAAAGCAAAGTCTGACCAGCCTGTCACTCAACCTCAGAAGGCTGAAGATGAAAAAACGGTAAAGCAAGCTGAAGAAACACCTAAAATTGACCAACGAGCCATATTCGGTGCCGGAGGGTCTACGGGTAGCAGTCAACAGCAGTCAGCGGGCAGCAACCAAGGCACCTCCAATCAACGCGGCGATGAAGGAAATCCTCAGGGAAGCGTGGACGGTAGGGCTTTAATGCAATCTGGAACCGGGAATGCGGGATCTGGGGCAGGCTACAACCTTGAACTTGCAGGTTGGGATTTTGCATCCAAACCTAATATCAAAGATCAGGTTTCCTCGAGAAACGGTAGAATTGTTTTCAGAATCACCATTGATGATAGCGGAAAAATAGTACAGGCAATACCGTTGGAATACAATGTATCCAATGATGTGCTAGCCTATTACAGAACAGTTGTCAATCAATTGACCTTTAAGCGCCAAAGTGGTAATCCGTCTGCAGAATATTCAACCGGAAAAATCACATTCGTCATCCAAGTAGATTAATAAAGACTTCATGACTTACCAAGAATCATTGGACTATTTGTTCAATGCTCTGCCCATGTATCAAAGAATTGGTGCGGCGGCCTATAAAACGGATTTGACCAACACTATTGCGCTTTGCGAGCACTTGGGCAATCCGCAAAACAAATTTAAATCGATTCACGTGGCCGGTACCAATGGAAAGGGGAGTACTTCCCATTCCATTGCGGCGATATTACAGGAGGCCGGCTATAAAGTCGGCCTTTACACTTCCCCACACCTCAAATCTTTTACAGAAAGAATAAAAATAAATGGGGCTGAGATCCCTGAGGAAGCTGTTGTGGCATTCGTAGAAAAGCATAAAAGCTTTCTGGAGGATTTGATGCCAAGCTTTTTTGAAATGACTGTAGGTATGGCCTTTGAGCATTTCGCCAATGAAAAAGTGGATTTTGCTGTAATTGAAGTAGGCCTTGGGGGCAGGCTGGACAGCACCAATGTCATTACTCCTGAAATCTGCGTGATTACCAATATTGGGCTGGACCATATCCAATTCCTAGGGGATACCCTACCCAAAATTGCCGCTGAAAAAGCAGGCATCATAAAAGAAGGAGTGCCAGTGGTAATTTCTGAATTGCAGCCAGCTACACTTAAAGTTTTTATTCAAAAGGCAGATGAAAAGCATGCGCCGATCTTCTTTGCTGAGGAATATTACAATGTGCAGTTTAAGGAAGTCGATGAGGAAGGAAAAGCCGTTTTTATAGCCAATGGAGCTCCAATTAAATTTGACCTTACGGGGAAATATCAGCAAAAAAACCTGGGTGGAATTTTGAAGGCCATAGATGTATTAAAGGAAAATGGGCTAAAGATTTCGGCAGAAAACATATCCAATGGTCTTCTTAAAACGGTTTCTTTGACAGGTTTAAAAGGAAGATGGCAAAAGATTAACAATCAACCACTAACGTATTGTGACACAGGCCACAATTCTGAAGGATTTGAATATATTCTCAAGCAAATTGAGGAGACACCTCATGAAAAGCTTTTCATGGTATTGGGCATGGTCAATGACAAGGACATCAGCAAAGTACTGTCAATGATGCCTAAAGATGCAGAATACATTTTTTGCCAGGCAAATATACCCAGAGCTCTTCCTGCTTCAGACCTTTACGAGGCCGCGAGTAAAATGGGCCTGAGAGGTGAAATCATCCCTGATGTCAACCAGGCAATTGCGGAAGTTTTGAAAAAGGCGGGGAAAAATGATTTTATTTTTGTCGGAGGGAGTACCTTTGTGGTTGCAGAAATTGAGAATTTATAACAATGGGAAGAAACAAGCTCCTAAGATTTAAAGAAAACGAGGAAAATTTTAATGTTGTTCAGGAAGGCAAACCTTCTTTTGAAACCATAAAAGGCAACTGGAAGGAAGTCCAGTTTAAAAACAATAACCCTATAGTAGTGGAGCTTGCCTGCGGAAGAGGGGAGTTTACCGTTGGTTTGGCAAGGGAAAACTCCGAGCAGAACTTCATCGGTGTGGACATCAAGGGCTCCAGAATATGGAAGGGCAGCAAAACCGCCATAGCTGAGGATTTGCAGAATGTGGCCTTTCTAAGGACTCAAATAGAGCAATTGGAGAAGTTTTTTGCCCCAAAAGAAATTCATGAACTTTGGATCACTTTCCCTGATCCTAGGCCAAGAGATGGAGATGAGAAAAAACGCCTCACTTCTCCCAGATTTTTGGAAATGTACAAGCCTATGCTAGATGAAGGTGGAATAGTCCACCTAAAAACAGATAACACTGGATTGTTTGAATACACCTTAGAATTATTGAACTTACGGGAGGACATCACCAATTTGGAGCATACTTTCGACTTCTATCAATCATCTTTTCAACACGAACATTTTGGTATCAAGACCAGATATGAAAAGATTTTCAGTGATAAAGGGGAAAAAATTAAATACTTGAGATTCTCTTTTAAATAAGATACCCCTCAGATGATAAAAAAGCTCCCACCTTCGATGTGGGAGCTTTTTTTTTGGATCAGTCTTCTACTTCAAGTGTTTCTAAAATATCAGCCAGCTCATCGAAATCCTTGATTCCTGGCTTGATTTCATCACCACCTTTCAGTGCAATTCCTTTGATCTGGGTTTCCTCCAAAAGCTCATTTACATTTTCAGCCGTAATATCAAAGCCGACCAGCACATCACACTTGCTGCTCAATTCATTGATTTTTGCCTTGACTGACTGGTCAAGCGAAAGGTCACCCTCCAGCAGAACTACAATTCCGCCATCTTTTAATGATTCAGCCATCATGATTACCTCATCCAGGCGTTCTATTTTTTCCAATTCCACCTTCCAAATCAACCCATAATTTGTATTCAAGAGCATTTGAAGGTGCGCTTCCTCCTCAATCTGAATAAAGGTAAATCCCTCATAGTCCTGTAGGGTAGTTAAGATATTTTCGGGGTGTGAGTTTTTGAACTCCGCCACAAATTCAACTCCCGAAACCCAGTCGGAAAGCTCTCTGAATTTTTGGGGAGATATATAATTGGAGTCATTCTGCTCCAATGCAAAGCCCATGACGTTCACATACATGCCAGCACAGTAGCGGGCGTCACTGAGGTTGTTTACGCTGCTGATTTTAACAAAGGTTCTTAATGCCATTATTCTTTTGTTTTTTCTCTAAAAATCAAAGATACATAGAATTTATTTTCTTCCTTTTGCCAAAGCACTTTCAAAAGAAAGATGTATTTTTGAATCAAACTGGTTTACAGCCCCATTCATGAAAGCCTCGTACATCGTCTTACTTTTTGTTGTGTTCTTCTCCTGTCAGGAATCCGAGGACCTGATCTTGGATAAAGGTTATGATTATCAGCCTCTTCAGGAAGGCTTCAGGTGGACCTACCAGCTTTCGGAAACCATTTGTTTTGGGGAAAATGACTGCGAATCAGCCAATTTCTTCATCAGGGATTCCGTAGCACAGCGGTACAAGGCTGAAAATAATCTGGATGTTTTTGTTATAGTGAGACGAAAATCCCCTGATCGCAGAGATTGGAAATTTGATAGCCAGTATACCATGCATATAGAGGAGGGGAAGTTGCTTAGAAGAAAAGATAATAAGTTCATTGTTCCATTGATATTTCCCCCGAATGAAAACCGCCAATGGAACGGAAACCTTTACAATGTAGCTTCCCGGGAAATATTCAAGATTTCTAGGGAGAAAAATTATAAGGTAGGCCAGCTTAACTTTTCCGAAGTGTTGAAGGTTTTACATGAGGAATTCGATGATTTAATTACCTTGCGGGATGTGCGGCATGAGATTTTTGCAAAGGGCATAGGATTGGTAGAGAGTTATTATGAAAGATTCAATTACTGTTCGCGAAATGATTGCCTAGGGGAACAAAGGATCGAATCGGGCCGTTTAACGCATATAAAGTTGCTTTCCTATGATCAATAAAAGAATAGCCTTTCTAGCACTTGGGTTTTCCCTGCTTAGTCTTACCCTTGAGGCCCAAGACAGATTTGCTATAAAGTATAAATACAAGCCCCAATCCGCATTTGAACTTGATTCTCCTCTGGATTTTTTGACAGAAGGAACTTTACAAAGAAGAGCAAGGGAAAAAGTTAGCTTGGACAGTTTAGATCTCCCCGTTTCGCCCGCTTATATCGAAACCATCACTCCATTAGTGGAGAAAGTTCATTACCATACCAAATGGTTAAACGCCTCTATTGTGGTAGCTTCCGAAGAGCAGGTTGAAGAGGTCAAAGCTTTGCCCTTTGTGGAAGACGTCGAGTTGGTTGGTCGTGGTTTTTATGATTATGGGCAGACTGCCAGAAAAGAGGCATTAAAAATCCCCATCAAAATTAGGCTGAAATCAAAAAGTGACAAGGCCTATATGTTCCAAAATGAGCTATTGGGAATCCCTGAAATGCATGAGGAAGGTTATACAGGCGAAGGGGTGACCATTGCCGTATTTGACGGAGGATTCCAAAATGCAGATAGAATCGATGCACTTCGGCACCTATTTGACAATGGCCGCATCACTGCCACACGTGATTTCGTTATCCCGGGCTCGGATGAGGTTTTTCGAACTGACACCCACGGCACCGGCTCATTGTCACTTATAGCTGCCTTTGATCCCAATTCATTAGTAGCTGGTGCCTATAATGCAAATTATATTTTGGCCATTACCGAAGATGTGAGCTCAGAATACCGAATAGAAGAATACAATTGGGTGAGGGCTGCAGAATATGCCGATAGTTTGGGAGTGGATATTATTAACAGTTCGTTGGGCTACAATTTATTCAATGAGTCTTCTATGAATTATTCGAAAGAAGACCTTGATGGGAAAACCGCTGTGATTACCAGGGGAGCAAACATTGCCGCTGAAAAGGGCATTCTAATCGTTTCTAGTGCCGGAAATGAAGGAAATGGTTCTTGGAAAACTATCACAGCTCCATCCGATGCCAATGGAATTCTTTCAGTGGGGGCGGTGACCAATAATTTACAAAAATCCAATTTCAGTAGCATCGGCCCTACTGCCGACGGAAGGACAAAGCCAGAGGTGACGGCACTGGGTAGCAGCGTGACTTTATGGAGAAACAATTCTTCCATTGGAACGGCTAGTGGCACCTCTTTTTCAGCCCCACAGGTAGCGGCACTAGCAGCCGGACTTTGGGAGGCCAAACCGGAATTATCCAAAGCAGAACTTTTAGAGCTTATATTAAGTACCTCTAGCCAAGCTGACGAACCAGACAATAATTTGGGTTATGGAATTCCAAATTTCACCAGAGCCTATTTTGGCGTAGTGACCGAAGTTGAAAAGGAAATTGAAGAAGCCAAATTAAATATTTTTCCTAATCCCACGGATGGAAACGAGCTCTTTATCAATTATGGACGCTTGAATGAATGTGAATTCAGCCTCTACGACCTCAATGGTAAACTTCTTTCCAGCGCAAATCTTAACAGAAATTCCTTTGAGCAACCCTATTCCATATCGGTAGGAGATCTGAGAGCAGGTATGTATATTATCCAAGTCCGAGAATCCAACAAGCCAGAGAGAATTAAATTTGTCAAAAAATAGTTTAATCAATTACATATAACCCCCAAGTAATGAGTGTATTAATTGCGCCATCAGTTTTGGCGTCTGATTTTGCCAACCTTCAAAGTGAGGTTGAAATGCTAAATGATTCCCAAGCCGATTATATCCATGTCGACATCATGGATGGAGTATTTGTTCCCAACATTTCTTTTGGTATCCCGGTCACCGAAGCCATTAAAAAGCACGCCAAAAAGCCTTTGGATGTGCATTTGATGATTGTTAATCCGGATCAATATTTAGAGGCATTTCAAAAGGCAGGAGCGGAAATTATTTCCGTTCACGTTGAGGCATGTAACCATTTGCACCGCACACTGCAGGCCATCAAAGATTTGGGTTGCAAAGCTGGTGTGGCAGTGAACCCTCATACCTCTGTTGATGTTTTAGAAGATGTGATTCAGGATCTTGACCTAGTTTGTATAATGTCAGTCAATCCAGGCTTTGGAGGGCAAAAGTTTATCGAAAACACCTACAAAAAGGTTAGAAAGCTTAAAGAAATGATAAACAGAGCAGGTTCTTCCACTTTGATTGAGATCGATGGGGGAGTCAACCAGGACAATGCATCAAAGTTATTTGAAGCTGGAGCGGATGTTCTTGTGGCTGGGAGTTTTGTTTTCAGCGCAAATGATCCAAAAGGAACAATTGCCAGGTTGAAAGAAATTAGATAAGTACAATAAAAAATGCGTTTATTTCCGTTTAAGAAGCTTTAACGATTGAAATGGCGTATTTTTTGAAATATTTCTTGTTATCTTAACTGGAATCAATTTAATTGAAACCTTGAATTACGAAAATTAACCTAAACTAAATAAATACGATGAAGCGATTATTTGTATTAGCTATTTTACTTGCTGGCTTGTTGAATGTAAATGCCTATGCGCAAACAGAAGCTGAAGCCAACTCTGATGAGATCACTGAAGAAGAGCTTGAAAAGTTTGCCGCCATGGAAGACTCTGTTATGGCTTTCTATGAAAGAAAGAACGAAGAGCTTGTAGATATGATCAAAAACAATGAGACTATCGAAGGTGCAGGAAGATACAATGAAATCAAGGCCGCTTGGGGTGATGATGAGAAAATGGAAGCTGCAAACGTAACTGACGAAGAAAAGGAAGCCTACCAGGAAATCCTTGATTTCATGGAAGAGCTTGCCAAGGAAGTTAGAGAGTTGAAAACCAACATCATCATGGACAAAGACCAGTTAGGTGCTGCAACTTACAACAAGATCAATAAAGCCATGAAGGAAGACCCAGAAGTAAAAGAAAAGGTCGACACTAAAATTGCTGAAAAGAAAGAAGAAAGAGAGGCCAGATCAGGTGAAGAGTCAGATGCAACTGACGCTGAGTAATACAAATTAGTAAAATATAGGAATAAAAAAGCCTTCTGTAACACGGGAGGCTTTTTTGTTTCCTTTATTGAGCATTAAGCTGTATTTTTAGAATTCAGAATTGTTGGAAAAGATGAGAGTAAGCTTAAAATTATCCGTATTAATTGTTTTCCTCGTAAGCTGCCTATCTTCGACAGTGCAAGCACAGGAGGACTATTTTGGCATTGATACCAAGGCCAGGAAACCTAAAAGTAACAGCAGTATAGGCAATGCGGCCCGGAATGTGATCAGCGCCATCAGTCTGGACGTTACTGGAGGGTATGGATACCATCTTCACAGTTTGAATTTCATTTCAACAGACTATACCGCTTACCCCATAACCTTTCAGGGTGAAGAGGCTGCTCCGGGGATTAGCTTCGGGGAGGAAGTCAATTTTAGGGGCTCCAATTTCGCCCTCCCTGTGAATGCAGGCGTCAAAATTGACCTTTTTGGAATTGCTACCATCGGCGGCGGCGTAGCCCGGGAGTGGGGGAGGATGAATGCCCCAACTTACAACGATTATGCATTCAATTACGCCACGCATGCCTATGTTTTTGATAAATTATACGGCACAGTAGGTATCATTATCTATGATGCGCGCAAGAGGGCGTCGTTTCTGAATTGGCGATACCGGAAATACTCCGGCAGCAATACTTATATGCAGGCCGAAAGAAAATTAAGGCTCCGGCAGCATTATCCTTGGAGATTTATTTTGGAGGGCGAAGCTGGGCAGATTATGATTAGGGAATCTTTTGATCCAAATTTGGTTGCAACAGATCCATTTTATGGAGTTGGTTTAAGAGTAGAGCGAGACCTTTCAGAATATGTAAAGGTATTTATTAAGCCCAATTTTGAAGTGAGGCGCATGGAATTACAAAATCCCACACTTGAGGAAAACCAACTTTTTATCCAACAGCTGATGACACTGAATGCGGGACTTTCCCTACGTATGCCAGGAACCAAGCGGTGCAAAGTGAGCGGCTGTGGGGTGAAAATGAAGCACATACACGACGGGGTGGAATACCGCGGCAGCTCAATCTTCAACATGCAGAATCGTAAGATCGGCCAATGGTAGGATGAAAACCTTATTTTTGGTTAAATCACGCTTATTTACAGTTTTAAAACCTTATTCTTTTTATTATCTTGCAAACTAATATTGAGAAATTTACTTATGGCTCAAGGAGAAAACGAGAACATTATACCCATTAATATAGAAGAGGAAATGCGCGGAGCGTACATCGATTATTCGATGTCAGTTATCGTTTCCAGAGCATTACCCGACGTTAGGGATGGCCTAAAACCTGTTCATAGAAGAATTCTTTACGGAATGCAGGAATTGGGAGTAACCCATAACAAACCTTATAAAAAATCAGCAAGAATAGTCGGAGAGGTACTCGGTAAATATCACCCACATGGTGATTCTGCCGTTTACGAAACCATGGTGAGGATGGCTCAACATTGGTCCTTGAGATACCCTTTAGTAGATCCACAAGGTAACTTTGGTTCAGTGGATGGGGATTCTCCTGCCGCCATGCGTTATACCGAAGCCAGGCTTAAGAGAATAGCTGAGGAGTTGCTGGTTGACATCAATAAAGAGACTGTTGATTTTCAGTTGAACTTTGATGACTCACTAAAAGAGCCCGTCGTTTTACCAGCTAAGATACCCAATCTTTTGCTTAACGGCGCCAGCGGTATTGCCGTAGGTATGGCCACCAATATGGCTCCCCATAACTTGGGTGAGGTAGTAGATGGTATCACAGCCTATATTGACAACCGTGACATCACCATACCGGAATTGATGGAATACATCGTGGCTCCGGATTTCCCTACAGGGGGTATCATCTACGGATACAACGGGGTGAAATCCGCATTTGAAACCGGTCGTGGCCGTGTGGTGATGCGAGGGAAAGCCACCGTGGAAACCAAGGATAACGGTAAGGAGATGATCGTAATTCACGAAATTCCTTATTTGATCAACAAGGCCAATATGATTGAAAAGACGGCCCAATTGATCAATGAGAAGAAACTCGAAGGGATCTCTGCCATCCGTGACGAATCTGATCGCAGAGGTATGCGAATTGTCTATGAGCTGAAAAAAGATGCCATCGCGAATGTTATTTTAAATAACCTATATAAGCACACAGGTCTTCAGACCTCATTTAGTGTCAACAATGTGGCATTGGTCAAAGGCCGTCCACATACCCTTAATCTCAAAGACCTTATCGTCCACTATGTAAATCACCGACACGAAGTGGTGATCAGAAGGACAGAGTATGAATTAAGAGAAGCGGAAAAGAGAGCACACATCCTGCAAGGTTATTTGATTGCCTTGGATCATTTGGATGAGGTGATTTCCTTGATTAGAAATTCTAGAGATCCAGAAACTGCAAGAAACGGTTTGATGGAGAGGTTTGATCTTAGCGAAATTCAGGCTAGAGCTATTCTGGACATGAGATTGCAGAGACTTACCGGAATGGAGCGTGAGAAGATCCAGAATGAGTACGATGAGATCATGAAACTTATCGAAGAGCTAAAAGCGATTTTGGCGGATGAAGGTAAGCGAATGCAGATCATCAAGGATGAACTTCAGGAAATGAAGGATCGCTATGCTGACCCAAGAAGAACTGATATAGAGCATAATGCTGAGGATTTCTCTTACGAGGATATGATTCCAAATGAAGAGGTAATCATCACGGTTTCACACCAGGGCTATGTAAAAAGGACCCCTGTGACTGAATATCGTACTCAAAGTAGAGGAGGGGTCGGATCAAGGGGGGTAACCACCAAAGAGGATGATTTCACAGAATACTTATTTTCTGCATCCACACATAACTACCTTTTGATCTTTACGGATAAAGGAAAACTTTTCTGGTTGAAAACCTATGCAATTCCGGAAGGAAGCAAAACCTCGAAGGGCCGTCCTATCCAAAACTTGATCAATATTGAAAGCGATGACAAGATCCGTTCTATCATCCAGGTTACTGATCTGAATGATGAGGATTACATCAATAATAACTTCTTGGTGATGGTAACCAAAAACGGTATCATCAAAAAGACAACCTTGGAGCAATATTCCCGTCCTAGGACAAATGGAATCATAGCTTTGAACATCCGCGAAGATGATCAACTGTTAAATGTGGAAATGACCCATGGAGACGCCCACATTATCATAGCAGCCAAATCTGGAAGGGCAATCCACTTCCACGAGTCTACCGTGAGACCGATGGGAAGGACCGCAACAGGAGTAAAAGCCATCAGTCTAGCGGACGAAAATGACTATGTCGTTGGCATGGTTTGTGCGTTACGCGAAGATGCAACCCTTTTAGTTGTTTCTGAGAAAGGTTACGGAAAACGCTCAGCACTAGAGGAATATAGAATCACAAACAGGGGCGGAAAAGGAGTAAAAGCCATGAATGTCACCGAAAAAACTGGAAGCCTGGTTGCCATTAAAGAAGTAGTTGATACAGATGATTTAATGATTATTAACAAGTCTGGAATCACAATCCGAACTCCAGTGGCTGATCTTCGGGTTATGGGTAGAGCTACCCAAGGCGTTAGGTTGATCAAGCTCAGCGAAACGGACGAGATTTCTTCAATTGAAAAGATTGAGCGAATTGAAGAAATAGTAGAGGAGTTAACTGAGAATGCCGAAAATCAGATTGAAGGCAATGACAGCCAGTCAGAGGGTGACGACAACAACACAGAAAAACCAAACAATATAGAATAAACATACGACAAATGAGAAAATTAATTCTATCGTTAGTATTAGTGGCATTTGCCACAGGAGCCTTCGCACAAAAGAAGGTGGTGCGTTCTGCAGAACGAAATTTTAAAAAAGGGCAATATGAAGAAGCTTTGACGGATATCGAAGCCGCTCTACAAAGTGAAGAAACCGGTGATGATCCTAACACCCACATGGTGAAAGGTAAAATCAAGACCATGATGTTTGAGCAAGACGAAAACAACAATCAAGAGACGGTTTCTACTGGAAGAAATGCTTACGATTCATTCGAAAAAGCCATGGAGCTTGATGGTAATGATAAGTCAAGCAAAATCGGCAAGGAGATCTATAAAGAAGTGCTACCAGGAATGCCTGAAAACCTTCAGGGCGAAGGTATCCTAAGATTGAAAGCTGCCTCTTTGGAAAAAGCTATCGAAAGATACGAGGAAGATGACATGGAGCTTGCCCATGAGTTTTTCTCTTTGGCAGCTGATATCGACCCAGCTGACACTTCCATGGTGTTTAACGCAGGTTATACTGCAAACATGATAGAGAAATATGAGCCAGCAAAAAAATACTTCACTCAATTGCTTGATGATGAAGAGTACAACAAGCTGAACGCTTATTATTTCTTAATCCAAATTGCCACTTCAGTAGACGAAGATCAGGAAGAAGCTTATAGATTGGTTTCTGAGGCTAGAGAAGAGTATCCTACTGACAAGGGTCTTCAAGAATTTGAGATCCAATTGTTGTTGCAACTTGACAAAATGGACGAAGCTATGGCTTCAATCGAGAAGGCGTTGGAAGAAGATCCAAATGATACAGCTATCCGTTTGAGATACGGTTATTTGAAAGAGCAGTCTGGCGACCTTGAAGGTGCTTTGGAAGAATATAAGAAAACGGTGGAATCAGACCCTGAATTCTTCGAAGGAAACTTCTACGCTGGAGCAATATACTTGGATAAAGCTAGAACTATCATTGCTGATGTAAATAACCTTCCTGATGATGAGTGGGAAGCTAAGTCTGATGATATGTTAAAAGAAGCGGACGGCTATTATGAAAGCTCAATCCCTTATTTCACGAAAGCTTCAGAATTGCAGCCTGAAAACACAGAGGTGTTGGAAATTCTTTTCCAGATCCACACAAGGTTGAAAAACACTGAGAAAGCTGAGGAATACGACCAGAAACTTCAGGAGCTATTAGGTCCTGACTGGATGGAAGGATAATAAATAACTTAAAAGGCCACTTGACAGTGGCCTTTTTTATTTTAGTACTTTCAAAAGATCCTATATTTGTAGATCAAAGTTATTACAATGCAAAAAACACGTTTAAAGGTTGTATTAGGGCTCCTATTGGCATTTTTGTCATTTACGGAATTGTTTGGGCAAGAAAAAGACCCCCATGTTATTCTCATTAGTCTGGACGGTTTTCGATATGATTACATTGAGCGATTTAAACCCAAAAACTTAAGTGAATTCGTAAGTGGGGGAGTGGCTGCCGAATCGCTGGTTCCTTCTTTTCCCAGCAAGACTTTTCCAAATCACTATACTATTGCCACTGGTTTGAAACCTGAAAATCACGGGTTGGTTGACAATACTTTTTATGATCCCAAGCAAGATCAGATTTATTCCATTGGGAATAGGGAGGTTGTTCAGGATAAATATTGGTATGGGGGAACGCCACTTTGGGTATTGGCAGAAAAACAGGGTATCACTGCAGCAAGTTATTTCTTTGTGGGTAGTGAGGCTCCGGTGCAAGATATACATCCGACTTTTTATTATCAATATGATGGTGAGGTGCCCAATTTGCAAAGGATCAGTAAAGTCTTTGAATGGTTGAATATGCCCGATGAGGAAAGGCCAAGGATGATCACTTTGTACTTCTCTGACATGGATGATGTCGGCCATATTTATGGGCCTAATAATGATGAAAAGCTACAGGAAAAGCTGAATACCTTAGACGCACAGCTTGGGGCATTATTCCAGGGTGTGAAAAGTTTTGGACTTAATGTTAACATTATCCTGGTTTCTGACCACGGCATGACCGATGTGACCAAGGATAGGCTTATACCGCTTGATGAGATTGTAAAAGACTTACCTGTTGAAGTTTACAATAATGGAGCATTGGCCCATGTCCACCTGAAAAATCCAAAGGATAAGAAGAAGGTGGGAAAAGCTTTAAATAAGAATAAGCAAAATTTCATCATTGCTGACATTGAAGACAAAGAGTACTACAAGAATATAAAAAAGTATAGAGATTTGTTGGGGGATTTCCTTATTCTGCCAGATCTGGGTTACTATTTGGCATTTCCTAGAGACATGATGCGCTACCAACAAAAAGCCTCTATGTTTGATACTGAGGTCTTTGGTGAACATGGTTACGCACCGACACATAAAGACATGCATGGAATATTTTATGCAAACGGTCCGGCTTTCAAAGAGGGAGTTAAAATTGAGTCGGTGGAGAATACGGATGTGTATCCATTGGTTGCCAAAATTCTAGGACTAGAGATAACTGAGGAGATAGATGGAAAGTTAGAAAACATACAAAACGCATTGAAATAAATCATGGGCCTCAGTAATGGGGCCTATGTCATAAAACCTTTATTTAACATAATATAAATTATATAACATATAATAAACATTTGACTTAGGCGCTTGTTTCTATTCTTATGGAGAATTCTTTCAATTACCGGACAGTTGCCCAACTCATCACTCATATCCTTGGTGGACACGCCTACATCAAACTCGAGGAAGTATTGAATGACTTTCCATATGACCATATTCAAAAAAAGGTTGACAAGCTTCCTTACACGTTTTATGATCTATTCGAACATATGCGTCTTGCACAAAAAGATATACTGGATTATTGCTGCAGTGAAAATTACAAAGAGCTCAGCTGGCCTGAAGACTATTGGCCAAAAGAAAACGGCATAATCTCCAAGGAAGATTATGCCGCAAAAATTGACCAGTTTTATGAAGACCGTTCAAGATTCAATAAATGGCTGAGCCATAACAGCAATAAACTGTTTTCACCTATACAGGAAAATCAAAATCACAATTTGCTCAGGGAAGCTTTGCTTTTAATAGAACACAACTCCTATCATACGGGCCAACTTGTAATTCTGAGCCGAATTTTAAAGATTTAAGGTTTTTAATCTTTTAAAACCCCTCTCCTTGCTTTTCAACTAAATATTTAGAACTAAACTCTTTCCATTTTAATCTCCAAGTCAGAAAACTCCTTTTGTTCTATAAATGGCTGGCTTCTAAGACGTCTGCCCGTAGCACTATAAATAGCATTGGCTATTGCGCCACCTGTTGGCGGTAATGCAGGCTCTCCCAAACCAGTTGGATCAATGCCATTTTCCACATAATGTACGTCAATTTCAGGCACTTCCTTCATGCGGATTAGCCTGTATGTATCAAAATTCTTCTGCTTCGGACTTCCGTTTTCAAAGGTTAAATTGCCAAACATCGCATGTCCCATCCCATCCACTATTCCACCTCTTACTTGGTGGTTGGCACCGGTTGGGTTGACGACAATCCCGCAATCAGTGGCGGCTACGATCTTTTTCAATACAGGCTGGTTATTTTCCATCACTACATTGGCCACTTGCGCAACATAGGAACGATGGGAGAAATATACACTGAACCCTTGCTTGATGCTTGAATCTTTGCCCCAATTTGATTTCTCAGCTGCCAACTCAATGACTCCTTTCATCCGGTCAATATCATAATGGATTTCTCCTACCGGATTAGATTTGGCTCTTTCTAAAAGATCCAATCTGAATTTTACCGGATCCTTTTTGGCAACTTCTGCCACTTCATCAAGAAATGATTGCTCAGCATATGCCAAGAAATTGGTAATTGGTGCTCGCCACGCGTTTGTGGTGACATGGGATTTATGTTCTACAGATTCGATAAGAAGATTCTCCACAGCACCGGAAGGGAAATTATCCTGACGGGTAGTGTTTCCTGCATTTATACCTGCACCGCGCAATTTATATCCGATCATATTTCCAGCTCCATCCAATGCCGCCTCAAACATCCATTGTTTGGAATGTTGCCCTTTCAAAAGCAACAGGCTGCTATTGTCCCAAACCCTCACAAACGCAAAATTGTCCTGGCCACTAGCATTGCCGAAACCAGTTTGACAATTGAAGGAATTAGCCTGGTAGTGGACAGCGGTTATGGAAAGACCTCAAAATTTGACCCCAGATCAGGTCTTTCCAGGCTGAAAACGATAAAGGTAACCCAGGATGCCGCTGACCAGAGGGCCGGACGCGCTGGTCGGCTTGGCCCGGGACACTGTATTAGACTTTGGAGCAAGGCAACTCAAGAGAGACTGGAAACTTTCCGTACACCAGAAATTCTGGAAGCAGATTTGGCTTCTCTCGTGCTGGATCTTTATGCCTGGGGAATTGAAGGGTACCAGCAGATGGTTTGGCTTACGCCTCCGCCTCAAGGTGCATTTCAGCAAGCAGTGGAGTTATTGGAAAGTTTGGAGGCCATCCTAAACGGAAAACTCACCGAACATGGCCTTCAAATGCAAAAGCTACCCTGCCATCCCCGGATTGCCCATATGTTGATCAAGTCCAAAAATATTGGGCAGCAGGCATTGGCTACGGATTTGGCAGCCGTCATAGAAGAAAAAGATCCGCTTGGCAAGGATGCGGGAACAGATATTAATCACCGGATCGAAAAATTGAGAAGACTTAGAAAGGAAAACAACGTTCATGGTCCTTTCAGAAAAGTGGACACAGTGGCACAGCACTACCGCAAAATGTTGGGCATCGAGGCTTCAAATGATGTTTATGACATTTTTGAAACGGGAATCCTTTTAGCATTTGCATACCCGGACAGAATTGCATGCGCCCGACCGGGCAACAATGCCCAGTTTCAGCTCTCCAATGGGAGGATTGCGATGATTGGGCACAGAGACGACCTGGCTCATGAGTCCTGGCTTGCCGTGGCCAATATGGATGCCAGAGATGGGATGGGGAAAATATTCCTTGCCTCCCCGATCAACCCTAAAGACCTGATGCCCATGGTGGAAAATAGAGAAATTATAGAGTGGGATTTCAAACAGGGAAAATTGGCTGCTGAGAAGGTGATGAGGATCGGTAATATTGTGCTAAAATCACAACCGCTAAAGCATGTAGATCCCCAACTAGCTGAAAAAGCTATATTGAATGCAGTAAAAACCGATGGGGACAAGCTGCTGGATTTCAGCGAATCCGTAGTTCAATTACAAAAAAGGATTGAGAGTTTAAATGCATGGAATAGCGATGAGATTTTTCCCGCATTTACTACTGAAGAAATTTTGAATAGAGCCCCGGAATGGCTGCCCCCTTATATTTCCAACATTAGGCGTGAGGAGGATTTATTTAAACTTGACCTCAAAGAAATATTAATAAACGCTTTACCTTGGGAAAAGCAACAATTGCTTGAAAAACTGGCCCCTGAAAAAATCGAAGTGCCAAGCGGCTCATATATCAAACTTCACTACCAGCCAAATGGCGAAAAACCCATTTTGGCTGTCCGGCTACAGGAGCTTTTCGGTATGGTGGAGACCCCTCTGGTAAATGACGGAAGACAGGGGGTTTTGATCCATTTGCTATCTCCGGGGTTCAAACCAGTCCAAGTTACGGATGATTTGAGGAGTTTTTGGCAGAACACCTACTTTGAGGTGAAAAAAGAACTTAAACGCCGATATCCAAAACATTCCTGGCCGGAAGAACCCTTACAAGCGGAGGCTGTTCGGGGAGTCAAAAGGAGAAACTAATATGCTTCCAAAGATTTATAAGCTACAATTAGCTAAAGTCAAGTTAAATTAAGACCTTTGTAGCTCAGTAGGAAATATACCCAATCAACAAATTTATCTCAAAAGGACAATACTTTTCCGTTTATCATGCTCGTTGTTTTACACCTTCGCTCAGAATAAATAAGTTCTTCCAAGATAAGATTTTTGGGGTATTTCAATTTTAGAACCCTAAAAAACACTTATGGGAAGATCGAACAACAGTTTCATCAAAAAATTAAAAGCAGATAAAAAGGCAAAAAAACGTAAAGAAAAGCTCGTTACCCGCCTAGAAAAGAAAGAACAGCCTAGCAGTGGAAAACTGGAGGATATGATTGCTTACGTGGATGAATTTGGGAATATTTCGGACACTCCGCCTGAGCCTCCTGTCGACGAGAAAGACAAAAAGAACAAAAAGAAAACTGAGGAATAGCCTAGAGCTCTTCCATCATCATCTTAAAATCGAATTGCAAATCTTCATGCAATTTGCCTATAGCCTTTTCAATAGATTTTATTTGATTGTCATACAGATTCTGTAAGACGGTTGAGCTCGAAAATCTAATTGAAGAGGTTTTCATTTTTTTACAGAAATAGATAAGTAGCTCCACTTCTGTTTCTTTTTTGCCGGAATACTTGATTTGTTTTTTGAGGTTCCTCAAAATCTTCCTCAACCCCTTTTTAGCATAGTAAACCCCTGGATTGAGAGATGCAAACTCTTCATCCAGGTGCTTTTTGACCCCTTCTACATACTGATGTTCATTATCCGCCTCAAAAAGCAGATAACTCAACAGCTCCTTGTTGTCTTTTTTAAGCTTAGCTAACCTAATGACCAGGTTAAAAAGATCCTCCTCTGAGAGAAACTTCAATTCTTTTTTGATTTGGACTAATGAGGCTGTGGGTATCATTTTGAATTGGCAATAAATCGGATGTATAGGTTTTCAACTTTCTCCCTGGCCCAGGGAGTTTTTCTCAAAAAAGTAAGACTGCTTTTAATGCTTGGATTGTGGGTAAAGCACCTGATATTTATCCTTTGCCCTAAAGACTCCCATCCAAAATAATCCACTAGAGCTTTTAAAATCGTCTCAAGGGTTTTTCCATGAAGGGGGTTGTTCTGCTGAGTGCTATCATTCATCTCACAAAAGTAATATTATTCCGCCACTTTAATAGACCTTCATTTCCCTCGATTATCTCATTACATTACCATCAAAAATATTTAATCAACAATAAGAAGATATTAGGAATTTGTTTGCTAAATTTCATGTAGATTCAATATATTCCCTTAAAGTCTGGGGATTAAACAAAACCGACTTTATGATGTATAGAGAACGCCAAGTTCTAGTATAATCCAAAAAGTAAACATCATGTCAAAAGAGAAAAGCATCAAGAAAGAAAGTGCTAAAAAAGAGCCAGCCAAAAGCCTAAAAGAAAAAAGGGTGGCAAAGAAAGCCAAGCAGGAAGAGAAAAAGAAATCAGCGTAAAAGGTAAAGAGGTGTTTAACAACACCTCTTTTTTATTAATCTTTGTTTTTGGGCGGTGGGGTGATCATAATATGAGCCCTGTGCGTTCCCGGATCCATGATCCATGGCATACCTGGAGCTTGAGGCTTCAAGGGGAGCCCAGTGCTTTCCACAGTGGCATATGGGATGTAGACCACATATCTGAAATTGGTGTTTTGAACGGCCCCCTTTTCAGGATCATAGTCCTCTTTATCAGCAGAGAGTACAAAAAGCGTTACTCCATCTTTTGGCATTTGAAGTTTCCCTTCCTTCACCTCCTTTTCCCTAGTCTCAAAAATCTCTTCGAAAGACTTCCCTTCTCTGGTTAATTCGCGTCCCCGCTCCATAAACGGTTCAAGCTCTTTGTGATAGCAGGAGGCACTAAACCCGTCCCTTTTAGGATCGCTTGCAATACAAACCATCTCATTGTTGCCTTCCCGAAGGACCGTCCACCCACCATTTGTATCATAGCCATAGACCTTGGCCCCTTCCCTAAACTCCTCTGGAGCGGCCAAAACAGCAGTTTTGATTTGTGATTCGGCAGATGGTATCTTTTGGGCAAAAAGACCTGTGGAAATTACCAGCAAGAGCGAAAATAGAAAAGTAGTTCTCATAAATTTTAAAGTTTAGCGTTAAAATTCACTTACTAAATCTACTCATCTTTCCGCTCAAAAACTAGCTGGAACCTATTCTTCCTCAAACATGCTCTTCATTTCTGAAAGCATTTCCTCAACTTCCGCTTTCTTTAACTCAAAAGCCTCATCCTGTTTGCTGTTATTGGTAAAATGATTCCAGTGTTTTTCAGCTTTTTTGATGACCCTAGGTGTAATATCAAATTCAGTATAATCAAGATAAGATTTTGCAATCGTAGAAGCTTTGAAATTCCCAAAAAGATAAATTCTGAGGATATCTACGAATTTTGAACTGATGTCAAACCCCTCTAATGCCTGTACAAATGCACCGTTTTGATTCTTGTTATCCTTTTCGTGAATCGCTTCCAGCAAGGGGTCAAGGGCTTCTTGGTTATTTTCTATCTTCGAAAGGGATCTGGCAGCCAAAAATGCACATTCCTTATCCTCGCTTTTTATGAGAGTTATCAGCCTTTGAAGAACTTCCTCCCCTCCTATTTCGGCCAATTCATCTGCATATTTATAAGCCTCCTCTTCCTGAGGATTGCACATTTTTTCGAGTAAATATTCAATATTTTTTTCCATGCTGTAAATCCGAACTATTTTTACAAATATAAGCCTAAATATGCGATTGCCGTAAAGCTTGGTATGGAACAAAAATTAATTTCAGTTCAAGAAAGTATTTCACTATTGGAAAGAATTCCAAAAACTACTCATGGAAAGGAGTTTAAGGATCTTCAATGGAGCTTTTTTGATAAAAACGAAACGGTTTTAAAGTTTAGGCCCCCCATTCAATTAGATTTGGACCATTGTGGAAATCTTAAAACTACAGACATTCAAAATTATGTTGTGCTACTAATCAGGTCAGGAATCGGCTCTGTAGGCTATTTTGAAAATGGAGAGAATATTGACCATAAGGTTTTCAGGTCCTATATGGTCAGGAAAAAACAGGGTAAAAGCCAGATCAAGCACCTCAAAACCAAAGGCAAAAGCAGAGCCGGCTCTCGGATTAGGTTAGCGGAAACCTTGGAGTTCTTTGAAGAAATAAACGAAAGGCTACAGGAATATTTTTCCCAATATTTCATCAATAAAATTGCTTTAAGCTGCTCCACCACGCTAATTCCATACCTTTTCAATGGCAAGACCCCTACCCCATTTGATAAAAGTGATCCAAGAATAATCACCGTGCCCCGGCATATACAAAACCCCACCTATGAAACTTTAATGAATACAAGCGACTTTCTTAAGAAGGGCGAACTGAGAATTGGGAAAGAAGGCATGAAACTCGTAAACGAATTACTGCCTAATTTACCAGACGGGCCCCTTGAAAATGAAGATGCCGAGGATGAAAACTGGTAATATTTGGTTTAAGACAAAACCTTGGCGAACTTTGCATCAAATTATAGAATCGTGCAGCAGAAAGTCCTCCTAATCACCCCTCCATTTACCCAGCTAAACACCCCATATCCGGCTACGGCTTATTTGAAGGGGTTTTTGAACACCATACATATCGACTCAGCTCAAGCCGATCTGGGTATTGAGGTAATACTGAGACTTTTTTCGAGAAGAGGACTAAAAGAATTATTTGCCCAAATCCCAGACCTAAAAATCAAGGATTTGAGCGCCAATTCGGCCAGAATCTATAAAATCAGAAAGGATTACATTGATACCATAGCTCCCGTAATCAGCTTCCTACAATTCAAAAACCCCACCTTGGCCTACAACATCTGTGATGAGGATTTTTTGCCCCAGGCATCCAGGTTTCATCAGTTGGAGGAACTGGATTGGGCATTTGGGACGATGGGGATCCAGGACAAAGCCCGGCATTTGGCTACTTTGTATCTGGAAGACTTAAGTGATTTTATTCAGGAAGTTGTGGATCCAAACTTTGGGTTTAGCAGGTATGCAGAAAGACTGGGCCGATCTGCAAGTACATTTGATCCGCTCTATGAGGCCTTGCAGCAGCAGCCATCATTCATTGACAGTTTGATATTTGAATTGCTAGAACCTAAATTAAAGGGTATCACAACAGTTTGTATTTCTGTCCCATTCCCAGGGAATCTTTTCGGGGCACTTCGGGCTGGGCAGTATTTAAAGCAAAATTACCCTCACATTACAGTCACCATGGGAGGCGGCTATCCCAACACCGAATTAAGGTCATTGAAGGACGTAAGATTATTTGAGTTTGTCGATTATATCACCCTTGATGATGGGGAAAGGCCATTGGAAAACCTCCTACAGTTTTTGAAGGAAGAAATTTCCATAGAAAGTCTTAAAAGAACCTTTTATCAGAAAAACGGAAAAGTTTGCTATTCAATAGGAAAGGATTTGGATGTGCCATTCAGTAGAGTAGGCACTCCTGATTATACAGGCTTGCCTCTGCAGGACTACCTTTCGGTAATTGAAATTGTGAATCCCATGCACAGGCTGTGGTCAGACGGAAGGTGGAATAAACTGACGATGGCACATGGCTGCTATTGGAAAAAATGTTCCTTTTGCGATGTGTCGTTGAATTACATTCAACACTATGAACCTGTCACCGCACAGCTGATTTGTGATAGAGTAGAGGAATTGATAGATCAAACCGGTCAGACGGGATTCCATTTTGTTGACGAAGCCGCTCCTCCTGCTTTGATGCGGGAATTGGCAATAGAGATACTGCGAAGAAATTTAAAAATCACCTGGTGGACCAATATTCGATTTGAGCAACGATTTACTCTTGACCTTTGCAGACTTCTCAAGGCTTCTGGATGCATTGCTGTGTCAGGGGGCTTGGAAGTGGCCTCTGACAGATTGCTAAAACTGATGCAGAAAGGTGTAACTGTCGAACAAGTGGCCAAGGTGGCGCACAATTTTACGGAATCAGGCATCATGGTGCATGCCTATCTCATGTATGGATTCCCGACTCAAAACGACCAAGAAACCATAGACAGCCTTGAAATGGTGAGACAACTTTTTGAGCACAATGTTTTGCAGTCAGGTTTCTGGCATTTATTTGCCATGACAGCCCATAGCCCCATCGGTCTTAATCCTTCGAAATTCGGTGTGGCAAGGGTCGGTCCTGATTTTGGCGGGTTTGCCGACAATGACTTGATCCATGAGGACCCCACTGGTGCGGAGCATGAATGGTACAGCGATGGACTGAAAAAAGCGCTATTCAATTACATGCACGGACTGTGTTTTGAGTTTGATTTACAAGAATGGTTTGATTTTGAAATACCAGAAACGACCGTTCCAAATGACTTTATATTTAATGCCATCAGTTCAAATTCAACGGAAAAAGTTAGCTCCAACTCCAAACTCATCTGGCTTGGAAATCAACCAGAAATCAAACTAACAGGTTCTAACAAGGGAATTTTAGCCATCGAAAATAAGACGGCCACCCTTCAGATCCGTTTTAAGAAAGAGTTTGAAAGCCTATTAATCTGGCTTTTCGAAAACCTACATGAGAACAAAACAATTCCTTGGTCAGAATTCGATGAAAAGCTGGAATCAGGCCAATCCCCTTCATTGAGTAAGCTGCAAAGTTCCAATGTATGGAGCGAATTGAGACATATGGGTTTATTAGTTGTTTGAGGCACCTGCTTCTTCTACACCCAATAAATTCAAATCAGCAATCCTCTTTCTAACTGCCCGCATAAACTTGTCGCCGGGATCAGTTTTGACTGTTAGATAATTGGGATCAGTTTCCTTCCAATAAGGATGGTCCTTGAACAACTGGTATTCATGATGGCCTATTACGTGGGTGATGGCATATTTACTTTTTAAATAACGGATTATTTGTTCATTGGCTTTTTCTTGGGCTTTGGTCAATGGCATTTCATCACTCCCAATGTTTTCGATTCCCACAGCACAATGGTTTAGCCCAATGGTGTGTCGGGCAAAATGGTTTTCGGGCATTAGCTTGAAAATGGTGCCGTCCCTATCCACTAGGTATTGACTGGAGACATTCAGGGCACTTGCTCCCTGCAGCCCCTCTCTTGCAGAAGGCAATATGGCAGGATCAAATACATCAAAAGTCTTCTCAATACTGGGCACCACCGTCCAGTGAAGCACCACCATTTTAGGCTCAATCTCAATAGATTCAGTATCAATGCCGTGACGTTCATTCAAATATCTTAAACTCAGTTCAATCCTTTCCTCGTCAAAGGTTATATATTTATCAAAGGTCCTAAAAGTGGCTTTGCTAGTACAGGAAAAATTGATCAGGAAAACAAAGATCAAAGCTTTTGCAGAAAGTATTTGGTAATTCATTGCTGAATATAAAAAAGTTGGATTGGTTCTGAAATCAAAAATCATAAAACAGCAGAAAAAAACCGGAGAAACCTCCGGTCTAAAGACTAGTTAATCCCACAAGTCCTCTAATTTGTAAGGACTTCCTTCCATAGTCCAGAAGGTACCATCTACAAATCGATAAGGACCTTTAATTTTTGCGATCTTTTCAAGGTCTACCTGATCTAATTCAACCTTCAAGCTTTCAAAATTTTCCTTGATCCTACCCTCATTCACAGATTTTGGAATGACCACCGTGTCCCTTTCCATTGCCCATGCTATTAATACCTGAGCTGGAGAAATATTATGTTTTCTGGCTATGCTTTTGATCGTTTCATTTTCCATCAAATTAGGTTCATCATCCTTTTTCATGGCCGCGGTTCGGTCAGTGCTTCCAAGCGGTGAATAAGCAGTTACTTGAACCCCATTTTCATGGCAAAACTCAATCAAATCATTCTGCGGCAACAAAGGGTGAAGTTCAACCTGATTCATTTCCGGCATTACCTCACAGTTGTCCAAAATTTCCGTTAGGTTTTTGATGTTAAAATTGGAAACCCCAATATGTAAAGTTAATCCTTCATGAAAGGCTTCCTCCATTCCTTCCCAAGTTTCAAGTAAAGGAACTTCTTTTGGCGACAAGAAATCAGCTGGCTGGCTCACGTTAACCTCTTTTTGGGCCACAGGCCAGTGAATCAGGTACAAGTCCAAATAATCCAGCTTTAGGTCCTTTAAAGTTTTTTCCAATGCAGGGATCACCTGATCTTTCTTATGGGCATTGTTCCATAGTTTGGAGGTCACAAAAATTTCCTCCCTAGTTACAATTCCATCTTTAAAAGCCTTTTGCAGGGCTTTTCCAACTTCTTTTTCATTTTGATAGATTGGCGCGCAGTCGATATGCCTATAACCGCATTTAAGGGCATGAAGCACGGCATCATATACCTCGCCCGGTTTGCTTTTCCAAGTTCCTAGGCCTAATATGGGCATCTCATCCCCATTCTCAAATTTTACTGATTTCATTATCTAAAATATCTTAAAAACTAACATGAATTCCTCAACTTTTCCCCTATCAAAAGTGATACTACAATAATTGACGGGGGCAATTTATTTTCAGCCTATTTCTGTTTCTACCACTACTGGCTTCAATCCGCCATCCTGTTCCATATTATGCTTTAGAATGACAGATTCCGCTGCCCTTCTGCCAGAGCGCATGGCCGCATTTAAGGAAGGATTTAAAAGATAATCTCCTGCTAGGTGGACATTTTCTCCCAAGCGGCAATCTACCGCTAAGATGTCATGCTTAAGTTCGGGAATATCTGCGAGTGCTTCCTTGATTTCATAAGTATGAATGTGCTCAAAGTATTCCGATTTTATCCCGCTCAATACCTGCAGTTCTTTGGCAACTCTTTCCTCGAGGTTATCTATCCCATCGGTATCATTAACAATACTTACCGATAACAAAGCTTTTCCTGTGGTGGAATAAGCAGGACTCACATCGGTTAAGAACACTAGATTATTGATCAAGAAATTTTCCCCTGGCACCAATCCAATGGCCGGCTGGGCCAAAAATGACCTGGAAATGGCGAAATATATATTGGTGACCTTATGAAAGCTAAAAGCACCCTCTTTTTTAAAGTCTTTGAGATAAGTTGGAAGCGTAGTGCAGATTATTTCATCAGCAATAACTTCCTCTCCGTCGTCCAGTCGGATTATATTGCCATCTACCTCCTTAACTTTGGTATCAAACCTTACTGCAGTATTTTTCAGTTTTCCATATAGATGGTTGGGTATTTCTTGCATGCCCACTTCCGGAATCGCTACTTTACCTTTATGCATCATTTTGAATACAAATTCAAACATGCTGGAGGGGGTTTTCAGATCATTTTCTAAATAGATCCCTCTAAACAGTGGATTCAAAAAGTTAGTCGTAATTTCAGGGGAAAAGCCTCTAGCCAAGAAATATTCACGCGTAGTTAGCGCGTTGGATTTAAATATCTCTTCTTCTGGTTTTTTCAGCAGACCTGCAGCAAGGGTAAAAAGCTTAATTTTATCTTTCGTGTTTCCGACTTTGGATAAAGCCATGGAAAAAATGCCAGCAGGGTTTAAAAAAGGGTCAGTAACGTGCAGACTCCCATCGGTCCTCAGGATTATCATATCCGGGTCAAAGTATTTGAGGTTTAACTCCGCATAATTCAAATATCTTTTTGCCTCCGGATAACCCGTCAAAAAGATTTGAAATCCACGGTCCAATAAGTACCCGTCCTTCAAATCCGTCCTTATCCTCCCCCCCACACTATCAGAAGCCTCCAAAATAACCGGGCGGTAACCAACAGCCTCAAGCTCATACGCAGCTACAAGACCGGCCATCCCCGCTCCTATGATGTAAACTTTTTTATCGTTCATTATTTTCTCTGATTTATTTATATTACTGACTTATTAAAAAATTGTTTGAGTCCCTCGTTTGCTGGGCTTAAAGTAAAACCACCTCTTCCCCAATAATCAAAGTATGAAAACTATAAACACCTTCTTGCTAGCTTTTTTCTTGTTTAATGGATTATCTGGCGTTTTAATAGCCCAGCAATATTTCCCAGAAAAAAACCGGTGGGAAACAAAAACTCCTGAGCAAGCCGGAATGAGTAAGGAACTACTACAAAAAGCTATCCAATTTGCAGAAGATCATGCCAGTAAAGCTGATAAAAATCTTAAAATGGCACACTACCAATCTGCTTTCGGCAGAGAGCCATTTGGGTTCCCTATCGGACCGATGAAAGAGCGAGGTGAAGCCAGTGGACTGATCATCAAAAACGGTTACCTCATTGCCGAATGGGGACAGCCCGAAAGGGTGGATTTGACTTTTAGCGTGGCCAAAAGTATGGTTTCAGCAACGGTAGGTTTGGCCTTTGACCAAGGTTTGATAGAAAGCGAGCATGATTTGGTCCACCCCTATATGGCCCCCATCATCCCTTATTCTCCGATTCATTTGCAACGGAACAAAGCTGACCATTTGGAGGAAGAAGATGTGTTTGAGCTCTTTCAAACAGAGCATAACCAAAAAATCACATGGGATCACTTGCTGAGGCAGACTTCCGATTGGGAAGGTACCTTATGGGGAAAACCGGATTGGGCAGACCGACCTTCCAAAGATTCAGAAAACTGGCTAGATCGAGAAAGAGATGAACCCGGGTCTGTCTACAAATACAATGACACCAGAGTAAATGTTTTGGCTTTGGCAAGTATGAATATTTGGAGAAAAGCCCTCCCTGTGGTATTAAAAGACCATTTAATGGATAAAATTGGGGCTAGCCCCACCTGGCGCTGGACGGGGTATGAAAACAGCTTCGTCATATTGGATGGCCATATCGTTCAGGCAGTCAGCGGCGGATCCCATTGGGGAGGTGGCATGTTTATCAATGCTTTCGACAAGGCACGTTTTGGACTTTTAACCCTGAATAAAGGGGCTTGGAATGGAGAACAGGTGCTTTCCAAAGAATGGATTGAAAAATCATTGACCCCAACACCGGCCCAACCCACCTATGGGTATATGAATTACTTTTTGAATACAGATAAACAATTGCTTCCTGATGCACCCGAAACGGCATTCTACCATTTAGGTGCAGGAGTTAACATGATTTATGTAGATAGGGAAAATGATCTAGTAGTTGTGGCCAGATGGCTAGAAAACTCCCAAATGAATGAATTTATCAAAAGAGTTTTAGAAAGTTTGAATTAATTTAGGCCAAAAAAATAAGGGAAGTTTAACTTCCCTTATAATTATTCGGTCTCAGAATTCACATTCTTTCTTGTCCTGAACTTTGAGTGTTGACTGGAAACAGTTTTGGGAGTACCCTTGGCCTCTGAACTATTGTTTTCAGCTTTTGGCTTTGGTTTACTTTCTCCATCTTTTCTTGGTGGCCTGCTTTGATTATTGCGCGGCTTAGAGAACTTCTTGTTACCACCTTTCTTTTTGTTGCCACTTGAGCGGCTGGTACCTTCTGACCTATCATCAACTTTTGGCGCCTCACCCAGATGCTCTGGAAGCACTTGTTGTTCGAGCTCAAGGCCTATCAATTTCTCAATATTGTTGAACTTATACCTGTCTTTTGGATTTACAAAAGTAATGGCCTCACCTTGGCTATCAGCCCTAGCAGTCCTACCTACGCGGTGCACATAGTCTTCAGGATCGGAAGGAGTATCATAATTGATCACCAATTCAATACCTACCACATCGATACCACGTGAAATAATATCCGTACCAATTAAAATCTTAATGGCTCGATTTTTAAAGGCAGACATGATCTTCTCTCTTTCTACCTGTTCCAGATCCGAGTGGAAAGCCTCAACCTCAAATTCTTTTTTCAAGACCTTGTAAAGTGATTTGACCTTATCTTTGGTAGATGCAAAAATGATCACCGCTTCATAAGCTTTTTGTGAAAGTATGTGTTTTACCAAACCCTCCTTTTGGTTGTCGTGTACGTGATAAACGCTTTGGGTAATCCCCTTGGCTGTCTTGCCCAAGGCAATACTGATTGAAATAGGGTCGGTGAGGATTTTGGAGGAAAACTGACGGATCTTGGCAGGCATAGTGGCTGAAAAGAGAACCGTTTGTCTATTCTTGGGCAAATAGGTGACTATCTTCAAAAGGTCTTCAGAAAAACCCATATCCATCATCCTATCGGCCTCGTCGAGGATGAGGTGCTGCAAGTTATTAAATTTGATTTTGCCACTAGCAAGCAGGGCGATCAATCTACCTGGGGTAGCAACCACAATTTCAGCACCGGTTTCCAGCGCCCTTTTCTGCTGTTCCCACACAACGCCATCTCCTCCTCCATACACGGCGATAGAACTGATTCCCAAAAAATAGGCAAAACCCTGAATCTGTTGGTCAATCTGAATGGCCAACTCTCTGGTGGGTGCTAAAATAAGCGTATTAATGTCGGAAGAACCGCTTTTTGCAATTTTGTGAAGGATGGGCAAAATAAATGCAGCTGTTTTACCGGTACCGGTTTGAGCTGTTGCGATTAAGTCTTTGCCATCCATTATGGCCGGTATGGCTTCTTGTTGTATTGGGGTAGGTTTGTCAAAACCCATTGCATCGAGACCTTCTTGCAAAGTATCTACGAAATTAAATTTATCAAAAGTCAAAATCTATAATTGTTAATGGTGAATAAGACATGAAAATTAGGATATATTTCCATATTTGTTGTCCTAACAAAAGATGAACAAAAATCATTCATTTCAATATCTTTAAAAAGAGTGATCCTCAGCCTAAATATATCAATTTAAACCAAGGATCAAGATTACTTGCTGCTATTACTTCATTATTTTTTCAAGTATCTTATACGTGATCAAGTAGGTTGGCCTCACTCCTTCTACGCCCAAAGCTCCAGAAGCAAGCGTGCTTCCTGTTTCAAGAGGATTGTCAGAAGCATAGTAAGCATATAACACCTTGACATTCTTCCGGATACTGTGTCTGATTTGACTGGCAGCTTGAATGGCTTTTTGATAATGGGCTCCCTCCATTTCAAGTCCTGCTGCTTTCCAGCTGGATTCCATAAAATAAGTCAGCACGTCTTTGTTTTGCAGTGAGGTCCCCAAAACAGTAATCATCGGCCCTTCATACACTCCAAGGCCATACCCTTGAAAATCTTTGACGGACAATTCATTTTTCAAGGGATAATTATCTGCTGTGCCTTCAAAAACATGGCTATCAGGTATCATGATATCTCCCTTGTTGCCTTTGAGGATGCCTGCTTTACCCATAATGGATACGGAAACCACATCAAGCGAGATCTTTTCTTCTCCCGACTCATAAGGTTTCAGCAATTCATCCATACACTCATAAGCCTGCTCTCCAAAGGCATAATCCATCACTACAAACACAGGCTTTTTCTTTTTGTCGGCTGGAATCTTGATCCCTGGAATGAGGGTATCCTTCTTCATTTTGGCTGTATCAAATACCTGTACGCCAATATTTGTTCCCGACAAATCCGGAAGGTCGTAAAAACCATGTGATTTGGCGTAAGCACTGATTTCCTTAAACTTGTTTGTTTTGGACATCACCGAAATATCCATGGCGCTGGTTTCCAATTCTTCGTAGGAATCTAGACCTAAGGCTTGATGCCCATACACCAGGTTGAGAACACTGTGGAGATTGGCCGAAATGATGTGAATCGGCCTGTCTATAAGCTTTTCCTCCAACAAGAAAGATTTGATCCTGTTGGCCCAAAGTTCCCCGTATACATGGTGCCCTACTCTTTCTCGCAAGGTGGCCGAAAAAGAAATCTCTCTGTCGTTACTATTTACAGCTTCGTCAATTGAGAGTTTGCCCAAGTGGTAAATGATGGAAAAAAGGCTGTTGCTATTGGATGAATCATCAAACTTGCGGACAGCCTGTATGGTTTCCTCATATGTCCTGCCGGTAATATGGCTCAAATAAGAGCAGGCCGCTTCCCGGTCAAACTCCTCTCCTCTTTTTTCCTTCTCTACTATCTCAGCCAGCTTTTGCCAATTAAGGTTCTCCTTTCCTTTGTGGTCTGTACTATTGTTTCTTATGATTTCTGCTTCAATATAAAGGAAAGTCAAGTGGGTAAGGATATCGTAAATATCACTTTTGCCCCTGGTCATCTCTACATACATCTGGCTTTTGTCCACCCGGTAGCAATTACGCTTCCTTTTTGGCGGCACCAAGGTTGGAAAATCGCTGTTTTCATACCCCTCACGGCTGATCAGTCTTACAAATCGGCATTCCTCTATTCCTTTGGGAAGCCTTTCCATGATGTATAAAAGTCCGTCAAGTTCAATTTTTTCCTTGTCGGTAATCAAACCATAAATCTCTGGACTCAACACTAAAAGTGAACTGATCAATGACTCCCCTGATACTCCCATTGGCTTGTATGTTCCTCTGGTAAACAAATGCCGCATGGTGATATAAAGTCTCTCAATTGCAGCTCGGGATTCTTGTGCTCTAGTTCTTTTCATAGCAAATAATATAAGATTAAAATTCTACAAAGTTAAATAAAATACTTCAACCAAATTGTTAATAGTTTATTAAGAATACATAGAGAGCTTATTTACAACAACTTAAATTAACCAAATAAGCCTATAATGCGGGGCGTAACCAAAATACCAGCTTAAACGTTTAACTTTCAGTGATAAAAGTATTACTTTCACATATGAAAGGAAGTATTCCAAAATTCATCCCCTATGCCAAAGTTCAGTAATTTAATCATCACAGCAGGAATAGTGATCGTCACCGTGGCCGTTTCCTTGGGGTTTGTTTCCAACAATCCTGAAAATATCATCCTGGGAAATTGGGAAGAGGATTCTTGGACTTATGAAAAGACCAACGAACCATCCATGTTTTACTATGACCTTACCACAGTAAGAAAGCACGAAGCCGAAAACTGGGTTTTTGGAGAAAACAACACCATTACGTTTGTGAAAAACGGGGAAATCCTAGGCAAAGGCACTTGGATAATCAAAGGCCGTGGTCACATATTAAAGCTTACGCATGAAGATGGGCATATAGAAAGATATGACATTAAAGAGCTGAATGACAATGAGATGATATTAAATTTTGACATTGGCATGGAGTCACGAGGTATTGCGAAATTAACTTTTAAAAAATAATCAAACCCCAGAATGTTAAGAAACGATCAGAAAAAAAGATCAACAAAAGACAACCTTATGCTCGCTGGGTCTACCGCTACCGCAGCCGGTATGGTCAATGTGGCAAGCGTAGTCGCATTTTTCGCCTTTACCTCCAATGTGACCGGACATGTGGCAGTTCTTGCCGAAGAAATCGTAAAAGGGCATTGGCATCAGGTGTATATCGTAATGATATGGCTTCTGCTTTTCCTATTCGGAGCCTTTTTGGCAAATTATTTAATTTATTCTGTAGTGCGGAAAGGCACGTATGTGGCGCATTCCGTCCCTGTCATTTTAGAAATTGTGGTGCTACTTGGGGTAGCCTTTTATGGGCACCATTATTATTCAGAAACACTTAGGGAAACGGAATGGCTAGTGGGAGCCCTACTATTTTGTATGGGGCTTCAAAACAGTCTGGTTTCAACCATTACAGGTGGAGTAGTAAAGACCACACACGTAACAGGTCTTTTCACCGATTTGGGAGCAGAGCTTTCCCAATGGTTTCATCCCAAAACAGAAAGCACTAAGATTTTGAAAGACAGACTTACGCTAAGATTTACTATATTGTCTTTTTATCTATTCGGAGGATTAATCGGTGGTTGGTTCTTTTTAAGGTTTGATTTTATGGTGTTTTACCTGGTAGCTGCAGTCATGTTATTTGTAGCCTATTATGATATGACAATGATGGTGACCAAAAAAACCATCGAGAAGATCAAGCGGCCAGCACACGAAATCCAAGAACAGAATTAAGCTTCAATTAGCCTATGGAAATAGATATTCATTTACCCAAAAATGATAAGCTGTATCTTATCAATCCAGAAAAATCGGCTTTAGGTCAAAAAATCATCGTTTCCAGCATAAGCATGATCAGGGATCTAGGGATTGAGGAGTTTACCTTCAAAAAACTGGCCACTAAAATCAAGTCAAATGAAGCTTCCGTTTACCGTTATTTCAATAACAAGCACAATCTACTGGTCTACCTCATATCAGTCTATTGGGAAGTGCTCAATATGAAAATCGAATTTTCCACAGAGTACATCCACACCCCAAAAGATAAACTGGACAAGGTCATCGACATTTTGGTAAATACAGAGTCAGCTTCCCCGTCGATAAGAAACATGGATATCAAAAGTTTGCATGACATCATGATTTCAGAATCTGCCAAAGCTTACTTGACCAAAAATGTGGAATTTGAGGATAAAGAAGGGTATTTCAAAAGCTATGAAAGACTTGTGGATACCATCTCCAAAATCTTTATAGAGGTAAATAAGGAATATGAATTTCCTCGCGCATTGGCATGTAACCTTATAGAGACAACTTACGAGCAATTCTATTTCTCAAAGCATTTCCAAACCTTGACTGAGTTTCAAAATTCGGACAGCAAGCCAAAAGTAAAGCGCTTCCTGGAAACGCTTATGTTTTCTGTATTGACAAAAGGGACCCTAAACTAGGATCCCTTTTTTTATTTTAGCCTGTCGGCAAAAACCTTTTTAAATTTTTCAACTTTAGGCCTAATCACATATTGGCAATAAGCCTGACCGGCGTTGAGTTTGTAGTAATTTTGATGGTAATCTTCCGCCACATAGAAGTTGGAAAACGGCGTAATTTCTGTTACAATCGGTTTATCAAAAACCTTTTCTTCATTCAATTTTGACTTGAAATGTTCTGCTAATTCTCGCTGCTCATCAGTATGATAAAAGACTGCACTTCTATATTGGGGGCCCACATCGTTGCCTTGACGGTTTAAAGTAGTGGGGTCATGGGTTGACCAGAAAATCTCCAACACGTCACTGTAGGAAATCACTTTCGGATCAAAATAGAACTGAATCACTTCGGCGTGTCCGGAGGTTCCAGACGTGATGAGTTTATAGCTCGGATCGGATACATGCCCACCACTATAACCGGACCTGACATCTTCCACCCCTTTGAGGTCTTGATAAATGGCCTCAATACACCAGAAACAACCACTACCTAATGTGGCCACTTCATATCCTTCAGGGACATTTACTTCTGTTTTGGGTAATTCATTCATTGGCTTGTTGGACTTATTGGATGCCTTTTGCCCACAGGCAGCAAAGGTCATCAGGAATGCGAAGGTTAATAATGTTAATCTTTCCATTGCTTTATCACAATTGGTTACTTAGGATTTTGGAACCCATATTCTAACTGGTCCAGCGGGCATTTGGTTTTTATCAACCTCATTTCCTTTTTGGGTTACCACAATTTTCCCCTCTTGATACAGTCGCATCATCTCTTCTTGAACATCAGGCATGAATGCCCGCCAATCTTCTGGATACATCCATCTAGCAATTTCTGATGGGCAAAAGGTCTTGTCACCTCTTTGCCGGCCCATGTCCATGATTGCAGTTTCCAACACGTTGGGTATTTTACCCTCCTCGGATAAAGTTTGTGTGACATAAAGTGTAGAGTCTGAAGCTGCTTCTTCCATTTTCAAAATAGTCTCAATTGATTACCCGGATTAAAAAGAGATAAATCGTATTCCGGCATTGACCTGCCATCCAAATACTTCTTGACACCCTGCTGGAAAATTCCTCTGATTACTTCTGCAATAGGCCCCTCTCCTTTGATTCTTCTACCCCAGTCGTTATCCCTCACACTGCCGCCATGCAAACTCTGAATCTGATGCAGGACCTTCTCCTTTCTGTCGGGAAATTCCCGTTCTAACCACTCGGTAAAGACTTCCTCCAACTGACCGTTTAACCTGACCACCGTATATCCGGCGCGTAATGCCCCGGCTTGGGAAGCCAACTTGAGAATGGGCAGAATGTCGTTATTATTTATCCCAGGTATTATCGGTGCAATCATTATTCCCACTGGGATACCGTGGTCGGTAAATTTCCCAATTAGGTTAATTTTCTTTTCAGCAGTGGCCGTTCGGGGTTCCAAAACCTGCTTCAATCCAGGGTCGAGATGGTTGATGCTAAAATAGACATGTACCAATTTTAGCTTTGCCAATTCGACCAAAATATCCATATCCCTTTCAACAAGGGAATTTTTAGTGATCAAGCTCACTGGGTGCTTATAATTCAAACAAGTCTGAAGAATCTGACGTGTTAATTTGAATTTCTTCTCAGCTGGCTGATAACAATCCATATTGCCTGATAGCATGATCGGCGTGGGCTGATATCCTTTTTTCTTAAAGGTCTCTTTTAGCTTGTCGACAATATTATGCTTGACCACAATATTGGTTTCAAACCCCAATCCCGCATCAAATCCCCAATACGTATGACTATTGCGCGCATAACAGTATATACAGCCATGCTCGCAACCTTGGTATGGGTTGATGGAAAAAGAAAGTGGCAAATCCGGGCTATCGTTTTTGCTCAAAGGGTTTTTCACCGAATCGGAAAAATACTTGGTAACAGGCCTACCCTCATATTTGGGCATGTCCAGCCCTTCTACAAACTGAAAAACCTCTTTCCTTTTCAGAAACCTGTTTTCAGGCTGAATGTGGGAACCTCTACCTTTAAATTTATCCGAATCCATTCTGTACCTTTTATTCAATGAAACAAATCATCTTATATAGAAGGCAATCTGTTTGCGATTAGTTGCAAACCATAATAAATGCCGGGGGAAAGTTTTTAAGCGTCCAGCTGGCTTTTACCTTGCTGAAATGTTTTGCAAACTGGAATTTGAGCAGGTATGAGTAGCAGATTTGAATAAATGGGCCTTGGCCATTGAGCTTTTGAGAGCTTACGGAATAAATCTTTTCCCTTTCCTCTTTTGGGATTAAGCTGAAAGGTAAGGAAGAAAAAATCACATCCGGCTTGCTGCCGTTGATGTGATTATCAAAATTGGAGGCCGAATCGCAGATAATATGAATGTTGTTTTGCGGAAATTCCTTTTTCAGGGAGTCGCAAAATTTCTGACTAATCTCAAACACATAAAGATCAGCGTCCTTATCCATTTTCTCAACAATACCACGGGTAATGCTACCATCTCCACCGCCAAGTTCGACGATGGTCTTTGCTCCTTTGAGCTCGGCGTAGGAGAGCATTTTACTGACTAGGGCCTTTGAGCTAAAAGTAATGGCCCCTGTTGTCTTAATATTGGAGAATAATTCTTTATGAAGAAGGCTTTTATCCATTGACTATGAAATTTTCAGATGATTGCAATGAATAAATTTAATAAATTTTCTTTACTTAATCAGCCTTTTAACTCGCAAAGCAAGCTCATTTAGGTTAAACGGTTTAGAAATGAAATCATTGGCTCCCACGTTAAATGTATCGACAACCGTTTTTTCTTCCTCACCCAATGCGGAAAAAACAATTACCGGAACCCCTGGGAAATTCTTCTTTACATAATAGGTGATTTCCATGCCCGATTTATAAGGCATCATCAAATCAGTAATTACCAAATCCGGTTTAAGTGTGTGAAGCTTTTCAATACCATCCTTTCCATCCTTGCTGATGTAAACTTGGTATCCTTCCTTTTTAAGCTTATTCTCGGTAATCTTCAATGTCAAGGGATCATCCTCAACAATCAGTATTCGCTTCATATTTTAAAAATTTACTTGTAACAAAAATAGACAAAAATTTGAAAATAAAAATCAAAATGCATTTTTATTAATGCAAGATTCAATTTATATAAAACAAAAAGTCTTTAATTTCAATTGAAATGAAAGACTTTTCACAGAATAAAATGTATATCAGTAATTCTTTCAGTAAACAGCTGAATCTGCAAGAATCCTGGTGATGTTATAATATAACATTCTTCGGTCATCGGTCTTCGGTCTTCCGTCCAGCCAATCCAAGAATATATGCCTATCTGCCTTTCCTGCTAGCCTGACTGCCTTGCTAATAATCAGACATTTAAAATTTATAATGTACCATTAAGAACACCTCATATTCATTTTGCTGAAGCCCCGGCATCAGTTCCTGATAGTTGAAAGTAAACTGTGTTCCGGTAATTATCCGGTCATTCCATAACCTGAAATACCCTATCCCAGTCCTATAGCTATCCATGGCAACTCTGGACTCAAACTGGTTTAAAGTAGCCCTTTCATCAGGGGATGTACCATAGCCTACAATAAAATTCAGGTAGTCAAATCTACTGTCAAAATAATACCTAGAAGTTAGCTGGAAAGCGGGGAAGAATTGTGTCCCTTCATTTTGGATAAATGTTCTGCCATTAAGCCAGAAAGACCCAAAATATTTTCCAACGCCTACGATGCCAGACCTGAAGTTTCTGCCTGCCATTTCCACATACCTGGCACCAACTTCTGTTTCCCAGCCATTTCTGAAATTGTGATAATAGGAATACGCCGCGCGAACAGACGGAAACACAATGCTATTGCTATACGCTCCAGAGATATGGCTGTAGCCATTTTTTCCCATGAACACATAAGACTCCAATTCAAACTGGTAACCTGTAGTAATGCTTTCACCTGCAGACATTCTATCGGCATAATTCACTCTTCCAATCAAGCTACCCCAGTCCCTTTCGCGAACATATTGAGCACCCACCAGATGCCAAGGGCCAACATTTTCACGGTCAAATGTAGTTATACTATAATTGACTCCTACCCGGTCTGTCTTGTTCTTTGTCTCCAGAAAATAAAGTCGCTGACGAAAGTCCGGGTCATTTGGGAATTTCTCCAAAGAGCTGGCAAGAAATGCTTTTTCTTCCTTCTCCCTTTCCTGAAGCTGTAATGAGGCAATTTTCTTCCTGTAGAAGATTTTTTCACCAGGATGGATATCTATCGCCTTTTCTGCTACCCCTCCTGCTTGATCATAATTCCCAGACCTAAGTTCCGTATCAATTAGAAACTGAAAAGCCTCTATGTATGCTTCATTTTTTTCAACTACGTGGCTCAAATAATATCTGGCGCTGTCATAATTGTCTTTCATCAAGTAGGATCTACCCAAGAGTAAATGGAAATCCAGATAATCCGGCGCCACGGCTATCGCTTTATGTGACTGCTTAATCACCAAATCATAGGAGCCTTTTTGAAAATCCTCAAGGGATTTGTATAAAAGACTGTCTGTATTCAATTTCTGGGTCTGAGCTTCAGCCCCAAGCGTGCCCAAAAAGGCAATCAAAACGAATAATACTCTTTTCATAAATGAATTAGGCTGCAGTAGCCACTTTTTCAACTTTCACAAATCCCTGTCTTTCCATGTCGCCCCACTTCTGCTCTTTAGCCCTAAAGAAATGATAATATCCTTTTAGAGTGGCAAAAATATTGATTGGGTGATAGACAAATGGCTCGATAAAGGCCATGGCGATTAAGATTGCCACCTCCCGAACATTTGCATAGTGGTTGTACAGGATTTCATCCCAAAGGATTGAAAACAAAGTTACAGTCAAATAAAAGAAATAGACAAATGTCGACAACAATAACAGGTGCTCATAATCAGTATTGAATATTAAGAAGCTCACCAAAAGGGTTATTATACCAATGGCCTCCAATATGGGCACAAGAAATTCAAACAACAGAAAGTGCGGGAAAATCAAAAATCCCATCCTTCCGAATTTCTTGTTGAAGAAAACATCCTTATGTAAATAAAGCGTTTGGATTAGCCCCCTGCCCCATCTTGACCTTTGACGTACCAAAACCTTGATCGTTGCAGGTACTTCTGTGAAACAAAGGGATTCAGGAATATATTGGATGATAAAGTCCTCCTTGATGCTATACATGTGCTTTCGCATACGGGTGATGAGCTCCATATCCTCTCCAAGCGACTTGTGCCAATAACCACCAGCCTTAATGGCTATCTCCTTGTCGAAAAGGCCTAATCCACCTGACACGAGTAGCAAGCTGTTGATCTTGCTCCAAGCCATTCTTCCCAAAAGGAATGCTCTGATATATTCCAACTCCTGAAATCTGGCTAGCCAGTTTTTGGGATAGTGGATTTTGTCCAAAAATCCTTCCCTCACCTCACAGGAATTGCTGGCACGGATGGCAGCCCCAGTGGCGATAACACGCCTTCTGTTCTCCATGAAAGGCTTGGCCAGTTTGACGATGGTATCCTTTCTAAGGATGCAATCCACGTCAGTACACAAGAAAAGTGGGTATTGAGCCGAATTGATCCCCGCATTTGAGGCATCTGCCTTGCTCTTCCCGTTTTCTTTATCAACCACCAAAAGTTTGCTATAAACTGGGTTGGTTGATTTATAATGCCCTTTTACAGGCTGGGTGTGGATCTTACTTTCATAAAAGAAATCAACCTTTACCAGCTCAAATTCCTTAATCAGCTTATCTAGGGTATCATCCGTACTCCCATCATTGATGATGATTACCTCAAATTTAGGGTAATTAAGCGAAAGGAGTGACTGCACGTTGAATACAATATTGGCCCCCTCGTTATAGGCAGGCGCCACTACCGACACACCTAACACGTGGTTTGATTTGATAAGGATATCGTCTTTGATGTTGTGCTTTCTGTTACTGTAAATTTTAATGGCGACAAAAGACAACACAGATAGGGCGAAATAAAAGACTATATAGCTAAGAGCGTAAAAGCCTATAAAGACCTCATACCCCCTTAGAAAATCTGAAAATAGATGCTGTATCATTTGATGTAGGGATTTTCAACATGCAATTTAATTAAACCTAGCTCGGACTTGTCATCAAAATTCTGCTCATAGACTTCACTTCCCAGCTCTTTCAGTGTGATCATCGTTTCTATTTTCACTTCTCTGCTATGGTTCTGTTCCAGCAGTTTTTCCAGGAAAAAGTTAGTCAAATAAGACCCTATAGTTCTTAAAGTCCTTAATATTTCAATTTGATTGTCTTCAGTCTCCGATACGAATTTTTCAAGTAACTTCTCCTCTGCTGTCACTAGAAATAGCTTTCCACAGGCCCCTATAGCCTCTTTTCTGATTTTTGAAGAGTGGTGATCAAGAAGTTCAATCACTGTAGGCCCTGCTTCCGCATGGTTAAAATAAGTAACCATCTTCAAGGTCAGGGAAACCAAAGACTCATTATCGGATTTTAACCAAAGTATGATGTTTTTCGGCACCTTTATCTTACTCTTTTTGATGGTATCCAAAATCTTCAATTCATCGATTTTGTCGATTTGGCCATTATAATTGTTGAAAATCGCCAAGGGATCTTTTTCATCCAAACTGATATAGGCTATGATTGCCACGTTTCGGAGGAAGTCATTGGAACTATCGGTGTATGGCTTGATCAAAGGCAATCCCTCAGCATATCCAAGTTCCTGAAAATGGAAGATCCCCTTTGTTTTCACATACCAGCTGGAATCATTTATCAGCCGCTCCGTATAGCTCAACAACTCCAGTTTCAAGTAAATAGTGATAAACATATCCGCCATCTCCCCTTTGAAGTTTTTCTTTAAGTCTACGATGTTTTTGATCAATAGCTCCTTGCACCAATTGCGGTCAAATGGGATCTTGGTTTTAAATTTTTGTAGCTTCTTGTCCAAGAGTTCGTCAGTCAAGTCATCCTCAAGCAGCAAACTGGATAAGAAATCATCTATTTTTCTCTGGTAAACCTTCTTGCGGGCCTTCGCCATTTCCACGGACCTGCGGTGCGAAATCAGCACCATGATCAAGGAAATAGTGGTTCCGAAAAATATAATTATAAAGTATAAAGCAATGCTATAGATTTTTCTTTCTGCCTCAAAATACAAAAGCTTTTTGAGAAAGGATTTTTCTGTATCTGCTGATAACTTATTATCCAGCGCCTGAATTATGCTCTCGTCTGAACTTTCAGCTACTTGTACTTCCGGAATTTCAGTTTGCACAAAATTCCCTTTGATATAATCATTAACTGCAACCAAATCAGCCCTATCCCCACTCAGATAAAATGAAACCCAAGAATCCGGAAATCCAATTTTGGTCAAGCTATCCCTTGCCTCCAAGGCTTCATGATAATCCACAAATTCGCCAAATAGCAGTAAATGCTTGCCTTCATATTCCTCTGAAGAAAATCCAAGTACAGAAACGGGTCTCCTGTGACTTCCCACTTGCACTTTATACCTTAATTCAGGCAAATAACCCGCGCTCTCAATCCACTCTAGGCCTTCTTTTAAGGCCAATTTGGATTGGGCAAGGTGAGATTGCACCGCCGAATCTATCTCTTTATAGGTCGCTTTTTCTTCATTGAGGTAAAAGCTAACCCAGGCATCAGGAAAATAATCTGAAAGGGAATCCCTTTTCTCAGAGGCCTCTGGCAATGACTCAAATTCACCGAAAGTCCACAGATAACCCTCCTCGTTTTCCTCCAGCTCAAAAACATCATGGAATCTGGGTGCAGAAAAACTTCCCACCTGGACTTTGTAGGTCAAGCCTTTAAGGGACTCCCCCATTTCTAGAAAGTCTAAGGTATTTTCTGGATCGGAATCTTGGCCTTGGGAATAAGACACCTTAGGGATCGCACACACTAAAACGCTAAAAGCGAAAGACACAATTTCAACCTTATATGCCATATAAGTTGATTGAAGAAAAGAAAGCTTGCTCAACTGATTACATCAATTATTAATTAATCTTTTGACCCTAATAGCTAATTCGTTAGGGTTAAAGGGTTTGGGAACAAAATCTGAGGCCCCCAGATTAAAGGCTTCCAATACTGTATTTTCTTCCTCTCCCAAGGAACTCAACACGATAATTGGACAATCTGGCTTGTGTTTTTGTGCGTAGTTGATGATATCAATGCCGTTTTTGAAAGGCATCATCACATCGGTAATAATTAGGTCAGGAGAACATTTATGTATGGCTTCTATCCCCGCATCCCCGTCCTCAGCCACTGTGATATTGTACCCGTCTTTCTTTAGTCGGAACCTTACCATAGTTGAAATCAGCGCATCGTCTTCAATCAGTAAAATGTTCTTCATATTGGCGTTTTCTGGGAGTAAATATATGCAATTCTCGAATAAATAAAATACAATTAAAAAAAAATGAGACATTTTTTAAACTTTAAAATAGTACCTCAATCCACTGATTTATATAGGCCTTATTTTGCCGTTCCTCAAAATCCTCGGCAGTTGGCACAAAATCTCTCCCAGATTCCTGAATACTTTTAGTAGTTTACGGAATATAAACAACAACTAACCAATCAACATGAGTAACATTTACAAACTGCGCCTTATCCTAGGCTTGTTGGTTTTGGTAGGGTTTCTCCAGGTTTCACCGGTCAAGGCACAAAGCGATGCCAGCGGTGAGAAAAGGGTTACAGGTACCTTTGCCATTACCAACGCGACGGTTTTCACCTCACCTGGGCAATCCCAGCAAAACACCACCATAATTATCAAAAATGGCCTCATAGATGCCATCGGACCCAATGTGTCCATACCCTCAAATGCACACCGCATTGCTGGGGATTCCCTGTATGTTTATCCGGGATTTATTGACGGCGGCTCCAGCGCTGGAGTTTCCCGACCAAAAGACGTGGAAAAACCTTCCAATTTCAACGCCTCCTCCCCCCCTGATGAAGTTGCCGGAATCACCCCCTACAGAAATGTGCTGGATTATTTTGATGCCAACAGCAACCAAATCAACGATTGGAGAAAAGCTGGTTTTACCATGGGCCAATTGATTCCTGAAGGAGGAATGCTCCCGGGAAAAACTGCAATCGTGGTGTATGGCCACAAATCATCAAGCAATATCTATAAAGAAAATGCAGCCCTGGTAGCTACTTTTAAAGGCTCCAGAGGCATGTACCCAGCTACAATCCTTGGGGTGATGGCTAAGTTCAGAGATCTTTATAAAAATTCGGAATACACCAGCCAACATGCTAACCTTTTTGCCAGCAACCCTGGCATCAGAAGACCAGAGAAAAATAAGACTTTGGAAGCTTTCTACGGCTCCCACGATGGCTCCACACCGATTGTTTTTGCAGTGGAAGATGACTTGACCACCAGAAGAGCCATCCGACTGCAGGAAGAGTTGGGCTTTAAATTGATCCTAAACGGCGTATCAGGCGCCTACCCAATAATTCCGCAGATCAAAGACAGCCAAGCCGCAGTCCTTTTGACTTTGGATTTGCCGGAAGATAAGTCCTCCAAAATGGAAGATAGCGAAAGCGACGATGAGCGAAAAGCAAGGATTGAAAGAATTAAGGAAGCCTACCAGGCAAGATTGGCCGAAGCCGCCAAGTTTCACGAAGCAGGAATTCCGTTTGGGTTCACCTCTCAAGGTGCCAAAGTTGGGGATGTCAGAAAAAACATCAGGCTCATGATTGAAAATGGCCTTTCTGAGGAAGCTGCACTTGCGGCGCTGACCATCAATGCTGCTAAAATCCTTGGCATTGACAATTATGCCGGTACCCTTGAAAAAGGAAAACTGGCTAATATGGTCATTGCTACCGACAGTATTTTCAAAGAAGATAGCCAAATTAAACATGTCTTTGCCGATGGGCACATGTTCGATTACGAAACTACCGAAAAGAAGAAATCCAATGGTAATGGCGAACCGGCAGACCTTGAAGGAAGATGGGAATATAGCGCCCAATCTCCGCAGGGTGATTCCCAGGGTCTTTTGGTATTCAGAAAAGACGGTGAGGACTACAGAGGAGAAATCACCTTGGACAATCCTGCCGGTAGCGGACAGATCACCTCGGAGTTGAAAAACATCTCAGTGGATGGCAGCAGCCTTCGCTTTGAATTTAACATTGACGCAGGGGGTAACAATATTACATTTAATGTTTCTGGGGACATTTCAGGAAATGAATTTGACGGAAACCTTGTGGTAGCTGATTTTGGAAGCTTCCCCATGAGAGCCACCAAACAACCTGAGACAAAATAATTGATACTGATGAAAAAGATTATATATGCAATAGCTGCCCTCATGTGCTGGAATACTGTGAATGCGCAGACAGACAAAGGGTCGGTTTTAATCAAAAACGCCACGGTACTCACAGTAACCAACGGTACCTTGGAAGATACAGACATTTTGGTAGAAAACGGCGTGATCCGAAGAATTGGTCAGGGCCTTTCTGCCGGAAACAACGTGACCACAGTGGATGCCTCCGGCAAATATGTGATGCCCGGAATAATTGATGCCCACTCTCATATTGCCTTGGACGTGGTCAATGAGGCCACCAGTCCGATTACTTCAGAGGTTTGGATGGGTGATGTGGTGGATCCCTATGATGTGGGAATCTACAGAGCCTTGGCCGGAGGAACGACCATTTCACACGCCATGCACGGATCGGCCAATGCCATTGGCGGCCAAAATGTGACCTTAAAGCACAGATTTGGCACGCATGATCCTGAGGATCTTTTCATGAAAGAGGCTCCTAGAACTATTAAGTTTGCTTTAGGTGAAAACCCAACCCGGGTTCACGGACGTGGCAACAACATTCAGCCTAGAACCAGAATGGGCGTGGAAGCGGTGATCAGAAATGGGTTCAACGAAGCACTACAGTATAAAAAAAGATGGGCAGATTACGAGCAAGCCAGCAAGCAGCGTAACAGCAAAGCCATCGCTCCAAAGTATGATTCAAGACTACAGACCTTAGTTGATATATTAGATGGAGATATTATAATCCACTGCCACTCCTACCGTGCAGATGAAATTTACATGTTGATTCAGGTTTGTAAAGAATTTGGGATCAAAAACATAGTTTTCTCGCACGTAAACGAAGGCTTCAAAGTAGCGCCTGAATTAGCTGAATACACCATGGGAGCCTCTGTATTTGCCGACTGGTGGGCCTACAAGTTTGAGGTATATTACTCCACGGCTTTCAACGCTGCAATCTTGAATCAAAATGGTGTGCTGACTTCCATCAACTCTGACAGTGGGGAATTGATCCGTCACCTCTACCATGAAGCTGCCAAAACCCAAAGATATGGCGGACTAACCGATGACGAGGCCCTGGCCTTGATCACTATCAACCCTGCCAAGCAGCTTGGAATTGGGGACATGGTCGGCTCAATTGAAGAAGGCAAACAAGGGGATTTGGTTATATTTGACAACCACCCGCTTTCAGTTTATGCCATTCCACAAATGACCTTTGTGGACGGTGTCAAGTATTTTGATATAAATGAGGATAAAGATGACCAAAGGTTGAAGGTGAACCCTACCGAATTGGTAGAGCCAATCTTCCTGAAGGAACACGATCACAAATGCATGCATGATCTGGATTTCCTTTTCACAGAAGCTGAGCATTTGTTCAACTTTCACAACCATTAATAATCATCTGACTTTAAAATAATTATCTTCAACATGAGAAAAATTAATTTAATCATAGCAAGCTTCCTTTTCTGCCTCCTGCCATTTTTGGCAAGTGCCCAGATCGACGGGGAAGTGATCAAGCCAAGGTCAGGTAAATTTCTGCTGACCAACGCAACCATCGTCACTGTCACCAACGGTACCATGGAGAATGCCAGCCTCCTTATTGAAAACGGAAAAATCCAGGGAATCGGCACAGGCCTTTCAGCATCCGATGCCGAGGAAATCGACTGTACAGGACACTATATATATCCAGGCATGTTTGATTCAGGGACAAAGCTCGGAATGGTAGAAATAAACTCCGTACAAGAAACAGTTGACCATACCGAACTGGGCTCCGTAACGCCAAATATGCAGGCTTTGACTACCATCAACCCAAATGCTGTAGCCATACCAGTCACTAGAGTAAGTGGGGTCACCACCACCCTAGCAGTGCCAGGTGGCGGCATCTTTTCCGGTACAGCTGCACTCATCAACCTGAATGGCTATACGCCTGACCAAATGTATGCTGGTTTCAAGGGGATCGTGATGAACTATCCTTCTTCAGCTAGAAGAAGCACTTGGGACAGAAGAAGCGATGAGGATATTAAAAAAGATGCCGAAAAGGCTCTTAAAAATATCAATGAAGTATGGCAAAGAGCTACCATGTACAGCGAAATTAACGCTGCGGAAGGTGACTTGGAGTACTATCCTGAAATGGAGCACTTGGCTAAAGCTGTAACCGGCGAGCTTCCCCTATTGATTGAAGTAAATGCGGCCAACGATATTTTGGAGGCCTTGAAGTGGTTGGAAGATAAGGAAGATGTAAACGTAATATTAACGGGTGTGGCTGAAGGCTGGAGAGTTGCCGATAAAATTGCTGAGGCAGGTTATCCGGTAATCACAGGACCTATGCTTTCTATTCCTACAAGAGGTTCAGACAGATTTGACGTTTCCTACACCAACCCGGGCAAAATGCTCAAAGCTGGGGTAAAGGTCGCCATCAGGACCAATGATACTGAAAATGTGAGAAACCTTCCATTCAATGCCGGCTTTGCAGCAGCCTACGGAATGGGCAAAGAGGAGGCTTTGAAGGCTGTAACCATCGTCCCTGCTGAGATTTTTGGTGTCGAGGACAATTTGGGGTCAATTGAGGAAGGCAAATCCGCTACGCTTTTTGTTTCGGACGGTGATCCTTTTGAAACCAAAACCCAAATCAAGCATGTATTTATTGAGGGCTATAGAGTGCCGATGAGCAATCGACACATCCAGCTTTACCAAGAATTCTTGGAAAGAGATCCTGGTTTGGAAAAGCATTCAAAATAATAGTAAATTAAGCCCTTGGATGTGAGTCCAAGGGCTTTTTTAATGGATAGCCCACAATATTCTCTAATATATCAAAACAAGAATATGCATTTCAAATTGAATAAAATACAACTCATTCCAATTTTAACCTACTTCGCTTTAACTTTAACCTTTTCCTCCTGTGGTGAAAGCCAGCAGGAAAATCCGGAAGAAATTATTGCAGAAACAAGGAAAGAATATGCCCCTGATAAGCGGGTGGCCCTTTTTGACGTGTCTTATGAAGACGGGATATTAGTTGGTGAAACTAATTTGCCCCAAGCACTAGAGGATCTAAAACACAGATTGGATGAACGAGGGATAAATTACCTTGACCAAGTTGAAATCCTACCCAATATGGAAGGTGATAAAAACTTCGGCTTGGTGACCATTTCCGTTGCCAATATCCGAAGCGCCCCTAAGCATAGTGCGGAGTTGGCCACACAGGCTACTATGGGAACGCCTGTCAACGTTTTGAAAAAAGAAGATGGCTGGTACCTCATCCAGACCCCTGATCAGTACATTTCTTGGGTTGATGCTGCCGGAATTGAGATAATGACCCAAAAGGAAATGGAAAACTGGAACGAGGCTTCAAAAATTGTCTTCACCTCTCTGGTGGGTTATGTGTTTTCGGATGAATCCCGAGCAAGCATGGTCTCTGATTTGACAGCGGGGAATGTGTTGGAGCTGCTACAGGAAAGAGGAAATGCCTATGAAGTAAAGCTCCCTGATGGAAGAATAGGCTTCGTGGACAAGTCCATGTCTGAGCCACTACACACTTGGCTAGCAAGCCGTGAGACGAGCCATGAAAACCTAATTTCCACAGCCAAAAACATGATGGGGGTTCCTTACCTGTGGGGAGGCACTTCCATCAAAGGCGTGGATTGCAGTGGTTTTACCAAAACCATCTTTTTCCTCAACGGCCAGGTAATCCCACGCGATGCCAGCCAACAAATCCATGAAGGAGAAGAAGTAGACCGAGAAAAGGACTGGGAAAACCTTCAAGTGGGCGACCTGCTTTTCTTTGGCAAGCCTGCTACTGACACCACCCCCGAGCGTGTGATTCATGTGGGTATGTGGATCGGAAACAATGAATTTATTCACTCAAGAGGCCGAGTAAGAATCAGTTCCTTTGACCCAGAAAGTGAGCATTACGATGAATATGAATTAAACAGATATCTGAGAACAAAAAGAGTTTTGGGTAAAGAGAGCCAGAATATCCTCGCGGTAGAAAAATTCATACAATAAAATAAATCACTTTAACCCAACACACTTAACTTATTGATTAACATATATGAAAAAACTTTTAATCAATTGCCTCCTACTGTCAGTAACCGGTACCCTTCACGCCCAAGATTATGATGGATTTTACCAAAGCCAGGTAAATGACCAGAAAAAAGTGGAAGCAGAGTTCTTGAAAACTGTTGATTTTAATAGTTTCAAGCAACACCTCAAGACCTTGACCAAAGAGCCTCATGTGGCCGGTAGCCCCGCAAATGAAAGGGTTAAAGATTACATGATGGAAACCATGCAAAAAGCTGGATGGGACGTGGAAGTATATCCTTACGATGTCTATATGTCCAAGAATCCGGGTGAATCAGTGGTGGAATTGGTTTTGCCCATCCGGAAACCATTGAACCAGCAAGAGTATATTTTGGAGGAGGACCCCTTTTCGGCTGATCCAAATCTTCTCAAAGGTTGGAATGCCTATTCGGGTTCGGGAGATGTCACCGCCGAAGTAGTTTACGCAAATTACGGTACCAAAGCAGATTTTGAGCTGCTAAAAGAAATGGGAATTGATATCGAAGGCAAGATTGTATTGGCCCGGTATGGGGGCAATTTCCGTGGATACAAAGCCAAATTTGCCCAAGAATATGGTGCTGCCGGATTATTGATATTCACAGACCCAAAGGATAGCGGCTTCACCAGGGGGCTGGTTTACCCAGAGGGGCTATTTTATAACGAAAGCGCCATTCAAAGAGGATCACTTCTTACGGAAGACTTCACCGGGGACCCCTTGACACCATTTGATCCGGCATTGCCGCTGGATGGTGACACGGATGTCAAACGCTTGGATCCGGAAGAAACCAACCTGCACAAAATCCCTGTGACCCCAATACCTTATGGTTCGGCAAGGGAAATTCTAGAGCACATGAAAGGCAAGCCTGTACCTCCTTCCTGGCAGGGAGGACTACCATATACTTATAGACTGGAAGGCGGCGAAAACCTGAAAGTGAGAGTTAAAGTGGACCAACCCCGAGATTTTGTTCGTGTCCACAACGTAGTAGGGACTTTAAAAGGGTCAGAAAGACCTGACGAATGGATTATTCTGGGCTGCCACTATGATGCTTGGGGTCATGGAGCCACAGATCCAAACAGTGGAACTGCCATGCTTTTGAGTCTTTCAGAAACCCTGGGGCAAATGGAAAACAAGCCTAAAAGATCCATTTTAATCGGCCATTGGGATGCAGAGGAACATGGGGTAATTGGTTCTACGGAATGGGTGGAACAGATGAAAGAGGAATTGGAAGCCAAAGCGGTTGCTTATATCAATTTGGATGCGGCTGTCTCTGGTAGAAACTTTGGAGCAGCCTCTTCCCCTACCCTAAAAAAACTCATCATCGAGTCTTCGAAGGAAATCACTTTCCCTGATTCAGCCAAAACCGTATTCGAAATTTGGGCTGGTGACAAGGAGGAGCCTTCAATTGGTAATTTAGGTGGTGGATCGGATCACATTGCTTTCTATATGCATGTTGGGGTGCCTTCTCTAAATGGTGGCACCGGTGGCCCTACACTTTACCACACCAATTACGACACTTTTCATTTCTATGAAAAATTCGTGGACCCTACATTCAAAATGGGGGCAGCAGTTGAGCAATTGATAGGGTTGATTTCCTTGAGGCTGGCCAATGCTGAAGTAATCCCGTATGATGTGGCAAGGTACGGCAAGGATTTAAAGCTACATTTTGAGAATGCCGAAAACCAAGTGAAAGGGTATAAATCGGACTTTGCAGGTTTCACAAAAACCCAGATGGCACTTGAGAAACTGCTGGACCTGGGTCAAAAATATGAAGCTGCCTTGAAAAGTAAAATGGAAAGCGGCGACCTTTCCCCGGAAGTAAAAGATGATCTTAACACCAAACTTTTAGGCTTGGAAAAGAGCTTTATCGATCCAAAAGGCATGTATTTTGGCTCTTGGTATAGGTCACTTTATGCATCTACAGATCCATTCAGCGGTTATGCTTCCTGGATGCTGCCGGGCATAATGTATGAAATCGAACAAAAGGAAACTGAGCGGTTGGCAGAGTGGGATGAGCGGTACTCAGCTGCCATTTCTGATCTAAATGCCAAAATTGAAGAGCTAAATAATATTTTATAATGAAAATGGCCGGATAAGCTCCGGCCATTTTTTTACTCCTTACTTCCTTTGTATAATTCATATTTTAAAAGTCTACAGTCCAAGGTGCCGTTGTAGAACTCCATCCTTCTTTTGGCTTTCAAGCCAATTTTTTTGGCCAGGTCAAGGTTACCGGTAAAAATATAACCTGTATACCCTGCCCCTTTTTGCTTCATATAATCCCCTATTCTCTTATAGGTTTCCTCCAACTCAGTTTCTTCGCCCAGCCTTTCGCCATACTCAGGGTTTATGAAAATAATGCCCTTTTCAGTTTCGGGAAGCTCCACATCAGCAAAATCACCCTTTTCGAAAATGATATGGTCTTTCACCCCAGCTACCTTGGCATTTTCCAAGGCCCCATTGATGGCAATCTCACTTATATCATTGGCAATGATGGTAACAGCTATATTGTCATTTACTTTTGACTTAAGGTCAGCTTTCATTTGATCAAAAACTGCCTCATCATAACCTTTTATATACTGAAATGCATATTGGTCTCTATAAAGCCCTGGATATCTGTTTGTGGCCACCATGGCTGCCTCAATAGCAACCGTTCCCGAGCCACACATTGGATTTACCAGCACGCCTTCCCCATTCCAATCGGCAGCCATCAGCGTAGCCGAGACAAGCGCCTCCAGCATCGGTGCCTTGCCAGGTATCTTGCGGTAACCATGTTTAGCAATGGTATCACCTGACGTGTTAATATACAGTATGGCTTGCTTGTCTTTCCAATACATCTGAAAAACAGCTCCAAGATATTCTGAACCGGAGTCAGGCCTAGAACCGGTGTTTTCTCTAAACCTGTCGACAATGGCATCTTTTATCCGCACATTTACAAAAAGCGGATTATCGACACTTTCATTTTCAACATGGCTGGAAACTGAAAAATAAGTATCATTCGCTATGTAATTCTCCCAAGGAAGGGCCTTCACCCTTCTATAAATATCATCTGCATGTTGCAGATAAAAAGACTTGATTTCAAACAGTACATGGCTGGCGGTTCTCAAATGAAGGTTCAAATAGATACACTCATTCAATGATGCATAAAGCTCTATGCTAGTCCTGTTCACTTTTTTGGGCTTGAAGCCAAGTTCTACAAGTTCTTTTTCCAGATAAGGAGCAAACCTGTCTTTGCAGGTAATGACTACTTTTCCCTTTTGTCCAAAATCATTCATAACCACAAAAGTAGACAAAATTGATGAAGGGAATGCCTTAGCATTTAGCAAACAATTTTAAAGCGACAGGATTTTATTAGAAACCTAACCTATAAAATCATGAAATTTGACAGAAATACCGCCAAACAAATCTGCAACGATTCTGAGCTGGATCTATTTGATGACAGCCTTGGGAGGAAACTGGAAGCCCACAGCGCTGCGGAACTGAACCAAAAAATCAAAAGGGCGCGAGAGTTTAGGAACAAATATCAGGATCTTTTCCGTAGGCAGTCTTTGGAAATGCTCGACAGCACTGGAAACAAGCAGGGCAACTCCCTTTCAGCAAACAGCCGGACAGAGCAGAAAATAGACCTGATGAGCGAAATTCTGGAGCGCTTTGAGAAGCAATTACAGACCATACAAGAAAATTGAGTTTTTCTATTCTATCTTTGTGAACCCAAAACGGCAAAGAAGCTGTTAATTGTGAAACCTCATGGGCCTTGAACCCATGAAAAATTTCAAGAATGAATACAAAGAAAAGAGTAGTCATAGGCCTCTCGGGAGGTGTCGACAGCAGTGTTGCGGCAAGTTTATTGTTAGATCAAGGGTATGAGGTCATCGGAATGTTCATGAAAAACTGGCATGACGAAACCGTGACCATTTCCAATGAATGCCCATGGATGGAAGATAGCACTGATGCCATGTTGGTCGCTGAAAAGCTTGGGATCCCCTTCCAGGCCATCGATTTATCGGAAGAGTACAAGGAAAGGATCGTGGATTACATGTTTGCCGAATATGAAGCAGGCCGTACGCCCAATCCCGACATCCTATGCAACCGAGAAATCAAGTTTGATATTTTCCTCAAGGCAGCACAAAAGCTGAAAGCTGACTTTGTGGCCACGGGCCATTATTGCCAGAAAGATACCATAGAAATGGACGGCAAAGAAATTCACCGCCTCATTGCCGGGGCAGACAATAACAAGGACCAAAGTTATTTTCTTTGCCAACTAGATCAGGCCCAATTAGCCAAAGCCCTATTTCCAATCGGGCATCTTCAAAAATCGGAAGTAAGGGCCATAGCCAAGGAAAAAGATTTAATCACTGCGGATAAGAAAGACAGCCAAGGTCTTTGCTTTATAGGAAAGGTGAAATTACCAGATTTCCTCCAGCAGCAACTCAAACCCAAAAAGGGTGAGATCAAGGTGGTTTCGGATGAACTTCCCATTTATCAAAACCAAAACATTCCAGAGGGCCTTCCTGAAACTTGGTCGGAGGAAACACTAGACGCAATTTGCCTTCCGATTCATTATAGTCCTGATCAAGGAAAGAAGATTGGCGAGCACAATGGTGCACATTACTTCACCGTGGGTCAAAGAAAAGGGTTAAATGTGGGCGGGACCGGCAAGCCGCTCTTTGTTATCCACACGGATACCAAGAACAATATCATATACACCGGATTAGGTGAAGACCACCCCGGCCTGATGAGAAAAGGTCTTTTTGTCAAAACTGAGGATATCCACTGGGTGAGGGAAGACCTGAAGCTAGAAGTTGGTCAATCGGCCAAATACCTTTCCAGGATACGCTATCGGCAGCCTCTTTCAGGTGCCACGCTGATCATGAGGGAAAAAGGTCTTTACGTGGTTTTTGACCAGCTTCAAAAGGGAATTGCCTCAGGACAATTTGTCGCCTGGTATATAGATGAGGAGACAATTGGCTCAGGAACAATATTTTAAAGTAAAAAACCATGCTCGAGATCCTTTTTCAGGACGAACACTATATCATCATAAATAAACCCGCTGGCATGCTTGTGCATCGAACCAAGCTGGCCAAACATGACGTAGCCGAATTTGCGATGCAGCTGCTGCGCGATCAGTTGGGCCAGTGGGTTTATCCCCTTCACAGGATCGACAGGCCTACTTCTGGGGTTCTCATTTTTGCAAAATCTTCGGAAGCAGCAAGTGCTTTTGAAACACAATTTTCAGAAAAGAAAATCAAAAAGTACTATCTGGCCCTGGTGAGAGGTTTTTTCACTGAAGAAAAAGTTTATTTAGATTACCCTTTGAAGAAAGAAGAGAGCCAGGAAATGCAGGAGGCCCAAACTACGTTTTGGAAAATGGCCCATTTTGAAGTGCCCCTTCCCTCCTCCCCAAAACATCCTACAAGCCGATATTCCCTTGTCAAAGCCTTTCCCCATACCGGGCGAACCCATCAGATCAGAAGGCACTTGGGACACCTTAGAAACTATATAGTTGGGGACACTTCCCATGGAGACAATAAGCAGAACAAGTTTTTCAGAAGCCAATTCGATCTCCATAAGCTCATGCTCCATGCCTGGCAGGTTGAATTTTTCCATCCTTTTACAGAGGAACTCATAAAGGCGGAAGCTCCCTTGCCAGAATATTTTGCCGATATTTTGGAAAAATTAAGAAATCCCGAGCTGCTTGAATTGCCTTGTGATTGATAGAAAACCTGCCCAATCGACATTTTTACTTATATTTAGGGTTATTACTAAAAACTGTAAAATGAAGAAAAGATACCTTTTTACCTTAAGCTTTTTACTTTCCTGCTCCATAGCCATGGCCCAGGAGCACAAAGAGAAAATCGAAAAATCCGTTGAGAGAAAGGAGGCAATCTCCCATTTCAGATACCTTGCTTCTGACGAGATGAAAGGCCGGGACCCTATGCGTCCAGAAATTGATCTGGCAGCCCGTTATATTGCCGAGCAGTTTTGGCGCTATGGGGCTCAGGAAGTTGAAGGAGCAGACGGCTTTTACCAGTTTGTGCCTTTCCGCGTTTCTGGCCCTCCCAGCAAAGGTGAGCTGAAAATTGGAGACCAAACCTACGAACAGGGTACCGATATTTTGGTTCTTGACGGCTCCGACCTTAGCGGTTCCTATTCATTGGTTGCCGCTGGACACGGCTTGGAAGATGATTACAGCAACTTGGATGTAGATGGAAAAATCGTAGTCGTAAAAGTTGGTGCACCAGACCAAATGAGCCCTTCAGAATTGATGGCGTTGGGCAGAAAAAAGAAAGCTTTGGCCAAAGAACACGGAGCGGCTGGATTGATCGAAATGTTCAATGCACCCACTGCCCCTTGGGGAATGCTGACCAATTACCTGAACCGAACCCAAATGACCGTGGATGAATCGCAGGATGAAGCATCATTGCCTTACATTTGGTTAAAAGATTTAAGTGGAGAACACTATGCATCGGTAAATCAAGGAAATAAGTCAGAAGCCGAAATCACTATTGAAGGAAAAATTAACCGCAAAATCCAAGGCAGAAACGTGGTGGCTGTCATCGAGGGTACCGACCCTGAGCTGAAGAATGAGTACATCATGCTTTCCGCCCACTACGACCATATCGGCGTGGGCCAGCCCAATGCCGAAGGTGACTCTATCTATAATGGTGCTCGGGACAATGCTGTGGGCACAGTGGCAGTGATCAATGCTGCTAAATATTTTGCAGAGAACCCTCCGAAAAGGTCCGTATTGCTTTGTGCCTGGACAGCTGAGGAAAAAGGCTTGTTGGGTAGTGCCTATTTTGCGGACAACCCACTGGTTCCGTTGGATAACATTGTTTTTAACATGAACATTGACAATGGCGGTTATAACGATACCAGTTTAATCACGGTCATTGGATTGGGAAGAACTACCGCCGACCCTTTGATTGAGGATGCAGTGAGAGCATTTGACCTTAAACCTACTCCCGACCCTTCTCCGGAGCAAGGCCTATACGACAGGTCTGATAATGTTAATTTTGCCAGAAAAGGGATCCCATCGCCTACTTACAGCTTAGGCTTCACGGCATTTGATGATGAAATTGGAAAATATTACCACCAACAAGCCGATAGAGTGGATAATTTTGACCTGGATTATGCCATGCTTTATTGGAAAAGTTACTTGCTTTCCGCTCAAAAAGTGGCTGATATGGACGAAAGACCATTTTGGTTGCCTGGCGACAAATATGAAGAAGCCGGAAGAGAATTATATGGCATGGAAGCGGTAAATGAAGGAAATTAAGCATAACCTCCATCCCGAAAACATCCATAGGTTTGGGTACGATTTCGAAATGCTGATAAAGGCCGATCCAAGATTAAAGGCATTTGTGAAACCCAATCCATACGGAAACCTTTCCATTGAATTTGCAGACCCAAAGGCAGTCCTGGCCCTCAACCGGTCCCTGCTTTTGGCACACTATCAAATAAAGGGATGGCGTTTACCCCCTGATCACCTCTGCCCTCCTATCCCAGGGAGGGCAGATTATTTGCATTATGTCAGTGATTTGTTTCCGGATAAAGCAAACTTAAAAGGTTTGGATATCGGAACAGGGGCAAGCGGAATTTATGCTTTATTGGGAGCTAGTCTCTTTAATTGGGATTTTATTGCTTCCGACATTGACAAAAAGTCCCTACAAAACGTGGCCAGAATTCTTTCCCACAATCCTCAATTGCAGGACAAAATAGAATTAAGGCACCAAGAAAATTCCAGGTTTATTTTTAGGAATGTGCTCGAAATGGATGAAAGGATGGATTTTACCATTTGCAATCCCCCATTTCATACATCTGCAAAAGAAGCCGCCCAAGGAACTCAGCGGAAAAACAGAAACCTTAAGCTAAATACCAAAACCTTAAACTTTGGCGGCAAAAACAATGAGCTCTGGTATCCCGGGGGAGAATTGAAATTCGTTTCATTGATGATCCGTGAAAGTGAGGGTTTTCAAAAAAACTGCACGTGGTTTACTTCCCTGATATCCAAAAAGGAAAATCTGCCTCATCTATTAAAAGTGATTGAGGAAATGGGAGCATCTCCTAAAATTGTAGACATGTCCCAGGGGCAAAAGAAAAGTAGAATGCTTGCCTGGAGTTATGGTAAAATGTAAAGGGATGACTTATGTCATCCCTTTTTCTATTAATTCGTAATGCTCAACCTGCCCGAACTCACACTTCCTGAGATAGTATGGTTTGAATTGTTATTCAGGTTTAATCTTTTACCCTTTTTCACATTCCCCACCGTTAGACTACCGCTGCCAGCCGTGAAATCAAAATTGTAGTCATTCAAATTGCTGCTTGTAGTGATATCTACCCTGCCAGAACTGGATTTCAAATAGGTATTTGGTCCAAGGCCAACGTTGCTGCCGGAAATCTTTCCTGAAGACACAATTAGCTTTCCTGCTTCATTGACATCAGTCAGATCGATGGATCCGCTGCTGGTGGACACATTCACCACACCGTTTATCTCTTTAAGGGTGATTCTGCCACTCGAGCCCTTGAAATCCACATTTCCATCAACACCTTCAAGTTCCACCCGGCCGGAAGAAACAGATCCTTCTACGTCCCCTCCTATCATTTTGCCCTTTATTTGACCCGAAGAGGAGGTCAGTTTTAATTTATCCACCATGATATCACTCAATTCCATTCTGCCTGAACTTACCCTCACTTCTGCGGTATTGTGTTGGATTCCACTTAGAAACACGCGGCCGGAACTGGATCTGATATTGACCTTCATCCGCTCTGGGCCGGATAGGCTGATAAAGCCTTTGGTATTCGTATTTCCTCTAGTTTCCTTTCGCTCCAATTCCACCTTAAGTTTCCTTCCTGAAACCGTGTAAATAATATCGTGACTATTCTCCCAGTTTGATTCCAAAAAGGCATTCAAAAACACATTTTTGTCATTGGCCCTTCCCTCTTAAGATACCTCAAGCAATCCCCCTATCACCTCAATTTCTTCTATATCATGAAAAGTCTTCTCAATATCCACAATGGTGTTCATCTGCGAAAACCCGCACGATGGAAAAAGAAACAGGGTAAATATGCCGTATAGGCAAACTTTAAACAGTCGGTTCATTGGTAAAGGGGTTTTCAGGGTTATTCATATGGGACATCATGGAAAGGGTTTCATGGGCCACTTTCACATTGTATTCGTAAGCCAAGCTTTTATAATTGACCAAATCGACGATGGTACCGATAAAACAAAGACCTGCAGTCAGCAAATAAAGAATACCAAGCCCAATTTGCCCGAGGACAAATCGGTGTAGACCGGCAAAGCCCACAAAACCCACCAGCGACAGAATCAATACCATCTGGGCGTCTTTTCGGCGGGCACGGTACACTTGCGCAAACATGTGCGCCTGCTCTTCATTCATGTTTTTCAGGATCCCTTGGATATATCCAAGCTCCATACCTTCCAGCTCGGGTAGGTGTCTCAATACATTAGCCATAGTAATGATAATTTTTGAAGTTTTTAATCAGTTTTACGATCCTAAGCAAAATCACCACGAAGGCGAATCCGGCTAAAGGATGCTTGACGAATGAGGCAAGCCACTCTCCGTGCATCAACAGATTCATTGCTCTGCCCAAGCCACATCCGGGACACCAACTGGCTCCCAGCTGATCAAGCGGACACAATGAAAAATGAGCTGCTCCTGCTGGCTCTAAGTACCAGATCACTACCAAGGCGATGATCCAAAATACCAGTTCAAGCGGGAACTTCTGAAGGATATGTTGAAAGTTTTGCATCATTCTGTACAGAAAAGTACGAAAAGAATGCCATTAGAAAAAATAGCCCAACAGGATAAATAAAGGCATTTTTGGTAAATCTTACTGCACGGTTAGAATACATTGAAATGTCCGATTTTGAACATATTATTTCACTGTAGGCAAATTAATCTGTACGGTATGACCAAAAGTTTCCACAGCCTGCTTTTGCAATTCAAAAGTCAATTTTTGATGGCTGCTGGTAGAAAATGGACGGGTAAAACCGATATTCAAAAGTGCAAGTGTTAAATTATCCGGAATTGGCCCTTTTGGAATATTTAATGTATCGGCAACCTCCTCTCCTACGAAAAAACGCACCAGGTACTTGGACAGCGGCGCAAATGGTTGCTTGCCCTTTTCATAATACGAAAGCAAATTATCCATTAATAACTGTCCCTCAGGTGAAAATTTGAGATGTCGTTTTCGAACTGCCTTTTCCAAAATACCCGCTTCATGCAAGGTCTCTGGCCACAACTCAACATCCAAACCAAGATAATATCCAATGGCCTTCCAGTAATGAAGAAGGGATTCCGACATATCCCTGCTGAGAGGCTTTCCCATTTTCCTGAAGCCCCTAAAAACCATGAGGCTAAAAGCTAAATTTGTACCCAACATATCTTCTTGATTGACTGGCTTCCCCCACTCAGGATTCCAACCCCGGTCATGTTTTTGAATATAATACCTGGAAATCGCGTGAATAAGTCGCACCTTGGCTAAGGTTAACAGGGAGGATCGATTCTTCAGGAAACTTCCAGGCTTGAAAGCGTCCAAAACAAACCAAGCGGTTTCCATCAATCGCTCACCGGGATTGTTCAGAATGCGTTTGGATCGGGCCAACACCTTGGTCCCATCGGCAAACGCATAACAATAAGGCAAACTATATAACCCCAACAGCGCCATATACTTATTGCCTTCCTTTGCAAAAAAGGTTTGAGAGGTCTGAAGCTTAAAAGGGTCTAGCGTAAGATTATCATGTTGGTAAAAATCAAGAAATGCTTTCAGATTTGCAGGAAAATCCACGGGCAATTGAGCGGGAATTTCTTTCCATTCGTTAATAGTTTCTGAAAGTCCGGGGGTTTCAAGTAATGACAAAACTGCTTGGTCGGCCAAAGGATCCTGACGCTGCCGGAGTTCATCAAGGGCCCCTGGGGCATATAATTTAAATTTCTCCACTTAAATTTAACCCCTATTTACTAATTTAGGTTTTCATAAATTAATTGATAATTGATGTATAGATTATTTGCACTCACGCTGGGACTTGTCCTGGCCGCCAATTCAAATTTAATTGCCCAAGGCTCCACAGATATTATTGCAGTAGAAACCACCTATTTGCCTGTGCTGGGAACCTTCAAAATTGACGCTGGGTCTGCCAAGAAAATCACGGACAGAAAAGGGTATGACAACCAGCCCGGCTTCATCAATGATAAACAAATGGTATTTTCAAGCCAGGATGATACAGGTTTCCATGATATCATTCTTTACAATTTTGAAACAGAGAAATTCACCAATATTACCCGCACAGATAGCAAAAGCGAGTTCTCGCCTTCCCTTACAGATTGTGGCCAATATATTTCAGCGGTTACGGTAGAAGAAGACAGCACGCAGAGACTATGGCTCTACCCCATCAACATGGGTGAACCCGAGGTGCTTTACGATGACATTGCCCCGGTGGGGTACTATGACTGGTACGACAATAAAGCAGCCATGTTTATCGTAGGACAACCGCACAAATTGATATATCCCTATAGTCGCGATGAGGTAATCACCATAGCTGAAAATATTGGCCGCTCCATCCGGAAAAGACCCAAAACAGATCAAATTACCTATATCAATAAGGCAAATAGCGTGGTTGTGGATGGTAAGCCTGTCTTAGAGATCATGGCCTATGATCTCGAAAAAAGAAGGAAGGAAGTTATTGGTCTCACGCATACCAGTTCAGAGGATTTCATCTGGGTGGATAAAAATCAAATTCTGATGGCTGAAAACAACAGACTTTATATTAAAAACATCAGAAAAAACAGCGATTGGAAGGAATTGGGTACTGTTGAAGTGCCGGGTTACGCAAACATTTCCCGAATGGCCATCAGCCCCAAAAGCAACAAACTCTTGTTGGTGATGGATAGGCAAGAGAGATAGAAAAACGTATATTTGCAGCTTTATTTATAAAAGCACGAAGAGACACTATGAATAATTTTATTGAAGAATTGAAGTGGAGAGGCATGTTGCAGGACATGACCCCTGAAATCGAAGAGCACCTGGCCAAAGGAATGGCCACGGCTTACCTTGGATTTGACCCCACAGCCGATTCTTTGCATATTGGGCACCTGGTAGGTGTCATGGTTTTGCTTCATTTCCAACGGGCCGGCCACAAGCCCTTAGCCCTTGTGGGTGGAGCCACAGGTATGATTGGGGATCCTTCCTTTAAATCTGCCGAAAGAAACCTGTTGGACGCGGAGACTTTGGAAAGAAACATTGATGGCTTGAAAAAGCAGCTTTCCAAATTTTTGGACTTCAACGCCCAAAGTGAAAACAATGCCGAATTAGTCAACAATTACGACTGGATGTCCAAATTCTCCTTTTTGGAATTCATCAGAGACATCGGCAAGCACATCACGGTCAATTACATGATGTCCAAGGACAGTGTGAAAAGACGACTGGAGGAAGGAAATGGCCTTTCCTTCACTGAATTTTCCTATCAACTTATCCAAGGCTATGATTTTCTCCATTTATACAAGGAGAAAAACTGCACCGTCCAGCTTGGGGGTTCCGACCAATGGGGAAATATCCTAACAGGAACCGAACTCATCAGAAGAGTGGAAGGAGGAAGTGCACATGCCATGACGGTACCTTTGATCACCAAGGCTGACGGTTCAAAATTCGGCAAGACCGAAGGTGGCAGTGTATGGCTTGACCCGGAGAAAACCTCCCCTTACGCATTCTACCAGTTTTGGCTAAATGTATCCGATGAGGATGCCTCAAAATACATCCGAATTTTCACTACGCTGGATCAAGAGACTATAGAAAGGCTTGAAAAAGAGCATCAAGAAGCTCCACATTTAAGAATTCTTCAAAAAGAAATTGCAAAAGCGGTGACGATCATGGTTCACAGCGAGCAGGATTATGAAATGGCCCTGAAGGCTTCCAGCATTCTTTTTGGAAAATCTTCAACAGAGGACTTGGCCTCGCTTGATGAAAGAACCTTCTTACAAGTGTTTGACGGGGTTCCTCAGCAGCAATTGTCAAAAGACGACTACCAACAATCACAAAACGTGCTTGACCTCCTAGGCGACAAAGTTCAAGGATTGGTATTTTCCTCCAAGGGTGAAGCCCGCAAGATGATCCAAGGCGGTGGAGTAAGCATCAACAAGCAGAAACTCGCAGATCCTAATCAGGGATTAGCGTTTACACTTTTGCAGGACAAGTATATGCTGGTTCAGAAAGGAAAGAAGAATTATTACATTATTGAGATTGTCTAAATAATTTAAGGGGAAATGCTTTCAATTTCCCCTTAATTCCAACAAATAATTAAATTAGATTCAAAAAATCTAAACTATATTTAAGTCGCTAATTTTATCATTTATGGGTGTTTACGAAAGACAACAGAAGGAAAAGGACATACTCAGTGCAGCTATCAAACTTTTTACGGCCAAAGGCTACCATGCCACCAAGATGGACGATGTAGCCAAGCAGGCCAAAATGAGTAAGGGCTTGATTTACTTTTATTACAAAAATAAGGAGGACCTTTATATGGCGGTGACTAAAAAGGCCTATGAGGAGCTAACGGATGTCTTTTCCAAAATTTTGGCAAAAGGTAAAGCCAAAAAAGGCATTGAGATCATTGATGAATTGGTAGAAACCTATTTTGTCTTCATAAGAGAAAACACCATGTACCATGATGCGGTCGTAAATTTCATGAGCATCATGAATCTTTATAACCACACGGCCACCAAAGATAAAATTGATCCGTTGATCATGGAAAGCCCCAATTTTCTGAAACTTTTGGATCTGCAACATGAGCCGGCCAAAATAGGGATTCAGATGATCTCCCAAGGCGTAAGGGATGGCAGCTTGAGGCCGGACCTGCAGCCGGAAATAACATTTTATACCATTTGGTCCATGCTTATTGGATTTGAAAAACTCAATGGACCTGCTGATATGGAAAGGAATGATATAAAAATCACCAGCGAAACCTGGAAGCATGGCTTCCTAAGGTTGCTACATGTTATGCTACGTGGTTCTCTAGCCGCTCCGAAAACTGCAGCAGTCCAAGGAAGTTTATTTTAACCTTAAATTGGTAAAAAATTAAATAAACAAGGAGCGATTAACATTTCAGGCATTTTTATTGTTATTTACTTATCTCGATATTTAAATTTTGTGTAACTAAATAGCAAGAATATGACTCTATTGTATGGGGCACTTATAATTCTCGGTGTAGCCTTGGTACTTTTTCTGATATTCAAAAAAGTATTCACCAAAAAAAGAATGTCTGGTGAGGAAGTCCTCAAAAAGGAGGTCCATCACTTTGATCATAAAACCGGAGATGAAAAAATAGAAGGTAAGGACGAAAGCAAGCCTCACCGTGAAGAGGCTGATCACAACAAGAAAATAAAATAACTAAAGGCGATCTTACCGATCGCCTTTCTCTTTTTTTTAACCTTTAATTCTTGAACCTACCCCTATTTTTAGGTTTTTCCTCTTCATCCTGTGAAACCTCTTGGTCTCGGTCCTCAGCATTTTTGATTATCTTCCCACTTTTCCAGTCCACTTCCATCAGTTCTACCCTCACTGCTTCTTTGAGAGGTTTGATATTTCCTCCGATCTTTTCGGCAATGTAAAATGTAATCTGTGCCCCGAATAGGAAGATAACCACCGAATAGTAAATCCATATGAGCACAAAAACCAATGAACCGGCGGTCCCATACGCACTGCCCACATCGGAATTGGCCATATAGAAACCAAGCAAGTATTTCCCTAAGGCAAACAGCAACATGGTAACAAATGCGCCTAGCCATACATCACGCCACCTCACTCGTGCGTCGGGAAGAATTTTATACATAAGTCCAAAAATCACCACAAGTATGCCTTGGGCAAACAGGAAATTGACAGCCGAAGCCAGCCAGAGTGTGCCCTCATTGATCAAGCCCGCCAAATACCTGAAGAAAATCACAATCAGCGCATCAATAACCAGCGAAACAATAAGAACAAATCCAATCGAGGCCACCATGGAAAAACTCAGGGCCCGATTGATCAGAAATTTAAGGATGCCCCTCTCAGGTTTGGGGCGGATATGCCAAATGTGGTTGATACTATTCTGAAGACTCACAAAAACAGTGGTGGCACTAAATATCAAAACAGCAATCCCGACTACTCTGGCCCAAATGCTCGTTTCATCCACTGCTGCGTTTTGCATGATGTTATCAAAGGTCTCCGCACTGTCGCTACCCAGCGTGTCACTCACCTGGTTGAGCATTTCCTCTCGGACTTCCCCTTCACTGTAAAATGCAGCGGCGATGGTAAGCACGATGATCAAAAGTCCCGGCATACTAAAAATCGTGTAGAAGGCCGTGCTGGCTGCAAAGGTCATGGAGTCATTTTTGGTAAAATCCTTGACGCTCTCCTTAATAATTTCTACTGCGGTTAAGTTCTTAAGCTTTTTGATTCCTTTCTTGATCATAAAAAAATAGGTCTACCTTATTATCATATAAAGTAGACCTATCTCAAAATGTTTACAAAAACTCCTATCTGATGCCTTTTTCAGGGTATTTTCCGGTTACAGTTCTTCCAAAAGCCATCATTTCCTGGATCTGCTCGTCAATCATTCCATTTGGCTGAATCAATGGGCCAATTCCAGCCTCTTTTTTCTTGTAATCCAAAAAGCCCACGACCACCGGTACCTCTGCCCCAAGAGCTATATGGTAAAAGCCGGTTTTCCACCTTGGCGCATAACTTCTGGTACCCTCCGGGGTCACCATGATCACCAATTCATCCCGCTCCTTGAGCATGTTGATCATCGCTTCGGTGTAGGTCTGCTTCCGTTTGCCGGTAACCTTTTTCCTGTCTATGGCAATCCCGCCCAAGGCTTTGATTAACCAGCCCAGGGGTCCTACCATGATTTCTTTCTTGATGGTGAACCTTACCGGCACATCCATAAGATAAAAGGCTGCCCTGGCATACAACAGGTCCCAGTTGGACGTATGGGGAATGGCAATCAATACGGCTTTCTTCAGCCCTTCAGGCCAGCCTCCGACCACCTTCCAACCGGTGATCCAGAAAACAAACTTTGCTAATAATTTCATCATAATCTTACTGTGCGGATACTAGATTTAATAGAGAGGGCGTATTTTCAATATATTCCAAGCCCCCTTCATATCCGGCCGTAAAAATATCCTTTGCACGCTTAATATCAAAAGCACCGAACCTGGCCATTTCGGTAGGTTCTATAAAATAATCACATTTTTCCTTCCTGCTATAGGAATTGAAGTTCATGGACATGATGACCGTTCGCTCAATCAGGGTTTTGATGTTCTTGATATTAGGCTGTTCAGGAAGGTGGTTACAGTTCACGCCGATAATCACATCACACACACCATCAAGAGGTTCCACCGGCAGGTTATTCAATACCCCCCCATCCACGTAGTATTCCCCATCAATCAAGATGGGATCAAACATCCCCGGAATGCAGGAGCTGGCCATGATCGCTCTAATTATTTCCCCTTCAGAAAAATAAACGGCTTTTCCCCTGCAAATATCCGTAGCAGCAATGGTCAAAGGTATTTTGAGTTTGGAAAAATCATTGTGCTCCAGGTATTGGGAAAACAACTTTTCCAATATTTCCATTTTTAGAATACCCACCAAACTTACTGCAGGCCTCAAAAATTTGAAATATTTGGTTTGCACGATGATGTCAAAAATGGCGTCGGGCGTATATCCCTCACAGTACATGCTGCCCACTATGGCACCGGCACTGGTTCCCGAAACCCGGTTGGGGAATATCCCCTTCTCATTCAGCGCCTTGAGCACACCCAGGTGGGACACGCCACGTGCGCCACCACCTGAAAGCGCTATTCCTATTTTCTTCCTAGATTTCACTAAGCTTAAGCGTTTTGTCAAGTCTTACTCCTTTCTCTGTCATTTTCACGGTGCAACACTCGTTTTCGGAATCATGTTCCAAGAAAATCACATACTGCTCAGCAGCAGCCTCTTCCAAAAATTGCTGCTTTTCATCCAAAGTCAACAAAGGTCTGGTATCATACCCCATCACATACGGCAAAGGGATGTGTCCCACAGAGGGTAGGAGATCAGCGGCAAATACAACCGTGTGGCCTTTATAGGAAAGCTTGGGGATCATCTGCTTATCGGTATGTCCGTCGGCAAAGAAATATTCAAACCCATCAAACAACTTTTTCTCTTCCATATCGGTAAAATGCAGTTGCCCACTTTCCTGCATGGGAAGGATGTTTTCTTTCAGAAAACTGGCCTTCTCCCTGGCATTCGGCACAGTAGCCCATTGCCAATGGTCCTCATTGCTCCAGTATTTGGCATTTTTGAAAACCATCTCGGGCATATCCGCATTGCCGTTTTTGTACTGCACCCCTCCCCCACAATGATCGAAATGCAGGTGGGTCAAAAAGTTGTCTGTGATATCATCAGCAGAAAAACCAGCATTCTTTAAAGAACCGTGAAGGCTGGCATCACCGTGAAGGTAATAATGGCTAAAGAACTTGGCGTCCTGCTTGTTCCCAATACCGTTGTCAATCAAAACCAGCCTATCGCCATCTTCTACCAATAGACATCGCATGGCCCAGGTGCAGAGGTTTTTATCGTCTGCAGGGTTGGATCTTTCCCACAAAACCTTGGGCACCACTCCAAACATTGCCCCGCCATCCAGCTTGAAAAAACCGGTGTCAATCACATGTAGATTCATAGTATTTGCATAAAAAAACCTCTGTGATTTGAAGACAGAGGTTTGATTGAAAGATTATTTCAATTATTCATTCACCACACCCATTGAGCAGAATTTGTTGATTCTGGTTTCAATGCGTTTGTCTGGCTTCATCTTATCCAATTCCGCCAAGGCTTTAAGGATGGTTTCCTTCAATGTTTTTGACATGGTTTTCATGTCTTTGTGTGCCCCGCCAAGCGGTTCTTCAATGATGCCGTCGATCAGTTTGTTCGAAAGCATGTCATTGGCTGTAAGCTTGAGGGCTTCGGCCGCCTGCTCCTTGTAATCCCAGCTTCTCCAAAGTATGGAGGAACAGGATTCCGGTGAAATCACCGAATACCAGGTATTTTCCAACATGAAGACCTTATCACCGATGGCGATACCCAAGGCCCCGCCTGATGCTCCTTCGCCTATAATAATACAGATTACCGGCACAGTGAGCTTAAACATCTCCTTTAGGTTTCTGGCAATGGCTTCACCCTGACCTCTTTCTTCGGCCTCCAGACCTGGGAAAGCACCCGGAGTATCGATTAGCGTAACGATAGGTTTTCCAAATTTCTCAGCCATCTTCATCAATCTCAAGGCTTTGCGGTAACCCTCAGGGTTGGCCATTCCAAAGTTTCTTTCCTGGCGCTGCTTGGTGTTTCGGCCTTTCTGCTGTCCGATAAACATCACCGAACGCCCGTCAATGTCCCCAAGTCCCCCGATCATCGCCTTGTCATCCTTTACACTACGATCACCGTGGATTTCGATAAAATCCTGCGTGATCTCATAGATGTAATCCAGTGCATAAGGCCTTTCGGCATGTCGGGACAACTGAACCCGCTGCCATCTGGTGAGGTTCTGGAAAGTTTCTTTTTTCAAAGCCTTTATTTTTTCTTCCAAAGACTGTATATCTGCTGATAAATCAATGCTCTTTCCTTGGGCCAAGTCCTTCATTTCCTGAAGCTTTTGCTCTAGGTCGGCAATTGGTTTTTCAAATTCTAATACCATAGTAAAAGTTTTTAACTGCTTACAAAGATAAAAATTAATTTTAAGAATAATATTCTGTTTGCAACTCAGTTTCCATTTGCCTTATAACCAGGGATGAAACATTTGTATTTAACTATCAAACTACCCTAAAATTAATATAACTGAAATCTATCTTATTAAAACCTGATAATGCGCTCGCTGTTTCGATGGTTTAGGAGTTTATTTCCCGGTGAGTGCTGCGCACTTCGGGAAGGTTTAGGAGTTTAGTGATGAAGGTTCACCCCACCCCCCTAAACCTTAAACTATAATCTATAAACCATAAACAGCTTGCAGCAATCTAACCTCCTAAACCTCCCGATCCGCGAAGCGGTTATCGGGAAATAACCTTCTAAACCACGATTCAAATTCATAAAACGTTTTCTTCAAACAAGCGCTCAAAAGTGGTTTCCAAATCATCAGTCAACCCAGTGTGGGGTCTGGAGGTTTGGATGATGGAGCTCCTAACGGCTGTCATCCAGCGAAAACGGGATGCCAGGTCATATTTGGATATCGGCCCTCCATCTGGCGAACCCACACAGATTTTTTCAAAAGAATTCAGGTGATCCATCAACAGTTCAAGGTCTGCCGACGGATCCAAAGCCTTAAGTTTTTCCTGATTTAGGGCAATTTTGCATTTTAGAAAATTGCTTTTCCAAGCGCACAGCAATATCCCCACATTGATAAACTCCTCCCGTTCTACCCGCGGCACCACTCGGATGACGGCATACTCATACAAGTGCTTTTCTGGCATTTTTTGCTTCATTAACAAAGGTTTGGGAATAGTTTAATCTAGTGGTGAGAAAAGACGCATACACCGATCTCATTTCCATTGGATCTTCAGACTCACCAGTAGCCAACAACCACCCATCCGGAATGGTGGCCACAATTTTATGAATTGCTTCAGTTGTCAATAAAGCGCTAAATGCTTGGTCAACCTCCTCCAAATCGGCAGCAGCGGGTAGGAGCACATGATCTTTGATCAAAGGAAATGGACTCTTTGCCTGCTTCTCCCAGTTAGCCCAGGAATGATGGAAGAGAAACGAAGCCCCATGGTCGATAAGCCAAAGCTCCCTATTCCACACCAGCATATTGGTATTTCTAAAGGAGCGGTCCACATTTGTTATAAAGGCATCCAGCCAGACGATCTTTGAGGCAAGTTCTGCATCTATATTCATAGCCACTGGATCATAATTGACCGCCCCGGAAAGAAAATGAAGCGCCAGATTCAGCCCTTGGCTTCCTTTGAGCAGATCCTGGATTTCCTCGTCCCCCTCAGAACGTCCAAAAGCCTCATCAAGTTGGGCAAAAACTATTTCAGGAATTCTGAACCCAAGTACCCGGGCAATCTCCCCTCCCACCAACTCTGCAATCAGGGCTTTCTCTCTTTGACCCGCCCCCCTAAACTTGATGACGTATTTAAACCCATCATCAGCATCCGCCAATGCCGGAAGAGAACCCCCTTCCCGCAAGGGCAAAATATACCGTTCTACATTAACGGTCCGAATATCCAGCTTTGAAACCATTTCGTTTTTTATCAGAAGACCAAAGATAGGAATTTCAATTGGTTTAGGGGTTTATTTCCCGGTGAGTGCTGCGCTTCGGGAAGGTTTAGGAGTTTATAGATGAAGGTTAACTTTCGGTGCCCTAAACCAGAAAGTTTGAACCATCAGCCAATCCGCAGAGGGCTTCGCCAAATTCAACCAAGATGCAACCTATTTATCTGCCTGAATAACTATTTAAAGCTCTCTCTTAAAATTTTTAAATAAAAATATTCTACTGATTATGAGCCATATGAAACAATGTAAAGATTTTGTTCTTGTCAAATTTTGCAATAAAAGGAAGAACTCCTACCTTTGCATCACTTCAAACGAGAAGTATTTACGGAGTGGTAGTTCAGCTGGTTAGAATGCCTGCCTGTCACGCAGGAGGTCGCGGGTTCGAGTCCCGTCCATTCCGCATAAAAATATTGTCAATTTGAAACACATTGGAGTGGTACTTCAGCTGGTTAGAATCCTTGTCCCGAGCAACGCTCGGGAAGGTCGCTGGTTCGGATTTAAATTCTGAAAAAAATGGAGTGGTAGTTCAGCTGGTTAGAATGCCTGCCTGTCACGCAGGAGGTCGCGGGTTCGAGTCCCGTCCATTCCGCATAAAAATATTGTCAATTTGAAACACATTGGAGTGGTACTTCAGCTGGTTAGAATCCTTGTCCCGAGCAACGCTCGGGAAGGTCGCTGGTTCGGATTTAAATTCTGAAAAAAATGGAGTGGTAGTTCAGCTGGTTAGAATGCCTGCCTGCCACGCAGGAGGTCGCGGGTGCGAGTCCCGTCCGTTCCGCAAAAACATATTCAAATTGACAACACGGGAGTGGTCGTTCAGCTGGTTAGAATGCCTGCCTGCCACGCAGGAGGTCGCGGGTGCGAGTCCCGTCCGTTCCGCAAAAACATATTCAAATTGACAACACGGGAGTGGTCGTTCAGCTGGTTAGAATGCCTGCCTGCCACGCAGGAGGTCGCGGGTTCGAGTCCCGTCCATTCCGCAAAAACATATTCAAATTGACAACACTGGAGTGGTAGTTCAGCTGGTTAGAATGCCTGCCTGTCACGCAGGAGGTCGCGGGTTCGAGTCCCGTCCATTCCGCAAAAACATATTCAAATTGACAACACGGGAGTGGTCGTTCAGCTGGTTAGAATGCCTGCCTGTCACGCAGGAGGTCGCGGGTTCGAGTCCCGTCCATTCCGCAAAAACATATTCAAATTGACAACACGGGAGTGGTCGTTCAGCTGGTTAGAATGCCTGCCTGTCACGCAGGAGGTCGCGGGTTCGAGTCCCGTCCATTCCGCAAAAACATCTTCACATTGACAACACTGGAGTGGTAGTTCAGCTGGTTAGAATGCTTGTCCCGAGCAATGCTCGGGAAGATCGCTGGTTCGGATTTAAATTCTGGAAAAAATGGAGTGGTAGTTCAGCTGGTTAGAATGCTTGTCCCGAGCAATGCTCGGGAAGGTCGCTGGTGCGGATTTAAATTCTGGAAAAAATGGAGTGGTAGGTCAGCTGGTTAGAATGCTTGTCCCGAGCAATGCTCGGGAAGGTCGCTGGTGCGGATTTAAATTCTGGAAAAAATGGAGTGGTAGATCAGCTGGTTAGAATGCCTGCCTGTCACGCAGGAGGTCGCGGGTTCGAGTCCCGTCCATTCCGCAAGCCTTAGATTTGATTTTCTAAGGCTTTTTTTCATTTCAGTCATTTTCTTTTCTATTGTATGGCGTATTTTTTATACATCCTCCAGTCTTTAAAAGACAGTTCCTATTATATAGGTTCAACAGAAAATCCAGAAGAAAGGCTTGAAAAGCATAATCGGCCTCACAAGGGTTATACAGGCAAAAAACAGCCATGGGTTCTGGTTTATACAGAAGTCTTTCCCAATAAAACTGATGCCCTGAAAAGAGAATTATACTTAAAAAGAATGAAAAGCAAAGCTTTAATAGCTAATCTCATATCCAAAAAATCAGATGGGTAGAATGCCTGTCCCGAGCAACGCTCGGGAAGGTCGCGGGTTCGAGTCCCGTCTCCCGAATTTATCGGGACAAGCTATTCCGCAAGCCTTAGAATTGATTTTCTAAGGCTTTTTTTTGTTCTTAAACCATATTTTTTTTGAAAATGGAATACTACGTTTACATCACACAATCTCAGAAAGCCAATTCTTTTTATATGGGTTCATCTGCTGAATCCTTAAAGAGATTAGAAAAACATAATCTACCTCATAAAGGATATACAGGCAGAAAGTAACCGTGGACATTGGTTAAATGGTATTAATTCCATGCTATTTTAAAAAACGTTATTCTCTGCGGTCTTTGCGTAAACCTTTGCGGCCTTTGCGTGAAACTCCCTCATCTAAGGAATCTTTTTCACCTTAATTTTCTTATCTTTGCAAATTCTAAAAAAAGCGACGACCTAAATGATTTCAGTAGATAATTTATCCCTCAAATTTGGGAAAAGAACACTCTTTGAAGATGTAAACCTAAAATTCACCCCGGGCAACTGTTATGGTGTGATCGGTGCCAATGGAGCCGGTAAATCTACTTTTTTGAAAATCCTCTCCGGCGACCAGGACAGCACCTCTGGCCAAATCAACATCACCCCGGGACAGAGAATGGCCGTCCTTAAACAAAACCACTTCGAGTTTGACGAAATGGATGTCCTCAAAACCGTGATCATGGGCCACAAAACCCTCTACAAGATCATGGCTGAAAAGGATGCCATCTATATGAAGGAGGACTTTACGGAAGCCGATGGAATCAGGGCTTCCGAACTTGAGGCAGAATTTGCCGAAATGGACGGCTGGAACGCCGAATCCGATGCCGCAGCCATGCTTTCAGGCCTTGGCATCAGTGAGGACCTGCACTACATGAAAATGAAGGATCTTGCCGGTAACCAAAAAGTAAGGGTACTATTGGCCCAAGCACTATTTGGCAACCCCGACATCCTTATCCTCGATGAGCCTACCAACGACCTGGACTCCGAAACCATCAACTGGCTGGAGGACTTCTTGGTCAATTTCAAAAACTTGGTGATCGTGGTTTCTCACGACAGACACTTTTTGGACGCGGTATCCACCCATATCGTGGATATTGACTTTGGGAAAATCAAAATATACTCTGGTAACTATACCTTCTGGTATGAGTCTTCCCAATTGGCTGCCAAGCAGAAAACCGATCAGAACAAAAAAGCAGAGGAGAAAAGAAAAGAGCTTCAGTCCTTTATTGAGAGATTCTCCGCCAACGTGGCCAAATCCAAGCAGGCCACTGCTAGGAAGAAAATGCTTGAAAAACTCAATGTGGATGACATTGAACCTTCTACAAGAAGATATCCCGGCATCATTTTCAAACCTGAAAGAGAAGCCGGTGACCAGATCTTCATGTCTGAGGAACTTTCACTAAAAGATGATACCACGGTTTATTTCACGGATGTAAACCTCATGGTGGACAAAGGCGACAAGATTGCCTTCATCTCCAAAACCAAACAGGCGGTTACCAAATTCTTCCAAACCATCATGGATGACCTTCCTGTTCAGAAAGGCAGCTTCAAATGGGGCGTGACGATCAATAAGGCCTATTTGCCAAACGACAACAGCAAATACTTCAATTCTGATCAGAACCTAATCGACTGGTTAAGACAATATTCCACCAATCAGGAAGAGGCTTATGTAAGAACATTCTTGGGAAGAATGCTCTTTACAGGCGAGGAAACCCTGAAAAAATCAGCTGTTCTTTCAGGGGGTGAAAAGGTTCGTTGCATGATTTCCAAAATGATGCTTCAAAACCCTAACCTGCTTGTAATGGATGAGCCGACCAACCACTTGGACTTGGAATCTATCCACGCATTCAACAACGCCATCATTGATTTTAATGGCACGGTATTTATCTCATCTTTTGATCATGCTTTCGTGCAGTCAACTGCCAACAGAATCATCGAATTTACGCCTAACGGGACGATTGATCGCCGTATGCCTTACGATGACTATTTGGAAAGTGAGGAAGTGAAAGCCCTAAGAGAAAAAATGTATCAAAAGGCTTAATATAAATTGTTACTAACAGCTGTAATCATTTACATCCTGATTACGGTCAGCATAGGTGCCTGGTCGTCAAAACTTGTAAAAAGTTCTAAGGACTTTGTTTTGGCGGGCAGGCAACTTCCGTTATTCCTAAGTGCCTCTGCCCTGTTTGCCACATGGTTTGGGTCGGAAACCATTTTTGGGGCATCGTCCGAATACCTGGACCATGGCCTGCAGGGAGTGATGGAAGACCCATTTGGAGGGGCCCTATGCCTGATACTTTTCGGAATGTTCTATCTCCGCCCCATGTATAGGATGAATGTCCTTACCCTTGGAGATGTGTTCAAAAAACTTTTTGGAGAGAGGATCGCTTTCCTGTCCTCCCTATTTATGGTTCCCGCCTATTTTGGCTATGTGGCCGCCCAATTGGTGGCGCTCAGCCTGATTTTGGGAGCCATTGTATCCATCCCACTCACCACCGGAATAATCATAAGTGCCGCCATCGTGGTATTTTATACTTTCCTTGGCGGCATGTGGGCGATTTCCATCACTGATTTTATCCAAACAACCATGATTGTGGTCGGTTTGCTTTGGGTAGCTACCATGGTGGCCACAGAGGCCGGTGGGGTGATGCCCATCCTGGAGTCAGCCCCTGAGGGGAGCTTTCAGTTTTTCCCCGCACCCCGCTGGGACGCTTGGGTAAACTACCTTGGCGCATGGATGATTTTGGGTCTAGGCAGTATTCCAAGTCAGGACATCTACCAACGGGTGATGTCGGCAAAGTCTGAAAAAGTCGCCGTGAGATCGACTTATATGGCTGGAGGCTTCTATTTAAGCTTTGGTTTGCTTCCCTTGTTTATTGCTTTAGGAGCCAAAGTATTATACCCTGAAATTTATTTGGAAAACAAACAGATGTTGCTGCCGGAAATGGTCCTACAGCATGGTGGCTTGACCGTTCAGGTGCTGTTTTTCGGTGCCCTGCTTTCAGCTATCATGAGCACCACCAGTTCGGGTTTATTGGCGCCAGCCGCCATCATTTCCGAAAACCTGATACGCCCTACATTTGGCAAGGGTTGGAAGGACGAACACTTCCTTTGGGTGCTAAGAATTACGGTGATAGCGGTTGCCATTATTGCAATTTTCATGGCCTCCTGGAAGGCCAACATCTATGAACTGGTAGCAGATGCCAGTATCCTTCTCCTTGTTTCTTTATTCATACCTTTGACGGCTGGATTATACTGGAAAAAGGCATCACGCTTCGGAGCTGTGTTGGCCATTTTCATGGGCACGGGTTCCTATTTGATTTTACTTACCGTCACTTTGCCCATTTATCCGCACGTCATCGCTTTATTTATCAGCGCTGCAGGGATGTTGATCGGGACATTCCTGAGGCCTACAAAAATCAAAACCAAGAAATATGTACCCGAAAGTATATCTTAAGAAAGGAAAAGAAATCTCCCTAAAAAGACGGCACCACTGGGTTTTCTCAGGTGCCATTGCCAAAAGAGATGAAGACCTCCAAAACGGCCAACTGGTAAAGGTCTATAGCTCCAAGGATGAATTTTTGGGCACCGGACATTTCCAAAACGGATCCATCATGATCCGCGTGATCAGCTTTGAGGATAAGGATATCAACATTGATTTCTGGGTAGAAAAGCTTGGAAAAGCATTTCAAATGCGACAAAATATCGGCTTAGCCGACAACAGCCAGACCAATGTTTTTAGGTTGGTGCATGGTGAAGGTGACATGCTTCCCGGGCTGATTATCGATTTCTATAACGGCACCGCGGTCATTCAAGCGCATAGCATTGGAATGTACCACCACATTGAAGATATCTCATCTGCTCTGCAGCAAGTCATGAGGGAAAAATTGAAAGCCGTATATGACAAAAGCGCCGAGACTTTATCCAAAAATGTAGTCCAGACTGAAAATCGCTTTCTATTTGGAACTCCGGAAACTAACCTTGTTTTGGAACATGGCGACAAGTATGAAATAGACTGGGAAAAGGGACAGAAAACCGGTTTCTTTATTGACCAAAGAGAAAATCGAAAGCTTTTCGGCCAGTACAGCAAGGATAAAAAAGTGCTAAACACCTTCTGCTATTCCGGCGGCTTTTCCATTGCAGCCTTAAATGAGGGCGCCAAAGAAGTCCATTCGGTGGATATTTCCGAGAAAGCCATCGAACTTACCGATAAAAATGTGACCCTGAATCCCAACCATAAGGGCAAACACGAATCCATCCTCGCCGATGTGGTCAAGTACATCAGGGATATTGATGCGGATTACGATGTGATCGTATTGGATCCCCCAGCATTCGCCAAAAATATCAAAAGCCGTCACAATGCTGTGCAGGGCTACAAACGTCTAAACGCCGAGGCTTTCAAGCATATCAAACCAGGCGGTATCCTGTTTACCTTTTCCTGTTCGCAGGTGGTGGACAAGCAATTATTTGCCAATACGGTGACTGCCGCAGCCATTGAGGTGGGAAGAAACGTGAAAATCCTTCACTACCTCTCCCAGCCTGCAGATCACCCCATCAACATTTACCATACGGAGACGGAATACCTAAAAGGGCTGGTGCTCTACGTTGAATAACCTTGTGACATCTCCCCTTTTGAAATCAACTGGGGAGATGCATATTTTTGCTTTGGTCAGCTCCTCCCTCAAATCAGAATCATCCTTATATTCCCGTTTCGGAATATCCCTGTACTCATATTCAAAGCAAACTTTTTCCTTCTCAAAAACCCAGGGGTAAACAACCAACTCGGATTTTCTACCCAAGTAAGACGATTTCCCCCTTGGTAATTTCTCCAAAAAATCACCAGGAAAACTGTCGGGAAACTGTTCCTTGCAAACCCGAAGAGACAATTCATCACACCACTTGACCAACCTATAATAGGCCTCTGCATCCTCCTTTGGCAAATGAAGGAATTCCCTAAGCTTTTTTTGCCTGGCCAATTCGTCCTCAACCAGTTTTTTGGCTTCCTCCAGAGCACTATACAATTCCACCAAATGCATAGAAACCATCAGGCAGACCCATGATGACTTGCACTCAGCTGTATTGACAACTCTGACGGCCTGTTCGTAGTCAAATCCAAATTCTGTAAAATCCTTTGGAAACCCCTTGTCATTGAGGTGAAAATCACCGTTCCACCCCCTCCTGCCATCATCATGATCGGCTATGGCTACCAAGGTTTCCAGCCAGTATTTTGCGGGTGGCCTCAGCGCCGGCTCCAACTTTTCGGCGATTTTGGCCGCCAGCATCCCATGTGCCCTCTGGAAAATAATGCTAAAATGGGTTTCTCTATCCAAAACAATCATATAGGAGTTTGTATTTTATGGTTAATTTCGGTTTTAAAGCCTCAAAACATCTACCAATCCATGAATCCCTTACTGCATCCTTTCGACACCTTGCACGCCATACCACCATTCGAACTCATAGAAGACAACCATTTTGAAGAAGCCTTGAAGCACGGCATGAAACTCCAAGCCGAAAAAATTGATAAAATAATTGCCAACCAGGCACCTCCAACCTTCCAAAACACCGTAATAGCCTTTGAGGAGTCAGGGAAGGAAATCCGCAGCACACTCAACATTTTTTCCAATCTCAACCTTGCCCACACCAGTCCAATCCTGCTGGCAACGGCCAAAAAAATGAACCCCATCCTATCCAGACATGGTGATGCAATCAGAATGAATGTCCAGCTATTTTCCCGCTTTGAGACCTTGTGGAGAGAAAAGGATACACTGAACTTGCATGAAGAGGAACATATGCTGCTCAAAAAATTCCATAATCTTTTTGTGCGAAATGGAGCTGCCCTACCCGATAAAGAGAAGGACAGGCTGAAAGACATCAACAGCCAACTTGCTGAAGCTACCCTAGAGTTTGGCCAGAATCTGCTTCAAGAGACCAACAGCAAGCAGATAGTAATCAAGGATTCACAGGAATTGAAAGGGTTGCCCAACAATATCATCAAGGCGGCACAAGAACATGCAAAAAGTAAAGGGATTCCCGATGCCTATATTTTTACCCCAAACCAGAATACCTATCTCAGTATCTTGACCTATGCGGAAAATAGGAGTTTGAGGGAAAAAATCTGGACTGCCTACACCAGGCGAGGGCAGCATTCCAACGAGAAGCTTATCAAAATAATTACTGATCTAAGACTGGAAAAAGCCCAGATTTTGGACTTTCCGCATTATGCTGATTACGTTCTTGAAGAAGCTATGGCCAAGCAGGCTGCAAACGTCAAGGAATTATTGGATAGCCTTTGGCCCGCAGCATACAGTCAAGCAGAAGTGGAATTTGAGGATTTAAAAGAAATCGCTGGCGATTTGGGTATAGAAAAACTCGAACCTTATGATTGGTACTACCTTGCCGAGCAGGTAAGAAGGCAGAAATTTGAAGTGGACGAAAATGAAGTAAGCCAATACTTCACCTTAGAAAATGTTCAGCAGGGTGTTTTTTCAACCTGCAAGAGGCTTTTTGGATTGGATTTTAAGAAACTGGATTCCGCTCCCCTCTATCATCAAGATGTAGTAAGCTATGAGGTGTTGGAGGAAACTGGGGAGACTGTAGGGATACTTTATATGGACTTCTTTGCCCGGGATTCCAAGCAGGGCGGGGCCTGGATGACCAAATACAGGTCACAGCAGTATGAACACGGCAAGCGGACCCTTCCCATCATTTCCCTGGTCTGTAATTTCACCCCTCCTGCTGATGGAGAGGCCTGCATACTTACCTTAGACGAGGTCAATACCTTTTTCCATGAATTTGGGCACGCCCTTCACGGCCTGCTTTCCGATGTGAAATTTGAATCCCTGGCTGGCACAGCTGTGCCAAGGGATTTTGTGGAATTGCCTTCCCAACTTTTGGAAAACTGGGCAATGGAGCCACAGGTTTTGAAAGATTACGCCATCCACCCCATGAACAAAAAGGTCATCCCTGAAGAATTGCTGAAAAAGTTAAAGGCCAGCCAAAAATTCAACCAGGGATTTGCCCTGACTGAATACCTGTTGGCAGCATACCTGGATTTGGAATACCATTCTCTCACCACACCGCTCACAGTGAATGCCTCACAATTTGAAGCCGAATTGAATGAAAAGCTAAAGAATTCCTTGCCCATACTGCCTAGATACAAAAGCATTTACTTTTCTCACATATTTTCGGGAGGCTATGCGGCATCCTATTACAGTTATATCTATGCTGAAATATTGGACGCCGACGCCTATGAATCCTTCCAAAATGTGGGAATATTCAACCCTGAATTGTCTTCAAAATTGAGAACGGAAATCCTGGAAAAAGGGGGCAGCAGAGAGGCAGAAGCGATGTACAGAGCCTTTAAAGGACGGATTCCACGCAAAGATGCCCTGTTGAGGCGAAAATTTACGACGTAATATGGCAAACCAAACCCCAATAAATAGAAACAAACGTAAAACCCTTTAGCAGGCTTGAAATCAACGGTTTACGGATTCATTTGTTTAATTTTATGAAAATTCCTTTATTTTTTATCACCAAACATATTGTATTTCCAGATTTTTGGAATACTTTTGGAATACAATACGAAGCAATAGAGCAAAAGCTTTTAAAATAAGTATTGAGGATTTTAAGAAATGATTTATGGGAATGTTGAATTATGATTTTGACCTAGGCTTCTATTCTAAAGGGTTTTCTAAAGCCCAAATTTTAGGTTTCACAAGCAAGGACATTGAAAGGCTAGAAGCTATGGAAGGTCCAGAAATTCCGGATAAGGAGAAGGAAAAGAAAGAGGAAAAAAAGAAGAAGGATCCCAACAGCGGAGGTCCTCGACCACCAAAAGAGGAGGAATACCGGGATGACGATGATTTTCCCGAGGTTTCCAACCCCAACAAAAAAGATTGACCACACTTAAGATTAACCACTACACAACCCTTTTTTAATTTTTACTTCTTTTAGCCGTGTCACGATTACGGGATTGTAAAGAGGGATTTTTGAAACAAGCCTCCCCTAACCAGGGAGGCTTTTTCCGTTCTAAGTACAAGGTACTCATCACCGAAGGAATGGGCCACAAAGTTTCACAAAGTAAAAATAAGGGCACAAAGCCCCCTTCGCACAGGTAGTAGCGTATAATACCCCATTTGGCAAAAACATTAAAACCCTCTGTCCTGTAAGCCCTGACTGCCGTCCAAGCAGCTTTGTGCCCTTAGTGACCTCATTTGTCCAATTCATTAGTTCTCCGCGAAGAAGAAACTCCGTGAAACTCTCCCGATTCGCTTTGCTGCTCGGGACAGGTTGTGCAAAACTCTGCGAAACCCTGCCTGCCTCAGCTAGTCACTTTGGCAGTCAGGCAGGTCCGTGTCCCCTTGCTTTCCGCAAAGAAGCCCTTTATAAAAGTTCGTGTAATCTTTGTGGCCCATTGTCTCCGCGATGAGGCTTTGTGAAACTTTGTGTAAACTTTGTGCCCTTTGTGGCCCATTGACTCCGCGAAGAAGTTTTTGACTCCCCGCATTTCCTTATATTTGCACAACCAAAAACCACAATACTTTGCAACACATCATCATCATTGGAGGAGGAATCGTAGGACTGGCCACTGGCTTGAAGATTTTGGAAAGAAATCCGGCCTTAAAAGTCACAGTCCTTGAAAAGGAACAGGAACTGGCCAAACACCAGACCGGCAACAACAGCGGTGTCATTCATTCTGGGCTTTACTACAAACCCGGATCCCTCAAGGCCACCAATTGTATACAGGGTTACCACGACCTGATCAATTTCTGCCAAACGGAGGAGATCCCTTTCGAGTTGACCGGCAAAGTGGTGGTGGCAACTAGAACCGAACAGGTGCCCTTACTGAACAATCTGCTGAAAAGAGGAATTGAAAACGGCTTGGAGGGTACCAGGGAGATCAGCCTGACCGAGCTTCGTGAATATGAGCCACACTGCGCGGGTGTAGCGGCCATTTTTGTCCCGCAAACAGGCATTGTGGATTACAAAAAGGTGGCAGAAACTTACGGGAAAAAGTTTCAGGAGAAAGGTGGTACCATCCATTTGGGTCAAAAGGTGAACAAAGCCAAAACTGTAAACGGCAAGGTGGAAGTCATCACCAGTAACAACGTTTTTGCTGCTGATCTGGTGATCAACTGTGCTGGACTCTATTCCGATAAAATCGCCGAAATGATTACAGGTGAAAAGTCAACCGTTAAAATCATCCCCTTCAGAGGAGAATATTACAAACTCAAAAAGGAAAAAGAATACCTGGTCAAAAACCTGATCTATCCGGTACCTGATCCCAACTTCCCTTTCCTAGGCGTTCACTTTACCCGCATGATGAAAGGCGGTGTGGAAGCTGGCCCCAATGCCGTGTTGGCTTTCAAACGGGAAGGCTACAAGCGCACGGATGTAAACCTGAGTGAACTTGCGGAATCGCTGGCTTGGCCGGGTTTTCAAAAAGTGGCCTGTAAATATTGGAAAACAGGCATGGGTGAAATGTACAGGTCTTTTTCAAAGGCAGCTTTTACCAAAGCCCTACAGGAACTCATTCCTGAATTGACAGAAGATGACCTTGTGGATGGTGGAGCGGGTGTTAGGGCTCAGGCTTGTGACCGTGATGGAGGATTGGTGGATGACTTTAGCATCAAGGAAAGCACACATTCCATCAACGTATTGAATGCGCCATCACCTGCGGCTACCAGCTCACTTTCTATTGGAAATACAATTGCGGAAATGGCCCTGAAGAGATTTTAATCCTTCAGAAAACCCATTACTCTTCCTTCCACCCAGGTAAACTCCTGCTTGCGAAGCACAAACCCGGTGTGGCCACCGCGCTTGGGCATTTCAAGATGAATGTTGGTGTGGCTCTTCGCCAAATCTACGGGATAGCAGGCTTCTCCCAGCAAGGGATCGTTCTGCGCATTGACGATCAGGGTAGGAATTTCAATATCGGCCATCCAGTTGTCCGCACTTACGGATTTGTAAAAATCAGCCGCATCCTTAAAACCATGGAGTGGTGCGGTAAAATGGGTGTCAAAGCGGTCAAAATCCTCAATGGTCTCCAGTAGTTTCAGGTCTATCAAATCCGGAAACTGGGAAGCCTTGTTGATCATCTTGACCTTCAGTTTTCCCAAAAACCTTTTTTTGTAAAAGGCATTCTTCCGCAATTTTAAAGTAGCTGCGCTGGATGCAAGATTGCAGGGAGTGGAATAAACAGCCGCTTTTTTGACCTGATTAGGCAGATTTTTTCCGGATTCACCCAGGTATTTCAGTGTTTGGGCCCCTCCCATGCTAATGCCCGTCAAAAAAATTTCATCATAGTCACCAAGGGCAATGGCATGGTCGATTACTGCTTTCAAATCATCCGAGGCACCGTGATGATAAAGTTTTGGGGCCACATTAATCTCTCCGCTACAGGAGCGGTTGTTCCAGGCCAAAGCATCCATACGCTCCAAATTAGCCAGCTTAACCAAGCCTTTCACATAATGTCTTTCGGAACTTCCCTCCAATCCATGGGACACGATGAGCAATTTTCGGCTCCCCACCTTTGACCAGTCCAGGTCCAAAAAATCACCATCCGAAGTGGTAAACCTCTCCCGCTGATAAGCTACCCCTTCAATTTTTCTGAAAATACTGGGAATAATGGTTTCAAAATGTCCATTGAAAAGATAAACCGGCGGTCCGGTGTAGGAAGAGGATTCTATTAAAGGCATGCTTTTTTTTTGTATCAAAAGGCTATTATCAAACAATCAGTTCCTGCAGGGGAATATTTTTTCACTTGGGCAGGAACTTTGTTAAGCAGTATTGCGGTTGATACCCCAATTCCTCTCAGAAGCCTTTTTGAACTGAATTATTTTAAACCTTTAAATTTTTAATTATGAAAATTAAAATCACCTTAGCAGCTATGTTGCTGCTAGTCGGATTCATGTTATTAGATAAAATTAACATGAATGAAGAAGAAAACTTCTTCAACAAATCAGTTACTGTTGAATTTTCGACAGCTAACTGATTCTCCTCAAACCGATTGCCTTATTCCATACAGCTCCTCGAGAAGCTCTCCGGTGGCTAACATGAATTCTTCTTTATGCGGATGTATGCCTGAAGCATTAAAGCCCTGGCTTTCGATAATTACCTTTCCCTCCTCGAGGATCTCTGTCAATCGTTCTAGTCCGAATAGAGCAAGTGTAGGCTTGATTTTGTGGCGGGCCTGCATGATCATTTCATCATCGGCATTGACTAAGCCGGTTGAATACTTTTCCTTTAAATCCTGTACAGAGGTGATTATGGCATCCAGAAGCTCATTTTCGAATTCCTTGTCCCCTTCAGCCATTTCCAATACCAACTGATAATCCAAATTTGTAGAATTGTTACCCATATATTTTTATTTTAAAACTGATACTCCTGCCAAAAACCCTGTACTCCAGGCCGCCTGGAAATTAAAACCGCCTGTGATTCCATCAATATTCAATACCTCCCCCGCAAAAAAAACTCCCGGCACAATCTTACTCTCCATCGTATTGGGATCCACCTGGGACAGGTCCACCCCGCCAGCGGTCACAAACTCCTCCTTAAAAGTAGTTTTTCCCTCAATGGTCAACACGTAATTAAAAAGACACTCTACAAGTTTATTAAATTGCTTTTTTGGTATATCCAACCACAAAGCGGTATTTTCAATGGAAGCTTTTTCACAAAGATGCTCCCAGAGTCTTGCAGGTAAATTAAACAAAGGATTTGAAATTATTTTCTTTTTGGGGTGATTTTTTTTAAAATTGGTAAGTTGAGTCCTGATTTCCTCTTCATTTATTTCGCTGTCCCATCTGATGTGGGCCTTCGCTTTATACTCCTTTTCCGCCAACCATTTGGCACCAAAAGCCGACAACTTCAATACAGCCGGACCGCTCACACCCCAATGGGTGATCAATAATGGCCCAGTATAATCCAGCTTGCTTCCCTCCAGTTTTATATGTGCCGAAGGCACACTCAACCCCGGCAAGGATTTGATGGTTTCACTGGGAGTATTGAAAGTAAATAAAGACGGCAAGGGCGCCTCAACTGTATGCCCTAAATTCTCTACCAATTGATATGAAGCCAGTTTTGGCGCACCGCCAGTGGTGATGATGATCTTGTCAAAGGAGTGCTTACCCCCAACTGAATAAAGGTCAAACGTGTTTGAACCCTGTTCAATATTGTCAATGGCTGTTTTGGAAAGAAGGACCACCCCATGCTTGTCTGCCTCATTTCGAAGTGCATTGATAATGGTTTGGGAAGAATCGGTGATGGGAAACATCCGCCCATCGGCTTCCGTTTTCAGGGTCACTCCCCTGCTTTCAAACCATTCGATGGTATCTGGAACAGCAAAATGTCGGAAAACTTTCTTTAGGAATTTCTCACCTCTGGGGTATGATTTGATGAGTTTGGAAACTTCTCTCGCATCATGGGTGACATTACACCTTCCTCCGCCGGAGACTTTTACCTTTGAGAGGGTTTTTGGGCTCTTCTCAAAAATGGTGACCTGTGCACCCTGCTGAGCCGCAGTAATCGCCGCAAAATAGCCCGCAGCACCTCCCCCAATCACTCCTACTTTAATCATGCGGCAAAAATAAACAATACAATCGGAACATACTTAAGACTTTAGAAAAAGATTGGGATTTAATCCAGGAATGATGCCTGACTGCCTTCATCAAGGGCAATCTGCTGTTTTCACCTTGATTGGTGGCACGGAAGACCGAAGACGGAAGACCGAAACTGGCCACGGCCATTTAAGTATCGTTGGCTCAAGAAAAACCTTTCCCGATTCGCTTCACTACTCGGGACAAGTTGTGCGACTTCTTTTTACTTCGTGGGACTTTTTGACCCATTTTTCATTGTTTAAGGTTTAAGGTTTTAAGTTTAAAGCTTATGATTGAAAGTGTGCTCCGCGAAGAAACTTTGTGTCCTTCTTTTTAACTTTGTGCTACTTTGTGACCCATTAGAATATTCACCACTGCAGGCTTTGCGCTTGCTCGTGGCGACCTTTGCCTGAAACTAAAGTGGCCAATTAATTTTTACTTCCCACTTTTATCCTATTTTTTTGTACCGGTATGGCGAAAACGAAACGATCAAAGAGAAAACCCCAAAAAGGCAACAAATACTCCTTCCTCATTTTCTTCCTGCTGGTATTGGCTATTTTTTCCCTGTCCATCTATACCATGCAGTTGGTAAAAGATATCGAAGGCCCAAGCATCAAGTCACCAGAAGCCAGAAAGGAACTCGCCCAGCAGAAAGCCGCAGTAAAAGATTCACCCACCAAGGAAAAGGTGATCCCCGCTGGGCAAACCGAAACCGTAATGGATTTTGATGAGTTTCTGCTGGATCTGGTCTCCTCACCGGAATTTTCCCACCCAACCTTAAGCGTAAATCAGGAAGGGGAATTGATCTCCCACAGTGCCTATAGCCTGGCCTATGATGAGGAAAACGAACAGGCCTACTGGGTAAGTTATAAGCTCACTGCCGATATGCTCAACGGGGGCGTCAAAAGAGGCAACAACTTCAGGGAGGATCCCACCGTATCTACAGCATCGGCCTCTCCTTTGGATTACAGGCTCTCCGGATACGACCGTGGACACCTAGCACCTGCAGGGGATTTCACCTATTCCAAATCAGCAATGGATGAAAGTTTCTACATGAGCAACATGTCCCCACAGACACCTGCTTTCAACAGGGGAATCTGGAAAAAACTCGAAGAACAGGTGCGGTACTGGGCCAAAGCCAACGAAGAAATCTTTGTGGTGACAGGTCCTGTGATAAAGGAAAAAAGTTTAACTTTAGGTCAAAACAAGGTAACGGTCCCGGAATATTTCTACAAGGTAATATTGGACATTCATCCGCCAGAGTACAAGGCCATCGCCTTTCTGATGAAAAATGAAAAATCCAACCGCCCACTCTTGGACTTTGCAATCTCCGTGGATAGCCTCGAAAGATTTGCCGGACTGGATTTCTTTCCCATGTTACCCGACACCCTTGAAAAAAGACTAGAAAAAAGTAAGAATCATGAAATTTGGTTTGAATAAATACATTGCCTTACTGTGCCTGCTGTGCACCTTCTGCACCTTGCAGGTAAGCCTGGCACAAAGACCTAACTTGGGCACTTCCTCCCGTATGATGAACTCAGCCAAGGAAGCCATGGCCCAAGAAGATTACGACAAGGCCAACAACATCTTTCGGCAAATAATAGACAGCAATGCTCCCATCCCACAGGAGATGCCTTATCATTTTGCCAAAACCCTGTTTCACCTCAAGCAATACGACAACAGCTCCAACTTTCTCCAAAAGTACATGGAGATTAATGGCTTCAATGGTGAAAATTATGAAGAGGCTAAGGAGTTGCAGGACAAACTTAAGGCACCTCTGGCCGAGATCAGGGCTTGCCAGCTTTGCGACAGAAAGGGATACGCCTACGAGACCTGCTCCACTTGCGAAGGACACGCCCATACCCCACAGGACTGTAGCTATTGCAAAGGCAAAGGGATTGTAGGATGCAGCCGTTGTGCGGGAAAAGGAATGATCACCAAGAAAAATGTCTTCAACCTGGTGGAATACTACGAGTGCGACCGATGCAAAGCCGAAGGCCGCCTCACCTGCCCAGAATGCGAAGGCTCCAAAACCGAACTCAAAACCTGCAGAACCTGCAACGGCAGCGGCCGGGTAACCTCTGACAAACTTTGCTCCCACGAAGAATCCCAAACCTAACCAACCAAAAAAAGGCTTCCCTAGATCAGGAAGCCTTTTTTTATTATTTAATTCTCAAGTATCCGCATTGATGCCAGCGGATTATTTTCCTTTGATTGGCAAGACGGAAGACCGAAGACCGACGACCGAAGAAAGCTTCATCCAAGCATCAAACCAAGATTCTTGCAGTTATAATGGTTCAATCTAATTTGCCGAGACAGACTTTTTGAAACTTCGGTATTACTTGGTGTCCTTTGTGACCAATTTGAAGTCACGAATTCAACTTCAATTACAGTACTTATCCAATGCACTCTGCGCAGGCGCATAGCCCATCGATACAGCCTGCTTCAAGTCATCGCAACCGCCTCTCTTATTTTTGGTACCCAGTTTAAGGACACCTCTATAATGATAAGCCTGTGCAAATCCCTTATCTGCTTTGATTGCCGCACTGTATTCCTGAAGCGCCTCATCGGTATTACCCAACTGGTGAAGGGCTCTGGCTTTTAAGAAATTGGCCATGGCCGGGGCACCGGACGTTTCGGTTGCATAATCCGCATACAACAATGCTGCGGAATGGTTTTTCTGTTTTTGGTACAGGTTGGACAAACTCATCATCACCTGTACGTTCTTTGAATCATGTTCAAGAGCCTTCTTGAAATCGGCCTCAGCCTGCTCCAAGTTCCCCAATTCCTCATGTGCCCGGCCTCTGTTATAGAGAGCCTTCACATTTCTGGGAGATTTCTCCAGATAGGAATCATACGAGGATACAGCCTGCTCATATTGACCTTGTGCGTAGTAGGAATCTCCCTGCTCAGAATCATCCTGACCACAGGCAAACATGAGAGTGGCCGCCCCAAACATGATTATAATACTTTTTTTGAAATTCATTAATTATTTATTTGATTAAACTGCTACGTTATTTTCCCGCAGTGCCTCATTTAGGGACGTCTTCTTATCCGTAGAGGCTTTTCTTTGACCAATGATCAAAGCACAAGGGACCTGATACTCCCCTGCAGGAAACTTTTTGGTACGTGAACCCGGGATCACCACGGATCTTTCAGGCACGTATCCGGTATATTCTTTAGGCTCGCTTCCGGTCACATCGATGATTCTTGAACTTGCGGTCAAAGTAACCCCAGCCCCGATCACGGCCTCTTTTCCAATTCTAACACCTTCTACGATGATGGCTCTTGAACCTATAAAGGCACCGTCTTCAATTATCACCGGCGCAGCCTGTACTGGCTCCAACACGCCGCCAATGCCAACTCCCCCACTCAAATGGACATCCTTGCCAATCTGCGCACATGAACCAACGGTAGCCCAGGTATCCACCATGGTGCCGCTATCCACATAGGCGCCAATGTTCACATAAGATGGCATCATCACCACACCTTTGGCCAAGTAGGCACCGTATCGCGCCACCGCATGAGGGACTACCCGCACACCCTGCTTGGCATAGTTGGACTTAAGGGCCATCTTGTCGTGAAACTCAAAGGGCCCCACTTCGATCGTTGCCATTTTCTGGATTGGAAAATAAAGGATGACGGCCTTTTTAACCCAGTCGTTCACCTTCCAGCCGTCAGCTGTAGGCTCTGCTGTCCTGAGGGTCCCCTGATCCAATTCGCTTATGACCGTTTTTATCGCTATAATAACGTCTTTCTCTTTCAATAATTCCCGGTTGTCCCAGGCTTTCTCAATAATGGTCTGTAATTCCATAAATTTTGGTAGATTCGCTAAGTTTGATTTTGCTATAGATGAAGAAGGTAATAATCGCGTCAGTCCTGAAACCGCTCAACGACACCCGGGCTTTTTATAAGCTTGCCCTATCTCTGCGTGAAACAAATAAATACCATGTAAACATCATAGGATTTTTTGCAAAAAATACACCAACAGAGCCAAATATAGTTTTCTCGACACTCCAAGCGAACCACCGTTTACATTATACACGGCTTACGGCTTCATTAAGGTTTATTAATCTTGTTAAAAAATACAAACCCGATCTATTGGTAGTGACCACATACGAGCTTTTGCCGGCTGCGGTATACCTCAAAAAGAAGCTCGGCTTTAAACTGGTGTATGATGTACAGGAAAACTACTCCCTTAACATCAAATTCAACCAAACGCTACCAAACTGGCTGGGAAGACTGCTCTCAAGAGCGGTAAGCTATATAGAGAAACGGGCCTTTAAATATGTGGACCATTTTCTGCTCGCGGAAAGATGCTACCAAAAGGAATTGGATCTAAGAGATGCTTTCACAATCCTGGAAAACAAAACAACTCTCAAGCCCATTCAAGTTTCACCATTCCAGCTGTCCCCAAATCGACCTTTAACTTTTGTGATTTCGGGAACACTCACGCCTATATATGGAGTGGAAGAGGCAGTCAATTGGTTTATTCTTTTAAACAAAGAAGCTCCTCATTTTAACCTTTCAATTGTGGGTCACGTTCCGATGCAAAGTTTTCGCCGCAGGCTTTTGGAACTTGTGGAAGGACATCCCCACATCCACCATGAACTCTCATCCACACCCCTACCTTATCCACAAATAACGAAGACTGTCAGTATGGCAGACCTGGTATTAATGCCCTATCAGCAGATTGCCAGCATTAGGTATAAAATACCAACCAAACTTTATGAATCTTTAGCCCTCTCCAAGCCAATAATCCACGCTCCAAATCCCCTTTGGAAAGACATTACCGCACCCTATTCGGCTGCCTTGGAATTGGACTTTTTGACCCCTCCCACCAACACGGATTTTCTTTCAAATTTGCACACACACGCCTTCTACAAAATCTCCCCTTCCACTGAAGTAACCTGGTCGCAGGAATCCACCAAATGGATCCTCCTTGTGGATAACTTACTAGGGTAATACCCCTTTGTCCACACTTATCAACTTTACACCCTTTTTAGAAACCAATATGCCCTAACCGGAAACTCCCTCCAATCCCCCTCATCACCCCTATTTCCCTATTCCGATATTTCCCTATTTATTACATTTCACTTTATATCAATATATTACATATTTATTTAGCCATATCTAAATTTATATTTAGCTATTATAAAACCCGAGTTCACAATCCAAAATGAGTTTTCCACAATCGGATTAGGTTATATGGAAATATTTTTTTAGTATTGCCTAAACAATGTTATACACCCCCACAAACTGGGCTATATGATCAAGCTTACATCTGCTGAAGAAAACTACCTGAAGGCCGTCTATCACCTCTCCGAGGAAGGCAAGAAAAACGTATCCACCAACGACATCTCTGCCGAGATGAAAACCAAGCCCGCCTCCGTCTCGGACATGCTGAGAAAACTGTCGGAAAAACAGGTGATCGACTATCGGAAATACTATGGGGTCAACATCACCGAAGAGGGTAAAAAGTATGCCCTACAGGTGATCCGTAAGCACCGCCTCTGGGAAGTCTTCCTGGTAGAAAAGCTAAGGTTTGCATGGGATGAGGTACACGAAGTGGCAGAAGAATTAGAGCATATCAAGAGCCCTATTCTCATACAAAGGCTGGACGAATTTCTGGGCCACCCCAAATTTGACCCCCATGGTGACCCCATCCCGGATGAGTTTGGGGATGTTAAGGCAAGGCCTCGCCTACCCCTAAATGAGCTGGAACTGAACGACGGTGGTCAGATAGTTGCGGTGAAGGACAGCAGCGCGGCCTTCCTCCGATACCTCGACAAAGTGGGTGCTTACATTGGCGCCAGAATAAAAGTTTTGGACAAAGTCGAATTTGACGGCTCCCTGGAGATCTTGGTGGACAACAAAAAAACCCTTTTCATGTCCAAGGATGTCGCTGCGAATATTTTGGTTTTGCAACAGTGATTTCTTAGTACAAAGTACCAAGTACCAAGTACAAAGTACAGATGAAGGCTGCCGATTTTAGAATTAGCCTAGTATTTTGCCAGCAGTGCTTAACGGGGAAAGAATGAGATGAAACATAAGGCCCGAGGTACAAAATGAGGTAGTGACAATGGTAATATTAGATGCGCCAGATGGCTTAATAAAACCTCAATTGCCAAAATACTTGGTACGTGGTACCTGGTACGTGGTACCCAATAACCAACGAATACTGAATGAAAATAAATGAACTTCTCTAAACACACCGCCCTCATCATCCTAGTCCTAGCTCTAGGCTGTAAATCCGTAGATCGCGAGAGGAACGAGAAATTCCTCATCGTCACCACTACCAATATCCTGGCGGATGCAGTTAGACATATAGTGAAGGATAGCGCGGAGGTGCAGTCCTTGATGGCCATTGGTGTGGATCCGCACCTTTACAAGGCCAGCCAAAGAGATCTGGACAAGCTCTTTGATGCTGACCTGGTAATTTACCAAGGCATCTTTCTGGAAGGGAAAATGAATGAGGTACTCAAAAAATTCTCCAGAACCAATCCTGTGGTCTCGGTCGAAAACAGGCTCTCCCCCACCCTATTGCTCGAAGACGAGGAGTTCGAAGGGGCATTCGATCCCCATATCTGGTTTGACCCCATGATATGGAAGGAGACCATCGAAAACCTTGCGCTCGACCTAAAAGAAACCAAGCCGGAATGGTCTGAGTACATTGACTCAAACGTGCTAGAATATAGCCAAACACTTGATTCACTGCACACCAGCTTACAGGAAAAGATTCAGGATCTGCCCCAGGACAAGCGGATCCTGGTGACTGCTCACGATGCTTTTGCCTATTTTGGAAGAGCCTATGGACTGGAAGTCCACGGACTGCAGGGGCTTTCCACGCTTTCCGAGCCTGGACTGAATGATGTGTCCAAGCTTGTCAATTTCATTGTAAATAACCAGATCAAGGCCATATTTTCCGAACAAAGCATTTCCCCGAGAGGTGTTAAAGCTTTAGTGGAAGGCTGCCGAAGACGGGGCCAGGAGGTCAAACTTGCCGGTCCACTTTACACCGACAGCCTTGGAGAAAAGGACGGACCGGCCGGCACCTATACCGACATGCTCCTGTACAACATGGTAACGATCGTAGAAAACCTAAAATAGCATGATAACGCAAGTTGAAAACCCAGTACTGGAAGTGCACGACCTGACGGTGAGTTATGGCCGAAACCCGGTATTGTGGAATATAGATTTTACTTTACCCAAAGGCTCACTGGCCGGCATCATCGGTCCCAACGGAGCCGGTAAATCCTCTTTGATTAAGGCCATTATGGGATTGCTGGAAATCAATAACGGCTTCATCAAGATCTTTGACCAAGGGTTAAATGAGGTCAGAAAGAAAATCAGCTACGTCCCCCAAAGGGAATCTGTGGACTGGGATTTTCCTGCCTCGGCATTGGACATTGTTCAAATGGGAACATACCACAAACTCGGACTATTCAAGCGCCCTGGTAAGGCCGAAAAGGCCCTGGCACTGGACTGTCTGAAAAAAGTGGGCATGGAAAAATACCGGGACAGGCAGATCTCGGAACTTTCGGGGGGCCAGCAGCAGCGGGTCTTCATTGCCCGGGCCCTCGCCCAGCAGGCTGAAATCTACTTTATGGACGAACCCTTTGCCGGGGTGGATATCAGTACCGAAAACATGATCGTCGACCTGCTCAAGGCCATGACCGCTGAGGGGAAAACCGTGATTGTGGTTCATCACGACATCCATTCTGCCCCCAAATACTTCGACTGGATCATCATGCTCAACATGTATTTGGTCGCTTCGGGCCCCACCGAAAAGGTGCTCACCGAGGAACTACTGGAAAAAACCTTCGGAGGCAAACTCAGCCTGCTGTCCGATGCAGCGCAATTGATCAAACAGAAAGGGTTTAACCCATTGAAAAGCTGATATGGAAGACTTTGTTTACTTCTTTTCCTTTCAGGACCCCAATGTAGCCATGGTGGTGGCCGGCATCACGCTGCTCTCCATCAGCGCGGCCATGGTGGGCACCTTTACGTTTTTGGATAAGAAAGCTTTGCTGGGAGATGCCATTTCCCATGCCGTGCTTCCGGGAGTCTGCCTAGCCTTCATGTTTGCCGGCAGCAAAAACCCCTACTGGATTGTCCTTGGAGCGTTTATTACTGGAGCGGTTTCCACATACGCCATAGAATGGATCAGCCGATCGACCAAACTGAAGGAGGACACCGTGATTGCTGCCGTCCTTTCCGTCTTTTTTGGAATAGGCATCCTGCTCTTTACCCAGCTTCAACAAACCGGGGACGCCGCCTTGTCCGGACTCGACCATTTCCTCTTTGGCAACGCCATTTCCATTGTCTATGAAGATCTGATGGTTTATGGCATTCTGGCTCTACTGGTTATCGTCTGCCTTTTGGTGTTTTACAAGGAGTTCAAGCTCATCATTTTCAATCCTGGCTACGCCCAAAGCGTTGGACTCCCGGTCAAAAGACTTAAACTACTGTTCAATACTTTACTAGTAATGGCCGTTGTCACTGGAATTCAGGCAATTGGCGTGGTTCTGATGGCAGCCCTTTTGATCACCCCTCCGGCAGCGGCTCGATTTTGGTCCGACAGGCTGAAAATCATTCTGCTGCTAGCCGTGATTTTTGCCGTGCTCTCCGGGATAGCCGGTGCCTACATTTCCTTTGCCGTGCCCCATATGCCCACCGGGCCATGGGTGGTGATGGCGATTTCCTTTATAGCGTTTGCCTCTTTTTTCTTTGCAGGGAAAAAAGGCATTCTTTCCAAATGGTACAACCAGAGAAATTACCAGCAAAAAATCCATAGAGACCACCTCTTGAAATCACTTTATCAGGTAAGGGAGAGAAATGCCGCCCCCTTGGGCAAAGCCGATATTTTGGAATTGTTTCCCGGAAAGGAAAAGGAAACCAAGCGCTTTATCTCCAAATTGAAAAAGGAAGGCCAAATCGAGGAAAAATCCAACCACCTCCTGCTCACCCCTACCGGATTGGTGGAGGCCAAAAGAGTGGTAAGGCTTCACAGGCTTTGGGAACTTTACCTTGCCCAATACCTCAACCTGGCCCCTGACCATGTCCATGACATGGCCGAGAAAATGGAACACCTGCTCACTCCCGAGCTCGAAGCCAAACTGGATGCCTCTTTGGATTATCCAACCCAGGATCCACATCACTCCAAAATCCCCAGAGACCATGACCTTTGATCCAAACGCATTTTTGATCATCCTCACCGGAACCCTGATCGCCATTTCCTGCGGACTTCTCGGGTCCTTCCTGATTTTGCGCAACATGGCCATGATTGGCGACGCCATTTCCCATGCGGTACTGCCCGGGATTGTTTTGGCATTCTTCTTTTCCGGTCAAAGGGAAGGAATAGCCATTATCATTGGGGCGGGCTTGCTGGGAATTCTGGCCACCATCATCATCGACTACCTGAGCACAAAGGTCAAACTCCAAAACGATGCTTCCATCGGTGTCACGTTTACCTGGCTGTTTGCCATCGGGATTATTCTGATTACCGTATTTGCCGGGCAGATTGACCTGGACCAGGATTGTGTGCTTTATGGCGAAATTGCCTACATCCCCCTAGACCTGATCGTAACCGAAAACAACACCATCCTTGGCCCAAGGGTATTATGGATCGCTGTGATCAACGTGATATTGGTGCTTCTGTATGTTGGGTTTATGTATAAAGAATTAAAACTGACTTCCTTCGACAAGCAGTTTGCTCAAACCATCGGATTTTCCACCGGATTCATCAACCTGAGTTTGATGGGCATGGTGTCTTACACCACGGTAAGTTCCTTTGAGGCTGTGGGTGCCATTTTGGTTTTGGCCCTTTTGGTAGTCCCTCCCGCGACTGCCTACATCCTCACCAAAAAATTGAAGCCCATGCTGCTTTTGACTATATTGATCGGGTTCCTAACTTCGTTGGTGGGATATTACCTGGCCTACTTTATAGATGGCTCCATCGCTGGCGCCATGGCAAGTGTTTCCGGCCTGTTCCTTTTGGCCGCCATCCTCTATGTGACCATCCAAAAAAGAAGCATTGGAAAAGGGATCATCATGCCGGCGGAACTAAAGAGATGAAGTTTTTATTTATTATTTTTGAATGTCCACAGCTCACAGTGGACCGTGGACCCAAATAAGTTATGATGCAAAAAGTACTACTTACGATAAGCCTTCTAGTGGCGATGGTATTTTCCGCCCAGGCCCAGGGGGAAATAAAATGGCTGACTTTCGAAGAGGCTGCCGAAAAAAACCAAAAGGCTCCCAAGATGGTCTTAGTGGACGTTTATACCGATTGGTGCGGCTGGTGCAAGAAAATGGACAAAGGAACATTTACCGATCCGGCGGTGGTCCGTTATGTAAACGAGAATTTTTATCCTGTAAAAATGAACGCCGAAGACAACAAGCGGAAGTTCAATTTCAGGGGACATGAGTATACTGAGCAGACCATGTCACGGGCCATGCGCGTCAGCTCCTACCCCAATTTCATCATCATGGATGCCGCGATGGAGAACATCACCCAAATGCCAGGTTACAGAGAGGCAGACAATTTTCTAGAGACACTTCAAGCAGTACTTCAACAATTCAACCCTTAAAGCATGAGCTTTAATTTAAGCGAAAAGAATGACACCATAATTGCCCTTGCCACCCCCCAGGGTGTAGGTGCCATTGCCGTAATCCGGCTTTCCGGGCCAGAGGCCATCTCCTTATGCAACAGTGTTTTTAAGGGAAAAAACCTGGAAAAGCAGGAATCCCATACCATACATTTTGGAACCATTAGGGATGGGGAAAAAATCATAGATGAGGTTTTGGTTTCACTCTTCATTGCTCCTAAAAGTTTCACTAAAGAAAACGTGGTGGAGATTTCCACGCATGGGTCATCCTATATCATCAACCAGGTCATCAAGCTTTTCATCCGCAAAGGTGCCCGGCCTGCCAAGCCCGGAGAATTCACCCAGCGGGCTTTCCTAAACGGGCAGTTTGACCTTGCCCAGGCAGAGGCCGTGGCCGACCTGATCCACTCCGACTCCGAAGCATCCCACCAAGCTGCACTTAATCAAATGAGAGGCGGTTTCAGCGGGGAAATACAACAGTTGAGAAACCAATTGATACACTTCGCCTCCATGATCGAGCTTGAGCTCGACTTCGTGGAAGAGGACGTGGAATTTGCCAGCAGGGACGATTTGAGGGTTTTGATAGAGAAATTGCTGCGCGTAATCGAGAAGTTGATCGCCAGTTTTGACCTAGGAAATGTCATCAAAAACGGTGTTCCCACAGTCATTGCGGGCAAGCCAAATGCCGGAAAATCCACCCTTTTGAACGCATTGCTCAATGAGGAAAAAGCCATAGTCTCCGAAATTGCGGGCACCACCCGGGATTTTATCGAAGATGAAATCAATATCGGAGGGGTGATCTTCAGGTTTATCGATACGGCCGGATTGCGGGAAACCACCGACACAATCGAAGCCATCGGGGTAAGCAGAACCCAGGAAAAAATGAAAACCGCCAGCCTGATCCTCTATCTTTTTGACCTCACCGACACCGACATGGTCGAAATCAACCGTGACGTCAACAAATTGGAGAATCTCGGCGTACCTTTTCTTAAAGTAGGAAACAAGATAGACAAAGCCAACCCCCAATTAATCAACGACTTAAAAGAAAAGCATCCAGACAGCCTTTTCATCTCTGCAGGCCAAAAAGAAAACCTCGATGACCTCCGCAGCCGTATCCTCGAACTGGTCAACCTCGACAAGTTCAGGACCGGCAACACCATCGTGACCAACATCCGCCACTACGACTCCCTAGTCAAAACCCGGCAGTCCCTGTTGGATGTATTAAACGGCCTGGACATCCAAATCACCAACGACTTCCTCGCCATGGACATCAGAAGATCGCTGCATTACCTTGGTGAGATCACCGGTGAGATAACGACGGATGATTTGTTGGCGAATATATTTAGTAAGTTCTGCATCGGGAAGTAACCCACTTTAATATTTGCATCGTTAAAGAAGTATAGACTAAATTTACAATGAAACAACTATTTGAAATAGAAACAGATAACAGTGAAATATTGGATAAGTTTAGAGAACTTGCCCGCAAACACAATGCTTCATTTAAGGAATGGAAGTTGGCCAATGACGAAAACCCCTCTCCTAGCGGGGACCCATATTTTGAGAATCCAAACAACATCAAAAGTATACTCGAAGGAATTAAAGAGGCAAAGGAGGGAAAAACTGTAAAACTGACCAAAGAAGAACGCAAAAAATTGCTGGGCCTGTGAGTTTCGAGGTAACTTTTACCAATACGGCCATAAAAGATATACAAAAGCACAAAAAAAACTGGAAACAGGCAGCTTATAGTATTTGACTACATCAAAGAATCCATTGTACCTTTCCATTCTATCAAGGCTCACGTTCCATTGTGACAAGTCTTTAACTTGTGCAGGCTAAGTGAGGAATCTCCGACTCCCAAACCCCATTGCCTGTCTTTGGCACTTTTAGAATATAAGACATTCTTGTCCCTTAGCCTGACCTTTGTCTAATTAGCTGAGTAAATCGGAAAGATTATTTTTTCCGATGCTAATTAATAATAACATCTTAAATTCTAAATGCCTAAATTTTACAATCCACTTTAATAATTCAAGAAATATTATCAAAGCTATAACCTAAAACCAAGTTGCCCTTTTAACTCCTTTACAAACCTATCAAAAACGTCATGAAACTTTGGTAAGGTCTGAATAAAAAAATCGTTCATGGTGCCCCAGTCATCTTCATTAAAAAGGTTTATACTATTGCGCTCCACTTTGATTCTACTCATTTTGCTTCCTGGCAATTCTTCCCAGACAATTCCTTCCCCAAAAGCTTCGTCTATTTGTGCTTGATTTTTCCTGATTTTATGAAAATAATTTTTATTCACCTCTTTGCTTGAAGTGGTGATGCTTAATTCAATCCTTACACAAGATTTTGTTATTACTAAGGTATAAGCCACACCTGTCAAACCAGCACCAGTGCTTAACCAATGGTCTTTTGAGGCACTAACATTAGTAAACAAAGTGGTGTTCTTGAGTTTGGGCAATAATTGATTCCAGTATTTTCTTCTTATTGAATATCGACTTGGTTCACCGTTGTTAACCAAACCCGTTTGATATTTTATTAAGAGTTCATCCTCCATTTCAAAAAGTTTGAGAAGTCTTTTTAGTACATTGAATTTTGAATTGCTATCAGTATTGGACTCAACAAACCAACCATTGGTCACTTCTTGAGCGGCCCTAAAATCTGAACTATTTCTTGTAATCTTTAGTGTTTCCTGATTGTTTAATAATAGTTCTGAGTTTTTTTCATATAATCTTCTAATAACGAAGAAGTACATTTGGGCCACAGCTTCCTCCTCTACTTTGGTATCTTCAAAGATAAAATACTCCAATTTCTTATAAGTAGGCTGATCAGCATCAAAGATATTCTGCTCTTCTGCCTCGTCTTTTTCAATTTCTTGGATGTCGGGAAACTTCCATATTTTCAAAAATCTCTCATAAATGATATTAAGACGAGTTTCATATGCTGTTCTGTCCCATTTTTCAATATCTTGAAGATAAGAGTTTAACCAAAGCCTACTAAATTCATATCCTTGCTCCCGACCATTTTGATTCATCAACTTCTTCTGAATGAAAGTCTTATTTCCTAAATGTCCATTATTTCCTGACAAGGTTAGATTGGCAATTGTATTTAAATATTTTTCCTTAAAGTCAAAGAAGTCTTGTGTTTCGAGTTCATTTTCCCATTCCTCATGAGGATTTCTTGGAAAAATGTGCTCAATGGTAATTCCTTCGAAAGATGTATCCACATATTCCTTGTTTTGAAAGTTTTCCAGCAATTCGAATAAATAACTTCTGTTTTTTGGCTGGATATTATAAAGATCCTTGTCTTTAAGTGCTATTTTTATTTCTTCATTAGTCGGAAACTTCGCAGATCCTTTCTTCCTAGCCAGCGCATAGGCAATCGACTCATAATAATCTTCAATATCTACTTCCGAATAAAGGGTCATAAATATTTTATTTAAAGCATTTGTAGGAAGGCCTACAATAAACCTTCTCCATGCGTAACTTTGGATCAATTGAAGAATTTTAACAAGGTCCTCATGGGAAACCATTCCGTTTTCCGCGTCCTCAAAAACCTGGAGCAAAAATGGATAGGCTACATTGATTTCCAACCTATTGATATATTCTAATTGGCGCTTAATTTTTTGGTCAGGAACAGAGCTGGGGTTAACAAACTTTTTATAATGAAATGATAAAGACTTAATATTTTCTAACTCCTGGTGATACGATTCGTCTTTTTTACTTGAATAAAGCTTTTTAAACTCTTCATATACTTTGTTTTTGTTTGGAATCTTTTTAGTCTTTAGTGTCAGGTAATCTCTGATAAAATCAGAAACCAAGGATGTTTTTTTAGTTAAGTTTTTGGCATTCTCCTCAATGGGACTCCAAATGACATCAAATATCTTTTCCTGATCTTTTGGCGGAAGGTCCATTAATATGTAATTCCTAATCAGGTCAGACTGGGATAAGTCGAGTCCTGTGGAATTTAAGCTTTCAAAAATCCTTTGCGGGTCATCTTTATCCCTCTCCAAGGAAATTTCAACAAAAATCAAACGGTTTAAGCCATTGAGGATTACTTCAAAGTTATCTGTACTAATAAGACCTAAAAAAAGATTGAAATTTTCAATCATATTAGAATATTCCGTATATCCTTTTTCATTACCAAACAAAATAGATCTAAAAGCGGTAGAATTAGAATCGGTTTGTTTTAGCTTAAGCTTACTCGATTCACTTTGCACATATTGATTGGTCAAAAACATATTATAAATGCGGTCCGCATCCTGAGTCTTTCCATGGTCTTTTGAAAACCGGTAAAGAGCAACATAAAGGATATTAATGGTTGTGAGCCTTTGCTGACCGTCAATAATGACGAGTTCTTTCACCTCTGAGGTTGTGAAGATTCCCTCATGAATAAATACGATGCTACCAATAAAGTGGGTTCCTCGCTTCTCTTTTTCGACAGCAATAATATCATTAAATAATTGTCTGCATTCAGTATTAGTCCAATCGTAATTCCGTTGGTAAACTGGAATTACAAATTGGACATTGGGAGCTTGTAAAAAATTGTTGATTTGAAGTTCGTTGGCTTTCATTACACTTTATTTTAATTAAACAGTTACGGTTACATCTGTACTACAACCCCTCAGATTCAGACTCATTAATCTAATCAATGAGCTTGATCAGGTTGGACTTGGGAGCTTCAACATCCTTTCTTGCAGGTATTACTTTTGAGATATACCTTATTGAGCGCCTGTCGTGGCCGTAAAATCTTCTGGTTCATGGGAAGTCGGTACTTAAAAGTTTAAGGCTTCAATTTGCTAGATTTTGGGGTGAAAAGCAATTTTAGGGGAGAAATCACGTAAAAATACCGTGATCGGGGTATGGGGTGTAAGCTTTTGGGGAGAGGAAAACCTTCATTCTTTGTTAATGTCTAAGAAATCTTTAGTATTATTAAACCCTGATAAGAATCCCATTAATATGAGGCTTAGCCACCCAAATTTGGGTGGATTGGCGCCACTGGGGTAATGGTTTTAAACATGTTAGCAGCAAGCATTTACCAACATTATGGCATTTAGACACCACGACTTAGAAATTCCAAAGGAAACTCCATTTGCAAATTGCAAACTTGATAGAGAAAAGTATGCAAGAACTTTGACAAGTGTTATAGAGAATTATCCAGACGGATTTGTATTAGCAATAAACAATAAATGGGGTACAGGAAAAACGACATTTGTCAAGATGTGGGAGCAAATGTTGATAAATAATGACTTCAAGACAATTTATTTTAATGCGTGGGAAAACGACTTTGAGGATAATCCATTAACTGCATTTGTTGGAGAACTTCAAATTATTAATAAAAAGGGTAAAGACAAGTTTAATAAAGTTGTAAAAAATGCAGCATTGATTTCAAAAAATGTTGCACCAGCTGTACTGAAAGCCTTTCTCAATAAGTATATTGATTCAGAAACCTTAGTAGAAGGTATATCAGATACCTCAAAGAGCTTTTTAGAAATTTATGAAGACGACATTAAGGAATACTCTAAACGAAAAGAATCAATTTCTGAATTTAAAAAAAGTCTATCTGAATATGTTGCGAATGAATCAAATGGCAAGCCGCTGATTTTCATAATTGACGAGCTTGATAGGTGTAGACCCAATTATGCCGTTTTATTACTTGAACAGATAAAACATTTTTTTTCTGTCCCTAATATTGTATTTGTTTTATCAATTGACAAGACACAATTAGGAAATGCAATTTGTGGGGTCTACGGTTCTGAAAAGATTGACACAAATGAATATTTAAGACGATTTATTGATATTGAATATTCTGTACCTGACCCTGACAAAGAAAAATTCATTTACTACCTGTACGATTACTTTGACTATGATAGCTTTTTTAGGTCCGCAGAAAGAAACAAATATCCTGAACTTCAGTATGACAGAGAAAATTTTATAGCTACAAGTAAAATTTTAATAAATAGCCTCACTTTACGTCAACAGGAAAAGATATTTGCACATACTAGACTAGCACTGCGAACTCTTAATCATAATAATTATTTACTTCCAACCATTTTCGTTTTCCTTGCATACATAAGGAATATCAATCCAAATTATTGTCTGAGCTTATCATCAAAATCATTAACTATAAAAGAGGTTCAAGAGGAATTTTATCAAACGGTTAAATCATTTATTACCGATGACACAAAACGACTATTTGCAGAAATTGAAGCATACTTATTAAAGTTCTACGACAATTATAAGTCGGAATATCGGAGAGGTTCCGACTTATTAGTAAGAAGTACTACTGAGAATAAGTACATTTTGAAAGTAGAATCAAAAATTGACAATGATTTACTTTTGACAATGTTGACAAGTGATAGTATTAATTACAATTATTCAGACTTGAAACTTTCATATTTGCTGAACAAATTAAACTTATTGGACGATATAAAAATAAACTAAATATGCCAGCTGCTAACACGTGTTTTGCGTCAGGCGGAGTTACACCGAAGAAAAATCGAGGCAGGCTGTGCAAACTTGGAGGTTTGTACTTCTATTGAACTTTAATAATAAATTGAAACTTTGCGCTCCGAAACCCGCCCGAACGCAAAGCCCGAAACCGTTAGCCCTAATTATTAAAAAATAACATTTAATTGAATGAGTAAAGAGCAAATTATAAAAAGACTTAACCAAATAACTTCGAATTTTAATTTTATATATGTTCTTTCGGCAATGGTATTAAGAGATTTTTGCGGAACTCTCAATGAGCTCTCTTCGAAAAACGTTCAAGAACATTTCAATAACAATGAGATTAGATTTCTTATGGGATTATGGATAAGAAATTGGGATCCGAACAATGCTTATAACTATGATGATGAAATAAAAATATTCGAAGAAGTTTATAAGTTAATGGAGCAACTTCATTACACATTTATACCTGATATTTCGAATATTATAGAAAACCCACCTGAAAGTCCTTTTGACTTTTTTAACAATGGTTTGTTTTTTCAAGAAACAATGTTTTATTCTGGAACTGGCGCCTACGATTATCAATATACCAAGTGGGTTTCAGAAAAATATAAATATGATAAAGAATGGCTACAAAAAGAGAGGTCTATAAACCTCGACATTTTAGCCGATTTTTATCATTCAATAAAAACTCTCCAACAATCTAAATTAAATCAACTAGAATTCGATTCTGAAGAATCCTATAAATCTAAATTACTAGATGTCTTTACTTTAACAACTGAAGACATTATCAAAAATAATAAAGATTTTTTAGGAATCCTCGAAAATTTTACACTTGATTTAACAGAGCCTCAAAATCAAAATTTCTCGGATATAGGTGATTTTAATATACTCTCAGAAAAACCTATAATTAAATTGCCAAACGGAAATTTATTTATTCCAGTTCCTTTTGATTTATCAGAAGCAATTTATGAATCACCATTCTATTGGATGAATCTTGACAAGAAGTATTCCTCAAAAGCATTATACAATAGAGGCGAAATTGCGGAAAAAATCACACTAAATATAATTGAAAAGGTATTCGGTAAATCGAATTCTCTAAAGAATATCATAATTAAAAAGACCAAAAGTACAATGGTCACAGACATTGATATTCTAGCATTCTTAAACGAAAAAGCAATAATATTTCAAGTTAAATCTAAAAAGTTAACAGCTTTATCAAAAAAAGGAAATCTAGATTCAATACAAAATGATTTCAAAAAGGCCGTTAAAGATGCATATGAGCAAGGTTTAAAGGCATCAAAATGTTTGAGAAATCCAAATGACTTTATTTTTGAATTAAAAGACAATCCTGATTATCATTTTGATTTAATCATCCAAAAGTGCTACGTTGTGACAATAGTCTTGGATGATTATCCATCATTAGCTCACCAAACTCATATCCTTTTAGGAAAGGAATATGAAGAGTTCCCAGTCGCTTTGAATATTTTTGATTTAGAAGTAGTCGCTAAATATTTAAATACTGCTAAAAAATTTATTGACTATATAGAAAGAAGAATAAAATACAGTAAATATTTTAAAGCTGATAATGAATTAGGGTTTTTATGTTTTCACTTAAAAAAAGGACTTCAGAAATACCCCAATTCTGATATGGTTGCACTCGACAATACATGGGCTCAATTTTTTGACGATGACTATTATGGAGAAATTTCTGGAGTTAAAAAAGTCCAAGAAAACCTACGAAAGAAAATTGGACGGAATGAACCTTGTCCTTGCGGTAGTGGAATAAAATACAAAAAGTGTCATGGAAGAAATAACTAGGGCTAATTGAATAGACGGCCGTGAGCCATAAGCCTACAGCTTGTCCCGCTTTATCTGCGGGAGTGCGTCCACGGCACGGCACACAAGTTTCACACCACTCCCGAAGCTTTCGGGATACGGGTCTTCCCGAGACGTTTCCTTCCCCTTAGCCCCATTTCAATTGAACTTTGTGAAACTCTCCCGATTCGCTCCACTGCTCGGGACAGGCTGTGCAATACTCTGTGCGACTCCGTGACCATTGATCTCCTCGACTTAGTGGCAATCCTTTCTTCGCACCTTAATGGCAATCCTTTCTTCGCGCCTTTGAGCCTTTGTGGCTAACTAATCATTGATTATATAACTAGTCCAAGAAAATCTACGGAAGGCCCCATCGAAAATCACCCAATCTCAAGCTTTCCAAGCTCCTACGGCCGAGTTCCTAGTCAATTTTAGGTAATATCCGTTACTGATCCGTAAGTGATCCGTAAGTGATCCGTAACTGATACGGGGGAGGACCGAGGGGCGGTTAGCCTTTCAGGATCCCAGAGGCTAAGCCCTTTATCCAGTCCTTCCAGTTCCGGCCAACATCGCTGGGAAGATCTGGCCTTAAAAGTCTTTCGGAAGCCACCACTTGTAAAGCGGCACCGGTTTTCAGTTCGTAAAACTCCCCGTTAATCTGCTGGTAAAAGTAAATCCCTAAAACAGGGCAGCACAGCATATTAGAGTAATTTTGCCTGAAAGGAATTATACGGTTTATCTCCCTTTCAGGGTTGCCGATTTCCTTAAATTTATTTTCGGTAAACTCTGGATTTATAAGCTGCCCTGATTTCTTGGGGTTTTCACCCACCATTACCACACCAGGTACAATCCTATAATGGGTGGCCCCAGCAGGAAAGGCATTTCGGTTTAATCTTTTTACTGCAGAAAAATCAAATAAAACCTTGTGTAAAGCCGGATCAATTGTAGCTTTTACCTGCCCTATCAATAGTAAGGAAACTTTGTCTATAGTAGATACTTCCAACCCTTTCAGTAAGGTAAGGTCTCCTTCCAAAACTTTCCGCTCGCCCAAATCACTTTTCATGTCTCCCTTCAGCACTTTCCTAAAAAGAGCAGTGAGCCTGGAAGAAAAATAGCCTGTATTGATCGTGCTGATCATCGGGTATAGCACTCTTCTGAAGGCCCCGCCGAAGGAACTTGCACTTCCAAATTCCGAACAGGACCGTCTACTGCCTTTATAGCTGTCCTTACTCAGGAAATCCTTTTTATTGGATTGCTTTTTTTGCCGTGCATAGCTTTTCCCGTTCATTTGGTAAAAGGTCGTATCAAATAGACTGCCCTCAAAGGATATTATACTTTTTACTCTAGCCATCATTAAGTGGGTTTTTAGTGGATACTGTTATAAAATCGAACGGCCTTTATCCCGTGTTTATCGCGTGTTTAACGCATGGTAAACCCGCAGCATAGCTATTCAACCCCCTAATTAACAACGGTTTAATTTACCTACCAAATGACCGTGGAATATATGGAATCTTCGGAATCTTAGGAAAAAACAGGTAATATTCGGACGGTGATTTGGGCTCTTTTCATGCAACTACAGTTGCGCGAATGCCCGGTTGTTCCGATGTGCCAAGTCTCTGTTGTGCCAAGTCTCTGACTTGTGCGCCGTGAGTCTGGAGTGTCTGACTCCCACCCCTCTCCCAGGTTTACAGCAGCAATAATCCATCTACAATCCATGCGTGTCCCATGGATGTCCCAAAGGTCTCCCATAGGTTCGTCAGTGTTTGGCTAAAATCCAAGAATCCATTGTATTTTTCTAGTACCACAACTCTAAGCTGTGCCAAGCCGCCGTTGCCCCAAGTCTCCGACTTGTACACACGCTATCCGCAAAAAGCGTCGGGACAAGTTATGTCCCTTTACATTCCGCGAAGAAGCCTTTGTGCGACTTCTTTTAACTTTGTGCCCTTTGTGACCTATTTTTTCCGTTGTGCCAAGTCTCCGACTTGCGCACCATGAGTCAGGAGTCTCCGACTCCCCGGGACTTTCAGCTTTAGAGAGAGATATTTAGAAGAGAAGTTTTATGCCTTGCTGATCCCTAATCTAGATTTATATTCTTGCAATGCTTAAGATTCAACATATCCACTAACCGGTAGGTATTTAAGAAACCCAGTCCCCAATGGTACTCCCTACCCTCTCCCAAGTGTTCGGCAACATTCCCCCATGTACAATCCATAGATGTGTAAGGGATGTCCCATGGGTGTTCCATAGGTGTCCCATAGGTTCGTTAGTGTTTGGCTAAAATCCAAGAATCCGTTGTACTTTTCAAATGGCACCAAACCGTTGTGCCAAGTCTCCGACTTGCGCACGATGAGTCAGGAGTCTCTGACTCCCAAAGCACCCTGATTAAAAAGTCCCCTCTCCCTCAGGGAGAGGGGATTTAGGGGTGAGGGAGCCCACCGATTTCCCGCACTCTCCCCTCCAAATTCCTTCCTTCTTCCAGCAACCGGCTCAATTCCTTAACTTGGGCCTCCTCATCATCCCATTCCGCATTTACCAAATGGTATAGTTCACGGCTGTGGCTCGCATAAGCGAGCAAAAGAGCCAACAATTCGTCATAATCAACCCCTTGATTATGCACCACATCTCCATTAAATGCAATAGTGGAGTTATGTATATTGGATAAAATAAGTGCTTTTACTTGTGTCATATATTATAGTTTTTGCGGTTATGAATGACACTAATTTCGAAAGACAAACGTGGGGTATAAAACCATGGAGGTTGTGGGTTACAAATACCAAATTGTATTTTACTGATATAAAGAATCTCTGTGAAACTCTTTTCCCAGACTCTTTTAAACTCTGTGTCCTTTTTTTGCCTCCTTTTTCCGATTTACCAAATTTTGATCTAACTTTAGTTATGGAAAACACCGCCCCGATCCCGACCATGCACATAGGCAGAAAAATCTCCCGCATCCGCGAGCTCCGCGGTATGAAGCAGGACACATTGGCCGCCGAACTCGGCATAAGCCAGCAAGCCGTCTCCAAACTCGAACAATCTGCCGAAATCGAAGAGGACCGCCTCGAGCAAGTCGCAAAGGTGCTGGGGGTGAAAAAGGAGGCGATAAAGGCTTTTTCGGAAGAGGCTGTTTTTAACATCATGGGAAACACTTATCATGATAATGCCTCTTCTCTAAATTATGGATGTACTTTTAACCCGGTGGACAAAATTGTTGAGCTTTACGAGCGACTATTACTTGCGGAGAAGGAGAAGGTAGAGTTGTTGGAAAGGATGGTGAAAAGTGGTCAAGCCGACAAATGAATCAAATAAGATTAAAATTTTGGGAACAGGACTATAGTTTGCCACGTTAAAAAATCATAAAGGCCCCAATAAGGGGAAAGAATATGAGCAAAAAAGATTTAAAATATATAAGTAGCAGATTGGTACAGAGAAAATCCGCCAAAGCATTTAAAGAAGGTGCCAAAAAAGCCATGGAGATCAACGGGTATGTAGTAATTGCCCATGATGGCTGGGTGGTCAAAAAATATCAAGACGGGACAATAGTAAAATTAAAGCAAATTAGCCATGGATCCGAACATCTAAAAGTGGTGTTGGATTAATGGAAAAAAGAATGAGGATATTTGCCGGACCAAATGGATCTGGCAAAACTTCAATAATCAAGGCTATAAGAAGTACAGAAGTCCATGCTGGAAGAAAGCTTGACTTTGGCATCTATGTAAATGCCGATGACATTGCACAACAACTATTTTCTAATGGTGTTAATTTATCTTCGCTTGAAATAGAGTTGAATAGAAAAGAGTTTCAAGATATAGTACAGGGGTCAGGATTAATCAATGCTGATTTCCCTTATTCGCGATTCAGCAGTTATATTAAATTCTCTAAGAATAAAATTTCTATTCTTAAAAAAGTAGCAGGACAAGTAGATGATTCACCTTATGAAAGAATTGCTCAAATAATCGCTGATTACTTTAGAAAAAAGCTATTAAAAGAAAGAAAAAAACTTTCCTTCGAGACGGTATTTTCCCATCCTGGAAAAGTAGAAATTATCAAACAGGCAAAAGAGCAGGGCTATAAAGTCTATTTATATTTTGTTTCTACCGAAGACCCCACAATCAATGTCCACCGTGTAAAACAAGTACGGGTTCCGCAAAAAGGACATGATGTGCCTGAAGGTAAAATCATTTCACGTTATTACCGCTCAATGGAGCTACTTTACGAAGCCTCCCAATATTGTTACCAAGCTTATTTTTTCGACAACTCAAAAGAATCCATAGAACACAATTTATTTGCTCAATTTAAACTCAATGCCAAGGGGGAAAAGGTTTGGACTGAAATTAAAAATGAAGAAGTCCCCGAATGGTTTAAACATTACTATTCTGCAAAGATCAAATAAGCTATCCCCTCACCCCTCCTCAAAAAAAAAATACTTTACATGATGGCAGCGATATCGATTTTCTTGTTGAGTTTTCTGATGATATTGATGTTTTGGACCATGCGGACAATTACTTCTCTTTATTAGATCAACTTCAAAAAATTCTTAATAGAAAAGTAGATCTTGTCTCAAGTAAATCACTAAAGAACCCAATTCTAAAAGAGGAGGTTTACCAGTCCAAAGTAGATTTGTTTGCAGCCTAAGCTATTCATGCCTAATTGAGTTGTAGCCAGTGAGCTAGGTAAATTCATCTTACATGTTTTAAAATATTGAAAATGAGGAACATCAAGCTTTCCCTATTCATTTTTCTAGTTTTTTTGTTGCAGAATTGTGGAGATAAAGACATTTCGGATGTCCAAGTGTCTAAAAAGACCATAGAGATCCAAAGAGACTTTTTGCTTAGCGATTCACCGGAATTACAAATTGAAATTCTTGACACTATAAACCTTGAGGCTACAGAAAATCCCCCTATTTCGGCAATCCAGGATATGGTCTTCGCGCAGAACTTTTTCCTCTTGCTAGACAGAAAACAAGGGCTTTTAAAATTTGACAACCAAGGTAATCTTCTCCGGAAAATCGGGAAGATGGGAGAAGGTCCTGATGAATATATTATGCCCTATGCCATTCATTTGAAGGAAAATATCGTGCTTGTGGCAGATTGGCAGAAAAGGATAGTGATTTCCTATGACCTTGAGGGAGACCTTAGCTTCTCAAGTCAAAAATTGCAAGGGCACCCGATTTCCTTTTACGAAAACGATGACACCCTTTCGGTAATTCAGGAGACGATTAATGGTAATAAAGAGAAACCTCGACAGGTGCTGGTAAGCCTAATTGAACCCAAAACGCTTGAAGTCAAACAATGGGAAAAGCCACTTTACGGTTATAATTCAAATTATACAATTATCCATCCAATCCCAAGGATTTTAAGTCGGGTAAATAATGTAGACTTGTTTTACAAGCCAATTATTCGAGGAGATATATCGTCGCATAATGCTACTGATACGATCTTTAAAAAGGAGGGTTATCAACTGGTTCCAGAATATACACTTCAATTCACTGGATTTGACGATTCACATCAACTGGGCATAAACCATGTTGTTATGTCTAATAGCTTCGTGTTTTTGCGTGTTGGATATGATAATCGTTCCTATCACGTAATAATTGACTTAGAAAACCAACACCCCATAATTCATTTAAGACAACTATTTGATAGGGATTTGACCGAAGAAATTATTCCAAAACCATTGGATGGGGATGTATTTTACTCTATACTAAGGAATGAGTCGGGAACTGAGGAGAAAAATCCATTGATTTTGTTATATTGCATAACATCTTCCCATAATTAATTGAAAAAAAAAATTATGGAAAATTCAAGGGCACTTCGGTGAAATATACGTCCTATACCCTCATATTTGGTAATTCCCTATTTTTTCCATATTTTCATTTCCATAAACTTTTAACCTATGGATATTTTTTTCAGATTAACGTTTGGGGAATCCGTATTTAAACAAATTCCCGAAGACTATCAGACTCATTTGATGGAAGAGTTTCCAATGACTTGGAAACAGGTTCAACTGCCGGCAAAAGGCGATTATGTGAACATCAGGCCCTTTGTACCAGATCATGTAGCAGCTGTGTTGGATGATATACAAGGGTTTATTTTGGAATCGGTAAAAGTCAAGAGAATTGAATGGGGTGATGTTGGCCCCAATGACGTTTATGGACCATGCATAGTCTTCCATGTCAAGCCCGTAAAACTCAACCTGAATAGACTAGGAGGCCTGTTTGACGATGATGACGACTTTTTCTAACCAGCACAATTCCGCCCTTTAAAACCTGCCAGATTCAATTCAAAATTCCAAAAAAAACCTGGCAGGTTAAATCTCCTTAGCGTCTTTGCGCCTTAGTGGCTAATAATTACTGATTCTTAAACCACAAATAAATCCCATTCGTCCACCCAAAGCCATCCTGATTGGGATACTCTCCCCCACCGGCGGATTCTTCGGGATCGACCACATTGTACTTCTCCATCATCTTGCCCGTCTCCTTGAAGACCTGCTCATTAATAGCAATCCATCGGCTTCTCAGTTCCTCGGCGGTTTCATCAAACCCATAATTCCTCAAGGCCACATAGGTCATATACTGCATGGGGGCCCAGCCATTTGGCGAATCCCACTGTTGACCGCTTTCATGGAGGGTTGCCACAACCCCACCCTTTTTCAAAAAGCTTTCCTTGATATGCTGGTGAACATGCCCCGCCTGCTCCTCGGTGGCCATTTTGAAGAAAAGCGGAAACACCCCGGCCAAGGACATGATTTTGGTAGACTTGCTCGAAGTGGTATCAAAATCCATAAAGAACTTTTTAGACTCACTCCACAGGTTTTCCATTATTCCCTTTTTCCGCTTATTGGCCTTTTCCCTAAAATATACGGCAGTCTCGGGATATTTGTAGTGCTCATAAGCATCACATAGCGTCAACTCCAGGTCGTATAGCAGACAGTTGAGATCCACGGGAATTATCTCAGTGGTGTGAATGGTCTCCATTTTTGTTTCCTCCCTGAACCACCGGCAGCTGAAATCCCAACCCGATTCACAGGCTGCCCGGATATGCCGGTAAAGTTCACCAGGTTTGATGCCATAAGGGGCGCAGCTGTGGGCCATATTCACATCTTCCACATAGGATTCCGGACGCGGCGCAGGCAAGTCGTCAAAATACCGGTTCAGAACACTCCCGTCCGGCATATGCATCACCCTTCGAAAATTGGTCTCTCGTTCCGAAAGTCGAAAATACCCATCCATCCAGTAGTTGTACTCTTTTTGCATGTGGGGCAGGTACTTGGTCAAAATGTCATCCCCGTCAATCTCTGATAATAGCCGCACCATCTTGGCAAAAAACGGGGGCTGTGAACGGGACATGTAATAACTCCGGTTGGCATTGGGGATATGCCCATAGGCATCAATCAGGTGGGCAAAGTTTTCCACCATATGCCGGATCAGTTCATGCTCCCCGCTGCACTGCAACCCCAGCATGGTAAAATAACTGTCCCAGTAATACAAGCCCCTAAACCTCCCACCCGGCACCACATAGGGCATGGGCAGGGGCAGCATGGAGCAATTCGTTTGGGATTCCCGAGTCAGAAGCGGCCACAGTTTTTCAATATGTTTGGTTACTGGAAGCTGCTGGTCACTATCATAATCCGTCTCCACCTTGGCGGGAATATCGAAATACTCTTCCACAAAATCCCGCAGGTTGAAGTCCTTCTTATGCTTCTCCATTTCGTACAGACTCAGGATTTCCTCCGGGGCCCGCTTGGGAAAGCAGTCTGCAAAAGTGATGGAATCGTCAAAAACTTCATTCATCTGGACATCATGAAACAAAGGTCCAAACAACTGGTCTGGGGGCAATATGGCCGGCACAGTACTATAAACTTGAGGGTCTTTGGTAGAATTCATTAGATTATAACCCAAAACCTCCCCCATGGTTTTAAAACCCATCTTTCCCTACCAAATTTGGGTATACGCGTCCCTAACTTACCCATCCTTCGCGCCCCTCAGCGCCCTTCCCGGTAAAATTTAAATCTCTGTTCCTCTGGTCCTCTGTGGTTATTTTCTACAATAAAATCTTTGCGCCCTGGCGCCTTTGTGGCTACTTATTTTCAACCACTTACCTCCTACTCATCCTTCGCGCCCCTCAGCGCCCTTCGCGGTGAAATTTAAACCTCTGGTCCTCTGTGGTTACCTAACCTCCTCCTTCACAAAATCCATAAACACCCGCTTATGCAGCTCCATATCCATATTACCCGATAAAGCCACCCTCACGATATAATCCTTGTCTCCTTCCTTGGTCGTCCCCTGGGTGGAAGTGGCCGGAATGGTCCAATAGCAGCCTTTCAGTTGCCCGTAACTCACACAGTACTTGCCCTCGTTCGGGATTTCCCCGATCATGCGGCTGATCAGCTTCAGGTTGAGCGCCCGCTTATAAATCTCCCTTTCCTCGTGGGTGCTGCCCATAGTCGGCAGGTCTAGGGAGAATACGGATGGTGTAAACCCTTCCTCCGCCAATTTCTCTGAAACAAAATTGATCTTCGCTTGAGGCAACACCTCCCGGATAAAATTCACATATTCCCTGGTATTCTTATAAGCATCCGCTATCCTTTGGTTCATGGATGGGAGCTGCTCGGCCAGCAACTCCACCTGAAGTGCGGTAGCCTCGTTGTCACAAAGAATCAAATGCTTTTCGATTTTTTCTAGCAGTGCCTCGGCTTTCCGGTTGGCTACACAATATCCGGCCGTAACCTTGCCACCACTCGGAAATTTGGATCCACTCACATAGGAAATGGCCCTGATCTCTGAAAAAATCCCTTCCTCACTCAGGAACTGTACATTTGGACAGAAGGTCTGATCCAGGATAAACACCGGATCAATGGCAGTCGCGCCAGCAGCTGTCCTGCGTTCTTGGCTCAGGGCAGCTCGGAGCTTGTCCAGATCGGGAACCTCTACCCTTGGATTGGTCGGGATCTCGGCAATGATATAAGGCACGGCATCATCGCTTGCCACCTGGGCAAGCACACGGTCTATGCTCTGCACCATGTTGTTGTCCCCATCCACAGGCAGATCCAGCACCTTGACGTTATCAATGCAGGCTTCTACTCTCCTGGCCTGGTCATTGGTGCCCCCGTAACAGTTTGGCGGCACGATAAACCTGATCCCTTTTCCGGGATGGTTCACCAGCGCATCATGCACCAACCCCATCATGATGGCATACTGCATGGAAAGGCCACTCGAACCGAAAAGCGGCTTAGCATCCGTGGCGGTAATTTCGTTGACCAAATTTTGAATGGCTGTTTTCTGGGCATCAACATTCCTTCCCGGATCTTGGGAAACAGGCTTGCCGATCAACTGCTGCAGGGCAATCAGAGAGTTCACTGGCGTCATGGAGATGGTCTCCCTCCTTCTCACGTGCTGGATTTCCGAAATATAGCTTTCATTTTTCTCACCGTTTACCAACAGCAGACTTCCAAGCTTTCCTTGATCGCTGATGTAAAAATCAACCGTTTCAGACATCTTTACCATCCCCGCTTGCTCAGTCAAAAGCCCATTGTCACCATTGGCGATAAAAACAGTTGTTTCCTCAGTGGAAGTTACATCCATAAGGCTTTGAACCGGGTTCAAGTCAAAGGTATAACCATAAACCTGTCTGACGGCATCCGCATCAAAAAAATCGGGCAACGCTCCGGTATAATAGATTTGGGTGTCTCTGCCGAGCATAAGGTTTTTCCTTAGGATGGCCAAAACAGGCACTGTCCTGGAGGAAAAGCTGATGACATTATCCGCCTTCAACCCGTTCACCTGCCCAATCCCCCACTCCATTATGCAGGACAGCGGATGCCCGAGTCGGATATAATCAAAGGCGGTAGGCAATTCGCTGAGCGCTGACTTATCGGAAATATCGGAATGGAAAAGACCCTCCAACCCCTCCAGAAATTCCGTCTTCGCCAACCCCTCATTATAAATATCCAGCCTATGCGTAGTCAGGCTCAACCATTCCTCCGGCATATTGGCCAGCACATTCTCAATATAGTTTAGTACTTTTTTATTCATTTTAATAAATTAAAGAATTCTAATAAATTGGCCACGAAGGCGCCAAGTCTCTATGTAGGATTTAAGGCAAAGGCACCACTTTATATTTTTCAGCACCTAAGGTGCTAACCTGCTAACTTGGGACCTACAACCCCTCATTTATATTTTTCTAAGTGCCCTGGCAACATTATGGATATTCCAAAAACAAAGATAATAACTTAGAAACTACTCACCTTCGTGGCTAAAACTTTATTCCCTAAAAATACTTAGCACCTCCGCGCCTCCATGGCTAAAACCCTCTTCCCTAAAAAACTTAGTGCCTCCGTGCCTTAGTGGCCCAAAACCTTCTTCCCTAAAAAACTTAGCGCCCTTGCGTCTTAGTGGCCCAAAACCTTCTTCCCTAAAAACTTAGCGCCCCCGCGCCTTTGTGGCCAAAAAAACCTCTTCTTCCCTAAAAAACTTAGCGCCTCCGCGCCTTTGTGGCCAAAAAAACCTCTTCTCCCCTTATACCTTAGGGCCTCCGCGCCTTGGTGGCCAATAAAACCTCTTCTCCCCTTAAACCTTAGCGCCTCCGCGCCATTGTGGCCAAAAAAACCTCTTCTCCCCTTATACCTTAGGGCCTCCGCGCCTTGGTGGCCAATAAAACCTCTTCTCCCCTTAAACCTTAGCGCCTCCGCGCCATTGTGGCCAAAAAAACCTCTTCTCCCCTTAAACCTTAGGGCCTCCGCGCCTTGGTGGCCAAAAAAACCTCTTCTCCCCTTAAACCTTAGCGCCTCCGCGCCTTTGTGGCCAAAAAAACATCTTTTCCCTTTAAACTTTAGGGCCTCCGCGCTTTGGTGGCCAAAAAAACCTCTTCTCCCCTTAAACCGTAGGGCCTCCGCGCCTTGGTGGCCAAAAAATCCTCTTCTCCCCTTAAACCTTAGCGCCTCCGCGCTTTGGTGGCCAAAAAACCTCTTCTCCCCTTAAACCTTCGCGCCTCCGCGCCTTGGTGGCCAAAAAAACTCTTCTCCCCTAAAAAACTTCGCGCCTCCGCGCCTTTGTGGCCAAAAAAACATCTTTTCCCTTTAAACTTTAGGGCCTCCGCGCTTTGGTGGCCAAAAAAACCTCTTCTCCCCTTAAACCTTAGCGCCTCCGCGCCTTTGTGGCCAAAAAACCTCTTCTCCCCTAAAAAACTTAGCGCCTCCGCGCCTTTGTGGCCAAAAAAACCTCTTCACCCCTTAAACCTTAGCGCCTCCGCGCCTTTGTGGCAAAAAAAACCTCTTCTCCCCTTAAACCTTAGGGCCTCCGCGCCTTGGTGGCCAAAAAAACCTCTTCTCCCCTTACACCTTAGCGCCTCCGCGCCTTGGTGGCCAAAAAACCTCTTCTCCCCTAAAAAACTTTGCGCCTCCGCGCCTTTGTGGCCAAAAAAACCTCTTCTCCCCTTAAAACCTTAGCGCCTCCGCGCCTTTGTGGCTAAACCCTTCAAATCCTTCTCAATAAAACCTAAACTTTAAGTAGTAAAAGTAAAAATATTTTTATATCTTTAGTTAAGAATTGCTCAAGAATCCTTTCGGGGCATTAAATACTCGATTACAGACAATTAAGTACCTTTTTAAAATAATCACTAACCAAAAAACAAATCATGATGATGCTTACAACTGAAAAGAATGCCTTGGCCAAACGTAGCTGTTTATTTGGGATAGCCTTGGTTGCAACCCTTATGTTGGTCTTCTCCTGTGCGCCTGATGAGGACCATGAACTGATCCTTGAAGAGGATGTGAGTGGTGAACTGGCCCTGCGCGCCTCCTCGGGGGAAGTATTTGATTTGGTGGAAACCCCACCCGTACCTAACGGAGGATATGAGGCATGGATCGCCTACCTCAGCCAAAACCTGATCTACCCCGACAAGGCAAAGCAGGATGGAATAGAGGGAACAGTTTATTTATCCTTTGTAGTGGAAGTGGATGGCTCCATACAGGGAGTGGAAATCCTCAGAGGAATAGGCGGAGGCTGCGATGAGGAAGCCATGAGAGTCGTCAAAAACGCCCCCGACTGGGAGCCCGGCAAACAACGAGACCAAACCGTAAACGTACGGATGCGCGTTCCCATCAAGTTTCAATTGCCGGAAGCTTAAAAAAACCTGCCACAAAGGCCCGAAGGCGCAAAAGAAATCCTTAGCGTCTTCGCGCCTTAGTGGCAAAGAATAAAAACTTAGTGCCTTCGCGCCTTAGTGGCAATAAAAAACTTTCCGCATTTATATATCACAATATTTTTTTCACTAAATTGACTCACTGTTAGCAAGTTATTTTTTTATTTATTTTTTAAAATCTTGGTATGGAATTTTTGGATTTAACCGAAAAAGAGGAAAAAATTGGAAAAGCGATTGTAAACGCTGCTTACAATATTCACGTAAAACTTGGCCCTGGACTTTTAGAAAGGGTTATGAAGTTTGCCTAGCCCATGAATTAAATAAAGTCGGATTTAATGTAAAAAGGCAGGTGACAATCCCCATTGTATATGATGGGATTAGTTTCGACGAGGGCTTAAGATTGGATTTGCTGGTCGAAGATTCAGTTATTGTGGAATTGAAAGCTGTAGACGCTGTAAATCCCGTCTGGGAAGCCCAGATCATCAGTCACCTAAAACTTACAAACCTTAACCTGGGCTACCTCATAAATTTCAAAGTTCCCCTAATCAAAAATGGTATCAGAAGATTTAAGAGGTGATTTTTTTACTGGCCACTAAGACCCTAAGGCACAAAGAGAAAAAAAAAACTTTGGGTCTTCGCGCCTTAGTGGCTCAAAACCTTCTTCCCTAAAAACTTAGCGCCCCTAGCGCCTTAGTGGCCAAAAACCTTCTTCCAGAAAAAACATAGCGCCTCCGCGCCTTAGTGGCCAAAAACCTTCTTCCAGAAAAAACATAGCGCCTCCGCGCCTTAGTGGCCAAAAACCTTCTTCCAGAAAAAACATAGCGCCTCCGCGCCTTAGTGGCCAAAAACCTTCTTCCAGAAAAAACATAGCGCCTCCGCGCCTTAGTGGCCAAAAACCTTCTTCCAGAAAAAACATAGCGCCTCCGCGCCTTAGTGGCCAAAAACCTTCTTCCAGAAAAAACATAGCGCCTCCGCGCCTTAGTGGCCCAAAACCTTCTCCCCTAAAACAAGCGCCCCTTGCGCCTTAGTGGCCAAAAACCTTCTTCCATAAAAAACTTAGCGCCTCCGCGCCTTAGTGGCCCAAAACCTTCTCCCCTAAAAACTTAGCGCCCCTTGCGCCTTAGTGGCCAAAACCCTTCTCCCCTAAAAACTTAGCGCCTCCGCGCCTTAGTGGCTCAAAACCTTCTTCCCTACAAACTTAGCGCCCCTTGCGCCTTAGTGGCCAAAACCCTTCTCCCCTAAAAACTTAGCGCCTCCGCGCCTTAGTGGCTCAAAACCTTCTTCCCTACAAACTTAGCGCCCCTTGCGCCTTAGTGGCCAAAACCCTTCTCCCCTAAAAAACTGAGCGCCCCTTGCGCCTTAGTGGCCCAAAACCTTCTACCCTAAAAACTTAGCGCCCCTGGCGCCTTAGTGGCCAAAAACCTTCTCCCCTAAAAACTTAGCGCCTCCGCGCCTTAGTGGCTCAAAACCTTCTTCCCTAAAAACTTAGCGCCCCTTGCGCCTTAGTGGCCCAAAACCTTCTTCCCTAAAAACTTAGCGCCTTTGCGCCTTAGTGGCCAAAAACCTTCTTCCCTAAAACTTAGCGCCTTCCCGCCTTTGTGGCTACATCAAAGTACAAATGATAATGATTACTACACCCCGGGTTAAAACTCGCCTCGCATTTAGGACACGTATTCTCCGAATCCATATACTCCCTTATACTCAGCTCATGCCCGCATGCCCCACACAGGATCGCCTTTTCATCAAACTCATCCTTCGGCCACACCTCATGCTCATGGTCGGCCTCCTCCTCATGACAGGAAAAACAGGGATAATATTTGTCGCAGCATTTGAATTTGATGGCGATGATATCCAGTGCCGAGTGCCAGTGCACACAGCGGGTATGGTTGTCGACCGATTTGCCGAAGACATTGACATCCCCGATTTTGACCAGGTTGAATACTTCAGGTTCCTTTTCCTGGGCAAAAGCATTGCCTATGGAAAAAAGGAACAGGAAAAGAAGAGTGAAAAGGGTTTTATTCATGGGGTAGGTTGGGCTAAATGTTTAATGAGAGCAAAAATACAAAAATTAAGAGAAGCCCGCTCTTTCAACCAGAAATTCAAGAATTACAGCATAAATTCTCTAGGCCAGTTTTACAAAATTGTCTTCAATTTTTACATGAAAGTTTATTTCTGCTTTTAATGCTTTGAACACTTTTAAAATAGTGCCGATGGTTGCACTGTTTGCACTACTTTCCAATTTGGATATTTGTGATTTCTGTACCCCGACGAGTTTGCCCAACTGCTCTTGGGTCAAATTCCGCTCTTTCCGGGCAGTCTTTATCATTTTGCCCAGCACCTCCATTCTAAGTTCGTACTCATAGGCATCCCGCTCAGGAGTTCCCTCCTGCCCGATATACCGGTCTTTCATTTCGGATAGGCTTGACTTTCACATTTCCTTAGTAGCCAAATGGTTTACAGTTATGTCCTAAGCCTGCACTTTCAGGAACACCCTCTTAATCGTACTGATTTCTCGACTGCTTTGACTTGGAGCGTTAAAGGCTTTTTTGATTTATGGAAAACCTTGGAATGAACCAAAAAAGCGAATGGACAGAATGTGCCCGCTTCTAAGTTGAAGGAAAATTAATCATCTCCATTCCACCAATACACCAGGTCTTCTTTTCCTAAAACTCTTTCTAGCTGCTCGTAAACCCACCAAACACTAGAAAATAATCCAAAATGAACGTGATCATTTCCCCTTGCTTCAAACTGGAAATATTCAGATCCTAAAAAATGCCTACCGATTATTCGCAAGTAAAGGGATGCGATATCCTGAAGAAACCTTACATCATCCCAAAAAGAATCAAGCCCGGGATCTGATAGGTTATGTTCATTATGTGCAATGTATTTGTTTCTAGCAAATTTAAGGTTTTTAACTTTGGACTCTATAACCTCTGAATCCAGGACGGCTTTTAAATATCTCAGTAAATCTATTTGGGGTATTGTCCCGTCCCAATCAAGATTGTAGTCTGATAATTTGCCTAAGCAATGAATATTATCGGCATATTTTAGATGGATTACATCGGTCAATTGCAATTTGAAAGCTTCTTGTAGTAGTCCTTTAATTGACCTGATTTTATATTTTGAATGGGCATTATCATAAACTTTCGCAAGATGCAAAACACAAAGATCCTGGGCCGAAGATTGCAGATACCCCATCAATTCCTGATCGGAAGATTTTTCCAGTGAATCCAGAAGATTATAATGTTCCCCAATGGACCTATACACAAAGTAATGCCGCTGGCTTAGGAAGAGGTCACTCGCAATTCCTTTTTCTATCGCGTCTTTTAAATCCATAATTACTCCCCGCCATACCCCACCTCCGGCTCCGCAGCCACAGATAGCTCCTCCTTACCTTCCGGATACTGCTCCCCCACCTTCACCTGGCCATTCATCAACATCGGCAGCAGCCAGTCTCTCAAAGAAGCTAATTGTTCGTTTTCTTCAAGTAATTGACTTGCTTTTTTAAAAAAAGGACTGACGGTTTGATTAAATTTTTGTACTAATTTATTATCACAAATAAGAATATCTGTCCCCAAAGCTCTCTCTCTATTTAGACCAGGAACAGCACTATCACTATTCATCATTTGTAAACCGAGGGTATTTAATAAGAAATAAAAGTATTGAATTTCTAAATTATCTTTAGGTTCTACATAATATGATGTATCTATGGGAAAAAAATCTGTATATAAATAGGTGATATTCCCTACAGTTCCTTTTCTTCCCACAACTATCCCAGGACCTTTCACTAAAGCTTTGTTGTGATACCCCACTATCCCCCCAGAGCCTACGACAGGAAACCCACTTCCACTCCTAACTTCTTTTTTTAATGGTTTCCCATAATTAAAATCCAAAACATCCTTCAGTTTACCCTTAGCCCACCCCTCAGGCACTTCCCTTTTCAGCTCCTTGTTCCAGACCATTTTGCCGCCGGAGCTTTTGTAGGGCTTGCCTTTGAGTGCAGGATTGCCCATGGCTTGGGCCTGGGCGACGGAGATGGGGAAGTCAAACTGCACAAACCAGTAATCATAGATCAGCTTGGCCATCCCTTCCAGCTCGGTGTTGATCTTGTTGTTGAGGTCGATTTTCGAATTTAATTGAAAAAGGAAATCTCCTATCTTCTTCTGCTCTTCAAATTCCGGAAGCACCAAATCCAGATAAGAAAAAATCTGCTCATTTAGACTGGCCCGTAAAGTCATAATAGCATTATTGGTCATTGTTTTTCTAAACAATTTACTCCGTAAATAAAATGCCATGTACTTTGGATAGGTAATATCCTCTTGAGTGGGTCTTAATCTTTTAAGGAATCCACTGAATGAAGCCATTTCATAATCTTTAATGGCAACAGAACTCATTCCCAATTCATCCAAGGTTTCACTAGTCCTCGTTAAAAAAATATCACCACTTTTTATCGAGTAGACAGTTTTTTCCTTCTCTGACGTATCCATCAAATCAGGTAGGTTTTCTGGTAAAAAGTAATTGTTAAAAGCTGTACTAAAAGACAGAAAAGGAGCTCCATGTCCAGCTTGTTCAGGTCTGGAAGATATTCCTGAACTCATTCTATATAAATTGCTGAATTTATAGGTTTTTAATTTACTCATATTTCAAGCTTTTTATATTTTCCTGAATCTCCTTCTCAAGCTCATTAGATTTAGTGAACAAATCTGCTAATTTATCTTCAAACCCCTTCAGCTTCGCTTCAAACTCCCTCTCCGTAATATCCACATACTCAATCTTCACCTCAAAATACTGCCCTGCACTCAGGGAATAGTTTTTGGCCTTGATGTCCTCATAGCTTACCACCACCGAAAAATCATCCACTGCTTCCTTTTTGTTGAAGGTGGCGATGATGTGGTCTTCCTCATCAGGGGAAAGAAGGGTTTTCTGGTTCTTGCCTTCCTTCACGGTAGTTCCCAACCCAGAGGCATCTATCAGCACCACATCGCCCTTGTTTTGCTTGTCGAGGAAAATCACCGATACGTTGGTGCCGGTGGTAGCGAAGATATTGCTCGGCATACTCACCACTCCTGCCAGCATCTTTTGTTCTACCATGCGCTCCCGGATGGACTTTTCTATGCCTTTTTGGGCGGTGATGAAACCTGTCGGCACCACGATGGCCGCCTTGCCCTTTTCATTTAGCGAAAACATGATGTGCTGCAAAAACATCAGGTAGATGGCCATGCTTTCCTTTTTGGTCTTAGGCACATTGGGAAAACCAGCGAAAAAGCGTTCTGCATTCTCCTTTCTGTCCAGATCCTGCACAAAATCGGAAAAGTCGAGCTTGAACGGCGGGTTGGAAACGATGTAATCGAATTGCTGCAGGGCTCCGGAAGGGTCCCTGTGGTAAGGGTCCAGGATGGTGTTGCCCTTGACAATATTTGGAATCGAATGCACCAGATCATTTAGGATAAGGTTTAGCCGCAGCAGGTTGGAGGACTTTTGGGATATGTCTTGGGAGTAAAGACTACACTTGTTCTCCCCTATCTCATGGGCCAGGTTCATCAGAAGGGTCCCGGATCCCGCCGATGGATCATAACAGGTCACGTTGCTCACCTCTTCCTGCACCAGACACTTGGCCATGATTTTGGCCACGGCATGCGGGGTGAAGTACTCGGCGTATTTGCCCCCACTGTTGGTGTTGTAATCCTTGATCAGGTATTCGAAAATGGTGGCGTAGAAATCAAACTTCTGGTGGAAGATATGCTCAAAACTGAAATTGATGAGCTTGTTGATGATGGCCCGGCAGAACTCATCCCGCTGATCGGTCACGTACTTGCTGATGTTTTCAAATAGTACCACCTTTTCGCCCCCATTGGTCACCACCGAAAAGATGTCGCTGTTTTCCTTGGCGATATCCAGCAGGGTATTGTCAAAGATTTCGGAAAACTTGGGCTTGTCCTGCTGGTGGAAAAGGCTTGAAATCAAATGCTCGGGCTGCAGGCGGGCGGTGCTTTCGCTCATCTGCATCAAGAGCATTTCATACTCTTCTGCAGGGTAGCTTTTTAGTACGGCCTCCCAATTTTCGGCCTCGGCTATCTTTGGGTCAAGTTTTTTGACCTCATGTACAAACTTGTCGTTCAGAAACTTGTATAAGAAAACCTGCGTGATGATTTTAAACTCGTTGCCGTCGTTGCCCAATCCATAATTGGCGCATACACTTTTCAGGCTATCAATAAGTGCTTTTGTGTCTTTCTCAAAAACTACTGTAGGGGTCATATTTAATTTTAAGCTATTGGGAAATGGAAGTCCTAGATCCTTCCATAATATTCATTCATGTATTCCTTCACCATCAGGCTGTTGATGCGCTTGGAAGTGGCCGCATCCAGGGGCAGATGGTATTTGTTTTTCAATTGTTCGATGACTTGCCGCACCATCATCTTTTCCACAAAGCTCTCGTTTTCGAGCATCCTGGAGTTTTGCAGAATCTGGGCATCTACCGCCTCCTTGAGCCCCTGCAGCGCCTCAAACAGTTTGCTCTCGCTGTCGGTCAAAGGGTCCTTTTCCATCAGGCGCTTGTGGAGCCGGGCATATTTTTCATCATTGTCATACTTGGCCCGCAGCAATTGGTTCTTGCGTTCCAATTCCTTTGCCTCGCGGTGGATTTTGTCCAAGGCTTGGATGTTCAGCTCCATTTCCTCCTTGGTCACCTCATTGAGGTTTTTCTTTTTGAAAAGGCGCTCCAACTCCTCCCGAAGGGAGATAAAAACCGGATCCCTTTGGTCAAAATTGCCCGCCAATGCTTCTCTGGTGCGCTGAAGCGTGTCCTTCAGTTTATCTGCCAGCACCATTTCCTCTTCCTTGACTTTGGTAAAGGCAAACAGGACATCCTCGAGTGCAATATTAAGCAAATTGGTGGTATCTACATTTTTCTCCAGGGCTTCTTTGGTGTTGATCAAGGCCAGCCTATCGTTGGCTTCCCTGGATAGAACCGTCAATTGCTGGAAGTCAAGCTTTTCCAGCAGGTCATAATTTCCGCCCAAACGGATAAGGTTGTAGAGGCTTTTGGCATCGTTGAGTGCCTTGGTGATCTTTAGCATCTCCGACCGGCTGTTGATCTGGCTGATCTGCTGGGAAAAGGCTTCTTTGTTTTCAGTATCATAGTGAAACAACACCTCCTTGATTTCCCGGATCTCTGTTTCTACCTCTTCAGCGGACTTGAAGATGTTGGAGTAATGCTGCATCTCATCCCCCAACTCATTCTGAAGCTCGTTGAAATACTCCCGGTTGGTCTTGTCAAATTCCTTCTGGATATCCGCAAAATCCACCACGTAACCATATCTGAATTCCTTGTAGGTTCTGTTTACCCGGGTCAAAGTCTGCAAAAGGTTGTGGGACTTGATGACCCGGCCGATGTAAAGCTTCTTCAAGCGCTTGGCATCAAATCCGGTCAGGAGCATGTTGTAGACAAAGAGGAAATCAATCTTTCCATCCTTGAAATCCTCGACCAGGTCCTTCCGGTCCTGTTTGGTGCCTATGTCATGCAAAATCAGCGCAGCCGAAGTAACCTTGCTCATCCTGTTTTTGTGGCGGCTATAGGAAAGCACCGGCTCAGCGGCCATCCCAAACTCCTCCTCCAATTCCTTTTCGGCATACTTTTCTTGAAAGATTTCAAACATCATCTTCGCCTGATCCGAAGAATCGCAGACAACCATGCCCCCGATGGAAGCGTCATTCATGGTAATCCGGGCTTGTTCAAAATCCCGTACAATGTAATCCAGCATGGGCTCCACAAACTTATGATGTGCATACACCACTTTCTTGTCGGCGTTGCCCTTCAGGATCTCGATTTCTTCCAGAGCTTCCTTGAGTTTTAGCTTGTAGCTGGTTGCTATTTCCTCCCGGATCAGTCGCAAGGTATAGCCATCGGCTATGGAGGCATTGTAATAATACTTGTGGATGTAATCCCCGAACAGGGCCCTTGAATTATAATCCGTACCCAACAACGGGGTGCCTGTCAGGCCTATCTTGATAGAGTTGGGATCGGATTCCTTGAGGTTGGCCAGAAAGCTGCCTTTGGGATTGTAACTGCGGTGCACTTCATCCAAGAAGTAAACCCGCTGGATATTCACCTGATAGTCCGTGTTGCGCACCACATCGGGATCATCCTGGAACTTCTGGATATTAACCACAGTGATTTCGGCTCTTCCGGAGTGGTTGTGGATAACGCTGGTGGCCTTGATGTCTTTGGCAAAATCTTCCCTGGAATTGACCGTATGAACAACCAGCCCCCTGTCCTTAAATTCCCCCGCTGCCTGGGTGAGCAGGTCAAGCCTATCTACTATGAAATAAAACTTGGGCACCACACCCCGATTGCTGAAATAATCCGTCAGGAACTTCACATTGAAATAAGCTAAGGCGGTTTTGCCACTACCCTGCGTATGCCAGATGATGCCCTTTCGGATACCCGCATCCAGTTTGGAAGCGATGGCTTTGGTGGCAAATAGCTGCGGATACCTCATGATATGCTTTTCCAAATGCTTCTTCTTCACATAGACAATGGCATATCGGAGGATAAAGGCTAGGCGCTCCCGCTGAAAGAGGGAAGTGCAAATCCTGTTGGTTGGGCCGTTGGGGTTCTTGTTGAGAAGAAACTCCTTGGAATACTTGATGCCGACCAGGTTGGTATCTTTCAGCACAAAAGACTCCAGCGCATCGTCTTCGGGCTGTAGGATTTTGGCAAGGTCAAAGGAATGTTCCTCCCTGAAGTAATTGAACTGCGGTTTTTGATACGACGAGGTGGCATAGAAAGCCCCTTCTATGGCCTGAGGAGAATTGTCGTCATACTCCATGTTGTTGGAGAAAACCGTCAACTGGGTAAGGTTGACAAACTTCCTGAATTTCTTGTTTTCGAAGCGGGTTTTAATGCGCTTGTGTTCGGCCAAAATCCCCTCCCGGTTGTTGGGCTTCTTCACCTCTATGAAGACCAGGGGCATGCCATTAATGAGCAGCGTGATATCCGGCCTGAACTCCTCCTCATCCTTTCGGTAGGTAAGTTCCGTCACCACATGGAAGCGGTTGTTATCGAAATCCTCAAAATCGATCAACCTGATCCCGCTCTGCTCGGTCAGCTTCTGGTAAAAAGCCCTCCCCAGATCCTCATTTTCCAGCGAAAGCGAGAGTTCCGCATATATCCGCTCCACATCCCCCTCCGAAAGCCCCGGATTAAGCCCATGGATCCTTTCAAAAAGAATATCTGTAAAGATATTGGTCTCCGGATCCCACTGCTGCTCTTTAAGGGAAAGATAAGTATACCCCAACCTCACCAGGTGCAGCACTGCCGGTATTTTAACTCTAGAATCCTCGTTGAAAGCCATAGGCAAAAGTTACTTGAAAAATGGTGATGGGAAGATATTAAGGAATTAGGGGATTTGCAAAAGGGGGAGGATAGGTTATATTTAACTTTTTGAAGCTTGCAAAAGGTGAGGATATTAGGACAAAAGCTCAATAGAATCACTAATGTTAACTTTGAAAAATGCTCAATTGAAGCATTTGAGCCTGCTTTTGCTAAACCCTGGTAGCCAATTTTGATTTATTAATGCCCCCTTAGTTCATGTAGTTTAGAAGATAATAATTCATTCTCTTTTATAAAGTCTAATAAATATTCCTTAGTAACTATAAATTAATTATGATTTTTATCTTTTGTAGCTAGTATTTGCTCGTCTTCATGTGTTACTTAATAACTATGAATGATTCGATTTCTTTTTTCGACTAACCCCTAAAATAAATTAGCAATTTGATCGCATGAATTCTCTGTTATTGTTTTTTTAATAGGCTCGTTTAATTGACCAGATGTTTTATCTATCAAATCATACCAATTAAAATTTGTATTGTCAATTCGGAGTATATTTTCAATTACGAAGTGATTATTAGAGTTAAAAACACTAATTGCTGATCCTAGTAATTCTCGATATTGCTTCGACGGTAATGCTTGTCTTGAATATTGTTCGTACATGATATGTTGATGAGTTTGAGTTTGGTTTATCATATCGGCTACCGACCAAGGTTTTGTGCTGTGGCCTAACCTAAATTAGAATTTTAAATAAAAACGACCGGCCATAGTACAATAGCCCATGTTGCTCGTGGAGACCTAAAAGCTAAAGACTCTGATTGAACAAAAACGCTATTCTCATTTTCCTTGAGGCTTGAAATGGCTACAGAATGTATTCAATCCCGCTTTCAAAATAGTAGCAAAAGCAAGAACAATGAATGGTGTACACATGGACGCCGCAAAACCAAGCTTATCACCTATAATTCCAGAAGCAGCTGATACAACAACTAGCACAGTAACATTAGCTTCAGATGTTAGCTTTTTTGATAGTTCATTCTCTGGTGAGTCGCATATAAGCAAAGCCAATTCGTGTAAAAACTTTTGAAAAATTGATTGGTCCCAATTGTTAGAACCCTTTGTTGACATCCCAAATGTAGGCTGGGCAGCAATCTCATTACCAATTGTATCAAGTGGTATCCCCCTGCTATCCATTGATAAAACTGCCGACCTTAAAGGCTCATCCAATTGATTTAAAAAGTCAGTGTATTTAAACTTCTCAAGCGTAGTTTGCATTTTAAATAGTTGATAAGAGGTTTGGAAGTATTGAACTATAAGTCACATATGTTACGTTAGTGTCCGAAGCTAATGGAATGTTTCCAATAGAAACAACGCTAGGTGGAGCTAAAGTGCCTCTTAATATGCCACAAAGAGCGCCATCTGACCTCCGAATCACCGCTGACCCAGAACTTCCTTGAAGAGTCTGGTGTGAAATAATCAACTCTTTGATTTCCAGCGTATCCATGAACAGCCTTACACCTTTAGCCGAAACATTTGTTATCTGAGCTGTCTCTAAGAAGGAACCCAACGTTGAATAAGGGTAACCTACAACTACGAGTTCCTCGCCAACACTAATCTCGTTAAATTGGGTATGTATCTTTGGAAAAGCTGCGCGAAAATCGGTGGTTCTTCCCTTAAAGATCGCTAAGTCGTGTGCAGGATCAATCTTTACTAGATCAATTTCAATTGCCGCAGTTTCTTGTAAGGGATATCTTTGACTCGCACTGATATCTCCCAAGTGTGGAGGAATTGCAATCTTATAATTTGTTGAAGCGCCTAATTGATGCAATGTAGAAACAAAAATTGGAAATCCATCTTTTTGTGATACAAGCACGGCGCTTGAAACCAATTGGTCATCTGATGCGAGGGGTAATACTATGGCCATATCTCTGATGTTCATTTTTGGTTTAGTCGAAGAATAGTAGCGATGTTATGCGACTTTTCCCCATTGCGTACAACTCTAAAATAAGCATAAAGTACGCATATCTGGAAAAATTCAACCCACTTGGCTGACCGCTAGTAATCCTAATTTTCATTTACCCCCTAAAACTAACCCATTCCCCCTCCCCCCACAATACCGCGATCAGGGTATTTTTACTCAAAACATGAAAAAAATTTAAGGAATTTTTAGAAAGAGGTTTAAGGGATTATGGGATTAAAGGATTAATGGCTTGCGAGCTATATCCCCAGCGACCACCTACCCGTTCTACTCGCAGTGCTCAGTGCACAGCGCTCCCTGCTCAGCTCCCCCCACAATACTGCGATCAGGGTATTTTTACTCAAAAGGGGGAAAAAGTTTAAGGAATTTATGAAAGAGGTTTAAGGGATTATGGGATTAAAGGATTAACGGCAGTGCGAGCTCAACGCCCAGTGCCCACGTCCTCCATTCTTCTCGCAGTGCTCAGTGCTCAGCGCTCATCTTCCAGTGCTCACTTCTCATACGCTCATCATCCAGCACAAAGCCTTTGTTGATAAACTCGTTGAGTTTTTGGATAGCCCACTTCCTGAAGTCGGTAGCCTGAATGGAATTTACCCGATAGCCTACTGCCAATATGGCTTCAAGCCTATAGAAGTTTGTCTCGTAATTTTTCCCATCAGCGGCAGTTATTTCCATTTTGGAAACAACTGAATCTGCCTCTAGCTCCCCAGTCTCTAATATGTTTTTCAAATGTTACTGATAGCGGGTACATTAACACCAAACAATTCAGACATCGCCTTCTGTGTCAGCCAAAAGGTTCCGTTCTGGAAATAAACCGAGACGTTGACTTTCCTATCCTCGGTGTTGAACAAAAGAATGTCCTGGGGTTTCATCTGTATAAATTTTGGGATTTTCGGTAAAAAATTAATCCGAAAAGATATTAAGGAACTAGTGGATTTACAATTACCAAAGCGATTTTAAAAGTAGTTCCTCATTTCTTTCCTGCCCATAATCACTCAATCTCCCAATTCACCGGCCCCAAATCCGTAATCCCATTGCTCTCAAACTCCAGCCAGCTGTCAATCGGAGTATGGTTCAGGTGCAAAGCATAGCCCGACAAAGTTTCGTTTTCCAAATCCGTTTGGTGGGTACGGTTGATAAGGGACTCTAACTCCTCGTACTGCTTGTCGGTGAGTCCTATGATGATTTTTTTCATATGATAAAAAACTATTATCGTCTCCTAAGAATGGGTTAGGGAATATTTCCGAACTACTTTCCTTCTTCATTTAAAAACCTGATATAATTCCCCAGCAATCCCCTTATCTGTTCGGCGGCGACGGGATTGGCGGAGTGGACATGGTATTTCAGGTTGCGGAGGTCAAGGCCGGACTCGTACACCAGCCACTTGGCGGCAGCGTAGCCATCCGGCAACAGATTGCCATTTTCGTCCTCTCCCAGGTCATTGTCGAAACTGATAAAATCCGGCAGGCCGTTAGTCTTGATATATTCAACAAAAGCATCAAAACTCCTCACTACCTCAAACTCCCCTACCATTGATGAATCATAGACCAAGTCTACAGTGCGGAGATCATCGAGAAAGAGCTTTTTCATGGGGATTTTCTGAGTTGTAGGCTCAAGATAGTCCTATATATTTTTATTAACCATGACAGTGACAGAAGCTGTCGTTATATTTTTGGTTTAAAATTTAAAAGGTTAAAGGTTAACAGTGCCCCCTTCTCCACCTTCCTCTTAATTCCCTTAACTTCTTAATGGTTGAAATACTAATAATAAAAATCAATGCTCATCTCTCAATACCCAATACTTACTGCTCCTTGAACATCAGGCTGAAAGATCGACATCCTGTTTATTCATTCCAGTTTTCTAGTTTCAGCTCATCAATTCTTCCGAAATGCTTGGTGTTATTGGTTACCAAGGTCAGGTCGAGCGATAAGGCAATTCCAGCAATTAAGATATCGATATCATCTATAGGCTCTCCTTTAAATCGCTGTACGGAATAAATTTCTGCTGATTTTCTAATGGATTCCTTGGTAAGATTCAAAACTTTGGCAGTAGAACAAAATTCCTCAAAGACTTCAAGCTGTTTTGAAGCATTCTTAAAAGTCAAACCACTTACAACTTCATAGTAAGTAATAATACTAAGATTGATGCTGTCAAAGGACTTTAGGTATTCTTGGAATTTAGTCACCACCTTCTCATTTCCTTTCAAAAAATAGGATACAATGTCGGTATCAATTAAAGCTGGTTCCATTAAAAAAATCGTGTCCTATTGTTTTTCCTTCTACCTTCTAAATCCCTCGTTAACTCATTAAAAATATCATCTTCTAAATCACTCCAGCACCCTGCAAAAGATAATATCTTCCCCTTGTTGTTTCTTTTTTCGAGAGATTCTAGAAATTGAGAAACATCATGAAGTTTATCTTCGGAAAGGTGGTCTATCCGCCTTTTTAATTTATCCTTTAATTCGTTATTGCTCATAACTTTAACCTCCTTTCCCTAATTATACCCCAATTTACCTTTCAAGGTTTAATTTTCCTATTTTCCTCAGCGTATGATTCAGTTGAAAAGCATAACCGGAGAAGGATTCGTTTTCCAGATCCGATTGGTAGGTACGTTTAATTAGTGTCCATAACACCACTTACTGCTTATGGATAAGTTCTAGGATGATTCTTTTCATATGGTAAAAATTATTATTTCTTATGAAAAACACGGTAGGAATATTTTTTCTTCTCAACACCTTGTCTACCATGTGGATTTAATCGTGGAGGAGCATTTTTTTCGGGATTTTCAATATTGAAAACTCAAGTTAATAACTTATTTTTTGTCAGGGTATTGGTGGTCTAAAGATACGTCTGGACCTCGTGGTCTCTGCTTTAAGCGATTGCTGTTCAACCCTTTCAGGGTTGTTGCTTGGTGGCGGATCTTGTCCCAGGGCTAGCCCTTCAGGCGTCACCCTGGGTTACTGTAATTGAATCCCTTCAGGATTCTTTTTTAGACTATACAATCTGTCAATTTGGTATTTGATATTAACCAACCCTGTAAGGGTTGAACAACAGTAACCCTGGGTCCGCCTGACTGCAAATGCAGGAAAGTGGACCCAGGGAGGTTCAAATTATGCTCTTTCCCGACCCTGAAAGGGGTCGAACGAAGGAAGCCTTGGCAAGATGGACACGTTAATATACAAGACGCTTGTTATTGGAATGGTCCGACGATAGTGAATAGATGTAGGTGTTATTATAGTAGGATACCCGATAAATGTAGGCCTAACCAGGGCTGGATGTCTAAGGGATGTAGGCATGATGTCAGCCACATACTTAACACATTCCCGCCTGTTTGGCTAAAAACCAAGAATTCATTGTATTTTTTTGAGTTTATTTTCTTCAACCGCAAAGAAGCAAAGTGGCGCGAAGAATTGATTGATAAATTTGCGTTCCTTATAATGCTTTGCGGTTAAATTAATCCACATAGGTTTCCTTGATTACCATTTTACAGGCTGCTTGTTCCTTGGCGGATAAACCACCTAGCGTTTTGATAATCCTGGATTTGTCAATTGTCCTGACTTGGTCAAGGATTACCCAGCTAAGTTGATCATTTTGGTTTACCTTAACTCTTGTGGGGTAATTATGAGTCTTGGTAGTCATCGGGGCGATCACTATAGTTCTTAAGTTATCATTCATTTCGTCAGGAGAAATAATGACACAAGGCCGGGTTTTCTTTATTTCACTGCCGACAGTCGGGTCGAGGTTCACCAGGACGATTTGATACTGCATTACTTCCATTCGTCAAAGTTTTCACTCTCAAAGACATCATCGATCAGGAGTTGGTCCTCTCCGCGTTCATTCATTTTCTTGAATGCCTCTCCCCACCCTTTTCTCGGAGAGTTTATCGGCTTTAGGATAATCTTATCCTCCTCAAGGATAATTTCAACCTTATCCTTGATATTGTATTTATCAATTATCGCCTTACTCAACCTAAGACCCTTTGAATTCCCTATTTTGATGATTGATGCTTCCATAGCTTTTTTGTGATTACAAAGTTATTACTTTAACGGCAGGATTGCATGGAAAGTTTAGGCGCAAATATGAGGACCGAGTTGATTCACGTTCCACTGACACCCCATCCGAAGAGCGAAGCTCTGAGGGAGGGCTACGTAAATAAAGACGGTTAATAACAAAAAACCTCCAAATTTCTCCAAAAAGCAGATTGTCCTGCGGTGTACCTTGTACTTGGTACCTAGTACCCCAAATCTACCTCACTATCCAAAAAAACACCTCATGAACCCTTCCATCCTCCATCTCCACTTTCCTGGTTTGATCGGGGGTCCAATCGCCGATAGGGAAACGGTGGGAGATGATGCGGGTGCCGGCGGGGAGCTGTTGGATTTTGGGGAGGAGCTTTTCGTTGATATCCGGGAATAAATAAAGCACCAAAACGGTAGCATCCGAAAAATCCTGCTGGAACAAATCCCCCTGAATGATGGTCACCAGCTCTTCCACACCCTTGCGCTCGGCTCCTACGCGGGCCCTTCTTACCAGTTCATCATCGATCTCCACCCCCACCGACCTGATGCCATACCTCACGCTGGCCTCTATGGGAATCCGTCCGTCGCCAGAACCTAGATCATAGAGCACATCCCCATCTTTAATCTCCGCCAATTCAAATATCACTTCCATCACTTCCTTGGGTGTGGGTACATATGGTACATAATCCGAAAAACCAGGTGAGGTTTCATCCTGGGCTTTTAATGTACCTGTAAATATCAGAATCACAATAGCTGTAATATAAACTCTCATACTTCCTATTTAACGATGTAACCGTAAAAAAGAAACCGCTCTCCAAGAAAGCGGTTCTTATTTATTTAATCTTAAATCCGCCCAAGGTGCGTGTGAATCATCCGGGGTGGACGTTGACACTTTTCTAATTATTTAATGCGAAGAGGCCTTTCCTCTCTGGTCTCCCGTCTTCTGTCTCCGGTCTTCTTTACTGCTCTCCAAATCCGGAAGTCATCCCACCAGCTTCAGGCCTAAAATTGTTGGCTCCTGACAAGAACCACAAGGACATGATCAAGCCCATGGCCTCTATTCATCAGGATATCTTGAAATTTAAGGAGGAAAAGAAACTGATCAAATCCACCCCCATTTTTGCTCCTGCTGGCCAATCCAGCCAGATGATTATCGGGGCGACCAAAGAAAGTGACCTGGACATCATCAAAACCAGCACCACTCTCTATCAGAAATTTAACCTCAAAAGGGTTTATTTCTCGGGTTACGTGCCTGTGCTGGAGCATAAAAATTTGCCCATACTAGGCACGCCAGTCCCATTGGTGAGAGAAAATAGGCTCTATCAAACCGATTGGTTGATGCGGTTTTATCAATTCAATCCCCAGGAGATTGTAAATGAGGACCATCCCAATCTAGATCTCGAAATTGACCCAAAGTTAAGTTGGGCCTTGAGAAACCGGGAATATTTTCCTATTGACGTCAATAAGGCTGATTACCACTTGATACTCAGAATACCGGGCGTGGGAGTGAAATCTGCCAAAAAGATAATAGCGGCCAGAAAATTTGGGGCATTGAATATGGACAAGCTTCGCAAATTTGGAATTGCCATGAACCGCGCCCAGCATTTTATCACCTGTGGAAATCACGTGGGTGCCAGGGACATGGACAGCTTGACCCTGCGTCAACTTATCCTCCAAAATGGCAGCAGCAAATTTTCCGCAAACTTCTCCCCTCAACTTTCCCTTTTCCAATGAGCTATTTTACCTATGACGGATCATTTGACGGCTTGCTGACGGCAATTTTTGAAAGCTACGCCCTAAAAATAGCCGAGCCTCAAATATATATTGAAGGTGATCTGGGGCCACAGCTTTTTGAAAAAATACATAAAGTGTCTGCCGATCAGGAAAAAGCAGAAAGAGTAAAAACGAAAATCCAATCACTCTTGGGAAAAAGTGGTCTTCAGAGTTTATGGAAAGCCACCCTTTCGGAGCAGACAAACGTGGGGAATATCGTATCTGGAGTGGTGCGCTATGCCCTGAAGTCAGAAAAAGATGTGCTCAAGGATTACGGACACCCATCTGTGTTGGCCTTGCAGGAAATCATGAAAAAGCTCAGCAGGGAAAGGCACCGGATGACCGCTTTTGTCAGGTTCAAGTTGGCCTCAGACCAGATTTACTATGCCACCATTGAGCCAGACTTTGATGTGCTGCCGCTGATTTCGGAGCATTTCAAAAACCGGTATGCAGACCAAAAGTGGATGATATTTGACCTCAAGAGAAATTACGGGGTCTTTTATGATTTGACTAAAGTAGTACCCGTAGAATTTCACCAAACTGAAAATTCAGAAACCCCTGCCCTTATCAGCATAGAATGGGACGATACGGAAATGGAATTTCAATCCTTATGGAAAAACTACTTTAAATCCACCAATATAGCCAGCCGCAAAAATCCAAAGCTGCACCTGCAACACGTACCGAAGAGGTACTGGAAATACTTAGTGGAGAAATGAAGGTAGGTCTTCTGCCCAAAACTATTATCTTTGTATTAAATACTTTAGGGGTGCCCCGGCGGGCTGAGATCATACCCTTTGAACCTGATGCAGTTCGGACTGTCGAAGGGAAAAGTCTAGGTCCACATAGAGACCAAACCTAAAGTGTTGTATTTCTGAGTCAAAATTTCACCATAAATGGAAATAATTCTGAACAACACCCCCAAGTCCCTACCCCAGTATGAGCAAATCAGCGCTGCAGAATTGGTATCGGTGACTTTTCCCAATAATGGAAAAGGAATTGCCCTAGCTATAGAAAATCAGGTGATTCCTCGCAATAAATGGACGGAAACCATCATCAGGGATTCCGCAAAAGTGGTAGTATTCAAAGCAACTCAAGGGGGCTGAGATGAAAATTATACTGTTCTCTTCACCCGTCCCGGTACGCAAAGAAGCTGAGCTCATCCGGAGCTATCTAGCCTGTGGAGTAGAACGTTTTCACCTCAAAAAACCCCTTCTTCCCGAAAATGCCCTTGTCCGCTTGGTTGAGCTCATAGGACATGAGCACAGGGAGAAACTTGCCCTGCATTCCCATCACCATATTGCCCGCCCCTTAGGGATCAAAAGACTCCACTTTTCTGAGGTCCTTCGGGAAAGTACGCCGGTCGAGGAAATTGAAAACCAGAAAAATCAGGGATTTCACCTAAGCACCTCTGTCCATTCATTTGACACCCTGGAAACACTACCACCCTACTTTGATTACATCTTCACGGGACCTGTCTTTCCAAGCATTAGCAAAAAAGGATATGGGGAACCCTTTGATCCAAAAAAATGGGAAAAGGTAAGGGATATTGACCACAATCTCATTGCCATAGGGGGCATTACCAACGAAAAGCTTCCCCTGGTGATGGAGATGGGTTTTTCAGGTGCCGCACTGTTAGGAGGCATATGGAAATCCACCCAACCCAAAGCCTTGGAAGAACTAAATTTGGCATTACAATTTAAAGAAAGTGTGTGATGGAAAGATTGCAGTTTATCAGTCATGGCCATACGGCCGAAGAGCAACTTGAGGGAATTAAATTGGTTTTGGATGCCGGCTGCAAATGGGTGCAGTTTAGATGGAAAAGCGCCTCCTTAAACAAGATTCTAAAAATCGGAACGGAAGTCAAAAGCCTTACTGAGGCCTATGGAGCCAAACTTCTGATCAACGATCATGTCAAAGCCGCTCAGGAGCTTGATGCAGATGGGTTACATTTGGGCCTTGATGATGGAAGCATTCCCGAAGCACGTAAGATTTTGGGCGTAAAGAAAATCATCGGTGGAACAGCCAATACCTTGAAGCATGTACAGCAAAGACTTGATGAGGGAGTGGATTATGTAGGCTTGGGCCCATTGAGATTTACAGTCACCAAAGAGAAACTAAGCCCAATCCTCGGTTTTGAGGGATACACGGACATCTGCAGCAAACTGACCTCGGGTCAGGTACCCATTTATGCCATAGGAGGCGTAAATGCCGAGGATATACCGCAATTACTGGAATGCGGAGTTTATGGAGTGGCGGTATCATCTGCCCTTCTGGACGATCCCAATTCAAGTATTAAAAATTTTAACAGAAAACTTTATGAAGCCGCTAAAAATAGCAGATAAGGAATTTACCTCCCGCCTTTTTCTGGGAACTGGAAAATTCGGGAGCAATAAGGATATGGAGGAGGCTGTGCTGGCTTCGGGAAGTGAAATGGTAACCGTGGCACTTAAGAGGGTGGATATGGAAACCGATACCGACCAGATCATCACCCATCTGCAACATCCGCATATTAACCTTTTGCCTAATACTTCCGGAGTCAGAAATGCCAAGGAAGCCATTTTTGCTGCCCAGCTTACCAGGGAGGCCATGGAGACCAATTGGCTGAAGCTGGAAATCCACCCGGATCCAAAATACCTGATGCCGGACCCCATCGAAACGCTTAAGGCCACTGAGGAACTTGCCAAAATGGGCTTTATTGTACTGCCCTACATCCACGCCGACCCTGTGCTATGCAAGAGGCTGGAGGATGCCGGGACATCTGCTGTGATGCCACTGGGTGCCCCCATTGGGACAAACAAAGGACTCAAAGCCGAAACCTTCCTGGAGATCATTATTGAGCAAAGCCGTGTGCCAGTGATCATAGATGCCGGCATTGGAGCTCCATCGGACGCCTCCAAAGCTATGGAAATGGGTGCCGATGCGGTCTTGGTCAATACAGCCATTGCCGTGGCTGGAAATCCAAGGGAAATGGCCAAGGCCTTTAAATTAGCTGTTGAGGCTGGTAGAATGGCATTTGAAGCCAGATTGGGTAAAATCAGCAGCCACGCTGAGGCATCCTCTCCCCTCACCCAATTTTTGAATGAATAACCAAGACCGAATTGTGCAGAAGAGTTTCGTAGAAGTATTTGAAAACCACAGCTGGGATGAAATCAGCGAAAGAATCAACAGCAAGCAGGAAGCAGACGTAATCCGTGCCATCAATAGTCCAAAGCGAAATTTAGAGGATTTTATGGCCCTGATCAGTCCTGCGGCCGAACCGTTTCTGGAAGAAATGGCCCAGGTGAGCCACCAACTGACCAAGGAGAGATTTGGCAAAACCATACAGATGTACGCGCCCATGTACGTGAGCAACGAGTGCCAAAACATCTGTACCTACTGCGGCTTCAGCTTCAACAACCGTGTCCCGCGAAAGACGCTCTCTGACTCCGAATTGCTGGAAGAAGTCGAAGCCATCAAGGCCCTGGGCTTCCAACACGTGCTATTGGTGTCCGGCGAGGCGAATTATACCGTCAACATCAATTACTTCTCCAATGCGGTCAAGCTGATCCGGGATAAATTTGCCAACATATCGATCGAAGTACAACCTTTGGAGCAGGAAGAATACGAAAGATTGCAGGAATTGGGTGTATATGCCGTGCTGGTTTATCAGGAAACCTACCACCGAGATACCTACAAAGTTTATCATCCAAAGGGAAAAAAGAGCAACTTCAATTATCGGTTAGAAACACCTGACCGCGTCGGTAAGGCGAAAGTCCACAAAATTGGACTAGGTGTGCTTCTGGGTTTGGAGGCCTGGAGAACCGACAGTTTCTTCTGTGCCCTGCATCTGGATTATCTGCAAAAGACCTACTGGCAAAGCAAATATTCCATATCTTTTCCGCGCATGAGACCTGCTGAGGGTATAATTGAACCAAATGTGATCGTATCGGACAAAAACCTCGTGCAGTTGATCTGTGCATACCGGATGTTTAACCCTGACGTGGAACTTTCCATTTCCACGAGGGAATCGGAGAAATTCAGAGAATCCGTGGTACCCTTGGGCGCAACGAGCATGAGCGCCGAGTCCAAAACCAACCCAGGAGGCTATGCCGTGGAGCCTGAAACCCTGGAGCAATTTGAAATCTGTGATGAGCGCCCGGCATCTGCGATTGCCAACATGATCAGGAAGAAGGGATACGAGCCAGTATGGAAAGACTGGTTTGTAGGTCAGTAAATTTTCAGATACCCGAAAAGAGTCGGACTAAAGCAATGGTAACCCCGACCAAAAAACCCACCACTGCTCCATTGAGTCGGATGTATTGGAGGTCATCCCCTACCTTATCTTTGATCTGGGTCATGATCTCCTTATCATCCAACCTTCCCAAACTGTCCCTGACCAAGGTCCCAACATGGGGGTGAAATTCATTGATCATATAGGTAATTTTATTCTTTAACCAATTATCTATATTCAACTGTAAATCAACATCATTACGGATCTGATTTATATACTTCTTCACTCCATCTTTGATCATTATCATTAACTCAGTCTCATCATGCTCGAGCTGGGAAGCAAGGGTGGACTGCAGCTTGGTGAGTATGCTCTGAATGATGTGGCTGGCGCCCACATTCAATACCATTTGGTCCTTGAGGTCCTGAATATACCGCACGGATTTTTTGTCCCCTATTCTCAGGTTATTGGCAAATTCCAAAAAGTACGCGTCCATCTTTCGTCTCACCGGGTGGGTGGTGTCCCCCTCAATTTCTCTGGCCATGACCAGAGCCACTTCAATCAATTGCTCGGTGAGAATGTCTAGATCAATTCCTCCGGTCCGTTTCCCCACCCAGATGGCAGACATTTTTATCCAATCGAGTTTGCGGTACTCCTCCAGCACCAGCTTTAGTTTTTCAAAGACAACTTGGCGTGTTTCTGGAGTGCGTAGGGATTTTTCCACCTCCCCGATTACCATACTGACTACCTGTTGGTGCTTTTGGGTTGATACGGTTTCTTCCAGCCATTTGCCCAACGGTTCAGCCACCTCAAAGTCCTTCAGTTGGTCATGGAGCATGTTTTGGATAAACCTGGCCATTTTAGGATCATCCAGGCCTTCGGAAAATTTAAGGATAACCTTTCGGAAAGCAATCAGGGTTTTGTCAAGGTTTTCCGGATCATCAAGCAGCTTCAATATATACTTGGTAATTTCCACTCCCTGGAGCTTTTCCTGAATAATCTCTGGGGACAGCCACTTGGTGGTAACCATTTCGACAATACCCTCGGTAAGCTTATCCCTGTTCTTGACAATGATATTGGTATGCCTTCTCACGTAGGGAATGGGGATTTCATAGAAAAGTGCGCTCACGGCAAACCAATCGGCCAACGCCCCCACTGTGGCGGCCTCAAAACCAGTAGCCAAAACCCTCCAACCAACACCTTCCAACAAGCCCACATGGATCAGCACTTCTGCTACCACAAACCCGCTAATCGCCGCAATCAAAGAATAAAGCCCAATTTTGCTTTTCAAATTAAAAATGATTTGGTGTAGATAGTATAATCAATCTGCTGGGGAATTGTTGCTCGCGGGGAGGAATGGAGCATTAGGTACATCGGGATTAAACTTCGTTATTCTCGCCCCGCCTGTGCGCCGTGGCGTAGCGGGCAAGCATTATTCGACATTTTAGCAAGCTTGACTGTCCTTAGACCACTTCGCTCCTAGTATTCCTAATTTCGTACTTACGAATGGGTACAAAGTACTAGGTACCAAGTACAAAGTATACCGCAAGGCAAGCCGCCTTGAGGAGTAACTTGAAGGCTTTTCTATTATTTAACGTCTTTATTACCCGGGGCCCTCCCTTCGAGCTGCGCCCTTCGGATGGGGCATCAGTGCAACGTAAATAACCTTCATTTATTCATCATTCATAATTCAACATTCATCATTTTAACAAACGTGACTGACCTTAGACCACTTTACACCTCGTAATTAAAACAACTTTGTGCTACTTCTTTTAAACTTTGTGCCCTTCGTGACCCATTTTTTCGTCCTTTGTCACCCATTTTTAATTCATTTCCAGCTTTCTTATACGCTGCATCGGGCCGGGGCAATAGTTGGTGTGGCAGGCGAGGCAGGAATTGACCAGGGTTTGATAATTGGAGAGCAATTCCTCAGGTTCATCGGAGGACTCAAGTACCTTTAGGCTTTCCAGATACCCATTTCCCATCACCTGAAAACTGGCTTGCTGGGATTTATGAGGCTCGGTACCCCGTAAGGTCAACAGCTCCTGATGCTTCTCCACATAAGACTTGATCTGCTCCCCCCTCTCCACAGAAGCTTTAATTTCCTCCATGTCCTCAAACATCTCTCTCATCAGCCAAGCCAATGGTGCATCATCATTTGGGTAGCGTTTGCTATCGCGCTTTTTGTCATCAGAAGTGCTGGCCTGACAGGAGGCAAGGATAAAAATGGCTAAAACCAGGAAGTTTCTCATTTATAATTGCATCAGTAAAACGATAAAATTGCTGCCCACATCTCCCCTCTTCCGTCTCCCGTCTTCGGTCTTCCGTCCCCTCAATCCCAAAAAACTGGCAAAAGGCATCATGGAGCATAACTTTTAAACTTTTCCCTAAAGGTAGTTCTGCGACAAGAATTTCCCAAGGTTTCCCAAAATTCTGCAGAGGCTTTATCCAAATCTTGCTAAATTGGCCGCCTAAAGGCCAATAACCATGATCAAAACGGATATAGAAAGTAGAAAAGAAGTTTCCCTACTGGTGAATAGTTTTTATGATAAAGTAAGGGCTCATGATACTTTGGGACCTATATTCAACGGCATTGTACACGATTGGCCCACCCATCTCGAAAGGCTGACAGACTTTTGGGAAATGGTGATACTAAACACCGGTCCCGGTGCTGGAAAATTCAACCCCGTAAAAGTGCATAGGGATGTGGATCAGGAAACCGACCAACAAATCCAGCAGGCCCATTTTGGCAATTGGCTTGAGCTCTGGTTCACCACCTTGGATCAGCATTTCCAAGGCCCCAACACCAACTTCGCCAAAGAACACGCCCGCAGGATGGCGCATATCCTGTTTTTTAGGATTATGGAAGGCAGAGGGTAATTACCCGGTCACTGCCAAAGTAATCCCGATCAAGATCATGCCTACCAGTAAGCCCCATTTCGAATAACTTTCATGTTTCAACTGAAAGGCCGTGGGAAGCAGCTCGAAAAGGGATATATACACCATGATGCTGGCCAAGAAAACATTGACCATCTGTATGGCATGCATGTCGAAGCTTCTAAAGAACAACAGATAGGCAACCAGCGCGCCCAAAGGTTCCGCAGCGGCGGGTATCAGAGTTAACCAGATGATCCTTTTTTTAACCTTAAGACTATGATAGAGTGGCATTGCCACCGCCATCCCTTCCGGAATATTGTGCAAACCTATAGCTATGGCAATCCCAATTCCCAATTTGGGATCTTGAATGGCAGTCAAGAAAGTAACCAGGCCTTCAGGGATATTGTGCACTGCCAATGCCACAGCTGTGACCATGCCCGCCCGATAAAGTTTGGTCTGTTTCTCATCACTTTCCTCATCTTGGGAAAGCTTTTCAATTTCAAATTTACTGACCTTAAGTTTATCCGTTACGCCTTTGCTCACATGCCCAATCACAGCCAAAACAGCCATTCCTCCCACAAAGGCCAAGGAAACTCTGATAAAGGCTGCCGAGCTCCCCTCCTCATCGGCAAAAAATTTCATGGCCTCCACAATGAGCTCAAAAAAGGAAATAAAAATCATCGCTCCTGCCGCCAAACCGAGTCCAAATGATAATAGGGATTCTTTCTTTCCGTACTTGGTAAAGGCCACTGCACCACCTAAAGCGGTTGACATTCCGGCCAGCAAAGTCAGTACAAAGGCAAAAATCAGATTGTCTTCCATCAATATACTAGCCTTAAAAGACAAAAAATGTTTGGAAAAAAAACTAGCCTGAATCAAAGATCCAGGCTAGTAACCTAACTTTTATGTTAAAATATATTCGAAGTTCTATTTGGTTAAGTTCTTAAAATTGCCTGTCATGGAGGCCTGATTGTGAATGCTTGTTCTTCCAAACACCGTTAAAGTTGAGTTTTCACCAACAAACTCCAACACAGCTCTATTATTTAAGGTAAGATCTCCGTAGACAACCAAATGTCCATTTACAGTCATTTTTCCATTGATAATCAAACCTGAATTTTCTCCCTGCTTACCAACCACAAGATTTCCTCTCATGTTAAACTGCCCTTGTTGATTTACATTTACACGGTTGGTTACGGCCAAAGAACCGCAATATGTCAACTCATCATTTACGTTTACCACGTGCACCAGGGCCGTTCCGGAGTAACCCTGTGCCCCGTTATTCACATTCATGGTAGCATTTCCCGTGTATCTAGGAAGGCCATCACATATAGGGTCGGTTACCTCATCGATTCTGTTGGTTTTGATAACCTGAAGGCCTTCTTTTCCACTTGCTACAAAAATGTAATCATCATTTACTCTTACATAGTTTGACGATCCTCCGATCTCAAGTACGCCTAGTTCCTCAATTTTATTTGCACCAAACTCAGATACGCTCAGCCCAGCTCCCCCATTGGCCATGAAGATATGACCTTGGTTGGTAGAAACGGCATTGGTTACAAAGTCCTCAATGGCAACCTCATTTTCTCCTTCTGGGATAGCCAATCTGTCTACCAACGCACCGCTGATCATGTCATATACGCCAACACCATTAGGTCCTTCGGCAACCAAAAGCTGGTCGCCATGAATATCCATGGTTCTTTTGGAATGGGGAATGGTCAAGTTGACCGGAATATTGCCCGTCACAGAGAAATTTGCCAAATCCAAGAAATTGACACCTTTAGTTCCATCAAGCACGGCCAATTTGCCGTTGCCATATACTACGGAGCGAAGGTCTTCCATTTCTACCTCCTTCACCATTTCCATCGTATTGATATCAAAAATACTGGCCGCACCGGAAGTACCGCTGGTTACAATCACCTTGTTTTCAGTATGGATCACATCCGTACCGGCAGAACCTGACACAGCGTGAAACTTAAAATCATTTGCAAGTTGTCCGTTTGCCACAGATACACTTAGCAGGTTTGATGGAGCTTCAACCCCTTCCTCCTTATAAATATCAGAAGAAATGGCCATGTAAAGCTTACCTGCATCGTAAGTGATGGAGTTGATGTTGGAATGCTTAAATATAGCCTGGCTCACCATATTTGGAGTAGGCAAATTGCTGATATCCAAAACCTCAATAGCCCCGTGGAAAATCGGACCTTGTGTAGTGTAAGCCACATATGCATAATCCCCATCGATAGCGACGTGGTTTGCCTGAAGCGTCACACCGTGGACCACCGGCGGAGCCACCTGTCCCACTAGCTCAAGAGCCATAGTACCTGCCGGCATATTTTCAGAATCCAAGCCTCTGGAGGCCGCATCTGAAAAACCCCTCATTCCCACCACACCTGCAGAAGAAGTCTTAATTCTTTTGGACAAACTCTCGGAATCGTTGTTGATACTAATAGTTGAGTCCTGTCTAGCATTTGGAACTGAATCCTCATTGTTACAGGCCATTAAGCCTAAAAAGAAAACTGCCAAAGCAGAAACCTGTAAAATTCTCATAATACTTCTTTAAAATAACCAATAATAGGATTAAAATATTAGGCGCAAATTAAATCCTAAATATTTAGAAAGCAAGAAATATTATTTGAAATGCAAAAATTATTGTTGAAAAATGTTTTTTGATGGTTTCAAATGCAACTGTAGAGGGAATTATGGTACCAAGTACCAGGTACCACGTACCAAGTATAAAGCCGAAAGTTTTCCCGAGCCTGCGCCTCGGGATAAGGAAAATGAAGGCTGCGCCTTCAAACCCGCAAATACCCACGCAGTGGGCAACCTTAATCCGCCGCCGCGAATACCTGGTACCTGGTACGTTGTACTTGGTACCTTTTTCTGTACTAGGTACTACGTACTAAGTACTATATAATAAGTTCTAACCTAGGGAAATATCACCTGGGCAAGCTTCATCGCCTCTCCAAGCTCCATTTTGTTTAGGCCAAGCTCATGGCCGTTGGCCTCTAATACCTCAATCAACTTCTCGGTAGCCACATTACCTACCAAATCATCCTTGGCCATAGGGCAGCCACCATACCCTCTCAAGGCTCCATCAAATCTGCGGCAGCCTCCTTGGAGACCTGCCTCCACTTTTTCCTGGATAGTATCCGGGGTGCTATGGAAGTGTGCCCCAAACTCGATATGGGGAAATGCCTGGATATTGGTCTCAAATATACTCTTGATCAATTCCGGCTGGGCAACACCGATTGTGTCAGCAAATGAAATGATCTGGACGCCTATTTCATCTAGCTTTTCCACAAACTCCGCCACAAGCTCCGGGGAAAAATCCTCCCCATATGGATTCCCAAAACCCATACTTATATAAGTGACCAATGTTCTACCCTTGGTTTCACAGAGATTCTGGATATTCTCCACAGTTTCCAAGGCATCCTGGATGGATTTATTGGTATTGCGCTGCTGGAAGCTTTCGGAAATCGAAAGCGGAAATCCCAAATAGTCAATTTCATCAAAATGAAGTGCATCCTCTGCACCCCGTACATTGGCTATGATGGCCAAAAGCTTGGACTTGCTTTTAAACAAATCCAAAAGCTCAAGCACTTCCGCCGTATCCCGCATCTGTGGGATGGCCTTAGGGCTTACAAAGCTACCAAAGTCAATGGTATCAAAGCCAACTTCCAGCAGCTGGTTGATGTAAGCGGCCTTCATGGCCGTATCAATAAATCCGCTCATGCCTTGCATGGCATCCCGCGGACATTCGATTATTTTCATGGGGTCATATTCAGGTTCAGCCTAAAATTAGGCAAATTTCCTCAGAATAGGGCCTTTGCTATTCGGTAAGTTGCATCCGCCTTACTCATGGTGTAGTAATGGAGACAAGGGGTACCCCTCTCGATAAGTTCCTTGCTTTGGTGGATTGACCATTCTATTCCCAACTCTTTTACATCCTGGTTGGACTTGCATTTTTCAAGTTCGTCGAGCAAGTCATCCGGCAGATCCAAAAAGAAAGTACGGGGCAGGTTGGTCAACTGACTAAGCGTGGTAATGGGTTTCAGACCCGGAATGATGGGAACGGTGATACCCAACTCCCTAACCTTGTCCACAAAATCAAAGAATTTCTTATTGTCAAAAAACATCTGCGTCACAATATATTCCGCACCAGCATCCACTTTGGCTTTGAGATGCTTGAGGTCAAACTTCATGTTTGGGGCCTCGAAATGTTTTTCGGGATATCCGGCCACACCCACACAAAAGTTAGTATGGAAGCCTACTTCCGTCTCCTCATGCAGATACTTTCCATGGTTCATGTCCACAATCTGCTTGACCAGATCCTTGGAATAATGATGGCCGTTATCCTCAGGCGTGAATTTGGACTCGGTTTTTGGGGCATCCCCCCTTAGGGCCAACACATTTTGGACACCTATAAAATTCAGGTCAATAAGCGCATTTTCAGTTTCCTCTCTCGTGAATCCTCCACAAAGCAGATGGGGAACGGCCTCCACATGAAACCTATGCATGATGGCGGCGCATATCCCTACTGTGCCAGGTCTTTTCTTGGTGCTGACCTTCTCTAAAAGTCCATTGGGGTGCTTTTTATAAATAAATTCCTCCCTATGGTAGGTCACATCCACGAATGGGGGATTAAATTCCATGAGGGGGGAGATTCCCTCCATTAAATGCTGGATACTCTGCCCCTTCAAGGGAGGTAGGATTTCAAAAGAGAACAGACATTTATCCGCCTGCTCTATATATTCTGTAATTTTCATTTATAGCTGTTCTATAGGTTTGATTTCTGGTGTATAGGCAAGATTGGGCGAAAGATAGCGCTCAGCAAGTTCCAGGCTGATCCCCTTTCTATTGGCATAATCGGCTACCTGGTCTTTGCCGATTTTCCCCAAACCGAAATACTTGCTCTCCGGATGGGCAAAGTAAAAGCCGCTCACTGCAGAAGTAGGCAACATGGCAAAGCTCTCCGTAAGCCTCACCCCTATCTCTCCAGCGTTTAGCAGGTCAAACAAGGTTGCTTTTTCCGAGTGTTCGGGACAGGCTGGATAGCCCGGAGCCGGCCTGATCCCCTGGTATTTCTCACGGATCAAGTCTTCATTTTCCAAAGTCTCCCCTTCCGCATACCCCCATTCTTCTTTTCTTACTTTTTGATGAAGGTATTCCGCTGCGGCCTCAGCCAGTCTGTCGGCTAGGGCTTTGAGCATGATGGCATTATAGTCATCACCTGCCTTTTCATATTCGGCAAGCTTGGCTTCCATGCCAATACCAGCTGCCACGGCAAAAGCCCCAAGATAATCTTTTTCTTTAGGTGAAAGAAAATCCACCAGGGAACGGTTTGGAACCCCTTTTCCCTTTTTCCCCTGCTGACGCAGAAAATGAAAGGTTGGGTTTCCATCGGCCTCTACTTCTACATCCTCACCAATCCTTTGAACGGGAAATATCCCATACACTCCTCTTGCCTCAAACCACTTCTCCTCTACAATCCTATCCAGCAAGGCGTTGGCCTCTGCGAAAAGCTTTTTGGCTTCATTCCCAACCACCTTGTCTTCCAAAATCTTCGGATACCGCCCGCTTAGCATCCAGGTGCTAAAGAATGGAGTCCAATCAATATAATGGCGCAAAACCGCTATATCAAACCCAATCGTTTTTCTTCCCAAGCTTTTTGGCACCACCGGTTTAGTAGCGGATAGGTCTGCGGCATTTTCCACCGCCTGCCCAAAGCTAACCAACTGCTTGGCTTCTTGCTTAGCCTCATGGGCCACACGGAGGGAGGCATATTCAGTTTTTACCTTTTCTTTAAACACTTCCCTGCCGCTCTCCTGGATCGACTCACCCACAATGGGAACGGACTTCGAGGCATCCTGTACATGGACCACAGAACCGGAATAAACGGGGTCAATTTTCACCGCAGTATGGATTTTACTGGTGGTGGCGCCGCCTATCAGGAGAGGTAGTTTTAGCCCCTGACGTTCCATCTCACTGGCCACATTAACCATGGCATCCAAAGAAGGGGTAATCAGACCACTTAGACCTATCACATCCACATCCTGTTTTACGGCTTCATCGATGATCTTCTGTGCATCCACCATCACGCCCAAATCCACGATCTGGTAGCTGTTGCAGGCTAAAACTACCCCGACAATGTTTTTTCCAATATCGTGGACATCCCCTTTTACAGTGGCTAAAAGCACTTTTTTGATCTTGCCCTGGCTGGCTTCATAGCCCTCATCTCCCGCTTTGGGCATGAAGGGCTCAAGGTAGGCCACTGCTTTTTTCATCACTCGGGCTGACTTCACCACTTGGGGCAAAAACATCTTCCCTTCACCAAAAAGGTCTCCCACCACGTTCATTCCGTCCATCAATGGGCCTTCAATCACCTTTAATGGACTTTGATATTTTAACCTGGCCTCTTCGGTATCATCAATGATATGATCGATAACGCCCTTCACCAAAGCATGCTCTATCCTTTTCTCCACACTTTCCTGACGCCATTCTTCAGAAGCCACCTCTTTTTTATCCTTGGACCTCACCGTTTCGGCAAATTCAAGCAGCCTCTCAGTAGCATCTTCCCTCCGGTCGAAAAATACATCCTCCACCCTTTCCAGTAGCTCCTTGTCAATGTCATCATAGACTTCCAGCATGGTGGGGTTCACAATCCCCATGTCCATCCCGTGTTTGATGGCGTGATATAGAAAAGAGGCATGCATAGCTTCCCTTACGGGGTTGTTACCCCGGAAAGAAAAGGAGACATTACTTACTCCTCCACTTACCCTTGCCCCTGGCAGGTTGGATTTGATCCATTTGGTGGCCTCAAAGAAATCAAGCGCATTTCTGCGATGCTCCTCCATCCCGGTGGCCACCGGAAAAATATTGGGGTCAAAAATGATATCGGCAGGGTTAAACCTGGCCTTTTGGGTCAACAGGTCATAACTCCTCTTACAGATCTCCACCCTTCTCTCATAGGTATCGGCTTGTCCGTCCTCATCAAAAGCCATCACCACGACAGCCGCTCCAAATTTCTTGATGGTTTTGGCTTGGTGGAGAAACTCCTCCTCCCCGTTTTTCAGGCTTATGGAATTCACAATCCCCTTCCCCTGTATGCATTTGAGTCCCGCCAGGATGATATTCCACTTGGAGCTGTCTATCATGATGGGGATTCTGGATATTTCAGGTTCTGAGGCAATAAGGTTCAGGTATTTCACCATGGCCGCTTCTCCATCCAGCATGCCTTCATCCATGCATACATCCAACACCTGGGCACCGCCTCTCACCTGTTCAAGAGCCACTTCCAAAGCCTCCTCATAATCCCCATTTAAAATCAAACGGGCAAATTTCTTGGAGCCGGTCACGTTGGTCCTTTCTCCGATATTGACAAAATTGATTTCAGGAGTGATGAGCAAAGGCTCCAACCCTGAAAGTTTCAATGGAAATGTCTTATTCATATAGGTAGGTTTGATTCGGTTTGCAATGTTGCTTTTCTGGGTGAATAGCTAGCTGAGACTTGTGCCAATGCAGCAATATGATCCGGAGTAGTGCCACAGCACCCTCCAAGGATATTGATGTACCCTTCCTTGAGAAAAACCTCCGCCTGCTTGGCCATTTCTTCTGGACCCTGGTCGTATTGCCCAAACTCGTTAGGCAAACCGGCATTGGGGTAGGCAGACACGTAGAATGGGGCCTTTTCAGAAAGTACTTTTAAATAAGGTCTCAGCTCCTTGGCCCCCAAAGCACAGTTAAGGCCTATACTTAACAAGGGGACATGTGAAAGTGAGATCAGAAAAGCCTCAGTAGTCTGGCCGGAAAGGGTTCTGCCAGAGGCATCGGTAATGGTGCCACTGATCATAATAGGGATCCCTCCTTCCTCTGGGGAAAGGGGAATACCTTTTTCTTCAAACACATCTTGAATAGCGTATAGAGCGGCCTTGGCATTCAAGGTATCAAAAATAGTTTCCACCAATAAAATATCTGCCCCTCCATCCAGCAGCCCCCTCACCTGCTCGGCATATGCCTCGGCTAGTTGGTCAAAGGTAATGGCCCTAAATCCCGGGTCGTTGACATCAGGGGAAATGGATGCCGTCCTGTTGGTGGGACCAATGGCTCCGGCCACAAACCTGGGCTTATCCGGATTTTGCTCAGAATAGGCCAATGCTTCCTTTTTGGCGATCTCGGCCGACTTCAGATTCAGCTCATAGGCCAAATGCTCAAGTCCATAATCGGCTTGGGCAATGGTGGTGCTGCTAAAGGTATTGGTTTCGATAATATCCGCCCCAGCATCCAAATATGCCCTATGGATGGCCGCAATCACATCGGGACGACTCAAGGACAAAAGGTCATTGTTTCCCTTTAGGGATTTGGGATGATCTTGTAGTTCTGGAGTTCTAAAACCCTCTTCTGTAAGCTGGTAGCGCTGAATCATGGTCCCCATGGCCCCATCCAGAATCAGGATCTTTTGACGGAGGGCTTGGAGTAATAGGTCTGTTCGGTTTGGCATATAGTTCGTAGTTTAAAAAGCTTATCATAGACAGACACGAACGGATAAAAATAACGAGTATTTTCATACGGCTCATCTTTTTCCGGCGTTTCCGGAACGGGAGTTAGCACCTTCTTTCTACAGGTTGCTAAGACGTCAACGGGCCCTTCCCTCGGTCTTTCTTGATAAGCTAATATTACAAAGTAAGCAAATTTATTTATAAATACATAAACTTGCATCATTCTTAAAAAATCAAAAGTCCCTTTAGGGGTGGGAGCTAAAACCAAATCACTTCCCCTCTTTGCACATTACGGCCTGATCCCAAACCCAAACTGCACATAGGGCCCTGCCACGTATTTGTTCATCCCCATATCGGCCAGCCTAAACCTTCCCACAGGAAGTTCATAGCCGAAATGTGCACTATAAATCAGGTCAAAGGATTTACGCTTGCTCAACGGCATGGCATAGGCCAGGTAAAGCTCCGGCTTGGCCAAAAAGCCCCAAGTCCGTAAATACCCGTCATGGTTTGGCTCCTCAAACAACAATGGGAAGTCTGGCTTCATATCCTTTAAAGTGGTGTAGCGGAGGTTGCCATATCCAAAGCCCCCCAATACGCCCATTTCCACATTCTTGTGGTCATAAAGCTTTTGACCGAAGTTGCCGTAAACCCGCACACTGTTCAGCGTATGCGACCTTTCGGCATTTGCCTGTCCGCCATAGGCGAGGTTGTAGATATCCAGACCGTATAGCGTCCCGCGGTTTTCCCCCAGGATCTTCAAGCCCCAATTGCTGGGCCTGCCTTGGAACTGCTGATATCCATATGTGCTCAAGGATTCATTCAACTGGCTAGGCCGGGTAAAGTGCAAACCATATAGCAAGTGTACGCCCAGGGAGGCATCCCTGTAGAAATAATTATAGTCTGGAAGGCTTATCCCCGCTCCCAAGCGCAGAAATGGACCACTTTGGGCATTGTCAAAAGCTATTCCTTTCCTGTTCCAGGCATTTTCAAAGGGGCTGAATGAATACCCGAATTTGGCAATCACCTCAATTGATTCTTCCATCACCGGCAGGTCTATATCATAGCCGACCTGAAAACCTATTTCAGTAAGCAGCCCACCAAATTTCTGGCTGCCTTTATGAATATTGTTTTGGCGCAAAATAAAACCCATCTCGGGATCCGCCAGAAAGCCGGCCATCGATTCGGGGCGGTTTTCCTCCAGCATCTCAAAATTGAGGTAGCCTACACCTATGGACATATAATGAATCAGGTGAAAGCGCCCTTCCTCCGTAAAGGCATAACCGACATTCAAGTAGGCCCTAGAGGTGCGGTAATCAATGGTATAGTCACGGAATGTGGACTGGGGACCGTTGTTGTGGTAAAGCTCAAAGCCGAGCACAAAATCGTTGAACCTGTTTTGGTAACCTATGCCAAAAGTGGAATAGCCCCTGCGAAGGGGGCTGATTCCCTTATCTTCCAGCAGCTGGTTAAACTCCCTTAGGTTGGCACCGGCATTACCCTGGATGAGGTGCAGTGTGCTTCTCTGGTGTCTGGAACCTTGGGCGGAAGCCAGGCTGACCAGCAATACATTTATGAGAATGGTAAAGAATATCCGCATCAACTTGAATTTGGGCCCAAAATTAAGCTATTCCTTCACATAACAGAAATGATACCTGAATTTTACTTCTGCAGGTATTTTATCATCCTGGCATATAGATTATCCGGGTTAAACGGCTTGGGAATGTAATCGTCCATGCCCACTTCATCCAACTGGTCCTTGACTTCGATGAGGCTGGAGGCCGTAAGGGCGATGATCGGAATGGTCCTTTTCTGCTCGTTGGGATGGCTTCTGACTACCTTGGCAACCTCAAATCCATCCATTTCGGGCATCTGCAGGTCAAGCAAAATAAGGTTGAAGTCTCCCGCCTCAAAAAGCTTCAAGGCCTCCACCCCGTCATTGGCAAACTCCACATGCCCGGCCTCCCATTTGGTGAGAAACTTGCGGATCATGATCTGGTTGACCAAGTTGTCCTCGGCTACCAATATCCTGGCCTGGGTTAGATTCTTAACACTGGAATCCTGACTGTCCTTATGGACGATAGATTTCTTGATGTACTTGTTAAACTCAATGTCAAACATGAAAAGCGTACCCCTCCCTTTTTGGGACTGCACCACTATGCGGCTATCAAACAGCTCAACCAGTTTCTTGACAATGGCCAAGCCCAACCCCGTTCCACCAAACTTACGCGTAGTTTCGGTACTGGCCTGGGTAAAGGCCTCAAAGATGATATCCTTTTTATCCTCATCGATACCAATACCGGTATCTTCAAACATAAACCTTACCGTAACCTTGTCATCGGTTTCCCCTATGTTACTCAGGGAAATCTTCACATGGCCTTTTTCTGTAAACTTGATGGCGTTTGAAATCAGGTTGTTGATAATCTGACCCAACCGAACCGGGTCACCGTTGAGTATCTCAGGCACCCTGTTATCCACTTTGGGGATGATTTCAAGGGATTTTTCCCTGGCCTGGAAGGTATGGCTGTGCATCATGCGGTTAAGCACGTTTCTCGGCTCAAAATCCACGTGCTCCAGCTCGATTTTTCCGGACTCGATTTTACTGTAATCCAAAATATCATTAATCAGACCCAGCAGGTTTTCTGCCGAAAACTGCAGCGTCCTCAAGTTCTCCAGCTGGTCCTGCCTAGGATCCTCCTCTATCAGAAGGTGGGACATCCCAATCACGGCATTCATAGGCGTACGGATCTCGTGGCTCATGATACTTAGAAACTGCGACTTGACCATGGATGCCTGTTCGGCTTTTTCCTTGGCAATGTAAAGTTCACGCTGGGCTTCCTTGAGCTTTGAGATATCCCTGGCTATACCGGTGTAATATTTAAATTTGCCGTTCTGGTCTTTGATCACTTTTCCATTGGCAGAAAAGATTCGGTATTCCCCTTTTTTATGGACAAGCCTAAACTCCAAATATTGGTTGTCCTGGAAGAAAATATCATTTTCCTTCATCTTCTCCACAAAGACTTCGGTGTCCTCAGGGTGTAAAAACTTATTTAAGCTAGCCGACGTAACTTCATGAGGCTCATAGCCTAAAAACTGCTTGACATTGGGTGAGATATAGGTCAATTCCAAATCGGCACCGAGGGAGAAGATGATCTCGGTGGATTCCTCCACCAGGTTTCTGTACTTCTCCTCACTGCGCTGAAGATCCTGCTTCACACGGTATTCCTCCGTGATATCCCGCACTATGCCTAGGATATATTCCACCTCATCACCCGCAATAATCGGCTTGGCCGTAAGCTCGTAAACTCGGCTTAGCAGCGTGATGGTTTCCTGTACAGTTCGCCTCTTTTTGAGCGCAGCCTCCACTACCGGTTCTATCTTTTCCAAATTGGTGGTATGCACCTCATAGATTGTTTTTCCCTCAAATGTACCTGAATCCATCCCCCAATATTTGAAGTTTGGTCCTTCAGCCACAATGTATTTGAGGTTTTTATCTATCAGAAATACATTGGTAAAAGGGATGTTGGAAGCCAACACCCTATACCGCTTTTCGTTTCTTTCAATCTCCAGGCGGTGCTTTTTCCTTTCGGTAACATCCTGGAAAAGGCCTTCATGTAGAAGAATCTTGCCGTTTTTGTCATAGATCTCCCGAGTCCTGTCTTCCACCCATCTGTAGGCCCCATCAGCTGTCCTAAACCGGTATTCCCCCGAAAAAGAAGGAACCCCCGTATCCGTGGTGTTACTCTTATGGTAATGGAGCAACTCCTTGGCATCATCGGGGTGGATGAAATCTAGTATGGAAGTCTGATTTCGAACTACCTCTTCAGCATTGTACCCAAACTGGCTGATGTTATCCGTAATGAAATTAATCCTGAAATTCTCATTGGGATCCAGAGTAAACAGTACCGCAGGGCTGTTTTCAATGATCAGTCTGGATTTTTTGGCTATCTCCTCACTGTTTTTCTGGAAAGTAAGGTTCTTGGCCAAAAAGGAATACCCAATCGGCTTGCCCTCATCATCCTTAAAGGGATTAACGGCAAGCTCATGGGGTTCAAACCTCCCCTGCTTGGTTTCAATTTCCACCTCTCCCACCCAAGACCCATTTTCATCCACCTTTATCTTTAGCTCCTCCAGCTTTTTGCTGTTGGGAAGAATGACGCTGATCAATTGGGAAAGCGTGGTTTTATTTTCTTCAAAATCATCCGTGGAATAACCCCTATCCGCCGACTGATTCATATAGATTACCCTCAAGTTTTTGTCGGTCACAAATATGGCATCATTGACCTGGGCCAGGATCTGGGACTGCAACAAGAGGTTTTTCTCCGCATTTTTCTTGGAGGTGATGTCCCTGCAATAGCCGAAAATCTCCAACTCGGAATTGGTATAGTTTTCCTTTACCTGAATGGAATAAGTGATGTGTTTCAAACCTCCCCCCTTGGCAGTGATAGAAAACTCCCCGCTGGAGGACTCCCTATATTTCAGGGAACGCTTCACATTGGTAGTGATTTCCATCCTCACTTTGGGGCTCACCAGTTTGAAGAAATCGTTGATCTTGGCGTATTCCAGATTTTCGTCCAGCTCAAAGATATTGTTGAGGCCTTTGGAAAAATAGATCCGCTTTTTGGTGTTGCTGAACCTCCAGGAACCCGATTTGGCCAACAGCTCCGTGGAAGCCAATAGGTTTTCATTCCGCTCAAGCTTTACCTTGATAGAGCGGTTGATAAAGCTTCCGGCAAACACATCCCCCAACTGACGCAATACATACTCGTCATTGGCATGCCATTCCCGCCTTTCTTTTACGGCATCGAGCCCAAAGAAACCAATCAGCTGATGTTCGGAAAAAATAGGAATCACCATAAGGGATTTAATTCCCTGCTGCCGGTAGATTTCCTTTTCATACATATAGCGGTCACTCAATTTCTCAATATCAGGAATCACCGTAATGTCCCTTCTGAGTAGCCCTTGGATAATGATCTCCTCTTCAGAGTAAGGCAGCTCCTTTAAATACTCAATCTGGGGTTCCACCCCATCGGCCGTCCATTCATAGACGTTTTCAAGCACCTTCAGGTCCTGATGAACCAAGAAAATGTAGCTGCGGTCTGCTTTTTCAAACTTCCCAATTAAGCGCAAGGCTTCATTGAATACTTCGTCGAAGTTTTTGACATCCGAGTTTACAAACCGGGCAGAAATCCGGTTGATCAGTTGCTCTAGTTCGTACCGTTTCTTGAGCGACTTTTCCGATTTCTTGATGGCAGTGATGTCCCGGGCACTGAAAAGCAGGCCGTTGATCTCGGGATCATTGAGCAGGTTTTTCCCGAAGCTCTCCAAAAACAGGTTTTTCCCATCTTTGGTCTTGATCCAAAAATCTATTTCAATCTCCTTCTCACTGTCGTCCAGGTCTTCGAAATTCCCTTTTTCAATGGTGATAAAGCCGTTTTTGACCAGGTACATAAAGGATTTGCCGATCACCTCATGGAGGTCATAGCCCAATATCTGTACGGTGGCAGGGCTGATGTATCTGAAAATGCCATTTTTGTCCAAAATGGCAATCATATCGTGGCTGTTTCGCAGGATATTGTGGATAAGGCTCACCTCACTCCTTTTTACCTCTTCCGATTCCTGACTTAGGTGGTCGAAAAGAATCTCGGTGAAGGTCACCTTCTTGCGGCCCTTGGCCATGCAGAGCGGTTGCCCCTCCTTGGAAGGCATCTTTACAAACTCCCAGATATAGAATGATTTCTTCTCGGCCTGCTCCAGGGAATCTTTGGCCACCTGTGGAGAAGGCAAATTGCCCCCATTAAAAAAATTCTGAAGCTCTTCCACCAAGTTGGGTTCCTTAAAGAACTGTTCCCAGCTCTTTGGAAGGCTTTCAAAATGATTTTTAAAACTATTATTAAAATATATTACTTCACTCTCACTGAATATAAACAGAGGGTCATTTATTTTATCAAAATACTCTGCAATATCAATTGACTGAAAGATGCTGGATTCCACGCTATACACAATTTTTCCTACAAATAAACATTTCTGGGATTTGCACCCAGCTATTTGTTATACTTACTTTTTTTACCATTTATATAAAAATACGTGCTTAATAATAGCAATATTTTTTATATTCATTCCTATTCAACCCAACTTATCTAAGGACTATGATTAAAAAAAACAGTTTGATTTTCCTTCTCTTCCTTCAGCTAAGCCTATTATCGGCCTTGGCACAAGAAAAAAAGCCTGTACAGATCAGTGACTTGACCAAGATCGTAAGTACTTCTGACCACAAGTTAACCCCGGATGGGAAGCACCTGATTTTTGTCAAAAACTTCATCGAGCAGGAAAAGGAAAAATACCAATACAAAAGCCAGGTATTCATAGCCCCCATTGACAATCCCGACCGCGCCCGGCCCCTCACCAGCAGCGACAATTCCACCCGTAGCGCAGAACTATCACCCGATGGCAAAACATTGGCCTTTGTGAGATCCAAAGACGGCAAGGCCCAAATCTATCTCCTTTCACTGGAAGGTGGAGAGGCCCAAGTGCTTACTTCGGCCAAACACGGGGCTTCCTCCCCAAAATGGTCTCCCGATGGCAAGAAAATCCTTTTCAGCAGCACCCTGCCCATCTGGGAACTGGAGGGCGAACCCACATGGGAATACGAAAGACCGGGCAGAGAGTTTGGTGATGAACCACATTATGGCGCAATTAAGGATGGAAAAGCCAAAGAAGACGTTAAGCCGAATGTAGATGGCTCCTTGGAAGAAATGAGGGCTTATTTGGCCAAAAATGCCGCCGATAAGGACCCAAAGGTGATCACCAGACTTAATTTTCTCGGGGAAAAAGATTTAAGCCCCGACATGCAATTCAGCCACCTATCGGTAATTGACATTAACACCAAGGAAAGCCGCCAGTTAACCAATGGTTTCCAGAATTATTTCTCCGCTGACTGGGCTCCTGACGGCAATTTCCTGCTGGCCTCGTCGGTGAAATATGAGGATCACCCAGACGAGACCATGCACACGGATGTGTACAGAATACCGCTAGATGGCGGCTCCCCAACGCAGGTTTTGCATATAGAGGACCACAGGGTTGGAAATCCATCGTTTTCCCCTGATGGGGAATGGGTGTTGGTGTCCGGTCAGGACATCACGGAGCCAAGTTACAATTTGGGCATGCTGGGCATAATGAAGCCAGATGGCTCACAGTTCCGCTGGATCACCGAAGACCTTGACAGAAGCGTTTATTCCGGCAAATGGACCAAAGACGGGCAACACATTTATTATACCGCTCCAAATATTGGAGGCGTGACACTTTTCAGAACCTCCATAGAGGGAGGCAGCACTACCCCATTGATCGAAGGGCCAGTAGGCGTTCAAAGTTTTGACATCGACAGTGACAGGCTGGTATATGCCTTGACCCAAATAGAGAACCCTAGTGAAATCTATCTAGCGGATCTGGATGCTGGAAATGCCCAAAAATTCTCCTCATTCAACGACAGCTGGTTGGCAGAGCGCAAAATTTCAAAGCCTACCGCCCATCAAATAAGTCAGGATGGCTTTGAAATCGATTATTGGGTAATGGAGCCGGTGGACCGCAGAGAGGGGGAAAAATACCCTACGGTGCTGCAGATGCACGGGGGACCTTCGGCCATGTGGGGACCGGGAGAGTTTTCCATGTGGCATGAATACCAGACCATGACCGCCAGAGGTTACGGCGTGGTATATGCCAACCCAAGAGGTTCGGGAGGTTATGGAAGGGCATTCCAAAAAGGCAATTTCCAGGATTGGGGAGACGGCCCGGCAAGTGATGTGCTAGGCTCTTTGGATGATGCCCAGAGCCGCTACGACTGGATCGACGGTGATCAGTTGTTTTTGACAGGAGGAAGCTATGCCGGTTACCTTACTGCTTGGATTGTAGGCCATGACCACAGGTTTAAGGCTGCATTTGCCCAAAGAGGGGTTTACGAACTCACTTTCTTTTTGGGAGAAGGAAACGCCTGGAGATTGGTCCCCAACCACTTTGGCTACCCCTGGGAAGAAGGCGTGAAGGAGATTCTGGACTACAACTCCCCTCAAAGCTACGTGGACCAGATCCAAACTCCTCTGCTGATCAAGCACGGGGACGTGGATTACAGAACCGGAGTCAGACAAAGTGAGCTACTTTACAAAAGCCTCAAGATCCTCGGCAAGCCTGTGGAGTATGTGCGCTACCCTGGCGAGGGCCACGAGCTTTCCCGCTCCGGAAACATCAACCGCCGTATCGACCGCATCGCCCGCATCATCGAATTCTTTGAGAGGTACAGAGATTAATTAACTAGCCACAAAGGCCCGAAGGCGCAAAGAAGTTCATGTTGAAGACATTCTCAACCCAAACATTTCTTTGAGTCCTAGCGCCTTTGTAGCTAGATTAGATGGGCCACAAAGGCCCCAAGGCACTAAGAAAATACTTAGTATATAAGCTAGCCACTACGATGCAGAGGCGCAAAGAAGTTCATGTTGAAGACATTCTCAACCCATACATTTCTTTGAGTCTTAGCGCCTTTGTAGCTAGATTAGATGAGCCACAAAGGCCCGAAGGCACTAAGAAAATACTTAGTATATAAGCTAGCCACAAAGATGCAGAGGCGCAAAGAAGTTCATGTTGAAGACATTCTCAACCCAAACATTTCTTTGAGTCTTAGCGCCTTTGTAGCTAGATTAGATGAGCCACAAAGGCCCGAAGGCACTAAGAAAATACTTAGTATATAAGCTAGCCACAAAGATGCAGAGGCGCAAAGAAGTTCATGTTGAAGACATTCTCAACCCAAACATTTCTTTGAGTCTTAGCGCCTTTGTAGCTAGATTAGATTACATAAAACCACAATTCATACCTAAGCTTCGACCATGAAAATACATTTACTTTTATTGTTTCCCCTATTAATTCTAACCCATTTATCCTTTTCCCAGAAATCTTCTGAAGGCTTTATCAATATGCAAACCGATGAGGACAAGGGTAAGATCTTTTTAGAGATAGACGATCTGGAAAAGGAGTTTCTATACGTCAACTCCCTCCCGGCCGGGATAGGCTCCAACGACCTGGGCATGGACCGCGGACAGCTGGGCAATACCCGGGTAGTGGAATTCCGCAAAGCGGGGAACAAAATACTATTGGTGCACAAAAACCTTGACTTCCGAGCTGAAAGCGATAATGAGGATGAACGAAAAGCGGTACAGGATGCCTTTGCCGAATCGGTGCTTTGGGGTTTTGAAATTCAGGAAAACAGTGATGGAAAATATAAAGTCGACGCCACCTCCTTTTTTCTTCAAGACGCCCACCAGATAGCCGAAAAGCTAGGCAACCAAAATCAGGGGACCTACAAACTGGAATCCTCCCGCAGTGCGCTCAATTTTGAAAATACCAAAAACTTTCCCCAAAACACCGAGGTGGAGGCTTACATCACCGTAACCGGCACGCCAAAGGGAAGCCACATCAGGTCGGTAACCCCTTCGCCAGAAGCAGTAACAGTAAGGCAGCGACACTCCTTTATCGAACTTCCCGATGAGAATTATAAACCGAGAAAGTTTGATCCCCGAGCTGGTTACTTCAGCATCAGCTACATGGATTTTGCCACCCCAATCAACCAATCCATTGAGAAACGCTTTATCTCCCGCCACCGGCTGGAGAAGAAAAACCCCGAGCAGGAACGGTCGGAAGCTGTTGAACCCATCATTTATTACCTTGATAAAGGCACTCCCGAACCTATCCGGTCCGCATTGATTGAAGGAGGAAATTGGTGGAATGATGCCTTTGAGGCAGCCGGTTTTCAGGATGCCTTTCGCGTGGAATTGCTCCCTGAGGGTGCTGATCCAATGGATGTGAGGTACAACATGATCCAATGGGTTCACCGATCCACCAGGGGCTGGTCATATGGAGCGTCTGTTCGTGACCCCCGAACCGGGGAAATTATCAAGGGCCATGTGACTTTGGGGAGTCTGAGAGTACGGCAGGATTACCTGATCGCTCAGGGGCTGCTCCAGCCTTTTGAAGAGGGAGCTGAATACGACAGTGGCATGCTACATATGGCATTGGACCGCCTGCGCCAGCTTTCTGCCCACGAGATCGGCCACACCCTGGGCCTGTCCCATAATTATGCGGCTTCGCCAAATATGAGTTCGGTGATGGACTACCCTTACCCCCAGATAGACATGGATGCAAATGGCAAAATCGATCTTAGCAATGCCTACGATCAAGCCATAGGCAACTGGGATAAAGTGGCGATAAAGTATGGCTATGCACAGTTTGGGGAAGGAAAAGATGAAGATAAAGAATTGGATAGGATCCTCCGGGATGCCGCTGAGGAGGGTTTGGAGTTCATCGCCGATATGGACGCCAGACATCCGGGAGGCAGCCATCCCCGTGCCCACCTTTGGGACAACCAAGAGAATCCGGCCGAGGAACTCAGCAGGTTGTTGACCATCCGCAAGCGCAAACTTGAGGATTTTGGCCTGAACGCCCTGCAAGAAGGCCGTCCTGTGGCAAGTTTGGAAGAAGTGCTGGTGCCACTATACCTCATGCACCGATATCAGATTGAGGCCGCCAGCAAGCTGCTGGGAGGCGTGGACTATACCTATCAGGTAAAAGGAGACAACCAAAAATCCCAGAGCAGAGTGGAAGGCAGCATGCAGCGCCAGGCACTGGATGCACTGCTGGCCACCCTTTCCCCGGAACACCTGGTGCTTCCTGGGCATATCGCGGATTTGATTCCCCCCCGGCCTATGGGCTTTGGGAGAAGAAGAGAGACCTTTTCATCCAGAAACGCACTTAATTTTGACCCCGCCGCCCCTGCGGAAAATGTGGCCAAAATGACCCTGGGCTTCCTTTTTCATCCCGCCAGGGCTAACAGGCTTTACCAGCAGCACCTGAGTGACAATTCCCTTCCCTCCTTTCAGGAAACGGTGGACAAGTTGACCAACCAGTTTTTTGAAAGCGGAAAAGAAGGCTGGGCACAGGAAATCAACATGATAAATTCAAGGATTTTGGTGGAGGAGTTGATTTCCCTGGCCAAAAGTTCGGAGGCCTCAGCATCCGTACGGGCCATCACGCGCAAGAAGCTGGAGGATTTGTACAGTGGGGAATATAAATCAAGGCAGATTACCAAGAGGCAAGGAGGCAGCAATTATGCCCAGGAAGCCCACGACAACTATCTGGCCAGCCATATCCACCATTTCCTCTCCCAACCCGAGGAGCTCACCCCCACCAAACCCCTCGACATCCCCGCCGGCGCCCCAATTGGGCAGGATGACATATTCTGCTGGTAGTTTAGAAGCCTGCTTGCCGGCAAAGGCAGGATTATTTCCCGATCATCCCTGCTGAAATAGGTTCAAGGGTTGAATGGATTAATGGATTAACGTAAGGTACTCCAGCGCCCTCATCCATTAATCAGTCCAGAAGGGAATATGGCGAAGCTATTCCCTCCTTGACCTTTCACCATTAAACCAACCCGTAAAAAGGTTGACGGGTTGAATGGATTAATGGATTAACGTAAGGTACTCCAGCGCCCTCATCCATTAATCAGTCCAGAAGGGAATATGGCGAAGCTATTCCCTCCTGGACCTTTAACCTTTAAACCAACCCGTAAAAAGGTTGAAGGGTTGAATGGATTAATGGATTAACGTAAAGTACTCCAGCTCCCTAATCCATTAATCAGTCCAGAAGGGAATATGGCGAAGCTATTCCCTTCTGGACGCTGAACCTTTAAACCAACCCGTGAAAAGGTTGAAGGGTTGAATGGATTAAGGAATTAACGTACGGTACTTCCGCTCCCAAATCCATTAATCAGTTCTGAACGGAACCCAGCGCAGCTATTCCCTTCTGGACGTTACACCCTTCAACCAACTCCTGAAAAGGTTGAAGGGTTTAAATGATTAAGGGATAAAGGTAAGGTACTCCAGCTCCTTAATCCATTAATCAGTCCAGCAGGGAATATGGCGAAGCTAGTCCCTTCTGGCCGCTGAACCTTTAAACCAACCCGTGAAAAGGTTGAAGGGTTGAATGGATTAAGGAATTAACGTAAGGTACTTCCGCTCCCAAATCCATTAATCAGTCCAGAAGGGAACCCAGCGCAGCTATTCCCGTCTGGACGTTAAACCCTTCAACCAACTCCTGAAAAGGTTGAAGGGTTGAAAGGATTAAGGGATTCAGGTAAGGTACTCCAGCTCCTTAATCCATTAATCAGTCCAGAAGGGAATAGGGCGAAGCTATTCCCTTCTGGACGCTGAACCTTTAAACCAACCCGTTAAAAGGCTGAAGGGTTGAATGGATTAAGGAATTAACGTAAGGTACTTCCGCTCCCACAGCCATTAATCAGTCCAGAAGGGAACCCAGCGCAGCTATTCCCTTCTGGACGTTAAACCCTTCAACCAACTCCTGAAAAGGTTGAAGGGTTGAAAGGATTAAGGGATTAAGGTAAGGTACTCCAGCTCCTTAATCCATTAATCAGTCCAGAAGGGAACCCAGCGCAGCTAGTCCCTTCTGGACGTTAAACCCTACAACCAACTCCAGAAAAGGTTGAAGGGTTGAATGGATTAAGGAATTAACGTTAGGTACTTCCGCTCCCAACTCCATTAATCAGTCCAGAAGGGAATCTAGCGCAGCTATTCCCTCCTGGATCTTTAACCTTTAAACCAGCTCGTGCCCTTCGTCTTTGCTCAGGGACCAAGACGGTCGAAAAAGAGAATGAAGTACACTAAAACGTTGCGGCCGTTGCGATTCCCGTTGCGTGAAACCATTCGTGGCTTCGCTGTTTCTAAACCCCTAAACCAGGCCGCAGGCCGACTAAACTCCTAAACCACACGACGTGTCACTTCCATATACCAGCCCCACGGATCGGCGTGACCGGCCTGGGTGTTCCAAGTATGAAAACCGAAAAATCCCCTCTTTGTATGAAATGGATAAAGTTGACATCACCTACCCTTCTCAGGAGATTTTCAGGTCTATATTCCTGTCGGTAAAGGTCCCTGTAATAAGCCATCACATATTGCTGTATGGGCACACTGTCCGGCATCGTCCTTTCCTCATACCATGGTTCTTTCGTACCTTGCACTTCCGTCTTCGTACCTCGTACCTCGTACTTCGTACTTCTTGACTCCCATTGTTCCTGTATCCTCTTATTTGCCAAACTGATCTCCTCGAGCTCCCTTCTCACATCATTCTGCTGTCCCATCGCATCAAAAACAGCCATCCACATCACCACAAACACCACAACAAAAGCCTTCATCACAATCAGAATATTTTAATTATAACAATCTGATTATCAGTAAGGTTTAGAGTGTTGATTTAGAGGCTTGCCGGCCGGCAATGGCAGGGTTATTTCCCGATAACCGCTTCGCGAATCTATGAATAGGTTGATGGGGTGGATGGATTAATGGATTAACGTAAGGTACTCCAGCTCCTTAATCCATTAATCAGTCCAGAAGGGAACCCAGCGCAGCTATTCCCTTCTGGACCTTAAACCTTTAAACCAACCCGTGATAAGGTTGAAGGGTTGAAAGGATTAAGGGATTAAGGTTAGGTACTCCAGCTCCTTAATCCATTAATCAGTCACCGCTGGGAATACAGCGCAGCTATTCCCTTCTGGACCTTAATCCTTTAAACCAACCCGTGATTAGGTTGAAGGGTTGAAAGGATTAAGGGCGTAAGGTTAGGTACTCCAGCACCTTAATCCATTAATCAGTCCAGCAGGGAACCCAGCGCAGCTAGTCCCTTCTGGACCTTAAACCGTTACACCAACCCGTGATAAGGATGAAGGGTTGCAAGGATTAAGGGATTAAGGTTAGGTACGCCAGCTCCTTAATCCATTAATCAGTCACCGCTGGGAATACAGCGCAGCTATTCCCTTCTGGACGTTGAACCTTTAAACCAACCCGTGAAAAGGTTGAAGGGTTGAATGGATTAACGTAAGGTACTCCAGCTCCTTAATCCCTTAATCAGTCACCGCTGGGAAAACAGCGCAGCTATTCCCTTCTGGACGTTGTACCTTTAAACCAACCCGTGATAAGGTTGAAGGGTTGAAAGGATTAAGGGATTAAGGTTAGGTACGCCAGCTCCTTAATCCATTAATCAGTCACCGCTGGGAATACAGCGTAACTACGCCCAGTGGAATAATAACCATTTTAACCAACCTGTGCTCAAGGACCGGGGCGAGGGGAAGAAGAGATTAACCACACTAAACGTCGCGGCCTTTGCGATTTTCTTAGCGCCGCTGCGTGATCCAAACCCTCATCTTCGCCACTTCGCGGTTTCTAAACCCCTAAACCAGGCCGCAGGCCGACTAAACCACCATATATCATCGCTTTATCATCCTCCTATGAAACACCATCCCATCAGCCTGCAATTGATAAAGATAGAGCCCCGGTTTCAAATCCATTCCGTCCAGCATTACCTCGTGTTCGCCAGCCTTCAGCGGGCCATCCAGCAGGACCATGATCTCTTCGCCGGTCACGCTGTACACCGCCAACCTGGCCTTCATCTCCTTGGGCAGGTTTACCTTAATGGTGGTTGCCCTACTAAAGGGATTCGGGTAGTTCTGGGTTAAGATGTTGAGGTGCCTGAATTCCGGGTAGATCCCGGTCACCGGATCATTCACGGCCAGTCTGTAATTCCCAGCATTGATTGGCAATACATTGCCTGTGGCAGCAAGCAGGACAATATTGTCGAAGTTCACCTCATACTCTTCAGAATCTTCAGCTTCAATGGGAATGTTAAACAGTATCCCCTCGCCTTGAGGTAACGGTTTCCCATCCTTGGAGGTGATTTTTACCCTGACAACATTTTCCAGCATTCTACTATTTGGAGCCCCATTATCTTCTACCGTCAATTGATGGGTATCCCTAAGGGGAATCGGCAGCTCTACTTTACTCCAATCGATGGCAAAGCCGGGTTTAATCACCAGATCAAAGGCCAGAGAAAGCACCTCTTCTTCCCACTCAAACTTAAACTGTATGGCCGAAGGAGTATTTCCCTCCCTGATGATAACAGGCTCTATTTTGCGTGGCAAAGCGTCATCTTCCTGGATCTTTAAGGTGACCTCCTTATGAAGGGAAACCTCATTTCCCGTGACATCAGAAGTAAAAAAGTCAAAGTCGATTTTGCTGTTCAAGATGTCATTTTCTGTGACAATATGTTTATAATCAAATTCTAAGGTATCATATTCGCCGATCCAATATGGAAAAGATAATTCCCTATTAAAGTTTCTTTCCAAACCTCTCAGTCTACCTATAATATAATTTCTTAAGTTAACAGCTTGTATTTTAATGTCAATTTCTTCCCCAACATTTGAAAAGGTCTCCTTTAGAAAACCATTTAACTCCCAAATAGCAGGGCCATAGACGACTTCCGCTCTTAATTGAACACTTATTTCAGGTTGGTTAATACTATTGTTAACTAATATGACCTCCCCTTCAAAAACCATATTCACAGCTCTTTTCTTAAATCTAATTGGCCATCCCCCCGACTCTCCAGGAGGTATAATTAAAGCTTCTCTATAAAAGGCAATATCATCAGAATAAAAATATCCACTTGTTTTGATATCTCTAATTGTCAAAGTATCTGTTCCAGGATTGTGGATTTCAATATTGAACAATGAATCAATATTACCAAAATACACCTCCCCCAAATCAATCAACTCCGGCGCTGAAACCAAAGGTTTTTTTGTTGTAGGATCATTGACAGATAGCCTATAAGTTTCTGCCTTGATCGGCAATACCTCACCCGTGGCAGCAAGCAGTATAATATTATCGTAAATCACCTCATACTCCTCTGAAAAATCAGGTTCAATAGGTATTTCCAATAATACGCCATCTCCTTTGGGCAAAGGTTTGCCATCCTTTGATGCGATTTTAATTCTTTGGAAAGTATTCATCACCCTACTGTTCGCAGCCCCTGCCTCCTCTACGATTAATTGATGGCTTTCATTTAAAGGAGAAGGAAGCTCAATAGCATTCCAATCTATAGCAAAACCCGGCTTGATCTCCAGATCAATGGCCAAAGAAAGCACTTCTTCTTCCCAGTCATATTGAAATTGGATCGCAGATGGAGTTTTTCCCTCTGGGGTGATTGAAGGCTCTATTTTGCGTAGCAAAGCGTCATCTCCCGGAGTTTTTAGTGGAATTACTTTTTTAATAAAAACCCTTTCTCCTGAAAATTCATCAATGATAAAGTCAATTTCTTTTTTTCCGTTTAAAATATCATCTTCCGTCACAGGCGAATCAAAAGAGAAATCCATAGAACTATTGGGTTTTAAATATTCTGCTATATAGAAAAATCTATTTTCTTGCCCTGTTATTAGACCAATTGCATAATCACCTTTATTATCAATTGAAATGGATACAGTGATAGAATCTCCCAATTTAGAAAAATCTTTTTTAGAAACACTCGCTGATATATCCCAATCAGGAGGTCCAAAAGTCACTGTAGCTTTTAAATTCACTATTAATTCGGAATTGTCTACACTGTTATTGACAAATACTATTTCTCCTTCATAAACTCCATATTTTCCAAAGGTTAACATCATTGAATAACTTTGGGATGTTCCAGGTAATATCTTTAAAAATTGTTCAGAACTTGTAGGTTCAAAAAAGTTTAAACCTTTCTGCGGTTTGCTCCTAATTTCCAAGGTATCTGTGCCAGGATTATAAATATCAATAAGAAAATAATGATATTCTGTAAAATTCCCTTTATAAAATATTTCTCCCAAATCAATCAACTCCGGCACGGAAACCATCGCACCAGGTTTAAACCGCCAGAGTTCTTCATGAAAAAATTGAAACCCATTCTCAGTAGTCCCCACAACCGTTAAGTGGATACTATTTCTCTCTATATCCTCCTGGGTTACCGTATAGGGTATCTACAGGCTCAACTTCTTTCCTGGTTCAATAGGCCCAATATCACCATCATAACCTGTATGCTCCTCCCTGATTGTAAAACTTTCAATGGCAATGTCACCTGTATTTTCAACTTCCACCTCAAAAGTAAGCTCCTCTCCTACATACCCAAAGCTTTTTTTGCCCAGTAGGATAATAGATACTTTTTGTTCAAAATCCAGGATCCTTCCTTCAATATATACTCTAAACCCATTATCAAATCCTATCTCTCCTTTAAATTCCCCAACATTTTCAGGGACAAAACTCATTCTAAGATATGTAGTCTCACCTGGTGAAAGGGTCAAAGGAAAATCATCCAAAATCCTTAGACTGGGGAGCCCTATCTCCCACAATGCATCAAAATTGAGATCATCCTCACCAGAATTGCTTAATTCTACTTGGAATTCAGCTGTTTGCCATACCACCCGATCACCCAAATCAACAAAAGAGCTTCCCTTCGCAAAAGCAAACTGTAAAACCAGGACCTGCAGGATCCCCAAAAGCAAAAACTTTTTCATTTTGATAAAATGTATTTGATTCTAATAAAAAAGTATCCCCCCTTGTAGGGGCGAAAAATTTTTCGCCCCTACAAGGGGGGATACAACCCTACCTCTTCTGAACCTTCTTAATGGCAACCTTGTCCTGCGTCCTGATTCTCAGAATGTACAGGCCATTTGGGAGATTGGCCAAGGAGAGGTTGAGCATCAGTTTCTCGCTGTCCTTATCGATCAGCTGCTGCAGCAACACTTTGCCTGCCGGATTCATCACCTCTATCATGGTGGTGCCCTGCTGCAGGTAGTTGACCTCTATGTTCAGCTCACCTGTTGTCGGGTTGGGATAGGTTCTCACTTTGTTGGAGACGTTCTCCAGCATGGAAATGCCTGTAACTGCCGAAACCCTGAAGTTGATATAGGCGGTCTGGGTGTTGTATTTGCCAAACTCTGCCTCAAGGCCCACGGTGATCATGCCCTCGTAATTCTTCTCAGGGATGATATCCTCTTCCTCAACTTCGTAATGCTCGCCGGGAAGAATGTTAATCTTCAAAAACTCCATTTGATCTGCCGGGATATCTTCATCAAACTCCAAATCCTCTGCTTTGATCCGAAGGTTCTGGCCCGGAGGGATTACCTTTTCGTGCTTCACTTCCGCAATCTTTGGAATTACCAGATCAAGCACGGTGACCTCCCAGAGGTAAACATTGCTGATGTAATCCGGAGCGGTAAGGAATATCGGTATGGTCATCTTTCCGGTAAAGGCCCTCACCGGGGATATGCTCTGTCCATTTATCCGGAAGTTTTCCCCCTCACTGATATTTACCTTATAATACTCCTTCTCCTGTTCCGTAAGTCCTATACTCAACACCAGATCCTCCAAAGTCAGGATCAGGCTATCATTCAGGTTGATCACCCTTGGCAAGGCTACTCTGGTGATTTGAGGCCGTGGAAGTTCCAAGGCACCCATGTTGAATTCAGCTATATATACATTGGTTTCCTCTTCTCCTTTGACCAGACTGATGCCTACCCTAACGGTTCCCTTAAAATGGTCTGAAGGAACAATGGTATCCCCTTCAATAATATAATTGGCTCCTGCATGAAGTTTTAGCACAAAACCTTGGAGGTTCATTTCTGGGTTTTCTTCGAAAACAAGCTCCCCAATGGTCACCCCTATCTTTTCATTCAAATAGCGGTCAGATGTCAAGGTTGTCCCTACTATCACAGGCATTTCAAAGTCCCTTACCAACAGATTATGGATATAAGGCAATCCTTCTACACTGCCAAAATCCACCCTGAAGGTTACTTTGAGTTCACCCAAATAATCGGTGTCAGGTATGATTTTTCCATCAACTACAGAATAATGCTCACCTTCCTCGATCACGATCAGAAGATCTTTGTACCCCTCATCTTCTGGGTCAAGGTTCAGTTCCAGGTCCTCCAACTTGATTTCCAGATACCCGTTTTTGGCAATCATCTCAGGAAGGCTGGTCCCCAACACTTGAATCTTGGTATAGCTTTCCACTTGGAGCTCCACCGCAAAAATATTGCTGTCCCTTTCCCCGTCGTTGACCTGCACCTCAAATGTCAGAGGGCCCACATAACCCTTTTCGGTAGTGATACTTCCCTCCCCAATGCTGTAGCCGACTTCATTGCCCAAGATTTTGAAAGTATATCCTGTAGGAAAACTGTTGTCCATATCGATGACCTCCAAAAGGTCCCCAAGGTCAATGGTTTCATTTTGGCCAAAAATGCCCGGTCCCTTAATCCCAATGATTCTTGGGGAAATGCGCGGCCCTCGTAGGATTGCAAAGCCAAATCTGGGCTGTTTATTGGCTTCCGTGAATGTACCGGACAAGGCCAGAAAACCATTTTCCAAATAATTGATGGTTTCAATCGGTCCATTGAGCTCGGTATCCACCGCCTTGATCATCCCCTCCATGTCAGTTCTGGCAATATATGGGGTGTTGAAATTGTTGAAAGAAGAAAAGGTTCCTCCCCACAATAGCGTTGAATCCAGCAGCACCTGTACGTCATTCACCATAAAGCGTCTATGCGAAAAATTACCCTCAGTTATGTTTCCAAGGCTGTCCAGTACAAAATTCCTGAAGCTGTCATTTTCACTGAATTGGCGGTTGGGTCCTCCGGAAATAAGTGTTTTACCTCCCGGCAAGGCCGTGATCGCCCTGACGGAATAATTGGCGCTTTCCTGGAAAACCGAATCCCGGACAAACTCGCCATCTAGGCCAAACACCTTCAAATGGTAATTGTCGTCTCTGTCAAAAGAGGAGGTGTAAAGCTGCCCGTTTGAGATGCCCATGGTGTAAAGCCTTGTCATATTGCTGAAGTGGGGCGTCACGTTAAAGTCCTGATCAAAGGAATGGTCCCTGTTGAATTTGACCAGATGGTATTGGGGCTTCAGGTTGTTTTTATCGGCCATAAAGTTTCCGCCAACCAAAAATCCTCCGTCTTCCAAAGGCAGAATTTTCCGGACTCCATCGCCCAAGGACAGCACCATAAATTTCTCCTTGAAATCATCCATCAACACTCCCTGATCGTTGAGTTGGTGGAGAAAATCCGCTGAGGTCCAAGGAACTTCCAGCCCCACATAAACCTCATGATCCTCATTTATAAAAATATCGGTAACCGCATTTTTCCGCTGCTTGAGGTAATTTGCAGTAAAAGTGACGTCCACTTCACCGGTTCTCTTAAACCTTGTCAAACTGTTGGCAAAATGCCCGTTGACCTTCACAAAATCCCCCCCGACCAGAAGTCTTCCCTGATGGTCCATTTTGGCCACTTGTGTAGAACCTGCTTTTAAAAGTTCCGGATTGAAGTTCTCCACAATCCTGTTGAACAGGTCAATTTTGGTAATTCCGAAAGAATTATGATCGGCAATTTTGCTGAAGGCTCCATACACCAGCAGTCCCCCGTCAGGCAAAGCCAGGGGGATGATGCCCTGTTCGGACTCGCTTCTCTCCTCGGAACTCAACGTCATACCGGGAAAGGAAAACTGCTGCCCCCCCTGGTTGCTGAGTTTGCGCAGTGTGACCTCCCTAAAATCCTCCCTGTCGAGGATAAACAGCTCTCCGTTTTGAGCCGGTGAATATTTCAGGATGTCATAATTTGAGCCGAACACCGGATTGGCATAGGTGGGATCCAACTCCCCGTCAGGCATAAACCTGGCAAGTTGCCTTTGCTCAGAAGATAGGAATCCGTATAAGGTGAATTTATTGTCCGGCCATACCACAATCTGGTGGTAATGCGGAATGGTACTGTAGCGAACCGGCGAATCAAAAGTTGGGTCAAACTTGCCGTCGGGCATAAGCCTGCTAAGCTTATAGCTGGACGGTCCTTCCTCAAAAGAAGGGATAAGCGCCAGGATTTTCTCCCCCTGCACCGCAAGGTGGGTAAAGTCTACAGTGTTACTTTCCACCTGGAAATCCTCAACCTTTTTCCCTTGCGCATCATACATATGAAGCAAGGGGCCATGGCGCTGGAAATGACGGGCCACGATGTTTCCGGAAGGGAGGATGGCAAATTCCATGATCTCCGTATCCAGGGAGATTTCAAAGGAGGTGTCCACCGACCCATCCTCAAAAAGCCGTAAGAGCGTCTGCCCCTTTCCTACCCTGCTGCCATTAAGGACATAGATTTTGTTGTCAGGGCCGATTTCCATCCTCCGCACCATGGTAATGGGCGCCCAGTCGAATTTGAAGCTTGGGTCCAGCGTACCGTCAGGGTTAAGCCTGACCAATCCGGACACTTCCTTCCCATCGATTTCGATAAAATTACCTGCAACAATGATTTTCCCGTCGGGCTGGGCCAGGGCCTGCTCTGCTTTGGCATAATCATAAAACTTAGGCGCAAAATTGGCGTCAAAGACATGTTGTGAAAAAGCTGAAAAGGCAAAAAGGAAGGCAATACAAAACAGTAGAGTTTTTTTCATAGGGTAAAGTTAAAATGGACAATAATTGAATATTCCCTGTACCTTCTAACTTTTCCTTTAACCCAAACCACTGAAGTACTGGTATTTATTTAGCCCCTAATTAAAACTAAATCCCCAATATTTACAAACTTTCAGACCCTATAAATTAAAACAATATTTTGCAAATCATATTTGTATCCATAAAATACATTTAGATGCATGAGATTGCAGAATATTAAAATGGTAGATGGGTTAGAGGGCTGGCCGCGGTTACTAAACCCCTAAACCAGACCGCAGGCCGAATAACCTCCTAAACTACGTAGGTTAGAAGTTTATTCCTTGATCATCCCTGCGGGGATAGGGAGGTTTAGGAGTTTAGAGCAAACCACGCCATCACCACCCTGCGGCTTCCCTTACCATTAAACTAATAATTCTTTGCGCTTCTTTATTTTCTTTGCGGTGGGTACCACCATCTGTATTTGCACCGCAAAACTAAAACATCTATATTGAAAAGATTATTTAGGTATCAACCCACTGATTTTTACAAGATTCACATGACCAAACCTTATACCTTTCCAGCCGCTTTCATCATAATATTTCTGGCTTTTGCCTTACCAGATGCGAGCCTATATAAAGCTGATTCCCCTGCCAATGTCAGAAAAGCCATCAGCGATATGATTGATGAAGACATTAAGGAGGATGAAATATTGATCGTCAACTTTTGGGGAACCTGGTGCCAGCCCTGTATAGGGGAAATCCCGGATCTCAACCAGATAGTGGAAGACTACCAAAATGAAAAAGTAAGGTTTATCGCTTTCTCCGATGAACACCCTGATAAATTGGGCATGTTCAACTTTAGAAACTATAACAATAAGCGCCCGGACCTGATCTTCAATTACGAGCAGGTCTTCGGCAACCTCGAAGTAAACCGATACATCAAATCCTTTGAAACAAACAAAAAAGGCAGGGCAGTACCCTTCCACCTCTTGATCAAATCCGACGGAACCCTAGGCAAAGTACTCCCAGGTGCCTCCACCTCTTACAACAGGATCATTCGGGAATTTATTGATGGGGAACTGGATAACATATCCGTTGCTACCCACTAGCCCCCACCCCCCTAATCGTTTTCACCGCTTCGCGATTTCTAAACCCCTAAACTAGGCCGCAGGCCGAATAACCTCCTAAACTACGTAGGTTAGAAGTTTATTCCTTGATCATCCCTGCGGGGATCGGGAGGTTTAGTAGTTTAGAGCAAACCACGCCATCCCCATCCTGCGGCTTCACTCAGGAATTTATATGGTGCGTCCCTCTGGGACTTGTGATGTGGTAGGTGTTTGCTGCCCGCCGGTTGCCACCGGCGGTTATTATATCGGCCGCTCCTAACGGAGCTGTAGGCAACGCCGCGCCCTTTGCGCATTCTCTTTGCGCTCGTGGCGTGAAACCAACGCCTCATCTTCCTCGTCGCTTCGCGGTTTCTAAACCCCTAAACCAGGCCGCAGGGCGAATACCCAATCCAGAAGGTGTAGCCCGTCAGTTATGCAAGTTCCTCTTCCAGTACTTTTCCCTTCGTTTCAGGAAAATATTTAATCACAAATCCAAATTGAAGTATCATGGCCACTGCAAAAAAGCCAAATGCTATCGTGCCTCCACCTGGCATTACAGCGATGATAGGAAAAGACCAAGTCAT